>NZ_JAHUXH010000003.1 GCF_019219825.1 Streptomyces sp. TRM70350 | reverse complement strand
CCCAAACTCTATCAGTGTTTTTCCGTCTCTCTGACCACCTTCCTGCAGGCATGCAGAAAGCGACCCCGAGATAGGATCTGACAAGTTGGGTGCTGCCAGGCAATGATGCTTGTTCGCATCACGGAGCCTCAAGCAGGGGTACGACTGTACACGGGGCCGCGGAGCGGGTGCAAATCGATTAGAGTAGGAGTGGTCTAGACCTCTAACGGGAGTTCTCGTACGGAACCGGGACTTCCCATGACATACCCTGCTCAGCAGTGTGCCGTCCGGGACTGGCAGTGACGGCCCATATATGAATCTCCACCCCTGGGAGGCTTCCCATGACCACCGTGACGTCCCCGCTCGCCGGACGCGCCATCGGACTGGCCGCCGTGCCGGATCCGGTCTTCTCCGGGGCCATGGTCGGCCCGGGCATCGCCATCGACCCCGTGCGTGAGCCTTCCGAGGCCGTCGCACCCGTGGACGGAGTCGTCGTCTCCCTCCACCCGCACGCCTTCGTCGTCGTGGACGCGGACGGACACGGTGTGCTCACCCACCTCGGCATCGACACCGTGCAGCTCAACGGCGAGGGCTTCGAGCTGCTCGTGAACAAGGGCGACACCGTGACCCGTGGTCAGGGCATCGTGCGCTGGGACCCGACCGCCGTCGAGGTCGCCGGCAAGTCCCCGGTGTGCCCGATCGTGGCCCTGGAGGCCAGGGCCGAGGCCCTCTCCGAACTCCATGAGGACCGCGACGTCAAGGCGGGCGACAGCCTCTTCGTCTGGAAGTGATGTCATTGGCCGTCGCATGACGGCACGTAGGACAACCACCGCGGCGGCGGGACCCGCCGCACTATCCGGAGACGGGTGAGATGGAGACAACGCTGCGAGGCGTCGGCGTGAGCCACGGAGTGGCGATCGGCGAGGTTCGGCACATGGGAACGGCGGTGCTCGAACCGCCTGCCAAGCAGATCCCGGCCGAGGATGCGGAGCGCGAACAGGGGCGCGCCCGTCAGGCTGTGGAGGCTGTGGCGGCCGACTTGATTGCCCGCGGGAATCTGGCGGGGGGCGAAGCCCAGGCGGTGCTCGAGGCGCAGGCCATGATGGCCCAGGATCCCGAGCTGATGGCCGATGTGGACCGGCGGATCGCTGTCGGCAGCACCGCCGAGCGCGCGGTCTATGACGCCTTCGCGGCGTACCGGGACCTGCTGGCCGGTGCCGGTGAGTACCTCGCCGGGCGCGTGGCGGATCTCGATGACGTGCGGAATCGTATCGTCGCACGCCTGCTCGGTGTGCCGATGCCGGGTGTGCCGGACAGCGACGAGCCTTATGTCCTCGTCGCGCGCGATCTCGCGCCGGCGGACACGGCGCTGCTGGACCCCACCCTGGTCCTCGGTTTCGTCACCGAGGAGGGTGGGCCGACCAGCCACAGCGCGATTCTGGCGCGGGCGCTGGGTGTGCCGGCCGTGGTGGCACTGCCGGGTGCGGGCGAGCTGGCCGAGGGCACGATGATCGCGGTGGACGGCAGCACCGGCGAGATCTTCGTGAATCCCAGCGACGCGAAGAAGGCCCAGCTGGAAGCCGCGGCCGCCGAGCGCAAGGCCGCGCTGGCCGCGTCGACGGGGCCGGGTGCCACCTCCGACGGTCACAAGGTGCCGCTGCTCGCCAACATCGGTGGTCCGGCGGACGTGGCAGCCGCGGTCGAGGCCGGTGCCGAGGGCGTCGGCCTGTTCCGGACCGAGTTCCTCTTCCTGGACGACAACAAGAAGGCGCCGACCGAGCAGAAGCAGGTCGAGGCCTATCGGCAGGTTCTCGAGGCGTTTCCCGAGGGCCGCGTCGTTGTGCGGGTGCTGGATGCCGGTGCGGACAAGCCGCTGGACTTCCTGACGCCGGCCGACGAGCCGAACCCTGCCCTGGGCGTGCGCGGTCTGCGGACGCTCCTCGACCACCCCGAGGTGCTGCGCACCCAGCTGACCGCGCTGGCGAAGGCTGCCGAGGGTCTGCCGGTCTACCTTGAGGTGATGGCCCCGATGGTGGCGGACCGTATCGATGCCAAGGCGTTCGCGGACGCGTGCCGGGAGGCCGGGCTGCAGGCGAAGTTCGGCGCGATGGTGGAGATTCCGTCGGCGGCGCTTCGGGCGCGGTCGATCCTTCAGGAGGTCCAGTTCCTGTCGCTGGGGACGAACGACCTGGCGCAGTACACGTTCGCCGCAGACCGTCAGGTGGGCGCGGTGTCCCGGCTTCAGGACCCGTGGCAGCCCGCGCTGCTCGACCTGGTCGCGCTGTCCGCGGAGGCGGCGAAGGCCGAGGGCAAGAGCTGTGGAGTCTGCGGTGAGGCCGCCTCCGACCCGCTGCTCGCGTGTGTGCTGACCGGCCTCGGTGTCACCTCCCTTTCCATGGGTGCGGCGTCGATTCCTTATGTCCGGGCCACGCTGGCGAAGTACACGCTTGCGCAGTGCGAGCGGGCTGCGGCGGCCGCGAGGGCGGCCGACACCGCCGAGGATGCGCGTAACGCGGCTCAGGCGGTGCTGTCCGGCGAGTAGGCGGACCAAGCCGTCGACGGCTCCTCTTCCGGGGCGCTCCACCTGTGGGTGGGGCGCCCCGTCCGTGTCCGTGTCCGTGGGTGGATGCTCAGTGGCGATGCTCCGCGGCTGGGCCGTCCCCTCCTTCCTCTCCGGTCTCTCCTGCCCTTGCGTCCTGTCCCAGGTCGGGTGGGACGCAGTAGTCGACGCCTGACTCCGGAGAAATGAGGTCACCCGACTCGACGTCGGTGCAGTAGGCGTCGAAGACCTGGCCGGCGGTCAGGGGGTCGAGGCCGTCTCCACGCAGGCGCCAGCCGTAGATGCGGTCCGAGGTGCCGGGGGCGGTGGTCCGCATGACCAGCCCGCCGGGGCTCCGGGTGGCGATGCCCAGGGCCAGAACAGTGGTGAATTCGAGGGCCTCGGCCTCGTCGAGTTGTGTGGTGCCGTCGGCGTCCTGGTCGGCGTGGAGGGCGGCGACGAGGGTTTCCGGTGTGCCGGAGACGCTGCAGACGAGATGCCGGTTGCCGGGCGGGGCGGTGTCGAGGATACGGACGAGGAGGTTCGAGGCGCGGGCGAAGGCCGCGCGGCCGATGTCCTCACCGCAGGTCGCGCAGGCGCCGACGCGGGCCAGGAGTGTCGAGGCGTACTCCCAGGTCGCCTGGCGTACTGCTTCGTCCACGAGGACCGGGACCAGGTCGGCGAGCTTCTGGCCTTCGTAGGGAACCGTGGGGCCGTTGGCCGCCAGTTCGGCTGTGAAACGTGTGCGGCTCGACGGGAGGTCGGGGTCGAGGTCTCCGTCCTCGCAGAAGTCGGCGTACTCCTGCGGGTCGAAGAGGGCGACGGTGGTGTGGCTGCCCTGGGCGGCGCGTGTTTTGAGCAGGGCTTCCACCTGCTGCAAGTAGGTTTCGTGGTCCGCGAACGTGAAGCTGCGGTAGCGCCGCATGGCCCGGAAGTCGTGCTCGTCCGTGAGCAGACCGATGGTGCCGGCGATTTCGCGGTGCAGGACGCGTCGCATGGTCAGGTGGTCGGTGTGCGCCATGTTTCCCCCTGTGCGCAGTCGATCAGTGCTCACTCACAGTAACCGGAGGCACTGACAATGAGGTCCGATCGAGTCGGCAGCGGAGGAAAAGCGCAGGTCGTGGAAGCGTTGGCGTAAACAGCGGCCTCGGACGTCGACGCTGCGGTCGGTGAGTGAGAGGCCGGTTGCGGGGCTGATCTTGCGGGGGTGTGCGGGTCAGGTTCGCTTGCGGGCGAGGTCCTCGTAAAAGTGCAGCAGGTCGAGGTTGTCGATGGAACCGGGGTTGACCGCCTTGTCCAGCGGGGTGCCTTGGAGCAGGCGTTTGACCGGGACCTCGATGCGTTTTCCGGTGAGGGTGTGCGGGATGCCGGGGACCTCGATGATCTCGTCGGGGATGTGGCGCGGTGAGAGCTGTTCGCGGATCGTCTGCTTGATGCGGTTCATGAGGGCCTCGTCGAGGACGGCTCCGGGGGCCAGGTGGACGAACAGGGGCATCCAGTAGCCGCCGTCGGGCTGTTCGATGCCGATGACGAGGGATTCCCTGATCTCGGGCAGGCGTTCCACGGCTTCGTAGATGTCGGCCGAGCCCATCCGCACGCCCTGCCGGTTGAGTGTGGAGTCGGAGCGGCCGTGGATGATCACGGAGCCTCGGGACGTCACGGTGATCCAGTCGCCGTGGCGCCAGACGCCGGGGTAGGTGTCGAAGTAGCTGTCGTGGTAGCGGCTGCCGTCGGGGTCGTTCCAGAAGTAGATCGGCATGGATGGCATGGGGTTGGTGACCACGAGTTCGCCGACCTCGTCGGTCAGGGGTTTGCCGCTCGCGTCCCGGGACTGCAGGTCGGTGCCCAGTCCGGGGGCCTGGAGTTCGCCGATGTAGACGGGCAGGGTCGGTACGGCTCCCGCGAAGCAGGAGCACACGTCGGTGCCGCCGCTGACGGAGGCGATCCACAGGTCGTCGCGGACCTCGTCGTGCAGCCAGCGGAAACCGTCGGGCGGGAGGGGGGAGCCGGTGGTGGCCACGCAGTGCACGCGTGAGATGTCGTAGTCCCGGCCCGGGTGGAGGTCCGCCTTGCGGCAGGCCATGACGTACGCGGCGGAGGTGCCGTAGAGGGTGGCTCCCGTGCGTTCGGCGACCCGCCATTGGGCGCCGGTGTCGGGATAGCCGGGGCTGCCGTCGTAGAGGACGATCGTGGTGCCGGTCAGGAGGCCGGAGACGAGGAAGTTCCACATCATCCAGCCGGTGGAGGTGTACCAGAAGAAACGATCCTCGGGGCCCAGGTCGCAGTGCAGGCCGAGTTGCTTGAGGTGCTCGACGAGGATGCCGCCCTGGGACTGGACGATGGCTTTGGGGAGGCCGGTGGTGCCGGAGGAGTACAGCACCCACAGGGGGTGGTCGAAGGGCACCTCTTCGAACTCAGGTTCCGTGTCCGCGCTGGTCAGAGACGACCATTCCAGGACGCCCGGGGGGGCTTCCGTGCCGAGGAGCGGGATGTGGACGACCGCGCGCAGGGTGGGCAGCTCGCGACGCAGTTCGGCGACGATGTCGCGGCGGTCGTGCTCCTTGCCGCCGTAGCGGTAGCCGTCGACGGTGAACAGGACGACGGGTTCGACCTGCTGGAAGCGGTCGAGGACGCTGCGGGCGCCGAAGTCGGGGGCACATGAGGTCCAGACGCCGCCCACGGCGGCCGTGGCGAGGAGAGCGACGACGGCCTGGGGGATGTTCGGGAGGTAGCCGCTGACCCGGTCTCCGGGACGTACGCCGAGAGCGCGGAGTTCGGCGGCCAGGGAGCCGACCTGGCGGCGGAGTTCGGACCAGGTGACCGGGCGTGGTTCATGGGTCTCGTCGACGCACAGGAGGGCCGGTTCGTCCGGGCGTGTCGCGGCCGCTCGCAGGGCATGTTCGGCGTAGTTCAGGGTGGCGCCGGGGAACCACTGTGCGCCGGGCATCGATCGGTCGGCCAGCACGCGCGCGTAGGGCGTGGCGAAGCGTACGTCGAACCACTCCGTGACGGCTTTCCAGAACGTGTCCAGTTCGTCGACGGACCAGCGGTGCAGCGCGGCGTAGCCGCCCTCCCCGGGGGCGCCGTGGTGCTCGGCCGCCCACGCCTGGAACTTGGTGATCTGCGCCTGGGCGATGCGTTCCGGATCTGGCTGCCAGAGCGGCTGGGGGTTCACGATCGACATGGGCGGCTCCCGGACTGTGCGCGTCGTGTGCGTCGCTCGCGCACGGGCTGGGGTGTGCGCGTGACGCGGCTGACAGGGACGATGCCATGTGATCGACTCCTACACCAGGGTGCCGCCCACATAGTCCGTGTCGGGAAGATGTGGTCCCGGCACGGGTGAACGGCAGTTGAACGCCACACGCGTGTAGGCCGGTCAATGGCAGGGTGAGCAGCATGGACGGTCGTGACCTGGTGCATTCGGTGAAGGCGGTCGGTTTCGCGGGAGCGGCTCAGGGGTTGCGTACCGTACGCGCGGCGTGGCGCAGGCGCCGTGCGGACGCCGTCGGCCTGCCTCCGCGGGGGTCGGAACGCGCGCGGGTGCCCGGACAGGTGCGGGAGGTGACGCCCGGCCCGGGTGGCGGCGTTCTACGGTTCAGCCGATCCGAGCTGCGGATCACCGTCATGGTGAACGGGGCCGTCTTCTGGGCCTGGGACGGTGTGGGGCCAGAGCCGTCGTACGCCCTCGCGGGCCGCTCTCCGGAGCCCGACCCCCGGGCGGTGCTGGAGCCGGACAAGGACGGCGGCTGGCGGGTCGTGGCGGAGCGGGTGACGGTTGTCGTGTCACGGAACGGCGCTGTCGAGGTGCGTACCCCTGGTGGTGTGCCCCTGCGCCGGGATCTGCCGCCCCGGTGGTGGGAGCCGGTCGGGGGCGGACGGGCGCGCTGGATGCAGCGGTCCGAGGTGTCCGCGGACGCGCGTTTCTTCGGGCTGGGCGGACGCTCGTCGGGGCCCCGGCTGCGGGACGCAACGTACCGACTGTGGAACACCGACCAGGGGCGGGCGTTCGCGCCTGGCGACGATCCGCTGTACATCACCATGCCGGTGCAGCTGGTGGTGGCCGACGCGGGCACTCATCTGGTGTTCCATGACACGTCGTGGGACGGCACGGTGGCGCTGCGCGAGGGCGAGGAGGGGGCGGGTTCCGGGCATGACCGGGCGGGGATGTGCGAGATGCGTATGGACGGTGGTCCGCTGCGCTGCTGGGTGATCGTGGGCTCCCCCGCGCGCGTGCTGCTCGCCTGGGCCTCGCTCACCGGGGCGCCGGCGCTGCCGCCGGCGTGGGCGCTCGGCCACCATCACGCGCGGTGGGGCTTCGGCAGTGAGCAGGAGGTACGGCGGATCGTCGCGGGGTATCGGCAGCACGGTCTGCCGCTCGACGCGGTGCACCTGGACATCGACCACTACGACGCCCATCAGGTGTTCACCGTGGACCGGGAGCGGTTCCCGAAGCTGGCGGCGCTCGCCGAGGAGCTGCGGCGGGACGGGATCCGGCTGGTGTCGATCGTCGACCCCGCGGTGAAGGCCGAACCGGGCAACGAGGTGTACGACGGTGGGACGGCCCACGGCGCCTTCGTGCGGGACGTATCGGGACAGCCGGTGCGCGGTGTGGTGTGGCCCGGCGAGGTGGTGTACCCGGACTTCACGCACGCGCGCGTGCGCAAGTGGTGGGGTGGCCTCTACGAGGAGCGGCTCGCTCAGGGCTTCTCGGGGTTCTGGCATGACATGAACGAGCCGACGTCGTTCGCCGCGTTCGGGGAGTCGACGCTGCCGCGTTCGGCCCGGCACGACCTGGAGGGGCGGGGCGGCGACCATCGTGAGGCGCACAACGTGTACGGGCTGTGCATGGCCAGGGCGGGCTACGAGGGGCTGCGCGAGCTGGCACCGCGGCAGCGGCCGTTTCTGTTCTCGCGGTCCGGCTGGGTGGGCATGCAGCGCTACGGCGGCACCTGGTCCGGTGACGTCGCCACCGGGTGGCCGGGCTTGCGGGCGTCATTGTCGCTGGTCATGGGGCTGGGCCTGTGCGGGGTGCCGTACTCGGGGCCGGACGTGGGCGGCTTCGACGGGAGTCCCTCGCCGGAGCTGTATCTGCGCTGGTTCCAGCTCGGCGCCTATCTGCCGCTGTTCCGTACGCACGCGAGTCTGCGAGCGGGGCGCAGGGAGCCGTGGGAGTTCGGTGCCGAGGTGCTGGAGCACGCGCGCGTGGCGCTCGTCGAACGCCGGCGGCTGCTGCCGTACTTCCTGACGCTGGCGCACCTGGCCCGCCGTACGGGGGCGCCCTATGTGCGGCCGGTGTGGTGGGGCTCGCCCGAGGACCGGGCGCTGCGTGACTGCGAGGACGCCTTCCTGCTGGGTGACTGTCTCCTGGTGGCGCCCGTGCTCGCCCCGGGCGCGGACCGGCGTGCGGTGCAGTTGCCACGGGGGCTCTGGTACGACACGGCCACGGGGCAGGCGTACGAGGGTCCGGCGCAGGTTCTTGTCGACGCCGCCTTGTCACGGATTCCGGTGCTCGCGCGCGCGGGTGCCGTGATCCCCACGCGCGGGACGGACGGCGGGCTGGAACTGGAGGTGTGGGCTCCCGCCCGGGGGCGCACCGGGGCCGGGCTGGTGGTGCCGGATGCCGGGGACGGGTGGGAGGAACCGGAGGTCGAGCGTTACGTCACACGTTGGGAGGGCTCGCGGGTGGTCGTCGAGCGGGAGGGCGGTGGGGAGCCGCCCCACCCGGTGCGGGTACGCGGGCTCGGGGAGCGCTGACTCAGACGTACCGGCCCTCGAACCAGGCCCGCACGGCGAGCGTGTGCAGCGGGAAGGCGAGCTCCTCGGGCCTGCGCAGGAGGTGCCAGCCCTCCGTCTCGTCCGTGGCGGTGGGCTCGGGCAGGCGGTCGGCGGGGCGTTCCGGAAGGACGCCGAACAGCAGCAGATGACCGTCGGGCGAACTCATCGCGTCGACGAGCCGGACGTCGCGGCTCGCCGCGTCGATGCCGGTCTCCTCTTTGAGCTCACGGACGAGTGCCTGCCGCCAGTCCTCACGGTCGTCGATGTAACCGCCGGGCAGTGCGATGCCCCCGCGCGCGGGGGCGACGGTTCGGGTGATGACGACCAGCGCCGTGCCCTTGGTGTCGTACACGGGCTGGATCGCGACCGCGACCGGCAGCGGATTGCGGTAGGCGACTGTGCCGCAGGCCGGGCAGGTGCGGGGCCAGCCGGAGACGCCCTCTCCGTAGGGCGATCCGCAGCTCGAACAGTGGGAGTCCGGCGCGGAGTTGGGGGCGGAGTGCTGAGTTTCGGACACGCGGCGGACTGTATCCGATCTTGCTGAGGGCGTCTCCTCGCAGGTGGTCGAGTGGCCCCTGGGCAGGGCCTTCGCGGCCTGGCCGTCGAGGTCCTTAGCGCTTCCCTGGATCCGGTGGCACACTTCTGACGCACTGTCAGATCTAGCTGCCAGGAGGGACCTTGTCGCGTACACGAACACCCGTGGTCGATGGATGGTTCACCGGTGACGGGGACGACTTCCGTCTGCTGGGCACGCGCTGCTCGGCCTGCGCCGCTGTCTTCTTCCCCCGCGAGGACGTCCACTGCCGCAATCCCGGGTGTCCGGGCGGAGATCTGGAGGACGTGCCGCTGTCACGGCGGGGACGTGTCTGGTCGTACACGGACAGCCGATACCGGCCTCCGTCACCCTATGTGACCGATCCGGAACTTCCCTGGGAGCCGTACGCGTTGATCGCTGTGGAGCTCCAGTCCGAGCGGATGGTGGTGCTGGGACAGGCGGCTCCCGGGGTCACCGTCGCCGATCTGACGGTGGGCATGGAGGTGGAGGTCGTTCCCGGCGTGCTGCACGAGGACACGGAGACGATCTGGACGACGTGGCACTGGCGGCCGACGGGGGTGGCGACATGACGGGCGATGTGGCGGTGCTGGGCGCCGGAATGCATCCGTGGGGCAAGTGGGGGCGGAGTTTCGTCGAGTACGGGGTGGCGGCGGTACGCGCGGCGCTGGCCGACGCGGGACTGGAGTGGCGGCAGATCGGCTCGATCGTCGGTGCCGACACCGTGCGCGGCGGCTACCCCGGGTATGTGGCCGGGGCGACCTTCGCCAAGGCGCTGGGCTGGCAGGGGGCGCGGGTCACCAGCGTGTACGCGGCGTGCGCGTCGGGGACACAGGCCGTCAGCACCGCGCGAGCGCAGATCCTCTCGGGTCTTGCGGACGTGGTGCTCGTCGTGGGTGCGGATGCCGCGCCCAAGGGCTTCTTCCGGCCGGCGGGAGGTGACCGGCCGGACGATCCCGACTGGCTGCGGTTCAGGGTGCTAGGAGCGACCAATCCGGCGTACTTCGGGCTGTACGCACGGCGGAGGATGGCTGTCCACGGTGACACCCTTGAGGACTTCGCCCAAGTCAAGGTGAAGAACGCGGCGCTCGGCGCGCTCAACGCCAACGCGCGGTACCGCAAGCCGGTCACCGCGCAGGAGGTCGCCGCCTCGCCGGTGGTCGCCGATCCGCTGCGGCTGCTCGACATCTGCGCGACCTCGGACGGAGGGGCTGCCCTGGTCCTGTCCAGCATGGAGTTCGCCCGCCGCCACGGGGTGGCGGAGCCGGTGCGGATCCGGGCGGTGTCCACGGTGACGCCGCGTTATCCCAACCCCGTGCTGGATCTGCCGGACATCGCGACGGACTCCGCGGTGGCGGTGGAACCTGCCGCCGAGGCGTTCCGGGCCTCGATCGCGCGGGCCGCCTACGAGGAGGCGGGCGTCGGGCCCGAGGACCTCTCCTTCGCTGAGGTGTACGACCTGTCCACGGCACTGGAGTTGCAGTGGTACGAGGATCTTGGGCTGTGCGGCGAGGGCGAGGGCGCGAAGCTCCTACGGGACTGCGAGACGACACCGGGCGGGCGCATACCCGTGAACATGAGCGGCGGACTGGCCTCCTTCGGGGAGGCGGTCCCGGCTCAGGCGATCGCTCAGGTCTGCGAGGTGACATGGCAGTTGCGGGGGCAGGCCGGTGATCGGCAAGTCGCCGGGGCACGTGTGGGGATCACGGCCAACCAGGGGCTGTTCGGGCACGGTTCCGCGGTGATCGCGGTGCGGTGAGGAGCGGGTGGTTCCCGGGGGGTGCGACCGCCCGGCCGTACGGGCACCGGCGACGCTTCCTACCGTATTCGGCGCCACCGACGTACCACTGGTGATGCCTCGTCACACATCCCTGTGCAGGCTGTTCGTACGCTGCGTGATCGACTCGGAATCCTGCGTGAACGTCTCATGAACTGGACCGCGGCGCTTTCTGGGGGCGCCATCATGCTCCTGTGCGCTCCTGGTCGGATACTCTCCGCTTCGCTTTCCAACCGGTGGTCAACTTGTCCACCGGCGGGATCGCGGCACTGGAGATCCTCGCCCGCCCGGAGACCGGCGACATCCTCGCCGAGGCGCGTCGGGATCCCGAACTCGACAGTCGGCTCGCCGTGTTGGCGGTGCGCACGGCGGTTCGCAAGGAGTCGCTGCTGCCACTGCACGTCAACGTGTTCGCCGGGACGCTCGCCGACCTCGGCGGGCTCGCCTCGCTGCACGCCGCCGTGCGCGCGGCGGGACGTATGCCGTGGGAGGTGACGATCGACGTGGGCCCGCCGTACACGCACGTGCCGCAGCAGGCGCTGCTGGAGGCGGTGACCGCACTGCGCGAGCAGGGCTTCCGGATCAGCGCCGACGGCGTCGGGGACGGGGACGTACCGCTGCGACTGCTCACGGACATCGGGCCGGACCTGGTCAAGCTCGACGCGTCGCTGCTGGCGCGGCCGGCCGCGGTGCGGGCGATGCGGACGCTGTGCGACGAGCTGCGGGCGCTGCTGTGTGTGGAGGGCGTGGAGACCGAACTGCAGTTCGCGGCAGCGTTGTCGGCCGGGGCGCAGCTGGCGCAGGGGGAGTTGTTCGCGCCGCCGGCCAGGCTCCCGGCGGTGGACGTGTACGTTCCGCTCCGCTCCCCCGAGATCGAGGCGCCGTCGCCGTCGGGACCGCTGGTGCGGGAGTTCGTGCGGCCGGCCGCGCTGCTGCCCGCGAACGCGTCCGCGGCCCAGGTACGGGCGCTGCTGACCGGGTCGCCGGAAGTGTCCGGGGTGCTCCTCGTGGACCGGGACGGGGTGCCCGTGCGGTCCGTGCACCGGTCGCGCTTCCTGCTGTCCATGTCGGGCCGCTACGGGCACGCGCTGTACGCGGACCGGCCCGCCGCCAAGCTGGGCGATCCACCGCGCACGGTGGGCATCGACGCCACCGCGTGGGAGGTGCTGGAGGTGGTCGCGGACGGCGGGCGGGACCGTACGTCGGACGATGTGGCGGTCGTCGACGCATACGGACGGTGCGTGGGCGTCGTACGGCTGGCGGACCTCGTACGCGCGCTGGCCGAGACGCGCGTCGAGGAGGCCGCCGGGCTCAATCCGCTCACGCGCCTGCCCGGGTCGGACGCGATCACCGGTGAGGTGGACCGGCGGATCGCGGACGGCCGGCCGTTCGCGCTGAGCTGGCTGGATGTCGACCACTTCAAGCAGGTGAACGATGGGGCCGGGTTCGCGGCCGGCGACGAGCTCATCCGGTCGATGGGACGGGCGCTGCAGCTCTCGGCCTCCGGGAGCACGCGCGTGGGGCACATCGGCGGGGACGACTTCTTGGTCCTCGCGGATCCGGAGGGGCTGGATCCGCTGGCGGCCTCGGTGCTGGACATGCCGTGGTCGGCGGGTGGGCGGCCGGTGACACTGTCCCTGGCCACCGTGCTGTGTCCGCCGGGCAGCGTGGCGGATCACCGAGAGGCGGCGGCCTGTCTGGCGCCTCTGAAGAAGGCCGCGAAGTCGCTGAGCGGGGCGAGCTGGGTGCTGGGCCACGCCCGACTGCCCGGGTATGAGATCCGCCGTGGCGCGGAGCCGACGCGGAGCGGGGCAGGGTGTGCGGTGGGGGAGCCCGGCAGGGGCTGAGAGGGCGCTGAGGGCCCAGCGGCATGGCCTGGCGGCCCCGGACGGGTGCGGCGTCGCCAAGCTGGTGCCAGCGCAGCCTGGGGCCCTGAGGGCGCTGCCTGGCGCGCCGGGGCGGGCGCGGAGTCGTGAACGGGTGTCGTCAGCGACCTTGACGCCCCCTGAGCGCCGGTGAACACTTCCCGTTGTCAGCCGACATCGCCGTACATTCTCGGCGTAATCCGGCACTGCGCCGTATGGGCTTCTCACCGAAGCCCACTCCCCCGGCCGGTCGGCTGCGACGGCACGCTCGTCACGGACGCCGGGCGGGGCGCGGGACGTCCCTGGCTCCGGCTGATCGGCACGGGAGCAACGCGACGCACCCTGCACGGAGGACCGGGGTCGAGCACCCCGTCCACGGCCTAGGAGCCGCCATGAGCAACGGAGACGTCTTCGTCGGCGAGATCATCGGCACCGCGATCCTGATCCTGTTCGGTGCCGGTGTGTGCGCGGCCGTCACGCTCAGATATTCGAAGGCGCGGGCGTCGGACTGGATCGTGATCGCGTTCGCCTGGGGGTTGGCGGTGACGGCGGGCGCGTACACCGCCGCTCCCCTGCCCGGTGGGCACATCGATCCGGCCGTCACCCTGGGTATCGCCGTCGACACCGGCGTGTGGGGCAAGGTCTGGGTCTACGTGCTGGGGCAGCTCGTCGGTGCCCTGCTGGGCGCCGTCCTCGCCTACCTGGAGATCATCGCGACGATCGCCCTGGTTCTGCCGATCCTGGCATTCGGGCTGATCGAGGGGCTCGGCGCATCCGGAACGACCGTGCTGATCGTCTCGCTGCTGGTCGTCGGCATCGGCCTCTCGCTCGGCGGGCCCACCGGCCATGTGATCAACCCGGCGCGCGATCTCGGCCCACGCATCGTGCACACGCTCCCGCCGATCCCGAACAAGGGCACCTCTGACTGGGGCGACGCCTGGATTCCGGCGGTTGGGCCACTCGGGGGAGGAACACTCGTCGGCCTCATCTACAACGCAGCTTTCTCAACCGAGCCCAAGGGGTAGCCATGACGAACAACGCCGAGAAGTACGTGGCCGCGATCGACCAGGGCACCACGTCAAGCCGCTGCATCATCTTCGACCGCAACGGCGCGATCGTCGCCGTCGACCAGCGCGAGCACCGGCAGATCTTCCCAAAACCCGGCTGGGTCGAGCACGACGCGACCGAGATCTGGTCGAAGGTGCAGGCGGTGGTCGCCGGTGCGGTCGCCAAGGCCGGACTTCGTGCCGAGCAGCTCAGCGCGCTCGGCATCACCAACCAGCGCGAGACCACGGTGCTCTGGGACCGCTCGACGGGGAAACCGGTGCACAACGCCATCGTGTGGCAGGACACCCGCACCGCCGCGCTCTGCAACGAGCTGGGCGGTTCGGACGGCCAGGACCGGTTCCGCGAGCAGACGGGGCTGCCGCTGGCCAGCTATTTCTCCGGCCCCAAGGCAGCCTGGCTGCTCGACAACGTGCCCGGCCTCAGAAACCGCGCCGAGCGGGGTGAGATCGCCTTCGGGACGATCGACTCCTGGCTGATCTGGAACCTCACCGGCGGCACCGACGGCGGACGGCACGTCACCGACGTCACCAACGCCGGACGCACCATGCTGATGAACCTGGAAACCCTCCAATGGGACCCCTCCATCCTCTCCGCGATGAACGTGCCCGAGTCCGTGCTGCCCGAGATCCGGTCCTCGGCCGAGGTGTACGGGACGGCCGTGGGTCAGCTCGCGGGCGTGCCCGTGGCGTCCGCGCTGGGCGACCAGCAGGCAGCCGTGTTCGGGCAGGCGTGCTACGACGTGGGGGCGGCGAAGAACACGTACGGCACGGGCAGTTTTCTGTTGCTCAACACCGGCAACCGGCCGGTGCCGTCCAAGAGCGGGCTGCTGACGACGATGGGCTACAAGATCGGCAGTGAGGCACCGGTGTACTGCCTGGAGGGGGCGATCGCTATAACGGGCGCGCTCGTGCAGTGGTTCCGCGATCAGCTCGGCATCATCCGTACCGCCGACGAGATCGAGACACTGGCGGCGAGCGTCGAGGACAACGGCGGCGCGTACATCGTGCCCGCGTTCTCCGGCCTGTTCGCGCCGTACTGGCGCTCCGACGCGCGCGGCGTCGTCGCCGGGCTGACCCGGTACGTCACGAAGGCGCACCTCGCGCGTGCGGTGCTGGAGGCCACGAGCTGGCAGACGCGTGAGGTCGTCGACGCCATGTACCAGGACTCGGGCGTGCACATCACCACCCTGAAGGTGGACGGCGGCATGACCAAGAACAACCTCCTGATGCAGCACCAGGCGGACGTCCTCGACGTACCCGTGATCCGGCCCAAGGTGTCCGAGACGACCTGCCTGGGCGCCGCCTACGCGGCGGGGCTCGCCACGGGCGTGTGGAACGACCTCGACGAGCTCAAGGCGCACTGGGAGAAGGACGCGGAGTGGACACCGACCATGGAGGCGTCTGTGCGGGACCGCGAGTACCGCAACTGGCGCAAGGCGGTCGAGAAGAGCTTCGGCTGGGTCGAGGACGGCGTCGACTAGGCACACGCGCGCGTGCGATGTCCTCGGAGTTCTTGGACTGCGGCCCGTACCCCAGTCGGCGGGGGTACGGGCCGTGCACGTACGTCAGGTCGTCACGGCCTGGCGGCGGTCGGCCGCCTGCGCCATGGCGTGCTGGACGACAGCGATGAGGACCTCCTTGACCGACTCCCGGTCACGCGCGTCGCACAGCAGCAGCGGTACGTCGTCGTCGAGGTCGAGGGCCCGGCGTACCTCCTCCGCCGGGTAACGGGCCGCCCCCTCGAAGCAGTTGACGCCGACGAGGAACGGTATGGAGCGCCGCTCGAAGTAGTCGACGGCGGCGAAGCAGTCCGCCAGGCGGCGCGTGTCGGCGAGTACGACGGCGCCGAGCGCGCCTTCGGAGAGCTCGTCCCACATGAACCAGAACCGCTCCTGGCCGGGCGTGCCGAACAGGTACAGCACGAGGTCCTCGCGCAGTGTGATGCGGCCGAAGTCCATGGCCACCGTGGTGGTGTGCTTGCCTTCCACGCCGCTTGTGTCGTCGACCGGGCGCCCGGCCTCGGTGAGCAGTTCCTCGGTGCGCAGCGGCCTGATCTCGCTGACCGCGCCGACGAGGGTCGTCTTGCCCACTCCGAAGCCGCCGGCCACCAGGATCTTGAGCGTGACGGGCTCGACCGGTGGTTTGCCGCGCTCAGAACGCCCGAAGATCATCGATCTCTTCTCCTGCTTGATGGGGGTCGGGCGGCGGTGGCCCGTAGCCTCCGCCGCCGGGGGTTTCGATGACGAGTACGTCGCCGGGTCCGACGTCCGTCGCGTCGCTGCCGCCGAGTGCGGTGATCGTGCCGTCCGCGCGCTCGACGCGGTTGGCGCCCAGGGCGCCGGGCTCGCCGCCCGCCATGCCGTACGGGGGCACCTTGCGGTGCTGGGACAGCGTGGAGACGGTCATCGCCTCAAGGAAGCGGATGCGGCGGACCGCGCCGTCCCCGCCGCGCCACCGACCCGCGCCTCCGCTGCCGCGCCGGACGGAGAACTCCTCCAGCCGGACGGGCAGGCGCCACTCCAGTACCTCGGGGTCGGTCAGCCGGGAGTTGGTCATGTGGGTCTGGACGACGCTCGCCCCGGGGAAGCCGTCGCCCGCGCCGGAGCCCGATGCGACGGTCTCGTAGTACTGGCGGCGTTCGTTGCCGAAGGTGACGTTGTTCATCGTTCCGGAGCCCTCGGCCTGCACGCCGAGCGCGGCGTAGAGGGCGCCGGTGATGGCCTGGGAGGTCTCCACGTTGCCGGCGACCACAGCGGCGGGCGGCTCGGGCGAGAGCATCGAGCCGGACGGCACGATGATGTGGATCGGACGCAGGCAGCCGTCGTTCAGAGGGATGTCGTCGGCGACCAGGGTGCGGAACACGTAGAGGACGGCCGCGTTGACCACCGAGTAGGGGGCGTTGAAGTTGCTGGCCAGCTGGGCCGACGTACCGGTGAAGTCGACTGTGGCGGAGCGGTTGTCGCGGTCCACGCGCACGCGTACGCGCATCACGGCCCCCGAGTCGGTCTCGTAGGCGTACTCGCCGTCGTCGAGGGCGTCGATGACCCGGCGTACGGCTTCTTCGGCGTTGTCCTGGACGTGCCGCATGTACGCCTGGACGACGTCGAGGCCGAAGTCCTCGATCATGCGGGTGACTTCTTCGACACCCTTCTGGTTGGCGGCGATCTGGGCGCGCAGGTCGGCCAGGTTGGTCCTCGGGTTGCGCGAGGGGTGGGGCGCCTCGGTGAGCAGACGGTGGGTCTCCTCCTCGCGGAAGCGGCCGTTCTCGGCGAGCAGCCAGTTGTCGAAGAGGACGCCCTCCTCCTCAATGGTGCGGCTGTTCGCGGGCATGGAGCCCGGTGCGATGCCGCCGATTTCCGCGTGGTGGCCGCGGGAGGCGACGTAGAACAGAATCCGGTCACTGTCCGTGTCTGTGGTGCTGCCGGTGTCGAAGACCGGGGTGATCACGGTGACGTCGGGGAGGTGGGTGCCGCCGTGGTACGGGTCGTTGACGGCGTATGTGTCCCCCGGCCGCATCCCGGTGCCGCGGCGCCGGATGACCTCCTTGACGCTGGTGCCCATCGAGCCCAGGTGGACGGGGATGTGGGGGGCGTTGGCCACCAGGTTTCCGTCCGGGTCGAACAGGGCGCAGGAGAAGTCCAGGCGCTCCTTGATGTTGACGGACTGGGCCGTGGACTCGAGTCGGGCGCCCATCTGTTCGGCGATGGACATGAAGAGGTTGTTGAAGACCTCGAGAAGAACCGGGTCGACTTTCGTGTCGAGATCGGAACTCTGTGTAATCGCCGCGCGTTCCAAGACCAGATGCCCGTCGTCGGTCGCCGCGGCCCGCCAGCCGTCGTCGACGACGGTTGTCGCGCCGGACTCGGTGATGATCGCGGGTCCGGTGACGGTGCCGCCCGGGGACAGTTCCTCGCGGCGGTGGAGGGGTACGTCGCGCCAGGTGCCGCCGGTGTGGAGGCGGACGGTGTGCGGGGCGGTGGGGCGGCCCGCACGGGCGGCCTCGTAAGGGGCGAGAGCGGAGAGATCGGGGGGTTCGGTGATGCCGGTGGCTTCCACGGAGAGGGCTTCGACGACGATCGGGCGGTCGAGCGTGAAGGAGTACGTGGCGCGATGACGTTCTTCGAAGGCGTGCTTCATGGTGTCGGGCTCGGTGAGCTCGACGGTGAACGTGGTGTCGGTGCCGTCGTAGCGGAGCTGCGCGCGGCGCGTGATCTCGATGCGGTCCTCGGGGATGTCCTCGGCGAGAAGTTCGGCACGGGCCGCGGCCTCCAGGTCGTCCGCCGTCTTGGTGACGGCGGGCATGGAGGCGGCTTCCAGGGGCGCTTCTACGGACTGTTCCCGCATGGCGGTGGTGTCGGCGAGGCCGATGCCGAGCGCGGAGAGGACACCGGCCATGGGGGGTACGAGGACGGTTCGGATACCGAGCAGGTCGGCCACCATGCACGCGTGCTGCCCGCCGGCCCCGCCGAAGGTGGTCAGGGCGTAGCGGGTGACGTCGTGGCCCTTCTGGATGGAGATCCGCTTGACGGCGTTGGCGATGTTGGCGACGGCGATCTGGAGGTAGCCCTCGGCGACCTGTTCGGGGGTGCGGTCGTCGCCGGTCCGCTCGCGGATCTCGCGCGCGAGGGCGGCAAAGCGGTCGCGGACGAGGGGCGCGTCGAGGGGCTGGTCGCCGTCAGGGCCGAACACATGGGGGAAGTGGTCGGGCTGGATGCGGCCGAGCATGACATTGGCGTCGGTGACTGCGAGGGGGCCGCCCGCGCGGTAGCAGGCGGGGCCCGGATCCGCGCCCGCCGAGTCCGGCCCCACGCGGTAGCGGGAGCCGTCGAAGTGGAGGATCGAGCCGCCGCCGGCCGCGACGGTGTGGATGTCCAGCATGGGCGCGCGCAGCCGGACACCGGCGATCTGCGTGGTGAAGACGCGTTCGTACTCGCCGGCGAAGTGGGAGACGTCGGTGGAGGTGCCGCCCATGTCGAAGCCGATGACGCGGTCGAAGCCGGCGAGCTGCGACATCCGGGCCATGCCGACGATGCCGCCCGCGGGCCCGGACAGGATGGCGTCCTTGCCGCGGAACTGGCCGGCTTCGGCGAGTCCTCCGTTGGACTGCATGAACATCAGCCGCACGCCTTCGAGCTGGTCGGCGACGCGCTGCACGTAGCGGCGCAGCACCGGCGACAGGTAGGCGTCGACGACGGCGGTGTCCCCGCGCGGGATGAGTTTCATCAGTGGGCTGACCTCGCTGGACAGCGAGATCTGCGGGAAGCCGACGCGGGCTGCCAGCTCCCCGACGGCCTGTTCGTGGGCGGGGTGGAGGTGGCTGTGCATGCAGACCACGGCGACGGCGCGGATTCCGTCGTCGTAGGCCTGGCGGAGCGGTTCGGCGAGGGCCTCCAGGTCGGGTGCGGTCAGGACGGTGCCGTCGGGGGCGATGCGCTCATCGACCTCGACGACCCGCTCGTAGAGCAGCTCGGGGAGTTCGATGCGGCGGGCGAAGATGTGGGGGCGGTTCTGGTAGGCGATGCGCAGGGCGTCGCGGAAGCCGCGGGTGATGATGAGCAGGGTGCGTTCGCCCTTGCGTTCCAGGAGGGCGTTGGTGGCGACCGTGGTCCCCATGCGCACCGACTCGATGGGGTCCTGGGAGCCGGCAAGGAGTTCGCGCACGCCCGCGACGGCCGCGTCGGAGATGGGGGTCCCCCTGCTGGAGCGAAGCCGAGAGTCGGGGAGTGCCGGGTTGTCGGACAGCAGTTTGTGGATCAGCAGCCGTCCGTCCGGGCGCCGCGCGACGATGTCGGTGAAGGTGCCGCCCCGGTCGACCCAGAACTGCCAGCCTGTCACGTCTCCACCTCGCTTCCGCGCTGCTCACAGCGCCCGGAGGCCGTTGATCACGTCGCGCAGAATACTCTCGTCCGGCAGTTCGGCCGGGGGTACGGGCCGTGTCACATGGACCAGTCCCGCGTCCGTCAGGTCACCGACGAGGACCCGTACGACGCCGATGGGCAGGTCGAGTTCGGCTGCGAGTTCGGCGACCGACTGCGGGGCGTCACGGCACAGCTCGACGATGTCCACGTGCTCCGGGGACAGGGTCGGGTCCGCTTCCGGGTCGTCCACATGGGGTTCCGTGACGACCACCGCGATCAGATCGAGGCGGTGCTGGGCCGCATGGCTGGTGCGGCCTCGCGTCATGGCGTAGGGGCGGACGACCGGTCCTGCTTCGTCGTCGAACCAGTGGCTTCTTGCCTGACCGTCTGCGCTCATGCCATCCCACTACCCGCCCGAGGGCAGATCGGTGCGCGGAGCGGTGCCCAGGTGCGCGCCAACCCGCTTCACGAGGAGCGTCATCTCGTAGGCTACCTGGCCGATGTCGGAGTCGGCGTCCGACAGGACCGCGAGGCAACTGCCGTCGCCGGCGGCCGTGACGAACAGGAAGGCGTCGTCCAGTTCGACGACCGTCTGCCGGACGCTTCCAGCGTCGAAGTGCCGGCCCACGCCCTTGGCGAGGCTGTGGAACCCGGAGGCGACGGCGGCAAGGTGCTCGCCGTCCTCCCGGGTGAGGTCCTTGGAGACCCCTGTCGCCAGGCCGTCGCCGGAGAGCACGACGGCCTTGCGGATGCTTGCGACGCGGTCCACCAGGTCGTCGAGGAGCCAGTTGAGCTCGCCGGACTTCCCGTGCGCGGTGTGGCCGGTCGCCTTCGGTGCGGTCATCGACCGTCCCCCTTAGTCGTTCCCTGTGGTGCTGTGCCGGGGTGGGCGTCGTCGCCCGCGGCGTTCTCCTGGCGGCCGCGCTGCCAGCCGCGCTGGAGCGAGGCCATGCGGCTGCGGACCTCGTCGGCGTCCCGTTCTGCGGGCACCGTTCGGTCCTCGGTCCGGCGGCCGGGGTCCTGTCTCAGCTGCGGCACCAGGTTGGCCTGGCGGATGCGGCGCGGCAAAGGGCCGGTGCCGGACGCCTCAGAGCCGCGTTCCCTGGGGCCGGGGCGCCGCCCGGCGGGATCGTCGGGGCCGAGGTCGCGGACCGGCGGCTCGGCGCGATCGCCGAGGGGGCGAAGCGGAGGCTTGGGGCCATCGCCGAGGTGGCCGAGCGGAGGCTCGGGGCCGTCGCTGGGGCTGGGGCCGGTGGACGGGGGGCGCGCGCCGGTGTCGTCGGCCAGGCGGCCGGGCCGCCCCCCGCGGTCCTTTGACCTGGAGACGTCATCCTTTGCCTCAGAGACGTCGCCCAAGATCTTGCCCGGGTGCTGCGAAAGCTCGCCGGAGTCGCGGTTCGTGGACTCGTTCGTCTCGTTGAGACGGCCTGGGCCGGAGCTCCGGCCGAGAGCCGAACTGCCGCGGCGGCGGGTCGGGAGAGGTGGCGTGCGGTCCTGGTCCGGGCGGCGAGGGGCGGGGCCGGTCGCGTTCTCGTCCTCGGTGTCCGAGCGCCGGGATCGCTGGTCGGTGACCGGGCGGCCGTGCGAGCTGACCAGCTTGGGTGTGCGTCGGCGGGGCAACGGCACCGGGGGATTGACATGATCGTCTGTTTCGGCACGGCCAGGTCCGCCGCGTGCGTCGGCGCGGGGCGTTGTGTCCTCGTCCGCGCGGGTGAGGGTGCGGCGCGGGCGGAACAGCCCGCCACGTTCGCTCTCCTCGCCGTCGAGGGCGCCCGGGAAGTCGTCGAGGGCGTCGAGATCGACGGGGCCCTCCAGTTCGACCGGCCCGTCCAGCAACCCGGCGGGCAGGCCAGGCAGTTGCACCGGCACCTGGGAGAGCGCGGTCCTGCGGCTCTCCTCAAGCTCGGCCTCCTTGGACGGGCGCGGCCGGTCGAGGCGGAAGCCGATGCCGTTGGTGTCGGGCACGTCGTCCGTCAGCAGCGCGTCGGGGATGAAGACGACCGCGGTGGTGCCGCCGTACGGGGAGGGCTGCAGCGAGACCCGGACGTTCTGCCGCTGGGCGAGCCGGCTCACCACGAACAGCCCGAGCCGGTCGGTGTCGGAGAGTTCGAACTCCGGGGTCTCGGCGAGTCGGAGGTTGGCGTCCAGCAGGGCCTCGGCCGCCATGCCGAGGCCGCGGTCGTGGATCTCCAGGGTGAAGCCGTTGGCCACCCGCTCACCGAGGACCTGGACGGCCGTGTGCGGCGGGGAGAACACGGTGGCGTTCTCCAGGAGTTCGGCCACGAGATGGGTGAGGTCCGCGACCGCCGGTCCGGTGACGGCGATACGGGGCAGGCGGCGGACCTCGATGCGCTCGTAGTCCTCCACCTCGGCGACGGCGGCCCGGACAACGTCCATGAGCTGGATGGGCTTGCGCCACTGCCGGGAGGGCGCGGCGCCGGAGAGGATCACCAGGCCCTCGGCGTGCCGACGCATACGAGTGGTGAGGTGGTCGAGGCGGAAGAGGTCGGCGAGTTCCTCGGTGTCCTCGGTCCTGCGCTCCATGGCGTCGAGCAGCGTGAGCTGCTTGTGGAGGAGGACCTGGCTGCGGCGAGCGAGGTTCACGAAGACCTCGGAGACGCCGGCGCGGAGTTCGGCCTGTTTGACGGCGGCTTCGACGGCGGCCCGCTGCAGGGTGTTGAGGGCCTGGCCGACCTCGCCGATCTCGTTCTGGTCGTACTCCAGGCGCGGGACCTCGGTCTCCACGTCGACCTGCTCGCCCGCGGAGAGGCGGCGCATCACACTGGGCAGCCGAACGCCGGAGGCCTCGTGAGCCTCCAGGCGGAGTTGGCGCAGATCGCGGACGAGGCCGCGGCCGATGCGTATGGAGACGATGAGCGAGAGCAGGACGGCAATCAGACCGAGGACGCCGGCCACGACGGCCTTGACGATGATGCCGGTGGCGATCGGGCGGACGCGGTCCTGGTAGCGGTCCGCCGCCTCGTCGTCGAGGGTGCCGAGTTCATCGAGCACGTTGCCGGCCGTGGAGTCCCAGGTCTGCGCGGAGACTCCGCCGGCGTCACCCGAGGGCGCAGACACGGCGGACTCCTCGGCGACACGCAGTGGAGCGGTGGCGGCGTTCTTCCAGAAGCGCTCGTACCGCTCACGTTCCGAACTCGGCAGCAGCGGCAGGTTGGTGTCGTAGAGGAGGTTCCGCTGGGCCACGAGGTCGGAGATGTGACGGATCTCGGCGCGAGAGAGTTCGCCGACGACCAGGGCGGAGCCGAGGAGCGCGTCCTCGCGGGAGAGGAGTTCGCGGGCGCGGACCACGTTGACAAGCGCGCGGTACTCGGTGTCCATCTCCACGTTGTCGACGACATGGAGGTCGCCGAGGAGGACGAAGCAGGGGTCGACCAGGCGGTTGTAGAGGTCGAGCGCCTGGGAGCGGTTGACGGTGCCGTCCTCCACACTCTGGCGCAGGGACTCGATGCCGTCGAACGCGTCGAGGACGGCGGTCAGCCGTTCGCCCCAGGTCTCGTCGAGGGCATCGCGCACCTCCGGACTGCCGGCGTTGCTACGGACCCTGGCGATGGCCTCGTCGGTGGCGGCGCGGCTGCGTCTGAGCGCGGCAAGTCCGTCGGAGGCCCGGGGGTCGGCGAGGTAGACCAGGGTCTGGCGGCGTTCCTGCTGAAGGACCCGGACGGTGTCCTCGGTGGGGTAGCCGATTTCCTCGACGACGGACGACGCGCTGAACAACTGGGCTGCTTCGCGTCCCGTGAGTGCCGTGGCGAAGGCCCAGATCGCGCTCAGGGACAGCAACGGCACGAGAAGCAGCGCCACGATCTTCCGGCGGATGGACTTCCCGCGAAAGCGCATGGCCTCCCCCAGCTCGACCCCCACCGGCAGGGGGTACACATGTGCGTCAACAAACGGCGCGAGCCTACTACCGACGCACCCGTAACTCGAAGGGACTTCCGGAAGGTGAGCTTCCGTACGCCTGGCGGTCATGGGGAGTTGTCCGGTCATTGGGGGAGATTGCCGCCTCGAATCCGGGGACCCCCGCGAAGCCGGACCCGGTCAGCATGTCTGGGTGTTTGGCCGGAAATTTTCGCCCGTTGGGAATCTTCGCGGCGCACCGTTCGTCCTTCTCTACAGGAAATGGGGGCAGAATCGGCCACAGGAGCCGCATCCTGCACCCGGTCGGCGTAAAACAGCGCAAGCCGGGCAGTCACTGGGGAGTCGGGTCTTCGGACTGGGGCGATCGGTCTGCTGGCGGTGGGGAGTGACACGGTGATGGGCACGGCGGAGCGGCATGAGGCACCCGGGACAGGTGCGGTCGCACACATGACGGCGCGGCGGGGCGCCGAGGCGCCGGATCGTGACATTCGGGTGGGCGGGCTGACAGTGGCGGACGGGCACTCAGGGACTGAAGAGAACAAGGAGGACTCTGGGTCCGCAGTGGCGGCAGCAAACGAGGGCGCCGCACGGTCCTTTGAGCCGGAGGCGTCCCAAGAGCGGCCCTTTTACCGGCCGTTGTGGATCGAGGAGCCCGCGAAGCGGCGGCGGCTGCCGGATCCGGTGCGGACGGCGGCGGTGCGGGCGGTGCTCATCATCGCCGTGACGTTGATACAGGCGATGGTGGCGTTCCTGTGCACCCTGGCCGGGTCCTGGCTGGCCTTCCCCATGGTGCTCAGCAGTATCGCCAGCACCGTGGTGGCCACATGGAGTGTGCTCGACGTGTGGGTGACACGTCAGGTGTGGAACCAGCGCAACGGCGTGGTGTCGGTGCCGAGCAGCACCGCGCGGGCGCTGCGCCGCGAACGCCGCCGGGCCCGACGGCAAGCACGGGCCGCCGAGCGGGCACAGGAGCGGATACGTGGGCAGGGCGGGGCTGGGCAGTTGTCGCATTCCTGAGCCGGTTGGGCTGGACCGGTCGTGCTGGGCCGACCGGCCAAGGTGGTACAGGTCACGCGCTCAAGAGCTCTCCGAGGAAACCCCCACCCTCCCCGCCCCGCGTGCGAGTTCACGTCGTACGCGCATGAACGGCCGTGTACGGTCCACCGCGAGTACGGCAGTCGTGCGTCCCTCCCGCTCGTAGAGCGCCCGGAAGCCGCCGCCGTCCGGTGCGGTGGCGTTCCCCCCTCGGCGATCCGCACCGTGTCGCCGTGCTGGCGGTGACCGGCGAACTGGATACGTACGCCGTACTGATCGGACCAGAAGTACGGCACGGAGCGCACGGTCTCGACGGTGCGCCCGGCGAGCAGGTTGGCCACGGCGACGCGGGGCTGCTGCGTCACGGAGGTCAAGTGCTCGGCGCGGGAGCCGCCGACCCGGGCGACGTCGCCGACGGCGACGACGTGCGGCAGTGATGTCACGCAGCCGTCGTCACACGGGACCCCGTCGTGCAGGGCGAGCGTCGAGACCGAGAACACCTACACGGCCGGGCAGCTGGTGATCTGCCCGAGCGCGTGGGCGCCGCGGCTGCTCACCGGCCTTCGGGTGCCGTTCACGATCGAGCGGCAGGTCATGTACTGGTTGGAGCCGAAGGGCGGCATCGAGCCCTTCCTCCCGGAGCGCCATCCCATCTACACCTGAGAGGACGCCAAGGGGCTCCAGGTGTACGGCTTCCTCGCCATCGACGGCCCCGGCCTCGGCGCCAAGGTCGCCTTCTTCCGCAAGGGCGAGGTCACCACCCCGGAGACCATCGACCGTACGGTGTCCGACCACGCTCGCCGAAGCTGCTGATGCTGTCCGGCCGTCCGGCCCGCCGCGCATCTGCGCGAGCTGGGCTTCGACGTCGTGGTGCATCGATACCGCCCCGCGCCCCTCAGGGCGCTGTCGGTGTCGGCCGTTTGAACAACCGGGTCGCCGTGATCTCGCTGTGCACCGCCTCCCCGGCCTGGGGCTGCTGCGGCAACCCCGGCCTCAGGTGTTCCTCCACGCTGATGTACTTCAGGCCCGCCCGCAGGTCGGCGTCGTTGCGCAGGCGGATGACCAGCGGGAACTCGGCCAGAGCGGTCGTGTCGAACAGGCCCGTGGTGTACAGGAGCTGCACGCCCAGCGCGTCCGACACCGCCCGCTGGAGTTCCAGCAGGTACGTCGCGTTGGCGCGGCCGATGGGGTTGTCGAGGAAGAGGGTGCCGGCGTGCCGGTGCTTGGCGCGGCCCCGGTCGTTGGAGCGGAGCGCGGCCATCGTGCAGTACAGGGCGATGGCCGCGGTGAGCAGCTGGCCGCCGGAGAACACGTCGCCCATCTGCCCGACGGGGACGCGCTCGGCGCGCAGCACGGCGTCCGGCTTGAGGATCTCCACGGCCACGCCCTTGGGCTGAAGGGCGGCGGCCACGCCGCGCAGCAGCAGGGACATGCCGTCGCGGCGCAGGTCGGAGTTCTTCTTGACGGCGGCCCGGGTCGCCTCGTCGACGACCTCGCCGAGCCGTTCGGTGAGGGTGGCCTGGTCGGGTTCCTCGAAGCGGATCCGCAGGAACTCCTGCCCGGACCACTCGCCGAGGCCTTCCGGAAGACGGGAGAGCCGCTGGGCGGACCGGAGCGTGGCCAAAGCCGACTCGACGAGCCCGCGGAGCCGGTCCACGATCGAGTCCCGGTTGCGCTCCAGCTGCGCCAACTCATCGGTGAGGACCCGAAGCCGGGGCGCGAAGGCGTCGGCCCATTTCTGCGCGTGCTCGGGCAGCGCGGACGCGGGAAGCTCGCGGATCTGCTGGCGGGCGGGGGTGCGTACCTGCTCGTAGCGGGTGGAGTTGGCGTGCCGTACGAGAATGTCGCTCGCCTCGCGCACGGCGGCCTCGGCGGCGGACAGGTCCGCGGCGCAGCCGCGCAGCGAGCGGCGGGCTTCGGCGGCGGACTGCCGGGCGTCCTCCAGGCTGCCCGGATACGGCTCCGGCGCCTCGTGCTCCTCCTCCGCGGCGTGCTCGCGCAGCAGGTCGCGCAGCAGCGCGGCGATCTCGTCGAAGCCGCTCGCCGCGTCCTCGGCGGCGCGGTGCGCGTCGAGCAGCTCGGCGTGCGCCTCGCGGGCCTGGGTCAACGCCTCGGTGCGGGACGCGAGTTCGGCGGTCGCCGTGCGCAGCAGCGCCTGGGCGTGCTCGGCGTCGCGCGGCTGGAGTTCCTCGGGCAGCTCGGTGTGCGCGTCGCCCTCCTCGGGCGCGTGCCGTTCGGCCTCGCCGCGCAGCCGGCCGAGCTGCTCGCTCGCGCTGGACATCCGGGTCTCCAGCAGCTGCACCAGCTCCTCCGCGCGCGCGGCGGCGGCCTGCCGGGACGGCCCGTCGGCCCCGTCGGGGAACTGCAGCAGCTGCTCCGCGCGCGTACGGACCTTGTTGCTCAGCCGGTCCAGCTCCGCGCGGGCCGCGCTCTCGTCGCTCTCCGCCCGCGCCTGTTCGGCCCGCAGATCGGCGCCGACGCCGACCTTCTCGTACACCTGGGAGGCCGCCCGGTACGCCTCCCGCAGGGCGGGCAGGGACGCCTTGGGCGCGTCCGTGTCGTCTTCGGGTACGTCGTCGGGGGCGCCGGCGATCTCGGAGCGCTCGGCGCGCAGCGCACGCGCGGTGCGGCGGGCGTCGTCGGCGGCGCGCTGGGCGGCGCGCCGGTCCTCGTCGGCGGCGCGGGCCCGTTCCAGGCAGGCCTGGGCGAGAGCCTCGGACTCGGTGGCCTCGTCGGCGAGTTCCCGCAGCTTGACCTGCCAGCCGGCGCGTTCGCGCAGCCGGAAGGCGAGCCCGGCGAGGGCGTCGGCGGAGCGCCGGGCCTTCTGCGCGGCCTCCTGCCGCTCCTCACGCACCTGCGCGGCCTCGGCGGCGGCTTCCTCGGCCTCGGCCCGCACGGTCCGCGCCTCGGCCAGCTCGGCCTCGGCGTCCTCGGCGAACGCGCGCGCCTCCCGCGCGGTGTGCGCCAGCTCCACCAGCCGCCCGGCCGGACAGCCGGTGCGCCACGAGGCGAGCCGCGCAGCCAGCTCGCGGTCCTTGCCGAGCCGGGCCGCGAGGGTGCGGATCTCCTCGTCCCGCTCGGTCGCCCGCGCGCGCAGCGCCTGCCGTTCCTCGTCGGCGGCGTGCTCGTCGTGCATGGCCGGGTTCGGCGGTACGAGGAAGACGTCCGCGCCGCTTTCCGCCTCCGGGGCCGGGGTGGGCGCGAGCAGGGCGGCGGCCGTGCCGACGGCCACGGCGGACCGGGGCAGCAGGGCTGCGTCGCTGAGCGCCTCCCGCGCGCGTGCGTGCGAGGCCGGGTCGGTGATGATGACGCCGTCCACCAGCTCGGGCCGGGCGGCCAGTACGCGCGCGTGGTCGGCGGGGGCGACGGCCTGCGCGAGGTAGCGCCAGCCGGGCAGGGCCGGGATGCCGTGCTCGCCGAGGAACTCCACGGTCGCCAGCACGTCCGGGCCGGGCGGCAGCAGGCCCCCGTCACCGAGCGCGCCCAGGATGCGGGCGTCGTCGGCGGCGGCGGTGCGCAGCTCGAAAAGCTGACGCTCGGCCGAGGAGACGGCGTCGTCGAGCAGCTCGCGCAGTTCGTCGGCGAAGCGGTCGAGTTCCTCGGGGGTGAGGGGGCCTTCGGCGACAGCGCGCGGGGTCCTGGAGGTGCCATGACGCGGGCGGAGCGACCGGGATGCGGAGTCCGCGCCCGCTCCTCGCCCGGCCGCGCCGTCGGCCGCGTCCGCCGCCGAGGCACCGCCCCGGCCGGACCCGGCGACGGGCACAGCATCCCCGGAGCCGGGTCGTCCGGACCCGGCTCCGCTCGTGCCGTCGGCACCCGCTCGCGGCCCGGGCACGCCACCGGACGCCGCTGCGCCGGAGGCAACTGGCAGGCTGAGCAGCTCCGCCAGCCGTTCCTCCGCCGCCAGCGCCTCGGCGGTCCGCCGCTCGGCGTCGTACGCCCGCTCCGCCGCGGTCGCCGCGTCCGCCGCGCGGGCCGCCGTCAGTTCGGCCCGGGACTCGGCGGACGCCGCCTCGCGCGCCTGCTCGCTCGCCCGGTGGGACGCCTCACGGGCCGTGTCCCAGGCGGCCACCGCCGACTTCTCCGCGTCGCTGGCGGCGAGGGCGGCTCGGGCCGGGTCGGCGTCGGGGGCGCTGTCGTCGAGCCAGCCCGCGCGCACCGCCTCGGCGGTCTCCTGCTGGACCTCGGTGAGGCGCTGCCGCAGGTGCCCGGCCTCGCTGCGGGCCCGCTGCGCCTCGGTGGCCGCGGTGGTGGAGTCCCGGTACGCGGAGTCGCTGACCTCCTGGAGTCCGGCGGACCGCGCCTCCTCCTCGTTCGCGAGCGTCTCGGCGCGCTCCGCGGCCGCGTGCAGGGCCCGTACGAGGTCCACGGCGGCCTTGGTCCGCGCGGCGAGCGCGGGAGCCGCGTCCCGTTCGGCCTCCTGGATCGCGGCGGCCACGCGCCCGACCCGGTCGGCGGCGGCGCGGTGCCGCAGTACGGCCTCGGCGGCCTGCCAGGCCGCGTGCAGGGTGCGTGCGTCGGCCAGCTCACGCTTCTGCGCGGCCGCCGACTTCTCGGCCGCGGCGAGCGCCAACGAGGCGTGCCGGTAGGCGAGTTCGGCGGCGATCAGGGCGCTGCGCCGGCGCGCGGACTCGGCGTGGGTCACGGCGTAGGCGGCGGCCGTGACCCGCTGGGCGAGGTCGGCGGCTCGCACGCGCTCCTGGGCTCCGCGCGCGGACAGCCGCCGGGCCAGCGCGCGCGTCCGCCGCTCGGCCCCGGCGTGGATGTCCCGCGCGCGTGCCCGTGCCTCGGCGGCCTCCACGATCCGCCCGAGCAGGTCGACCGACCCGGCGGTGAAGTCGCGTTCGGCGATGAGCTCGGCGCGCCGCCCCAGCTTGTTCCCGAAGCCGCTGACGAGGTCGGCGAGCCCGTCGGTGTCCCGGGTGTCGGTGACCGCGCGCAGCAGCAGGTCGGTGAAGTCGGAGTCCTTCTTCACCGCGAAGAGACCGGCGGCCTCACCCTCGTCGGCGTTCATCTCCCGCTGGTAGCGGAAGAGTTCGGGGTCGAGGCCGAGGTCGCCGAGGTGCTCGGTCCAGCGCTCGTGGATCTCCTCCCAGTGCACTTCGAGGTGCGGATACGCCTTGCCCGCCTCGGTGAGCGCGTCCCGGAAGCCCTTCATGGTGCGCCGCCGCCCCTGCGCGCCCGACTGGCCCTCCACGGGCGGCCGGACGGCGGTGGACTCGGCGACGGGCAGGTTGTCCAGGGTCAGCCCGGGGCCGGGCCGGAAGGAGTACCAGGCCTCGGCGAACTTCCGCGGGTCGTTGGAGACCTGACGCCCGCGCCACTCGCTCACCTTGCCGACGACGACGCACTCGCCGGTCAGCACGTGCTGCCACTCCAGCGCGACATGCCCGCAGTCGTCCGCGAGCAGGAACTTGCGCAGCACACCGGAGCTGGCGCCGCCGAGCGTGTTGCGGTGTCCCGGCAGCATCACCGAGAAGATCAGCTTGAGCAGCACGGACTTGCCGCCGCCGTTCTCCAGGAAGAGCACCCCGGCGGGCGCGGGCCGGCGCGGCGGGCCGACCGGCTCCTCCTCGAAGAACTCCGCCTGCGTCGGCGCGGGATCGGGCACGGGCTCGCCGACACCGCGCAGGTCAAGCACGGTGTCGGCGTAGCGTGCACCGGCGGGCCCGATGGAGTAGAGGCGGACCCGGGACAGCTCGTACATGGCGGACTCTCGTAAGTCTTCGGCAGGTCAGGGAAGTTCAGGCGCGGGGTGCGGCTTCAGGCGGAGTGGAACGGCAGTCCGGCGTCGGCCACCAGCTCCAGGTCGTCGCCGTCCTCCGGGGGCAGCAGCGTCGGCGTGCCGTCGGTCACCGGGACGACCCCCAGCTCCAGCAGCTCGGCCATGGCCGCGCTTCCGGCCATGTCCCGCACCTGGAGCTGGTAGCGGGCGGTCGTCCGATAGGTGCCGCCGTTGTCGTCCCCCGTCCGCTGCAGGAACCCGGAGTCGGTGAGGAAGGCCACGGCCTTGCCGACGATGCCGGTCGTGGACCCGGCGAGGCGGCGCGCGTCCTTGGTGGCACCGGTGGCGCTGCGTCTCACCCAGATCCGCCAGGCGGCCTCCAGCCCGGGCGCGTCGGTCGCGGGGTCGGTGTTCTCCCCCTGCTCGGCGGCCCGCTCCTCCAGCCGTCGGCAGGCCTGCCGGACGAAGGCGTCGACGCCGTTGACCGTCACGCGGCCGATGTACCCGTCGTCGGCGAGGTCCTCGGGGCGCGGGAACGCCATGGCGGCGACGGCGAGATGCGCGAGCCCGTGCAGGAACCGGTCGCCGGAGTCGGCGGCCGTACGCCGCGCGTAGTCGCCCATCCGGACGGCGAACACGGAGTCCTCGGCGGCGGTCACGGCCATCCCCGCGCGCGGGGACACCTCCAGCACGATCAGGCCCAGCCCGGCGGCCACGGCGTCCGCGAGCCGCGCGAACGCCGGGTCCTCCCGGTAGCGCCGCAGCAGATCGGCGTACTCCTGATCGCGCGCGGGCAGCAGCTTGGGCTGCAATCCGAACGCGACGAGCCGAGCCGCGTCGGCGGCGTCGGCGGGGGTGACGGCGGCGCTCCCCGGCGTCCCGGCGCGCTCCGGCTCAACGTGCTCGCTCACGACTGCAACTCCTCAGACATCATCACGCGGGCTCCGTCCGGTCCGCCGTCATTCCCGCCGCGTCCAGCAGTGCCGTGCCGACGATCAGGTCGGCCCCGCCGAACTCGGGATCGTCGAGCTCCGTCCCGTCGTCCACGGAGAACAACAGCTTCTCCTCTCCCTGCCGATAGGCCGTCCCCACCGGCGGACTCGCCGCGTGGACCGCCATCAACGCCACCAGATACGGCAGGTCGGGATCGATCCGACGGGCCTCGGCCAGCAGGCCCGACAGGCGCCGTGGCGCGTCCGGCGGCAGGTCCAGCAGCGCGTTCGCCGCGGCCAACTGCTCCTCGCTGAACCGGCTGTCGTCCGGCGTGGCGATCAGATCCGGCTCCGGCATCTCCGCCCCGAGGTGCTCCCGCTCCACCGGCGGGGTCAGCAGTATGTCGACCAGGTCCCCGACCCGGACGGACACCGGCGTGCGCAGTCCGGTCCCGCGCGCGAAGAAGGCGTCCGTGACACGGATCGCCTGCTGAAGCGGCAGCGGCAGCACGGGCGCCACCAGGTGCCCGTACAGATCTATCCCCGCCATGGACATCGGCGTCGCGAAGGCCTGCCGGTCCTGTTCTGCGCGGAACAGCGGCCCGGCCTCCAGCAGTCGCGACTGCAACTGTGTGTGGCGCCGGATGCAGTCCTTGACGATGTCGACCAGCTCGGCGGCCCGCCGCTTGTGCTCGGGGTCCTCGGACTCGTCGCGCGCCTTGCGGATGTTGGTGAGGATGGCGTTCTCGTGCCGGTACCGGTCGGCGACGTGGTCCAGCGCCTCGGCGATCATGTCGGGCACGGTGCTGAGCCAGTCCACCGCGCGGACGTTGCGCCGGGTGGCCTCCAGGGCCCGGCGGAGCGTCTCCGAGTACTGCACGGTCCGGTAGCGGGCCTGCTCGGCCGCCAGTTGGGCGTCCGCGAGCCGACCGCGGTTGATCAGGACCTCAAGCTTGACCTCGGCGGCGATCTGGGCGCTGGTGACATCGGTGTCGAGGGCGCCGACGAGGACGTTCACCGCCTCGTCGGTCGTGCGGAGGTAGACGCTGCCGCCGGGTCCCGGCACCTCCTCGATCAGCTTGAAGTCGTAGTCCCGCCGGACATATGTCCCATCCGGTGCGAACGTGCCGTAAACCGCCCGGAATCCACGGTCCACGCTGCCGACGTTGATGAGGTTCTCCAGCACCCAGCGCGCGACCCGCTCGTGCTCGGCGGCCGGACGCTGGGGGGCCTGCGCCGCGATGCGCGGGACGAGCCGGGCCACGACCTGGTCGTGGTCGGCACCGGTGTCGAAGTCCATGTTCAGGGTGACGAGGTCGATCGCCGCGAGGGCGACCTCCGCCATGCCGTAGACCGAGTACTCACCCGCGAGGTTGGCCTTGCGCGCGTCGAGGTCGTGCAACGGCGCGGTGCAGGCGAGCGCGCGCAGCCGCCGCGCCAGTCCCTCGTCGGCGGCCGGACCCAGGGCGGGGCGCGGCCCCGCGCTGAACTGGGGCGGAACACTGTCCGTCGATGCAGGCGAAGTCACGGTGCACAGATTAGGTCCTCGGTCTGACAACGACCCAAACGACGCAGATGCCACCCCACGTCACGACGGTCACACCGAGGCCCGACGGCGTCCTACGCGTCGTCGCCGACCCGCCGCCGGTAGACCTCCACGACCCGCCTCAGCGAGTCGTCGAGATACACCTCCAGCAGCCGCTCCGCCTCGCCTCTGTCCCCCGCCTGAAGGGCCTGGAGGATCTGGCGGTTGCGGGTGAGGTACGGCTCGTGCAGCCGCCGCGGGTCGTCCACCACATGGAAGGCGAGCCGCAGTTCGGCGAAGACGCTGCGCATCAGCTCGTCGGTGCGTTCGCTGCCGGCGAGGGCGACCAGCTCGCGGTGGAAGTGGATGTTGGCCGTGCCCAGACCTTTCCAGTCGTGCTCGACCGCCGCCCGCTGCCCTTCCGTCACGGCCGACGCGAGGGCGTCGAGCGCGTACGGCGGCTCGCCGAGCCCCCGGACGACGGCGCACTCGACCAGGCGCCGGGTGCGGTAGATGTCCTCGACGTCCTCCACGGCCAGGACCCGGACGAAGACACCCCGGTTCAGCTCGTGCACCAGCAGCCGTTCGTGGGTGAGCAGCCGGAACGCCTCGCGCAGGGTGTTGCGGGAGACGCCGAGCGCCCCGCCGATGCTGTCCTCCGACAGCCGCGTCCCGGGCGGGAAGTACCCCTCGGCGATCCGGCTCCTGAGGATGTCCGAGACCCGCTCGGCGGTGCTGGTGCGCCCCAGCAGGGCCCGGTCGTCGGCCAGTCCCGTCAGCTGCTCTGCCATGCCCGGAATTCAATCGCAGATACAAGAACGAAACAACATGAGTATTGAGGGATCGTTCAACGATCCTCTACCTTGCTACGAACGGCGCCGCCCCTCCCTCACCGCGGCACCGCCAAGCTTCCGCACGGCACGGCTCAGTCCGCAGCACCCTCCGTCCTCCCACTGCGAGGTGCACATGAGCACGACCCCTCCACCGCAGGCCCTGACCACCGACGCTCGCCCGGGAAAGGGTGAACAGGCCGACGGCGACGGCGCGTTCGGCTGGCTGCGCGCCCTCGGCCCGCGCGGCCGCCGCGCCTTCGCGGGCGCCTTCGGCGGCTATGCGCTCGACTCGTACGACTACTTCACGCTCCCGCTGAGCATGGTGGCGCTGGCCGCCTACTTCGGCCTGGACAGCGGCCAGACCGGCCTGTTGACCACCGTCACGCTCGTCGTGTCCGCGATCGGCGGCGCCCTCGCGGGCGTGCTGGCGGACCGGATCGGCCGGGTCAAGGCGCTGATGATCACGGTCATCACGTACGCCGTCTTCACCGTGGCCTGCGGCTTCGCGCCCAACTACGAGACGCTGCTGGTCTTCCGGGCCCTGCAGGGCCTGGGCTTCGGCGGCGAGTGGGCGGTCGGCGCGATCCTGGTCGCCGAGTACGCGAGCGCCAAGCACCGGGGCCGCACCCTGGGGGTGATCCAGAGCTCGTGGGCCGTCGGCTGGGCCCTCGCCGCGATCGTGTACACGCTGGTCTTCTCGTTCCTCGACGAGGACCTGGCCTGGCGGGTGATGTTCTGGACCGGCGCCCTGCCCGCACTGCTGGTCATCTGGATGCGGCGCCGCGTGCACGACGCCCCCGAGGCGGTCGCGGCACGGGAGAGGAGCCCGCAAAAGGGGTCATTTGCCGTCATTTTCAAGCCGGGTACGGCCGACACGCCGGGCCTGCTGCGCACCACGCTCTTCGCCGTGCTGCTCTCGACCGGCGTCCAGGGCGGCTACTACACGCTGGCGACCTGGGTGCCGACGTACCTGAAGACGGAGCGTGACCTGTCCGTCGTCGGCACCGGTGGCTATCTGACGTTCCTGATCTCCGGCGCCTTCATCGGCTACCTGACGGGCGGTTACCTCACCGACCGGCTGGGCCGGCGGCGCAACATCTGGTTGTTCGCCCTGCTGTCGGCGATCTGCATCCTGGCGTACGCGAACATCCCCAGCGGCGCCAACACCCTCGTGCTGGTGCTGGGTTTCCCGCTCGGCTTCTGCATGTCGGCCATCTTCAGCGGCTTCGGGTCGTTCCTGAGCGAGCTGTACCCGACCGCCGTGCGCGGTACGGGGCAGGGGTTCACGTACAACACCGGTCGAGCCGTCGGCGCGGTCTTCCCCACCACCGTCGGCTTCCTGGCGGACAGTTGGGGTGTGGGCGGCGCACTGGTCTTCGGCGCGGTGGGCTACGGTCTCGCGGCGCTGGCCCTGCTGGGGCTGCCCGAGACCCGGGGGAAGGAGCTGGTATGAACCGCACCGACGACCGCCCCCTGCCCCTCGTCGACCCGCACGCGCACGCGTGGACCCCGGAGACGGCACGGGCCCGCTTCCGCGCGGGACTGACCGGCCCCACGGCCGGGGTCGCGGCGGGCCGCACCCAGGTCAACCTGATCGCGGTGCCCGCCGACTGGGCCTACGACATGCTGCTGTTCTGCCAGCGCAACCCCAAGCCCTGCCCGGTGCTGGACGTCACGGACGCCGGTTCCTGGACGACCGTGCTCGCCGCCGGGGCGGATCTGCGCACCGATCTGCCGCGCTACCGGGTGTGGCGGGACGGCGCGTTGGTGGACGAGCCGACGGACGTGCTCGGGCACTGGCGGGACGACCTGGTGTCGTTCCTGATCGGCTGCAGCTTCACCTTCGAGTGGGCGCTCGCCGAGGCGGGTGTACCGCTGCGCCATATCGAGCAGGGACGGAACGTGCCGATGTACGTCACGAGCCGTCAGTGCCGTCCGGCGGGGCGGCTGCACGGGCCGATGGTGGTGTCCATGCGCCCGGTGCCGCCCGCGCGTCTGGCGGCGGCTATCCGGGAGAGCAGTCTGCTTCCGGCGGTGCACGGCAGCCCCGTGCACTGCGGTGATCCGTCGGCGCTCGGCATCGGCGACCTCGCCCGGCCGGACTTCGGCGATCCGGTGGCCGCCGAACCGGACGACATCCCGGTGTTCTGGGCCTGCGGGGTGACCCCGCAGGCGGCGGTGATGGCCTCCCGCCCGCCGTTCGCCATCACCCACGCGCCGGGCCAGATGTTCCTCACCGACGCCCGCGACGAGCAGTACCGCGTGGCCTGATTCAGCGAAGGGGACCCATGACCGCGATCGATCTCAACGCCGACCTCGGCGAGGGCTTCGGCCGCTGGCGGCTGACCGACGACGAGGAGTTGCTGTCCGTCGTCACCAGCGCCAACGTGGCCTGCGGCTTCCACGCCGGGGACGCGGCCACCATGCGGCGGGTGTGCGAGCTGGCTGCCGCGCGCGGGGTGACGATCGGCGCGCAGGTCTCCTACCGGGACCTGGCCGGGTTCGGGCGGCGCGCGATGGACGTGCCGCCCGCCGAACTGGCGGCCGAGGTGGCCTACCAGATCGGCGCCCTGGAGGTCTTCGCCCGCGCGGCCGGGGCCCGGGTGGCGTACGTCAAGCCGCACGGAGCCCTGTACAACCGTGTGGTGCACGACGAGGAGCAGGCCGGTGCGGTCGTCGACGGCGTGCTCCTCGCCGGCGGCTCGCTGCCCGTGCTGGGGCTGCCCGGCTCACGGCTGCTGGAGCTGGCCGCCAAGGCGGGCCTCCCGGCCGTGACGGAGGCGTTCGCGGACCGCGCGTACACCGACGAGGGCACCCTCGTGCCGCGCGGCCGGGAGGGCGCCGTCGTGACCGACCCCGAGGCCGTGGTGGAACGGTCGGTGAGCCTGGCCCGCTCCGGGACGGTCGTCGCCCACTCCGGGGCCCAGATCGACGTACGCGCGCGTTCCCTGTGTCTGCACGGGGACACGCCCGGCGCGGTGGAGCTGGCCCGGCGGGTCCGGCGGCGGCTCGAAGAGGCCGGTGTCCGGGTGGAGGCCTTCGCATGAGGGTGCTGCCGGTCGGCGACAGCGCCCTGCTCGTCGAGGTGTCCTCCGGCGACGAGGCGCAGGCGCTGCACGCGGAGTTGCTGCGCCGCCGCGCGGAGGGCTCGATCGCGGTCCGCGAGATCGTGCCCGCGGCCCGTACGGTCCTCCTCGACGGCCTGACCGACCCGGTCCGTCTGGCTTCCGAACTGACCGCCGCCGACGTGCCACCCGCTCCCCCGCGCGCGGGTGAGGTCGTCGACCTCCCGGTGCGCTACGACGGCCCGGACCTGGCGGACGTCGCCGCCCTGTGGGGCGTGACCGAGCAGGACGTGGCCCGCATCCACGCCGGCACCGAGTTCCGGGTCGCCTTCTGCGGGTTCGCCCCCGGCTTCGGCTACCTCACCGGGCTGCCGCCCCAGTACGACGTCCCGCGCCGCGCCACGCCGCGGACCGCGGTCCCGGCGGGTTCGGTGGCGCTGGCCGGGCCGTACACCGGCGTGTACCCGCACACGTCGCCGGGCGGCTGGCAGCTGATCGGCAGCACGGACGCGGTGCTGTGGGACCACGCGCGCGTGCCGGCCGCGCTGCTGTCGCCGGGCACGCGCGTGCGGTTCGTTCCGGTGGGCACCGACGGCCAGAGCCCAGTGGGCGCCGATCGTCCGGACACGGCACGCACCGACGGCCGGGGCCCGGTGGGGCGCTCATGACGGACCGTGCGCTCGCCGTCGTCCGGGCCGGGGGGCTGACCACCGTGCAGGACCAGGGGCGTCCCGGGCACGCCCACCTCGGCGTGCCGCGCTCCGGGGCGCTCGACGCGCCCGCGGCGGCGCTCGCCAACCGGCTGGTCGGCAATCCGCCCGGGGCGGCCGTCCTGGAGACCACCCTCAACGGGTGCGCGGTACGACCCCGTTCCACGGTCACCGTGGCGGTCGCGGGCGCGCCCTGCCGGGTCACGGTCGACGCCCGCCCGGTCGCCTGGGGCGCTCCGGTCCGGGTGCCCGCCGGAGCGGTCCTGGACGTCGGCGCGGCGGTCCGCGGGGTACGAAGCTATGTGGCCGTCTCCGGCGGCATCGCCGTCGAGCCGGTGCTCGGCAGCCGCTCCACCGACCTGCTGTCGGGGCTCGGCCCGCCGCCGCTCACGGACGGCGCGGTGCTCTCCTTGGGGCGTGTCGTCGGCCCTCACGCGCGCGTGGACGTCGCCCCGCAGCCCGCGCCCCCGGCCGAGCTGGTCCTGCGGGTGACGCTCGGGCCCCGCGACGACTGGTTCACGCCCGATGCCGTACGGACGTTCACCTCCCGCACCTACCGCGTGTCCGCCGCCGGCAACCGCATCGGGCTGCGCACGGAGGGACCCTCCCTGGAGCGGGCCCGCGCGGGGGAACTCCCCAGCGAGGGCGTGGTCCTGGGCGCGGTCCAGGTCCCGCCCGACGGCCGTCCGGTCGTCTTCCTCGCCGACCACCCGACCACCGGCGGCTACCCGGTCCTCGCGGTCGTCCGCGCCGCGGACCTCCCGGCGGCCGCGCAGGCGGTACCGGGGACACCGGTCCGCTTCGTGGCGGTACGCCGCCGTTGACACACCGCCGTTGACACACCGCCGTTGAGCCCCGTCGAGCACCTCAGCCCTACGCCGCCTCCGGCTCCGGCTGCTGCTCCGGCACCGGGCGCTGCTCCGGCGCCGAGCGCTGGGCGGGCATGGACAGCCCCTCCGGCAGAACGAGCTTCCCCGGGCCCGAGCGCTGCTGCGGCTCCGGCACCGACAGCGCCGCCAGCGCCGTCGACACGGCGTGCGCCGCCCGCAGGTCGAGCCGGGCGCTGGTGCCGCGCGCGCGGTGCCGCATCTCGACCGCCGCGAGGCGCAGCAGCTGGGGCAGCAGGTCGTTGCACCGGCGCAGCACCCAGGCGGTGCCCGCCGTGGCCAGCCACACCAGGCTCGCCGACCTGGTGGGCGGCGGGAACTCGGGCTCGGAGGCGGGCGCGGTGCCCGTCGCGATCCCGGCGTCCGACAGCAGCTCGTGGAACCGGATGGCCAGCTGCCGGTGCCCACGCTCCCCGGGGTGCAGCCGGTCCGCGCTCCACATGGCCCGGTCGTCGACCCAGTCGCCTTCGGCGGCGTGCAGGTGCAGGGCCCCGTACCGCTCGGAGAGCGCGTGGACCACGGTGTTCACCGCGCGCTGCCGCCGGGCCAAGGGGTTGGCGAGCACCCCGGGCAGCCCCAGCATCGCGCCCGGGTCGGGCAGGCAGGCGGTGAGGACGGCGGTGCCCTGCCGGGTGAAGGCCGCGTACACCTTGTCGAGGCGTTCGGTGATGTGGTGGATGTCGAACGTGCGGCGCAGCGTGTCGTTGACGCCCACGAGGACGGACGCGACGTCCGGTCGCAGGGCCAGCGCGGCGGGCAGCTGGGACTCCAGCACGTCGCGGGTCTGGGCCCCGCTGACCGCGAGGTTGGTGAATGCGGCGGGCGGTTCGGACAGGCCGCCGGCGAGCAGCGCGGCCCAGCCGCGCCACCCATTCCCCACGGGATCGCCCACCCCCTCCGTCAGCGAGTCCCCGAGGGCGACGTAACGGACGGCTCTCATGCCGCGCCCTCCGCACGGGCGAAGGGGCGCTTCGGCACCGCCGCGTCGTGCGCGGCGAGGAAGGCGTCCACCGCCGTACCCCAGCCGAAGCACTCCGCACGCGCGCGTGCGGCCTCCCGGCGTTCGCGCTCGGGACGGTCGAGGAGCCTCTCCACGGCGTCCGCGAAGGCGTCCCCGTTGTCCGCCGCGGTGGCCCCGGCGGATCCGATCACCTCCGGCAGCGCGGAGGACGCGCTCGCCACGACGGGCGTGCCGCAGGCCATGGCCTCCAGCGCGGCGAGCCCGAACGTCTCGGCCGGCCCGGGCGCCAGGCACACGTCGGCGGTGGCCTGCAACGCGCCGAGCAGGCTGCGGTCGGCGACGTGCCCCAGGAAGGTCACCGGCAGGTCGCGCTCCTGCGCCCGCTTCTCCAGGCCCGCGCGCAGCGGCCCGTTTCCGGCCACCACGAGCACCGCGCGCACACCGCGCTGGCGCAGCGACTCCAGTGCGTCCAGCGCGGTGCCGGGCCGCTTCTCCACGGACAGCCGGGAGCACATCACCAGCAGCTTCTCGTCCGCACGCGCGTGTACGTCGCGCAGCGCCGCGTCGCGCAGGGTGGGGCGCCGGTTCATCAGGTCGACGCCCAGGGGCGCCCGTACGACGTTGCGGGCGCCGATCCGGACGAACTCCCGCTCGGCGAACTCGGTGGTGCACACGACCTTGGAGTAGGTGTGGGCCGTGCGGACGTTGAGGGCGTCGGCGGCGCGCCGGGAGAGGTTCTCCGACAGGCCCCATGTGCGCAGCACGCCGTCGGCGGTCTCGTGGGAGACCATCACCGCGGGCACCCGGGCACGGCGGGCCCACTTTCCGGTCCACCTCAGGGTCGTACGGTCGGAGACCTCCAGGCGGTCCGGGCCGAGCTCCTCCAGCAGGGCGGCGACGCGGCGCTTGTCGATGAGCACGCGGTAGCCGCCGGTGCCGGGCAGCACCGGTCCGGGCAGGGTGACCACCCGGCCCTGCTCGGTGTCCCGGTCGCTGTACTTCTCGCCCGGCACGATCAGGACGGGGTCGTGGCCCGCGACCTTGAAGCCCTTGCCCAGTTCGCGCAGCGCGGTGCGCAGGCCGCCGGAGGCGGGGGCGACGAAGTTCGCCAGCCGGACGATGCGCAGGGAGGTGTTCATGCCGCCACCGCCGGCCTGCGCGCGTCGAGGACGGCCTCGTAGTGCGCGATGAGCTGGTCGCCGACGGCGGCCCAGGTGCGGCCCTCGACGGTGGCGCGGGCGGTGGTCCCGAAGGCGGCGCGCAGCGCGGGATCTGCGGCCAGGGCAGCGACGGCGTCCCGGACGGCCTCCGCGTCGCGCGGCGGTACGAGGAAGCCGGTGCGGCCGTGGTCGACCAGGTCCTTGGGGCCGCCGGCGGCGGGCGCGACCACGGGGACACCGCTGGCCATGGCCTCCTGCACGGTCTGGCAGAAGGTCTCGAAGGGGCCGGTGTGCGCGAAGACGTCCAGCGAGGCGAAGATCCGGGCGAGTTCGTCGCCGGTGCGGCGGCCCAGGAAGACGGCGCCGGGCAGCGCCTCGACCAGGCCCGGCTGGCTCGGCCCGTCACCGACGACGACCACGCGCACGCCGGGCAGAGCGCAGACGCCGGAGAGCAGCTCGACGTGCTTCTCGGGCGCGAGCCGCCCGACATAGCCGACGATCAGCTCGCCGTTCGGGGCGAGTTCCCGGCGCAGCGCGCCGTCCCGCAGGTCGGGGCGGAAGCGCACGGTGTCGACGCCGCGCCGCCACAGGTGCACCCGGGGCACGCCGTGGGCCTCCAGGTCGCCCTGGGAGGCGCTGGAGGGGGCGAGGGTGCGGTCGGCGGCGGCGTGCACGGAGCGGATGCGCCGCCAGGCCGCGGCCTCACCGGCGCCCACATAGGTGCGGGCGTATCCGGCCAGGTCGGTCTGGTAGACGGCGACGGCGGGGATACCGAGCCGGGCGGCGGCGGCCATGCCGCGGACCCCGAGGATGAAGGGGCTGGCCAGGTGCACGATGTCGGGCTGGTGCGTGAGCAGCGCGGCGGCGAGGCGCCGGCTGGGCAGGGCGACACGGACCTGGGGATAGCCCGGGAGCGGAAGGGACGGGATGTGGACGACGGGGCACGGCGCGAGAGCACCTGCCTTGTGGCCGGGAGCGGGAGCCGGTGCGACGACGAGGGGAGCGTGACCGCGATCGACGAGGTGTCGGGCGGTCTGGAGCGCGCAGTGGGCCACGCCGTTCACATCGGGGGGAAAGGATTCGGTCACGATGACGACACGCATAGGGCTGTTGTCGCCACGCTGGACGTGGCCGCGTCAACGTCGATCTTTCCGAACGGGGAACGATCCATGAGCGTTGCGCTGCCCACCCGCGCACGTCGGCCCGCGGCCACGCTCCTCTGGCCCACGGGTCACCCGCCGTTCACCCAACGGGTACTCGTCTGCCCTGTCACCCGGCGGGTGGGTCGGGGCGGCGTTCACATGGCGTCGGGGCCGATCCGGCTGCGGACCGCCGTCTGGACCTCCGCCTCCTCGGCGGGGTCGGAGGCGAGCCGGCGCAGTTGCTCGACGACGCGGGTGTCTCCGGTCTCGGCGTGCCGGGCGGCCAGTTCCCGGGTGGTCTCCTCGCAGTCCCAGAGGCACTCGACGGCGAACCCGGACGGGAAGGAGGAATCGGTGGCGGCGAGGGCGCGGGCGGCCCTGCCACGCAGATGGGACGAGGCGGTCTCGCGGTAGACATGGCGCAAAACCGGTGCGGCGCAGCCGATGCCGAGCCGTCCGGCGCCGTCGACGAGGGTCCACAGGGTCGGCGCGTCGGGTCCTTCGCCCCGCACGGCCTCCCGTAGCGCGCCGAGGACCAGGTCGCTGTCCTTGGCACCGCCCCGGCAGGCGAGCATGCGCCCGGCGGCGGCGCCCAGCGGATCGGGGCGGCGGGCCCAGCCACGCGCCCGGTCCACGGCGGCCACACTGCGCATCCGTTCGAAGGCGTCGACGGCGGCCTCCACGACCGGCGCGGGGCCGGTGACGACGGCCGCCTCGATCAGGTCGAGGGCGGCGGGGTCGTTGTTGTCGGCGAGATAGCGCAGCGCGGTGCAGCGGGCGCCCTCGGTGCCGTCCTGGGCGGCCTGGACGATCTCGGGCCGGTCCTCGGGTCCGGCCACGGCCGTGAGACAGCGGGCGGCCGGGACATACAGCGCCACGCCGCGTTCGACGCCCTGCTGGGCCCACTCGAACACGGCCTGCACGCTCCACCCCGGACGGGGCCCGGTGGGGCGCATCTGCCGCTGCCAGCGGTCGAAGCAACCGGCCTCCCGGGCGGCACGCACGCGCGTGCCGATGGATTCGCGCGGATCCTCGGCCCACAGCCGCCAGGGCCTCGGTTCGAAGGCGTCCCGCACGGCGGCGGCCAGCTCGGCCTCGCCCGCGGCGTCGGCCGGGAAGCGGGCCAGCACGGGCGCGGCCAGGGCGCGCAGCCCGGCGTCGTCGTCGCGCAGGGCGAGTTCGTCCAGGGCCCAGGCCCAGTTGGAGCCGTGGGCGGCGTACCTGCGCAGCAGGGCGAGCGCGTCGCGCCTGCCGTAGGAGGCGAGGTGGCCGAGGACGGCGAGGGCGAGCCCGGTGCGGGACTCGTCGGTGTCGACGATGTCCTCGGGATCGAAGAGATGCGCCTCGATCGCGTCCAGCTCGCCGTTCAGGTCGAGGTAGAGGCGGGCGTAGTACAGGGAGCGGTTCTCCACCTGCCAGTCGTGGCGGGGGTCGCGCAGCACACAGTGGTTCAGGGCCGCGAGCGCCTCGGCACGGGGGGCGGTGAGCGCGTGCAGCGTACCGTCGCCGCGGCCCCGCTGAAGCAGGCCGAGCAGCGTACCGCTGGGCGCTATGACCGGATCGAACATGGGAAACAGCCTCACATCAAGCGTTGACGCAACCGGGAAACGTGCTTTACCTGGCCGCGTGACAACGCGTCGGGGCCCCCGCCGTCTTCTGCTTGCTGTAGACCATCTTCCTCTGCCTCTCGTCGGTGGCCCATGCGGGCCGCATCACGGCCCGCGCGGTGCGGCAACACCTGCCCAGCCATCGCGTCCGTGAATCACGACGTCATGATGACCCGGCACTTCTCGATGCCGCGACCGAAATTTCCGGCGGCCCCGCACCGCCTCCCCCGTTTTCCGTGTCGTACCTGACCAGCGAGCCTTTTCTGCCTGATCAGGGTGTTCGGATCAGTGTGCGCCGAACAGTTCCAGCAGCTCCGTCCTGCCGAACATCCGGGCGGTGTCGACGGCCGACGGGGTGCCCGCGGCCGGGTCGGCGCCACCCTCCAGCAGAGCCTTGATCACTTCTTCCTCACCCTTGAAGACCGCCCCGGCGAGTGGGGTCTGGCCTCGGTCGTTGACCCGGTCCGCCTCGGCGCCGCGGGCGAGCAGGGCCCGCACCGTCCCGGCGTGCCCGTGGTAGGCGGCGAGCATCACGAGGGAGTCGCCGCGGTCGTTGGTGAGGTTGGCCGGAACGCCCGCGTCGACGTACGCCACGAGCGCCTCCGTCCGCCCCTGCCGGGCCAGGTCGAAGATCTTGGTCGCGAGCTCCACGACCTCGGGGTCGGGGGCTTCAGTCATCGGCCGGACCGCCTCTCACTACGCACGAGTATGAACAGCACCTAACCGCACGGCTGGGCTCTACGGGTGAATTGCCAGCGTACTGGCTGTACGGGGACATGACGGGCCACGTCCGAGGCAAAGATCACCAATGCACCCGGCGGGGCGCAAGCCCCTGCGCCCAAGACGGCCGTAGCTCCGCCGCCCGGGCGAAATCCACCGGATTTCACCCAGTTGCACCTTTTATCGTATGGATACATCCTGTGAGCCTGGAAGTACTCATGGTGACTGTCCCCCTCGACACCAGGAGACCTCATGATTCTGTCCATCTCAGGCGTCGTCCTGCTCGGCATCGTCGTCTTCATCTTCTGCCGCAAGGACGGACTCAAGTCGTCCCACGCGCTGATCGCAGCCCTGTTCGGCTTTTACCTGGCGAGCACAGCCGTCGCCCCGAGCATCAAGGCGGGCGGCGAGAGCCTGGCGAGCCTGCTGGGCGGTCTCAAGTTCTGACGCCTCCGCCGCCCGGACCCCCCACCCCGCCCACACGCACCTTTCAGGAGACACCCGTGGCCCGGCGCCCCCTCCCCCGCATTCTGAGCAACGGCGGCGCTCAGCTCGCCCGGAGCCGGGATCTGGCCCGGACGGCGGCCGACAGCGCCACCGACGTCCTCCACCCGCTGATCACGATCATCCGGGGTCTGCGCCGGCTGGCGGCGGCCGGGCTGCGCAAGTGGGCGGACACCCCCAAGGACAAGCGTGGTCCACTGCTGTTCCTGGTGGCCTCGGTGATCTTCGTTGTGGCGCTCGCGCCGTACGGCCCGCTGCTCGCCGTCGTCGCGCTGATGGCGGCGGCAGCCTGGCAAGGCCGCGACCGCACCCCGCCGGCCCCCGACGGCCCCGACGAGGGCCAGACACAGCGCCTGCAGTCGCTGTACGAGGCGCTGGTCCCGTACTTCTCCGTCGCCGAGGACCCGGCCCCCCTGTACGCCCACGGCGGGGACTGGGAGAAGGCCTTCCCGGAGTACGAGTTCGACGCCACGGGCCGGTTCGCGCACCTGGTCATCCGGTACCCGGCGTACTTCCCGGACGGCGAACCGGAGGCACGCGCGCGTGTCGAGCATCTGCTGACGGCCAAGGCGGGCCGCGGCCGCGAGTACCACTTCGTGTGGGACGAGGAGGGCAACCAGCTCACGGTGGCGGTCCTCGCGCCGCTGCCCACCGACATCGCCGCCCAGCGCTTCGTGACGTCACCCGGCGAGACGGTCCTCGGCTTCACCGACGCGAGCGAGGTCCAGCGCACGCTGCCGGTCGCCCACGGCGAGGAGCAGCGCGACATGCCGCCCGTGGTGTGGCGCACGGGCATCCGCTCCACCGAGCCCCACCTGCTGGCCGTCGGCCAGCCGGGCAGCGGCACGTCGACCCTGCTGCGCTCCGTGGCGCTCCAGGCCCTGGAGTACGGCGACGTCCTCATCGTCGAGGGCAGCGGCACCGGCGAGTACGCCTGCCTGACGGGCCGGGACGGGGTCCTGGCCGTCGAGTGCGCGCTGGCGGGGGCGCTCGCGAGCCTGGAGTGGGCCACGACCGAGACGGAACGCCGGCTGATCGCCGTCAACCGCGCGCGTCAGGCGGGTCATCCCCCGCCGGACGACACCAAGCGGCCGCTGTGGATCCTGGTGGACCGCCCGACCGCGCTGGCCCACGTGGCCGCCGCCGACGGCCACAAGGACCCGCAGTCCCTGCTCCAGGTGCCGCTGCGGCACGGCCGCGCCGCGAACGTCACGGTGGTGGTCGCCGAGCAGTTCGACAGCCTGGACGCCCTGAGCGACCCCGTACGGCAGCACACCCGCGCGCGGGTGGTCCTCGGCCCCGCCACCGGGGAACAGCTCACGACGATCCTGGGCGCGCCCCCGCACACCACGCCGGTCGCGCACGTCCCACCCGGCCGCGGCTACGCCCGCCTGGGCACGGGCCCGGTCCTTCGCCTCCAGGTCCCGGCGACACCGGACCCGTACGACGACGCCACGAGCGACGCCCACCGCCAGGCGGTACTGGACCTGCTCCCGCCCCGCACGACCCCGGCGGACGCGGAGCCGGACCGGGTCCCGGCGGCAACCGAGCCGGAACCGGTCCCGGCGGAGGCCGCGGTGGCGGAGAGCTCCTGAAGCGGACGGCTCCTGAAGCAGAGACCTCCTGAAGCGGCGGCGACGGCTCCCGACCGGAGGGCGGCTATGCCACGAAGGTCCGCGGCGCCTCCGCCCCCACCGTCCCGCCGCTGCGCACCAACCGGGCCGCCGCGGCCAGCCGTACCGCCGCCTCCTCCGCCACCGCGCCCCCCACGGTGAACGGCAGCCGCACATACCCCTCGAAGGCGCCGTCGACACCGAACCGCGGACCGGACGGGACCCGCACCCCGACCCGCTCCCCCGCCTCCGCGAGCCGCGAGCCCGACAGCCCCCCGGTGCGCACCCACAGCGTGAGCCCGCCCCGTGGCACCTCGAACTCCCAGTCGGGCAGCTCCCGGCGTACCGCGGCGACCAGCGCGTCCCGGTTGTCCCGCGCCTGCCCGCGCCGCAGGTCCACGGCCTGCTCCCAGCCTCCGGTGCCGAACAGCCAGTGCACGGCCAGCTGTTCCAGCACCGGCGTGCCCAGATCGGCGTACGCGCGCGCGGCGACCAGGCTGCGGATGACGTCCGGCGCGGCCCGCACCCAGCCGATGCGCATCCCGGCCCAGAAGGCCTTGCTGGCGGAGCCGACGGTGATGACGGTGGACCCGGCCGGGTCGAAGGCGCACACCGGCGGCGGCATCTCCACATCCGGGTCCAGCCAGAGCTCGTTCATCGTCTCGTCGGCGACGATCACGGTCCCCGCCGACCGGGCCGCCTCGACCAGCCGCCGGCGCTGGTCCTCGTCGGCGAGCGCGCCGGTCGGGTTGTGGAAGTCGGCGACGACGTAGGCGATGCGCGGCGCGGCATCGCGCAGCACCTGCCGCCAGCGGTCCATGTCCCACCCGGCGAGCCCGTCGGCCATCGCCACGGGCACCAGCCGGGCGCCCGCCTCCCGCATCAGCTGCAGGATGTTGGCGTACGACGGCGACTCGACGGCGACGCGCTCACCACGGCCCGCGAAGAGATGGCAGATGGCGTCGATGGCCCCCATCGCGCCGGTCGTCACCATGATCTGTTCCGGCATGGTGGGGATCCCGCGCGCGGTGTAGCGCTCGGCGAGCATCGAGCGCAGGGCGGGCAGTCCGGCCGGATAGTCGCCGTGCGTGTGCGCGTACGGCTGCAGCTCCTCCAGGGCGCCCTGCACGGCGCGGGTGAGCCAGGGTTCGGGCGCGGGCAGCGCCGCACAGCCGAGGTCGATCATCGACCCGAGCGCCTCGGGCGGCAGTGGTTCCAGCCCGCGCGCGGGGAGCGGGTTTCCGGCCGGTACGGCGGTCCAACTGCCCGCGCCGCGCCGGGACTCCAGGAATCCCTCGGTGCGCAGCGCCTCGTACGCGGCCGCGACTGTCGTACGGCTGACGGACAGGGCGAGCGCCAGTTCCCGCTCGGCGGGCAGTCGCGCGGCCACCGGCACCCGCCCTTCGAGCACCAGCAGCCGGATGCCGTCGGCGAGCGCGCGATAGGCGGGCGGACGGCGCGAGCCCGGACCCGCCGGGCGGTCCTGCTGCGACTTGAGCTGCCGGGCCAGCTGCGCCGCACCCACCGCTGAGGTCCACTGCCCCATGACAATCAGTCCACCTTCCCCGAATTGGCCCCGACCGGCGTTTCTCCCCCTGCCACAGGATGCCACCCAGCGGGCCATTCACACCACCAGGGGTGCCTCGAACCCGCGCAGCCCGATGTTGTTCGCCGCCCCCTCGGCATCCCGCAGCAGCACCGCCGTTGCCACTGGTCAACCCCGGCGCGCCATACTGCGTCCGTGAGCACGCGCATACGCCATCCCTTCCTCGACCATCCGGGCCCGATCGCCTTCGCCCACCGGGGCGGGGCCGCGGACGGTCTGGAGAACACCGTGCTGCAGTTCCGGCGCGCGGTGGAGATGGGCTACCGGTACATCGAGACCGACGTCCACGCCACACGGGACGGACGGATCGTCGCCTTCCACGACGCGACGCTGGACCGGGTGACCGACGGGGCGGGCCGGATCGGCGACCTGCTCTGGAAGGACGTACGGCACGCGCGCGTGGCGGGCATCGAGCCGGTGCCGCTCTTCGAGGAGCTGCTGGAGACCTTCCCCGAGGTGCGCTGGAACGTCGACCTGAAGGCCGAGTCGGCCCTCCACCCCTTCCTGGAGCTGATCGACCGCACCGACGCCTGGGACCGGGTCCTTGTCGGCTCCTTCTCCGAGGCCCGCGTCGTCCGCGCCCAGCGCCTGGCCGGGCCGCGCCTGGCGACGTCGTACGGCACGCGGGGCGTGCTCAACCTGCGGCTGCGTTCCTGGGGCGTACCGGCCGCGCTGCGCCGCTCCGCGGTCGCCGCACAGGTGCCCGAGACGCAGTCCGGCATCCAGGTGGTGGACCAGCGGTTCGTCCGGGCCGCCCACGCGCGCGGGTTGCAGGTGCATGTGTGGACGATCAACGAGGCGGAGCGGATGCACCGGCTCCTGGATCTCGGTGTCGATGGCATCATGACCGATCACATCGACACGTTGCGCAAGGTCATGGAGGACCGGGGCGTCTGGGTCTGACGCCCCGGGCCGCGCCCCGCGCACGGCACTTCACGGGGAAGCGAGGGGGCACGGGTGGGCACCGAGACCGTGCGGACACCGGCGGCCGACGACGCGGCCGGGCGGCGGCGCCAGCAGCGCGGCTGGTACTTCTACGACTGGGCGTGCTCCGTCTACTCGACGAGCGTGCTCACCGTGTTCCTGGGCCCCTATCTGACGTCGGTCGCCGAGTCGGCCGCGGACACAGACGGCTTCGTCCACCCCCTCGGGATCCCGGTCCGCGCCGGTTCCTTCTTCGCCTACTCGGTGTCCCTGTCGGTGATCGTGGCCGTGCTGGTGATGCCCCTGGTCGGTGCCGCCGCCGACCGCACCGGCCGCAAGAAGCCCCTCCTGGGCGCCGCCGCCTACCTCGGGGCCGCGGCCACGGCCGGCATGTTCCTGCTGGACGGCGACCGCTATCTGCTCGGCGGTGTCCTGCTGGTGGTGGCGAACGCCGCGCAGTCTGTGGCGATGATGCTCTACAACTCCTACCTGCCGCAGATCGCCCCGCCCGAGGAACGCGACGCGGTCTCCTCGCGCGGGTGGGCCTTCGGCTACGCGGCGGGCGCGCTGGTCCTGGTCGCCAACCTGGTCCTCTATCTCGCCCACGACACCTTCGGTGTCTCGGAGAGCATGGCCGTGCGCATCTGCCTGGCCTCGGCCGGTCTGTGGTGGGGCGCGTTCGCGCTGATTCCGCTACGACGCCTGCGCGACCGCCGCTCCCCCGCGCGCGAGACGACGGTCACCGGCTGGCGGCAGCTCGCGGCGACGGTCCGCGACATGCGCCGCCACCCGCTCACGCTGGCCTTCCTGCTGGCGTATCTCGTCTACAACGACGGCATCCAGACGGTGATCACCCAGGCGTCGGTCTACGGCTCCGAGGAGCTGGGCCTCGGCCAGTCCACGCTCATCGGCGCGATCCTGCTCGTGCAGGTCCTCGCGGTGTTCGGCGCGCTGGCACTCGGGCGGCTGGCCCGGCGGTACGGCGCGAAGCGCACGATCCTCGGCTCGCTGGCCGCCTGGACGCTGATCCTGGTCGCCGGGTACTTCCTGCCCGCCGGAGAGCCGGAGTGGTTCTTCGTGCTGGCGGCCGGCATCGGGCTCGTCCTCGGCGGCAGCCAGGCCCTGTCCCGCTCGCTCTTCTCCCACCTGGTCCCACCCGGCAAGGAGGCCGAGTACTTCTCGGCGTACGAACTGAGCGACCGCGGGATGAGCTGGCTGGGCCCACTGCTGTTCGGGCTCACCTACCAGCTGACCGGGAGCTACCGGGACGCGATCATCTCGCTGGTGGCGTTCTTCGTGCTCGGGTTCGGGCTGCTGGCGAGGGTTCCGATGCGGCGTGCCGTCTCGGATGCGGGGAACCCGGTTCCGGAACGGATTTAGAACGGATTTAGCACTCACAGCGAAAGGGCTGTAGTGTACGCGTTTGGCCTGCCAGGCGTACCGTTACTGCGCGTCAAAGATGCCGAAACGCTGGGTGACATCTGCTGTCAGATGTGACAAACCGGGCGCCGGTGGGTACAACATGGGCGGCTACGACGGCGACGCATGACCCGGAACGGGACTCCGAACGGGAATCTTTACCGCCGACCGGACGTTGACCGGATGACGACGACAGCGACACCTGTCCTGTGGGCGACAAGCCCGGGAGGCACGATTCATGAGTGAGCGAGCTCTTCGCGGCACGCGCCTCGTGGTGACCAGCTACGAGACGGACCGCGGCATCGACCTGGCCCCCCGCCAGGCCGTGGAGTACGCATGCGAGAAGGGGCACCGATTCGAGATGCCCTTCTCGGTCGAGGCGGAGATCCCGCCGGAGTGGGAGTGCAAGGTCTGCGGAGCCCAGGCACTCCTGGTGGATGGCGACGGCCCGGAGGAGAAGAAGGCCAAGCCGGCGCGTACGCATTGGGACATGCTGATGGAGCGGCGCACGCGTGAGGAGCTCGAAGAGGTCCTTGAGGAGCGTCTCGCCGTTCTGCGCTCCGGCGCGATGAACATCGCGGTGCACCCCCGAGACAGCCGCAAGTCCGCGTAGTTCCCACGGGGCTTGGGCGGGGTTTCACAGCGCACGCAAGATGACCGCGGGCGCCGTACGTGAGTGTGACGTACGGCGCCCGCGGTCATTGGTGTGCTGGTGAGCGGAAGGCGCCCGGCGGTCATCGGGGCGCCTGAAGGCTCAGCGGTTCAGCGGCGGGCGTGGCTCCCGCGGAGCGTCGCCCGGCTCGTCCCTGATGACCTCACCCTGCACGACCTTGCCGTCCGGGCGGTGAATGCGGGCCTGCTGAAAGGCGTCGCCGAGGCTACCGGGGGTGGCGCGGCGGAGCTTGCGGTGCACCGTGCGCTCCGCGTAGCGGCCGACGGCCTTCTGGACCGGTGGGAGCAGCAGGAGCAGGCCGGCCGCGTCCGAGACCAGGCCGGGCAGCATCAGGAGCAGGCCGCCCAGCATCATCAGGCCGCTGCCGCCACCGCTGGACGGCGCCACGCCGCGCTGCAGCGCCTCGTTGAGGTTCTGGAAGGCGCGTCGGCCCGCCCGCTTGATGACCACCGCGCCGAGCAGGAACCCGGCGATGAGCAGCAGGAACACCGTCAACCCGCCCGCCGCGCCCGCGACCAGGGTCAGCAGCCAGATCTCCAGCACCAGCCAGGCGGCGATGCCCAGCGGCAGAAACGTACGCAGCCGTGACCGCCGGGGCCGCGCGGAGTAGGGAGGGGTGGATGCGCCAGTCGTCATGCCCCCAGTGTGCCTGGCAACCGCTCAGCACGGGATAAGCGCCGGTCAACGGCAGCGGGGATGCCAGGCGCCATGCGGCAGGCAACAGCCACCGGTGACGCCCGGCGACCAGCGACCAGCGACCAGCGACCAGCGACCAGCGACCCTACGGCGACCTGTGTGGCCGGGGGCCACCGTGAGGACCCGTCGCCGCCCGCCTACGGCACTCAACTCAGCGCCTCGCACGCCTTACGACCGCGAAGGGGGCTCGCCCTTGCCCAGCAGCTTGCCGACCCGCTCCCCCACGCCCCACGACGTGACCCGCCACAAGGCCTCTACCAGGATGTCGCGGCTCATCTTGGAGTCGCCGAGTTCGCGTTCGACGAAGGTGATCGGGACCTCGACGACGTGGTAGCCGGCCTTGATGGCGCGGCGGGCGAGGTCGACCTGGAAGCAGTAGCCCTGGGAGGCGACCTCTTGGAGGCCGAGGCCCTCAAGGGTCTCGCGGCGGAAGGCGCGGTAGCCGCCGGTCACGTCGCGGATCGGGACGTCCAGCAGCACGCGCGAGTACAGGCTGCCGCCCCGCGAGATGAACTCGCGCGACTTGGGCCAGTTCACGACCCGGCCGCCGGGCACCCAGCGCGAGCCGAGCACCAGGTCGGCGCCCTTGAGCGCGGTCAGCAGCCGGGGCAGTTCCTCGGGCTGGTGGGAGCCGTCGGCGTCCATCTCGATCAGTACGCCGAAGTCGTGCTCCATGCCCCACCGGAAGCCCGCGAGATAGGCGGCGCCCAGCCCTTCCTTGCCCTTGCGGTGCAGCACATGGACCTGCTCGTCACCGGCGGCCAGCTCGTCGGCGAGCTTGCCGGTGCCGTCGGGGCTGTTGTCGTCGGCCACGAGCACGTGGGCCTCGGGAACCGCCTTACGCACCCGGCCGACGACGGTCTTGATGTTCTCCGCCTCGTTGTAGGTCGGAATGATCACCAAGGCCGTGCCGAGCGGGCCGAAGCGCCTCCCCTGGGCCTCTGCCGCGCGGGTCCCCTCGCCGTCGTTCACTGCTGCCCCTTCATGTCCGTACGCAGAGGTCCACCATAGTGGCCGCCGCCTGCGCCGACGCGATAGGACGATCGTATGGCGGTGTCGATCCCGCGAGGACGGGTAGGGATGTGCGTTTGGCCCTCTATGCGGGCCCGCCCCGCGCGCGGACAACGCCGCTCAGCGCACGGACCAAAAAAGGGTCGCCCACCTCGCTGCGGATGGGGGCCCGGCGCCCTTCGGGCCGACCTGGGACCCGCTGGCTGCGGATCGACCTGAAGCCGTTGTCTACTGAGCGCCCGGGCCCCATCCGGGTCACACCGTGCCGACCTGGCCGGAACGTTCCCCCGCCGTGGCGCGGTCGCTGTGCCTGGCTCCCAGTGGCGGTGCCCCGGTGCGGTACACCGTCCCTGACCCAGCGGCGCCGCGACGAGTGCGCGAACGTTGCCCGGTCGGGCGTCCCGTGGTGGACTCGGCCGAACCTACCCGCCCCGGGCCGCCGCCTGTCAATAGCCGTTTGACCTGCGGGTATTCCCGCCAAGCGCAGGTCGGCCCGGTGGATACGCAGGTCGTGAGACACCGCCCCGGGCGTCGATCTCCGTCGCGCCACCCCGGGAGATCACTCGCTCGGCCGCACGAACACGGTCCGCCCGCCCACGACGGTGCGCAGACAGACGGGCAGGTCGCAGCCGGGGGTCAGATCCGGCAGCCCGGGGGTGCCGGAGCGCGGGTCGGTCGACCAGCGCGCGACCCGGTCGTCGGGCGCCTGCACGACCAGCTCGCCGGTGCGCCACACGGCGTAGTCCGCGGGCGCGCCCGGCACCAGGACGCCCGCGTCGTCCCGTCCGATCGCCCGCCAGCCGCCCCGCGTGTGCGCCGTGAAGGCGGCCCGGACGGAGACGCGGTGCTCGGGCGTGCGGTGGAAGGCGGCGGCGCGGACGGTGCCCCACGGGTCGAGCGGCGTGACCGGGCTGTCGGAGCCGAGGGCGAGCGGGACGCCCGCGCGCAGCAGCGCCGCGAAGGGGTTGAGCAGACGGGCGCGTTCGGCGCCCAGGCGCTGCGCGTACATGCCCTCCTCCCCGCCCCACAGCGCGTCGAAGGCGGGCTGCACGGACGCGGTGAGGCCGAGTTCGGCGAAGGCCGCGATGGTGTCGGGGGTGAGCATCTCGGCGTGTTCGACGCGGTGGCGGGCGGCGCGGACCCGGGCGAGGCCGAGCTTCTCGGCGGCGGCGCGCACGCCCTCGACGACGGTGGTCACGGCGGCGTCGCCGATCGCGTGGAAGCCCGCCTGGAGGCCCGCCTCGGTGCAGGCGACGACGTGCGCGGCGACGGCGTCGGCGTCCAGGTAGGCGGTGCCGGTGTGGCCCGCGTCGGCGTACGGCTCGTGCAGGCAGGCGGTGTGCGAGCCGAGGGCACCGTCGACGAACAGGTCCCCGGCGGCGCCGACCGCGCCCAGCTCGCGCGCCTTGTCGACATCGCGCTCGGCCCAGTAGCCCACGACACGCGGGCCGGGCTCCTCGTCGGCGAGGCGCAGCAGGGCGGTGAAGTCGTCCTCGGAGGAGATGCCCGGCCCGGCGCACTCGTGGACGGAGCCGATGCCGAGGGAGGCGGCGTGCGCGAGGGCGGCGCGCTGGGCCTCGGTGCGCTGGGCGGGGGTCACGGCCGCGAACGCGGCGGCGCGTACGGCGTGATGGGCGTCGCGGGTCAGGGGGGCGTCCTGCCGCTCCAGGCCGGGCACGAGGTCGAGCAGGGCCGTGCTGACGACCGCCGAGTGGACGTCGATGCGGCTGAGGTAGAGGGGGCGGTTGCCGGTGGCCTCGTCGAGTTCGGCGCGCGTCGGGGGGCGGCCGCCGGGCCAGCGTGCGGCATCCCAGCCGTGGCCGAGCAGGACACGGTCGTCGGGGCGGGCGGCGGCGAACTCCCGTACCCGGGCCAGCGCCTCCTCCAGGGATGCGGCGCCGGACAGGTCGAGGCCGGTCAGGGCGAGGCCCGTGGAGGTGGTGTGCACGTGCGCGTCGGTGAACGCCGGGGTGACCAGGGCCCCGTCCAGGTCGACCACCTCGTCCACGCCGTCCGCGAAGGCGTCGGCCGCGCCCTCGGAGCCGACCCAGGCGACCTGGCCGCGCTCGACAACCATCGCGGTCGCGAACGGGTCGGCGGGACTGTGGACCTCTCCACGGCGGAACAGGACGGTCTTGGCCGGGGCGGTGCGTTCACTCATGAGGGACAGTCTCCCGCCTCACACCGGCCCCGTTGAACGCAGCCCCTCAGATCCTCGGCGGCCGAGCCTCGTACGGCGTGGACAGCACCACCGTCGTCCGTGTCGACACCCCCGCCAGCGACCGCAGCCGTGCCAGCAGTTCCTCCAGCTCGTGCGGCGTGGCGACCCGCACCTTGAGGATGTAGTTCTCGTCGCCCGCGACACTGTGGCAGGCCTCGATCTCGGGGACACCGGAGAGGCGTTCCGCGATGTCGTCGGGGGCGCTGGGATCGAACGGTTTCACCGAGATGAACGCGGTCAGCGGCAGCCCCACCGCCTCGGCGTCGACGACCGCGGCGTACCCGCGGATGACGCCACGCTGTTCCAGCCGGCGCACCCGCTGGTGCACGGCCGACGTGGACAGCCCCGTGGCCTTGCCCAGGTCGGTGTAGCTCATCCGCCCGTCCTTGACGAGCAGCTGCACGATCTGTCGGTCCAGCTCCTCCATGGCGCAAGAACCTACAGTGCGCCTGACCTCATGGGATACCTCGGCGGCGCAGGCCATACCCGGTTCGTGATGTCCCCGAGAGCAGCCTGTGAGCCTCCCGGGGGACGGACGCACCGCGCGTGGCACCTGCGAGCGGCATGTGACGAACGCCACAAGCTTCGAACAGTCTCCGTAATGAACTCGTGATTACCGCCCAGAGCGGTTGGGAAGTGCTTGCTGTGGTCGAGGCCGCAGCGCCTTCACGGCCCAGCCCGAGGGGGAGAATCCCATGCACAGTCTTAAGCGCCCTGGTCGTACCGCACCCAAGCGGCAGCCGGTTGTCGAGCCCGAGCCGGAGGGCGTCGAACCCGACGTCTTCGACGCCGAGGAGGCCGACGAACTCGACGCGTACGACACCTTCGAGATGTACCGGGTGATCTGCCCGGACTGCGCACAGCCCATCGCCCTGCTCGCGGACGAGGAGGCCCTCCCGGAGCACGCGCTGTGCGCCTCACCGTGGAACCCGTTCGGACTCACCGTCTGCGCCGGTACGGGCCGCCGGGCCGCCGAGGCGCGCCCCGCGGACGAGTCCTTCGAGCCCCAGGAGCAGGACACCGCCCTGCTGTTGACGCTCCCTCAGGGGCTGGACTGGCGGATGCAGCCCTTCTCGCACGTCGGCGGCCCGGGCTCGCGCCCCATGAGGGTCCCCGTCATGCGGCGTCACGCCGCCTGAGCGACCTCGCTCAGCGCCCGCAGCGTCTCAACCCCCGTAACTGCCCTGCACCATGGCGCGCAGACTGCCGTGGTGCAGGATCAGTGTGCCCGTTCAAAATCCAGCCGACGCACCGGCCCGCAGTCCGTCCGGGTCGGCCGGATCGGCGGCGCAGCTCAGCACGTACCGGCACCGAACCAGGACGGCCTGCGAACGCACGCTCGACTCCATGGGTGGGTGACCTGTCCGCATACCGCGGCGTTGCCCAGGTATGACCCCCACCTCTTCCACGACCGGGCGTCAGTACCGCGCATACGTCCCCGGGTACGCAGAATCGCTTCCCCAGGCCCGGCGCCCCCCGCAGGCCCCAGCCCCGCCCCCGCAACCGCTCCCCGACCCGCCCATCTACCGCGACCTGATGCTCACCTGGGCGCACCGCGGCCGCACCCTGCCGGGGCGCCACGACCCGGAGTGGATCCGGCTGGCGGCGCCCCTGGTCCGGCGGGGTCAGTTCAGCGCGTCTCCGGACCCGCGAGGTGACGGGCGATGACCATCCGCTGGATCTGGTTGGTGCCCTCGACGATCTGGAGGACCTTGGCCTCCCGCATATAGCGCTCGGCCGGGAAGTCGGCGGTGTAGCCGTAGCCGCCGAGGATCTGGACGGCGTCCGTGGTGACCCTCATGGCGGTGTCGGTGCAGTGCAGCTTGGCCATCGCCGCCTGCTGGGCGAAGGGCCGCCCGGCGTCGCGCAGCCGGGCCGCCGCGAGGTACAGCGCGCGGCCCGCCTCGATCTGCGTCGCCATGTCGGCGAGCATGAAGCGCAGCCCCTGGAAGTCGGCGATCGGCCGCCCGAACTGCCTGCGCTGGGTGGCGTACCCGACCGCCTCGTCGAGCGCCGCCTGGGCCAGGCCGATCGCGCAGGCCGCGATGCCGAGCCGCCCGGAGTCGAGCGCGGCCAGGGCGATCGCGAAGCCCTGCCCCTCCTCGCCGATACGCCGGGTGTCGGGGACGCGCACGCCGTCGAAGTGGACCTGGGCGGTGGGCGAGCCCTTCATTCCCATCTTCTTCTCGGGCGGCGCCGTGCTCAGCCCCTCGGCGTCGCCGGGCACCAGGAAGGCGGTGATCCCGCGCGGGCCCTCCTCGCCGGTGCGGGCCATGACGGTGTAGAAGTCGGCGACGCCGCCGTGCGTGATCCACGCCTTGGTGCCGGTGATCACCCAGTCGTCGCCGTCCCGGACGGCCCTGGTGCGCAGGGAGGCCGCGTCGGAGCCGGACGCCGGCTCGGACAGGCAGTACGCGCCGAGCAGGCCACCGCCGAGGATCGCGGGCAGGTGCTCGACCTGCTGCTCCTTGGTGCCGTAGGTGGCGGGGGCGTAGGTGGCGAGGGTGTGGACACTGACGCCGAGGCCGACCGTCAGCCGGGCCGCGGCGAGCTCTTCGAGGACCTGGAGGTAGACCTCGTACGGCTGGTCGCCGCCGCCGTACTCGGAGTCGTAGGGCAGGCCGAGCAGTCCCGACTGCGAGAGCAGGGTGAAGACGTCGCGAGGGAAGCGTCCGGCGTCCTCCTCCTCGGCCGCGTGCGGGGCGATCTCGCGGTGCGCGATGTCGCGGACGAGCGAGATGAGGTCCCGGGCCTCGTCCGTGGGCAGTAGCCGGTCCACCGGCTGCGGGGCGCGGTCGGGCATGGCGACGCTCTCCTCCCTTTCGGGCGCGGCGGCGGACGCACGCCATGGGTGGGCGGGGCCGCCGGGGTCTCACTGGTGCTGCCGATGCTCGGGCTTCCGGGTCACGAAAGCTGCTGACCAGCGGCTGCGCGCTGTGAGTATGCCCGATCGGAGGCACCGAGTCACCGGTTAACGACCGCTTACTTCAAGATGTTACCGGCCTGTTCCGGGTCCGGACTTTTCGCCGGAAAGCGGCTCGGGGCACCCCTCCTTCGCCAAGCCGGCGCAATCGGCCGTGCGGCACGTCACCGGTCCCGCGCCCGTCAGGGCGTACACCGCGGCCGACGGCAAGCACAGTGCCGACTCATGCCTCCCGGCGGGCGGGCTCCGGGGCCGGATACGACGGGTCAAGCTCCCCGATCGCCCGCAGGGCGCCGCCCAGGGTCTTCACCAGCAGCTGGCACATGGTGTCGCGGGTGAGTTCGGGGCGGTCGATCCAGTCCAGGGTGGCGCCCTCGACGCCGCACACCCAGCCGAGCAGGCCCATGCGAGCGAGCGGGGCGATCTCCCGTCGGCCGTACGCCCCTTCGGCGATGGTCGCGACCATCACTGCGCGCACCTCGTCCCGGATGGCCTGCACCTCGGTGTCGAAGCCGACGCCGCCGCTGACGATCGTGCGGTACGCGGCGTGGTTGTGCTCGGCGTAGCGCAGATAGCCGTCGATCGTGCGGTGCACCCGGTCCACGGGCGCGAGCTCCAGGCCGCCGGCCGCGAAGGTGACCAGGTCGGCGACCGAGTCCTGGACGATGGCCAGGTAGTAGCCGCGCTTGGACTGGAAGTAGTAGTAGATCAGCCCCTTGGCGACATGGGCCTGCCGGGCGATGTCGTCCATCGAGAGCGCGTCGTAGGACGTGTCGGCGAACAACTTCCGCCCGATGGCGATGAGTTCGGCGCGGCGCGCCGCCGAACGCTCGGTGCCGCGCGCCCGTGGCCGGGCGGCACCGCGCTGGTGACTGATATTCAATTTCGACCCTGGTTCCAACGGGCGGCGGACATCCGCAGTATGGCAGGTCGGCGCGCCCGTCAGGTCACAGCAGTCCCAGCTGCGTCACCAGCATCGCCAGCACCACGACGAGGGTCCAGCCCATGATGTGTTCGACGATCTTCGGGCCGTCGTCCCGGGGGCCGCCGGTGCGGACGCGGGCGGCGATGGCTGACTGTGCGGTCATGGCTTCTCGCTGGTGTGTCGTACGTGCAGTGGACTCCCCCCCACCGATCTGTCCACCTTGCCACCGCCGGCGGCTTTTATGGCGGAGACGTTGGTCACAGTACGCCCACCGCCGCGAGCGCCAGCCGCTGGCGGGCCGTCGGACGCGCCGGGAAGTACAGGTAGCAGACGCCGCCGGTGCCGGAGACGACCTTGCCGGAGGCGTTGTACCGCTTGGTCCTCAGCCAGATGTTCTCCCACTCGCGCCGCCTGTAGACCCGCCGCACCGCCTCGTTGCTCGGCGACGCCGGGTCGTTGGCGATCACGTCGCCGTCGGCGGTGAAACCGATCACGGTCATCAGATGGCCCGCCGTGCCGTAGCCCGCGCCCGTCAGCTCCTTCTCCAGGAAGGACTGGGACGTGATGGCCGGAATACCGGCCGCGATCAGCGTCTCCAGGTCGGTGAGCGAGCCGAGCCGGGTGACCACGCCCTGCAGGCCCTGGAAGGTGGCCGCGTAGGCGGCGTTGAAGGGCCAGTTGCCACAGCCCGCGTACTGGTAGTCGTACGTGTACCGGGCCGCGTGGCACACCTGCGGGTCGGCGTAGCTCGGATCGACCCAGGCGAGCTGCTCCTCGGTGAGCCGGCCGCCCCAGTACTCGATGATCATCTGCGAGGAGGTGGGGCTGCACCAGGCCTCGCCGCCGTTGTCGTACTCGGGGTACCGCCCCTTGTGGATTTCCTGTGAGTACCTCGGCACGATCAGTTCTCTGGCGAGGCGGGGCGTGGAGGCGGGGACAGTGAAGCGGTCCGGGACGTCGGAGCCCATCGCGCCGAGCCGCCAGACCGTGGGGGTGAGCCGGGTGCCGGGCTTGCGGTACAGGGTCAGACGCAGGCGGTAGGAGGTGAGGCGCAGGCCCGACGCCGGGTCGTCGACGGCGAAGGTGTCCGTCCAGATCGTGCTCTTGCCGTCGGTCTGGTCATCGACCGACGTGCGCTTGATGTCCTGGTCGCCGGCCGCCCAGCGGCCCATGACGTACCAGGGTGTGTCCGTGCCGTCGGAGTAGGTGCCGCGCAGGTCGACCTGGATCCAGGTGCCGGCCGGGGTGTGCGCGTTCCAGGAGGCGATCACCTCCGTGGCGGGGACGGCGAGCCTGTGGACCGGGGAGGTCCAGGTGGCGTACTCCCAGCGGGAGGACCTACCGGTGTGCGGGTCGGGGTAGGCGGTGGTGTCGGCCGGGGTGGCGATCACCACGCCGGGGCGGGTACCGGGGACGGCACGGGTGCCCTGGGCGGTGCCACCCAGCCAGTCGGGGTACGTCGTCCAGAAGCGGTTGTCGACCGGGCGGGCCGGCGCCTTGGCGGGGTCGGCCGGCACCGGGTCCTCGGCACGGGCGGACGGGGCGGCCACCGCCGGGCCCGCGCCGCCCGCGACGGCGGCGGCGACCGCGGCGGCCAGGAGGGCTCTGCGGGACGGCTGTTCGGCTCTGCGCATGGGCGGATGACTCCCAGGGTCCGAGTCGGGGCAGGTCCAGTGCACGGATGTGTGCGCCAACTATGGCCGCACAAGGCCGCCACTGCCAGCACTTCGGGGCATGCCGCGCCCGCCAATATTGGCCGGACCACTGGCATGAGCTGGGAGATGATGGGGGCGTGTCGCACTCGTACCGCCTCGCCCCGGCCACCGCGCTGCCCGCGCTCGCCCGCCTGCTGCGCGGCCTGCCCCCGTCCTGCGGGCCGGTCCGCCTGATCGGCGTCGACGGGCACGCGGGCTCCGGAAAGACCACCTTCGCCGGGCAGTTGGCGAACGCGCTGGGTGCCACGCCGGTGCTGCACCTCGACGACATCGCCAGCCACGACGAGCTGTTCGCCTGGACCGGCCGGCTGCTCAGCCAGGTGATCGAGCCCCTCGGCCGGGGCGAGACCGCCCACTACGCCCCCTACGACTGGCGGGCGCGCCACTTCGGCCCGCCCCGCCCGCTGCCGCCCGCGCCGGTGATCCTCGTCGAGGGCGTGGGCGCCGGCCGACGCGCCCTGCGCCCCCATCTGGCGCACCTGCTGTGGCTGGAGCTGCCGCACGAGGACGCCTGGGCGCGGGGGCAGTTGCGGGACGGGGAGGAACAGCGGGAGTTCTGGGCCGGATGGGTCCCGGCGGAGCGGCGGCATTTCGCCGAGGACCCCTCCCGTCCCTTCGCCGACCTGTTGGTACATCCGTTGCCAGTGGGGTATGAGGTGCTGCCGGGACCAGCGGGTTCACCTGGTCGGACCAGAATGTGACACACGGTGACGGGTCGTCCGCAATGTGCTGAACCTGTGAAGACCCTTGCGGCTGAACTTGGCCGACTGCTTCAACTCGGCTTGACCGGGGGGCCGTACAGGACTTACGTTCTCAATGTGCGGCCCATCGAGGTCGCCCACAGACGCGAAGCCCCCGGTTGTTCCCCCGTGATCGGGGGCTTCGTTCTGTCCTCTTCACCTCCGCCGGGCGCCCCGAGGCACGTTCCGCTCACCCTCGGTCACCACGCGCGCTGCGCCCCATCTGCTCCCACCTCGCCAAACGCTCCCCTGTCGCACCCTACGGCGGGCACCGACCCGCGGGTACGATGCCCTCGGTGCGACCTGTGGACGGCTGCTCCGCGCACCGCCGGCAACTCCGGTCCGCGGCACAGCGGTTCGACCACAGTCGGCCGACGGGGACGGCCCGGCGGCGAACCAGCGGGGGCACGGTTTGTGGGGGGACGTGATGGACTTCGGCACGCAGGGCCCCGAGGCCCCGGCCGACCTGGCCTGGCTGCGCGGCGTGGACGCCTACACCATGGGTGCGTATCCGCAGGCGGAGGAGGAGTTCCGGACCGCGGTGCGGCTGGACCCCGGGATGGCCGACGGCTGGCTCGGGCTGCACGCGCTGCGGGTGGACACGACGACCGCGCTGCTGAGGATGTTCCGGCACCGCGACCGCTTCGGTGAGCAGCGCGCCCGACACCGGCGCACGCTCAACTCCTGGTACTGGCTGGGCTGGTGGGTGCAGCCCGTGCTGGAGAGCCCGCGCGATTTGCTGCTCGCGCACGCCTCGCACTGGCTGGACGGCCGCCATGTCCCCGAGCTGGATCGCGCCCTCGCGGGCCTGCCGCCCATCGACACCGACCTGCAGGTGCGCTTCCTGCACGCCTGCCGCGCCTATCTGGTCAAGGACTGGGAGCAGCTGGTACGGCACACCGACCCGCTGGTCGACGACCCCTTGCTCGGTATCGAGGCCGGTCTCTTCGGTGGTATGGCCCGGGTCCGGCTGGAGATGTACGGGCAGGCCGAGCCGCTGCTGTCGGCGGCCCTGATGCGCTGCCGCAGCGAACAGCCGCAGCGCAAGGAGCTGCGCTACTGGCTCGCCCGCGCCCATGAGGGCACCGGCCGCTCCGCCGCCGCGCTCCCCCTGTACCGGGCGGTGCACCGCGTCGACCCCGCCTTCATGGACACCTCCGCCCGGCTCGCGGCGATCGCCGAGGGCGACGGCTACGACGACTCCGCCGACCTCGCCTCGATCGCGCTCGCCGGCGGCGGGCAGGACAGCGTCGACGGCCCCGACGTGCTCGACCCGCTGTTCGGCACCGAGGGCCGTGACCTCAGACTCTCCGACCCGGCACCGCCCACCGGTCCGCCGCCGTCGGTCACCGATCCGGCGGTCCGGGAGAAGACCGTGGTCCCCTCCCAGCCGCTGCCCGCCGGTCCGACCGACCCCGCGTTACTTGAGGACGCGCTCGCCGAGCTTGAGCGCATGGTGGGTCTGGAGCCGGTGAAACGCCAGGTCAAGGCCCTGTCGGCACAGTTGAACATGGCCCGGCTGCGGGCCGGTCAGGGCCTGCCGGTGCAGCCGCCCAAGCGGCACTTCGTCTTCTCCGGCCCGTCCGGCACCGGGAAGACCACGGTCGCCCGCATCCTGGGCCGGGTCTTCTACGCCCTCGGGCTGCTCGGCGGCGACCACCTGGTGGAGGCCCAGCGGGCGGACCTGGTCGGCGAGTACCTCGGGCAGACCGCGGTGAAGGCCAACGAGCTGATCGACTCCGCGCTCGGCGGCGTACTGTTCGTCGACGAGGCGTACTCGCTGTCCAACTCGGGCTACGGCAAGGGCGACGCGTACGGCGACGAGGCGCTGCAGGTGCTGCTGAAGCGGGCCGAGGACAACCGGGACCATCTGGTGGTGATCCTGGCCGGCTACCCGGAGGGCATGGACCGCCTGCTCGCCGCCAACCCCGGGCTGTCCTCCCGCTTCACCACCCGCGTGGACTTCCCCTCGTACCGGCCTCTCGAACTCACCGCGATCGGCGAGGTGCTGGCCGCCGAGAACGGCGACGTGTGGGACGAGGAGTCGCTGGAGGAGCTGCGGTCGATCGCGGGGCATGTGGTCGACCAGGGGTGGATCGACGAGCTGGGCAACGGGCGGTTCCTGCGGACGCTGTACGAGAAGAGCTGCGCGTACCGGGATCTGCGGCTGTCGGCCTACCCGGGGCCGCTGTCGCGGGAGGACCTGTCGACGCTGCGGCTGCCGGATCTGATGCAGGCGTACGGCGAGGTGCTGTCGGGGCGGGGCCCGCAGGATCCGTCGGCCATGTGACGGATCCCGCGGCCCCGGCTGTCAGCCCGCGAGTACCTCCACGCCCGAGCGGGGCTCGGACACCGCGGGTGCGGGCGGCGGCTTCCGGTGTGCCGGATCCCGTACCTCGCCGACCAGCAGCTCCAGTACGTCCTCCAGCGCGACCAGCCCCAGCACCCGCCCGGAGCCGTCCGCCACCTGCGCCAGGTGGGTTGCGGCGCGGCGCATGACGGTGAGCGCGTCGTCGAGGGGCAGCTCGGACCTGAGGGTGGTCATGGGCCGCCACAGATGCTGCGGAACGGCCCGTTCCGACTCCTGCAGGTCGAGTACGTCCTTCACGTGCAGATAGCCCATGAAGGCCCCGTTCTCCGCGGCCACCGGAAAGCGGGAGTACCCGGTGCGGGCGGCCAGCTCGATGATCCGGCCGGGCGTCACCGAGGGGCTGACCGTGATCAGCGACTCGCGCCGGAGGAGCACGTCGGTGACCGGGCGGGAGCCCAGCTCCAGCGCGTCCTCCAGGCGTTCGGCCTCCTCCGGGTCGAGCAGGCCGGCTTGGCCCGCGTCCTCCACGAGCCGGTTGAGCTGCTCGCTGGTGAACACGGCCTCGACCTCGTCCTTGGGCTCGACCCGGAACAGCCGCAGCACGCCCGCGGCGCAGGCGCCGAGGGTGACCGTGATCGGCCGGCAGAGACGGGCGAAGGCGACCAGGCCGGGGCTCAGCCACAGCGCTGCCTTCTCCGGCGCCGCCATCGCCAGGTTCTTCGGCACCATCTCGCCGATGACGAGGTGGAAGAAGACGACCGTGGCCAGGGCTATGACATAGCCGAGCGGGTGGACCAACCCGTGCGGCAGGTGGATCCACGCGAAGAACGGCTCCAGCAGATGCGCCACCGTGGGCTCGGCGACCGCGCCCAGGGTCAGTGAGCAGATCGTGATGCCGAACTGGGCCGCCGCCATCATCTGCGGCAGCCGCTCCAGGCCGTACAGCACCTGGCGGGCGCGGGTCGTGCCGAGCGGTTCGATCTGGCTGCGGCGGACCGAGACGAGCGCGAACTCGGCGCCGACGAAGAAGCCGTTGGCGAGCACGAGCAGCGCCGCGAACAGGAGTTGGAGCACGCTCATCGCACGGCCTCCATGACGGGGGCGGTGCGCACGATGCGTACCCGCTCGGCGCGGTAGTGCCCGACCTGGCGCACGGCCAGCCGCCAGCCCGGTAGTTCGGCGCGGTCGCCGACGGCCGGAATCCGGCCGAGCAGGTCGGCGACCAGGCCGGCGACCGTGTCGTAGGGGCCCTCGGGCACGTCGAGGCCCATGCGCCGCAGGGTGTCGACCCGGCAGCTGCCGTCGGCGTCCCAGGCAGGGCGGCCGTCCTCCGGCGGGGCGGAGGACAGTTCGGGCAGGTCGTGACCGTCGTGCTCGTCACGGACCTCGCCGACGATCTCCTCGACGATGTCCTCCAGCGTGACGACACCGGCCGTGCCGCCGTACTCGTCGACGACGACGGCGATCGGCTGCTCGCTGCGCAACCGGGCGAGCAGCGGCCGTACCGGCAGCGTCTCGGGGACCAGCAGCGGCGGCTTGGCGATCCGGCCGACGGGCGTGCGCAGCCGCTCCGGCGCGGAGACGGCGAGCGCGTCCTTGAGGTGGACCATGCCGACGATCTCGTCGATCCGGTCCCGGTAGACGGGGAAGCGGGACAGGCCGGTGGCCCGGGTCAGGTTGACCACGTCCTCGGCGGTCGCCGAGGACTGCAGGGCGCTCACCTTCACGCGCGGGGTCATGACGTGCTGCGCGGTCAGCTCGCCGAGCGACAGGGTGCGGACGAACAGATCCGCGGTGTCCTGCTCCAGCGCACCGGCGCGGGCGGAGTGCCGGGCCAGGGAGACGAGTTCGTCGGGGGTGCGGGCGGAGGCCAGCTCCTCGGTGGGCTCGACGCCCAGCGTGCGCACCAGGCGGTTGGCGACGGCGTTGAGACCGGCGATCACCGGCCTGAACACGCGTGCGAACAGATGCTGCGGACCGGCGACGAAGCGCGCGACCTGCAGGGGGCGGGAGACCGCCCAGTTCTTGGGGACGAGTTCTCCGACCACCATCTGCACGGCGGAGGCCAGCAGCATGCCGAGGGCCACGGCCACCCCGGACACCGCGCCGTCGGGGATGCCGACGGCGGTGAGGGGGCCGTCCAGCAGCTGGGCGAGGGCCGGTTCGGCGAGCATGCCGACGACCAGGGAGGTGATGGTGATGCCGAGCTGGGTGCCGGAGAGCTGGAACGACAGCTCCTTCAGCGACTCGACGACCCGGCGGGCCCGTCGGTCGCCCTCGGCGGCGGCCTTCTCGGCGTCCGGGCGGTCGACCGTCACGAGGCCGAACTCGGCCGCGACGAAGAAGCCGTTGGCGAGGATGAGCAGGAAAGCGGCCGCCAGAAGCAGCAGGGGGGTGGTCATGAGGCCGCCGCCTCCGCGCACTGTCGGCAGGGGGCGGCGCAGGTACTACAGGACGATCCGTCCATCGCCGGAGAGGGTCACTCCTCGGGTAGCAGGAACCCCTGTGCGCCGACCGGCACGACAGGGGCGGAGGCGTCACGGACAACGCCTCCGCCAACAGATTATTCAAGACACCGGCCGATACGGCAGGGTGAACGGCCCCGAGTCAGTCCCGTGGTCCGCCGGAACGGGCCTCGACCAGCGCCCGCAGGGTGCGCGCGTCGGCGATGGCCTGTGCCTTGGCGATACCGGGCTGGATGCCGATCGCGGCCAGGCTGGTGCCGTCGCTCAGGTCCAGGAACACCCACGGGTCGCCGACCCGCAGGTGCACCTGCACGATCTGCGCCCACTCCAGCCGGCGCGTGCTGGCGAAGTTCACGACGGTGACGCCGGACTCGTCGGCGACGACTTTCGGGCGGGCCAGCATCAGCGCGACGGCCGACAGCAGGGCCGCCGTGAAGACGAAGCTGATCCGCTCGCCGGGGCCGAGCCGGTCCAGCAGCAGCGCGATCGTCGACACGATGACGAAGAGCGTGGCGGCCGCGGAGAGCAGGACGGCACGGGTGCGGCCCGGCCGGAAGGTGACGGGCAGCGGAGGCAGGTCCGACATCGGTGCGGTGTCCCTCAGAGGCGGCAGGCGTGGATGGCGGTGGTCAGGATGGCCCGGGCGCCGATGTCGTACAGGTCGTCCATGATCCGCTGGGCGCCATCGGCGGGCACCATCGCGCGGACGGCGACCCAGCCCTCGTTGTGCAGCGGGGAGACCGTGGGGCCCTCCAGGCCGGGGGTGATGGCGACGGCCGCTTCCAGGTGCTCGGCGCGGATGTCGTAGTCCATCATCACGTACGTCCGTGCCACCAGCACGCCCTGGAGCCGGCGCAGGAACTGCTGCACCTTGGGCTCCTCGCCGTCCGTACCGACCCGGCGGATGACGACGGCCTCGGACTTCATGATCGGCTCGCCGACGACCTCCAGGCCCGCGTTGCGCAAGCTGGTGCCGGTCTCGACGACGTCCGCGATGACCTCGGCGACGCCGAGCTGGATGGCGGTCTCGACGGCGCCGTCGAGGTGGACGACGGAGGCGTCGATGCCGTTGTCGGCGAGGTGCTTGGCGACGATGCCCTCGTAGGAGGTGGCGACCGTCTTGCCGTTCAGGTCCGCCAGGCCGCTGATGCCGCCGGGCTTGGTGGCGTAGCGGAAGGTGGAGCGGGCGAAGCCGAGCGGCAGGATCTCCTCGGCGTTGGCGCCGGAGTCGATCAGCAGGTCACGGCCGGTGATACCGATGTCGAGCTGCCCGGAGGCGACGTAGATCGCGATGTCCCGGGGGCGGAGGTAGAAGAACTCGACGTCGTTCGCCGGGTCGACGATCCGCAGTTCCTTGGACTCGCGGCGCTGCTGGTAGCCGGCCTCATGCAGCATGTCCGCCGCAGGGCCGGAGAGGGAACCCTTGTTGGGGACGGCGATGCGCAGCATGAGGTCGGCTTCCTTTGTGTGAAGGGGTGTTCTTGTGCGGCGTGTGGTTCAGAGGTGGGCGTAGACGTCGTCGAGGGAGATCCCGCGCGCGACCATCATCACCTGGACGTGGTACAGCAGCTGGGAGATCTCCTCGGCCGCCGCGTCCTTGCTCTCGTACTCGGCGGCCATCCAGACCTCGGCGGCCTCCTCGACGACCTTCTTGCCGATGGCATGGACGCCCTTCTCGACCAGCTCCGCGGTGCGGGAAGTGGCGGGGTCGCCGTGGGCGGCCTTGTGCTGGAGCTCGGTGAAGAGCTCCTCGAACGTCTTCTTGGACATGGTGCCGCCCACTTTACGCGCTGTGCCGGCCCGCCTAACGCCATGGTTCGGATACTGAGCGGAGCGTGGCCGCGGTGGCGACCGCAGCGGTCACCGCCTCGTGTCCCTTGTCCTCGCTGGAGCCCTCCAGGCCTGCCCGGTCCAGGGCCTGCTCCTCGTTGTCACAGGTGAGCACGCCGAAGCCGACGGGGACGCCGGTCTCGACGGAGACCTGGGTGAGGCCCTGGGTGACGCCCTGGCACACGTAGTCGAAGTGGGGGGTGCCGCCCCGGATGACGACGCCGAGGGCGACGATCGCGTCGTAGCCGCGCCCGGCGAGGACCTTGGCGACGACCGGGAGCTCCCAGCTGCCGGGGACCCGCAGGAGGGTCGGTTCGTCGATGCCCAGGTCGTGCAGGGCGCGCAGGGCGCCGTCGACCAGACCGTCCATCACCTTCTCGTGCCACTGCGCCGCGATGACGGCGACCCGCAGGTCACCCACATTGCGTACGGACAGTTCCGGTGCGCCCTTGCCGCTCACGTTTCTCCTCGTTGCTGATCTACTGGTTGCCACAGGTGGTCACGGCGGGCGTGTCCAGCCAGGGCAGGTCATGGCCCATCCGGTCCCGCTTGGTGCGCAGGTACCGGAGATTGTGCTCGCCCGCCTGCACGGGCATCGGCTCGCGCTCGGTGACCCGGATTCCGTGCCGGACGAGCGCGCCGGTCTTCTCGGGGTTGTTGGTCATCAGGCGGACACTGCGCACGCCGAGGTCCGCGAGGATCTGCGCGCCGGCCGCGTAGTCGCGGGCGTCGGCGGGCAGGCCCAGCTCCAGGTTGGCGTCGAGGGTGTCCCGGCCGCGCTCCTGGAGCTCGTAGGCCCGGAGCTTGGACAGCAGGCCGATGCCGCGGCCCTCGTGTCCGCGCAGGTAGACCACCACGCCCCGGCCCTCGGCGTGGATGCGCTCCAGGGAGGTCTGAAGCTGCGGGCCGCAGTCGCAGCGCAGGGAGTGGAAGACGTCACCGGTGAGGCATTCGGAGTGGACGCGGACCAGGACGTCCTCGCCGTCGCCGATCTCGCCGTGCACCAGGGCGACGTGCTCGACGCCGTCGACGGTGGAGCGGTAGCCGTACGCCGTGAAGGTGCCGTGGGCGGTGGGGAGCCGGGTCTCGGCCTCGCGACGGACGGTGGGCTCGGAGCTGCGGCGGTAGGCGATCAGGTCCTCGATGGAGATGATCGTCAGGCCGTGCTTGCGGGCGAACGGGATCAGCTCGGGCAGGCGCAGCATCTGGCCGTCCTCGCCCGCGATCTCGACGATGGCGCCGGCGGGGCGCAGGCCCGCGAGGCGGGCGAGGTCGACGGCGGCCTCGGTGTGGCCGTTGCGGGTGAGGACGCCGCCGGGCTGGGCGCGCAGCGGGAAGATGTGGCCCGGGCGGACGAAGTCGACGGGCTCGGCGGTGCCGCTCGCGAGCAGTTGCAGCGTGGTCGCCCGGTCGGAGGCCGAGATGCCGGTGGTCACACCGTGGGCGGCGGAGGCGTCCACGGAGACGGTGAACGCGGTCCTCATCGACTCGGTGTTGTCCTCGACCATCTGCGGGAGCCGGAGCCGGTCCAGCTCCTCGCCCTCCATGGGGGCGCAGATCAGGCCGCGGCACTCGCTCATCATGAAGGCGACGATCTCGGGGGTCGCCTTCTCGGCGGCGATGACGAGGTCGCCCTCGTTCTCGCGGTCCTCGTCGTCGACGACCACGACCGGCCGGCCTGCCGCGATGTCGGCGATGGCCTGCTCGACGGGATCGAGGGTGAGGTCGTCGAAGTCTTCGGTGCTGTACAGGACGGGTGGAATCGAAGGAGCGGCGCGAAGCGCCTCGTTTGGGGTGGTGGGAGACGGGGGGGCGGTCATGCCGGTGCTCCTTCCAGGACGGGCCGCGCGTCCCGGCGGGAGCGCAGCCACCAGTCGCGCATGCCCCACAGGACGAGTGCGCCGTAGATGACGTAGACGAAGCCGGAGAAGGCGAAGCCGTTGGCGAAGTTCAGCGGCACGCCGACCAGGTCGACGAGCAGCCAGGCGAACCAGAACTCGACCATGCCGCGCGCCTGGGCGTACATGGCGACGACGGTGCCGACGAAGATGTACGCGTCCGGCCAGGGGTCCCAGGACAGGGTCGGGTACGCGGTGAACAGGCCGCCGACCGCGAGGGTGCCGAGCGCGGCGGCACCGGCCAGCGCCGCGCGCTCGCGCCAGGTCGCGAAGCGGACGGCGATGGAGCCGTCCTGGGCCTGCTGCCGCCCCCGGTTCCACTGCCAGAAGCCGTACGCGGCGACGAGCATCACGACGACCTGCTTGCCGGCGCTGCCGGAGAGGTGGGCGGTGGCGAAGGCGGCGAAGAGGATGAGGCCGGAGACGAACTGGGCGGGCCAGGTCCAGATCGAGCGACGCCAGCCGAGCGCCAGGGCGAGCAGACCGATCACGTTGCCGATCATGTCCGACCACTTGATGTGCTGCCCGAAGACGGTGAAGGCCTCGGAGTTGAGCCAGTTCACCGGGTGGCCCCCTGACCGGCCAGCAGCCGCTCCACGTACTTGGCGATGATGTCGACTTCGAGGTTGACCGGGTCGCCGGGCTGCTTGAGACCGAGGGTGGTCAGGGCGAGGGTGGTGGGGATCAGGCTGACGGTGAAGTAGTCGGCTCCGGCCTCGACGACGGTGAGGCTGATGCCGTCGACGGTGATGGAGCCCTTCTCGACGACATAGCGGGCGAGGTCGGCCGGGAGGGAGATCTTCACGATCTCCCAGTGCTCGGAGGGGGTGCGCTCCAGGACGGTGCCGGTGCCGTCGACGTGGCCCTGCACGATGTGGCCGCCGAGGCGGGCGCCGACGGCGGTGGGCCGTTCGAGGTTGACGCGGGAGCCGACGGTGAGGACGCCCAGGCTGGAGCGCTTGAGGGTTTCGGCCATGACGTCGGCGGTGAACTCGTCGCCCTCGTGGTCGACGACCGTGAGGCAGACGCCGTTGACGGCGATGGAGTCGCCGTGGCGTGCCCCCTCGGTGACGACGGGGCCGCGGAGCCGGAAGCGGGAGGCGTCGCCGAGGTTCTCGACGGCGGTGACCTCGCCCAGTTCTTCGACGATTCCGGTGAACACTTCCCGGGTCCTCCTGCCTCTTCGGGCACGGACTCCGGGGCTGCCGAGACGACAGAAGTACGAGCGGGACACCGGGGGCGTCGCCGGACGGACTCGTCCCGACACGGGACGATCACAGTCGGCGGCGCGCACGGATGCCCGCTCGCCGCGCACTGCCTCCCATCCGGACTTTAACCGTCGGTCCAGGAGTTTCACCTGGTCAACCGGCCGCTGGAGGCGACCGGGTCGCGGACTGTAACCGCCGGTTCGGACTTTCACCGACCCCGGAGTGCGCTGCTACTGGTACAGGGCCAGTGTGCCACGACCGATCGACGTCCATACGGGCGAGCGATGTGGGGTGGCTCACAGGGTGCATCACTGGGCTTCTCGGGCGGCCGGAAGCGGGCCCCAACTCCCGTCCGCACACGCCCGCTTGAATTGGTACATACCTATTGACGCACTGGTCTAGTCCTCTCTAGGGTCTGCGCAACTCCGTGGAGAGGAACCGACCGTGCTGTCCCCCTCGCGTCACAGATCCGGATCCGCCCTGCTCACGGCCGCCGGGGCCGTCGCGGGCCTGGTCCTCGCCGGTCTCCCGGCCACCGTCTCGCACGCCGCCGACCAGGAGTCCTGCCGCCCCGACGGGCTGTACCGGACGCCCGGCGTGGACGTCCCGTACTGCTCGGTCTACGACTCGGCGGGCCGGGAGAAGATGGGCGCCGACCACCAGCGCCGGGTGATCGGCTACTTCACCGGCTGGCGCACCGGCAAGGACGGCACGCCCGCCTATCTGGCCTCGGACATCCCGTGGGACAAGGTCACCCACCTCAACTACGCCTTCGCGCACGTCGACGCAGGCAACAGGATCTCGGTGGGCACGGACGGCACCACGAATCCGGCGACCGGAATGACCTGGCCCGGTGTCACCGGCGCCGAAATGGACCCGGCACTGCCCTACAAGGGCCACTTCAACCTGCTGAACAAATTCAAGAAACAGCACCCGGACGTCAAGACGCTGATTTCGGTGGGCGGTTGGGCCGAGACCGGCGGCTATGTCGACGACAACGGCACGCGGGTCAACTCCGGCGGCTTCTACTCGATGGCCACGAACGCCGACGGCTCGGTCAACCAGGCCGGTATCGACACCTTCGCGCATTCGGCGGTCGAGTTCATCAGGCAGTACGGCTTCAACGGCGTCGACATCGACTACGAGTACCCGACGACCATGAAGGACGCGGGCAACCCGCTCGACTGGCCGGTCTCCAACGCCCGCCGGGCCGGGCTGGTCAAGGGCTACGCGGCCCTGATGAAGACCCTGCGCGAGAAACTCGACCGCGCGGGCGCGGCGGACGGCCGGCACTATCTGCTGACGGTGGCGGCGCCCTCCTCCGGATACCTGCTGCGCGGTATGGAGACCTTCCAGGTGCAGAAGTACCTGGACTACGTCAACATCATGTCGTACGACCTGCACGGCGCGTGGAACGAGTACGTCGGCCCGAACGCCTCGCTCTTCGACGACGGCAGGGACGCGGAACTCGCGGCCGCGGGCGTGTACTCCACGTCCCAGTACGGCGGCATCGGCTATCTGAACACCGACTGGGCGTACCACTACTTCCGCGGCTCGATGCCGGCCGGACGGATCAACATCGGCCTGCCCTATTACACCCGGGGATTCAAGAACGTCACCGGAGGCACCGACGGCCTCTGGGGCAGGGCGCCCTCCTCCGACTGCCCGGCCGGGTCGGGCCTGACCAAGTGCGGCGACGGCGCCACCGGCATCGACAACCTCTGGCACGACCGGGACACGAACGGCGAGGAGTCGCCGGCCGGTTCCAACCCGATGTGGCACGCCAAGAACCTGGAGAAGGGGATCGTCGGCGACTACGTCACGCGGTACGGCTTCCCCGCCGGCACCGCGCTGACCGGGACGTACGCCCGGAAGTACGACGCCACGCTGGTCGCGCCCTGGCTGTGGAACGCCGAGAAGAAGGTGTTCCTGTCCACGGAGGACGAGCAGTCGGTGGCCGCCAAGGCCGACTACGTCGTGGACCGCGGCATCGGCGGCACGATGGTGTGGGAGCTGGCCGGTGACTACGCGTGGAACGCGGCCAAGGGGCAGTACGAGCCGGGGTCCACGCTGACGACCCTGATGTACGAGAAGTTCAAGTCGGCCTCGCCGTACGGCGCGCAGCGGTCGACGATCGAGTTGCCGACCGAGGCGCTGGACATCGACGTGGAGTTCGGGCAGTTCCCGCTCGGCGACTCCAACTACCCGATCAGCCCCAAGCTGAAGATCACGAACCGGACGCAGACGGCACTGCCGGGCGGTACGGAGTTCCGGTTCGACTACGCCACCTCGGCGCCCGGCAACGCCAAGGACCAGTCCGGCTGGGGGACTTCGGTGATCCGCAGCGATCACACCGGGGCGAACGCAGGCGGCCTCAAGGGCGACTACCACCGGGTCTCGCTGAAGCTGCCGAGCTGGCAGACGCTGGCGCCGGGCGCGTCGGTGGAGCTGGACTTCGTGTACTACCTGCCCGTGTCGACGCCGTCGAACTGGACGGTGACGTTCGGCGGGAAGACGTACGCCCTGGCGGGGGATCTGGCGCGCGGGACGACGGTGGTGGAGCCGGGGACGGCGACCCCGACACCCACGCCCACCCCGACGGGCGGCACCGGGCAGTGCACGGCTCCGGCCTGGAACGCCACGACGGAGTACGGCGGAGGCAGCACGGTGGCCCATGGTGGGCACTCGTGGAAGGCGAAGTGGTGGACGAAGGGCGAGGAGCCCGGCACCACCGGTGAGTGGGGGGTCTGGCAGGACCTCGGCGCCTGCTGACCCCCGGCCAGGACGGGCCCGGCGGCGGTGACGACGGCCCTTGCCCGCCGCCGGGCCTCCCCAAGGCCGAGGAGTACGAGGCGCGCCACCCCCGCGGTTGTCGCATTCCAAGGGGGGCTACTCGGTCCCTGCAGGCGAAGGGCGCTCCAGCCGGGAGCGCACGGCGTCCGAAGGGGCTGAACAGCATGACCACGATCCTGGTGACCGGCGGTACCGGAACCCTCGGCCGACTCGTCACCGAGCGGCTGAGCGCGGACGGGCACGACGTGCGGGTGCTCAGTCGGCACGCCCAGCCGTACGCCGTCGACCTGCGTGAAGGCGGCAGCACACTGGACGCGGCCGTCGCGGGCGCGGACACGATCGTGCACTGCGCCACTCCGCGCGGCGGTGACGAGGAGGCGGCGGCCCATCTCGTCGCGGCGGCGCGCCGGGCCGGGGTGGGCCACCTGATCTGCATCTCGATCGTCGGGGTCGACCGGGTGCCGTTCGGTTACTACAAGACGAAGCTCACCGTGGAACGGCTGATCGCGGAGTCGGGGCTGGGCTGGACCGTGCTGCGCACGACCCAGTTCCACGACCTGCTCGTCCGGCTGTTCGACACCCTGGCCAGGCCGCCGGTCATGCTGCTGCCGGCCGGGCTGAAGGTCCAGCCGATCGAGGTCGCCGAGGTCGCGGCCCGGCTCGCGGAACTGGCGGCGGGCGGACCGGCCGGGCGGGCCGAGGACATGGGCGGCCCCGAGGTGCGGACGGTCGAGTCCCTGGCCCGCTCGTACCTGAGGGCCACGGGCCGCCGGCGGGCGATCGTGAACGTACCGATGTGGGGACAGACGTACCGCGCCTTCCGCGGCGGCGGGCACCTCGCGCCGCGGCAGGCGGTGGGGAAGGGCACGTTCGAGGAGCACCTGACGGTGCACATCGGGGGCGTCCGAAGGGCGTGATGATCCCGGGCCTTGTCGTCAGACTCGCGTCGTCCGCCGGAGGGCGGACCCGGTCGGCAACGCGGCGAGGTGCGGTGCCAGGCCGCGCGACCCGGGCGGGCATAGTGCAAGGACCCCTAACGCCCGGGCGGTGCGAACAGCTCGTCCTGGGCCCGGTCCCGCGCGGTCAGCAACGCCCCGCGCAGTACGGCACCGCCGCCCAGCACACTCGCCCGCACCTCCGTGACCAGCGGCGACATCCGCCGGACCCGTTCCTCGACCAGCCCGGCGAGCACCCCGCCACCGGCCTGCCCGACCTCCCCGCCGAGCACCACGCAGCCGGGGTCCAGCACGGCGACGACGGAGGCGACGCCGATGGTGAGGCGGTCGGCCAGGGCGCCGAGGAAACGGGCGGCGGCCCCACCGGATGCCGCCGAACCGCCGACCGCCCCCACGGCCCCTCGCACCAACTCCGCGGCCCCCGCTCCCGCGCTGTCCGCCTCCACCCCGCACTCCCCCGCCAGCCCCACGATCGCCCCCGCCGCCGCCAGCGAATGAAATCCCCCCGCGCAGTCCGTCGCCGACGGCAGCCCACCCGTCCCCGGCACCGGCAGAAACCCGATCTCCCCCGTGCCACCGGACGCCCCTCGCCGCAGCGCCCCGTCCAGCACCACCGCCGCGCCGGTCCCGTGCCCCAGCCACAGCAGCACGAACGTGTCCCGGTCCCGGGCCGCCCCCTCCCGCTGTTCCGCCAGCGCCGCGAGGTTGGTCTCGTTCTCGATGATGATCCGGGCGTGGGGAAGACGTTCCTGCAGGGCCGCGACAAGGCGCCGGTGCCAGGCGGGCAGGCCGGAGGAGTCGCGGAGTTCGCCGGTGGCGGGGTCGATCAGGCCGGGCGCGCCGATCCCGACGGTGTGCAGCCTCCCCCACGCTCGCGCGCCCTCGCGCGGGGGCGCCCCCATCGCCCCGGCCTCCTTCGCCGCCCGCTCCACCAGCGCGACCGCCTGCTCCACCGCGGGCCCGGTGCCCGTGTCGTCGCCGATCGGCACGGACGCCTCGGCGAGCACCCGGCCGAGCAGGTCGGAGACGATCACGGAGACGCCCTCGGTGCGGACGTCGAGCGCGGCCAGATACGCGCGGTCGGCGACGATCCCGTACAGCTTGGCGTTGGGCCCGCGCCGCTGTTCCCCCGCCTCGCCCACCACCGCGACCAGACCGGCGGCGGACAGGCGTTCGACGAGGTCGGCGACCGTGGGCCGGGACAGGCCGGTCAACTGCTTCAGCTGCCCGGCCGTCAACGGCCCTTCCTGCTGCAACAGCCGCAGGGCGAGCCGGTCGTTGATGGCCCGGGCGGTGCTCGGGGATGCGGGCATGCCGTGATCCTTCCAGAGGGGCCTGTCGCACCGTGCCCTCTATCTATCAGGCAGGGTCCCTGATAATTTACCCGCCGGACGCGGTCGGCGCCGGGACGCACAAGGGGCGGGAACATGGGCGGGAACATGAAGGACGTGGTCTACGAGCACCGAGAGGTGAAACACGCCCGGTACGCCGTGGCCGCCGTGTTCGCCGTGCACGGCGCGGTCACCGGCTCGTTCGCCACCCGCGTCCCCTGGATCCAGGACCACGCCTCGGTGAGCGCCGGCCAGCTCGGCCTGGCGCTCGCCTTCCCCGCCCTCGGCGCGTCCTTGGCGATGCCGCTGGCGAGCCGGATCAGCCACCGTTTCGGCGCCCGCACGGCCCTGCGCGGACTGCTCGCCCTGTGGACGCTGGCGCTGGTCCTGCCGTCCCTCGCGCCCAACCTGCTCGCGCTCTGCCTGGCCCTGTTCACCTTCGGCGCCACGGCCGGCATGGCGGACGTCGCGATGAACGCGCTCGGCGTGGAGGTCGAGAACCGCCTCGGCCGCTCGATCATGTCCGGCCTGCACGGCATGTGGAGCGCGGGCGCCCTGATCGGCTCGGCGGGCGGCACGCTCGCCGCGCACCTGGGCACGGACGCCCGGCTGCACCATGCGCTGGCGGCCGCGTGCCTCACCCTGCTGGGCCTGCTCGCCTGCACCTGGGTGCTGGACCTCCAGCCCGCCGAGGACGAGGAACCCCCGCCCCGCTTCGCGCTGCCGCCGAGGTCGGCGCTGCTGATCGGCGCGGTCGGGTTCTGCGCGGTGTTCGCGGAGGGGGCGAGCCTGGACTGGTCGGCGGTCTATCTGAAGGACGAGCTGGGCACGTCGGCCGGTCTCGCGGCCGCCTGCACGACCGGCTTCACCCTCACCATGGCGCTCGCCCGGATCGCGGGCGACAAGGTGGTGGACCGCTACGGCTCGGTGCGCACGGTCCGCACCGGCGGCGTCCTCGCCACCGTGGGCGGTCTGCTGATCGTCTTCTCGGACCACCCGGCGACGGCCATGGCGGGCTTCGCGCTGATGGGTCTGGGCATCGCCGTGGTCGTCCCGCTGTGCTTCGCGGCGGCGGGCCGCAGCGGCCCGAACCCGAGCCAGGCCATCGCGGGCGTCGCGACCATCACGTACACCTCAGGGCTGATCGCGCCGAGCGCGATCGGCACGCTGGCGCAGGCGACGAGCCTGGTGGTGTCGTTCGCTCTGGTGACCTTCCTGTCGTGCGGCCTGGCGGTGTTCGCGGGCGTGCTGCGCTCCGGGGACCGGGACCGCCCCAAGGTGGTGGGTGGTCGCCCACGTGTACGAAGCACCCGCGACCAGCCCTGATACGTTCTCGCTGAGCGGCATCGCCCTCGGCACGCTCGTCGTCATCACCGGCTACCACGCGCTGCGGGCGTTCGCCCCCGCCCACCTCAAGACGCAGCGGCCGCTCCTGGACGAGGGCACCTCCCGCTACGACGAGGCCACGTCATAGGCGTGCGACGGTAAGAAGGTCCCCGGCTGCTCCGCCCTGCACTCCCCCACGCGTGGCGGCCGCGTCCCTCGTTCTGGGGAAGCGCCGGGCTCGCCTGCACCCGGGCCGGCGTAGGGCTGGGACGCTGCCCCCATGACGCAGTTGGAAGAGTTCACCACTCCCGTCGACGCGGTCGTCTCCCGGATGCGCGCGCTGGCCGCGGCCCTGCCCGCACAGGACGGGGTCGCGGTCTTCAACCGTGTCTACCTCGCCGTCACCGAGGCCGTCGACCACCGCATCGACAGCGGGGCCTTCCCCGACGCGCGGGCCGCGATCACGCTGGACGTACGGTTCGCGGAGCGCTATCTGGCGGCCGTCGACGCGGTCGCGGCGGACCGGCGTCCACCGGCCTGCTGGCGGCCGCTGTTCCAGCTGCGCCGCCATCCCGGCGTACGGCCGCTGCAGTTCGCGCTCGCGGGCATCAACGCGCACATCGGGCACGACCTGGCGCTCGCCGTCGTGGACGCCTGTCGTACGTTGGACTGCGAACCGGCGGAGCTGGAGGACGAGTTCGACCGCGTGGGCGACCTGCTCGTGACGCTGGAGGAGCGCATCCGCGAAGATCTGATGCCGGGTCCCGACCTGCTCCAGATCGCCGACCCGCTCACCCATCTGCTCGGCGCGTGGAGCCTGGAACGCGCCCGGGACGCCACGTGGTCGGCGGCGCGGGCCCTGTGGGCGCTGCGCAGGCTGCCTGACCTCGCCGCGGAGTTCACCGAGCGCCTGGACGCGGCGGTGGGCTTGGCGGGCCGGATGATGCTCACGCCGCTGCCGGGCTGATCCGGTGTCGGCCCTGCCACGCCCTGGAACTCCCGTGTGAGAGCTGTACGTTCGACAGAAACAGACCTCTTGCAAAGGAGCACACGGTATGGCGACACGCCTCGGACTCGGCCTCCCGCAGAACAGGCAGTACGACCTCGGACGTGACGTGCCCGACGTGGCGCGCGCCGCTGAGGGGACCGGCTACGAGAGCCTGTGGGTGTACGAGCGGGCTCTGTTCCCCGAGCCCGCCACCCAGGGCCTGTACGGCATCGAGGGCCTCCCCTGGCCCGACTCCTACCGGGGCGTGGCCGACCCGCTGGTCACCCTCACCCTGGCGGCCGCGGCCACCGAGCGTGCCGAGTTGGGCACCAGCGTGCTGGTGGCACCCCTGCACGTGCCGTTCCAGCTCGCCAAGGCGCTCGCCTCGCTGGACGCGGCGAGCGGCGGCCGGGTGGTCGCCGGGTTCGGCACGGGCTGGTCCCACGACGAGTACGCGGCCGCGTCGGTGCGGCCGTTCGAGGAGCGCGGCCAGATGCTGGACGAGCTGATCGGGGTGTGCCGCGCGGTGTGGGGTCCGGACCCGGTGTCGTACGACGGGCGCGTCACGAAGATCGCCTCGGCCGTGGTCGGCCCCAAACCGGCCCGGCCGATCCCCATCCTGCTGGCCGCGAACACCCCGAGGGCGCGGCGCCGCCTCGTCGACCACGCCGACGGCTGGATGCCGGTGGGCATGGGCGCCGAGGCCGTGGCCGCGCAGTGGCGGGAGCTGCAGGATCTGGCGGCCGAGCGCGGCCGTAAGGAGCCGATCCGCACGGTGCTGCGGGTGAACCCGCAGTACACGGCCAAGGCCTACGACGGCCCCGACCGCAGCCCCTTCCAGGGCAGCGTCGACCAGATCATCGAGGACCTGGTCGCGCACGCCCGGATCGGCCTCGACGAGATCCTCCTCGACCTCCAGTCCACCGTGCGGGACGCCCAGGAACTCAAGGACGTCGCCGCCCAGGTGTACGAGCAGGCGCGAGCGGCCGGAATCTAGGGCCTGCCCTAGTCCTCGGGCAGTTCCACCGGCGCGATCTCGTCGTAGACGTCGCCGGGGCCGGGGTTGGCCGGGTCGGTCGTCCCGCCGAAGTGGTGCATGACGCCCCAGACCGCGTTCAGCGCGGTCTGGACGGCGCCCTCGGCCCAGCCGGCCGTCCAGGAGATGTCGTCACCGGCGAGGAAGATGCCCCGCTTGTCCTCGGGCAGCCGGTCCTGCATGAAGTGCGTGAACAGGCGCCGCTGGTAGCGGTAGTGGCCGGGCAGGTTGGCCTTGAACGCGCCCATGAAGTAGGGCTCGTTCTCCCAGGAGACCGTCACCGGGCTGCCGATGATGTGCTTGCGGATGTCGACCTTCGGGTAGATCTCGCCGAGCGACTTCAGCATGACCTCCATCCGCTCGTTCGCGGACAGCGGCAGCCACTTCAGGCTGTCGTCGCACCAGGTGTACGACAGGCAGATCACGGCGGGCTTGTCCGGACCGTCGTCCAGGAGGTAGGTCCCGCGCGTCATACGGTCGGTGAGCGTCATCGACATGACGTCACGCCCCGTCTCGTCCTTGTCCAGCCAGAACGGGCGGTCCACGGGCACGAAGAGCTTGGACGACTCCATGTAGTGGGTGCGCTCGATCGCGGTCCAGTGGTCGATCGGGAACAGCGAGTCGTCGCAGGCGATCTTCGACAGCAGCATCCAGGACTGGGCGGTGAAGATGGCCGCCTGGTAGGTGCGGATGTCGCCGTTCGCGTCGGTCACGGTGACGCGGTTGCCCGCGGTGCGGTGCAGCCGGGTCACCGCCGGGCGCGGCTCGCCGTTCTCGTGCAGTTTCGCGAGCGAGGTGCCGTACTCCCAGTGCACGATCTTCTCCGGCTCCCGCTCCCACAGCCGCAGCGGCAGCTGCTGGGAGCCGCCGACGATGCCGCGGTGGTGGTCGTCGGCCTCGGTGTAGACGACCCGCAGGATCTCCAGGATGGAGTTGGGGAAGTCGGTGTCCCAGCCGCCGGTGCCGAAGCCGACCTGGCCGAAGATCTCGCGGTGCCGGAAGGACTTGAAGGCGTCCGAGTCGCAGAGGAAGCCGTAGAAGGTCTGGTTGTCGAGCTTCTCGACGAGCTTCGACCAGATCTCGCGGATGCGCGGCACGTCCCGCTCGCGCATCGCCCGGTTCATGTCGGAGAAGTCGGCGCCCTCTTCGAGGCACCTGTTCCAGGCGTCGGCCACGTCCCGGTAGACCTGCGGCAGGTCGTCGATGGTCTCGGCGTAGTGGCTCTCGCCCTTGAGGTCGACGACGGTCGACGGGGTGGCCTCCGCCAGCGGGTTCGGGAAGGGCCTGGTCTCCAGGCCGACCAGGTCGATGTAGTGCTGGAGGGCGGTGGAGGACGGCGGGAAGCGCATCGCGCCCATCTCGGCGGTCAGCGACGGGTCGCAGCCCTCGAAGCCGACGGTGCGCAGGCGTCCGCCGATCCGGTCGGCCTCGTAGACGACGGGCTTGAGGCCCATCTTCATCAGCTCGTACGCGGCCACGATGCCGGACAGGCCGCCGCCGATGACCGCGACCTCGGTGCCGTGCTCGGTCGCGGGTATCTGGCCGAGGCCCGCCGGGTGGGCGAGGAAGTCGTCGTACGCGTACGGGAAGTCCGGGCCGAACATGGTGATCGGCGGCTGCTGCTCGTCGGCGTGCTCGACGGCGTTGGGCACCGTGGACGTCATGGGGTACGGGCTCCTTGCACAAGAAGAACGGGGTGGGGGTTTCAGACGAGCGACCCGTAGAGGCCGGGGCGGCGGTCCTTCAGATACGGGTTCGCCTCCCGGGAGGCGGCGAGGAAGGCGGGGTCCACCTCGGCGAGGACGAGTTCCTCACCGCGCCCGGCGCGGGTGCGGGCGAAACCGTCCGGCCCGGCGAGGGTGGACAGCCCCACGAACTCGAACTCGCCCTCGTGGCCGACCCGGTTGACGTACGCCACGTACATCTGGTTCTCGAAGGCCCGCACCGGTACCAGCGACTCGGCGACGAACTGGAACGGGTGCATCTGCGCGGTCGGCACCAGCAGCAGGTCGGTGCCGGCGAGGGCGTGCGCCCGGACGTTCTCCGGGAACTCCACGTCGTAGCAGATCATGATCCCGACCCGCAGCCCGTCCAGCTCGGCCTGGACCACCGGCTGCTCGCCCGGCGTGAAGTGGTCGCGCTCGAAGCAGCCGAAGAGGTGGGTCTTGCGGTAGTTGGCGAGCCGCGTGCCGTCGGCGGAGATGAGCTGGGCGGAGTTGAAGACCACGTCGGCGGAGCGCTCCGGGTAGCCGTACGCGATCGCCAGGCCGTGCCGCGTGGCGATCTCGGCGACGGCGTCGGCCGCGTCACCGTCGGCGGGCTCGGCGAGACGGGCGATGTCGTCGCCGACCGCATAGCCGGTCAGGAACATCTCCGGCGTGACCAGCAGCCCGGCACCGGCGGCAGCGGCACGGCCCGCGGCCTCGTCGAGGACCTTGAGGTTCTCGACGGTGGAGCCGGGCCGGCCGGAGCTCTGGAGCAGGGCGGTGCGCATGCGTGTTCCTCACCAGGACGGATGGGTGTGGGGGCCACGTAGACCGTACGGGCGGGGGGCGCGGCCGGACAAGGAGCAGCCGTTGCGCGCTGACGGCCGGATTGTTGCGTCCGTTCCGCACGGCCCGGCGATTCGTTGCGCGCCCTCGCCGTACGTCCCCTCCTCCTCGGGGCGCCCGGCGCGGCCGGGTCCCCGCCGGGCGTCGAAGACGCGTTGCGCGATGTGGCGGGGGCACGCCGCCGGTCAGCCCCCGCTCCAGGGTGGCTCACTCCGGCGACGGGCTCCCCTTCCCGCGCCCGCCACCAGCACCGCGATCACCAGGTACGGCACCCCGAACACCGCGAAGGCCGTACTGTGCCCGGTCGCCGAGCCGATCGCCGCGTACGCGCCGAACACCGCGACCGTGGCCAGTTCGGTGCCCAGCCCCGCGATCGACGTGACCGTGGCCCGCGCGCTGTCGTCGATCCGCCGCTGGAGCCGGGCGTCGGCCAGCACACTCGCCAGCTGGAAGCCGCCGAAGGCGACGGCGACCAGCGCGATACCGGCCGGCGCCCGGGCCAGGGCGCCCACGGCGAGGGCCACTGCGGAACCGGCGAGCACACCCGCGAACCCGGCCGCGCCGAGGCGCTCGCCCGGACCGGCGAGCAGGCTCCCGACGGTGGCGCCCGCCCAGATCAGCAGGAGCAGAGAGGGACCGGCCCCGTCCGGCACGCCGGTGTCCCGGACCAGCAGCGGCGTGTACTCGTCGAGGGCGCCCCACACCGACCCGACGGCCGCGACGAGCAGCAGTGCGGCGGTGACCGACCGGTCGGGGCGGCCGACGGCGCGCAGCGTGCCGTACCAGCTCCCACTCCCGGACGCCGTGGCGCGATGCTCGGGGAAGCGGGTCGCCACAGCCGCCGTCAGCAGACAGGTCAGCACGCTCGCCGCACCGACCAGCGGATAACCGCCCAGCGCGAGCACCGGCCCGGCCAGCCCCATCGCGGCCATCACGGCCACCAGGCCCGCGGCACGCGCCCGGCCCATCACGCGGGCGTAGTCGTCGGCCGCGCCGAGCCGGTCCAGTTCCTCGTACACCAGCGCCTCCAGCGCGCCGGAGCCGAGCGCTCCACCCGCGCCCCAGAGGACGAACCCGAGCGCGAACGCCCCGTACGAGGGGATGAGCACCCACAGGGCGAAGCCGACGGCGGTCAGCAGCGGGCCGAGCCACAGCAGCAGCCGACGGGAGACGGCGTCGGCCCAGGCGCCGGAGGGGACCTCCAGCAGCACGCCGGTGACCGACCACAGGGCGAAGAGGGAGGAGATCTGCCCGAGGGACAGCCCGGTGTCGCCGAAGAGCAGGGCGTAGACCGGGTACAGCAGGACGAAGTCGTCCAGGAAGGCGTAGCCGTACAGCGTCCGGGTCAGTCGCCGGACGCCGGGCTCAGGGGCGCGTGAAGGTCAATGTCGCCAGGTCATGCGACCGATGGTAGACCGCACGCCGGGATCAGGTGGGCGCTCCGGAGGAGAAGCGCCGCAGCAGCGGCGACAGGACGAGCACGGACTTGGTCCGCTCCACGAACGGCTCCCCCGCGATCCGCTCCAGGACCCGCTCGAAGTGCCGCATGTCGGAGGCGAAGACCTGGGCGATCGCGTCCGCGTCCCCGGTGACGGTGGACGCGGCCACGACCTCCTGGTAGCGCTCCAGGCCCCGCTGGATGATCTCCGGCGAGGTGTTGCGGCGGCAGTAGATCTCGACGAACCCCTCGGTCTCCCAGCCCAGCGCCGAGGGGTCCACCCGGACGGTGAACCCGGTGATGGCGCCGGTCGCGCGCAGCCGGTCCACGCGCCGCTTCACGGCGGGCGCGGACAGGCCGACGAGCTGCCCGATGTCCGCGTAGGAGCGGCGGGCGTCCTCGGCGAGGGCGTGCACGATGCGTTCGTCGAGATCGTTCAGCACTGCGGGTGGTTCACTTCACTTCTGATGCGACTGATGCGTCTGCCACGGCCAGACGGGAACGGCGGTAGCCGTACAGGAAGTAGAACACGAGACCGGAGGCCATCCAGAACCCGAAGACCACCCAGGTCACGGTGTCGAGGCTGAACATGTTGTACGCGCAGAAGACGAAGCCCAGGACCGGCAGCACCGGCCCGAACGGCACCTTGAACGTGCGCTCCAGCTCCGGCCGCTTGTACCGCAGGACGATCACCGCGATGTTGACCAGCGCGAAGGCGAACAGCGTGCCGATGCTGGTGGCGTCGACGAGCTTGCCGAGCGGGATCAGGGCGGCGAGCACACCGCAGAACAGGGACACGATCACCGTGTTGAGGCGCGGCGCGCCGGTCTTGTGGTGGACCTTGCCGAGCGCCTTGGGCACCAGGCCGTCGCGGGACATCGCGAAGAGGATGCGGGTCTGGCCGTAGAGCACGGTCAGGACGACGCTCGCGATGGAGATGACCGCGCCGAGGGCGAGCAGGGTGCCCCAGAAGGACTGGCCGCTGACGTCGTTCATGATCGCGGCGAGGGATGCGTCGGAGCCCTCGAACTTGGTCCAGTTCCAGGCGCCGACGGCGACGGCCGCGACGAGCACGTAGAGGGCGGTCACGATGATCAGCGAGAGCATGATCGCGCGGGGCAGGTCCTTCTTGGGGTTCTTGGCCTCCTCACCGGCGGTGGAGGCGGCGTCGAAACCGATGTAGGAGAAGAACAGCGTGGCACCGGCGGCGCTGACGCCGGCCATGCCGAGCGGCATGAAGTCGGCGTAGTTGCCGGACTTGAAGCCCATGAAGCCGACCGTGCAGAACAGCACCAGCGCGGCGATCTTCACCACGACCATGATGGTGTTGGCGCGTGCGGACTCCCGCACACCGCCGAGCAGGAAGATCATCGCCAGCAGGACGACGATCAGCGCGGGCAGGTTGACGATGCCGCCCTCACCCGGCGCCGAGGACAGCGCGGAGGGGATGGTGACGCCGATCGTCCCGTGGAGCAGTTCGTTGAGGTACTCGCCCCAGCCGACCGCGACCGCGGCCACCGACACGCCGTACTCCAGGACCAGGCACCAGCCGCAGACCCAGGCGACGAGTTCGCCCATCGTTGCGTATGCATACGAGTACGAGGAGCCCGCCACGGGGATGCTGCCCGCCAGCTCGGCGTACGACAGGGCCGAGAAGAGCGCCGTCAGACCGGCGATGACGAACGCCAGGGTGACCGCGGGACCGGCCTCGGGGACGGCGTCGCCGAGGACGACGAAGATGCCGGTGCCGAGGGTGGCACCGATGCTGATCATGGTGAGCTGCCACAGGCCGAGGGAGCGCCGCAGCGAGCCTCCCTCACCCTGGCCGCCCTCCGCGACCAGGCGTTCCACGGGCTTGCGGCGCATCAGGCGCGCGCCGACCCCCGGGGACGTGGGGTCGGTCTGGCTGCTGTGCTGCGGGGGTGCGCCTTGGTCGAGCACGCGCTGGCTCCTTTGTTGCTGCCGGTCAGGGGACGGGGACCGGCGGCATCCCCCGTGAAGACACGGGAACCCACCGAGCGGGGTCCCCGCCACGCCACGTACGAGGCGACAGCCTATGAGCAGGGGCGTTGCCGTTGTAATGCAGCAACCTTGCGTATGCCCGCAAGATCATTGCGTTCCTGGGGGCTCGGCGTGCGTTCGTTGCACGGCGGGCTGTGAACCGTTGCGCGAAGGCCCGGTCAGGGCGCTTCCAGCTCCTTGACCGACAGTCCCCAGGCCCCGGTACCGGGTGCACTGACGGTAGGTGCGGGAACGCGAAACGGCCCCCGTCACCGGGGGCCGTCCGTGAGGCAGTCGAGTCAGTTCCAGCTGGCGTGCAGCGGCTTGCCCTCCGCGTAACCGGCGGCGCTCTGGATGCCGATGACGGCCTTCTCGGCGAACTCCTCCAGGGAGGCGGCGCCGGCGTAGGTGCAGGCGGAGCGGACGCCCGCGATGATCGAGTCGATCAGGTCCTCCACGCCGGGTCGGGCGGGGTCGAGGAACATGCGGGAGGTGGAGATGCCCTCCTCGAACAGGCCCTTGCGGGCACGGTCGTACGCCGACTCCTCCGCCGTGCGGTTGGCCACCGCACGCGCGGACGCCATGCCGAACGACTCCTTGTACGCACGCCCGTTGGCGTCGTGGTGGAGGTCGCCCGGCGACTCGTACGTACCCGCGAACCACGAGCCGACCATCACGTTGGACGCACCGGCCGCCAGCGCCATCGCCACGTCACGCGGGTGCCGGACACCGCCGTCCGCCCACACGTGCTTGCCGTACTTCCTGGCCTCGGCGGCGCACTCCAGCACGGCCGAGAACTGGGGGCGGCCCACGCCGGTCATCATGCGGGTGGTGCACATGGCGCCGGGGCCCACACCGACCTTGACGATGTCGGCGCCCGCCTCGATCAGGTCGCGCACGCCCTGAGCGGAGACGATGTTGCCGGCCACGATCGGCACCTGCGGGTCGAGGGCGCGCACCAGCTTGATGGCGGTGATCATCGACTCCTGGTGGCCGTGCGCGGTGTCGATGACGAGCGTGTCGACGCCCGCGTCGAGCAGCTGCTTGGCCTTGCCCGCGACATCGCCGTTGATACCGACGGCGGCGGCTGTGCGCAGCCTGCCCTGGGCGTCGACGGCCGGCTTGTACAGCGTGGCGCGCAGCGCGCCCTTGCGGGTGAGGATGCCGGCGAGCTTGCCGTCGGCGTCGACGGCGGGGGCGTAGCGCCGGTTGTGGTGGTCGAGGGTGTTGAAGGCCTCGCGGGGGTCCATACCGGCGTCGAGCAGGAGCAGCTCGTCCTTGGACATGACCACTTCGAGCTGGGTGAAGCGGTCGACGCCCGTGAGGTCCCGGTCGGTGACGACACCGATCGGGCGGTGCTCCTCGTCGACGACGACACCGGCGTTGTGCGCCCGCTTGGGCAGCAGGGAGAGCGCGTCGGCGACGGTCTGGTGGGGGGCCAGCACGATCGGGGTGTCGAGGACCAGGTGGCGGCTCTTCACCCAGGAGACGACCTCGGTGACGACGTCGATCGGGATGTCCTGCGGGATGACCACGAGGCCGCCGCGCCGGGCCACGGTCTCGGCCATGCGGCGGCCGGCGATGGCGGTCATGTTGGCGACGACGAGCGGAATCGTGGTGCCCGTGCCGTCCGGGGAGCTGAGGTCCACGCCCTGACGGGAGCCGACCGCGCTGCGGCGCGGCACCATGAACACGTCGTCGTACGTCAGGTCGTACGAGGGCTGGATGTCATTGAGGAAACGCACGTGCTGCACATCCCAGTCGATCAGAGGTGGCCCCCGGACAGGTCAGCCAGGGGAGAAGAGCACGTACTTCATTCTCCCATGTCGGCCGGAATGCGATGCCCGGTGACTTCGTCCAGGCAGGTCAGGGGGCCCTTAGGAGGATCCTCCAAGGGCGAGCGCCACGGTCGGCCCCGGCGCCGCGTCCCCGGCCTGCGCGAACACCTGCTGGGCGGTGAAGAGCTGGCGGCGAGCGCGTCCCGGGTGCGGCCGAACCATTCGGGCAGCCGAAGCGCCCGGGCGCAGCCCCCATCGTCGGGGTGGAGGGAGTCGCAGAGGGACGGACCGCGGCGGGTTTCCGCCACGGCTGTCCCCATGTGACCGTCCGTCAGGGCCCGTCCGGGTCGGCCCTGTTCAGCGCCGGCCGCGGGGTCGGTCCGGCCGTCATCAGATAGTCGGCCGCGGAGGTGTCCGTGACCAGGCTGGTGACGAGCCCCGACCGCAGCACCGCGTCGATGGCGGCCGCCTTGCGCTGCCCGCCCGCGATCGCGACGACCTCGGGGATACGGCGCAGCTGCTCGGCCTTGACCGTGATGCACCGCTCCCCCAGGTCCCGTCCGACCCGGCGGCCGTCGGCGTCGAAGAGGTGCGCGGACATCTCGGCGGCGACACCGAGGGACGCGTAGTGGGAGCGCTCCTCGTCGCTGAGCATGTCGTGCACCGTGGAGATGCCGGGCTCCCAGGAGCCGATGGAGACACAGGCGACGGTGACCTTGTCGAAGTAGTCGAAGGCCCGGGCGATCCCCGTCTGGTGGCGCAGCGCGGCCGCGGTGGCGGCGTCCGGCAGCAGCATCGGCGCGTAGATGGGGTGGGCGTCGCCGCCGGAGACCTGGGCGGCCCGGCGCACGGCCTCCACGGAGCCGCGCTCGGCGGTCCCGGCGTCGTACACGCCCGTCAGCTGCACCACCGTGCAGGGCGGCAGCTTGTCGAGGGCGGCGGCCATGTGGATGGTGGACCGGCCCCAGGCCAGCCCGAGCACATCACCCTCGTTGACCAGCTCGCCGAGCAGGTCGGCGGCCACCTCGCCCAGGTTCTCGGGGTCGGGGGTCTCCTCGGCCTCGGCCGGGGACTCCACCACGACGGCGTGCCTGAGGCCGTAGCGGGCGCGCAGCGCGTCCGAGCGCTCCGCGTCCAGCTCGGCCGGCACACGGATCTCGATGCGTACGAGATCCCGTTCGAGGGCGGTCTCCAGGACCCGGGCCACTTTGAAGCGGCTGACGCCGAACTCCTCCGCGATCTGGATCTTGGACTTGCCTTCGAGGTAGAAGCGGCGGGCCATGGCCGCCGCCTGCACCAGCTCAGCGGGTCCCATCCGCATGGCTGACCGGCCCGCCGACATACCCGACACGGCGATCTCCTCACTGCTGTTCACACTCTGGATTCGCCGTTCATCCTTGCAGATCCGGCGCGCTTGATCAGCCCTGCTGGGCGCCCGACGGGCGCCGTTCACGTAACCGTGGCTCAGTGGTCGCACACCCATGCCGCGTGCTGCGTCGCGGACTCCGCCTTGGCGCGCAGGGCACGCACCGCGGCGGCCGGGTCGGCGGCCCCGTACACGGCGGAACCGGCCACGAACACATCGGCGCCCGCTTCCGCGCAGCGCTCGATCGTCGCGTCCGAGACCCCGCCGTCGACCTGCAGCCAGAGCTCCAGGCCGTGCTTGCTGATCAGTTCCCGGGTGCGGCGGATCTTGGGCAGCATGATGTCCAGAAACGCCTGCCCACCGAAGCCCGGCTCAACCGTCATGATCAGCAACATGTCGAGTTCGGGCAGCAGATCCTCGTACGGCTCGATGGACGTCGCCGGCTTCAGCGCCATGGACGCCCGGGCGCCCTTGGCCCGGATCTCCCGGGCCAGCCGTACCGGCGCGGCGGCCGCTTCGACGTGGAAGGTGACCGAGGAGGCGCCCGCCTCCACGTACTGAGGGGCCCACCGATCGGGGGCCTCGATCATCAGGTGGCAGTCCAGCGGGGTGTCCGTCGCACGGGCCAGCGACTCCACGACCGGCACGCCGAGCGTGAGGTTCGGGACGAAATGGTTGTCCATGACGTCGACGTGGAGCCAGTCGGCCCCTTCGACCGCCCGCGCCTCGTCGGCGAGACGGGCGAAGTCGGCGGACAGGATGCTGGGGTTGATCTGCACGGCCATGCACTAAGCGTGCCATGCCCTCCCGGGGTGAGGGGCATCGGTCCCGGCGGAAATCAGGTCGTATGAACATCGCGGGCCGTCCGCGGCTGGTCGCGCCCGCGCGGCGGAGCCGCATATGTTGCGGCCCCGCGCCCCTTGTGGGGCGCGGCCCGCGTCAGCCGGTCCGCCGCACGACCGCCAGATACATCGCGTCCGTCCCGTGCAGATGCGGCCACAGCTGTACGTCCGGACCGTCCCCCAGGTCCGGCACACCCGGCAGCAGCGGCCGGGCGTCGATCAGCTCGGCCTCCGGGAACTGCTTGAGCACGTCGGCGACCACGGCCCGTGTCTCCGCGAGGTGCGGCGAGCAGGTGGCGTACCCGACGACCCCGCCGACCCGCACGGACTCCAGGGCGGTGCGCAGCAGCCCGCGCTGGAGCGGAGCGAACGCGTCGAGGTCCTCCGGGCGGCGCCGCCACCGCGCCTCGGGCCGCCGGCGCAGCGCGCCGAGCCCGGTGCAGGGCACGTCCATCAGCACCCGGTCGAACGAGCCGGGCCGCCACGGCGGCCGGGTCCCGTCGGCGGCGATGACCTGGTACGGGCCGGGATTGCCGCGCAGCGCCTTCGCCACCAGCCCGGCCCGATGCGGCTGCTTCTCCGCGGCCAGCAGCGAGGCGCCCCGCGCGGCGGCGAGCGCGCCGAGCAGCGCGGCCTTGCCGCCCGGCCCGGCGCACCCGTCCAGCCACTTCTCGTCGGGCCCGGCGAGCGGCGCGTTCGCCAGGGCCAGCGCGACCAGCTGACTCCCCTCGTCCTGCACGCCCGCCCGGCCCTCCCGTACGGCGTCGATGGCCCCGGGCTCCCCGCCCTCGGTGAGCCGTACGGCGTACGGCGACCAGCGCCCCGGCACGGCGGCGTCCTCGCGCAGCAACTCGTCGGTCGTGGCCCGTCCCGGCCGCGCGACCAGGGTCACCTCGGGCCGCTCGTTGTCGGCGGCCAGCAGTTCCTCGATACCGGCCCGGCCGCCGCCGAGCGAGTCCCACAGCGCGGAGACGACCCAGCGCGGATGCGAGTGCACAACGGCGAGATGGTCCTCGGGGTCCTCGTCGTAGGGCGGCGCGACCCGCTCCAGCCACCCGTCGAGGTCGTGCTGCGCGACCTTGCGCAGCACGGCGTTCACGAACTTGGCCCGCCCGTCGCCGAGCACGACCCGGGCGAGTTCGACCGTGGCCGACACGGCGGCGTGCGAGGGGATCCGCGTCCCGAGCAACTGGTGCGCACCGAGGCTCAGCACGTCCAGGACCGGCGGATCGACCTCCCTGAGCGGCCGGTCGACGCACTCCGCGAGCACGGCGTCGTACGTGCCCTGCCGCCGTAGCGTCCCGTACACCAGCTCGGTCGCCAGCGCTGCGTCCCGCCCGTCGAAGTCCCCGCTCTCCCGCGCCTTCCGCAGCAGCGGCGGCAGCACGAGATTGGCGTACGCGTCCCTCTCGTCGACGGCCCGCAGCGCCTCGAAGGCAAGGATGCGGACGGGGTCCTTCTTGGGCCGACGATAGGGCTTGCCGGGTTTGCGGGGCCGACGGGAGGTGTCGCTCACGTAAAGGTGCTCCGGATTTCTGTATACGGTGTGCACCCCAGCGTACGTCGCACGGCCTGCGGCGTCGGCTCAGCCCCCGAGCACCTCACCGTCCGCGGTCCGCACCCCCCGCGCCCAGTCCGCCGCCCGCATCGGCTTCTTGCCCTGGGCCTGCACCCACAGCAGCTCGACGGCGTGCGAGCCGGTGCCGACGTACACGTTGTTCTTGCCGACGGACAGCCGGCCCGGTGCGAGATCCTTCCGGTCGGGGACGAGCGCGACCTGCACGAGCTTGAGCCGCTCGCCCCGGAAGGTGGTCCAGGCGCCGGGCGCGGGCGTGCAGCCGCGCACCACCCGGTCCACGCGCAAGGCCGGGGCCGCCCAGTCGACCCGGGCGTCCTCGACGGTGATCTTCGGCGCGAGGGACACCCCGTCGGCGGGCTGCGGTACGGCCTTCAGGGTGCCGTCCGCGATGCCGTCCATGGTTGCGGCGAGCAGCCCGGCGCCGGCGAAGGCGAGCCGGGTCAGCAGGTCGCCGCTGGTGTCGGTGGGCCGGATCGTCTCGGTCACGGTGCCGTAGACGGGCCCCGAGTCGAGCCCCTCCTCGATGAGGAACGTGGACGCGCCCGTGATCTCGTCGCCCGCCATGATGGCGTGCTGCACGGGCGCGGCGCCGCGCCAGGCGGGCAGCAGCGAGAAGTGCAGGTTGACCCAGCCGTGGGCGGGGATGTCGAGGGCGGCCCGGGGCAGCAGCGCCCCGTACGCCACGACGGGACAGCAGTCGGGCCCGATCTCCCGCAGCCGCTGAAGGAACTCCGGCTCCCGCGGCCTGACCGGCTTCAGCACCTCGATGCCGGCCTCCTCCGCCCGCTCCGCCACGGGGGAGGCGACCAGCCGACGCCCGCGCCCGGCCGGCGCGTCCGGCCGCGTGACAACGGCGACCACCTCGTGCCGCCCGGAGTCGAGCAGGGCGTCCAGAGCGGGAACAGCGACCTCGGGGGTACCGGCGAAGACAAGCTTCATGTGCGGACACGGGCCTCTCGGCTGGGGTTGGTCAGGGCAACGCACAAGTCTATGGCGCACCCGGACGATTGCCCGCCCGGCCACGAACGGAGAGGCCCCCAGCGCACCCTCCGGCGGAACGGCGCACGCATATGCCCCCACGCCCCCACACCGTGACCACCGGCCCCCCAACGCGTTGGTCAAGAAAGAGTTGACCAACGGGCCGCACCAGCGGCCCGATCCTTTCTCTTCAACGCCGGTTCGAGAGGCTTGTTCATGGCCGACCACGCAACCCACGACGCCCAGGCTCGGGCCAGCCTGCACTTGCTGGTGCGGGACATCGAGCGGGTCCGCCGGCAGGTGGACGCACTCCGCACGCTCACGGCCCAGTTGGGCAACGTCTACCGCCCGCGCCGCTCCGGCCCGTCCACGGGCTTCGTCGTCTACGGACGCGCCCCCGCCCCGACGGTTCGTCTCGCCCAGGAACTGCGGGACAGTGTCGAGACCCTGGTCACGGCCGCGGTGGACTTCGACCGTTCACTCGGGTTCTCGTGGGACGCGGTGGGCTCCGCCCTCGGAGTCACCAAGCAGGCGGTGCACCGCCGCTACGGCTCCCGCCGCGCCACCGCCCAGGCGGCCGCCGAGGCCGAGCGGACCACGGAAGCGACGGGGACCCGCACGGTGAACGTCGGCACCGGCATCCCCACGGTGCCGACGGTTCCGGCGGCCCGCTCCATGCCGACCCAGCCGACGGCGGGCAGCCCGTCGCTCCGCGACGAGGTCAGGCCGACCGCCTTCCCCAGCCCGCGCAACGGCTGACACAACGGCTGACCAACCAGCTGAGCACAAGGGCTGACGCCGCCCCCCACCGCCAGACCTGCCCTCCCGGCCACGCCCGGGAGGGCAGCCGTACGCAGCGCCGGGATCCACCCGGCCGAACGGCACGTCAGCCGATGTCGGGCGGATCGATGCGCACCCACACCACCGCCCCGCTCCCCCGGGCCATCCGCGCCGCCTGCGCGGCCTTAAGGGCGGCCGCCAGCGCGGCCCCCCGCCCCGGCGGCACCCGGACCAGCGCCCGCACCCACCGCTCCCCGGCAGGCGGCGCCCCCGGCCGCCGCGACCGCCCCGCAGCCACCGGCGTGACGGGCAGCGCAACGGGCCCCAACACCTCGGCCTGCGACGGCAGTTCGACCATCCCCAGGAACTCGGCGACCGCCTCCGCCGTCCCCGACACGGCCGCCATCCGCGACACCGGTGGGAATCCCAGCTCGGCCCGCTCGGCCAGCTCCCGTACCGCATGCCCGACGGGATCCCACCGCACCAGCGCCTGCACCGGCCGCAGCGTCGGCTCGGCGACGACGACCACGGTCCCCCCGTCGCCCTGCGGCCGGACGAGCGCCGACGCTCCGATCCAGCGCCGCAACGCGTCCTCACCGGCCCGCAGATCGGGCCGCCCGAGCATGGCCCACCCGTCGAGCAGCAGCGCCGCCGCGTACCCGCCCTCGGCGACGGGCTCGGCCCCCGGCGTACTCACCACCAGGGCCGGCGCCCCCGGCACCGTGTCCAGCACATGCTCGCGCCCGGACGTCCGCACCGGCACGGCCGGAAACGCCCGCCCCAGTTCCTCGGCGGTCCGCCGCGCCCCCACGACCTGCGCCCGCAAGCGGAACGCCCCGCACTCCGGGCAGTGCCACGAGCCCTCCTCACGCCCGCACCACCCGCAGCGCGGCGCCCCGGCGTCGTGCGCCTGAAGCGGCCCGGCACAGCGCCGGCACCGCGCGGGCGCCCGGCACTGCGCACAGGCCATCCGCGGTACGTATCCGCGCCGCGGCACCTGCACCAGCACCGGCCCGTGCCGCAGCCCGTCCCGGACCACCTGCCAGGCGAGGGTCGGCAGCCGGGCGGCGCGTGCGGCCTCGTCGCGCGCCAGGTCCTGGTCCCCCACCGTCCGTATCAGCGGAGCGGCGGCCCGCACCTGCTCCCGCGCGGCGACCAACGGGCGCGCCCACCCGCTCTCCACCAGCTGCGCGGCCTCCACGGTGCAGCTCCAACCGCCCAGCAGGAAGGCGCACTTGTCCTGGGCGGCACGCAGCAGCAGCACGTCCCTGGCATGCGGCTGCGGCGCGTGCTGCTCGCTGTGGCTGTCGTCCCCGTCGTCCCAGCAGGCGACCAGCCCCAGGTCCTGAACGGGCGCGAACATCGCGGCCCGCGTCCCCACCACGGCCCGAACCGACCCGCGCCGCACGGCGAGCCACTCCGCGTACCGCTTCTCGGGCCCCGCGTCGGCCGTCAACAGCGCATGCCGCCCCTCACCCAGGAGAGCCGTCAACTCGGCGTCGACCCGGGAGGCGGTCCGGCCATCCGGTACGACAACCAGCGCACCGCGTCCCGAGGCCAGTGTCGCGGCGACGGCGCGGGCCAGCTCCGTACTCCACTCGGGCCCGGGCAGGGCGTTCCACACGGCCCGTGGAGCGCCCCCCGAGGCCAGCGCCTCCAGGAAGGCGGGCCCCCGCGCGTAACGGGCCCAGGACCCCGCCTCGGGCGCCGGGGGCGGAGGCAGCGGCGCGGGCGACGGTCGCTGCTCGGCTCGGGCGCTGCGCGGCGGCACGGCGAGCTGCAGCACATCGGCGAGGCTCCCGGCGTACCGGTCGGCCACGGCCCGGGCCAGTCCCAGCAGTTCCTCGCTCAGCACCGGCTCCGGTGACACGACCTGGGCCAGCGCCGCCAGCGGCCCCGAGTAGTCCGACTCGGCCCGCCGCTCGACGAGGAACCCGTCGATCAGGCCCCCGCCCTCACGGCGCCCTTCCCGCACCCGATGCCGCCCGGCCCCGAACCGCACCCGCACCCGCACCCCGGGCTGCGCGTCGGCGTCGAGCTCCTCGGGCACGGCGTAGTCGAAGTACCGGTCGAGATGCAGCACCCCCTTGTCCACGAGCACGCGCGCCACGGGCAACTCCTTGGCCAGCGCGGCACCTCGCCACGTGCGGGGCTTGGCCCGGGGCGCCTTGGCCTTGCGGACGCTCTCCCGAATGAACGCGAGCTGCTCCGGCGGCGCACCCTCCGCGCCGCCGTCCCCCCGGCTGTTCTCGCTGCTCACGCTTGCATTCTTACCAAACGCCACTGACAACCGACGCCGGCCCGGGATCACCTCGGGCCGCGGCTCATACGCCGTCGGGCGCTTCTGCCCTGGGCCGCTCGGCCATACCGGTCAAGGACCGGCGCGCGGCCGCCGCAGGCCCGGCACACACCGAGGCCCGGCCCCCCGAAGGGAACCGGGCCTCGCGTCGAGCGAAGGAGGGCCTTACAGCCCCGCGGCCGCGCGCAGCGCATCCACGCGGTCCGTGCGCTCCCAGGTGAAGTCGGGAAGCTCACGGCCGAAGTGGCCGTACGCCGCGGTCTGGGCGTAGATCGGGCGGAGCAGGTGGAGGTCGCGGATGATGGCCGCCGGGCGGAGGTCGAAGACCTCGTCGATCGCCTTCTCGATCTTCTCGTGGTCGATCTTGGCCGTGCCGAAGGTCTCGACGAACAGACCGACGGGCTCGGCCTTGCCGATGGCGTAGGCCACCTGGACCTCGCAGCGGGAGGCCAGGCCCGCGGCGACGACGTTCTTGGCGACCCAGCGCATCGCGTACGCCGCCGAGCGGTCCACCTTGGACGGGTCCTTGCCGGAGAAGGCGCCACCGCCGTGACGGGCCATGCCACCGTACGTGTCGATGATGATCTTCCGGCCGGTCAGACCCGCGTCACCCATGGGGCCACCGATCTCGAAGCGGCCGGTGGGGTTGACCAGGAGGCGGTAGCCCTCGGTGTCGAGCTTGATGCCGTCGTCGAGCAGCGCCTTCAGCTCCGGCTCCACGACGAACTCGCGGATGTCGGGCGTGAGCAGCGAGTCCAGGTCGATGTCGCTGGCGTGCTGCGAGGAGACGACCACCGTGTCGAGGCGGACGGCCTTGTCGCCGTCGTACTCGATGGTGACCTGCGTCTTGCCGTCCGGGCGCAGGTAGGGGATCGTGCCGTTCTTGCGCACGTCGGACAGGCGCTTGGACAGGCGGTGCGCCAGGAAGATCGGCAGCGGCATCAGCGTCGGCGTCTCGTCCGAGGCGTAGCCGAACATCAGGCCCTGGTCACCGGCGCCCTGCCGGTCCAGCTCGTCGTCGTCGCCCTCGACCCGGCTCTCGTACGCCGCGTCCACACCCTGCGCGATGTCCGGGGACTGCGCGCCGATCGACACCGAGACACCGCAGGAGGCGCCGTCGAAGCCCTTCTTCGACGAGTCGTAGCCGATCTCGAGGATCTTGTCCCGGACCAGCTGCGGGATCGGCGCGTAGGCCTTGGTCGTGACCTCGCCGGCCACGTGCACCAAACCGGTCGTGATCAGGGTCTCGACGGCGACCCGGGACGTCGGGTCCTCGCTCAGAAGCGCGTCGAGAATGGTGTCGCTGATCTGGTCAGCGATCTTGTCGGGGTGACCCTCGGTCACGGACTCCGAGGTGAACAGGCGACGGGACACAACGCTCCCTGGGGTTGCAGCGGCTGCTGGCTGATCATTGGTGGACGGGACGGGGGCTGCGCCCGACGACGTCCGACAACAGTTTATCGGTCGCGCTCCGCCACGAGGTCACCCGTCTCGCCTCTCGGGAGCCCTGTGACCTGCGGCACGGGCATTCTGCCCAATGTGCGGTGACGTTGGCCAGGGTCGCCACACCGTGAATGTACGGATCCAGGGGCGGCGTACGGCCGTTGTGGCCATCACCCCAGACGTTCCGCCACGAGATCCCAGACCGTGTCGGCCAGCGCTTCCTTGGGGCCGTACGGCACGGGTGTCTCGCTGCCGTCGGCGCCCAGCACCACCGCTTCGTTCTGCTCTGAGCCGAAGGTCCTGCGCTCGCCGACCTCGTTCACCACGAGCAGGTCGCAGCCCTTGCGCTCCAGCTTCGTGCGGCCGTTGGCGAGGACGTCGTCGGTCTCGGCGGCGAAGCCGACGATCACCTGTCCGGGGCGGGCGCGGTCGGCCGAGATCTCCGCGAGGATGTCCGGATTCCGTACGAGCACGACGGGCTCCGGCTCCTGGCCGTCCTGCTTCTTGATCTTCCCGGCCGCGTAGGTCGCCGGGCGGAAGTCGGCGACCGCCGCCGCCATCACCACCGCGTCGGCCTCCGCGGCCGCCTTCAGCACCGCCTCGCGCAGCTGCACGGCCGTGCCCACCTGGACGACGTCCACGCCCGCCGGGTCGGGCAGCCCGGTGGTGTTCGCCGCGACCAGCGTGACGCGGGCGCCCCGCGCGGCGGCCGTGCGCGCGAGGGCGTAGCCCTGCTTGCCGGAGGAGCGGTTGCCGAGGAAGCGGACGGGGTCGAGCGGCTCGCGGGTGCCTCCGGCGCTGACGACGACGTGGCGGCCCTTGAGGTCGGGCTCGGTGACCCCGCGGGCCAGCACGCGGCGGCAGACCTCGAAGATCTCGGCGGGCTCGGGCAGCCGGCCCTTGCCGGTGTCGACGCCGGTGAGTCGGCCGACGGCGGGCTCGATGACGACCGCGCCCCGGCGGCGCAGCGTCGCCACGTTCTCCTGGGTCGCCGGGTGCTCCCACATCTCGGTGTGCATGGCGGGGGCGAACACGACCGGGCAGCGGGCGGTCAGCAGGGTGTTGGTCAGCAGGTCGTCGGCAAGGCCGTGGGCGGCCTTGGCGAGCAGGTCGGCGGTGGCCGGGGCGACGACCACCAGGTCGGCCTGCTGTCCGATGCGGACGTGCGGGACTTCGTGGACGTCGTCCCAGACCTCGGTGGAGACGGGGTGGCCGGACAGCGCGGACCAGGTCGCGGCGCCGACGAAGTGCAGCGCGGAGGCGGTGGGGACGACGCGCACGTCGTGGCCCGACTCCGTCAGCCGCCGCAGCAGCTCACAGGCCTTGTACGCGGCGATGCCACCGCTGACCCCCAGAACGACCTTGGGCTTGTCCACCGTCTCTCCCCGGACTCGACACGTACGGCGTACGCGTCTATGACACACCACAGGCCCGGCAGTCGGGCCGCCGGGCCTGTGGATAAGTCTGCTGCGAGCAGAAAATACTACTGCGCCGGGCCGTCGACGGCCTCGGACGTCAGCAGCCCCGCGTTGATCTCACGAAGTGCGATCGAGAGCGGCTTCTCGTGGACGTGGGTGTCCACGAGCGGACCGACGTACTCGAGAAGGCCCTCGCCGAGCTGCGAGTAGTACGCGTTGATCTGGCGGGCCCGCTTGGCCGCGTAGATCACGAGGCTGTACTTCGAGTCGGTGGCCTCGAGGAGCTCGTCGATCGGCGGGTTGATGATGCCCTCGGGCGCGGAGATGGAAGAGGACACGCTCTACCTTCCGATGGATGGGAAACGATCGGGCGTGATCACATCACTCGTGATCACACAACATCCATCAAGGCTAGCAGCTCACGCGCCACATCCTCGACGGAGGTGTTGACCAGTGTCTCGTCGAACTCCGGCTCCGCCGCCAGTTCGACCTTCGCCGCGGCGAGCCGGCGCTCGATCACCTCGGGCGGCTCGGTGCCCCGGCCGGTGAGTCTGCGCACCAGCTCCTCCCAGGAGGGCGGAGCGAGGAACACCAGCTGGGCCTCGGGCATCGACTCCCGCACCTGCCGGGCACCCTGGAGGTCGATCTCCAGCAGGACGGGCTCGCCCTTCTCCAGCCGCTCCAGCACGGCCGCACGCGGCGTGCCGTAACGGTTGCCGGCGAACTCGGCCCACTCCAGCAGCTCGCCGTTGGCGACCAGCTTGTCCATCTCCTCGTCGGTGACGAAGAAGTAGTGGACTCCGTGCCGCTCGCCGGGGCGCGGCTTGCGGGTCGTCGCCGACACCGAGAGCCAGACCTCGGGGTGTTCCTTGCGCATATGGGCGACGACCGTGCTCTTGCCGACCCCGGAGGGTCCGGAGAGCACGGTCAGCCGCGGACGTTCACTCATGCAGCGATTATTCCAGCTGTACCGGAGTGCCCGGGACCAGTCCCGGAGTCCTCCAAAGGTCAGGAACCGGTGCTGCCGAACTCACGCTCGAGGGAGGCGATCTGGTTGGAACCGAGACCACGCACGCGGCGGCTCTCGGAGATGCCGAGTCGCTCCATGATCTGCTTGGCGCGGACCTTGCCCACGCCCGGCAGGGACTCAAGGAGGGCGGAGACCTTCATCTTGCCGATGACGTCGTTCTCCTGGCCCTGCTTGATGACCTCGTGAAGGGAGGCGCCGGAGTGCTTGAGTCGATTCTTGACCTCGGCCCGCTCCCGGCGAGCCGCGGCGGCCTTTTCGAGCGCGGCTGCGCGCTGTTCGGGGGTAAGGGGCGGAAGAGCCACGCCTACGTCACCTCGGATGTCGAACTGTCGGATACGGACCGGTGAGGAACCTAGTCGCCCCACACCTGGGGAGCCACGAGCAACACGCTTGCCCGTTCTCTCGTCGGAGACTAGCGGTCAAGTCCGCCAGAGTCAGCGAGAACAGCGGAAAAGTCCTGGTCAGCCTCTGTCAGGACCGGATGTTTCAGACATACTGCCCTGGATTTGAGGATGTATCCAGCCTCAAGATGCTCCGAACCCCTGGTCGGGCCCCTCAAGCCCCCGCCACCGCGGCCCGGATCTCCTCCGCGAAGCGGTCCGCCGCGGTACGCAGAGCGACCACGTCGGGACCGTGCCGCAGCACACCCCGGCTGACGTTCGGCACGACGTTGCGCACGGCGGCCCCGAAAACCCCGGGGAGGTCGGCCGGAGTGGCTCCCTGGGCGCCGATTCCGGGGGCCAGCAGGGGACCGTTGATGTCGAGGTCGTACGACGAGAGGTCACCGAGCGTGGCGCCGACGACCGCCCCGAAGGAGCCCATCGGTTCCTCCCCCGCGTTCTCGGCGGCCAGGTGGGCCAGCATGGTCGCGCCGACGGTACGGCCGTCGCCGCGGACGGCGTGCTGGACCTCCGCGCCCTCGGGGTTGGAGGTCAGCGCCAGCACGAACAGGCCCGCCCCGCTCTCGCGCGCCAGCTCCACGGCGGGCTTGAGCGACCCGTAGCCGAGGTACGGGGAGACGGTCAGGGCGTCGGAGAACAACGGGGCGTCCTTGTGCAGGAAGGACTCGGCGTACGCGGCCATGGTGGAGCCGATGTCGCCGCGCTTGGCGTCCATGACGACCAGCGCCCCGGCCGCCCGCGCCTCCTCGACCGCCTTCTCCAGGACGGCCACGCCCCGCGCGCCGAAGCGCTCGAAGAACGCGCTCTGCGGCTTCAGGACGGCGACCCGGTCGGCCATCGCCTCGACGACCGTGCGGCTGAACCGCTCCAGGCCCGCCACGTCGTCGTTCAGCCCCCAGTCGGCGAGCAGGGAGGCGTGCGGGTCGATGCCGACGCACAGCGGGCCCCGCTCGTCCATGGCACGGCGCAGGCGTACGCCAAAGGGTTCCAGACTCATGCGGCCTTCCTCACATCGGCGCCGACGGCGTCGGCGAGCGTGGCGTACGGGCTCGTGCGCAGGCGTGCGGCGAGGCCCTTGTGGATCGCGCGGGCCCAGAAGGGGCCCTCGTAGATGAAGGCGCTGTAGCCCTGCACCAGGGTGGCGCCGGCCAGGATGCGCTGCCAGGCGTCCTCGGCGTTCTCGATGCCGCCGACGCCCACGAGGGTGATGCGGTCGCCCACGCGCGCGTACAGGCGGCGCAGCACCTGGAGGGAGCGGGCCTTCAGCGGAGCGCCGGAGAGGCCGCCGACCTCCTTGACCAGCGAGGGTTCGGATTTCAAACCGAGACCCGCGCGCGCGATGGTGGTGTTCGTGGCGATGATCCCGTCCAGGCCCAGCTCGACGGCGAGATCGGCGACCGCGTCGATGTCCTCGTCGGCCAGGTCGGGCGCGATCTTCACCAGGAGCGGGACGCGCCGGGAGGTGACGGTCCGGTCGGCGGCCTCGCGGACGGCGGTCAGCAGGGGGCGCAGCTGGTCGACCGCCTGGAGGTTGCGCAGTCCGGGCGTGTTGGGCGAGGAGACGTTCACGACCAGGTAGTCCGCGTACGGTGCCAGCCGCTCGGCCGACTTCACATAGTCCGCGACGGCCTCGGCCTCGGGGACCACCTTGGTCTTGCCGATGTTGACGCCCACGACGGTCCTGAAGACCGGCTCGCGCGAGGCCAGGCGGGCGGCGACGCGCAGCGAGCCGTCGTTGTTGAAGCCCATGCGGTTGATCAACGCCCGGTCCGGGACCAGCCGGAACAGCCGCTTCCCGGGGTTGCCGGGCTGCGGCTCCCCCGTCACCGTGCCGATCTCGACATGGTCGAAGCCGAGCATCGACATGCCGTCGATCGCGACGGCGTTCTTGTCGAAGCCCGCGGCGAGCCCGAAGGGGCCGTGCATGCGCAGTCCGAGGGCCTCGGTGCGCAGCTCCTTGTAGCGGGGGGCCAGCACGGCCGCGACGAAGGTGCGCAGGACGGGGATGCGGACGGCGCGGCGGATCCAGCGGAAGGCGAGGTGGTGGGCCCGCTCCGGGTCCATGCGCCGGAAGACGAGACTGAAGAAGATCTTGTACATGTGTCCTCACGAAGACCTGTGGGCAGACAGGTGTCCTCACGAAGAGGGGGACACCGTTTCCGGTGTCCCCCTCGGGGCTGCTAGTCGCGGGCCGCGATCAAGAGTTCCGCGTGTTCCTGGAGCGATCGGACGCCCACGTCTCCGTGGTTGAGCGCGTCGATGCCCTGGACTGCGGCGGCGAGCGCCTGGACCGTCGTCAGGCACGGCACGGACCGCGCCACGGCCGCCGTACGGATGTCGTAGCCGTCGAGGCGGCCGCCGGTGCCGTACGGGGTGTTGACGATGAGGTCGACCTCGCCGTCGTGGATGAGCTGGACGATGGTCCGCTCGCCGTTCGGGCCGGTGCCCTCGGACTGCTTGCGCACGACGGTGGCGTGGATGCCGTTGCGCTTGAGCACCTCGGCCGTGCCGGACGTGGCGAGCAGTTCGAAGCCGTGCGCGACCAGCTCCCGGGCCGGGAAGATCATCGAGCGCTTGTCGCGGTTGGCGACCGAGATGAAGGCGCGGCCCTTGGTGGGCAGCGGGCCGTAGGCACCGGCCTGCGACTTGGCGTACGCCGTGCCGAAGACGGAGTCGATGCCCATGACCTCGCCGGTGGAGCGCATCTCCGGGCCGAGGATGGTGTCGACACCGCGGCCGGAGGTGTCCCGGAAGCGGGTCCAGGGCAGTACGGCCTCCTTGACGGAGATCGGCGCGTCCAGTGGCAGCTCACCGCCGTCCCCGCGCGCGGGCAGCAGTCCCTCGGCGCGCAGCTCGGCGATGGTCGCGCCCAGCGAGATCCGGGCGGCGGCCTTGGCCAGCGGCACCGCGGTCGCCTTCGAGGTGAAGGGGACCGTGCGCGAGGCGCGCGGGTTGGCTTCGAGGACGTACAGGATGTCGCCCGCCATCGCGAACTGGATGTTGATCAGGCCGCGGACGCCGACGCCCTTGGCGATCGCCTCCGTCGAGGCGCGCAGGCGCTTGATGTCGAAGCCGCCCAGCGTGATCGGGGGCAGCGCGCACGCCGAGTCGCCGGAGTGGATGCCGGCCTCCTCGATGTGCTCCATGACACCGCCGAGGTACAGCTCCTCACCGTCGTACAGCGCGTCGACGTCGATCTCGATCGCGTCGTCGAGGAAGCGGTCGACCAGCACCGGCCGGGAGGGGCTGATCTCGGTGGACTCGGCGATGTAGGACGACAGCCGGGCCTCGTCGTAGACGATCTCCATGCCGCGGCCGCCGAGGACGTACGACGGCCGGACGAGGACCGGGTAGCCGATCTCGTCGGCGATGGCCTTGGCCTCGGTGAAGGTGGTGGCCGTGCCGTGCTTGGGGGCCGGCAGACCGGCCTCCTTCAGGACCTGGCCGAAGGCGCCGCGGTCCTCGGCGGCGTGGATCGCCTCCGGGGGCGTACCGACGATCGGCACGCCGTTGTCCTTCAGCGCCTGCGCCAGGCCCAGCGGGGTCTGGCCGCCCAGCTGCACCACCACGCCCGCGATCGGCCCGGCCTGCTGCTCGGCGTGCACGATCTCCAGCACGTCCTCCAGCGTGAGCGGCTCGAAGTACAGGCGGTCGGAGGTGTCGTAGTCCGTGGAGACCGTCTCCGGGTTGCAGTTGACCATCACGGTCTCGAACCCGGCGTCGGACAGCGCGAAGGAGGCGTGCACGCAGGAGTAGTCGAACTCGATGCCCTGACCGATGCGGTTGGGGCCGGAGCCCAGGATGATCACCGCGGGCTTCTCGCGCGGGGCGACCTCGCTCTCCTCGTCGTAGGAGGAGTAGAAGTACGGCGTCTTCGCGGCGAACTCGGCGGCGCAGGTGTCGACCGTCTTGTAGACCGGGCGGATGCCGAGCGCGTGCCGCACCTCGCGGACGACGTCCTCGCGCAGGCCGCGGATCTCGCCGATCTGCTGGTCGGAGAAGCCGTGCCGCTTGGCCTCGGCGAGCAGGTCGGCGGTCAGCTCGGGGGCCTCGGTCAGCTCGTCGGCGATCTCCTTGATGAGGAACAGCTGGTCGACGAACCACGGGTCGATCTTCGTCGCCTCGAAGACCTCCTCGGGCGTGGCGCCCGCGCGGATGGCCTGCATGACGGTGTTGATCCGGCCGTCGGTGGGACGCGCGGCCTCCCGCAGCAGCTGGTCCTTGTCGCCCGGCTCGCCCACGAACGTGAACTGGCTGCCCTTCTTCTCCAGCGAGCGCAGCGCCTTCTGGAAGGCCTCGGTGAAGTTGCGGCCGATGGCCATGGCCTCGCCGACCGACTTCATGGTGGTGGTGAGGGTGGAGTCGGCCTGCGGGAACTTCTCGAAGGCGAACCGCGGCGCCTTGACGACGACGTAGTCCAGGGTCGGCTCGAAGGAGGCCGGGGTCTCCTGGGTGATGTCGTTGGGGATCTCGTCGAGGGTGTAGCCGACGGCGAGCTTGGCGGCGATCTTCGCGATCGGGAAGCCGGTCGCCTTGGAGGCGAGGGCCGACGAGCGCGACACGCGCGGGTTCATCTCGATGACGATGACGCGGCCGTCGGCCGGGTTCACCGCGAACTGGATGTTGCAGCCGCCGGTGTCGACGCCGACCTCGCGGATCACGGCGATGCCGATGTCCCGCAGGATCTGGTACTCGCGGTCGGTGAGCGTCATCGCGGGCGCGACGGTGATCGAGTCGCCGGTGTGCACGCCCATCGGGTCGAAGTTCTCGATGGAGCAGACGACCACGACGTTGTCGTTCTTGTCGCGCATCAGCTCAAGCTCGTACTCCTTCCAGCCGAGGATCGACTCCTCCAGGAGCACCTCGGTGGTCGGGGAGAGCGTGAGGCCGGTGCCCGCGATGCGGCGCAGCTCCTCCTCGTCGTGCGCGAAGCCGGAGCCGGCGCCGCCCATGGTGAAGGAGGGACGGACGACGACCGGGTAGCCGCCGAGCTGCTCGACGCCCTTGAGGACGTCGTCCATGGAGTGGCAGATGACCGAGCGGGCGGACTCGCCGTGGCCGATCTTGCGGCGGACCTCCTCCACGACCGCCTTGAACTGCTCGCGGTCCTCCCCCTTGTGGATCGCCTCGGGCCGGGCGCCGATCAGCTCGACGCCGTACTTGTCCAGGACACCGTTCTCGTGCAGCGAGATCGCCGTGTTGAGGGCCGTCTGACCGCCCAGGGTGGGCAGCAGCGCGTCCGGCCGCTCCTTGACGATGATCTTCTCGACGAACTCCGGGGTGATCGGCTCGACGTAGGTCGCGTCGGCGATCTCCGGGTCGGTCATGATCGTCGCCGGGTTGGAATTCACGAGGATGACCCTGAGGCCCTCGGACTTCAGCACGCGGCACGCCTGGGTGCCGGAGTAGTCGAACTCGGCGGCCTGGCCGATGACGATCGGGCCGGAGCCGATGACCAGGACGGACTGGATATCGGTGCGCTTAGGCACGCTGGCCCTCCAAGAGCTTTACGAAGCGGTCGAACAGGTAGGCGGCGTCGTGCGGGCCCGCTGCCGCTTCGGGGTGGTACTGGACGCTGAAGGCCGGCTTGTCGAGGAGCTGGAGGCCCTCCACCACGTTGTCGTTGAGGCAGACGTGGGAGACCTCGGCGCGGCCGTAGGGGGTCTCGGAGACCTGGTCGAGGGGGGCGTCGACGGCGAAGCCGTGGTTGTGCGCGGTGACCTCGACCTTGCCGGTCGTACGGTCCTGCACCGGCTGGTTGATGCCGCGGTGGCCGTACTTCAGCTTGTAGGTGCCGAAGCCGAGGGCGCGGCCCAGGATCTGGTTGCCGAAGCAGATGCCGAACAGCGGCGTGCCGCGCTCCAGGACGCCCTGCATCACGGAGACGGGGTGGTCGGCGGTGGCCGGGTCGCCCGGGCCGTTGGAGAAGAACACGCCGTCCGGGTTGACCGCGTACACATCCTCGACACTCGCCGTGGCGGGCAGCACATGCACCTCGATGCCGCGCTCGGCCATCCGGTGCGGGGTCATGCCCTTGATGCCGAGGTCGACCGCGGCGACGGTGAACTTCTTCTCACCGATCGCGGGGACGACGTACGGCTCGGTGGTGGCGACCTCGGCGGAGAGGTCAGCGCCCTTCATCTCGGGGGCCTGGCGCACCTCGGCGAGCATGGTGCCCTCGTCGGGCAGCGCGTTGCCGGAGAAGATGCCGACGCGCATGGCGCCGCGCTCGCGCAGGTGGCGGGTCAGCGCGCGCGTGTCGATGCCGCTGATGCCGACGACGCCCTGCTTGCGCAGCTCCTCGTCCAGCGACCTCTTGGACCGCCAGTTGGACGGCACGCGCGCGGGGTCGCGTACGACGTAGCCCGCCACCCAGATGCGCTGGGACTCGGGGTCCTCGTCGTTGACGCCGGTGTTGCCGACGTGCGGGGCGGTCATCACAACGACCTGGCGGTGGTACGACGGGTCGGTGAGGGTCTCCTGGTAGCCGGTCATGCCGGTGGAGAACACGGCCTCGCCGAAGGTCTCCCCCACGGCCCCATAGGCACGGCCGCGGAAGATCCGGCCGTCCTCCAGGACGAGTACGGCGGGGACCTTCGTGGTTACCCCTGTGGAGGTCGTCATCGTTCGGCGCCTTCCGTGGTGCTGGTCTTGATCATGGAGTTGATTGCGTCGGCCCATTCGGTGTGCTCGGCCGCGTGGTCGGAGCGGAAGCCGGAGTCGATCAGCCTCTCGCCGTGCGCCCAGGTCACGACGAGCAGTCCGCCCTCGGTGAGGACCTTGCCGGCGATGCCCTTGTCGAGCCGGGCCTCGCGCAGGGCCGCCGCGGGGACGAAGAAGTCGGTCGCGCCGGGGCGTACGACGTCCAGTCCCGCGTCCGTGAGCGTGAGCTCGACCCGGCTGCGGGTGCCCAGGCCGTGCGCCACGATGCGGTCCAGCCACTGACCGGCGGTGGTGGAGCCGTGGTAGCGGCCGGTCATCGTCAGTTTCGCCTCACCCGGCTCGCTCGGCGCGCCGGGCAGCTCCGGGAGGTCGCCCTGGAGGGTGCCGCGCCACTTCCAGCCCTCGCGCATCAGCCAGTAGACGAGCGCGACGAACAGGGCGAGGCCGACGACCCAGCCGACGCGGGCGGCCCAGTCGGTCACTTCCGCCGATTCCTTCTCGGCGGCCAGCAGGATTACAGGTGTCACGTGAGCTTCCCGTCGACGAGCGTGGCCTTGCCCCGGAGCCACGTGTGCGTGACACGGCCCGGCAGCTCACGACCCTCGTAGGGGGTGTTGCGGCTGCGCGAGGCGAAGCCCGCGGGGTCCACGGGCCCACGGTATGCCGTGTCGACGAGGGTGAGGTTGGCGGGCTCACCTGCCGAGACGGGACGTCCGTGCCCCGTGGCCTGCCCGATCCGGGCCGGCGCGAAGGACATGCGGTCCGCCACGTCGGCCCAGTCGAGCAGCCCTGTGTCGACCATCGTCTCCTGGACCACTGACAACGCGGTCTCCAGGCCGACCATCCCCATCGCGGCGGCGGCCCACTCGCAGTCCTTGTCCTCGTGCGGGTGCGGGGCGTGGTCGGTGGCGACGATGTCGATCGTGCCGTCGGCGAGCGCCTCGCGCAGCGCCAGCACGTCCCGCTCGGTGCGCAGCGGCGGGTTCACCTTGTAGACCGGGTTGTACGTCCGCACCAGCTCGTCGGTGAGGAGCAGGTGGTGCGGGGTGACCTCGGCGGTCACCCGGATGCCCCGGGACTTCGCCCAGCGCACGATCTCCACGGACCCGGCGGTCGACAGATGGCAGATGTGCACGCGGGAGCCGACGTGCTCGGCGAGCAGGACGTCCCGGGCGATGATCGACTCCTCGGCCACCGCGGGCCAGCCGCCGAGCCCCAGCTCCGCGGAGACGACGCCCTCGTTCATCTGGGCGCCCTCGGTCAGCCGCGGCTCCTGCGCGTGCTGGGCGACGACCCCGCCGAAGGCCTTCACGTACTCCAGCGCCCGGCGCATGATCACGGCGTCGTCGACGCACTTGCCGTCGTCGGAGAAGACGGTGACCCCGGCCGCCGACTCGTGCATGGCGCCCAGCTCGGCGAGCTTCCTGCCCTCCAGGCCGACGGTGACGGCGCCGATCGGCTGCACATCGCAGTAGCCGTGCTCCTGGCCGAGCCGGTAGACCTGCTCGACGACACCGGCGGTGTCCGCGACCGGGAAGGTGTTGGCCATGGCGAACACGGCGGTGTAGCCGCCGGAGGCGGCCGCGCGCGTGCCGGTGAGCACGGTCTCGGAGTCCTCGCGGCCGGGCTCGCGCAGATGGGTGTGCAGGTCGACCAGGCCCGGGAGGAGCACCTTGCCGCCGGCCTCGACGACCTCGGCGCCCTCGTCCGGCAGGCCGTGGCCCACGGCGGCGATCGTCGAGCCCTCGATCAGCACGTCCTGCGGCTCACCGCCGAGCACCTTCGCACCACGGATCAGGATCTTGCTCATCTGTCTTACTTCTCCTCGGTACGGGTGTTCGTGAGGGCGGGTTCGTTTCCCCCGAGCAGCAGATACAGAACGGCCATCCGGATGGAGACTCCGTTTGCGACCTGCTCGATCGCGGTGCAGCGCTCGGAGTCGGCGACCTGGGCGGTGATCTCCATGCCGCGGACCATCGGGCCGGGGTGCATCACGATGGCGTGCTCGGGCATCTTCGCCATCCGGTCGCCGTCCAGGCCGTAGCGCCGCGAGTACTCGCGCTCGGTCGGGAAGAACGCGGCGTTCATGCGCTCGCGCTGCACGCGCAGCATCATCACCGCGTCGGACTTGGGCAGGGTGCTGTCGAGGTCGTACGACACCTCGCAGGGCCAGGTCCCGATGCCGACCGGCAGCAGGGTGGGCGGGGCGACGAGGGTGACCTCGGCGCCGAGGGTGTGCAGCAGGTCGACGTTGGAGCGGGCGACCCGGCTGTGCAGGACGTCGCCGACGATGGTGACGCGCTTCCCGGCCAGGTCGTGGCCGAGCCCCGCGTCCCGGCCGACGAGGCGGCGGCGCATGGTGAACGCGTCGAGCAGTGCCTGGGTGGGGTGTTGGTGGGTGCCGTCGCCGGCGTTGATGACGGCCGCGTCGATCCAGCCCGAGTTGGCCAGCCGGTACGGTGCGCCGGAGGCGCCGTGCCGGATGACGACCGCGTCGACGCCCATGGCCTCCAAGGTCTGCGCGGTGTCCTTCAGGGACTCGCCCTTGGACACCGACGATCCCTTGGCGGAGAAGTTGATGACGTCCGCGGACAGCCGCTTCTCGGCGGCCTCGAAGGAGATCCGGGTGCGGGTCGAGTCCTCGAAGAAGAGGTTCACCACGGTGCGGCCGCGCAGGGTCGGCAGCTTCTTGATCGGCCGGTCGGCGACCCGGGACATCTCCTCGGCGGTGTCGAGGATCAGGACGGCGTCGTCGCGGGTGAGGTCGGCGGCCGAGATGAGATGGCGCTGCATCTGTCAGGCTCCGTAAGGCAGTTCATTCGGGAGAATTCGGGCAACCGGGCGCGTCCGGGGGCGCGCTGAGCGGGTGCACGGCAGCAGCCGTACGCCTCGGGTTGCTACTGGGCGGTCTGCTTCACACCGAGCAACACGGTGTCGCGACCGTCCTCCTCGGCGAGCTGGACCTTGACCGTCTCCCGCAGCGACGTGGGGAGGTTCTTGCCGACGTAGTCGGCGCGGATGGGCAGTTCGCGGTGGCCGCGGTCGACGAGGACCGCGAGCTGGACCGCGCGCGGGCGCCCGATGTCGTTCAGGGCGTCGAGGGCGGCGCGGATGGTGCGGCCGGAGAAGAGGACGTCGTCGACGAGGACGACGAGCCTGCCGTCGATGCCGTCACCGGGGATGTCGGTGCGGGCCAGCGCACGTGGCGGGTGCATGCGCAGGTCGTCGCGGTACATCGTGATGTCCAGCGAACCGCACGGGACTTTGCGCTCGGTGATCTGTTCGAGCTTGGCGGCGAGCCGCTGGGCGAGGAAGACGCCTCGGGTCGGAATGCCGAGGAGCACCACGTCGTCGGCGCCCTTGGCGCGCTCGACGATCTCGTGGGCGATGCGGGTCAGCACCCGCGCGATGTCGGGCCCTTCGAGCACGGGCCTGGCATCGGACGCTTGCGTGTCCATACGAAACGGACCTCCTTCTCCGCCTCACGGGACGGACCTTAAAGGACGTCGGGATTGCGCCATCCACCGTAGCAGGCCGCGGCGACACACCAGATCACCCCCCTCGGGGCCACTGGATCACCCGCTCGGCGTAGTCGGCCGCCGATACCACGGAAGAGTCGGTGCGGACCATTCGGCTTGACGCAGGAGAGTAACGCTGCGTAACCTCACAGTGAGTTACCAGCCGCGCGGCATGGAACCACTCCAGTCGCGTCGACACAGTGTCCGGGGAGCCATATGTCCAGCGAATACGCCAAACAGCTCGGGGCCAAGCTCCGGGCCATCCGCACCCAGCAGGGCCTTTCCCTCCACGGTGTCGAGGAGAAGTCCCAGGGACGCTGGAAGGCGGTCGTGGTCGGGTCGTACGAGCGCGGCGACCGCGCGGTGACCGTGCAGCGCCTTGCCGAGCTGGCGGATTTCTACGGCGTTCCCGTGCAGGAGCTCCTTCCGGGCACCACTCCGGGCGGCGCCGCCGAGCCGCCGCCGAAGCTGGTCCTGGACCTGGAGCGGCTGGCCACGGTGCCGGCCGAGAAGGCGGGCCCCCTGCAGCGGTATGCGGCGACGATCCAGTCCCAGCGCGGTGACTACAACGGCAAGGTGCTCTCGATCCGCCAGGACGACCTGCGCACCCTCGCCGTCATCTACGACCAGTCGCCCTCGGTCCTCACCGAGCAGCTGATCAGCTGGGGTGTGCTGGACGCGGACGCGCGCCGCGCGGTGGCCTCGCACGAGGAGAGCTGAGCACTCCGCCGCTTCAGCAGAAACGTGCCGCCGGGGTGGCCGGAACTTCACGGTTCCGGCCACCCCGGCGGCTTTCTGAGCGCCTCGGGCGCCGCGGACGTATCCATGGAAGCCCTGGCGAAGCCAGAACGCCGGAGGGCCGCAGCGTGCGTTGCGGCCCTCCGGCGTTCTCGGGTGTCTCAGTCCTCGGTGGTGCGGCGCAGCGAGGGCTTGAGGTCCTTCAGCCGGCCGAGCAGACCGTTGACGAACGACGGCGACTCGTCCGTGGAGAACTCCTTCGCCAGCTGCACCATCTCGTCCAGCACGACGGCGTCCGGTGTCTCGTCGACCCAGATCAGCTCGTACGCGCCGAGACGCAGGATGTTGCGGTCCACGACCGGCATCCGGTCGAGCGTCCAACCGACCGAGTACTGGGAGATCAGCTCGTCGATCCGGGTCGCGTGCTCCGCGTAGCCCTCGACCAGCTGCATCGTGTACTCGCTCACCGGCGGCTGCCGGGTGTCGGTCCGCGAGAGCCGGATCCAGTCCGCGAGGACGGTCAGGACGTCGGCGCCGCGCTGGTCGCCCTCGAAGAGGATCTGGAAGGCGCGCTTGCGGGCCGTGTTACGGGCAGCCACGGTTAGCTGCTCACCCGGCCGAGGTAGTCGCTGGTGCGCGTGTCGACCTTGATCTTCTCACCGGTGGTGATGAAGAGCGGGACCTGGATCTGGTGACCGGTCTCCAGGACGGCGGGCTTGGTGCCACCGGTGGAGCGGTCGCCCTGGACGCCGGGCTCGGTCTCGGCGATGGTCAGCTCGACGGCGGCGGGCAGCTCGACGAAGAGCACCTCGCCCTCGTGCTGGGCGACGGTGGCCTCGAAGCCCTCGACAAGGAAGTTGGCGGCGTCGCCGACGACCTTGCGGTCGATGTGCAGCTGGTCGTAGGTCTCCATGTCCATGAAGACGAAGTAGTCGCCGTCCATGTAGGAGAACTGCATGTCGCGCTTGTCTACGGTGGCCGTCTCGACCTTGACGCCGGCGTTGAAGGTCTTGTCGACGACCTTGCCGGAGAGCACGTTCTTGAGCTTGGTGCGCACGAAGGCCGGGCCCTTGCCGGGCTTGACGTGCTGGAACTCGACGACGGACCAGAGCTGGCCGCCTTCGAGCTTGAGCACCATGCCGTTCTTGAGGTCGTTCGTGGAAGCCACGGTTGCTTCAATCTCCTGGACTTACGTGGACGACCCCGGGGCAGGCGCGACAGCTGCGAGGCTACAGCGCGAGCAGCTCCTTGGTCGTGATGGTGAGTAGCTCGGGTCCGCCGTCCGCCTCGGGGCGTACGACGAGCGTGTCATCGATCCGGACGCCGCCCCGGCCCGGGAGGTGGACCCCCGGTTCGACGGTGACCGGCACGCAAGCGTCCAGTTTACCCATGGCCGTGGGGCCCAGCTGAGGGTCCTCGTCGATTTCCAGTCCCACACCGTGGCCGATGAGCGCCGGCAGGCCCTCTCCGTATCCGGCGGAGTCCAGCACCTGGCGTGCGGCGCGGTCCACGTCACGGTAGGCGGCGCCGGGGGCGAGCATCTCACGGCCGGCCCGCTGGGCGGCGAAGACCAGGTCGTACAGCTCGATCTGCCAGTCCGCGGGGGAGGTGCCGATCACGAAGGTACGGCCGATCTCGCAGCGGTAGCCGCGGTAAGTGGCGCCCAGGCAGACAGAGAGGAAGTCGCCCTCCTCGACGCGGCGGTCGGTGGGGCGGTGGCCTCGTCTGCCGGCGTTCGCGCCGGTGGCGACGGAGGTGGGGAAGGCGGGGCCGTCGGCGCCGTGGTCCACGAGGCGGCGTTCGAGTTCGAGGGCGAGGTGGCGTTCGGTGCGGCCCACGAGGATGGACTCCAGGAGTTCACCGAGGGCCTGGTCGGCGATTTCGGCGCCGATGCGGAGGCAGGAGATCTCCTCCTCGTCCTTGACGACTCTGAGCTGCTCGACCGCGTTGCCGAGGTCGGCGAGGCGGAGGATGGGGGCGACCGAGCCGATGGCTCGGTGGCGGGCGACGGTGAGGTGGTGTTCCTCGACGGCGAGGGAGTCGGCGCCCTGGGCCGTGGCGAGGTCGGCGGCGGCGACCGCGGGGTCGCCGCCGGGGGTGGGGAGGCTGTGCAGACGCAGGGTCTCGTCGGGGCGGCCCTCGGTGGGGCGGTCGTCCGGTGGACCGGCGCAGACCAGCAGGTCCTCGCGCTTGCCCAGCAGCAGTACGGCACCGGAGGGGGCCGCGCCCGCGAGGTAGCGCACGTTGGCGGGCCGGGAGACCAGCGCCGCCGCACTGCCGCCCGCGTTGCAGCGCTCCCGTAGCCGGGTTCGGCGGGTCGCGTACACCTCTGACATGTGCCGAGCGTACGAGGGGTGGGCGAATTGTGCCGGTTGGGAGGGCCGAGTGGGCGTTGCCTCCGGCGGTGGGGCGGAACATGTGAGGCTGAGTTGGCCTCTGGGGGCTTCTGAGGCCGAGTGGGGTGGTGCGTCTTCGTTTTGTCGTGGGTCGGGGTCGCGGTGGGTACGGCCAGCCCGCGCGGGCCTCCGGCGGTGGGGTCGCGCCCTTGCCAACGCGCGAGGACTGGGGTCGCGGTGGTACGGCGAGCCCAAATGGGCCTCCGGCAGTCGAGCCGCGCACCCCAGGTTCGTGGCGGCGTCGGCGTCGCGGTGCTACGGCCAGCCCGCGCGGGCCTCCGGCGGTCGAGCCGTGCGCCTGCCGTTGCGCGGTGGGGCGGGGTCGTACGGGGAGCCCGCCGCGGGTCGTGCCCCTCTGGCTGTTGCCACAAGTGGACGTGCGTTGGGACCAGCTGAGCGGCGGGCTGCGCCGCACCCCCAGGCCCGCTCCTGTGCGTGGGCGGCTGCGGGTGCGTTGTGGCGTAGCGGCTCAGCGGGGCGGCCCCGGTACCGTCAGCGCGCGGCACGACCGGCCCGTCCGCCCAGCCGCGGGCAGCCGTGCCACTGGTCGGCACGGCGCGGGCCGTCGCAGCGGGCCCCGTCAGCTGCAGTGCCCGGCGTCTACCACTTCGGTGGGCTTGCTATCGAGCGGGCCAGGACCTCGTCGAGGACGCGTGCCGTGCCGGGGACGTCGAGTTGGGAGTTGTCGATGATGGGGAGACCCGAGCCGTACCAGCCGGCCATGCGGCCGTGGATGCGGGCCACCTCCTCGTCGGTGAGGCGGCGGTTGCCCGTGCGTTCGGCGTTGCGTTCCAGGACGATGTCGAGGCCGGGGAGGAGGACGACGGGCAGCAGGCCCGGGCCCACGTGGCGTTTCCAGCCGCCCAGGCCCACGACGGGGCGGTCGGGGAAGACCGCGTCGTCGAGGATGCACGAGATGCCGTTGGCCAGGAAGTTGCGCGCGGCGAAGCCGCAGGTGCGGCGGGCCAGGCGGTACTGGGCCTCGGAGTTGTCGTTCCAGCCCGACTGCGGGTCGGCGAACCCCGAGCGGACCCATTCGCGTACGTCGTCGAGGCTGATGTGGGCCGTGGGCACCCTGCGGTGGTCCGCCCAGTACTTCGCCACGCTGGTCTTGCCCGCGCCCGCCGGGCCGATGAGCAGCACCGCGAGGGTGGTGGTCGCCGGGTCGGGGGCGGTGGTGGTGGCGGGTGCGGGAGGCATCGTCACCGGGCCGCCGGGAGGCAGTTGCACGTGCCCTGTCGTGTCCGGGGGCGGCGGGGGTGCCATCGGGGGGTGCTGCGGGGCTCCGGTGAAGCCGGGGGGTGGTGGGGGCACGGGGGCGGAGCCCTGCGGCACGGGCGGGGGTCCCTGGTGGTGGTGGGGACCGGGACCCGGGTGGTGTGCGGCCGGCGACCAACCGGCGGCCGGTCCGTGCCCCGGCTGGTGGGGCGGCGGCAGCGGAGACCCCACTGCGTGCTGCATCCGGTGCCACTCCGTCTCGTACAGGCAACTGGCGCTGGCGGCGGGGGCGAACCCCACGCGCTACCGAACGGTACCGTCCCCCGCCGCTGTTTGGTGAACGGCGGGGGACGGCCCGAAGTGCCCGCGCGGCAAGGAGAATCGGGCGGAAGGGGCCCCCGCGGGACGTACCGGGCCCCGGCCCGGACCTACTGCCCTACCTCGCCGTACGCCGCCAGCAGCATCGCCGGGTCCGGTCCCTCCAGCACCGTCGGCTTGGCCAGGCCGTCCAGGACGATGAAGCGCAGCATGTCGCCGCGGGACTTCTTGTCGACCTTCATCGTCTGCAGCAGCTTGGGCCACTGGTCGTAGCGGTAGTGCAGCGGCAGCCCGACCGCTTCCAGGATCGTGCGGTGCCGGTCGGCCGTGGCGTCGTCCAAGCGGCCCGCCAGGCGGCCGAGTTCGGCGGCGAAGTGCATGCCGACGGCGACCGCGGCCCCGTGCCGCCACTTGTAGCGCTCGTTCTTCTCGATGGCGTGGCCGAGGGTGTGGCCGTAGTTGAGGATCTCCCGCAGGCCCGACTCCTTCAGGTCGGAGGAGACCACCTCGGCCTTGACGCGGATGGAGCGCTCGATGAGTTCGGCCGTGTGCGGGCCCGCCGGGGTGCGCGCGGCCTGCGGGTCGGACTCGATGAGCTCCAGGATCGTCGGGTCGGCGATGAAGCCGGCCTTGATGACCTCGGCCAGTCCGGAGACGTAGTCGTTCACCGGGAGGGAGTCCAGCGCCGCGAGGTCGCACAGGACGCCCGCGGGCGGGTGGAAGGCGCCCACCAGGTTCTTGCCCTCGGCCGTGTTGATGCCGGTCTTGCCGCCGACGGCCGCGTCGACCATGGCCAGCACGGTGGTGGGGATCGCGATCCAGCGCACCCCGCGCAGCCAGGTCGCGGCCACGAAGCCCGCGAGGTCGGTGGTCGCGCCGCCGCCGACGCCGACCACGACGTCGGTGCGGGTGAAGCCGGACTGCCCCAGGGCCTTCCAGCAGTACGCGGCGACCTCGGCCGTCTTGGCCTCCTCGGCGTTGGGCACCTGGATGGCGACCGCCTCGTAGCCCTGCTCGGCCAGGTCGGCGCGGAGTGCCTCGCCGGTCTCGGCGAGTGCCTCGGGGTGGATGACGGCGACCCGCTTGGCCTTGTCGCCCACCAGACCGCCGAGTTCGCCGAGCAGTTGACGGCCGACCAGGACCTCGTACGGCTCACTGCCCGCGGTGCCGCCGACCTGGATCCGCGTCACTGACTCGCTCATGCTTCCTTCAACTCCAGGGCGTTCAGCACCTCTTGGGTGACCTCTTCGGGCGTACGGTCGTCGGTGGCCACGACCGAGCGTGCCACCTCCTCGTACAGATGCCGTCGGGCCTCCATCAGCTCCCGCCACTGCTTGCGCGGGTTGATGGCCAGCAGCGGCCGGGCGGTGTTCAGCCCGGTGCGCCGGGCCGCCTCGTCGACGTCCATGGACAGGTACACGACGTGGTGCCCGGCGAGCAGCTCACGGGTTCCGGCGTCGAGGATCGCGCCGCCGCCCAGCGCCAGCACCCCGGTGTGCTCGGCCAGCGCCGTGTGCACCGCCTGCTTCTCCAGCGCGCGGAAGGCGGGCTCGCCGTCCTCGACGAAGATGTCGGCGATGGTGCGGCCCTGCTCGGCCACGATGTCCTCGTCGGTGTCCCGGAAGCCGACGCCGAGCCGCTCGGCGAGCAACTGGCCGACGGTGGACTTGCCGACCCCCATCGGGCCGACCAGCACGACCAGGGGCCCGCTCATCGGATCGCCAGGTTGTCGAGGTAGGACCGCACGTTGCGGGCGGTCTCGGTCACGCTGTCGCCGCCGAACTTCTCCGCGACCGCGTCCGCGAGGACCAGCGCGACCATCGCCTCGGCGACGATGCCGGCCGCCGGGACCGCGCACACATCCGAGCGCTGGTGGTGGGCCGGGGTCGCCTCGCCGGTGACCACGTCGACCGTCTTCAGGGCGCGCGGCACGGTCGCGATCGGCTTCATCGCGGCCCGCACCCGCAGCAGCTCACCGGTGGTCAGCCCGCCCTCGGTGCCGCCGGAGCGGCCGGTGGCGCGCCGGATGCCCTCGTCCGTGCTGACGATCTCGTCGTGGGCCTTCGAGCCCGGCACCCGGGCCAGCTCGAAGCCGTCGCCGACCTCCACGCCCTTGATCGCCTGGATGCCCATCAGGGCGGCCGCCAGCCGGGCGTCCAGCCGACGGTCCCAGTGCACGTGCGAGCCGAGCCCGACCGGCACGCCGTACGCGAGCACCTCGACGACACCGCCGAGCGTGTCGCCGTCCTTGTGGGCCTGGTCGATCTCCGCGACCATCGCCTTCGACGCGTCGGCGTCCAGGCAGCGCACGGGGTCGGCGTCGAGCTTCTCGACGTCGGCCGGGGTCGGGTAGAGGCCGTACGGGGCCTTCGCCGCCGCGAGCTCCACGACATGGCTGACGATCTCGATGCCGGCGGTCTCCTTCAGGTACGACCGCGCCACCGCGCCCAGTGCCACCCGGGCCGCGGTCTCCCGCGCCGACGCCCGCTCCAGCACCGGGCGGGCCTCGTCGAAGCCGTACTTCTGCATCCCCGCGAGGTCGGCGTGACCAGGGCGCGGGCGGGTCAGCGGCGCGTTGCGGGCCAGTTCGGCCAGCTCGGCCGGGTCCACGGGGTCGGCCGCCATGACCTTCTCCCACTTCGGCCACTCCGTGTTGCCGACCATGATCGCGACCGGCGAACCGAGGGTCAGCCCGTGCCGGACGCCACCGAGGAAGGTGACCTCGTCCTGCTCGAACTTCATGCGCGCACCGCGTCCATAGCCGAGCCGCCGCCTCGCCAGGTGGTCCGCCACCATCTGCGTGGTGATCGGCACGCCGGCGGGGAGGCCCTCCAGCGTCGCGACGAGTGCGGGACCGTGGGACTCCCCCGCGGTCAGCCAGCGCAACCTGCTCAACGGTGCTCCTCTGTGCTCGCGCCCGGTACTGACCTGCGTACGCGTCTGCTCGCGTATCGCGGTGGCGCGACCGGGGTGCGCGGCCCTGGCCCGCCATGTTCGATCCTCCCATGTCGCGGCCCCGGGCCAGGCCGCCGGTCCAGCAGGCGGACGCGAATATGTCAGGAAAAGGCCGTAGGCACGTCGGCGGACCGGGAACTCCGCCCTGGGCCCTGTCGTCGAACTCCCGCCTGCACGGCGACGCCTGGCACGCACGCTCGCCGCGTTGCCGAACCGCCCACGTGCACGCTCGAACGGGCTTCGCCCGGCTCACGCGGGGCCGCCAGCCGCGTCCCCAACCTCAACACGGCAATACACCTAGCGACCGGAGAGAGCGTGCTCGCCGGCTTTGCGCATCGCGTCCAGCGGCGCGGGCGCCCGGCCCGTCATCTGCTCCACCTGGAGCACCGCCTGGTGCACCAGCAGGTCGAGCCCGCTGACGACGGCCCCGCCGTACGCCGACCAGCGCGCCGCCAGCATGGTCGGCCACGGGTCGTACAGCACGTCGAACAGCGTCGCGGGCCGCTCCGGCACGGCGGAGGCGAGCGCGTCGGTCGTACCGGCCGGGGTGGTGGCGACGACCAGCGGGCGGCGCAGGGCCTCGGCCGCGTCCGCCCAGTCGGCGATCCGTACCTCGACCTGAAGCCGCTCGCCCCACTGACGCATCTCGGCGGCCCGGGCCGCGCTGCGGACGTACACCACGATCTCGCCGGTGCAGATCCGGGCCAGCGCGGCGAGCGCCGAGGACGCGGTGGCGCCGGCGCCGAGGATCGCGGCCGAGTCGGCCTGCTCGATGCCGTGCTCGCGCAGGGCCGCGACCATGCCCGGGATGTCGGTGTTGTCGCCGACGCGCCGGCCGTCGTCGGTGCAGACCACCGTGTTGACCGCCTCCACCGAGGCGGCGGTGTCGCTGATCTCGTCCAGCAGCGGGATCACGGCCCGCTTCAGCGGCATGGTCAGCGACAGCCCGGCCCACTCGGGGCCGAGCTGCGCGAAGAAGCCCGGCAGCCCCTCCTCGTCGACCTCGAAGCGGTCGTACCGCCAGCCCGTCAGCCCCAGCTCCCGGTACGCCGCCCGGTGCAGCACCGGGGACAGCGAGTGGGCGATGGGCGAACCGAGCACGGCGGCCCGGCGGGCGTCAGTTGCCCGTGCTCTCATTGAACTTGTCCTTGAGCTCCAGGAATTCGTCGTGCGTGCGAGCGAACTCGGTCCTGTTGCGGCCGTCGGTCGCCACGAAGTACAGCCAGCCCTCGTCGGTCGGGTTCAGCGCCGCCTTCAGCGCCTCCGCACCCGGGTTGCCGATCGGTCCGGGCGGCAGCCCCTTCTGGGTGTACGTGTTGTACGGGTCCTGGTTGCTGTTGATCTCGTCTTCACTGATGTGGATGTTGCTCTCGCCCTTCAGGTAGTTGAAGGTCGAGTCGAACTGGAGCAGCTGGTAGGTCTCCGTGTTGTCGGGCGAGAGGCGGTTGTAGATCACCTCGGCCATCTTGCGGAAGTCGTCCTCCGTCTTGCCCTCGGCCTGGACGAGGCTGGCGACCGTGATGACCTGCAGCGGGTTCTTCAGGTTCAGGGCCTTGGCCTTGGCGTCGAGGTCGTACTGGCCGTACTGCCTGTTGGCCTGCGCGACCATTTCCCTGAGGACCGCCTCGGGCTTCATGCCCTTGGCCGCGGGATAGGTGCCCGGGAAGAGGAATCCTTCCAGCGGGTCCTTGATGTCGCCGTTGTTGTTCGCCCAACTGGGCAGACCGAGGCTCTTGTACTGCTTCTCGGCGACGTCCCTGGTGGTGCCTGACTCCAGGCCGAGCTTCTCGTCGATCTTGTTGTAGACGGCCACGTTGCGCTGGCCCGGGGTCACCATGACGTTGTTCTGGCTCTTCGGGTCGAGCATCATCTCGATGGCGCTCTCGGCGGACATCTGCTTGTTCAGCAGATAGGCACCGGCCTGGATCGTGTCCCCGTCGGGGTTCTGCGACTGCGCGGCCACGAACGCGTCGACGCTCTTGACGACACCGGCCGCCTTCAACCGACGGCCGATCTCGGCTCCGCTCGCGCCCTTGGGGACCTCGACGGTCACCTGCTCGCTCGTGCCGTCGCCCGCGTAGTCCGGGGCCGCGCCGAAACGATCCTGGTAGAACTGGTAGCCGAAGTAGGTCACACCGGCCAGGCCGCCGCCGAAGACCAGGGCCACCACGAGGCAGGCGCATCCGTTGCGGCTCTTCTTGCCCTTGCCGCCGCGGCCCCGCCGCTCGCCGCGTCCGCGCCGGTCGCCCGGCTCGTCGTCGTCATCGCCCTCGCCCTCGCCCTCGCCCGAGAAGAAGGCGTGCTCGCCCTGGTCGGGGCCGGGATCCCAGTCGGTCCTGGGCTCGGGCTCGGCGCGCCGACGGCTGGGCGGCTCGGGCGGCGGATAGGCGTCGGGCGTGCCGTAGAGGTCGGGCTGTTCCCCGCCGAAGGCAGCCGTCTGCTCCGGGTACGGGTCCGTCGGGTCGCCGCTGTACGGCAGGTGCGGCTGGATGCCGGTGGCCCAGGTGCCGCTGTCGTACTGCTGCTGGGTGTCGTACGACTGCTGCGCCTGACCGGCGTACTGCTGCTGGTCGTACTGCTGCTGGTACTGCTGCTGCGCCTGACCGTATCCGGGCTGCTCGCCGGTGCCCCAGTCGCCGTACTGCGGCTGCTGCGGCTGCTCTGGATAGTGCTGCGGCTGGCCGCCGTAGGGGGACTGCGGGCCCGTCGGGGCCTGCTGTCCTCCCCATCCGCCGTCCCCGTACAACGGGTCCTCCGGATGCCACGGTTCGGAGCCTTGGCCCCGGCCATACTCAGTCATCGATCCCCTAGAGCCGCGAGGCGGCGGTCGCGTGGCCTCCGGCTCGGCTCCCGTCCCGCCTCTTGCTGTGCGGCGGCTGTTCGAACGCCGCCGCATCGCGCGGAACGTTACCGTATCGCGATCAGATGACCACTTCGACGCCCTCGCCGGGTGCTTTACCTGACACCCGTTCGGATTCCAGTGCCTGCTGCAGGATGATCACAGCGGCGGCCTGATCGATGACCGAGCGGCCCTTCCTGGTTTTCATCCCGGAGGCGCGAAGGCTCTGTCCGGCGGACACCGTCGTCATCCGCTCGTCCACGAGCCGGACCGGGACCGGGGCGATGCCCTTGGCCAGCTCCTGGGCGAAGCCGCGGACCTTGACCGCGGCCGGGCCCTCGCCCCCCTTGAGGGAGCGAGGGAGACCGACGACGACCTCGATCGGCTCGTACTCCTCGACGAGTTGCCGCAGACGACGGTGAGCTGCGGGAATGTCCCGCCCGGGGACCGTCTCGACGGGCGTGGCGAGGATCCCGTCGGGGTCGCACGAGGCGACCCCGATGCGGGCGTCCCCGACGTCGATCGCCAGTCGACGGCCGCGCCGCATCACTTGGCCGTTTCCGCCACGAGCCGCTCGACGGCGTCGACGGCCTCGCCGATGGCGGCCGGGTTCTGGCCCCCGCCCTGGGCGACGTCCGGCTTGCCGCCACCGCCGCCGCCGAGCGTCTTGGCGGCCGTGCGGACGAGATCACCGGCCTTCAGGCCGCGCTCGCGGGCGGCCTCGTTGGTGGCGATGACCGTCAGCGGCTTGCCGCCCACCGTGGTGAACAGCGCCACCACGGCGGCCCGGCCGCCCTGGATACGGCCACGCACGTCGAGCACCAGCTTGCGCAGGTCGTCGGCGGTGGTGCCGTCCGGGACCTGGCCGGTGACGAGCGCCACACCGCGTACGTCCTTGGCGGACTCGGCGAGGCCGGCGGCGGCCTGGAGCACCTTCTCGGCGCGGAACTTCTCGATCTCCTTCTCGGCGTCCTTCAGCTTGCCGAGCATGGCGGAGACCTTCTCCGGCAGCTCCTCCGGGCGGCCCTTGAGCAGCTCGGTGAGCTGGTTGACGACCGTGTGCTCGCGGGCGAGGAAGTTGTAGGCGTCCACGCCGACCAGGGCCTCGATGCGGCGGACACCCGAGCCGATGGACGACTCGCCGAGCAGCTTCACCAGGCCCAGCTGGGCGGTGTTGTGCACGTGCGTGCCGCCGCACAGCTCCTTGGAGAAGTCGCCGATGGTCACCACCCGCACCCGCTCGCCGTACTTCTCGCCGAACTCGGCGATGGCGCCCTGCTTCCTGGCCTCGTCGATGCCCATGACCTCGGCGTGCACGTCCAGGTCGCGGGCGAGCACCTCGTTGATCTTCTGCTCGACGTCGGTCATCACGGCCGTCGGGACGGCGGACGGGGAGCCGAAGTCGAAGCGGAAGCGACCGGGCTGGTTCTCGGAACCGGCCTGGGCGGCCGTCGGACCGAGGGCGTCGCGCAGGGCCTGGTGGGTGAGGTGGGTGGCCGAGTGGGCGCGGGCGATGGCCGTGCGGCGGCGGGCGTCGATCGAGGCGTGGGCCTTGGCGCCCACGGTGACCTCGCCGACCTGGACGACACCCTTGTGGACGTACACGCCCGGCACCGGCTTCTGGCAGTCGCGCACCTCGATCACGGCACCGGAGTCGACCTTGATCCGGCCGGTGTCGCCGATCTGGCCGCCGCCCTCGGCGTAGAAGGGGGTGCGGTCGAGGACGATCTCGACCTCGTCGCCCTCGGTGGCGGCCGGGGAGGAGACGCCGTCGACGAGGATGCCGACGATCGTCGACTCGCCCTCGGTGTCGGTGTAGCCGATGAACTCGGTCTCGCCGGCGGAGTCGGCGATCTCGCGGTAGGCGCCCATGTCGGCGTGGCCGGTCTTCTTGGCCTGGGCGTCGGCCTTGGCGCGCTCCCGCTGCTCCTTCATCAGGCGGCGGAAGCCGTCCTCGTCCACGGACAGGCCCTGCTCGGCGGCCATCTCCAGGGTGAGGTCAATCGGGAAGCCCCAGGTGTCGTGGAGCAGGAAGGCCTTGTCGCCCGGCAGGACGGTGGAACCGGCGGCCTTGGTGTCGGCCACGGCCGTGTCGAGGATGTTGGTGCCGGCCTTGAGCGTCTTGAGGAAGGCGTTCTCCTCGGCGAGGGCGACCTTCTCGATGCGCTCGCGGTCGGTGATGAGCTCGGGGTACTGCTGGCCCATCATGCCGATGACGACGTCGATGAGGTCCTTGACGACCGGGCCGGTGGCGCCGAGGAGGCGCATGTTGCGGATGGCGCGGCGCATGATGCGGCGCAGCACGTAGCCGCGGCCCTCGTTGCCGGGGGTGACGCCGTCGCCGATGAGCATGGTGGCGGTGCGCATGTGGTCGGTGACCACGCGCAGGGAGACGTCCGAGTCGTGGGCGTCGCCGTAGGCCACGCCGGTCAGCTCGGTGGCCTTGTTGATGACGGCCATGGAGGTGTCGATCTCGTACATGTTCTGCACGCCCTGCAGAATCATGGCGAGCCGCTCCAGGCCGAGGCCCGTGTCGATGTTCTTGCTCGGCAGGTCGCCGAGGATCTCGAAGTTGTCCTTGCCGGTGCCCTCGCCGCGCTCGTACTGCATGAAGACGAGGTTCCAGATCTCCACGTACCGCTCGTCGTTGACGGCGGGGCCGCCCTCGACGCCGAACTCGGGGCCGCGGTCGTAGTTGATCTCGGAGCAGGGGCCGCACGGGCCGGGGACGCCCATGGACCAGAAGTTGTCCTTCATGCCCAGGCGCTGGATGCGCTCCATGGGCACACCGACGACCTCGTGCCAGATGCGCTCGGCCTCGTCGTCGTCCTTGTAGACGGTGATCCACAGGCGCTCGGGGTCGAGGCCGTAACCGCCCTTGTCCTGGGGCGTGGTGAGCAGCTCCCAGGCGAGCTTGATGGCGCCTTCCTTGAAGTAGTCGCCGAAGGAGAAGTTGCCGCACATCTGGAAGAACGTGCCGTGCCGGGTGGTCTTGCCGACCTCCTCGATGTCCGGCGTGCGCACGCACTTCTGCACGCTGGTGGCGCGCGGGAAGGGCGGCTTGACCTCGCCCAGGAAGTAGGGCTTGAAGGGCACCATGCCGGCCGGGACGAGGAGCAGAGTCGGGTCGTCCGCGATGAGCGACGCCGAAGGGACGACGGTGTGCCCGCGCTCCTCGAAGAAGCTCAGCCAGCGACGGCGGATCTCAGCCGACTCCATCAGTGGTCCTCATTCCGGTTGTACGAGTACGTCGTGTTGTCGATGACGTACGTCTTCGGCTTGTTGCGGTTCTCGATCGCGGGGTAGCGCCGCGTGGGAGGCAGTTCCGGGTCCGCGTGCAGGCCCAGCGCGTCCTGGAGTTCGGCCTCCCGCTGGGCCATGTTGGCGCGGACGTCGAGGGCGAAGCCCACCGCCCGGTCCTTGAGCCGGTGGCCCGCCTCGATCGCCTTGTTCGCGGCCGTGGCGGCGAGGCTCTCGGGGGTCAGCTGCTTCAGCTTGCGGTTGACCTTGGTGGTGGCCCACACCCCGGCGGCGACGCCTGTGGTGAACCAGAACGTACGGCGGAACATCGCTGGTCTCAGTCCTTCTTCCGCTTGACCCGCCGCGCGCCCGGGACGGTCCGGCCCACGATCACGGTACGCCTCGACGACTTCGCGGGCACGTCCTCCCCGCGGCCGCCGAGCGCGCGGCGCACTCCGTATCCGAAGGCGGCGACCTTGACCAGCGGGCCGCCGAAGGTGGAGGCGACGGTGGTGGACAGCGCGGACGCGTTCGACGTGACCTCCTGGACGTCCGAGGCGATGGCGTCGACCCGGTCGATCTGGGTCTGCGCGGAGCGCACCGCCGCGGAGGCGTCCGCCAGCAGCGGGACGGCCTGGTCGGTCACGTCCGCCACCAGCTTGGTGGTCGCCCTGAGCGTCTGGGCCAGCCTCGCCAGGGCCACGGCGAGGAAGGAGACCAGGATCGCCCAGAAGACGGCCACCAGGATCCCGGCCACCTCTCCACCGGACACTGCGCACCCGCTCCCTAAACATGCCTGAACATCGAAAAAGTCGTGCACCGAGCCTATCGCGCCGGGACTTGCGCTCCGTACCGGATTACGGCGCGGTCGGGGCGGAGTTGCGGGCAGCGAGTGTACGCAGTGAACACGGCCAGGTACGTTCCGTGCGCCGCGCCGCAGGGGGTGGTGTGCGGGACGCGGCGCACATGCGGAAGCCCGCCGCCTCGCCCGCCCGGAAGGGCGGGGAGACGACGGGCCGATGCGCTGGTGGTGCTACGTCCGGGTCAGCGGGCGTAGTACTCGACGACGAGCTGCTCGTCGCAGATCACCGGGATCTCCTTGCGGTTCGGCTCGCGGTCCAGGCGGAATGCCAGGGCCTTGAGGTTCACCTGGAGGTAGCGCGGGGTCTCACCGTCGGGGGCGAAGCCACCCTCGCGGGCGACCTGGAACAGCGTCTTGTCACGGCTGCGCTCGCGCACCATCACGACGTCGTCCGGGCGGACGCGGAAGGACGGCTTGTCGACCTTCTGGCCGTTGACCTCGATGTGACCGTGGACGACCATCTGGCGGGCCTGGTAGATCGTGCGGGCGATGCCCGAACGCAGGACCAGAGCGTCGAGACGCTTCTCAAGCTCGATGATCAGGGCCTCACCGGTCTTGCCCTGCACCTTGGAGGCACGCTCGTAGGCGCGGACGAGCTGGCGCTCGGACACGTCGTACTGCGCGCGCAGACGCTGCTTCTCCAGCAGACGGACCTTGTAGTCCGAGTTCTGCTTGCGGCCGCGGCCGTGCTCACCGGGCGGGTACGGACGGGCCTCGAAGTACTTGACGGCCTTGGGGGTCAGCGCGATGCCGAGGGCACGCGACTTCTTGACCTTGGGGCGGGACTGGTTCGCCATGGAACCGAACACCTCGTGTTTCTGTGCGAATACGGCTTCACCAGGGTTAGGGGAGGTCGCATCCGCAGCCGGGGAAACCCTGCGGGTCCGATGACGGACCTGCCGGGCAGCCGCTCCCCTGGTCTGGGCACATACGTGCAGCACGCGAGTGGCCCACCGACCGCTCCCGGGGCTTCCGGGGTGGTGGTGGGCTGCCCGCGACACCGTTCGCCGGTGCGCGACGCTCCTGGAGATCCCTGCCCGGGGGCCGGGTTCTCCGGCTGGATGTCCCGCTCTGGTGGTGCCGGCTCCTCTTTCGAGGCATCCGGACACGGGACGCAGCGCTTCGAGCCAGTCTACAGGTGTTCAGGACCGCCTACGACCGAGGTGTTTCCTGGTCCACTCGACGGCGTCCGCGTACCGCGCCTCCGCGCCGTGCCGGGTCGGGGCGTAGTACTCCCGGTCCTTGAGGGCGTCCGGCGCGTACTGCTGCTCGGCGATGCCCTCGGGCAGGTCGTGCGGGTAGACGTACCCCTGCCCGTGGCCGAGCTTGCCCGCGCCCTTGTAGTGGGAGTCGCGCAGATGCGCGGGCACCGGCCCCGCCAGCCCCTTGCGTACGTCGTCCAGGGCCGCGCCGATCGCGGTCGTCGCGGCGTTGGACTTGGGCGCCAGGGCGAGGGCGATCGTGGCGTGGCTGAGGGTGAGGGCGGCCTCGGGGAAGCCGATCATGGCGACGGCCTGGGCGGCCGCCACGGCTGTCGGCAGGGCGGTGGGGTCGGCGAGGCCGATGTCCTCGCTGGCGGAGATCATCAGGCGGCGGGCGATGAAGCGGGGGTCCTCGCCAGCCTCGATCATCCGGGCCAGATAGTGCAGGGCGGCGTCGACGTCGGAGCCGCGGATCGACTTGATCAGGGCGCTGGCCACGTCGTAGTGCTGGTCGCCGTCGCGGTCGTACTTCACGGCGGCGCGGTCGACGGTCTCCTCCAGGGTCTGGAGCCCGATCTCGGTCTCGCCCTTGTCGAGCGCGGCACCGGCGGCCGCCTCCAGGGCGGTCAGGGCGCGGCGGGCGTCGCCGCCGGCGATCCGCAGCAGGTGGGCCTCGGTGTCCTCGGGGAGGGTGACGGCGCTGCCCAGGCCGCGCTCGTCGGTGAGGGCGCGCTGGAGCAGGCCGCGTACGTCGTCGTCGGTGAGGGGTTCGAGGGTCAGCAGCAGGGAGCGGGACAGCAGGGGGGAGATCACCGAGAAGTACGGGTTCTCGGTCGTCGCCGCGATCAGCGTCACCCAGCGGTTCTCGACGGCGGGCAGGAGGGAGTCCTGCTGGGCCTTGCTGAAGCGGTGGATCTCGTCGAGGAAGAGGACGGTCTCCTTGCCGAAGCCGCCGGTGGCGCGGCGGGCGCCGTCGATGACCGCGCGGACCTCCTTGACACCGGCGGTGATCGCGGACAGCTCCACGAACCGCTTGTTGGTCGCCTTGGAGACGACGTACGCGAGGGTCGTCTTGCCGGTGCCGGGCGGGCCCCACAGGATCACCGAGGACGGGCCCGCCGGTCCCCCGGCGCCCTCGCCGACCAGTCGGCGCAGGGGTGAGCCGGGCTTGAGCAGGTGCTGCTGGCCCACGACCTCGTCGAGGGTGCGTGGGCGCATCCGCACCGCCAGGGGACTCGCGGTCGGGTCCTTCTCCTGGCGTTCTTCTGCGGCGGCGGTGAACAGGTCGGGCTCCACGCAGAAAACCCTAAATCACGGCACTGACAATGCCGCCGGGCGTGGGCTCAGGCCCAGAGCTGGCTGCCCCAGCGGGTCAGGATCAGCATGACGATGATGCCGACGTGCGTGACCGGCAGCACCCAGGTGAACTCGGCGAAGAACCGCTTCAGGCCGTCCGGCGCGGGCAGGAGGCCGTTGCGGATGTTGAACGAGGTCACGTACCAGAACATGACGATCGTGGCGACCCAGGCCAGCGAGCACCACAGGCACAGCGCGTTGATCCGGTACAGCGACTGGAACATCAGCCAGGTGCAGAAGACGACGCCGAAGAGGGTGCCGGCGTTGAAGGTGAGCCAGTACCAGCGCGGGAAGCGGGCCCGGCCGAGCAGGCTCATGCCGACACAGATCACGATGCCGTAGGTGACCAGGCCGAGCATCGGGTTGGGGAATCCGAAGACGGAGGCCTGGGGGCTCTCCATGACGCTGCCGCAGGAGACGATCGGGTTGAGGCTGCAGCTCGGTGTGAACGTCTCGCCCCGGGCCTTGGCTTCGAGGATCTTGAACTTGTCGAGCGTGATGACCCACGCGGCGAGCAGTCCTGCCGCGCCCGTGATCACCAACAGCAGGGCGAGGGCCCGGCTGCCGCCGACCGTGCTCGGCTCGGCGGCCGCGCTCCGCGGCTCGGGCTCCGTGGAGACGTCGTTGACTGTCGTCTTGCTCATCACGCCGATTCCGTCACTTGAGGGGAGGCCTACTTCCGGCAGGCGACATTGTGCCGCACGCGCCCGTAAGTCCACCGTTGCACACAAGGACGCGTATGGCCCGCCGATCGGTTCCGGACATGTGTGAGGGCGCCAGGTGCCCCGCAGGACCTCCGGCGCCCTCATGGACGTGATCAGCCCAGCCGGGCTTCCAGTTCGGCGACGATCTCGTTGACGCCGACGGCCGTCTGCTCGCCGGACTCCATGTCCTTGAGCTGGACCACGCCCTCGGCGAGATCGCGTTCGCCGGCCACGATCGTGTAGCGGGCTCCGCTGCGGTTGGCGTTCTTCATGGCGCCCTTGAGGCCCTTGGCGCCGTAGGAGAAGTCGGCGGCGACGCCGACCTTGCGCAGCTCGGTGACCTTGGCGAACAGCACCCGGCGGGCCTCCTCGCCGAGCGGCACCGCGAACACGCTGGTGGCGGCGGGGAGTTCCAGGTCGACGCCCTCCGCCTCCAGGGCGAGCACCGTGCGGTCGACGCCGAGGGCCCAGCCGACGGACGGCAGCGCGGGGCCGCCGATCATCTCCGACAGGCCGTCGTAGCGGCCGCCGCCGCCCACCGCGGACTGCGAGCCGAGACCGTCGTGGACGAACTCGAAGGTGGTCCGCGTGTAGTAGTCCAGGCCGCGCACCAGCTTCGGGTCGTTCTCGAAGGCGACGCCCGCCTCCGTGATCAGCTCGCGGACCTCCTCGTGGTACGCCTTGCAGGCGTCGCAGAGGTAGTCGCGGAGCAGTGGGGCGCCCGTCAGCTGCTTCTGGACCGACTCGCGCTTGTCGTCGAGGACGCGCAGCGGGTTGATCTCCGCCCGGCGCAGGGTGTCCTCGTCGAGGTCCAGGCCCCTCAGGAAGTCCTGGAGGGCGGCCCGGTAGACGGGACGGCACTCCTTGTCGCCCAGGCTGTTGAGCAGGATCCGGAAGTTGCTCAGGCCCAGCGAGCGGTACGCCTGGTCGGCCAGGATGATCAACTCGGCGTCGAGGGCGGGGTCCTCCGCGCCGATGGCCTCGGCGCCGACCTGGGAGAAGTGGCGGTAACGGCCCTTCTGGGGGCGCTCGTAGCGGTAGTACGAGCCCGAGTACCAGAGCTTGACCGGCAGGTTGCCCGCCTTGTGCAGGTTGGCCTCCAGCGCGGCGCGCAGCACGGACGCCGTGCCCTCGGGGCGCAGGGCGAGCTTGTCGCCGCCCTTGGTCTCGAAGGCGTACATCTCCTTGGTGACGATGTCGGTGGACTCGCCGACGCCACGCGCGAACAGTTCGACGTTCTCGAAGCCGGGCGTCTCGATGTAGCCGTAGCCGGAGTTGCGCAGCGGGGCCGCGATCGCCTCACGGACGGCCAGGTACTTGGCGCTGTCCGGTGGGATCAGGTCGTACGTGCCCTTGGGGGCCTTGAAGGTGCTCACGGAAGTTCTCGTCACATTCCTCGTCGGGGAGCGTCGGCGTGCGCGCTGTGATCTCGGCGGCCTGCGGCCACTTGCCGCAGATACGGGTTGGTGGCGCGCTCCTGGCCGATGGTGGTCTGGGGGCCGTGGCCGGACAGCACCACGGTCGAGTCGTCGAGCGGCAGGCACACGCGGGCCAGCGAGTCGAGCATCTCGGCCATGTCACCGCCGGGCAGGTCGGTGCGTCCGATGGAGCCGGCGAAGAGCAGATCGCCCGAGAAGAACACGGACGGGATGTCCGCGGTCTCGGGCATCCGGAAGGTCACCGACCCCTTGGTATGGCCGGGCGCGTGCGCGACGGAGAACTCCAGACCGGCCAGCTCCAGCCTGGCGCCGTCGGACAGTTCCTTGACGTCGTCCGGCTCCCCCACGGTGAGCTCGCCCAGGAGCGGCATCCCGATGGACCGGCCGAGGGCCTTCGCGGGGTCGCTCAGCATGTACCGGTCCTCGGGGTGGATCCAGGCCGGTACGTCGTGCGCTCCGCAGACCGGGACGACCGAGGCCACGTGGTCGATGTGGCCGTGGGTGAGGACGACGGCGACGGGCTTGAGCCGATGCTTCTTCAGCGCTTCCTCGACTCCTGGGGCCGCCTGGTGGCCCGGGTCGATGATCACGCACTCCTCACCGGCGGCGGGGGCGACGAGATAACAGTTCGTCCCCCAGGCCCCGGCGGGGAACCCGGCAATGAGCACGATCGTCCTTCGTTTGTGTCGATACGGGCGGCCTCGGCGACGGCTGCGCCTGACGTCAAGAGCCTACCGGCGCTGCCGATTCCTCAGCGAACCCATATACGGTACGGGGCACACGCAGGCGGTCGGCACACAGCACGCACGCGTACCGGTCGACGTACGAGACGCATGAGGAGTAAATCCGGTGGTCAGCCAGGAACAGCGGCGGCGGCAGCTCGCCCGGGAGAAGTTCTTGCGGCAGCAGCAGCGGCGCACCGACGCCCGGCGCAAGGCGCGCATGCGCAACGCCGTGATCGCTTCGGCGCTCGGCGTGGTCCTGATCGGCAGCCTCGCGCTGTACACGACCGGCGTACTCAAGGACGACGACAAGACCAACGCGGGCGCCGAGGTCACGCAGAGCGCCTCGCCGTCCAAGGCGCCGGACCCGTGCGACAAGCCGGCCGCCGGCAAGGTCAAGTCGGAGACCTGGAAGAAGGAGCCGGCGATGACCATCGACAAGTCGGCCGACTACACGATGAAGCTGGCGACGACCTGCGGTGACATAGACATCGCGCTGAAGGCGTCGGCAGCCCCGCACACGGTGAACTCGTTCAACTTCCTGGCCGGCAAGGGCTACTTCGACCACACCACGTGCCACCGGCTGACCACCAACGGCATCTACGTGCTCCAGTGCGGCGACCCGACGGGCAGCGGCAGCGGCGGTCCCGGGTACACGATTCCGGACGAGAACCTGAAGGACAAGAGCCTCAAGGACAACATCTACCCCGCGGGCACCGTCGCGATGGCGAACACCGGTCAGCCGGGCTCCGGCGGCAGCCAGTTCTTCCTCGTCTACCAGGACAGTCAGCTGCCGCCCAGCTACACACCGTTCGGTACCGTTTCCGAGGCCGGTATGACGGTTCTGAAGAAGATCGCCGACGCGGGTGAGAGCACGGGCGCCGGTGACGGGGCACCCAACGCGACGGTCGTGATCAACAAGGCAACCGTCACGAAATCCTGACCGCCCAACTGCGAAATTTCGGTCGCGCGGGATGCGGACAGGCAACCCGCCGGTCGCCTATGTTGGCCGTGACGAAACTGTGGACGATGCCCGGGGGAGCTTGACGGCCCCCCGCAGGCATCATGTGGAGGAGGCGCTGTGAGCAGCGACCCGTGGGGCCGCGTCGACGAGACGGGGACCGTGTACGTGCGTACGGCCGACGGCGAGAAGGTCGTCGGTTCCTGGCAGGCCGGCTCCCCCGAGGAAGCGTTGGCCTATTTCGAGCGCAAGTACGAGGGCCTGGTTGTCGAGATCGGCCTCCTCGAGAAGCGAGTGCAGACCACCGACCTGTCGGCGAAGGACGCGATGGCGGCCATCGACCATCTGCGCGAGCAGGTCGACGCGCACCACGCCGTCGGCGATCTGGACGCGCTGCGGGCCCGGCTGGACAAGCTCGTCCAGACCGTCGAGGCGCGCCGCGAGGAGCGCAAGGCCCAGCGGGCACGGCAGACCGACGAGGCCCGGCACGCCAAGGAGGCGCTGGTCGCCGAGGCGGAGCAGCTGGCCCAGTCCGACCAGTGGCGGGCGGCCGGCGAGCGGCTGCGGGCCCTGGTGGACACCTGGAAGGGGCTGCCGCGGCTGGACCGCAAGTCGGACGACGAGCTCTGGCACCGCTTCTCACACGCCCGATCGGCGTTCTCCAAGCGCCGCAAGGCGCACTTCGCGCAGCTGGACGCGCAGCGCGAGGAGGCCCGCAAGACCAAGGAGCGGCTGGTCGCCGAGGCCGAGGAGCTGTCGAGCTCGACGGACTGGGGTCCGACGGCCGCGCGCTACCGCGAGCTGATGGCGGAGTGGAAGGCCGCGGGGCGCGCCCAGCGCGAGCACGAGGACGATCTGTGGAACCGCTTCCGCGGCGCCCAGGACGTCTTCTTCGCCGCCCGCAGCTCGGTCTTCGCCGAGCGGGACGCGGAGCAGGCGGAGAACCTCAAGCTCAAGGAGGAGCTGGCCGAGGAGGCCGAGAAGATCCTCCCCGTGACCGACCTGAAGGCCGCGCGGGCCGCCTTCCGCACGATCAACGAGCGCTGGGAGGCCATCGGCCATGTGCCGCGCGACGCCCGGCCGAAGGTCGAGGGCCGGATGCACGCCGTGGAGCGGGCCATCCAGGAGGCCGAGGAGACCGAGTGGCGCCGGACGAACCCGGAGGCACGCGCGCGTGCCGAGGGTCTGACCGGCCAGCTCCAGGCCGCGGTCGACAAGCTCAAGAAGCAGATCGAGCAGGCGCGCGCCCAGGGCAACAACGCCAAGGCCGACAAGCTCGAAAAGGAGCTGGAGGGCCGCCAGGCGCTGCTGGACCAGGCTCTGAAGGGTCTGCAGGAGTTCGGCGGCTGAGGTCGCGCAGGTGAGAGGGGCCCGTACCTCGCGAGGTACGGGCCCTTCTCGTCGTATGCGGTCCTACGACCGGCTGCGCGCCGACGTCACCCGGTACACGTCGTAGACGCCCTCGACACCCCGGACCGCCTTCAGGACGTGGCCGAGATGCTTCGGGTCGCCCATCTCGAAGGTGAAGCGGGAGGTGGCGACGCGGTCGCGGGAGGTCTGGACGGCCGCGGAGAGGATGTTGACGTGCTGGTCGGACAGCACGCGCGTGACGTCCGACAGCAGCCGGGAGCGGTCCAGGGCCTCGACCTGGATGGCGACCAGGAAGACCGAGGACTGGGTGGGCGCCCACTCGACGTCGAGGATGCGCTCGGGCTCGCGGGACAGTGACTCCACGTTCACACAGTCGCTGCGGTGAACCGATACGCCGCTACCGCGTGTGACGAAACCGATGATCGGGTCGCCGGGGACGGGCGTGCAGCAGCGGGCCAGCTTGACCCACACGTCCTCGACGCCCTTGACGACCACGCCCGGGTCGGCGCTGGTGCGGCGTTTGCGGCCGCGTCCGCGCGACGGCGGCACGCTCTCGTCGATCTCCTCGGTGGCCGCCTCCTCGCCGCCGAAGGCCTGGACGAGCTTCTGCACGACGTTCTGCGCGGAGACATGCCCCTCGCCGATCGCCGCGTACAGCGCGGAGATGTCCGGGTAGCGCATCTCGTGCGCGAGCGTGACGAGGGAGTCGCCGGTGAGGATGCGCTGGATCGGCAGGTTCTGCTTGCGCATGGCGCGGACGATGGCGTCCTTGCCCTGCTCGATCGCCTCGTCCCGGCGCTCCTTGGAGAACCACGCCCGGATCTTGTTGCGGGCGCGCGGCGACTTCACAAAGCCGAGCCAGTCGCGGGAGGGGCCCGCGCCGGGCGCCTTGGAGGTGAAGACCTCCACCAGGTCGCCGTTGTCCAGGGTGGATTCGAGCGGTACGAGCCGGCCGTTGACCCGCGCCCCTATGGTGCGGTGACCGACCTCGGTGTGGACGGCGTACGCGAAGTCCACGGGAGTGGCACCCGCCGGGAGCGCGATGACGTCGCCCTTGGGGGTGAAGACGAAGACCTCGTTGCGGGAGAGGTCGAAGCGCAGCGACTCCAGGAACTCGCTGGGGTCCTCGGTCTCCTTCTGCCAGTCCAGGAGCTGCCGCAGCCACGCCATGTCGTTGATGGCGGCCGCGTCCTTTCCGGCCTTGCCGGCCGGTGCCTTCGGCGCGTCGGTGCGGACCTTGGAGGCGCCGGCGACGGCCTCCTGCTTGTACTTCCAGTGCGCGGCGATGCCGTACTCGGCGCGGCGGTGCATGTCGAACGTACGGATCTGGAGTTCGACCGGCTTGCCGTTGGGGCCGATCACCGTCGTGTGCAGCGACTGGTACATGTTGAACTTGGGCATCGCGATGTAGTCCTTGAACCGGCCGGGGACCGGATTCCATCGCGCGTGCACGGTGCCGAGGGCGGCGTAACAGTCGCGTACGGTGTCGACGAGTACCCGAATGCCCACCAGGTCGTAGATCTCCGCGAAGTCACGGCCGCGGACGATCATCTTCTGGTAAACGCTGTAGTAGTGCTTCGGGCGGCCGGTGACCGTCGCCTTGATGCGGGCGGCACGCAGGTCCTGCTGGACCTCGTCGGTCACTATGGCCAGATACTCGTCACGCTTCGGTGCCCGCTCGGCCACCAGTCGTACGATCTCGTCGTACATCTTGGGGTAGAGGATCGCGAAGGCGAGGTCCTCCAGTTCCCACTTGATGGTGTTCATGCCGAGGCGGTGGGCGAGCGGCGCGTAGATCTCCAGGGTCTCGCGCGCCTTCTTCTCCTGCTTCTCACGCTTGAGGTAGCGCATGGTGCGCATGTTGTGCAGGCGGTCGGCGAGCTTGATGACCAGGACGCGCGGGTCCTTGGCCATGGCGACGACCATCTTGCGCACGGTCTCGGCCTGCGCGGCCTCGCCGAACTTGACCTTGTCCAGCTTGGTGACGCCGTCGACCAGCAGGGCGACCACGTCGCCGAAGTCGCGGCGCAGGTCCTCCAGGCCGTACTCGGTGTCCTCGACGGTGTCGTGCAGCAGGCCCGCCATCAGGGTGGCCGGATCCATGCCCAGCTCGGCGAGGATCGTGGTCACCGCGAGGGGGTGCGTGATGTACGGGTCGCCGCTCTTGCGCTTCTGGCCGCGGTGCCAGCGCTCGGCGACCTGGTACGCCTTCTCGATCTGGCGCAGCGTCGACGTCTCGATCTTGGGGTCGTTGCTGCGGACTATCCGCAGCAGGGGCTCCAGGACCGGGTTGTACGGGTTGGCGCGCTGGACGCCGAGGCGGGCCAGGCGGGCGCGGACGCGGTTGGAGGAGCCGGAGCGGGGCGTCTGGGGCGTCGCGGCGGGCCGGATCGGGGGCTTGGGCGCGATGGGGGTCCCCCCTGGACCGGAGCTTGTCGAAGGCCCTTGGGGGAGCTCGGGAGGGGTCGGCTTGGGACGCGACTGCTCGGCGGCGTTCGCGACGGGAGCGGACTGGGCGTGCTCGACCGACCCGCGCGTGTCGTTCTTGGCGTGCTGCGCGGGCTTTGCCGCGGGGTCCGAGGCGCGCTCGGGCTTGGCGGCGGTCAGGTGCTGGGCCTCGTCTGGCAAGAGGGCTCCTCGTGCGCGATCCGGGTCCCCCGGTCAGGCTCCGGAGACCCCATGGTAGCGATCCTGAGCTCCAGGATCGCCTTCAGGCCGAAGTGAGGGCCGTCTACCCGAGCAACGCCTGAGACGGCCACCGGATTCCTCGGCCCCACCCGTATGCGAAGCAGCGGAGGCGCCCCTGCGGTGGTGAGGGGCGCCTCCACAGGCAGGATGCTGTCCGTCAGACCGTGAGCAGGGCCTCCAGCGGGGCCCCGGCCAGAGCCGGTTCCAGGCGGGTACGGCCGTTCAGGAAGGCGAGTTCCATCAGCACGGCCAGGCCTGCGATCTCGGCGCCGGCCCGGCGGATGAGCTCCAGGGAGGCCTCCGCCGTGCCGCCGGTGGCGAGGACGTCGTCGACGACCAGGACACGGTCGCGCTCGGTGAGGTCCTCGGCGTGCACCTCGATCTCCGCCGAGCCGTACTCCAGGTCGTACGCCTGGCGCAGCGTCGCTCCGGGGAGCTTGCCCGCCTTGCGCACGGGGACGAAGCCGACGCCGGCCCGCACGGCGACCGGGGCGCCGAGGATGAAGCCGCGGGCCTCCAGGCCGACGACCTTCGTGGCGCCGGTGTGCTCCACGGTCTCGGCCAGCGCGTCCGTCAGCGCGGTGAACGCCGCGGGGTCCGCCAGGAGCGGGGTGATGTCCTTGAACATCACGCCCGGCTCGGGGTAGTCAGCCACGTCACGGATACGGCTGAGCAGCAGCTCCCTGATGTCGGTCATCGGCGCTTCCCCGAGGGTCGGCCGCGGCCGCGCGTGCGGGACGCGGGCTGGTTGCGCGGCCCGACGACTGCGGGAGCGGCGTCCTCCGGCTCGTCGGCGAGCGGCTCGCCCACGCCGTCGACGGCCATCGTCTCGCCCTGGTCGGCGCTCTGGGCCCGCTTGGCGAGGACCCGCTTCCTCAGCGCCTTCAACTGCGGCTCGCGCTCCTTGAGGTCGGCGACGAGCGGCGTGGCGATGAAGATCGAGGAGTACGCACCCGCGGCGAGGCCGACGAACAGCGACAGCGAGATGTCGTTGAGCATGCCGGCGCCGAGCACACCGCCACCGATGAACAGCAGGCCCGCCACCGGCAGCAGCGCGACCACCGTGGTGTTGACCGAGCGGACCAGCGTGCTGTTGATGGAGCGGTTGGCGATGTCGCTGTAGGTCCAGCGGGTCTGCTTGGTGATGTCCTTGGTCTGTTCCTTGAGGCTGTCGAAGACGACGACCGTGTCGTACAGCGAGTAACCGAGGATCGTCAGCAGACCGATCACCGTGCCCGGTGTGACTTCGAAGCCCACGAGGGCGTAGATGCCGACCGTGATGGTGATGTCGTGGATCAGGGCGACGAACGCGGCGATCGCCATACGCCATTCGAAGGCGATCGCCAGATAGATCACGACAAGGACCAGGAAGATCCCAAGACCCTGCCAGGCCTTGTTGGCGATCTGCTCGCCCCAGCTGGGGCCGACCAGTTCGGCGTTGATCTTCTCGGCGTCGACCTTCATGTCCTCGGCCAGCGCCGCGTTGATCCGGTCCGCCTGGCCCGTGTCGATGCCCGCGATCTGGATGCGGAGGCTGCCGTTGCCGAGCTGCTGGACGATCGCGTCGTGCCCGGAGGCCTCCTCCGCGTACTCCTCGGCCTGGGAGACCGAGACGGACGTCTTCGGGGTGGTGAAGACGGCACCGCCCTGGAACTCGATGCCCATGTGCAGGCCGCGCACCGCCAGGCCGACGATGGCCGTGATGGTGATCAGGATGGAGATGCCGTACCAGATCTTGCGGTTCTTGACGAAGTCGTAGCCGACCTCGCCGTGGTGCAGTCGGGCGCCGAGCTTGCCGAGCTTCGACATCTCACGCCTCCTTCGTTTCGACGGGGGCGACGGGACGGCGGGTGCGGCGCAGCGGCGGCTTGGCACCCAGGCTCTTCGGGTCGAGGCCGGACCACTTGTGGCCGCTCGCGAAGAAGTCGCGGCGGGACATCAGGGTCAGCAGCGGCTTGGTGAAGAGGAACACCACGACCACGTCGAGCAGGGTGGTCAGGCCGAGCGTGAAGGCGAAGCCCTGGACCTTGCCGACGGTGACGATGAAGAGCACCGCGGCGGCGAGGAACGAAACGAAGTCGGAGACCAGGATGGTGCGCCGGGCGCGCGGCCAGGCCCGCTCGACGGCGGGGCGCAGCGAGCGGCCCTCGCGGATCTCGTCCCGGACCCGTTCGAAGTACACGATGAACGAGTCCGCCGTGATGCCGATGGCGACGATGGCACCGCAGACGGCCGGCAGGTTCAGCGCGAAGCCGATGGCCGGGCCGAGCAGCGACATGATCGTGTACGTGAGGGCGGCGGAGACGAGCAGCGACAGGATCGCGATGAACGACAGGCCGCGGTAGTAGACCAGCAGGTAGAGCACGACCAGGGCGAGACCGATGGCGCCCGCGATCAGACCGGCCTGCAGCTGGTCGCCGCCGAGCGCCGCGGTCACCGTGGTGACGCTCTCCTCGCGGAAGGTCAGCGGCAGGGCGCCGTACGACAGCATGTTGGCGAGGCCCTGGGCCTCCTCCTGCGTGAAGCTGCCGGAGATCTCGGCGTTGCCGCCGGTGATCGACTGGTTGACGTAGGGGCTGGAGACGACCTCGCCGTCGAGGACGATGCCGAACTGGTTCTGCGGGGACGGGTTCTGCGCGAGCTTGCCGGTGATGTCGGCGAACTTCTTGCCACCGGCGTCGGTGAAGTCCATCTGGACCTTCCAGCCGGCGCCGCTCTGGGTGTCGTAGACGGCCTGGGCGTCGTCGACGTCGGTGCCGTCGACGGCGGCCGGGCCGAGCAGGTACTTGTACCAGACGCCCTGGATCTGGCCGCAGCCCACGGTGGAGTCGGTCGGCTTGGCGCCCTCACCGGTGGTGGCGCGGACGTCCTGCTTGCTGCAGTCCAGCGCCGCGTACTCCGCCTGGAGCTTGCTGTCGGCGTCGCCGGTGGCGCCGCCGGTGGCCGACGGGGAGGGGCTGGGAGAGCCGGAGCCGGTCGCCGAGGGGGTGGGGTCGTCCTTCAGGGCGTCCGTGACGGCACGGCCCTGGGTGGTGGCGGTGGCCGAGGGGGTGGCGCTCTGGCTCGCGGAGTCCGAGGCGGAGGGGCTCGCCGAGCCGGTGGCCTTGTCCTTGTCGCCGGAGGGGGCGCTGGAGGAGGCGCTGGGCGAGGGGTTCGGCGTGGCGCTGCCGGCGGAGGGCTCGGTGGCCAGGACCGGGCGGAAGTAGAGCTTGGCGGTGGTGCCGACCTGTTCCCGGGCCTGCTGTGAGTTGGTGCCCTTGGGAATGTTGACGATGATGTTGCGATCGCCCTGCGTCTGGACCTCGGCCTCCGAGACACCCAGACCGTTGACGCGGCGCTCCATGATGTCGACCGCGGTCTTCATGTTGGTCGGGTTGATCGCGGCCTCGTTGCCGTCCTCGGGAACAGCCCCGAGCGTGATGCTCGTACCACCGGCCAGGTCGATGCCGAGACGCGGAGTGGTGTGTCCGGAGGCGAACATTCCCCCGGTGAGCGCCACGATGGCGATCAGAATCAGGACCAGCGAGCGCCATGGCTTGCTCTGAGCGCTCGCGCTCCGGCCCTTTTTAGGTGCTGCCACCTTCTCGTACTCCCTCTCGGGCCGCCTCACTCCGGGTCAGCGGGCGGGCGGCCATGACATGGTGTCGGGATCCCGTGCGGGATGCGCCCGTCCCGGGCACGCGAGCCCGGCCCGCGCGCACCGGGACATGACTACTTCGCCTCGGCGTCACCGTCGGTCTTCTTCGGCTCCTCGCCCTTCCTCGCCTCGGCGGCGGCGGGCTCCTCGTCCGCGTCCTTCTTGCCGAGGTCGACGGACTTCTCGTCGGAGGGGGCGGCGTCGACGGGCTCGTCGGTCTCGGTGAGGGAGGAGGCGTCGTCGGGGACGGTGTCCGCGTCGGCCTTCAGGTCGTGCTCGATGCCGTGCACGATGCGGTTGTACTCGTCGTCGGAGAGCACCGCGCCGATGGAGTTCTTGGCGAAGAGCAGCTCGACGCCCGGGCCGGCGTCGAGGAGGACCGTGTCCTCGTTGACCTCCTTGACCGTTGCGTACATGCCCCCGATGGTGCGGACTCCGGAACCGGGCTGCATCTGGTTCCGCATGTCGACGGCGGCCTGCTGCTTCTTCTTGGCCGAGCGGGTCATCAGGATCATGGCCCCGATGAGCACGATGAACGGGAGGAGGGTCACGAGGCTATTCACGGGACGGTTTCCTTCGCACGACCGCGCAGGTGGGCGGCCTGTTGGATGGGGGTATGTCAGCCGCCGAGGAAGGCGGCATCGGCGGAGTCTAAGCGAGTCCGCGCGCATGGAACAACGCTCAGCATGGCACCCGGGTTCCTGGTCCGGCCAATGCCCTCGCCGTCATGCCTGCCGTCACGTCCCGAACAGGTCCTGTTGTCCGTTTCCCGCGGCGGCCGAGCGGGGCGGGGTGAGGCCGAGATGCGCCCAGGCGGCGGGCGTGGCGACCCGGCCGCGCGGGGTGCGGGCGAGCAGGCCCTCCCGTACGAGGAACGGCTCGGCGACCTCTTCCACCGTTTCGCGCTCCTCCCCCACCGCCACGGCGAGTGTGGACAGACCGACCGGTCCGCCGCCGAAGAGCTTCAGCAGCGCTTCGAGCACGCCGCGGTCGAGGCGGTCCAGGCCACGGGCGTCGACCTCGTAGACCTTGAGCGCCGCCGCCGCGATGTCGCGCGTGATGAACCCGTCCGCCTTGACCTGCGCATAGTCCCGGACGCGGCGCAGCAGCCGGTTGGCGATCCGGGGCGTGCCCCGGGAGCGACCGGCGATCTCGGCGGCTCCGTCGGTGTCGATCTCGACGTCGAGCAGGTTCGCCGAGCGGTGGATGACGCGCTCCAGCTCGGCGGGCTCGTAGAACTCCATGTGCGCGGTGAAGCCGAAGCGGTCGCGCAGCGGGGGCGGCAGCAGGCCCGCGCGCGTGGTGGCGCCGACCAGGGTGAACGGGGGCAGCTCCAGGGGGATGGCGGTGGCGCCGGGGCCCTTGCCGACGATGACGTCGACGCGGAAGTCCTCCATCGCCATGTACAGCATCTCCTCGGCGGGCCGGGACATGCGGTGGATCTCGTCGAGGAAGAGGACCTCGCCCTCCTGGAGGGAGGAGAGGATCGCGGCGAGATCGCCCGCGTGCTGGATGGCGGGGCCGGACGTGATGCGGATCGGGGCGCCCATCTCGGCCGCGATGATCATGGAGAGGGTGGTCTTGCCGAGGCCGGGGGCGCCGGAGAGCAGCACGTGGTCGGCGGTGGCGCCCCGCGCGCGTGCGGCGCGCAGGACGAGGTCGAGTTGCTCGCGGACCTTCTCCTGGCCGATGAACTCGCCCAGGTCCTTGGGCCGCAGCGCGGCCTCGACGGCCTGGTCCTCACGGTCGGCGGACGCACCGACGAGCCGCTCGGGGGCGGGGGTGTCGGTCGAGTCGTCCCAGTTCATGGAGTGTGCCTCGGGGGTTGCGGTCGGATGGGTCGTCGGGGGCGGTTTCAGGCCGTTTTCGCGGTCGTGGGCCCGTTTCCGCGTTGCGGGCCGTTTCCGCGGTCGCGGCCATTTCCGCGATCGCGGGCCATTTCCGCGGTCGCGGGCCGTTTCAGCCTTGCGGGCCCGATTTCAGCGTCGCAGGCCATTCAGCGTCGCAGGCCGATTCAGCGTTGCAGGCCGCTTCAGCGTCGCACGCCATTTCAGCGTTGCAGGCCGCTTCAGACGCGGGCCCGCCGCTTCAGCGCGCTCTGTTCAGCGTCTGCAGGGCCGCCTTCAGCAACTGGCCCACCTGGGGCGTGCCCCCGGCGGCCTCGGCCTGGGGCGCGACCGCGGTGACCGCCTCGTCGGCCTCGCGGGTGGCGTATCCCAGGCCGATCAGGGCGGCGTGCAACTGGTCGCGCCAGCCGGTGCTGACCGGTGCGCCGACCGCGGGGGCGCCGATCGGCTCGCCCAGCCGGTCCTTCAGCTCCAGCAGCAGCTTCTGCGCGCCCTTCTTGCCGATGCCGGGGACGGCGGTGAGCGCCTTCTCGTCGCCCGTCGCGACGGCGCGACGCAGCGCGTCCGGGGGGTGCACGGCGAGCATGGCCTGGGCGAGCCGGGGGCCGACCCCGCTCGCGGTCTGGAGCAGCTCGAAGACCTGCCGCTCGTCGTCGTCCGCGAAGCCGTACAGCGTCAGGGAGTCCTCCCGTACGACGAGGGAGGTGGCGAGCTTGGCGGGGCGGCCGACACGGAGCGTCGAGAGCGTGTTGGGCGTGCACTGGACGGCCATGCCGACACCGCCGACCTCGACCACCGCGGCGTCGGGAGCGAGTGCGGCGACCGTGCCGCTGACGAAGGCGATCATGCCGTACGGCCTTTCGATGCGGTTGCTTGTGCGGTGTGCAGGGCGACGGCCTGCCGGAGGCGGTTCTGGGCGGGGGCGCGCCAGATGTGGCAGATGGCGAGCGCGAGGGCGTCGGCGGCGTCGGCCGGTTTCGGCGGTGCGTCTAGCCGCAGCAGCCGGGTGACCATGGCGCCGACCTGTGCTTTGTCGGCGCGTCCGGTGCCGGTGACGGCGGCCTTGACCTCGCTGGGGGTGTGCAGGGCGACGGGGATGCCACGGCGGGCCGCGCAGAGCATGGCGACGGCGCTGGCCTGGGCCGTGCCCATCACCGTACGGACGTTGTGCTGGCTGAACACCCGCTCCACGGCGACGGATTCGGGCCGGTGCTCGTCGAGCCACTGCTCGATGCCCTGCTCGATCGCGACCAGGCGGCGGCCGAGGTCCGTGTCGACGGGCGTACGGACGACGCCGACGCCGAGCATCGTGAGCGGCCGCCCGGGAACCCCCTCGACGACACCGACGCCGCACCGGGTCAGCCCTGGGTCCACCCCCAGTACGCGCACGCGCCCCTCCCTTCGATCGCCTGTTTGTGCAGGCTATCGGGTGCCACCGACAACGCCCCGTACAACGCCCGGCAAAGCGACGGGCCGACGGGGTGTCCCGTCGGCCCGTGGCGCTCGTGCGAGGGCGTTACGCCCCGACCTTCTCCATGATCTCGTCGCTCACGTCGAAGTTGGCGAAGACGTTCTGCACGTCGTCGCTGTCCTCCAACGCGTCGATCAGCTTGAAGATCTTCTTCGCGCCCTCCTCGTCCAGTTCGACCTGGACGGACGGCACGAAGTTGGCCTCGGCGGAGTCGTAGTCGATGCCGGCGTCCTGCAGGGCCGTGCGGACCGCGACCAGGTCGGTGGCCTCGCTGATGACCTCGAAGTTCTCGCCGAGGTCGTTGACCTCTTCGGCACCCGCGTCCAGGACGGCCATGAGGACCTCGTCCTCGGTCAGCTCGCCCTTGGGGACGATGACGACGCCCTTGCGGTTGAACAGGTACGACACCGAGCCCGGGTCGGCCATGGAGCCGCCGTTGCGGGTCATGGCGACGCGGACCTCGGAGGCGGCGCGGTTGCGGTTGTCGGTGAGGCACTCGATGAGCACCGCGACGCCGTTCGGGCCGTAGCCCTCGTACATGATCGTCTCGTAGTCGGCGCCGCCGGCCTCCAGGCCCGCGCCGCGCTTGACGGCGGAGTCGATGTTCTTGTTCGGGACCGAGCTCTTCTTGGCCTTCTGGATGGCGTCGTAGAGGGTCGGGTTACCGTCGGGGTCGGCGCCGCCCATGCGGGCCGCGACCTCGATGTTCTTGATCAGCTTCGCGAAGAGCTTGCCGCGCTTGGCATCGATCACGGCCTTCTTGTGCTTCGTCGTGGCCCATTTAGAGTGGCCGGACATCTGCCTGTCTCCTTCGCGTAACCCATCTCTGCAACGAACGCCAGAGATCCTACAAGGACTCGGCTGTCCGGTTCGCGCGCACTATGTCCACGAACAGGCTGTGCACGCGGTGGTCGCCGGTCAGTTCCGGGTGGAACGACGTGGCGAGCGCGTTGCCCTGGCGGACCGCGACGATGTGGCCGTCGTGCTCGGCGAGCACCTCGGCCCGGGCGCCGACGGACTCGACCCAGGGGGCGCGGATGAAGACGCCTTCCACGGGGTCGCCCGTGATGCCCTTGACGTCGACCGCCGCCTCGAAGGACTCGTTCTGCCGCCCGAAGGCGTTGCGGCGCACGATCATGTCGATGCCGCCGACGGTCTCCTGGCCCGAGCGCGGGTCGAGGATCTTGTCGGCGAGCATGATCATGCCCGCGCAGGTGCCGTAGACGGGCATACCGTCCCGCACGCGCGCGCGGAGGGGCTCCATCACGCCGAACAGGATGGCCAGCTTGGAGATGGTGGTGGACTCGCCGCCGGGGATGACGAGGCCGTCGACCTCGGCGAGTTCCTCGGGGCGCCGCACCGGCCTGGCCACGGCGTCGGCCGCGGCCAGGGCAATGAGGTGCTCCCGTACGTCGCCCTGGAGGGCCAGGACGCCAATGACAGGGGCTTCGTTGCTCATGGCGTGATTACCAGCCGCGGTTGGCGTAGCGCTCGGTCTCGGGGAGGGTGTCGCAGTTGATGCCGACCATGGCCTCGCCGAGGTTGCGGGACGCGTCGGCGATGATCTTCGGGTCGTCGTAGAAGGTGGTGGCCTTCACGATGGCGGCGGCGCGCTTGGCCGGATCGCCGGACTTGAAGATGCCGGAGCCGACGAAGACGCCCTCGGCGCCGAGCTGGCGCATCAGGGCGGCGTCGGCGGGGGTGGCCACGCCACCGGCGGAGAACAGCACGACCGGCAGCTTGCCCAGTTCGGCGACCTCCTTGACCAGCTCGTACGGGGCGCGCAGCTCCTTGGCGGCGGCGTACAGCTCGTGGTTGTCGTAGCCGCGCAGGCGGGCGATCTCGTTCTTGATCTGGCGCAGGTGGCGGACGGCCTCGACGACGTTGCCGGTGCCCGCCTCGCCCTTGGAGCGGATCATGGCCGCGCCCTCGGCGATCCGGCGCAGGGCCTCACCGAGGTTGGTGGCACCGCAGACGAACGGGGTGGTGAAGGCCCACTTGTCGGAGTGGTTGACCTCGTCGGCGGGGGTGAGGACCTCGGACTCGTCGATGTAGTCGACGCCGAGCGACTGCAGGACCTGGGCCTCGACGAAGTGGCCGATGCGGGACTTGGCCATGACCGGGATCGACACGGCGTTGATGATGCCCTCGATCATGTCCGGGTCGGACATCCGGGCCACGCCGCCGTCCTTGCGGATGTCGGCCGGGACCCGCTCCAGGGCCATGACGGCGACGGCGCCCGCGTCCTCGGCGATCTTCGCCTGCTCCGGCGTGACGACGTCCATGATCACGCCACCCTTGAGCTGCTCGGCCATGCCGCGCTTCACGCGGGCGGTGCCGGTCTCGGGGGCCTGGTTCTCGGAGAGCGTGCTGGACACGGGTGACCTCGCTGAAGTGAAAGAGGGTTTCTGCAAACACCGAGGAAACGTGAGGTGTGCAGGCCACAGCAAGGGCCAATGTGAAGCCGGTGGATCGTTTTTCCGGTACGGCGGGCCAGACAGCTCTGTGAGTACGGCGGCTACGCGGCCCGGTCCACCAGGGCCGTCGGCGGCTCGTCGTCCATCTCGAAGGCCAGCGGGAAGGGGGCGTGACCGGCCAGCCGGAACCAGCGCACCTTGCGGTGTTCGCGCAGCCTGCGGGCCGCCCCCACCGCGTCGTTGTGGAAGCGCCGGGCCATCGGCACCCGGCGGACCGCCTCGGTCAGCTCCCGGGCCGCCGCCTCTCCCCCGGGCGCCTCCCGGACCGCCTCGACCTGCTGCGGGTCGGCGAACACCGCGCGCAGGGCCTGGCTCAGCTCGCTCTCGGCGACCTCCCGCTGCTCCTCCTCGGCCTGCCGGGCGGCGTGGGCCGCCTCGTACAGGACGATCGAGGCGGCCGGGTCGAGCACCCCGGAGGTGGCCAGTTCCTGCGCCACGGAGGCGCGGCGCAGCAGCTGGGCGTCCAGGGCGGCACGAGTGGCGTCGATCCGGACGTGCAGCCGGTCCAGTCGGCCCGCCGTCCAGCTCAGGTACACGCCGATGGCGATGAGGGCGACGAGGATCCAGATGAGGGTTGCGGTCACGGGCGGCAAGGCTACCGGGGTGTCACTCGGGTGGGATCAGTCAGTCGCGGGCCAGTCCGAACCGGCCCCACAGTCCGACGGAACGGTCGTCGGCAGCGACCGCTGTGGTGCCGTCCGTCACCGTCTCGTAGACCGACAGGATGTCCGCGCCGACGGTCGACCAGTCGAACCGGCGGACGTGCGCGCTGCCCCGCTCGCGCAGCTCCTCCCGGCGCTTGGGATCGCCCAGCAGCCGCAGCGCCGCCTCGGCCAGCGCGTCCGCGTCCTCGTTGGCGAACAGCTCCCCCGCCGCGCCGTGGTCGAGGACCTGGGCGAAGGCGTCCAGGTCGGAGGCGAGCACGGGCGCGCCCGCCGACATCGCCTCCACCAGGATGATCCCGAAGCTCTCGCCGCCGGTGTTGGGCGCCACGTACAGGTCGACGCTGCGCAGGAAGCGGGCCTTGTCCTCGTCGCTGACCATGCCGAGGAACTCCACCCGGGAGCGCAGCTCGGCGGGCAGCGACTCCACCGCCTGCCGCTCGTCGCCGCGGCCCGCGACCAGCAGCCGTGTCCGCGGCCGCTCGGCGAGGATCCTGGGCAGCGCCCGCATCAGCACCGGCAGGCCCTTGCGGGGCTCGTCGATGCGGCCGACGAAGCCGATGGTGTCCCCGTGCCAGGCGGGGTTGGGCTCGGCCTTGGCGAAGAAGTCGACGTCGACGCCGTTGGGGATCACCACGGCGTCCCCGCCGAGGTGTTCGACCAGTGTGCGGCGGGCGTACTCGCTGACCGCGATCCGGGCGCTGATCTTCTCCAGCGCCGCCTGCAGGATCGCGTACGCGGCGATCATCGCGCGCGAGCGGGGGTTGGAGGTGTGGAAGGTGGCGACGATCGGACCCTGCGCGGCCCAGCAGGTCAGCAGGCCCAGCGACGGGGACGCCGGTTCATGGATGTGGATCACGTCGAAGGCGCCGTCGTGCAGCCAGCGGCGTACCCGTGCGGCCGACAGGAAGCCGAAGTTGAGCCGGGCCACCGAGCCGTTGTAGGGCACCGGGACCGCGCGGCCGGCCGAGACGACGTACGGCGGGAGCGGGGTGTCGTCGTCGGCGGGGGCGAGGACGGACACCTCGTGCCCGAGGCGGATGAAGTACTCGGCCAGGTCCCGGATGTGGAATTGGACGCCCCCTGGCACGTCCCAGGAGTACGGGCAGACGATGCCGATCCTCACGGAGTCCCCTTCGCGGGGTCGAGGTCCTCGAGCCACAACCGCTGCAGCATGTGCCAGTCCTCCGGATGGTCGGCGATCCCCGAGGCGAAGGCGTCCGCCAGCGCCTGTGTCATGACAGACGTCTTCTCGGCCCGGGTACCTGACTGAGGTACCTCGATCGGGGGATGCACGCGGCCCCGCATGACGGGTGAGTCGTCGTACCAGAGCGTCGCCGGCAGCAGCAGGGCGCCGGTCTGCTGGGCCAGCAGGGCCGGTCCGGCCGGCATCCGCGCGGTGTCGCCGAAGAACTGCACCTCGACGCCGGAGGCGGACAGATCCCGGTCGGCGACCAGGCAGACCAGGCCGCCGTCACGCAGCCGCCGGGCCAGGGTGCCGAAGGCGGAGCCGCCGTTGTGCGGCAGGACCTCCATGCCGAGGCCCGCGCGGTAGGCGACGAAACGGTCGTACAGCGTCTCCGGCTTCAGGCGCTCGGCGACCGTGGTGAAGGGGATGCCCAGCTCGGTGGTGGCCCAGGCGCCGGCCAGGTCCCAGTTGGCCAGGTGCGGAAGCGCCAGTACCACGCCCTTGCCGGAGGCCAGGCCGTCGGTCAGGAAGTGCAGGTCCTTGGGGTCGAAGCCGCTCTTGACGCGTTCGGCGCTCCAGGCCGGGAGCCGGAAGGACTCCATCCAGTAGCGCAGGTACGAGCGCATGCCCGCGCGCGTGAGCTCGGCCAGGCGCTCCGGGGTGGCGTCGGGCACCACGCGCGCGTAGTTGCTCTCCAGCCGCCGTACGCCCTTGCCGCGCTGTTTCCAGGCCACGTCGGCCACGGTGTTCCCGAGCCGTGCGGCCACCGGCTCGGGGAGCTTCTTCACCGTGCTCCAGCCCAGGCCGTACAGGGCGTCCGTCAGCGTGTCCCGAGCGCTCATTTCGCCGTCTCCCTCCCCTGAGAGGCATTGTCGGCGTTCTCGCGCTCCGCCGCCTCCGCCTCGGCGGACTCCCGGCGGACCGTGACGACCCGCTGGATCAGCGTGATCAGGCTGCCCACGGCGACCAGCCACAGGGCGATCGGCAGCAGCACGTCGATGCCTGGCACGCCGAACGCGTGCAGGCCCGCGAGCCCGGCCGCGACCAGCGAGATCACCAGGCGCTCGGCGCGCTCGACCAGCCCGTTCACGGCGACCGGCAGGCCGATCGACTCGCCGCGCGCCTTGGTGTACGACACCACCTGGCCGCTGACCAGGCAGAAGATCGAGACGGCGCACAGGACGAGGTCGTCGCCGCCACCGGCGTACCACAGGGCGAAGCCGCCGAAGATGGCGCCGTCGGCGACCCGGTCCAGGGTGGAGTCCAGGAAGGCGCCCCAGCGGCTGGAGCGGCCCAGCTGGCGGGCCATGTTGCCGTCGACGAGATCGGAGAAGACGAACAGCGTGATGACGACCGTGCCCCAGAAGAACTCGCCCCGGGGGTAGAAGGCCAGTGCGCCCCCCATCACGCCTGCGGTGCCGATCAGCGTGACCGTGTCGGGGCTCACGCCCCGGCGGATCAGAAACGCGGCGAACGGTGTGAGGACACGCGTGAAGAATGCACGCGCGTACTTGTTCAGCATGGCCTTCCCGAGGGTCGCTGGCGCCGCGCGGCCCCTGCTGGCCGTCGGCTGGCCCATCGTAGCCACGCGCGCGTGCGGGTGACCGCCCGGCACCCGCGGCTCCTCGGGCGGTCCGCAACCGACGCCGGTTGGCGCCTTCGCGTCCTTTGTATGGACGCACCGTGACGAGAGTGGAAAGCTCGAAGAATCGCGGGCGTCGCCGGAGCCGCCCAGCACGCGGGTCCCGCGTGTCCGCGCCCACAGTGACCTCACCGTGCACGGGAGGCAGGATCATGGGCGACAAGGCCAACGCACACCCCGGAGCCGCCGGCAGGGCAGTGGCGGCCGACCACCCCACGTCCGTACGGAATGTGGTGCTGGTCGGCCACTCCGGAGCGGGCAAGACCACATTGGTAGAAGCCCTCGCACTGACCGCTGGGGCGGTGAACCGGGCGGGCCGCGTGGAGGACGGCGGCACCGTCTCCGACTACGACGAGATCGAGCACCGGCAGCAGCGCTCGGTGCAGCTCTCCCTGGTGCCGGTCGAGTGGAACGGCATCAAGGTCAACCTTCTCGACACCCCCGGATACGCCGACTTCGTCGGGGAACTGCGGGCCGGTCTGCGAGCGGCGGACGCGGCCCTTTTCGTCGTCTCGGCCTCGGACGGGGTGGACGGCTCGACCCGCATGGTGTGGGAGGAGTGCGCGGCCGTCGGCATGCCGCGCGCCATCGTCGTCACGCACCTGGAGGCCGCCCGCGCGGACTTCGAGGAGATGACGCGGATCTGCGCGGACGCCTTCGGAGCCGACGACCCCGACGCCGTACTGCCGCTCTACCTGCCGCTGCGCGGCCCGCAGGCACCGGACGGGCACGCGCCCGTGACCGGGCTGATCGGGCTGCTGACGCAGCAGCTGTTCGACTACTCGACCGGCGAGCGCAAGGAGTCCGAGCCGGGCGAGGACCAGCTGCCGCTGATCGAGGAGGCCCGCAACCGGCTGATCGAGGGGATCATCTCGGAGAGCGAGGACGAGACCCTCATGGACCGCTACCTCGGCGGTGAGCGGATCGACGTCAAGACGCTCGTGGAGGACCTGGAGCGGGCTGTCGCGCGCGGGACGTTCTTCCCCGTCCTGGCCGCCGCGCCCGCCGCCGACGGCGCCCGGCAGGGCCTCGGCACGGTCGAGCTGCTGGAGCTGATCACCGGCGGGTTCCCGACCCCGCTGGAGCACGACCAGCCCCGGGTCACCACCATCGACGGCAGGCCGCGCGAGCTGAAGCCCTGCGACCCCGACGGGCCGCTGGTCGCGGAGGTCGTGCGGACCTCGTCCGACCCGTACGTCGGCCGCGTCTCGCTCGTACGCGTCTTCTCCGGGACCCTGCGCCCGGACGTGACCGTGCACGTCTCCGGGCACGGACTGTCCGACCGGGGCCACGAGGACCACGACGTCGACGAACGCGTCGGCGCCCTGTCCACGCCGTTCGGCAAACAGCAGCGCCCGGTGTCGCACTGCGTCGCCGGTGATCTCGCCTGCGTGGCGAAGCTGAACCGCGCGGAGACCGGCGACACCCTCTCCGCCAAGGACGACCCGCTCCTGATGGAGCCCTGGGACATGCCCGACCCGCTGCTGCCGCTCGCCATCCAGGCGCACAGCAAACCGGACGAGGACAAGCTCTCCCAGGGCCTGGCCCGGCTGGTCGCCGAGGACCCGACCATGCGGCTGGAACAGAACCAGGACACCCACCAGGTGGTCCTGTGGTGCCTGGGCGAGGCCCACGCGGACGTCGCCCTGGAACGGCTGCGCAGCCGGTACGGCGTCCAGGTCGACGTCGTACCGCACAAGGTCTCCCTGCGGGAGACGTTCGCGCACAAGTCGGCGGGACGCGGGCGGCACGTCAAGCAGTCCGGCGGGCACGGGCAGTACGCCATCTGCGAGATCGAGGTGGAGCCGCTGCCCGGCGGCTCGGGCATCGAGTTCGTCGACAAGGTCGTCGGCGGCGCGGTGCCACGGCAGTTCATCCCGTCGGTGGAGAAGGGCGTCCGCGCGCAGGCCGCCAAGGGCGTCGCCGCGGGATACCCGCTCGTCGACGTACGGGTCACGCTGCTGGACGGCAAGGCGCACTCCGTGGACTCCTCGGACGCCGCGTTCCAGACGGCGGGCGCGCTCGCGCTGCGGGAGGCCGCGGCCGACGCGAGGATCCATCTGCTGGAGCCGGTGGCCGAGGTGAGCGTGCTGGTCGGCGACGACTACGTGGGCGCCGTGATGAGCGACCTGTCCGGGCGGCGCGGCCGGGTGCTGGGCACCGAGCAGACGGCCGGCGGGCGCACTGTCGTACGCGCCGAGGTGCCCGAGATCGAGATCGGGCGGTACGCCGTCGATCTGCGCTCGCTGTCGCACGGGACCGCGCGGTTCAGCCGGCGCTACGCGCGGCACGAGCCGATGCCCCCTCAAGTCGCCGAGCGGGTGCGGAAACAGGAGCAGGAAGCGTCCTAGGAGGCGCGCAAGAGGCGTGCGTGGCCGCGCGGTTGCGATCGGGCGCACGCGCGCGGCCTGTACGAGGCGGTTGTCTCCGGGTCGGCGGGCGGCTTCGGCCGTCCGCCGACGCATGTCGGTGCCTGCGGATACGCTGATGACCTGATCAACAGGTGTGCGGAGCACGGAAGTCGGGAAGAGCCGCAGGAGCGACAGTGGCGGCGATCGGGGGCGGGAATGACCGTTGACAGCGGTTACGCGGACATCTTCGGGCCGCAGGTGCCGCGCACGGGCGACGAGGGACAGACGGCGACGTTCGCGCTGGCCTCGGCGGCCTACCGGGACAACGAGGTCGAGGAGATACTCAAGGCGAACAGCGAGTGGCACGAGTCGACCGTGAAGCCGGGCCAGAAGTGGGCGAGGATCTTCCGGCCCAACCTCGGTGAGGCGTTCTCCCGGGCGGTGGTCGACCGTATGCTCGGCGCCGGCCGGGCACCGCTGATCCAGTCCTTCGGTGCGGAGCCCCAGGTCGTCGTCGAGCACTGTCTCGCGGCCAACCGCATCCGCCGGGAGCGCGACAATCTGCTCACGATCGTCATGGTCCTGTGCGGTCTGCTCTTCCTGCCCGGGCTGCTGGTCTGGCTGCTGGTCTTCACCCTGCGCACGACCATCGCCCGGCGCGAGGACAGACGGGCCTCGACGCTCGCGACCACGCTGCTCGTCGCGGTGGGCGCGCTGGCGGTGATCTTCCTGATCCGGATGCCGTTCACCGGCTTCTGGGCCTGGTACGCGCGCGCGGCGGTGGTCATGCCGGTGATCGGCTGGTTCTGGGCCAAGCTGATCTGCGAGCGCACCGCGAAGGACCTGCGGGAGCGCTGGGACAGCCTGCTCGCGGGCAGCAGCGTCGGCGCGAAGGTGCCCGAGGCGGTGCCGAGCAACCCCGGCGAGACCGCCGCCGAGCAGCTGCGCCAGGCCCTCGCCCGGCTCAGCGCCGAGCAGCAGTCCAACTCCGTCTTCTACGCCGGGCCCAAGGGCATACTCGGCATGGGCACCCGCTGGGGCAGCTGGCAGCTCGCGGAGGACCTCGCCCGGGCCGATCCCGACCGGGAGATCCACCCGTTCCGCAGCTGGGACGTCATACGGTCCATCCACGACCAGTTGCGCATGCTGGAGCGCGGCCCGCTGAACACGGGCGGCTTCCCCAAGCCCTCGATACGGCACTGGATCGTGACGCCCATCGGCGAGAACGCGAAGGAGGTGTCCCGGCCGGAGGGCACGGACGTCGAGGCGTACCAGGTCAAGTCGCACGCCATACAGGACATCTGCAACAAGCAGCAGTTCGGCAGCGGCGACCGGCACTACCTGGGCGTGCAGTGGACGCTCTGGGACGGTCAGCTCGTGATCACCATGCTGATCACCGTGACCGTGCTCTACGAGACGCTGCGCATCGAGGTCACCGGCCACGCCCTGGGTCCCGTGCACCCGCTCTTCACCACCAAGCCGGCGGCGAAGGAGAAGTCGGTGCAGAAGTCCCTGAAGCGGTGGGAGACACGGACGGTGAAGCTGCCGCTGGTCGACGCCGACGAGGTGGTACGGCTGGCCGCCCGGGCCCCGCTGACCTGGTACCCGCCGCTGCTGAACTGGCTCGGCGGCTCGCTGGCCCTGCCCGAGCCGTTCGGCCTGCGGCACGCCTGGGCCGCCAAGCCGTGGCGGCACCGGTTCATGGCCGACGACGCGCTGCGCGCCGCCACGCCGGTGCTCCGGGTGGTCCACTCGGCGGCGATCCGGGTGCTTCAGGAGAACGGCGTGGACACCGAGAAGTTCGGTACGCGCTCGGCGTTCCTCAGCACGGCGGTGCAGGACCCCACGCCGCGCAAGGCGGATCTGTACGACGCGTAGGCCCACGGCTGCGGGCGGTGCGGCGGGAACGCCGCACCGTCACGCCGTCGGCCAGGCGTCCGCCAGCATCTTCCGCGTGTCGGCCAGCAGCTGCGGCAGCACGCGCGTGTGCCCCACCACCGGCATGAAGTTCGTGTCGCCGCCCCAGCGGGGGACGATGTGCTGGTGCAGATGCGCGGCGATGCCCGCGCCGGCGACCGAGCCCTGGTTCATGCCGATGTTGAAGCCCTGGGCGCCCGACGCGGTCCGCAGGGCCGTCATCGCCTGCTTGGTCAGCCCGGCCAGCTCCGCGGTCTCGGGCTCGGTGAGGTCGGTGTAGTCGGCGACATGGCGGTAGGGCACGACCATGAGGTGGCCGCCGTTGTACGGGTACAGGTTCAGCACCGCGTACACCTGCGCACCGCGCTGGACGATCAGTCCGTCCTCGTCGGACTTCGCCGGGATCGAGCAGAAGGGGCAGCCGTCGTCGGCCCCCGGACCGGTCGGCTTGTTCTCGCCCTGGATGTATGCCATCCGGTGGGGCGTCCACAGGCGCTGGAACGCGTCCTGCGTCCCCACTCCGATCTGCTGCTCCGGCTCACTCGTCATGCTAGGCAGCATATGGCTTCGCCCGTTCGCGGCGTGTCGCCGGGGCTCGCCGAAACCACCCGGGGCCAAGCTGGGCCGATGGACGACGACAGCCTCCAGGCCCGCTCGGAGCGCCGCACCGAGCTGCCCCTCGGCCTCGCGTCACTGCTCTGCCTCGCCGCCTACGCGATCCTCGTCCTGGCCCACCGGCTGCCCACCGTCGGGTGGGACGTCTGCCTCGTCGTGATGCTCACAGCCTGGGCACTCTTCGCCGCCGACTACGCGGTGCGCCGGCGGCTCAGCGGGCGGGGCCTGAGTTTCGTATCCGACGCACTGGCTGGACACGGTGGTGGTCCTGTTGCCGCTGATGCCGCCGGTGCGGGTCGTCAAGCTGTACGAGACCGTACGGCGGCGGCGCGGCGAGGCGCGGCTCACGCTGTACGCCCGCGTGATCGTCTATGCGGGGCTGAGCGTCTGACTGCTCGGCTTCACCGGTGCGCTCTCCGTCTACGACCATGAGCGGGGGGCGCCCGGCGCGACCATGCGGACCTTCGGGGACGCCGTGTGGTGGACGTGCTCGACCCTCGCGACCGTCGGCTACGGCGACATCGCCCCGGTGACGCCGATGGGCCGGCTCATCGCCGTCGGGATCATGGCGTGCGGGCTGGCGCTGCTGGGCACGGTCGCCGGGTCGTTCTCGTCGTGGCTGATCCAGGTGCTCTCCCGCGAGGACAGCGAAATGCCTCCGGGAAGCTGAACAGAACATCCCGGAGGCCTTTCACCTACGCGTCAGACCTGCACCCGCTCCTCGACGACCTTCGCGATCTTGGCGATGGCCTCGTCGAACGGGATGCCGTTCTCCTGCGAGCCGTCCCGGTAGCGGAAGGACACCGAGCCGTTGGACATGTCCTCGTCGCCCGCGATGACCATGAACGGGACCTTCTGCTTCTGGGCGTTGCGGATCTTCTTCTGCATCCGGTCGGAGGACGAGTCGACCTCGACCCGCAGGCCCTTCCTCTTCGCCGCCGCGGCGAACTTCTCCAGGTAGTCGACGTGCGCGTCGCCGATCGGGATGCCGATCGCCTGGACCGGCGCCAGCCACGCCGGGAAGGCGCCCGCGTAGTGCTCCAGCAGCACCGCGAAGAACCGCTCGATCGACCCGAACAGCGCGCGGTGGATCATCACCGGCCGCTGCTTGGAGCCGTCCGCGGCGGTGTACTCCAGGTCGAACCGCTCCGGCAGGTTGAAGTCGAGCTGGATCGTCGACATCTGCCAGGTACGGCCGATGGCGTCCTTGGTCTGGACGGAGATCTTCGGCCCGTAGAAGGCGGCGCCGCCCGGGTCCGGGACCAGCGGAAGCCCCTGCTTCTCGGCAACCTGGCGCAGCGTCTCGGTGGCCTCCTCCCAGGCCTCGTCCGAGCCGACGAACTTCTCCGGGTCCTTGGTGGACAGCTCCAGGTAGAAGTCGGTCAGGCCGTAGTCGCGCAGCAGACCGAGGACGAAGGTGAGCGTCTTGTCCAGCTCCTCGGACATCTGCTCACGCGTGCAGTAGATGTGCGCGTCGTCCTGGGTGAAGCCACGCGCGCGGGTCAGGCCGTGCACGACGCCCGACTTCTCGTACCGGTACACGGTCCCGAACTCGAACAGCCGCAGCGGCAGTTCACGGTAGGACCGGCCGCGCGCGTCGAAGATCAGGTTGTGCATCGGGCAGTTCATGGGCTTGAGGTAGTAGTCCACGCCCTCGTCGAGCTGCATGGGCGGGTACATGCCCTCGGCGTACCAGTCCAGGTGGCCCGACGTCTCGAAGAGCTTCCCCTTCGTCGCGTGCGGGGTGTAGACGAACTCGTAGCCCTCCTCCTCGTGGCGGCGCCGCGAGTAGTCCTCCATGACCCGGCGGATGATGCCGCCCTTGGGGTGGAAGACGGCGAGGCCGGAGCCGATCTGCTCCGGGATGGAGAACAGGTCCAGCTCGCTGCCCAGCTTGCGGTGGTCGCGCTTCTCGGCCTCGGCGAGGAAGTCCAGGTACGCCTTCAGCTCGTCCTTGGACGGCCAGGCGGTGCCGTAGATGCGCTGGAGCATCGGGTTCTTCTCGCTGCCGCGCCAGTAGGCGGCCGCGTTGCGCATCAGTTTGAACGCCGGGATGAGCCGGGTGGACGGCAGGTGCGGACCCCGGCAGAGGTCCTTCCAGCACAGCTCGCCGGTCTTGGCGTCCAGGTTGTCGTAGATCGTCAGCTCGCCGGCGCCGACCTCGACGTCCGCGCCGTCCTCGGACGAGGCCGAGCCCTTGAGGCCGATCAGCTCCAGCTTGTACGGCTCGTTCGCCAGCTCCTCGCGGGCGGCCTCGTCGGTCACCACGCGGCGGGCGAACTTCTGCCCCCGCTTCTGGATCTCCTGCATCTTCTTCTCGATGGCCCTGAGATCCTCGGGCGTGAACGGCTTGTCGACGTCGAAGTCGTAGTAGAAGCCGTCCTTGACCGGCGGGCCGATGCCCAGCTTGGCCTCGGGGAAGAGCTCCTGCACGGCCTGCGCCATGACGTGCGCGGTGGAGTGGCGCAGGATGTTCAGGCCGTCCTCGGAGGAGATCTCGACGCCCTCGACCTCGTCGCCGTCGGCGAGCTCGTGGGCGAGGTCCTTCAGCTCACCGCCGACGCGCGCGGCGATGACCGAGCGCTCGCCGGCGAAGAGGTCGGCGGCCGTGGTGCCCGTCGTCACCGTGCGCTCTTCCCGCTCGGAATCGCGTTGGATGATCACACGGACGTCTGACACCGGTCTCTCCTGACTGAAGGTGGATGCGGCGCCATACCGAGAGCGCGCGCATTAAGGGATCGTACCGACCCCGGACCACCCCAGGCGAAATCGGACCCCTCAGTCCTCCCCGCTGCACGCCTCCTCGAAGAAGTCGAGGTTTTCCTGCAACGACTTCATCAGCTGGTCCCGCTCCGCGTCGTCCACCTGCACCGGTACGACCCCGGAGGCGCCCGTCAGCCGCCGGAAGCCGCCCCGGCTCTCCAGCCGCCCGTGCACCCGCACCGGCAGCCCGACGAGGTGGGCCTGCCCGGCGATCCGGTAGTCCTCCTCGTCCAGGGTGAGCCGGACGTGCGGTATCTCGGCCCCGGCCAGCACGCGCAGCCGTACGGCCCCCTCGCCGCGCCGCTCCGACCTGCGCATCCGGACCACCTCGCCGGTGATGCGCACCGGCACGGACGGCTCCTCGCGCAGATAGCGGGCCCCGGCCTCGCGCAGGACGGGCAGATCGCCCGGCGAGAACTCGACCGCCTCGTCGGGTGCGGCGCCGCCCTCGGGCGGACCGGCGGCGGGCGCCCACCCGACGGCGATGCGCGCGCCCTCCGTACCCCGCACCAGGGAGATGAGGGCCTCGGTCAGCTCGCGGCTGACGCCCGCTTCCACGGCCCCGTCGAAGGCGTCCATGCCGCCGGTGGCGCGCTGGTAGTCGATGGCCTCGCGGACTGCGTACAGGGCCTGGTGGAGGCGGACGGCGAGCGGGCGGGCCGGGTCGACGGGCACGAAGGCGGTCAGGCCGCGGCCGCCGGTCGCGGCGCCGACCAGGACGCTCTGCAGCATCACGGCGGCGGCGCGCTTGTGCCGGGCGCCGTAGTAGCCCGCACGCGCGCGTGTGGCGAGCGCCCCGGCGAGCAGCATCTGCCGGGCGGCGGTGCGCAGCTGTTCCTCGACGGTCCAGGACGCCGCCCCGCCCGGTCCGCTGGGCACGTCCCGCCACCAGCGGATCTCGTCGCTGGGCACGCTCAGCCCGACCAGCACCTCGCGCGCGGACGGTGTGGCGCTGCGGGAGAGGGCGACGAGCGCCTCGCCGAGCAGGTCGTCGCTGTCGGGGAAGGCCCGGCTCTCCGGCACGAGCAGGCTGGTGCCGTTCGCCCCGGGCCCGGGCGGGGTCCAGCGGCCGTAGCGTCCGGCGGCGCCGCCGCGGCGCTGCCAGCCGTGCCGGTGCAGCAGCGCGCCGAGCACGGCGGGGTCGACCCGGCCGGGCTCGGGCGGCTGGTTCCAGGGGGCTTCCGGGTGCGGCCGTACGGGCTTGAGGGGCTCGTCGAGCGGGCGGTGCGTCATGGTCTGCCTCCCGTCCCGACCCGCGTCATGATCTCGCACAGCGCCCGGTCGTCGAAGATGCGTGCGGTCGGTATACGGACGTTGGTCCGGTGCCGGCCGGTGATGGGGTGACCGGCGAGGTTGACCCAGTAGCAGCAGTGCCTGAGGTCGAGCCGGTCGTGGCTGGCGCGCAGCCAGTCGTCCTGCGACCGCGGGACGAGCATCACGACGAGGATCTTGTGCACCGAGACCGGGGTGCGGGCGAGTTTCGCCAGGTGGTCGTTGTCGAGCGTGAAGGAGAAGAAGCGCCCGGGTGGTTTGGGCGCTCTCTGGTACGTCGCCTTGAGCTGCACCTTGATGGTGACCTCGTCGTCGACCGTGTGCCCGGGCGCGCTGTGGCTGACGTGCCAGTCGATGCCGTTGTCCGGGAAGGGCTGGGAGAGCGAGCAGCCGGCGGCCGCCGCTACGGCGTGCAGATAACCCACCTGCAGTGTCTCCATGCAGGCGGTGGTGGCGAGTGAACCGCGATGGGGGCCCGTGCGTTCGGGCAGCAGCCCGCCCCGCTCGGGCTGCGCTATCGCCATGGCCAACAGCCTTCCAAGCAAAGTGAAATGTCCCCGCGCCGGGGACGCGCACGCGGAACACGCCGCTGAACTGCGCGGACCCGTACTTCTGTTGTCTCCTCCCGGCGTACGGCGCAAACGGCCCGGGTATCACCAAACGGGCAGAAGACGGTGCGTCAGCTGCCGTGGGTGAACGAGGAGTTGTGTACGTATGACGTGCTGGTACGAGGGCCCTCTGGCGGCATTCGACACGGAGACAACGGGCGTGGACGTCGAGACCGACCGGATCGTGTCGGCCGCCCTCGTCGTCCAGGACGCCCCTGGCACGCGGCCCCGGGTGCACCACTGGCTGGTGAACCCGGGTGTGCCCGTGCCCGCCGAGGCGACGGCGGTGCACGGGCTGACGGAGGATCACCTGGCGCGCAACGGCCGCTGGCCCGCGCCGGTGATGCACGAGATAGCCACCGAGCTGGCCGAACAGGCGGGGACCGGGCGGCCGTTGGTGGTGATGAACGCGCCGTTCGACCTGACGCTCCTCGACCGCGAGCTGCGCCGGCATCGCGCCTCGTCGCTGGGCCACTGGTTCGAGTCGGTGCCGCTGCTCGTCCTGGACCCGCGGGTGCTGGACAAGCACCTGGACCGCTACCGCAAGGGCCGCCGTACGCTCACCGACCTCTGCGCGCACTACGGCGTCCCGCTCGACGGCGCGCATGACGCGGCCGCGGACGCGCTGGCCTCCCTGCACCTCGTACGGGCCATAGGGCGTCGGTTCGCGTCCCGGCTGGAGCGCCTCTCCCCCGCCGAGCTGCACACCCTGCAGGCGGTGTGGCACGCGGCGCAGGCACGCGGCCTGCAGGCGTGGTTCGCGCGCAGTGGCAGCGAGGAGGCGGTGGACCCGGCGTGGCCGCTGCGTCCGGGGCTGCCGACGGCGGCGTAGAGGGTGCAAAAAAGCCGGTCCGCTGCGGCGGACCGGCCTTTCCCGGTGGGCGATACTGGGTTCGAACCAGTGACCTCTTCGGTGTGAACGAAGCGCTCTCCCACTGAGCTAATCGCCCGGGAACGCACTGAACAATACAGGTGCCCCGGCGCTTCCTTCAAACCGCTTCGGACAGACGCCCCAGGTACGCCAGCAGGCCCCGCCGCCCGGCCCGCATCATCAGCCAGTGGTTGGCCCGGAAGACCGGCCGCCCGGGTACGGCGAACCGCCGCAGCAGCGGCTTGTTCACGTCCACCACCTGGTCGTAGCGGGCCAGGCATCCGGTCCCCGCCGGCGTGACCGTCCAGCGCGCCCAGCCCTCGATGTCGCCGGACATCGCGATCTCCAGCACCCCGGCCCGCGGATCCCGCCGCACCTCACGCGCGGTGATGGTCATGTCGTACGGGAGGAGCGACCGGATCCGGATCACGCCGTGGACGCCGCCCCTGGCCTCGACCTCGCGCACCTGTCGCCACCAGCGCGGATACTCCTCGGGCCGCTCCAGCACGCCGTACACGGTGGCGGGCGGGGCGGGCAGGGGCCACAGGCTGCGGAAGCGGTAGTGGGTCCAGTTCATGGGCGCAGTCTGCCCATGGGAGGACAGTTCCGTGCCCGATCCGAGTACGTTCTGAGTACGCGTACTCATGGCGTACGACGTGACCTGGACCACACTCCTGAACGAGCGCCGCCGCCCGTGCGGCGGCGCTCTTCCCGGGCTTCCTAGGAAGGCATCTTGTCGCCCACCAGTGCCAGGTTCTGGATCGCCGCCAGCCCGTACAGCGCTGTGGCGTTGGTGGACACCCAGGCCGCCTCACTGCCCGGGACCAGGGCGGTCGGGCCCTCGATCTTCTTCGTGGACCAGTCCGTGGACTCCTTGTAGTCCCAGGTGTCCCGGCTGTTGTAGAACTGCTGCCACGCGCGGGCCGCCAGCGTGTCGTCGCCGGTCTGGACGGCGGCATAGGCGTCCTGGCGTGAGTGGCCCTGGAACAGGAGCAGGCTGCCGAAGTGGGTGCCGTAGCGCGCGGACTGTTCGGCCCGGCTGGCGTTGTAGTAGCGGCAGTAGTCCAGCCACGCCTCCTTGAACTTCGGCATGTCGACCTGGTCGATCAGCTCGGCGCACAGCTCGACCAGGCCGAACATCGCCGACAGGTGCGACACCCCGACCCTGGGCTCCGCCGCGATGGCGAACTTGCCGGTGTCCAGGTCGTACAGCGCGTTGCCCTGGACGAAGCCGTTGGGCTGGGCGGCGATGGTCTCCATCGTGGACAGCACCCGCGCCTTGGCCTTCTCCCACTTGGGTCCGCGCCGCTCCCACTCGGTGAGCCAGGCGGAGACCAGGCCGCTCCAGTCGGTGCCGAAGCCGATGGACAGGGCGTTGCGGTCGGGGGTGTACGGCTCGGTGCGGATCTTGCGGATGGGGTCGAGGACCAGGAAGGTCTCGTCGGAGTCGACGTTCGCGTGCATGAGGTCGCCGACGCGTTCGTCGGCGGTGAGGAAGTAGTAGTAGCGCCGGTAGGTGGTGTTGGCGATGCGCTGCTGCTTGGCGCTGTCGGCGTAGTGCTGGACGCCGTGACGCGTCCCGAGACCGGCCCACTCGCCGATGTGGTAGACGTCGACCTCGCCGGTGTGCCGGGTCATGGCCTCGGCGAAGCGGAAGATGTCGGCGCGGCCCGAGCGCATGTACGCGAACCACAGCCACAGGTCGGGTGAGAGCTCGGAGTTGTCCCAGGCGTAGCCGCCGACGTCGTAGCACCACTGGTGGCGGGCGGGATCGTACGAGTGCATGATGTCGCCGTAGTCCCAGAAGCCGTACCAACGGCGCATCTCCACCTGGTCCTTGTAGTAGGTGAAGAGGAAGTCGAGGTGGTCCTCGATCTTCGCCTTGGCGGGCGTGGAGCGGTCGGGTTCGGAGAACAGCTTGCCGAAGACGCCCGCGTTGATGAGCTGCCGGGGCGGGGCGGCGAGTTGGGGCGGGGTGCGGACGGCCTCGACCTGCCGGGCCATGTCCTCGGCGCTGGGTGTGGACTCATGGGCCCAGAAGAGGAGTTCGCTGGTGCGGGCGATGCCGTAGGGGGTGCCGAAGCCGGGTTCGTAGTCCTCGTAGGTGATGTTGAGGCCTTCGAGCTGCTCGGGGTAGGTGTCCTGGCCCATGCCGTCGTGGTAGAAGCGCAGGTCCATGGGCTGCGCCTCGGGCGACCAGAGCCAGAGGGTGACCTCGGCCTCGTCGGTGTGGGCGTCGCGGATGTCGAGCTGGGCGGGGAACTTCTCCCAGAAGTCGCGCAGCCCGAAGGCGAACCCGCCGCTCGCGCCACCGACGTATCCGAAGCCGCTGGCCCGCCGGCCGCCGCCCGCTCCGATCCAGCCGTGGCCCTTCTTGGTGCGCTTGCGCACGGTGAAGCCGTCGGCGGACAGCTGCGAGAGGGTGTAGTCGCCCCACTCGGGGATGTACTGCAGGCGGGTCGTCACCCGCTGGTCCCAGGTCGACGGGTCCGGCAGCTTCCTGCCCTCGAACTGGGCCGTCCGCACGGCCGCCCCCGGGTCGCGGCGCAGCCCGGTGACGCCCTTGACCGCCTCGCGCAGCAGGCCGGTGCCCTCGCCGCCGATGCGGATGTGCCGGTCGTAGGCGGCGTCCCGCATCGGCACGGTGAAGCGGACGCCGATGCCGCGGATGAAGTCGCCGCTGGCCTTGCCCGGCTCCTGCTTGCCGTCGTACGTGATGGTGTGCATCATGCGGAAGGATTCGGCGCCCGCGTAGAAGTAGAGGCGGATGGAGAACGGCAGCCAGCTCCGGCCGCCCTTGCGGTGCTTGCCGTCGATCCGGACGACCGCGCGGACGGGCCCGTCCTGCTCGACGGTGACCTCGGAGATGGCGCTGTCGAAGCGCTCGTACTTCACGGTGCCCTGGTCGTCGTCCTCGACCTCGGGCTGGCGGAGCAGCACGAGCCGGCCGTTCTTGGCGATCTCCGTCGAACCGCGGGTGACCGACTTGACGAGGGTGGAGCCGGACTTGCCGATCTTCGCGGTGATGACGCCGGTCGATATGTCGATGGTGCCGCCGCGCTTGTCGACGGTGACCTTGTGGGCGGGTGCGGTGGGCTGCGCGCCGGGGGTGAGGGTGAGCTTGCCCGCGCCGCCGGAACTCACGGCGTGCGCGGTCCACTTGAGGGAGCCGTCCGGCCAGTAGGCGAGCGGCCAGGACTGCACGGGCACAGCCGTGCCGTCCTCGTCGGTGAGCGCGAAGGTCTGGTCCTCCTGGTGGACGCCCTTGGGCCAGGGGACGCCGACGGTGGAGCCGGGGGCGGCGCCGAGGCCGCCGTCCTCCAGCCAGTTCAGGGGCACGGGGTCGTCCGCTCTGGGCGCGGCCGGTGCGGCCTGTGCGGCCGATCCGAGCGCCCAGCTGAACTGCGCGGCGGCTCCGGCGACGGCGGCCGCCTTGAGAACGGACCTGCGGGGGATGGGGGACATGGCCTTTCCTTTCCGTGCGGGAAGCGTTTCGGATGGTCAGGGGCATGACAGGGAGGGTCGCGGCGCCGATGGCGCCGGACCTGGTGCACCGCCGGTCAGCGATGCCGGTACCGCTCCTCCACGGCGACGGCGGCCGCCGCGACGGCCCCCAGGACGGGAACCGCCAGCGGGGGGATGAACCAGCCGGAGCAGGCGACGACCACCAGTCCGCCGACGAGCAGGAAGGACCCGGCGGGGTCCCGGAGGGTCCGCCGCCCGGCGGCGGCGAGCAGCGCACGCCAGGAGGCCCCCGGCGTCCAGACCGCCGCCGCCCGCAACCCGGCGACGACGACCCCGATCAGCGCGCACAGCCCGACGGCCCCGACGAACGGCCCGCCGGGAATCCCGGCCCGCGCGGCCTGTACGTCCACCCAGACCGCGATCGCCGCGGCCCACCCGGCGACCCCGACGAGCCAGCCGCGCCGCACGGCCGCCCGGAAGTCGGCGACGAACTCCCGCCGGCCGCCGCCCTCGTGGGCCGTACGTCGGCGCAGATGCCGGGCACCCGCGGCGAACGCGGCGGGATAGGTGACCACACCCAGGGAGGCGACCGCGATCCACACCCCGGTCAGCAGACACTCGGCGAAGACGGCGAACCGCTCGGCGAAGACGGACTCCCGACGGGCCTTCACACGCGCTTCGGCCATGGCCGCATCAACCCTTCAGACCCGACGTCGCCATGCCGTCGATCAGATAGCGCTGGAAGGCGAGGAAGAAGAGCAGGACGGGCAGCAGGGCGACCAGCGACATCGCGATCATGCCGCCGTAGTTGGCGACACCCTCCTGGTCGCGGAACATCATCATGCCGAGGGACACGGTGTACTTGCCGGGCTCGTTGAGGTAGATCAGCGGGCCCATGAAGTCGTTCCAGGCGTTGATGAAGGTGAAGATGGCGCTGGTGATGAGTGCGGGCCGGCACAGCGGCAGCACGATCGACCAGTAGATCCGCAGGTGCCCGCACCCGTCGATCCGGGCGGCCTCGTCCAGCTCCTTCGGCAGGTTCCGCATGAACTGCACCATGAGGAAGACGAAGAACGCCTCGATGGCCAGGAACTTGCCGATCAGCAGCGGCACATAGGTGTTGATCAGCTCCATCTTCTGGAACATCACGTACTGCGGGATCAGCAGCACGTGATACGGCAGCAGCAGAGTGCCGATCATGAGGGAGAACATCAGGTTCCGCCCGGCGAACCTGATCCGGGCGAAGGCGTAGGCGGTCAGCGAGCAGGAGATCAGGATGCCCGCGACCGACCCCAGGGCGTAGAAGAGGGAGTTCTGGAAGAAGATCGCGATGGAGATGTCGGCGATGCCGTCGGCCAGACCCTTGAAGTTGTCGAGGATGGGACTCGTCGGGAACAGGTCCAGGCTGGCGATGATCTCCCGGCTGGGCTTGAACGAGGCGCCGATGACCCAGATGACCGGATAGAGCACGACCGCCAGGACGAGCAGGGCGCTGAGGTGCCAGACGAGGGAGCCGGTGCGCTTGCGGCCCAGGGAGAGGGATCGGGTCGTGGGCGTGGTGGTGCTCATCGGGCGGCCTCCTCGTAGTGCACCCACCGCTTCTGGGACCAGAAGAGGACCGCCGTCACCAGGGCCACGGCGAGCAGCAGCATCCAGGCCATCGCGGAGGCGAAGCCCATCTGGGCCTCCTTGAAGCCCTTCTGGTACAGGTAACAGGTGTAGACGAGCGTGGCGTCCGCCGGTCCGCAGGTGGCGTTGGAGACGACGTACGCCGAGCCGAAGATCTGGAAGGAGTGGATGGTCTCCAGCAGCACGTTGAAGAACAGCACCGGGGAAATCATCGGGAGCGTGATGCTCCAGAACCGCCTGAGCGGTCCGGCCCCGTCCACCTCTGCGGCCTCGTACAGCTCGCGCGGCACCTGCTTGAGCCCGGCGAGGAAGATGACCATGGGCGCGCCGAACTGCCAGACGGTGAGGGCGACCAGGCAGTAGAGGATCCAGTCCGCGTTGCCGACCCAGCCGCCGACGTCCATGCCGAACAGCGACTGGGTACGGTCCACGATGGCGTCGTCGGAGAACAGCGCCCGCCAGACGAAGCCGACCGAGACGCTCGCGCCGATCAGCGAGGGGGCGTAGAACGCGGCCCGGTAGAAGCCCTGCCCGCGCCGGCTCTGCGCGAGCAGCAGGGCGACGCCCAGCGCCAGCAGCAGTTTCAGCGGTGTGCCGATGACGACGTACTTGGCCGTCACCTCCACCGAATTCTGCCAGCGGGGGTCCTCGAACATCTTGGTAAAGTTGTCGAAGCCGACCCAGTTCGGCGCGGTGAAGAGGTTGTAGTCCGTGAACGCGAAATACAGCGAGGCGACCATCGGCCCCGCGGTCAGCAGCAGAAATCCGGCGATCCACGGGGACATGAACAGGTAGCCGGCGAGATTCTCCCGGCGGCCCCGCCGCTTGGCGTCGCCCGGGGCGTCGGGGCGCTTCTCCGATGCCTGCGGCGGGGAGTCCTTGACGAGCGTCGTCACTGCGGTTCCCATCAGGCGGCGAGGGCGGTCTCGGCCTCGGAGAAGAACTGCTTCACCGCGTCGGAGACCTTCGACTTGCCCAGGCCCACGTCACCCGCGATGCGCAGGAAGGCGGCCTCGACGGTGTCGGCGCCGGCCGGGTGCGGGGTGATGGGCCCGAGTACGCCCGCCTCGGCGACGTCCTTCTCGTACTGGGCGATGGCCTGCTGTGGGGCGTCGGACGGCTGGTAGGCCTCGAACTGCTCGGTGGTCGCCAGGATGCCGCGGTCGTAGCCCATGATCTTGCCGACCTCGGGATCGTGCACCATGAAGTCGATGAACTGCGCGACCTCCTTGGGGTGCTTGGTCCGCGCGGAGGCGCTCAGCATCAGCGAGGAGAGGTACTGGCCGGTCTGCTTGCCGTCGGTCGTGGGGATCGGCGCGAGCCCGTAGGTGCTGTCGCCCTCCGTGGTGTAGCGCACGGTGAAGTTGTCCCAGGTGAACTCGGACGCCCCGTCACCGGAGGCCAGCGCCGACTTGGGCTTGAGCTGCTCGACCTTCTTCGGGTCGGTGATGATCCCGGCCTTGACGCGGTTGTACCCGTCCGTCCACCACTCCGTCAGATCGGCCTCCGTGAAACCGAGTCCGTCCTCGGTGAAGAACGCCTTGCCGTTCTGCCGCAGGTACAGGTCGTACAGGTACATGATGCTGAAGTAGCCGGTGTCGCCCGCGACCTTCTGGGTGTTGCGGATCTTCTCCAGGGCGGCGAAGTACTCGTCCCAGGTCCAGCCCTGCTCGGGCTTGATACCAGCCTTCTCAAAGACCTTCTCGTCGATGACAAGTGACATCGTGTTGGATCCGACCGGAACGCCGAGCAGCTTTCCGTCCACCTCGCCGACCTTCTCGACCCCGGCCCGGAAGTTGTCCATGCTCAGATTTCCGGCGTCCACCTGGGACTTGAGGTCGAGGAGCACGCCCCTCTTGTCGTACTTCCGCAGAAACGCTACGGAGTTCTGGAAAACGTCCGGCGGATTTCCACCGGCCGCCTGGGTCTGGAACTTCTCCCAAAAGGCGACGTAATCCTGGAAGTCGGTCTCCACCTTGATCTTCGGGTACTTCTTCTCGAAGAGCGCGATGGTCTGGTTGATTCTCTTGGTCCGCTCCTCCGCACCCCACCAGGCGTAACGGATCGTGACCGTCCCGTCGCCCGACCCGCTGCCACCCCCTCCGCAGCCGGCGGCCGTCAGCCCCAGCGTAGCCAGCGACACACCGGCCGCCTTGAGTACCGTCCGCCGCTCCATGTTCCCGCCGCCGTGCATCGCAGGGCCCTCCCCAACCGCTCGTGAATCGTTTCAAGTAAGCGCTTGCTGGCACAAGGTACGAAGGGGCCGGTGGTGCGTCAATGATTCGGACAGGAATTTCTTGCGCGCGCGACCGGAGTCCGGGCGGGGCGCGGAAGCCGGGCAGCCAGGGAGACGGGGCGACGCCGCAGGTGAAAGGGGCACGGCCGCCGGGTCGAACGCCGGGCGGGCTGTCGTACCGAGGTGCCGCCCGGCCGGAAGTCGCCGGGGAGGGGGGTGGCCGGTCGACGCGGCAGCGGCCCGCCGGTCGACGGGATGCGGCGGCGACCCACGGTGACGACGACGCCCGGCGGCAGCGGACACGACAAGGGCCCACCTGCTGTCTCGCAGGTGGGCCGCGTCTCCGGGTGGGCGATACTGGGTTCGAACCAGTGACCTCTTCGGTGTGAACGAAGCGCTCTCCCACTGAGCTAATCGCCCGGGCGCAGGAAGAACATTACCCCATGTCAGCGGGTGTGGGAGACCACGGTGGGCCACCGCCGCACCCCGCCACCGATCACTGGTCCTCGATCTTCCACGGCATCGCGAAGCCGAACTTCCAGACGTAGAAGGCGACGATCGCGGCCACGATCACGCAGCCGACCGTCGTCAGGATGATGTTGCGTCGGCGCACCTTCGGGTCGAGGGCGCGCTGCGCCGCCTCGGTGACCTTGCGCTTGGTCCAGCGCAGCACCAGCTGGGCCCAGACGAACTCGGTCGCCCAGATCGCCATGCCGCCGAAGATGATCACCCAGCCCGGACCCGGCAACGGCAGCAGGATGATGCCGGTGATCACCACCCCGAGCCCGACGAGGAAGACCCCCACCTGCCAGCTGACGTGGAGCAGACGTCGCGCCTTGATGAATTCCGGCGCCCTCGAACCGAGCTCCCGCTCGCTCTGCACCCCGTCCGTCCCCGTCTCGTTCGCAGCCATGGCGACCTCGCCAGGCTTGCTACTCCCCGTATTCATACGGCCAAACCCTACCTGAACGATTCCAGTCACCGGAATGGGCGCACCCGGCGAACAGGTTCTCGGCCGGAAGAGTTACGTAAAGGCACGCAAAACCCTCAGAGGGGTTTACAACGGCACCGTAGGTGGCATGTCGATTTCGCCGACGTGCGAATCCCCGAGCGCACACTGAGCGAAAGGCCCTGGCGCTTATGAACACCACGGTCAGCTGCGAGCTGCACCTGCGCCTCGTTGTGTCGAGCGAGTCCTCCCTGCCTGTCCCCGCAGGCCTGCGGTACGACACGGCCGACCCCTACGCCGTGCACGCCACCTTCCACACCGGAGCCGAGGAGACCGTCGAGTGGGTGTTCGCCCGCGACCTCCTCGCCGAGGGGCTTCACCGGCCCACAGGAACCGGCGACGTCCGCGTCTGGCCCTCCCGCAGCCATGGTCAGGGCGTCGTCTGCATCGCCCTGAGCTCCCCCGAGGGGGAGGCGCTGCTGGAGGCCCCCGCGCGGGCCCTGGAGTCGTTCCTGAAGCGAACCGACGCCGCCGTGCCGCCGGGCACGGAGCACCGGCACTTCGACCTTGACCAGGAGCTCTCGCACATCCTGGCGGAAAGCTAGGGCGAGACCCACACCAAACTGCCCGGCCGTCCACTCGGGGAGACGGCCCGGGCCTGCCCCAAGGCGCCCAGGACAACCGCATACGGCACGCACCGGCGCCGCCACCGCGCATCCATGCGGAGGCGGCGCCGGTATGCGTGATGCGTCCGGTCCAGGCGCCCCTGTGAGGGGTGGTCGCTCTTCTGGGACCTGGCCGCCCCTGTGGAGGCCGTGGCGGCTCCGCTGCGGCCGTCGGGAACCGCAGCACGCCCCCGTCGCGTTCTACGGGCAAGCGCGGGCGGCTGCGGCCGCAGGCGATGGGACGGCGCCGGGAGCCACTACCATCGGCCAGCATCGGCGGGCGCCCGCCCACCCCAGGCCAGGGAGCGAAACGTGCTGATCACCCACGACACCCGGTGCGCGCTCGACACCGTGGTCGATCTGGTGAACACCGCACCGGAGGACGAGACGACGCCGGACGGGCTGGCGGACGTCGCGGCTCTCGCGGATTTCGTACGAAAGCACGAGATCAGCGATGTCGGGGTGCTCTCGGAGTTCGACCTCTCGGCGGTGCGCAAGATCCGTGGCCGGTTCGCCGGGATCTTCGCGGCCCCGGACGTCCGCACCGCGGCCGGGATGATCAACGAGTTGGTCGCCGCCGCCGGCACCACGCCCCGCCTCACGGACCACGACGGCTACGACTGGCACGTGCACTACTTCGCGCCCGGCGCCTCCGTCGCCGACCACCTGGCCGCCGACTGCGGGATGGCGCTGGCCTTCTTCGTCGTCGCCGGCGAGCGTGAGCGGCTGCGGCGCTGCGAGGCCCCCGACTGCCGACGCGCCTTCGTCGATCTCTCCCGCAACCGCTCGCGGCGTTACTGCGACAGCCGCACCTGCGGAAACCGTCTGCACGTGGCCGCCTACCGGGCGCGCCGCAAGGAGGCGGCGGGCTGACCCCCGGCATCTGAGCCGGTCAGCGGGACATCGATGCCGACGCGGTTCCCGGCGGATGGCGCCGGGGACCGCGCGTACGGCTCACAGCAGGAACAGATCGTGCAACGCAGCCATGAGCAGCAGACACCCGATCACCGCAAGGAAGATCATCAGCGGTGGCTGGGAAAGGGCGAAGAGGCACCCGCGCGGCTCGTCCTTCGGCGGCGCGGCATCGCTCTGTGTCGTGTCCAGCATCTCGCGGCGATGATGGCGCAGGGTGCACCCCCGGCGCGATCAAGACGCACGAAGATGCGGGACTTCGCCGATTTCCGTGATCACCTGCACGTCTGTGGCGCGAGCCGGACAGGTTCCGATCATCCCAAGGATTGGGTCGTTTCAGTCCGGCATGCGGACGTCATATGCCGTGCTTCTTGAGGATGGCCTCGATGTCGCTGAAGTCGTCCGCGGCATCCGTACCGGACGCGGCGTGCGGCTTGGTCCGGGGCCTGGCCGTCGGGCGGGACGCCGGGCCGAGGGAGGGCGCCGAGGCCTGCGGAGCCACCGGGTCGTGCTGGGCCGCCGCGCCCACCGCGCGCCCCTTGCGGCCGCGTCGGCGCTCCACCGCCCGTGTGGTGGCGAACAGCAGCCAGGCACCGCCGAGCACACCGAAGCCCGCCCAGGCCACGGGGCTGAAGGCGGTGTCCGCGGCCCACTGCACGACACCGGTCATCACCAGGCCGAGCGGGACCAGCGCGTAGGCCGCGATGCGGGCCGCCGTGAGGAAACGCTTGCGGAACGCCGTCACCGCCGCGATGCCCAGGCCGGCCGCGGCAACGGCGGAACACACGGTCTCGGCAATCATCCGGTCCTCCAGGCAGGCTCGGGCGGGCGGGGCGCCTCGCCCCTTCCATCCTGCACCCCTCGCGCCCCGACAGGCCATGCCCCGCCCGGACATCAGGGACATCTCCGGGTCGGCTGCTCCGCAGGTGCCGGTGGGCGCGTAGGACTCGGGGGGCGTATGGGGGTCGTACCCACGGCCACCGGAGCCGATTGGGTCCGGCGCGCCGGTGCTGGGAGACTGGGCCCATGAACGACGCCTCCCCCGCCCGCCCCGCGCCCGTCCTCGACGTCTGGTGCGAACTCCACTGCCCGGACTGCCGTAGCGCCCTGGCCGATCTCCGTGCCCTGCGCGCCCGGTACGGCGACCGGCTCGAACTGCGGCTGCGGCACTTCCCGCTGGACAAGCACCAGCACGCCTTCGCCGCCGCACAGGCGGCCGAGGAGGCCGCGGAGCAGGGGCAGGGGTGGCCGTATGTCGAGGCGGTGCTGGAACGGGTCGAGGAGCTGGACCGTAAGGGAGAACCCTTCCTGGTCGAGGTGGCCCGGGAACTCGGCCTGGACGCCGAGGAGTTCGACACCGCGCTGATCGACGGTCGGCACATCCTGATCGTGGACGCCGACCAGGCCGAGGGGAAGGCGATCGGCGTGACCGGCACTCCGACGTATGTGATCGGCGGCGAGCGCCTGGACGGCGGCAAGAGTCAGGAGGGGCTGCGCGAGCGCATCGTGGAGATCGCCGACCGGCTGCTGGCCGAGCAGGAGTGACGCCCGCGATCTTCAGTCCGTGACCTTCAGACTGGGACCATCAGACGCGACCTCAGAGCAGGTCCTTGTACAGGGTGTACCGCATCGTCGCGTACCCGAGTGACTCGTAGAGCCGCTCGGCCGGGGTGTTGCCCGCGAAGACGTTGAGGCGGAGGACGCGCCGACCGGCGGCGATCGCCTGACGCTCGGCCAGCAGCATGAGCGTACGGCCGTGTCCTCGGCCGCGGTGTTCCGGCCGGGTCTCGACGTCGAAGACGTAGGCCTTGTCCTCCTGCAGTGCCAGCCACAGGGTGCCCACCGGCGTCCCCTCCTGTTCCAGGACGCTGAACAACATGTCGGCGGTGGCCACCCCGTCCGGCAGAAGCTGCTCGTGGTCCCGTCGCGCCTTGGCATGCGCCTCGGCCTCGGGCACGCCCGCCTCGATCCAGGTGCGCGCGTACTGCTCCGACTCGTGCACCTGCCATGCCGCGAACTCGGCCTCGGTCATGGGCCGCGCGCGACGGTCCGCGGGCAGTTCGGGCGGGGTGTCGCCGAGGTGCTTCTCCATGCCGCGGTTGCGCAGGACGTATCCCAGTGCCGTGGCGAGCCGGAGGCCCGCCTCGGCGTCGCCGGGGACGACCGCCTCGATCTGCCGGCAGCCCCAGCCGCGCGCCACCTCCTCCGCGGCGAGCGCGGCGACCGTGCCCCGGCCGCGCCGACGGTCCGGCTCCTCTATGCGCAGGTCGAGGATCCGCGCCACCGAGTCGCCGAAGGCAGGTGACGTGCCGAGGTGTATCGCGCCGACGGGACGGCTGTTCACGCACACCTGGTAGTGGCGGGAACGCGTCCCGTCGGCCGCGCGCTGAAGCGGCTCGGTCGGCCGCAGGGTGGTGGTCATCAGGGGTGTTCTACCCGGTCCGGACCCCCACGTGTGCTGAATATGTCCGGCGTTCTACGGGTCGAGGTCGTCGCCCGACCGCTCCTCGAAGATCCGCATGGCCTTCGCGGTCACCGGCCCCGGGGCGCCCGGCAGTTCGCGGTCGTCGACGCGGTGGACGGCCTGGACGTCACGCAGGGTGGACGTCAGGAAGACCTCGTCGGCCCGTTCCAGCACGTCCAGCGGCAGGTCGGTCTCCTTGGCGCCGGTCCACTCGACCGTCAGTGCGCGCGTGATGCCCGCGAGGCAGCCGGAGGCGAGCGGCGGGGTGTGGATCTCGCCGTCGAGGACGACGAAGACGTTCGAGCCGGTGCCCTCGCAGAGCTGCCCGACGGTGTTGGCGAACAGCGCCTCGGAGGCGCCCTGTTCGTGGGCGCGGGCCAGGGCGACGACGTTCTCGGCGTACGAGGTGGTCTTCAGGCCGGTGAGGGCGCCGCGCTCGTTGCGGGTCCAGGGGACGGTGATCACGGCCGTGGAGTCGGGACGGCGCCGGGTCTCGCCGAGGGCGACGACCAGGGTCGGGCCGTGCTCGCCGCGGTCGGAGCCGAGCGGGCCGTGGCCGCCGGTGTACGTGATGCGCAGTCGGCCCAGCGGCATGGGGTTGGCGTCCAGGACGGCGGCGCAGGCGCGGCGGACCTCGTCGTGGTCGGGGTCGGGCAGGCCCAGGCCGCGGGCCGAGCGGGTCAGCCGGTCGAGGTGGCGGGTGAGCGCGAACGGCGTGCCGTCGACCGCCTTCACCGTCTCGAAGATGCCGTCGCCCACGGTCAGCCCGTGGTCGAAGACCGAGACGCGGGCGGATTCGATGTCCTGCAGCCCGCCGTCGAGCCAGATCTTCACTGGTCCCCACCTCGCATGTCCGTGCCGGGGACCTGGCTGCGGCCCGGGGTCCGGGGGTTGTCCCCCGGATGGACACAGCACGATTGCGGTCCCTCTCCACTCACCTCGTACGCTCCCGACGCTACCGCGAGCAGCCGGGCGGCCTTCAGTTCGGTCTCCCGCCACTCCCTCTCGGGGTCCGACCCCCAGGTGATACCCGCGCCCGTGCCGAAGCGCAGCACCCCCTCGGCCCGGTCGATCCAGAAGGTGCGGATCCCGACGGCCAGCTCGCCGGTCCCCCGGTCGGCGTCGACCCAGCCGATGCCGCCGCAGTACGGCCCCCGGGGTGCCGTCTCCAGGGCGTCGATGATCCGCAGGGCGCTCGACTTGGGCGCGCCGGTGACCGAGCCGGGCGGGAAGGCGGCGGCGAGGAGCTCCGGCCAGCCCGCGTCGGAGCGCAGCTCGCCGCGCACGGTGGACACGAGGTGGACCAGCCCGGGGTGCTTCTCCACGGCGCACAGATCGGGGACGGTCACCGTGCCGGAGACGCAGACGCGGCCGAGGTCGTTGCGGACCAGGTCCACGATCATGACGTTCTCGGCGTAGTCCTTCTCCAGCAGGTCCGCCTCGGTGCGGCCGGTGCCCTTGATCGGGCCCGACTCGACGATCCGGCCCGCGCGGCGCAGGAAGAGCTCGGGGGACGCGCTCGCTATCTCCACGCCGTGCCCGGGCAGGCGGATCGTTCCGGCGTACGGCGCCGGGTTGCCGCGGGCCAGCAGCGCGGTGAGGGCGTCGGGGTCGGCGCCCGGGGCAATGGGCGCGGACAGGACGCGGCAGAGGTTCACCTGATAGACCTCGCCGGTCGCGATGTGCTGCCGTATCCGGCGTACTCCCGCCGTGTACGAGGCGCGGTCGAGGGACGACGTCCAGTCGTCGACGGCCGGGCCGTGCCAGGCGCCCGGTGCGGGGGCGGGCACCGGTTCCTCTCGTACGTCCGCGAAGCGCGCGCAGGTCAGACGGCCCTCGAAGTCGGCGGCGACGGCCCAGAAACCGGTCGAGTCCAGGGCCGTGGGGTCGCTGGTGACGTCGAGGAGGCCGGTGGCGACGCGGTTGCCGAAGCGGGCGAGAGGAGGGAGATCGAGCACGTTGTCGAGTCTATGGTGGGTGTCCCGCAGGTGGCCGTGCCGTGTCCTTTCCGGCGGTCCGGCCACGCCCGTGACCAGGTGCAGCGCAGCACGCTGCACAAACGCGTTTTTGTACTGGCCCCGGAATCCGCTAGAGTTCAACACGTCGCCGGGACGCGGAAGCGGACCGAAACGACAGGCGGACGTAGCTCAGTTGGTAGAGCGCAACCTTGCCAAGGTTGAGGTCGCGAGTTCGAGCCTCGTCGTCCGCTCGCAGGAAGAGGGGATCCTCGTGGTCCCCTACACTCCTGGTGGAGTGGCCGAGAGGCGAGGCAACGGCCTGCAAAGCCGTCTACACGGGTTCAAATCCCGTCTCCACCTCCAAGGACGATTAGCTCAGCGGGAGAGCGCTTCCCTGACACGGAAGAGGTCACTGGTTCAATCCCAGTATCGTCCACTGGATCTTCTCGAAGGTCCCTACCCGCGCGATTAGCTCAGCGGGAGAGCGCTTCCCTGACACGGAAGAGGTCACTGGTTCAATCCCAGTATCGCGCACGCAGTGCCCGTGATCGGCTCCATGGCGTGACGATCGTGGTCCCGAGGACGATTAGCTCAGCGGGAGAGCGCTTCCCTGACACGGAAGAGGTCACTGGTTCAATCCCAGTATCGTCCACACACCCCGAAGCCCCCGGCCCTTCCGGCCGGGGGCTTCGGGGTGTGTGCGGGCCGGTCAGCCGGAGACCGGCGTCCGCGCTCAGCTGGAGAACAGCATGTGGCCGAAGCTCTTGTGGCGGCGGTGGCCGTGGTGGTGGCCGCCGTGGTGCCCGCCGTGCGGGGCGCCCCAGGCGGGCGCGGGCGGGGCCGGGTACGCCTGCGCGGCGGGCGGGGGCGGCGGGGCGGGCTGGGACCACTGGGACTCCAGCCGGGTCAGGGCCTCCAGCTCGCCGTAGTCCAGGAAGATTCCACGGCAGTTCGCGCACTGCTCGATCTGGACGCCGTTGCGGTTGTACGTGTGCATGGGCGCGTGACACTTCGGACACTGCATGGTCGCCTCAACTCCTCGCCGGTCGGTCCTGCTTCGCGTATCGCCAGGACAGACTCTGTCCGGCTGCGGTCGGTTGCACCCTACTTCGCGGCGTTCCGGGGCAACTGGGCGGGGACGGAAGCCATTCGGGCACAGGCGTCCACGAGGGACCGCTCCACCTCGTCCAGGGGACGGTCCGCCGTCAGGGCCTTGGTTATGGCCCGGGCGGCGGCCTGGACGGTGAGGGCGCGGGCCGGGACGTCCAGGGCGGGCCAGGGATCGCCGTCCGGCGGGACGGCGGGGCCGCCGGACGCCCGGTAGGCGGTCAGGAAGCGGGTCCACTCGTCGGCGGGGAGCAGTCCGCAGGCGTACCAGGCGGCCGGGCGGGCCAGGTCCCAGGCCGCCGGGCCCACGCCGAGGTCGTCGATGTCGATCAGCAGCCAGGGGCCGGTGGGTGTGGGGTGGCGGACGAGCTGGCCGAGGTGGAGGTCGCCGTGGCAGAGGGTGCCGGTGTCCGGGAGAGCGCCTTCGTGGCGGGCCCAGGCGGGGAGGGTGGCCCAGGCGTGCAGTACGGCGGTGGTGGCGGGGTGCGGGACGGCCGCGCGGAGGCGGGCGATCGCGTGGGCGGCCTTCGCGGGGCCGCGCATCGCAGGGAGCGGGACGGGAGGCGGGGTGCGGTGCAGGCGGGCGAGGAGGGTGGCCGCGGCCTCCCAGGGGGCGGCGTCCGGGGTGTCGGGGTCGACCGGGATGCCGTACGGCCAGAAGGTCACCAGTCTGCCGTGCAGGGTGACGGGCGTCGGGGTGAGCGGGGGCAGCAGTACGCCGGGTGCGCTGACGGCCGTCGCGAGGCGGGCGGCGAGTTCGGCGGGGTCGGTGTCCGGGGCGTGTGCCTTGGCGACAGTACCGGCGTGCCGGACGACCGTGGCGTCGGCGCGATCGGCGAGGGTGACCTCCGCTCCGCAGGCGCAGGTGTCGGCGTGCGGGTGGGCCGCGGTCCTGACTCGGGCGGCCAGGACGGAGAGGAGGGGTGGTGCGGTCACGGGGCTTCCTTGGAGCGGGGTGGGTGCTGGGAGGGTACGTCGGTGGGGGCGGGCCTCTGGCGCGCCGGTGCCGGATGTTGCCGACGGGCGGCCCCCGTACCGGCCCGCCCCTCTCCCGGAAAGCAGCCCCGGACCAAAGCAATGCCGGCGCAGCTCCCCAGCTGCGCCGGCATTTTGCCGTCCGCCGCACCCCCGTCCCCACGGGGTTATGGGTGGATGTCCCCGCCCGGACCGCTCTTCCGGGCCTGGGGTCGCCGCTCAGCGCCCCAGCATCACGCCCACGGACGACGCCTGTGTGGCCACTGTCTCCCAGCCGTCGAAGACGACGAGGAGCAGGACCGCCAGGGGAAGAGCCATGACCGTTGCCACCAAGGGGTGGCGGCGGCCCGTGCGGCGCGGGCGGAACGCGGCGTGCGCCTTGCGCCCCTGCTCGCGGATCAGCGTCCGCGGTGCCGTGTAGGCCATGGTCCCTCTCCTGACCGTGCTCAGTTGTCGTTGGCAGCGGCGGGCGTCTGACCTCGGGGGACGAGTGCTGCACCCGCCGCTTGACCTCAAATCTAGGTGCGCGAGGGGTGCCGGGCGTCATGCCCTCGTACCGATTGGCGGGCCTCCCGGAGGATGAGCCATGGCGTGGGGAGTACTCCCCTGGGTGGAGAAGCAGGCCCGGTTCTAGGGGTCTTCCCGGAGGGGGCGCCCGGTGTGTCCGGGCTTTTCCGAGCTGTCCTCGCGGGGCACCGGCTGCTCGACCAGGGCCAGCACCCGGTTCGCCATGAACCGCGCCGTACGGACCACAACGCCGGTCCTCGTGACTTCGCTCACTTCCACGACACCTCGGCGTACCGCCGTCTCCACTCGGCGACCCGCCCTGCTCGCCACCACCTCGTACGTACGTGTCGTGTCACCGGCGTCCACGACTATCTCCACCCGGTCACCCTTCACGGACCCAATCCCCCTTCTGCGTCGGACGGTTGGCAGCGCCGACGGCGCAAAGGCGCCCTGTCGGCACGCTCCCTGACCATCCCTCAAGTCTCGCATCCGGCACTGACAATCCATCCGGCCGAGAGGGCGCGGCCTCTGCGCGCAGGCGGCCACGGAAACGTAAGCTGTGCCACGTCACACGGACCGGGCAGCGGGGATGAACATGGCGATGATGCGCCTGAGGCGCGAGGACCCGCGCGTCGTCGGCTCGTTCAGGCTGCACAGACGGCTCGGCGCGGGCGGGATGGGCGTGGTCTACCTGGGCTCCGACAAGAAGGGGCAGCGGGTCGCACTGAAGGTGATCCGGCCCGACCTGGCGGAGGATCAGGAGTTCCGGTCGCGGTTCGCCCGCGAGGTCTCCGCGGCGCGGCGGATCCGCGGCGGCTGCACCGCGCGGCTCGTCGCGGCGGACCTGGAGGCGGACCGGCCGTGGTTCGCCACCCAGTACGTGCCCGGTCCCTCCCTGCACGACAAGGTCGCCGACGAGGGGCCGCTGAGCGCCGCCGATGTCGCCGCGGTCGGTGCCGCCCTGTCGGAGGGGCTGGTCGCGGTGCACGAGGCCGGGGTCGTCCACCGGGACCTGAAACCGTCCAACATCCTGCTCTCCCCCAAGGGCCCCCGGATCATCGACTTCGGCATCGCCTGGGCGACCGGGGCCTCCACGCTCACCCATGTCGGCACGGCCGTCGGCTCGCCCGGCTTTCTCGCGCCAGAGCAGGTGCGCGGCGCCGCGGTCACGCCGGCCACGGACGTGTTCTCGCTGGGCGCCACCCTGGCGTACGCCTCGACCGGCGACTCGCCCTTCGGGCACGGCAGTTCCGAGGTGATGCTGTACCGGGTCGTCCACGAGGAGCCCCAGCTGCACGGCGTACCGGACGCGCTCGCTCCCCTCGTACGGGCCTGTCTGGCGAAGGACCCCGAGGAGCGGCCCAGCACGCTGGAGCTGTCGCTGCGGCTGAAGGAGATCGCCGCCCGTGAGGCGCACGGCCTGATCGAGGGGCGGCCGCCCGCGCCGCGCAGCGGCGAGGCGGACTGGCCGACCGGGCGGCTCGCCGACACCTACCCCGACCGCGCCCCGCGCCGTCAGCAGGGCGGGCCGCTGACTCCGGCGCCCCGGAGCGCGGGCAGCTCGCGCGGTCCCGCTCCGGAGCGGGGCGGGGCTCCGGCCCGGGGTGGCGGTACCCCCTCCCGCAACGGCGGTACGCCGTCCCGGTCCGGGGCGCGGCCCACACCCGTCTCGCGGAACACGCCGGCGCGCAACACGACCCGCTCCGGCAGCGGCAGCCGTACGACACCGCGCGGCGCCGCCGGTCGTCCGGCGCCGCGGCCCACCGGGACCGGGCGGCGGCCGGCCAATCCGCGGCTGCTGCGGCAGCGGCTGTTCGTGTTCGTGGTCGTGACGCTGCTCGTGGCGCTCGGCATTGGTGTGGTGCAGGGCTGCCAGGGGGCGGCGCGCGGGCTCGGCGACGAGCGGGGCCGCGTGGTCGAGCGGCAGGAGCACGTGCGGTCGGACTTGTCCGAGCGGTACGAGTCGACGACCGAGGCGTCCCCGTAGGGCCTACGGCCACGGGCGGCCCGTCGCGACCGCGTAGAACGCGACCGCGGCCGCCGCTCCCCCGTTGAGCGAGTCGACGCCGTGGGACATCGGGGGTGCGGACCCACTCGTCGGCGGCGACCAGGTCCTGCGTGGACAGGCCGTCGCCCTCGGCGCCGCGCATGAGGGCCATGCGGTCCGTGCGGTGCGGGGCGGCCTCGTCGAGGGCCTGGCCTTCTCGTCGGGGGTGAGGGCGAGCAGCGTGAAACCGGCCTCGCGGACCGACGACAGGCCCTTGGGCCAGGTGTCCCAGGCGGGCGTACGGCACGGAGAAGACCGCACCCGTGGAGACCTTGACCCAGTTCGTCACGGCCGTGGCGCTCGTCGGCCTCCGGCGAACCCGAGGGGCCCGCCGGTCACCCGGTACGGACACCGGCGCCCGCTCGACGCGCGGTCCAGCGGCCGCGCCCGTGCGTCGGGCGTTCTCAGTCCCGGACCGAACCGGGCGAGCCGCCGAGCAGCAGTGGCCACACGCCGGGCATCTCGGCCACCGGGACCTCGATGAGCGAGGGTCCCGGTTCGCTGAGGCATTCCTTGAGGGCCCCGGCGAGCCGGGCCGGGGTCTCCGCCCGGAGCGCGGGCACCGAGAACGACTCCGCCAGGCGCACGAAGTCGGGGCTGGTCAGGTCGCTGCCGATGAACCGGCCCTCGAACTCGTCCGCCGGGATGCGCCGGACGTTGCCGTACGCGTTGTCGTTGAAGACGACCGCCTTCACACCCAGCGCCGACGGGTAGCCGTAGCCAGGGTGCCCTGGTAGCCGGGCGTGAGGGAGGTTCCCGGGCGGTGCACGGGGTAGCCGACGGCGGCCGGATAGCCCACCTGGGTCAGCTCGTTGACCAGGAAGCCGTCGTCCGGGATCGCCTCGCGCAGTGCGCGGACGTACGACCACTGGGGTTCGACGCTCTCGACCTTCCGCCGTCCGGGCGTCGGCGCACAGGGTGAGGTCGGCCCGGCGGGGCGGCCCGAGGTCGGCCGGGTCCGCGTCGACGAGGACGACGGCCGCTCCGGGGGCGGTCGGCAGGGCCGTGCCGCGTGGGGACACGAAGCGGCTGCCCACGACCAGCACCACGTCCGCCGACGGCAGCTGCCGCGGTGCCGCGAGGCTGGAGAAGGCCAGCCGGTGGTGGGCCGGGACGGCGCCGCCCGCGTTGCGGCTCATGACGACCGGAGCGGACCGTTTCTCGGCCAGGGCGGTCAGGGCGGCGCCGGCCCGCGGGGCGAGCACGGCGGCGACCTCCGCGAGGACGCCCTGCTCCGATCCCGAGGGCTCCCCGACCTCGTCGGCCACGCCGGGCCGGCCGTCGTCCCGTCCCTGACTGGCAGGCTCCCAGTCCGTCTCCGCCCGCGCGGTCAAGACGTCTGCCGGGACGGACAGGGCACCGGCCTCGGGCGGCCGGACCGTGACTGCTGTAGCGCCCGGTGTACGAGTCCGGGGATCCGGGCCGGGTCGCCGGCTCGCGCCGACCATTTGGTGACCGGGGCCAGGCACCGTCCTGGCCCGGCAGTTCGTGCAGCATGCCAGGCCCCGGCCGGCCAGCGGTGACGGTATGTCGGCCGCCGCGCACAGCATCGGCGAGGAGCACGCGTACCCGGTGGCCACCGCGGGCAGGGCGCTGAGCACCCCCGGTCCGGGGACCACGAGGCAGACGCCGGGCCGCCCGGTGTTCCGTGCGTATGCCTGCGCCATGTGGGCCGCGCCCCGCTCATGGCGGGCCGCGACGTACTCGATCGGCCCTCCGGCTGCCCGGGCCCGGCCCAGGGCGTCCAGGAGGACGCTTGAGTCCCCTGGCCACCGGGGTTCTATGGCCCCCCATATGTCCCCCGCGCTGCGTGGGGGCGGCGCTGGGAGAACGCGTTTTCGCTGGGTTGGTGCCTACCGGAGCCTCGTCGCGTAGAAGGCCACGGCGGAGGCCGCGGCGACGTTGAGGGAGTCCACCCCCGCGGACATGGGGATGCGGACCCATTCATCGGCCGCGCGCAGGGCGTCGATCGACAGTCCGTCGCCTTCGGTGCCGAGCATCAGGACCAGCTTCTCGTACCGGCGGGCGGCCAGTTCGTCAATCGTGATCGACTTCTCCGAGAGACACAGGGCAGCTGTCACGAAGCCGTGCTGACGGAACAGCTCGACGTCCTTCGGCCAAGAGGTCAGCCGGGTCCAGGGGACGTGGAAGACAGCGCCCATCGACACCTTCACGGCCCGCCGGTACAGGGGGTCGGCGCAGCGTGGTGTGAGGAAGACGGCGTCCAGGCCCAGAGCAGCCGCGTTGCGGAAGGCGGCCCCCAGATTCGCGTGATCCACTATGTCCTCGAAGACGGCGACGCGCTGACCCGCACCTTTCCCCACGCGGCGGGCGGACCGGAGCAGCTCGGCGGCCGTGGGCAGGGGCTTGCGCTGCATGGAGGCGAGGGCGCCGCGGTGCACGTGGTAGCCGGTGACCTGTTCGGCGAGCTCGGGACTGACCGCGTAGACGGGGGCCGGGAGTTCGTCGATGACGTCGCGCATGACGTCGACCCACTTGGCGGACAGCAGCATCGACCGCATCTCGTAGCCCGCGTCCTTCGCCCGCCGGATGACCTTCTCGCCCTCGGCGATGAACAGGCCCTCGGCGGGTTCGCGTTTGCGGCGCAGTTCGACGTCGGTCAGACCCGTGTAGTCGCGCAGGCGCGGGTCGTCGGGATCCTCGACGGTGATGAGATCGGCCACAGGGTGATACTGCCTTGTCGTGCGTACGGTGCCAACGGCTCGGACCGGGTTGTGTTACCCCGGGTTACGCCGAGGTCTGCGGTCCTACGGTGACGACCTCGCCGATGACGATGACCGCGGGCGGCTTGACCTCCTGCTCGCGGACCGTCTGGGCGACCGTCGCCAGCGTCGCGTCGACCCGGCGCTGCGCCGCGGTCGTGCCCTCCTGGACCAGGGCGACGGGCGTCTCGGCGGGCTTGCCGTGCGCGACGAGCGTCTCGGCGATCTTGCCGATCTTGTCGACGCCCATGAGGATCACCAGCGTGCCGGTGAGCTTGGCCAGGGACGGCCAGTCGACGAGGGAGCGCTCGTCGTCGGGGGCGACATGGCCGCTGACCACGGTGAACTCATGGGCGACCCCGCGGTGGGTGACCGGGATGCCCGCCGCGCCGGGGACCGAGATGGAGCTGGAGATGCCGGGGACGACCGTGCACGGGATCCCGGCCTCGGCGAGGGCCTGGGCCTCCTCCATGCCACGGCCGAAGACGAAGGGGTCGCCGCCCTTGAGGCGTACGACGGACTTGCCCTGCTTGGCGTGTTCGATCAGGGCGTTGTTGATGGCCTCCTGGGCCATGTAGCGGCCGTACGGGATCTTCGCCGCGTCGATCACCTCGACGTGCGGGGGCAGCTCGGCGAGCAGGTCGCGGGGGCCGAGGCGGTCGGCGATGACGACGTCGGCCTCGGCGAGCAGGCGGCGGCCGCGGACCGTGATCAGGTCCGGGTCTCCGGGACCGCCGCCGACCAGGGCGACGCCCGGGGTGCGGGTGCGGTGGTGCGGGGCGACGAGGGTGCCGTCGCGGAGGCCCTCGACGACCGCGTCGCGGATGGCGGCGGTGTGGCGGGGGTCGCGGGACTTGGTGTCGGTCGTGAGGACCGCGACGGTGACGCCCTCGCTGTGGCCGGTGGCGGGGGTCCAGGCGGTCGCCGCGTCGGCGTCGTCGGAGCGGACGCACCAGACGCGGTGGCGTTCCGCCTCCGCCGAGGCACGGGTGTTCGCCTCGTGGTCGCTGGTGGCGATCAGGGCGTACCAGGCGTCGGCGAGATCGCCTTCGGCGTAGGGCCGCCGCTCCCAGGTGAGCTCCCCCGCGTCCGCCATCGCTTCCACCGAGGGGGTGGCCTCCGGGGACACGAGGAGGATGTCCGCGCCGGCCGCGATCAGTGCGGGCAGGCGGCGCTGGGCGACCTGGCCGCCGCCGAGGACGACCACGCGACGGCCGGTGAGGCGAAGGCCTACGGGGTAGGCGGGGTGTTCGGCCATGAGGGTGCGGCTCCTCGTGCGGGCGTGCGGTGGGTGCTACGGCTCTGGAGCAGCCCTGACGTGCGGATTTTAGAGTGCGTTCAGCGTACGGCCGGGGTCGGGTGGGCGCGACGGAGCGCCCACCCCGCCCGCCTCGGCCGGGGGACCTACTTCTCGGTGACCCCCGCCGAATCGAACGTCGCCACCTCGTGCATCGCCCGGGCCGTGCTCTGCACCAGCGGCAGGGCCAGCAGGGCGCCCGTGCCCTCGCCGAGGCGGAGGTCGAGGTCGACCAGGGGGCGCAGGCCCAGCTTGTTCAGGGCGGCCACGTGGCCGGGCTCCGCGCTGCGGTGGCCCGCGATGCAGGCCGCGAGCACCTCGGGGGCGATGGTCCGGGCGACCAGGGCCGCGGCACCGGCGCTGACGCCGTCCAGGATCACCGGCGTACGCAGGGACGCGCCGCCGAGGAGCAGGCCGACGATGGCGGCGTGTTCCAGGCCGCCGATCGCGGCGAGGACGCCGATGGGGTCGGCCGGGTCCGGCTGGTGGAGTTCGATGGCCCGGCGGACGACCTCGGTCTTGCGGGCCAGGGTCTCGTCGTTGATGCCGGTGCCCCGGCCCGTGACCTCCGCCGGGTCGACGCCCGTGAAGACCGAGATGAGGGCGGCGGACGCGGTGGTGTTGGCGATGCCCATCTCACCCGTGAGCAGGGCCTTGTTGCCGGCCGCCACCAGGTCGCGGGCCGTCTCGATGCCCACCTCGATGGCCTGCTTGGCCTCCTCGCGGGTCATCGCGGGGCCGGTGGTCATGTCGGCCGTGCCCGGACGGACCTTGCGCGGCAGCAGACCCGGAGTGGACGGAAGCTCCGCGGCGACACCCACGTCGACGATGCAGACCTCGGCGCCCACCTGGTTGGCGAAGGCGTTGCAGACCGCTCCCCCGCCGAGGAAGTTGGCCACCATCTGCGCGGTGACCTCCTGTGGCCAGGGGGTGACGCCCTGGGCGTGCACCCCGTGGTCGCCCGCGAAGATCGCGACGGCGGCGGGTTCCGGGATCGGCGGCGGGCACTGCCGGGACAGGCCGGACAGCTGGGCCGAGATGATCTCCAGCATGCCGAGCGCGCCGGCCGGCTTGGTCATCCGCTTCTGCCGCTCCCAGGCCTCGCCGAGCGCCTTGGCGTCCAGCGGGCGGATCTGGGCGACGGTCTCGGCGAGCAGGTCGTGCGGCTCCTCGCCGGGCAGGGCGCGGCGGCCGTACGTCTCCTCGTGGACCACCCAGGACAGCGGGCGGCGCTTGGACCAGCCCGCCTGCATCAGCTCGGGCTCCTCCGGGAACTCGTCGACGTACCCGACGCACAGGTACGCCACGACCTCCAGGTGCTCGGGCAGGCCGAGGGTGCGGACCATCTCGCGCTCGTCGAAGAAGCTGACCCAGCCGACGCCGAGGCCCTCGGCGCGCGCGGCGAGCCAGAGGTTCTCGACCGCGAGCGCGGAGGAGTACGGCGCCATCTGCGGCTGGGTGTGGCGGCCGAGGGTGTGGCGGCCGCCGCGCGTGGCGTCGGCGGTGACGACGATGTTCACCGGCGTGTCGAGGATAGCCTCGATCTTCAGTTCCTTGAACTGCTTCGCCCGGCCCTTCGGCAGCGACTTGGCGTAGGCCTCGCGCTGGCGCATGGCCAGTTCGTGCATCGTGCGCCGGGTCTCGGCGGAGCGGATGACGACGAAGTCCCAGGGCTGCGAGTGGCCGACCGAGGGCGCGGTGTGGGCGGCCTCCAGGACGCGGAGCAGCACCTCGTGCGGGATGGGGTCGCTGCGGAAGCCGTTGCGGATGTCACGCCGCTCGCGCATGACCTTCAGTACCGCCTCGCGCTCGGCGTCGTCGTAGGCGGGCGCGGCCGGGCCAGTGGACTGTCGGGCTTCGGCCACGGGGGCCGTGCTCGTTTCTTGCGGGCCTTGCCGGTCTTCCTGGTCTTCCCGGTCGTCCTGATCGGCAGCCCGGGTTTCCAGGTCCTCCGCGTTCTGCACCAGTTGTACGGGGTCGGGGGCCGGGGTCTCGTCCGGTGCGGTCGGCGCAGGCGTGTGGTCGGCGTCGCGGGGGGCGGGGACCGTGGCCACGGCTTCCGGCTGCGCCGGGAGCTCGGGAGCCTGCTCCTGGGTCGGGAGGACGATCGGGTGCGGTGGGGTGGGCGCGAGGTGCGGGGTGGTCGGCACCGAGCCCTCCACCGGGACGAACTGGCCCAGCGGCTGCTCCGGCTGGGGCGCCGGGGTGACGTCGGGCGCGGTGTTCTGCGGCTGTTCCTCGGCGGGCGCGACGGGTTCCGGTTCGGGGTCGATGTACTCGTGGTGCGGGACCGGCTGCGTGAGGGGCTCGTCCACGGCCGGGGCCACGCCCTGCGCTTCCATGTCCACGGCGGCGGGCTGCTCGGGCTCGGGGGCGGGCGCAGCCTCGGGAGCTGGTGCCGGGACGGCCACGGAGGCGGGCGCGGCCTCGGGAGCTGGTGCCGGGACGGCCTCAGGGGTGGGCGCGGGCTCGGGAGCGAGCGCGGCCTCGGGAGCTGGTGCCGGGACGGCCACGGAGGCGGGCGCGGCCTCGAAGGCGAGCGCGGGCGCGGGCTCGGCCACCCCTGCGTCCTGGGCCTGCACCGCCTCAGCAGCCGCTGCCTCCTCGGCGACGCCGTCAGCAGGCGCGCTCTCCGGGACCTCGGGAAGCTGCTCCGGCTCGGGATCGGTCGCAGGCTCAGCGATCGGCTCCGCTTCCTCCGCGGCGGCCGGGGTGCCCGGGGTTTCCCCGGCGTCCGACGGCAGTGCCTGCGCGTCAGCGGCGCCGGTGTCCGCAGGCACCTCCGCGGGAACCGCCGCGTCGTCGCCCGCCCCCGCGTCAGGGCCGAACGCCTGGTCGGCAGCGGCCCCCGCCTCCCCGGCGTAAGCCTCACCCTGCCCGGAAGCCCCGGACGCCACAGCCTCCGAAGCGATCCGCGCCACCGCGGCCTGCGCCGCACCCACCGGCTCCGGCCCGCCCTGCGCCTGCACCTCGGCCTGGGCCTGCACCTCGCCCTGCGCCTGCACCTCGCCCTGCGCCTGCACCTCGGCCTGGGCCTGCACCTCGCCCTGCGCCTGCACCTCGCCCTGCGCCTGCACCTCGGCCTGTGCGTGCGTCTCAGCCGGTGCGTGCAGCTCAGCCGGTACGTGCAGCTCAGCCGGTACGTGCAGCTCAGCCGGTACGTGCGTCTCCGCCTGGACCTGCGCCTGTGCCTGCACATCCGCGTGGGTCTGCCCCTGCGCCCGCCCCGCCGGAACAACCGTTTCCGCAGGCGTCACCTCCGCGCCCACCGGCGTCTGCGTCGCCGCAGGCTGCGTCGCGGCAGCCTGGGCACCACCCCACGGCACCGCGCCCTGCGGCACCGCCCCCTGCGGCGGCATCTCGCGCACGCGCGGGACGTCGAGGTACTCGGGCCCGGTGGTGGGCGGCCCCGGCTGCCGTACCGGCGCTCCCGCGGGGCCGCGGTCGGCGAGGGAGCGGACCGGGCTGGCGGAGGTGTTGGGGATCGGCGGGCCCAGGTGCAGCGGGCGGCGGGGCGCGGGAGCGGGCGACGGCGGAGGCGGCGTCGGGCCCGGCAGGCGGACGCCGGTCAGGTCGACCGAGCCGCTGTCGCGGCCGGACATCTCGTGCGCGCCGGGCTCGTGGACGGCCTCCACGACCGGCTCGGGCGGGGGCGGGGCCACCTCGTTGCCCCAGGCGCCCTGCGCGCCGGGCAGCAGCAGGTCCTCGTCCTCGGCGGGGGTCTCGGACAGGTAGCTGTACGCGCCGGGAACGGTGACACCCGGCTGTTCCACCGGGCCTGCGTTCTCCGGCAGCCCCTCACCCGGGACCTGGCCGGTGTCGGTCATGCGTACCCCTCGCCCATCGATTGATGCTCCTACGACCAGCTCACCCGGAACGGCGCACCGACCGCCCCGCCGTGAAGAACGAGCGTGCGTGCCCAGCGGCACGAACGACCCGCCGGAAAAGGCGACAAAGCCATTCAGTGGCATTGTCGCGGCCCTTCCGCCGTCACGTCAGCTTCATTCGCGACGGCCCGCTGTGGACTGCGCCACGTTGCGCGTCCTCGGGTTCTGCCGTACCACACCCAGCCCAAAACGGGCGTGTTTTCCGGACATTGACCGACGAAGCGCCGGGCGTCCGAGTGCGGTACAACGATCGGCCAGCCTACCGCGCGCGGTACGACAACCGGATCACGGGGACGGGGCGGGATCAGGACGCGCGGTCCGGCAGCACGCCGCTGAGCAGGAACGCCACGCTCCGCTCCTTCTCCGTCCAGGCCCGGGTGTCGAGTTCCACGGACTGCAGCAGGGCGCACTCGACCTCGTAGCCGTGCTCGGTGAGGTCACGGCCGATGAGTTCGGCCGCGTCGCGGGTGGCGGCGTGGGTGACGATGCGCTGGGGGCGGCGGTCGGCGACCGCGGAGACCACGGCCGCTCCCCCGCCGCCGACGCGGACCACGTCGGGTTCGGGCAGGTTCTCCAGGACGTGCGGGGCGGTGCCGTGCACGACCTGGAGCTGGACCGCGAAGCGGCGTGCGGCGGCGTCGGTACGGGCACAGGCGCCGAGGTCCCGGTCGACGGCGATGACGGCGGCGCCGGCGCGGGCGGCCTCGGTGGCGAAGGCGCCGCTGCCGCAGCCGATGTCCCAGACGAGGTCGCCGACGCGGGGTCCGAGCCGGGCGAGTTGGGCCGCGCGGAGCAGCTCGGTCTCGCCCTCGCCCGGTTCACCGTCGTACGCCTCGGGGGGCAGGGTCCAGCCGCGCGGGCCCGCGCCCGGGCCGCGTCCGGCGATCCAGCCGCCGCCCTCCTGTGCCCCGGCCGGGCCGCCGATGACGATGACGACGTTCGGGTCGCGCCAGGTGTGGTCGGCGGCCTTGTCGGAGGTGACGACGGTGACCTGCTCGCGGCCGGTGCCGAGTTCCTCGCAGATGACGAACGTGCGGTGGATGCCGTCGAGGAGCAGGCCGAGTTCGGCGGGGCCGGCGCCGGGTGAGGTGAGGACCGCCACCTTGGTGTGGGCGCGGCATACGTTCACCGCGCGGCGCAGGGTGCGGGGGTGTGCGACGACCACGTGGGCGTCGTCCCAGGGCATGCCCGCACGGGCGAAGGCGGCGGCCACGGAGGAGACGGCGGGGACGACTTCGACCTCCAGGCCGAACTCGGGTGCGCGCAGGGTCCGTACGACGCCGAAGAACCCGGGGTCGCCGTCGGCGAGCACCACCGCGGTGCCGCGATGGGCGGCGATCCGGCGGGCGGCGAGGGCGAGGCTGCCCAGACGGATGCGCTCGGCGGTGGGCGGCACCTCGGGCAGTGCCAGGTGGTGGGCGGCACCGGCCACCAGGGTGGCGGCGCCCAGGGCGGCGCGTGCCGCGGCGGTCAGCGGAGAGCCGTCCCAGCCGATCACCGTGACCCGGTCGGCCATCGTCGTCAGTCTCCAGGGGGTCTGCGCAGGTAGTCGGGGGCAGCCCGCGGGCGGGCGGGCTCCGTGAGAGTACCTGGTGCCACCCGGGCGCGCTCGGGCGGCGTCCCCGGCGCCCTCAGTTCCAGTCCGAGTACGACGTGAAACCGCCGGTGTCGGCCAGCTGGTCCCCCGCACCCTCGATGTCCTCGGGCAGCAGGCTCCACACGATGTAGTCGGTGCGCACCTCGGCCCAGGCACCGTCGTGGGTGCGGGTGCGCGCTATGCAGGCGCCCCGCAGCACCCCCTCGCTGATGCAGCCGATCTTCTGGGCGACCTGCTGGGAGGCCGTGTTGTCGGCGGCCGTGCGCAGTTCGATGCGTTCGAATTTCTGGTCGCCGAACAGCCATTGGGCCGTGGCCAGGGCGGCCTCGGAGGCATAGCCCTCGCCGCGGGCCCAGGGGGCGATGATGTACGACATCTCGGTGGAGCGCACATGCCAGTTCGTCCTGCCGAGCTGGATGATGCCGACCAGGCGCTGGGTGAGGAACTCGGTGACGGCGAGGGCAAGGCCGCGCCCCTCGGCGCGCTCACTGCGGGCGTACTCGGTGATCCAGGCGCGGGCGCCGTCCTCGGTGAAGGGCTGCTGCACGTCGGTCCAGGCGACGACCTGCTCGTCGTTCATCATCTCGGCCAGGGCGGGGGTGTCGTCCTCGTCGAGGGGACGCAGCACCAACCGCTCCGTGCTGATGGAGATGGTGGGGAAGGCGCTCGTCATGAAGCCGCTCCGTAACCTTCGAACCGTCAGAACCTGCTGAACTGCCCAGCATGCAGCATGAAAGCACTGAACCACACACCCGGGGTCCACTCCGTGTGATCGGGTGAACCCCGGTTGCGCACGAAAGCGCCTGGCTCAGAAGGACGCGATGACCGAGCCGTCGTACTCGTCCTCGATGAACTTCCTGACCTCGGCGGAGGTGAGGAGCTGCGCGAGCTTCTTCAGGCGCGGGTCGTCCTCGTCGCCCTCCTTCACGGCGAGGAAGTTGCCGTACGGGTTGTCCTTGGCGGACTCCAGGACGAGGGCGTCCCCGGCGGGCTTGAGGTCGGCCTCGATGGCGTAGTTGCCGTTGACGACCGCGGCGTCCACGTCGTCCAGGGAGCGCGGGGTCTGGGCCGCCTCCAGTTCCTTGAACTTGAGGTTCTTCGGGTTCTCGGTGATGTCCGCGGGGGTCGCTTCGTTGCCCACGCCGTCCTTGAGGGTGATCAGGCCGTTGTCGGCGAGCAGCTTCAGTGCCCGCGCCTCGTTGACCGTGTCGTTGGGGACGGCGATCGTCGCACCGCTCTTCAGGGCGTCGACGCTCTTGACCTTGTGGGAGTAGAGGCCGAGCGGCTCCAGGTGGACCGTGACGACGGGCACGATGTGGGTGCCGTTCTTCTTGTTGAAGTCGTCGAGGTACGGCTGGTTCTGGAAGTAGTTGGCGTCGACCGAGCCGTCCTCCGTCGCCGTGTTCGGCGTGACGTAGTCGGTGAACTCCTTGACCTCCAGGTCGAGGCCGGCCTTCTGCGCCAGGTTGTCCCTGACGTAGGTGAGGATCTCGGCGTGCGGGGTCGGGCTGGCGGCGACGACGAGCGGGCCGTCGCCGGAGCCGGAGGCGGAGGCGCCGCAGGCGGTGAGCCCGAAGGTGAGCGCTCCGGTGGCGAGGGCTGCGGCGGTGATCTTGGCGGTGTTACGCACGAAAAGTGCCTTTCCTGGTGGGTGGTGCGCCCCGTCGTGGGTGGACGGGGGGGTCTTGGGTTACGCGACCTTGCGGACGTCGGCCGCGGCCTGCTCCTTCGCCTTCAGCAGGCGGAGCTTGGGGCCGGGACCGGAGCGGCCGCCGCGGCGGTGCAGGGAGCGGGCGGCGTAGTCGCCGGCGAACTGGATGAGGGAGATGACGACGGCGAGGACCGCCACGGTGATCCACATCAGGCCGGTCTCGAAGCGCTGGTAGCCGTAGCGGACGGCGAGGTCGCCGAGGCCGCCGCCACCGACCGTGCCGGCCATGGCGGAGTAGCCGATCAGGGCGATGACCGTGGTCGTCGTGGAGGCGATCAGGGACGGCAGCGCCTCGGGGACGAGGACCTTGCGGACGATGGTCCAGGTGTTGCCGCCCATCGACTGGACGGCCTCGACCAGCCCGTGGTCCACCTCGCGGACGGCGGTCTCGACGAGGCGGGCGAAGAACGGGATGCCGCCGATGGCCAGCGGCACGATCGCGGCCTCGCTGCCGATGGTGGTGCCGGTGACCCAGCGGGTGAAGCTCATCAGCGCGACCATCAGGATGATGAACGGCATCGAGCGGCCGACGTTCACGATCTGCCCGATGACCTTGTTCACCACCGTGTTCTGCAACAGGCCGCCCTTGTCGGTGAGGACGAGCAGGACGCCGATGGGGAGTCCGGCGACGACGGCGATCAGGGTGGACCAGCCGACCATGACCAGCGTCTCCGTACACGCCTGCTCCAGCAGTGGCTGCATTTCGGACCAGGTCACTGGGCACCTTCCTTCACCAGCACCGGCTCGGCGCCGACGACGTCGATCTGCAGGCCCTGTTCGCGCAGGAACCCGATCGGCACGACGTTGTCCTCGTAGCGGCCGGGCAGTTCGATGCGCATCCGGCCGACCTGGAGGCCGCCGACGGTGTCGATGGCGGCGCCGAGGATGGAGACGTCGATGGTGTAGGTGCGGGCCAGCTGGGAGATGACCGGCTGGGTGGCGGACTCGCCGTGGAAGGTGATGTCGAGGACCGTCCTGTCGTCGGCGGTGGCCTCGCCGCCGACCGGGAAGAGGGCGGAGGCCAGTTCCGAGCCCGGGGTGGCGAGCAGCTCGCTGACCGTGCCGGACTCGACGATGCGGCCCTTGTCCATCAGGGCGGCCGAGTCGCAGATGCTCTTGACGACGTCCATCTCGTGCGTGATGAGCAGGACGGTCAGGCCGAGCTGCCGGTTCAGGTCGCGCAGCAGCTTCAGGATCGAGCGGGTGGTCTCCGGGTCGAGGGCGCTGGTGGCCTCGTCGGAGAGCAGCACTTTGGGGTCGCCGGCCAGGGCGCGGGCGATGCCGACGCGCTGCTTCTGGCCGCCGGAGAGCTGGGCGGGGTAGGCCTTGGCCTTGTCGGCGAGGCCCACCAGGTCGAGCAGTTCCAGCGCCTTGAGGGAACGCGCCCTGCCTGCCGTGCCGAGGATTTCCAGCGGCAGCTCGATGTTCTCCTGGACGGTCCGGGAGGACAGCAGGTTGAAGTGCTGGAAGACCATGCCGATACGGCTGCGCGCGCGGCGGAGTTCCCGGCTCGCGCGCGGGCCGCGCCCCGCGAGGGCGGTGAGGTCCTGGCCGGCGACGGTGACCGTGCCGGAGGTGGGGCGCTCCAGAAGGTTGACGCAGCGGATGAGCGAGGACTTGCCGGCGCCGGACTGGCCGATGACGCCGTACACCTCGCCTTCGCGGACGTGCAGATCGACGCCGTCCAGGGCGGTGATCTCGCGGCCGCGTGAGCGATAGACCTTGGTGAGGCCCGATGTGGTGATCACGTGGGTTTCCGTCACTGTCGAGTATGCGGGCGTGGGTGTGCCCTGGTACGGGAGGGAAGAAGTGCGCGATGGGGGTCCCCCCCCCACGCCGTTGAGGCAGCGGGGGAAGGCGGGTCACGTACGGCGGACGGCGTACGGACATGCCACGGCGGCTCGCTTCGGGGCGCGAGACTCAGGGGATGCGGGGGCCCTCTAGCAGGCGCACATTCGACGACACATACAGCGAGCACCGGGCGTCATGGTCGCCTCGGTCGCAGGGATGCGGCTGCTCGTCGTGGTCATGCGATCAGTAAAGCAGACGTGTGAACGGGACCAGGAATCGCTGTCCGCATTGCGGACAGTGGTGGACCGGGGGCGGCCGCATCAGGCCTTTTGGCCCGTAATAGGGTCGCTGCATGCTTGATGCCCTGACGGTGGCGATCGCGGTCGCCGCGCTGTTGCTCGGCGCCTGGTGCGGTTGGGCCGCGTACCGTGACCAGCCGACCAAGGACTGGCACTTCATCGGGATGGCCGTGGTGTCGGTGCTGGCGCTGGTGCAGCTGGTGGTCGGCGTGGTGCTGCTGGCGCGCGGTGAGCGGCCGGAGCAGGGGACGACCATCTTCGTGGCGTATCTGCTGGGGGCGTTCGCGTGTGTCCCGGCCGCGGGGTTCATGTCGCTGGCCGAGCGCTCCAAGTGGGGTTCGGTGACGGTTGCCGCCGGCGGTGTGGTGCTGGCTGTCCTGGAGGTGCGGCTCTATGACATCTGGGGAGGCTGAGGTGGCCACGACGGGCAGGACGCGGCTGATCGGTGGGCCCGGGGTGCTGCTCGTCTGGCTGTACGGGGTGATGGTGGTGGGGGCCGTGTCGCGGTCCGTCTACCAGATCGCCACCGAGTTCGACCGGGCGCCGCTCGCTTACGCGCTGTCGGCGGTGGCGGGGGTGGTGTACGGGTTCATCACGTACACGCTGGTGCGGGGCGGGGAGACGGCCCGCAGGGCGGCGCAAGTGTGCTGCGCCGCCGAGCTGGTGGGTGTGCTGGTTGTCGGCACGTGGACGCTGGTCGAGCCGTCTGCGTTTCCGGACGCGACCGTGTGGTCCGACTTCGGGATGGGGTATTTGTTCATTCCGGTTTTGTTGCCGGTTTCCGCTTTGTGGTGGTTGCGGAAAGCGCGCAGCGAGCAGCCGGGTTGAGCGTCGTTGGCGGGTGCGGGTTGTCTGCGGCTTGGCGCGCAGTTCCCCGCGCCCCTGACGGCGTTGCAGCTCAGGCCGTTGTCGCGTAGGGGCCCGCCTGCTTTTCGAGGACGACCATCGGGACGCCGTCCGTGCCCTCTGACGTGCCCACCGTCTCGTAACCCACCTTGCGGTACAGGCGGAGGTTGCCCTCGCTGCGGTGGCCCGTGTGGAGGCGGAACTTCTTGGCGCCGCGCTGCTGCGCGAGGGCCGACTCCGCCGCGCCGAGGAGGCGGGCGCCGATGCCGTGGCCCTGGAGGCGGGGGTGGACGCAGAGGCGGCTGATGGAGGCCGCGCCGTCCTCGGTGATCGCGCCGCGCACCGAGCCGACCACCTCGTCGCCGAGCCGGGCCACGAAGACGCAGTCCTCGGCGACTTCCCGGCGGACCGAGTCGAGGGGCTGGACGAGCGGGTCGATGCGGTAGTTGCCGTACAGCGCCGCCTCGCTCTGGAAGCACAGGTACTGCAGCTTGAAGATCTGCTCGACGTCCTGGTCGGTCGCCTCGGAGATGGTCACGCTCATGCCCATGTGTGCACGCCTCCCGCTCACCTGTTGCCGTTGTCCCTCACTCCTATCCCCGTGCTCCGCGAGCCGCAACCTCCGAGGCGAGCAGTCGCCGCAGACATCCCAGACATCTGGAACGTTCCGGCCCGAGGCTCCCCTGTGAGATACCCAACTCCCCCGCGATCTCCCGGTATGTGAGGTCCTTGGGGGACATCAGGGCTTCCAGGAGGGCGGGGCAGCGGCCGGGCAGCCGGCGCACCGCCGCGCGCAGGGCCCGGGCACGGGCCGCGGTGAGGGCGAGCTGTTCGGGGGTGTGCGCGGCCTCGTCGGCGGGTTCGGTCTCGTACGGCCGTTCGCGCCGGGTCGTACGTCGGGAGCGGCGGGCCTCGAAGCGGACGGCGCGGCGCAGCCAGCGCTCGGGGTCGGGGGGCGGGCCGCCGGCGTCGAGGAGTTCCAGGAGGCGGAGCCAGACCGCCTGTTCCAGGTCGCCGGGCTCGGTGCCGGCGGCGTGCGCCTCGGCGGAGGCCTCGGCGGCGAGCAGGGGGCGCAGTGAGACGAGCAGGTCGTGCGTCATATGCGGCACGACGCGGCCGCCCGGGCGGTGGGTTGCCCGGGCGGCCGGTTGTCACCCCGACCGGGGTGGGACGGCTCAGTCGTTGACGAAGTCCTCGCGGGCCAGCAGGCCGGTGTCCGGCTGGTCGGTGAAGATGCCGTCGATGCCGGTCGCGAAGTACGCCTGGTAGGCCCCGAACACATCGCCGTAGGCGTCCTCGCCGGTGCCCTCGCGGAAGTCCGCGGGCAGGAACGGGTTCTCGTTGCGCAGCGTCCAGGGGTGCAGCTTGAGGCCGACCTTGTGGGCGTCGGCGACGAGGGTGGTCGGCCGGGTGAGGTTGCCCGCGCGGTCCCTCGGGATGATCAGGTCGAGGGTGGGGCCGATGCCCTGGGCGTAGGAGGCGATCTCGCGCAGGCCGGCCGGCTTGATCAGGTCGGCGACGGTGCGCGGGTCACCGTTCTCGACGAAGTCCCAGGGGCGGGTGTCGGCGCCGGACAGGAGGACGACGAGCGGGTTGTCGACCAGCTTGTGCAGGCGCTGGATGCTGGTCGGCTCGAAGGACTGCAGGATGACCGGCGAGTTCCAGCGGTCCTTGCGGTACTTGCGCAGCAGCTTGGCGACCCGCTCCTCCATGGAGAGGCCGAGCCCCCGGAAGTAGGTGGGGTGCTTGAGCTCGGGGTAGATCCAGACCTGCTTGCCGCGCTTGCGGGTCTGCTCGTCCTGCCACCGGAGCACCTCTTCGAAGGTGGGGATGTCCCAGCGGCCGTTGTAGAGGGTGTTGTGCGGGCGGTTGGCCGGGATGCGCTCGGTGGCGCGCAGGGTCTTCAGCTCGGCGAGGGTGAAGTCCTCGGTGAACCAGCCGGTGGTGGAGACGCCGTCCAGGACCTTGGTGGTCCTGCGGTCGGCGAACTCGGGGTGGTCGGCGACGTCCGTGGTGCCGCCGATCTCGGGCTCGTGCCGGCAGACGAGGTGACCGTCCTTGGTGGGCACCAGGTCGCCGGCCTCGACGACGTCGGCGCCCATGTCGAGGGCCAGCTGGTACGAGCCGAGGGTGTGCTCGGGACGGTAGCCGCTGGCGCCGCGGTGGGCGACGATCGTCGGCACGGGCAGGCTCTTCATTCCGCGGCCTCCATGACGCGCATCGGCTCTCGCCGTGCCGGACAGACCGAGGACGGCTCCGCCCGCGCCGAGCACGGCAGCACCGAGGAGCGCCCGCCGCCCGGTGTGCGCCTGTTCCTGCGGCTGCTCGTTCGACTTCTGCGTTCCCATCAGCGGCCTCCCTGCCGTGCATGTCGTCGGTGCTGGCAGATCGTAGGGGTGTCGATGTGTCAGCCGGGAGGCGTCATTTCGAACGCGTGGCTGACGATGGATGTCGTATGAGGACCGTATGCCGAGTGGGTGTGACGCGCCGTGGGGTAGCCGGTCGGTACCGCCTCCGCGCGATGTCGGTCACATCGTCGCCGCCGGGTTACGCGTAGGCTGCGGCATGCCACCGCAGGTGAACGTACGTCAACAGTGCGTAAGACCTCGGTGAACCCGATGTCCCCGATGTGCGTTTGCCCGGGGGCCGCGAGTATCGTCCTCACCTGCACAGACTCATAAGACTGAACAGACTCGTACCGAATCCGTTGATACCGGAGGGCCCGTTGTCCCGCTTCGCGCTCATCAAGGCAGTGCTCGGACCGATCATGCGCCTGATGTTCCGCCCCCGGGTGGAGGGTGTGGAGCATATTCCGGGCGACGGCCCGGTGATCCTGGCCGGCAACCACCTCACGTTCATCGACTCGATGATCCTGCCGCTGGTCTGCGACCGTCAGGTGTTCTTCATCGGCAAGGACGAGTACGTCACCGGCAAGGGCCTCAAGGGCCGGCTCATGGCGTGGTTCTTCACCGGCGTCGGCATGATCCCGGTCGACCGCGACGGCGGCAAGGGCGGGGTCGCGGCGCTGATGACCGGCCGCCGGATCCTGGAGGAGGGCAAGGTCTTCGGCATCTACCCCGAGGGCACCCGCTCCCCCGACGGCCGCCTGTACCGGGGGCGCACCGGCATCGCCCGGCTCACCCTGATGACGGGCGCGCCCGTCGTCCCGTTCGCCATGATCGGCACGGACCGGATCCAGCCGGGCGGTGCGGGCTTCCCCCGGCCGTGCCGGGTGACGGTCCGCTTCGGTGAGGCGATGGAGTTCTCCCGGTACGACGGGATGGACCGGGACCGGTATGTGCTGCGGGCCGTGACGGACTCCGTGATGACGGAGGTCATGCGGCTGTCCGGGCAGGAGTACGTGGACATGTACGCTACAAAGGCCAAAGAGGCGGCGTAGCTCCCGAGGTGCTCTGGAGGTGCGCGTCCTGCGGAGGCCCCCGTTGCCGTGGCCGGCGCCGGGTGCGGGGAACCAGAGCACGAACGTCGCAGGACCGCGCGGCAACGGCTTGGAGGTCCCCCGGCGACCGCGCGGCCGCCGGAGCGGAGGGCGGTTCGGAGTCACCGAGGGCCCCGGCCGCGTACCCGGCGGCACCGCTGCCAGGACGGCGGCGAAGAGGGTCGCGGCGAAGAGGCGGGGGGTGCGGCCGGGAGGCGGGGCCGGTGGCGGGACGGCGGGCGCCGTTGCCGGTGAGGCGGGCGGGCCGGGGAACGAGGGTGCCCTCCCGGCCAGGAACGCGGGCCCGCGCGGGGCACCGAGGCCGGGGCGGGAGCTGGGATCGGTCACGGTCCTGCCTCCTTGGGTCGGTGGTCACGGAATCCGGGAGAACCACAGCAAGGACGTGGCTGCGGCGAGCAGCGCCGTGAGCAGCCCCGCCGCCACGAGCCACTGCCAGATCTCCCGTTCCTCGGTGCGATGGCCGACGGAGCTGCCGATGTCCTCGTAGACCGCCTGGAGCTCCTCCCCGGTCGCCGTCTCGTGGAAGGCGCCGCCGGTCGTCGAGGCGAGCCGTTCCAGGGCGGGGCCGTCACGGGGACCGGCACGCTTCGCCGGACGGGAGGGTGATCGTGCCGCCTTCCGTGCCGTAGGCGATGGTCGACAGCGGGATGCGGTCGGCCGCCGCCTCCCGGGCCGCCGACTCCACGAGCGGCCCGTGGTGTTGGAGCCGTCGGACAGGAGCACGATGTGGGCGGGCGGTGGCTCCGTCCCGGCCCGTTCGTCGAGGGCACGGACCGCGTCCCGGGCGGCGACGACGGCGTCGCCGATCGCCGTGCCCGCACCGGTGGTCAGCCGCTGGATCGCCGAGCGCAGCACCTCGCGATCGGGTGGTCGGCGGCACCGCGACCGTGGCGGAGCCGCTGAACGGCACGAGTCCCGCGTTGAACCGCTCCGGCAGCCGGTCCACGAACGCCAGCGCGGCCTGCTGGGCGGGCGCAGGGCGTGCAGCGCGTCGGCGAGGGTGTGCTCGGGAACGCCGGGCGCGACGCGGGGGCGGTCGAGGGGGCGGTGGTGCTGCCGTCCTTCCAGGGGCAGTCCTCCCGGTCCGCCGCGCCGCCCTCCTCGACGACGAACGCGATCTGCTCGCGCGGCGCCCTGTCACCGTCGTCGGCGAGGCCCGCTGTGGCCGGGACGGAGACGGTGACGATCGCTTTCTTCGTACGACGTGTCATGGTCGGTGGCTCCTTCAGCCGTGGGAACGACATCGGGTACGGAACCAAGACCATCAGGTGAAGCCGAAGACGAACCTAAAGGCGTTTCTCGAAGGCGTTCTTGAAGGCGGTACTTGGAGGCGGTTCCTGAAGGCGGTACGGCTACGGGTGCTCGACCGCGCCTTCCAGCTTCTGTCCCCGTAGCAGGAACCACGCGGCCACCGCGGCCGCGAGCAGCACCACGGCGCCCACGCCCGACGCGAGCGTCAGGCCGTCGACGAAGGACTGGCGGGCCGCGTCCAGCAGCGCACCGGACGTGTGGGCGGGCAGGCCCGCGGCGACCTCGACGGCTCCGCCCAGCGACTCGTGCGCGGCCTCCGGGGTGCCCGCCGGTGCGGCGAAGCCCCGGTAGACGCCGGTCACGATCGAGCCGAGCAGGGCGATTCCGAGGGCGGCGCCGAGTTCGTACGCCGTCTCGGACACGGCCGACGCGGCGCCCGCCTGCTCCTTGGGCACGGACGCGAGGATCACGTCGGCGGTCACCGTGAACGAGAACCCGGCACCGACACCGACGACCAGCAGCGCGGCCCCGAGCAGCGGATACCCGGTGTTCTGGCCGAGCAGGGTCAGCGCGCCCAGCGCCAGGCCGACGGCGGCGAGTCCGCCCGCCACCACGGCCCGCACCGAGAACCGGCGGGCCGCCCGCCCGGCGACCAGACCGGCCGCCACCGCACCGAGCGCGGCGGGCAGTTCGGCCAGACCCGCCTCGAACGGGCGTCTGCCCTGGACCAGTTGCAGGAACTGCGACAGGAAGAAGACCAGGCCGGACAGGCCGAGGATGGTCAGCAGGTCGGCGAGCACCGCCCCGCTGAAGCCGCGGTTGCGGAACAGGCGCATGTCCAGCAGCGGGGCCGGGAGGGTGAGCTGACGCCGTACGAAGCCGTAGAGGGCGGCGGCACCCAGCAGGCCCGCGGCGAGCGTCCCCCAGCCGAACCCGTGGGAGGCGGCTTCCTTGATCGCGTACACCGCACCGATCATGCCGATCAGCGACAGCAGGACGCTGAGCAGGTCCCAGGGGCCGGGGCGGGCGTTCTTCGACTCGGGGAGCAGCTTGATTCCGACGAGGACGAGGACCGCCATCACGGGCAGGTTGATCAGGAAGACGGAGCCCCACCAGAAGTGCTCCAGCAGGAAACCACCGGCGATCGGACCGACCGCCGTACCGGCGGACGCGGTGGCGCCCCAGATGCCGATGGCGAGGCTGCGCTCGCGCGGGTCGTGGAAGAGGTTGCGGATCAGGGCGAGCGTGGCCGGCATCAGGGTCGCGCCCGCCACACCGAGCAGCGCCCGGGCCACGATCAGCAGCTCCGGCGTGGTCGCGTAGGCGTTGAGCACGGAGACCGCGCCGAACGCCGTGGCGCCGACCAGCAGGATGCGCTTGCGGCCGATGCGGTCGCCGAGGCTGCCCATGGAGACGAGCAGACCGGCGATGACGAAGGAGTAGACGTCACCGATCCACAGCAGCTGGGTGCCGGACGGATTGAGGTCTTCGCTGATGTACGGGGTCGCGAGGCCGAGCACGGTGGCGTCGACGGCCACCAGCAGCACGGCGAGCACGAGCACGGACAGCGCCAGCCAGCGGCCGGGGCGCTTCACCGCCTCGTTCGCGCTGGCCGACTGCAGGGTGCTGGTCATGATTCCTCTCTCCGTGTCGCACCGCCGAGCAGCAGCTCGACGATCATGTTCTGGAAGTCGTTCGCGGCGACCTTGCCGTCATGCACCGACCAGGCCCCGGCGGCGATCAGGCCGTAGAGGGCCTCGGTGAGCCAGGCGGGGGTCAGGTCGATGCGGAACTCGCCGCTGTCCTGGCCGCGCCGGAACAGTGCCGAGACCCGGGCGTCGAGCCGGGCCCACCCCGCGTTCTGCTCCTCGCCCTCGAACAGCTGGTTCTCGGTGTAGAGGAAGGAGAGGAGTCCGGCCGCGGGCTCGATCTCCCGCACCAGTCGCCGTACGGCGTCGCTCGCGCTGCCCTCGTCCAGCCGGGCGGTGTCCAGCGCGGCCTCGCACTCCGCGAGGCCGAGCGCCTCCAGCGCCCGGACCAGCGCGTCGCGCCCGGCGAAGTGGCGGTGCAGCGTGGCCCGGCTGATCCCGGCGGCCTTGGCGACCTCGTCCATGGTCGCGGTGGATTTACGGGTCAGCAGGGCTGCGGCGCTGCGCAGTACGTGCTCTCGGTCGACGGTCATGAGACAACCATAGCCCGCATGAGACAGATTTGTCTCATGCCGGGCATGCGTGTCTCACAACGTCGGTGCTTGCGCATCCTCAGTGCCAGGGCAGCTGCCCGCGCCGCTCCCAGTAAGCCCCCGGCTCCTCGACGAGCGTGGCGAGCCGCGCCAGCTGGTTCTCGTCGAGGTCCACGACGGCGGCGTGCAGGTTCGAGGCGAGCTGCACGGTGGTCGCGGCGCCGGAGAGGACCACACCGGCCCAGGGCTGGCGCAGGATCAGGGCGAGGGCGATGGCGTCGCAGCCGAGTGACGTCTCCGCCGCCACGGCCTTCAGCGCGTCCGGCGCATGGGGCTCGGCGAGCCGCCCGTTGGCCATGCCCTCCTTGACGATCACCGTGAGCCCGGCGTCGTGGGCCTCGGCGAGGGCGGGGGCGGCCGAGGTCTCCAGGGCGTTGTAGGTGGACTGGACGGTACGGAAGAGGCGTTCGCCGTCGACCGTCACCTCCAGCGCGGCGCGGACGGCGTCGGCCTGCGCGGGGCCGGTGGTGGAGAAGCCGATGGTCAGGCCCTGGGCGGCGGCCTCGGCGAGCCTGGCGTGCAGGTCCTTGTCGGTGAGGGCGGGGCTGTCCGGGGTCACCGAGTGGATCTGGTAGAGGTCGAGCCGGTCGCCGAGCAGCTCGGTGCTCTCGGCGCGCTGCCGCTCGAAGGTGGCCAGGCTGTGGTCCTTGACCTCGTGCCGCTCCGCGTCGGTGGACCAGTCGGCGGTGTAGGTGTAGCCCCACTTGCTGCCGACGACGATGTCGTCGATCTCCGGGTGGGCGTTCAGCCAGTCGGCGAGGAACTCCTCGGAGCGGCCGTAGGAGCGGGCGACGTCGAAGTAGCGCACGCCCTGGGCGTAGGCGGCGTCCAGGAGCTCGTGGGTGCGGGTGCGCAGCGTCTCGACGCTGCGGTCCTCTCCGAGGTCCTGGTCTCGGCCCAGGTTGATGTAGCCGGGGCGGCCGACTGCGGCGAGGCCGAGGCCGAGGTGGCAGGTGGCGGTCGTTACTGAGGCCAGGCGGGCGAAGGGCATCGCGGGCTCCGTCGGGTCGGCTCCGGTACGGCTTGCGACCAACGTAACCCGTGATGACCTTCGGTGAAGGGGCGGCGCCTCAGAGCTCGGGTCGTGCTGTGCGGTGGCGGGTGCGGGGTGTGTGTGGCTCGTCGCGCAGTTCCCCGCGCCCCTGGGGACGCTTCCCTGCTGCCCACTGGTGCTGGGCCGCCACGTCCGCCTTCACCTCCGCCAGTTGCACCGCTACCGCACTGGGCGCCGTACCTCCGCGGCCGTCGCGGGACGCGAGGGCGCCCGGGACGTTGAGGACCGAGCGGACCTCCGGGGTGAGGTGGGCGGAGATCTTCGCGAACTGCTCGTCGGTCAGCTCGTCCAGTTCCTTGCCCTCGGCCTCGGCGACCTTCACGCACTCACCGGCCACCTCGTGCGCGACCCGGAACGGCACGCCCTGCTTGACCAGCCACTCCGCGATGTCCGTGGCGAGCGAGAACCCGGCCGGGGCCAGCTCCTCCATGCGCTCGCGGTGCACGGTGAGCGTGGCCATCATGCCGGTGAAGGCAGGCAGCAGGATCTCCAGCTGGTCGATGGAGTCGAAGACCGGCTCCTTGTCCTCCTGCAGGTCGCGGTTGTACGCGAGCGGGAGGGCCTTGAGGGTGGCCAGCAGGCCGGTCAGGTTGCCGATCAGGCGGCCGGACTTGCCGCGCGCCAGCTCCGCGATGTCCGGGTTCTTCTTCTGCGGCATGATCGACGAGCCGGTGGAGAAGGCGTCGTGCAGGGTCACGAAGGAGAACTCCTTCGTGTTCCAGATGATGACCTCCTCGGCGATCCGGGAGAGGTTCACGCCGATCATCGCGGTGACGAAGGCGAACTCGGCGACGAAGTCACGGGAGGCCGTGCCGTCGATGGAGTTGGCGGCGCTGCCGTGCTCGAAGCCGAGGTCCTTGGCGACCGCCTCCGGGTCCAGGCCGAGGGAGGAGCCCGCCAGGGCGCCCGAGCCGTACGGCGACACGGCCGTCCGCTCGTCCCACTGGCGCAGGCGTTCGGCGTCCCGGGACAGGGACTGCACATGCGCGAGGACATGGTGGGCGAAGAGAACCGGCTGGGCGTGCTGGAGGTGGGTGCGGCCGGGCATCGCCACGTCCGGGTGGGCCTCGGCAAGGCCGATCAGGGCGTCCTGGAGGTCGGCGATCAGGCCGCCGATGGTGCGGGCGTGGTCGCGCAGGTACATCCGGAAGAGGGTCGCGACCTGGTCGTTCCTCGACCGTCCCGCGCGCAGCTTGCCGCCGAGGTCGGGGCCGAGGCGCTCCAGCAGGCCACGCTCCAGGGCGGTGTGGACGTCCTCGTCGGCGATCGTGCCCACGAACGAACCGTCGGCGACATCGGCTTCGAGCTGGTCGAGCCCGGCGGTCATCCGGGTCAGCTCGTCGTCGGTGAGCAGCCCCGCCTTGTGCAGCACGCGCGCGTGCGCCCGCGAACCGGCGATGTCGTAGGGTGCGAGCCGCCAGTCGAAGTGGACGGACGCGGACAGCTTCGCCAGGGCCTCGGCGGGACCGTCGGCGAACCGGCCGCCCCAGAGCCGTACGTCACCGCTGTTGCTGCTCACTTGCGTTGCTCCTCAAGGCTGTCGATGTGCGACCGCCTCCCCGGCCCGGGGGCCGAGGAGGCGGCTGTCAGGCTGGTGCGTGCGAGGTGCCGTCGGGCTCAGGCGAGGTCGCGCTTGGCGGCGATCTTCGACGACATGCTGTAGATGTCGATGAAGCCCTTCGCCGCGGACTGGTCGAACGTGTCGCCCGTGTCGTAGGTCGCGAGGTTGAAGTCGTACAGCGACGCCTCCGAGCGCCGGCCGGTGACGACCGCGCGGCCGCCGTGCAGGGTCATCCGGATGTCTCCGGAGACGTGCTGGTTGGCCTCGTTGATGAAGCCGTCCAGGGCGCGCTTGAGCGGGGAGAACCACAGGCCGTCGTAGACCAGCTCGCCCCAGCGCTGCTCGACCTGCCGCTTGTAACGGGCCAGCTCGCGCTCGACGGTGACGTTCTCCAGCTCCTGGTGGGCGGTGATCAGGGCGATCGCGCCGGGAGCCTCGTACACCTCGCGGGACTTGATGCCGACGAGGCGGTCCTCGACCATGTCGATCCGGCCGATGCCCTGGGCGCCGGCGCGCTCGTTGAGCTGCTGGACGGCCTGCAGCACGGTGACGGGCTTGCCGTCGATGGCGACCGGGACGCCCTCCTTGAAGGTGATGATCACCTCGTCGGCGTCACGCGGGGTGGCCGGGTTCTGGGTGTACTCGTAGATGTCCTCGATCGGGGCGTTCCAGATGTCCTCCAGGAAGCCCGTCTCGACGGCCCGTCCGAAGACGTTCTGGTCGATGGAGTACGGGGACTTCTTGGTGGTCGCGATCGGGAGGTTCTTCTCCTCGCAGAACGCGATGGCCTTGTCGCGGGTCATCGCGTAGTCCCGGACCGGGGCGATGCACTTCAGGTCGGGGGCGAGGGCGACGATGCCGGCCTCGAAGCGGACCTGGTCGTTGCCCTTGCCGGTGCAGCCGTGGGCGACCGTGGTGGCGCCGTGCTTCTTGGCGGCGGCGACGAGGTGCTTGACGATCGTCGGCCGGGAGAGGGCGGAGACCAGCGGGTAGCGGTCCATGTAGAGGGCGTTGGCCTTGATCGCCGGGAGGCAGTACTCCTCGGCGAACTCGTCCTTGGCGTCCGCGACCTCGGCCTCTACGGCACCGCAGGCGAGCGCGCGCTTGCGGATGACGTCCAGGTCCTCGCCGCCCTGACCGACGTCCACGGCAACGGCGATGACCTCGGCGCCGGTCTCCTCGGCGATCCAGCCGATGGCGACGGAGGTGTCCAGACCGCCGGAGTAGGCGAGTACGACGCGCTCGGTCACGGGTTTCTCCTCACACTGCATTCGCTGACATGCATGAGTATGCAGAAGTCTGCATGGTTCGTCAATCTCGGGGAGCATTGAACGCGGGAAACCGCTTTCCCGTACCTCTCGCTGAACGCAGGCGCCGCGTTTGTGAACGAGACACACCAGACACCCCGACCCGAGTGAGGCATCCGCATGTCCAGGGCTCTTCCGAAGTACAGCAAGCGCCGCGTCGCGTTCATCGGCGGCGCGGCCGCGGTGGCGCTGTCCGGCGCGGTGATCGCCGGTTCCGCCCTCGCGGGGGAGACGTCCCAGAAGGCACAGGCCACGACCAAGGCCTCGCCCGGCACCATCAGCTGCCCGGCGGTGGCGCCCAGCCTCCCGGCGGTCCCCGCCTCCGCGCAGGCCGAGGTCAACCGCAACCTCGCCCTCCTCGACACCCAGATCGCCGAGGCCAACAAGCGCCTGCGGGAAACCGTCGGGCAGGGCGGACCCAACTTCGTCCAGAACGCCATCCTCGGCCCGCTGAAGGACAAGCGGGTCGCCACCATCAACCGCATCGCCACCGCGATCGGCCGCACCGCCGCCCGGCCGCAGGGCCTGGACTCGCTCGCCCCCTGCACGCTCGGCGCGGGCGGCGCGACGAACAACACCGGCGGCAACGCGGCCCCGCCCACCCCGGCCGCAAGCCAGGCGACCGGCGGCAACACCGGCAGCGGCAACACCGGCGCGGGCACCATCTCCTGCCCGGCCGTGGCGCCCAGCCTCCCGGCGGTCCCCGCCTCCGCGCAGGCCGAGGTCAACCGCAACCTCGCCCTCCTCGACACCCAGATCGCCGAGGCCAACAAGCGCCTGCGGGAAACCGTCGGGCAGGGCGGACCCAACTTCGTCCAGAACGCCATCCTCGGCCCGCTCGCCTCCAAGCGCTCGGCGACGATCGACCGGATCGCCATCTCCATCGGCCGTACGGCCGCCAAGCCCCAGGGACTCGGCTCTCTGGCCGCCTGCACGCTCACCCGGTGACGTGACAGGCACTGTGGCCGCCCCGTTGGAGCGCCGGCCGGGGCGGCCACGGTGAAGGATCCGTACGGATATCCCTTAGGCAGGCGAACTAATTTCGCGGATAATCACTTGCCATGGGAAAAACGTATGAACGCATAGACGGCAGACTCCGTTCGTTCATCGAGGAGCAGCCTCTCTTCTTCACCGCGACCGCCCCGCTCTCCGGCGACGGCACGGTCAACCTCTCCCCCAAGGGCCTCAAGGGCTCGTTCGTGGTGCTCGACGAACAGACCGTCGCCTACCTGGACTTCGCCGGTTCCAACGCCGAGACGGTCGCGCATCTGCGGGAGAACGGGCGGATCACCCTCATGTGGTGCGCGTTCCAGGGCCCGCCGAACATCGTCCGGGTGCACGGGCGCGGCGAGCCGGTGTTCCGTGACGACCCGCGCTTCGGTGAGCTGCTCGCCCGCTTCCCGGACATCGACCCGAGCCCGCACGGGCTGCGCGCGATCATCGTCGTGACGGCCGAACTCGTCCGGGACAGCTGCGGTTTCGCGGTGCCGCTGATGACGTACGACGGTGATCGCGAGCTGCACGCCCGGCGCTTCGCGCGCGAGGACACCGCGTCGCTGAGCGCGTACTTCGCGGGCAAGGAGCACATCGCCACGAGCCTGGACGGGCTGCCCGGGGTGCCGCTGCCGCTCCAGGAGATCTGACGGAACCCCAAAGCCCGAACGGACCATCCGAACTGCCGGTGCGCGAAGCCCCCGTTAGCGTCGGGGCATGCGCCCCGCACTCGCCGCCGCCGTGTCCGTCCTCGTCTGCGCCTGCCTCCTCGGCGCCGCCCCCGCCGAGGGGACCACGCTGCCCGACCGCATGGCCGACACCGGCCCCGGCAGTCAGCTGATCACCGCCGTGGCGCCGAAGGCGGGCTCGACGACGGGGACGGTGACCTGGTGGGACCGGCGGGACGGACGCTGGGTCAGCGCCGGTGAGGCACCGGCCCGGTTCGGGGCGAACGGGCTCGTCGAGGGGGCGGCGCGCAGGCAGGGCACGGACACCACACCGACGGGGCTGTTCACCCTGCCGTACGCCTTCGGCATCAAGGCGGCGCCGAGCGGGACGACGTACAAGTACCGGCTGGTGCGCGAGGACTCCTGGTGGTGCCAGGACGACGACTCCCGCTCCTACAACCGCTGGACCGAGCCCCGCCCCGCCGACTGCCGGGCGCAGGAAGCCGAGCACCTGATGTCGTACGGGCCGCTGTACGCCCATGCGCTGGTCATCGGCTTCAACTACCACCAGCCGGTGCGCGGGCGCGGGGCCGGGATCTTTCTGCACGTCAGCGGGAAGGGGCCGACGGCGGGTTGTGTGTCGGTGCCGGAGGACGCCATGCGGCGGATCCTGCTGTGGGCGAAGGCGCGGGGCAGGCCGCACATCGCGGTGGGGACGGAGAGCGGGCGCACCGCGATCACCCGGTACTGACTGAACACACGGCCGCCACCGCGCGTATCTCTGGGACAAGGGACCACGACGATCCGTTGCCCCCGTCCCCGGAGGAACCGTGACCACCACGCTCGCAGGCGGCCGCGCCGCCCGGCGCCAGACCATGCGCCGCATCCGCCCGCGCCGCTCCCCCGCCGTCCCGCTGCTGATCGCCGTGTGGGCCGGTGCGGCCGCGGTGCTGTGGCTGTGGTGGCAGAACACCCCGTCCGTCGCCGACACCACCGGGCAGATCCTCAACGCCGGCCGGATCACCGGGCTGCTCGCCGGATACCTGATGGCGCTCGTGGTGCTCCAGATGGCCCGGGTGCCCGCGCTGGAGCGGCGGGTGGGCTCCGACCGGGTGGCGCGCTGGCACGCGATGACCGGACGCTACACCCTCTGCCTGATCGTCGCGCACGTCTTCCTCATCATGTGGGGCTACGCCCTGCAAGCCGGTAAGACCCTCGGTGACGTCGTCCAGCAGACGATCGACTCCGTCAACCAGCTGCCGGACATGGGCAAGGCCGCCATCGGTACCGGCCTGCTGGTGCTCATCGGCCTCGTCTCGATCGGCCCGATCCGCCGCAGGATGCCCTACGACACCTGGTACCACGTCCATCTGATGACGTACGCGGCGGTCTATCTGACCTTCTGGCACCAGATCAGCACCGGCAACGACTTCGCCGTCGAACCCGCCGCGAAGACGTTCTGGTACGGGCTGTACGGGGCGGTCACCGCGCTGGTGGTGTGGTTCCGGGTCATCACTCCGATCAGGCTCAACGTCAGGCACCGGATGCGGGTCGAGGCGGTCATCGAGGAGACGCCGGGGATCGTTTCCGTGCTGATCAGCGGGCGGAAGCTGCACCGGATGGGCGCGGAGGCCGGGCAGTTCTTCCGGTGGCGGTTCCTGGCGCCGGGCATGCGGTTCAGCTCCCACCCGTACTCGCTGTCGGCGGCGCCCCGCCCCGGCATGCTGCGGATCACCGTGAAGGCGATCGGCGACCACAGCGCCCGGCTGCGCGAGCTGGAGCCCGGCACGCGGGTGTGGGCAGAGGGGCCGTACGGCGCGCTGACCGCCCAGCGCCGCAGCCGCGGCAAGGTGCTGCTGGTCGCGGGCGGCGTCGGGATCACGCCGATGCGGGCGCTGTTCGAGACGCTGCCGGGCGCGGCCGGTGACATCACCCTGCTGTACCGGGCCAACAGCACCCAGGACCTGGCCCTGTGGGACGAGCTGGCGAAGATCGCCGACGAGCGGGGCGCCCGGCTGATGTACGCGGTCAACAGCCCGGACGGGGCGCGCCCCGACATCTCCGCGGAGTCGCTGCAGCGGAAGATCCCGGACATCGACCACCACGACGTCTTCCTGTGCGGGCCGCCCGGCTTCGCACAGTCCGTGTACGAGGCACTGCGCGGCGCGGGGGTCCCCGCCCGCCGTATCCATCACGAGTCGTTCGAGATGTGAGCGACGGGTCATCAGGAGACCGGCCATCATGAAGAAGAGCCACCCCATCCGGCGTGCCGTGCTCGCCACCGCCGCCACCGTGTCCGGCATCGTGCTGCTGCTGTCGCTGAAGCCGGCGACCGACCCCGGCTCCGCCGCGGCGGCGGGCGGTGCGGCACCCCCCGCGGGGGCTGCGGCGCCCCAGGGCGGAGCGCAGGCCGCGGGCACCGCCACGGTGACCGGCGCCGTGGCCGAGACCCAGTACGGTCCGGTGCAGGTCCGGCTGACCGTGAGCAACGGCAAGATCACCCAGGCGGAGGCGGTGCAGGCGCCCAGCGGCGGCCAGAGCAGCCAGATCACCGCCGACGCCGTACCCCAGCTCAACCAGGCCGCCGTCGCGGCGCAGAGCGCCGAGATCGACGCGGTGTCGGGGGCGACGTACACCAGCACCGGCTACAGGGAGTCCCTCCAGTCGGCCCTCGACCAGGCCCGGGCGAGCGGCAGCGGCTCCGCCGACCAGGGCGGCTCGGGCAGCGCCCAGGCCGCGCGGACGGTCACCGGGGCCGTCGCCCAGACCCAGTACGGGCCCGTCCAGGTCCGGATCACCGTCAGCGGCGGCAAGATCACCCAGGCGGAAGCGGTGCAGGCGCCCAGCGGCGGCCAGAGCAGCCAGATCACCGCCGACGCCGTACCCCAGCTCAACCAGGCCGCCGTCGCGGCGGGCAGCGCCGACATCGACGCCGTGTCCGGGGCCACGTACACCAGCAGTGGGTACCGGCAGTCGCTGCAGTCGGCCCTGGACCAGGCCGGTGGCTGAGCCGGTGGTGGAATCCGCACAGGCTCCCGCCGCGGAACGCCGGGCGGAGGAGGTGATGGGGACCGTCTTCTCCTTCGACGTCCGCGGCGGGGATCCCGCTGCCGTGCGGGCGGCCCTCGACGAGGCCGTCGCCGGACTGCACCGGGTCGACGCGGTGTTCAGCACCTACCGCGAGGACAGCCAGATCTCCCGGCTGGGCCGTGGGGAGGTGACCGTCGGGGAGTGCGATCCCGAGGTCGCCGAGGTGCTGGAGCTGGCCGCCGAGGCGGAGCGGGTCAGCGAGGGGTGGTTCAGCTCGACGTACGAGGGCCGACTGGACCCGACCGGGATCGTGAAGGGCTGGGCCGTCGAGCGGGCGGCGCGGCGGCTGGCGGCTGCCGGGGTGAGCGGGGTCAGCGTCAACGGCGGCGGGGACGTGCAGCTGCTCGGCGTGCCCGGCGCACAGCGGCCCTGGCGGGTCGGCGTGTCGGATCCGCTGCGGCCCGGTGGGCTGGCGGCGGTCGTCTCCGCGGCCGGCGCCGAGGAACTGGCCGTGGCCACGTCCGGCACGGCCGAGCGCGGCGCCCACATCGTCGACCCGCGCACCCGAAAGTCCGCGGTGACGGACCTGCTCGCGGTGACGGTCGTCGCCCCCCGCCTGACCTGGGCGGACTGCTGGGCGACGGCCGCCTTCGCGATGGGCGCGCGCAACGGGCTGGCCTGGCTGGAGTCCCTGCCGGACGTGGAGGCGCTGCTGATCACGGCGGGGGACGAGGTGTGGTGCACGGGTGGGCTGGCCGGATGGCTGGGGTGAGTCACGTCGCTTACGCCGACGCCCTGAGTCAGCCAGCACGCGGCCGCCAGCCCGACCTACGTTCCCGCGCGAACGCAAAGCCGGGTGGCTGAGGATACGTCCCTTACGTCGACGCCCCCACCGCCAGCACACGGCCGTCACCCGGACCTCGGTCCCCCACACGAACGCAAAGCCGGATGGCTAACGGTAAGTCACGTCCGTTACGCCGACGTCCCCAACAGCCAGCACGCAGCCGCCAGCCCGACCCCGACCTCCCGCACGAACGCCAAGCCGGATGGCCGAGGATGAGCCACGTCCCTTACACCGACGCCCCCAACAGCCAACACGCAGCCGCCAGCCCGACCCCGACCCCCCGCACGAACGCCAAGCCGGATGGCCGAGGATGAGCCACGTCCCTTACGCCGACGCCCCCACCAGCCAACACGCAGCCGCCAGCCCGACCCCGACCCCCCGCACGAACGCCAAGCCGGATGGCCGAGGATGAGCCACGTCCCTTACGCCGACGCCCCCACCAGCCAACACGCGGCCGTGAACCTGACCTCCGTCCCCTGCACGTACGGGGCGAAGGCGGTGTGGAGGGTCTGGACGACCTTGGCCCGTGTCGGCTCGTCCACCTCGTGCAGGACGCGGCCCACGGGGCCGAGCAGCGTGAAGTAGCGCTCCAGTTCCTTCTGTGGCATCGCACACGGCACGTCGAGCGGCTCGACGGCGATCCCCGTCCAGCCGCTCTCCTCCAGCACGCTCCGCACCCGCTCCGCCCGCGCGAAGGCGAACTGGCCCGGCGCGTCCGGGTCACGGGGCGGCAGGTTCGGCAACAGCGGCGCCGCGGCCCGCTCGGCCGTCGTCATGAACGGGTTCTCCTCGGGGCCGCGCCAGACGATGAGCCTCAGTCCCGCGCCGGGCCGCGCGGCGCGCCGCAGGTTCGCGAACGCGGCGGCGAAGTCGTCGAAGAACATCACGCCGAACCGCGAGATGACGAGGTCGAACCCGGCCGGTTCGAAGGCGTGGGTCCCGGCGTCGGCCTGGACGAAGCCGGCGGGCACGCCCTCCCGCTCGGCGCGCGCCCGGGCCGCCTCGATCATCGGCTCGGCGATGTCGACGCCGACACAGCTGCCCTCCGGGCCGGTTCGCCGTGCCGCGGCGACGGTCGTGGCGCCCGTGCCGCAGCCGACGTCGAGGACGTGCGCGCCGGGGCCGACCGGCTCGGCGAGCAGCGGCTCGAACGGCCTGAACAGCTCGTCGAGCACGTCCTGTGCCGCGACCCAGTTACGCCCCGCCACCCCGCTCCACAGCGCCTTCGGTGCCTGCTCGTCCCCGTGTTCGGCGGTCATGACCGTCTCCCTTCGATCGCCCTTGAACAGCCCGTGGCTGTAGCCGTACGGTGCCAGTTCAAGTCGACTTGAGGTCAACGGCATGGATGATCCGGACATAGCGGCAGTGGCGCGGCGCTCCGGCGTGCCCGCCTCCACGCTGCGTTTCTACGAGGAGAAGGGCCTGATCGCCTCGACCGGCAGACGGGCCGGCCGGCGTGTCTTCGATCCCGGCGTGTTGCAGCGGCTGGCGCTGATCGCGATGGGCCGCGCCGCCGGTTTCTCGCTCGACGAGATCGCGCTGATGTTCGCGCCGGACGGTCGGCCCCGGATCGACCGGGGGACGCTGAGGGCGAAGGCGGACGAGCTGGACGAGACGATCCGCCATCTGAGCGCCATGCGGGACGGGCTGCGGCACGCGGCGGACTGCCCGGCGCCGAGCCACATGGAATGCCCGACCTTCCGCCGCCTGCTGCGGGCGGCGGAGTCGGGTGCGATGAGGGCGCCGGAGGGCGGGCTCAGTGGCCGTTCTGCGCCAGCCGCAGCAGGTGGTCGGCGAGCGCCTGTCCCCCGTCCGGCTGACGGCTGATCAGCAGCAGCGTGTCGTCCCCGGCGATCGTGCCGAGGATGTCGTGCAGCTCCGCCTGGTCGATCGCCGAGGCGAGGAACTGGGCCGCACCCGGCGGGGTGCGCAGGACCACCAGGTTGGCGGACGCCTCCGCGGAGATCAGCAGCTCCTGGGACAGCCGCCGCATCCGCTCCTCCTTCGCCGACTCCCCCAGCGGCGCGCGCGGCGTGCGGAAGCCGCCCTCGCTGGGCACCGCGTAGATGAGGTCGCCGTCGGTGTTGCGGATCTTCACCGCGTTCAGCTCGTCCAGGTCCCGGGAGAGCGTCGCCTGGGTGACGGTCAGCCCGTCGTCGGCGAGCAGCTTCGCCAACTGGCTCTGGGAGCGGACCGGTTGCCGGTTGAGGATGTCCACGATCCGGCGGTGGCGTGCGGTGCGGGTCTGCGGCACGGCAGGCCCGTTGACCCCCGCCTGTCCGTGGTCCTGCGGGTGGCTCATCGTCGTCTCATTCTCCGGCTCGTCCGTCCCCGTGACTTGCGTCGAGGACACCGGGCAGCGCCCGGAGCAGCGCCTCCACCTCGTCGTCGCCGAGGTTCAGCGGCGGCATGAGCCGTACGACATCGGGGGCGGGCGCGTTCACCAGGAATCCGGCGTCCTGAGCCGCCTGCTGCACCTGTGGCGCGAGCGGCTTGGTGAGCACGATACCCAGGAGGAGGCCCGCACCCCGGACATGGCCGATCAATCCATGGTTCAGAGCCTCGATTCCGTCCCGCAACGTGGCGCTCTGCCGCTTGACGTTCTCCAGCAGTCCCTCGGTCGCGATGGCGTCGAGTACGGCGAGTCCGGCGGCGCAGGCGACGGGGTTGCCGCCGAAGGTCGTGCCGTGCTGACCGGGCTGGAGCAGCTCGGCCGCCCGCCCGAACGCCACCGTGGCGCCCAGCGGCAGCCCGCCGCCGAGGCCCTTGGCGAGCGTGACGACGTCCGGCAGGACACCCTCGTGCGCCTGGTACTCGAACCAGTGTCCGGTCCGCCCGATGCCGGTCTGCACCTCGTCGAGCACCAGCAGCGATCCGGTGGCGGCGGTGATCGCACGGGCCGCCTTCAGATACCCGGCGGGCGGCACCACGACCCCGTTCTCGCCCTGGATCGGCTCGATGACGACGAGCGCCGTCTCCTCGGTGACCGCGGCGGCCAGCGCCTGCGCGTCGCCGTACGGGACGTGCGTGACGTCACCGGGCAGCGGCAGGAACGGGCCCTGCTTGGCGGGCTGGCCGGTGAGGGCGAGGGCGCCCATGGTGCGGCCGTGGAAGCCGCCCTCGGTGGCGACCATGTGGGTCCGCCCGGTCAGCCGGCCGATCTTGAAGGCACCCTCGTTGGCCTCGGCGCCGGAGTTGCAGAAGAAGACCTTGCCGTCCCGGCCGAACAGCTGCAGCAGCCGCTCGGCGAGCGCGACGGGCGGCTCGGCGACGAACAGGTTGGAGACGTGCCCCAGGGACGCGATCTGCTGGCTGACCGCCTCGACGACCCCGGGGTGCGCGTGCCCCAGCGCGTTGACCGCGATACCGCCGACGAAGTCGACGTACTCCTTGCCGTCGGCGTCCCACACCTTGGCGCCCGCGCCGCGCACGAGCGGCAGTCGCGGGGTGCCGTAGTTGTTCATGAGCGCGCCCTGCCACCGGGCGGTCAGTTCCTGGTTGGCACTCATACGGCGTCCCCCTCGTGTGCGTCCGGCACGACCATCGTGCCGATGCCCTCGTCGGTGAAGATCTCCAGCAGGATCGAGTGCTGGACCCGGCCGTCGATGACGCGGGCGTTGCGCACCCCGTTGCGCACGGCGTGCAGACAGCCCTCCATCTTCGGCACCATGCCGGACGACAGCTCCGGCAGCAGCTTCTCCAGCTGGGAGGCGGTGAGGCGGCTGATCACCTCGTCGCTGTTGGGCCAGTCCTCGTAGAGTCCCTCGACGTCCGTGAGGACCATGAGGGTCTCGGCGCCGAGAGCGGCGGCCAGTGCGGCTGCCGCCGTGTCGGCATTGACGTTGTAGACATGGTGGTCGTCCTGGCTGCGGGCGATCGACGACACGACCGGGATCCGGCCGTCCGCGAGCAGGGCCTCGATCGCGCCGGTGTCGATGTCGGTGATCTCGCCGACCCGCCCGATGTCGACGAGTGCGCCGTCGATCCGGGGCTGGTGCTTGGTGGCGGTCATGGTGTGGGCGTCCTCGCCGGTGAGGCCGACGGCGAGCGGCCCGTGCCGGTTGAGCAGCCCGACCAGCTCGCGCTGCACCTGCCCGGCCAGCACCATGCGTACGACGTCCATGGCGTCCTCGGTGGTGACGCGCAGGCCCGCCTTGAACTCGCTGACGATGCCGTGCCGGTCGAGCGCCCGACTGATCTGGGGGCCGCCGCCGTGCACGACGACCGGCTTCAGCCCGGCGTGCCGCAGGAAGACGACGTCCTGGGCGAAGGCGGCCTTCAGCTCCTCGTTCACCATGGCGTTGCCGCCGAACTTGATGACGACCGTCTTGCCGTGGTGCCGGGTCAGCCAGGGCAGCGCCTCGATGAGGATCTGCGCCTTGGGCAGCGCGGTGTGTTTACGCGTCGTGGTCATGAGGAGTAGGCGCTGTTCTCGTGGACGTAGTCGGCGGTGAGGTCGTTGGTCCAGATGGTGGCGGTCTCGGACCCGGCGGCGAGGTCGGCGACGATGTGCACCTCCCGGTAGCGCATGTCGACCTTCTCGCGGTCCTCGCCGACGGAGCCGTTCTTGCAGACCCAGACGCCGTTGATGGCGACGCCCAGCCGGTCGGGCTCGAAGGCGGCGGATGTCGTACCGATGGCGGAGAGCACGCGGCCCCAGTTGGGGTCCTCGCCGTGGACGGCGCACTTGAGGAGGTTGTTGCGGGCGATGGAACGGCCCACCTCGACGGCGTCGTCCTCGGTCGCGGCGTTGACCACCTCGACCTTGATGTCCTTGCTGGCGCCCTCGGCGTCCCGGATCAGCTGCCGCCCGAGGTCGTCGCAGACCTGCCGTACGGCCGCGGCGAACTCCTCGTACTCCGGGGCGACCCCGGACGCGCCGGAGGCCAGCAGCAGCACGGTGTCGTTGGTGGACATGCAGCCGTCGGAGTCGACGCGGTCGAAGGTGACCCGGGTGGCCGCGCGCAGGGCCTTGTCCAGCGTCTCGCTGTCCAGGTCGGCGTCCGTGGTGAGGACGACGAGCATGGTGGCGAGGCCGGGGGCGAGCATGCCCGCCCCCTTCGCCATGCCGCCGACCGTCCAGCCGTCCCTGGTGACGACGGACGTCTTGTGGACGGTGTCGGTGGTCTTGATGGCGATGGCCGCCTTCTCGCCGCCGTGCTCGGAGAGCTGGGCGGCGGCGGTCTCGACACCGGGGAGCAGCTTGTCCATCGGCAGAAGTACGCCGATCAGTCCCGTCGAGCAGACGGCGACCTCGATGGCGCCCCGGCCGAGCACCTCGGCGACCTTCTCGGCGGTGGCGTGCGTGTCCTGGAAGCCCTTCGGCCCCGTGCAGGCGTTGGCGCCACCGGAGTTGAGGACGACCGCGGACACCTGGCCGCTCTTCAGCACCTGCTCCGACCACAGCACGGACGCGGCCTTGACGCGGTTGGAGGTGAAGACGCCCGCGGCGGCGCGGCGGGGCCCGTCGTTGACCACGAGGGCCAGGTCCGGGGTGCCGTTCTCCTTGATGCCTGCTGCGATGCCGGAGGCGGTGAAGCCCTTGGCAGCGGTGACGCTCACTGTGTCTCCTTGTTCGTTTCTCCGCCCGTGCAGCGCAGAGGCGCGGCTTTCGTCGTTGTCTGCGGCCCGGCGGCTGCACGTGCGTCACTCACGGCGCGACTCCGATCGTCGAAAGCCCCGTGGTCTCGTCGAACCCCAGGGCGAGGTTCATGCTCTGGACGGCACCGCCCGCGGTGCCCTTGGTCAGGTTGTCGATGGCGCTGATCGCGATGATCCGCCCCGCGGCCTCGTCGTACGTGACCTGCACCTGAACGGCGTTCGAACCGTGGACGGAGGCCGTGGCGGGCCACTGGCCCTCGGGGAGCAGGTGGACGAAGGGCTCGTCGGCGAAGGCCTTGTCGTAGGCGGCGCGGGCGGACTCGGCGGTGACGCCGGGCTTCGCCTTGGCGCTGCAGGTGGCGAGGATGCCGCGCGGCATGGGCGCGAGGGTCGGGGTGAAGGAGACGGAGACCCGCTCGCCCGCCGCCACGCTGAGGTTCTGGATCATCTCGGGCGTGTGCCGGTGCACTCCGCCGACGCCGTACGGCGACATGGACCCCATGACCTCGGAGCCGAGCAGATGTGGCTTGGGCGCCTTGCCCGCGCCCGAGGTGCCGGACGCGGCGACGATCACGGCCTCGGGCTCGGCCAGCCCCGCACCGTACGCCGGGAACAGCGCGAGGGAGACGGCCGTGGGGTAGCAACCGGGCACCGCGATGCGCTTGGACCCCTCCAGCGCGGCGCGGCAGCCCGGCAGTTCGGGGAGGCCGTAGGGCCAGGTCCCGGCGTGCGGGGAGCCGTAGAACTTCTCCCAGTCACCGGCGTCCTGCAGCCGGAAGTCGGCGCCCATGTCGACCACGAGGACCTCCGGGCCGAGCTGCTCGGCGACGGCGGCGGACTGCCCGTGCGGCAGCGCGAGGAACACCACGTCGTGCCCGGCGAGCACCTCGGCCGACGTCTCGCTCAGCACCCGGTCGGCCAGCGGCAGCAGATGCGGCTGGAGCGCGCCGAGCCGCTGGCCGGCGTTGGAGTTGCCGGTCAGGGCGCCGATCTCGACCTCGGGGTGCATCAGGAGCAGACGCAGCAGCTCTCCGCCCGCGTATCCGCTCGCTCCGGCCACCGCCGCACGTATCGTCATGGACCCTCCTCCTGGATGGCATGACTATACGTTTCGCTGCACGTTTATGCAATCTCGCCACCTGGGAAGCGCGGGCGGCCCGGGCGTACCGCGAGCCCGGGCCGCCCGGGAGGTCACCGCTGCTTGATCCGCAGGAAGGTGACGGAGTTCGCAGGGAAGGTGTACGTGAACTTCTCCGCGACCCCGGAGAAGGTGGACCGCACCGGGGTGACCGGCGTGTCCGTCTCGGTGTTCACCTCCTCCGGCGCGGCGGCCAGCGTGGTCACCCGGGCCCTGGAGGCGACCTTGGCGCCGCCCAGGTCGATGGCGGTGCGGGCGGCCGAGGACTGGGCGTTGACGACCTTGACGATCAGGTCACCGGTGCGGTCGTCCTCGGTGACGACCTGGCGGAACGGCTCGGCGGGCTTGTTGTCGGTGAAGCTGCCCCACTCCTTGCCGTCGAGGTAGAGGGTGACCTGACGGCCGCGCACCTTGATGTCGATGTCGTAGGCCCGGCCCGTCTCGATCGACCCGGCCTTGGAGACGATGGTCGACTTGCCGCCGTCCACGGCCTTCTCGACGGCGGACTGGGTGTTGTTCCAGCCGCCCAGGTTCCACCAGTAGTAGTTGCCGGTGTCCTTCACGCCGAAGGCGACCAGGAAGCCCTCGTTGCCGGACTTCTTGGTGGCCTTCACGTGCAGGTCGTAGTCCTGCCAGGCCGGGTCGCCGGTGGTGACCATGGTGTTCTCGGCGGCGGCGTCGGTCTGGACGTAGGCCCCGTCCTGGATGCTCCAGCTGCCGCCGCCGACGTGCTTCCACTTCGAGGCGTCACCGGAGAAGTCGTCGCTGAGCAGCGTGGTGCCGTCGGCGGCCGTGACCTTGACGTCGTCGTACGCCGCGCTGGTCGCCCACGTGGACAGGCCGACGGCGCCGGAGATGGGGCCGCTGACGTCCGGTGTGGAGGTCGCCGTCGACGGTACGACGCGGTCGCCGACGTTGGTCATGAACAGCTTCTGGACCTCGTAGTTGGCCGAGCCCCAGGACGCGCGGTTGTTGAACCAGATCATGTCCGGGCGCCACTGCACATAGTCCTCGTTCGCCAGCAGCGGGGCGTACGAGGCGAGCTTGACGACGTCCGCGTTGCGCTCCAGGCCGGTCATGTACGCGGCCTCGGCGAGGGCGTTCTTCCAGGCGTTGCCCTGGGAGGCGTACTCACCGAGGAAGACCTTGGGGCCCTTCCGGTCGTAGCTGTCGTAGCGGTCGTTGTTCTGCAGGAACCACTCCGGGCTGTTGTAGTAGTGCTCGTCGACCATGTCGACGTTGCCCTCGCGGTTGAGCTTCCAGGCGGTGTCGAAGGTCGTGCCCGTGTCGTCCGGGCCGGAGTTGGAGATGACCGTGATGTCCGGGTACTTGGCCTCGATCGCGGCGCGGAACTTCTGGAAGCGGGCGAAGAACTCGTTGGGGAGGTTCTCCTCGTTGCCGACGCCGATGTGGGTGAGGCGGAAGGGCTTCGGGTGGCCCATCCCGGCGCGCACCTTGCCCCATGTCGAGTTCGCCGGGCCGTTGGCGAACTCGATCAGGTCGAGGGTGTCCTGGATGTGCCGCTCCAGCAGCGCCTCGTCGTCGGTGGCCCGGTTCTGGCCGCAGCCGGTCACCAGGGCGGGGACGACGGGCAGCGGCATGGCGCCGATGTCCTCGGCGAAGCGGAAGTACTCGTAGTAGCCGAGGCCGTAGCTCTGGTTGTAGCCCCAGAAGTTGGCGTTCGTCGCCCGCTGCTCGACCGGGCCGATGGTGTCCTTCCACTGGTACGACCGCTTGCGCTGCCAGCCGGACGCCTCGCTGTAGTCCTCCATGGAGCCGGTGTTGACCAGGCAGCCGCCGGGGAAGCGGACGAAGGCGGGGTCGAGGGCCTCGATCTTCTCGGCGAGGTCCTTGCGCAGGCCGTTCGGCTGCCTCTTGTAGGTGTCGCGCGGGAACAGCGACACCATGTCGAGGGCGGCGGCCTCGGTGGCGGCGACGGTGAGACGGCCGCGGCTGCTGGTGCGGGTCGCGGTGAAGGTGGCGGTGTACTTCTTCCAGGCGCCCTTCGCGGCCACCTGGCGGGCACTGGCCAGCTCGCCTGCGGCGTCCTTGAGGGAGACGGTGAGCGTGGTGCCGGACGCGGCGCGGGCCCACACCGAGAAGTCGTACTTCTTGCCCTTCTCGACCCGGATACCTGTGTTGTACCCGGCGTTGGTCACGGCCGAGGCGGCGCCCAGGGAGAGGTAGTTGCGGTTGCGCTCGTTGAGCCGTCCGTCGTCGTCGACCACCTGCGCCGCGCCGCTGACCGCCCAGGAGGTCAGCGGGGTGTAGGAGCCGTTGTCGGCGGTGGAGTACTCGAAGGAGCGGTTCTGCACGAGTTCGGCATACAGGCCGCCGTCGGCGGCCCGGTTGATGTCCTCGAAGAAGACGCCGTACATCGTGTCGTCGATGGTCGCGCCCGTCGCCGCCGGGTCGAGGGTGATCTCGTAGTCGACGACGGCTTCGGCGTGCGCGGGAGCGGGGACCATGGCGGCGGCCACCAGACAGGCGGTGACCGTCAGGCCGAGTCTCCAGCGGGTGCGTGACATGAATACTCCGCGGCTCGGTGGGAGGTGCCTGAACAGAGAACTGATCGCATGAGGGTGTTCGATATATCGGACGATGGTCAGCACTTCGAACGGCAAGATAGGGAGGGGGCGGGGGCGCGTCAATGGGTCGCGCAGCATCGGACGGGACGGAGAGCAGGACGGGATGGGCGAGTTCTGGCCGGTGCCGGATGTCCTGGCGTATCTGGCCGGGCGCTGGCGGGTGACGCGGTCGGTGCGGGATCTCGCGAGCGGGGACGACGGGCGGTTCGAGGGAACGACGGTCTTCGCGTCACTTCAGGACGGCGGTCTGCTGCACGAGGAGTCCGGCACGTTCGTCTGGCAGGGCGTGGCCCGGCCCGCCGCGCGGACGCTGCGCTTCCTGCCCGGACCGTCGCGCGGGACGGCGGACGTCCGCTTCGCCGACGGCCGCCCCTTCCACGACCTCGACCTCACCACCGGCCGGCACCTCGCAGACCACCCTTGCTCGGCCGACCTCTACCAGGGCGAGTTCACCGTCCGGGACGCGGACCACTGGCGGACGGTGTGGCGGGTGCGCGGCCCGGCGAAGGACCTCGTCCTGACGACGGACTACGCGCGCAGCGCCTGAGCCGGGCCGCCTTCGAACCGCAGGTTCCAGCGCCCCGCGCGGCCCGTGACGGTGGTCGTGGACAGGGAGCAGACGTCGATGCTCCAGTACATCGAGGGCGGTGCCTTCAGGGCGTAGACCAGGGCCGCGCGGATCACCGAGGGCTCGGCCACGGCGACGATCCGGCAGCCGTCCTCGACCGGCCGGGTGTCCAGCCAGCCGCCGACGCGGCCGATGAAGGCGAGCAGTGACTCACCGCCGTGCGGTGTGGAGCGGGGGTCGGCGAGCCAGGCGTCCACCGCCTCCGGCTCCCGGGCCATCGCCTCCCCCAGCGTGAGCCCGCGCCAGCGGCCCATGTCGCAGTCGCGCAGGGCGAGTTGCGCCAGCGGGGCGTAGCCGAGGGCGTCGCCGGTGGCGCGGCTGCGGGGAGTGGGCGAGCAGTAGCGCAGCTCGGCCGCCGCCAGTGGCACCAGGTCGCGGGCGACGCGCTGCACCTCGTCCCAGCCCGCCTGGTCCAGCGGCCGGTCGTCCTCGAAGCGTTCCGCGAGCAGCGGGGCGCTGCGCGCGGCGGCGACGAACGTGACCCGAAGTGCCATGCGGGGATCGTGTGCCCGGAGAGTGAGCAGGTCAAGAGGCGTTACGCGTGAGTTATGGAGGCGCCGCGAATCCTTACCGGAAGGTCAGGATCAGCCGGACAACTCACTCGAAATACAGCGCCATCCATTCCTCCGGCCGCGCCAGCGGCGCGAACCCGAGCTTCTCGTACACGCCGTGCGCATCGTGCGTGGCCAGCAGTATGCGGCGCAGCCCGTGCGGCCGCAGATGCTCGCGGACGGCCTCGACGAGCGCCGTGCCGATGCCCTTGCCGCGCACCGACGGATCGACGTACACGTCGCACAGCCACGCGAAGGTCGCCAGATCGGTGACGACCCGCGCATACGCGACCTGCTCCCCCGAAACGGTTGCGTACACCCCGAAGTTGAGCGACCCGGCGACGGCCCGGTCCTGCTGCTCCCGTGGCCGCCCGATCGCCCAGTACGCGTCGGTGGACAGCCACCTGTGCACGCGCTCGGCGTCGATGCGGTCGGAGTCGGTGGAGATCTCGTAGCCCTCGGCGAGGGGCGGCAGGTCGGTCATGGCGGGATGCTCGCAGGGCGGGCGCGCGGGCGTCGACCGGTTATCCCAGGACCTCGTCACAGGCGGTACGCAGCCGTCGTACCCCCTCCGTGATCTCCCCCGTCCCCGCCACCGCCGCGAAGCTCAGGCGGACGTGTCCCGCCGGGGGTTCGGCGCTGAAGTAGGGGCGGCCGGGGGCGAGGGCCACGCCGGCGCGGAGGGCGGCCGCGGTGAAGGCGGGCTCGTCGGTGCCGTCGGGGAGGCGGAGCCAGAGGTGGTAGCCGCCCGAGGGGATGTGCGGGAGGGTGAGTTCGGGCAGGTACAGGCCGAGCGCCGCCGTCATCGCGTCTCTGCGGGCCTTCAGTTCCGTCGAGACGGTGCGCAGATGGCGGGGCCAGGCGGGCGAGCCGACCAGCTCCAGGGCCGCCTCCTGCAGCGGCCGGGGCACGAAGAAGGTGTCGACCACCTGGATGGCCCGCAGCCGCTCCAGCACCGGCCCGCGCGCAGCCAGGGCGCTCACCCGGAAGCTCGGCGAGGTCGCCTTGGTGAGCGAGCAGACGTGCACCACCACGCCGTCCGGGTCGTCGGCGGCCAGCGGACGCGGCAACGGCCCGGCGTCCGCGTGCACCAGCCGTCGCACGAAGTCGTCCTCGATCACGAACGCCCCGGCCGCCCGCGCGATGCGCAGCACCTCACCGCGCCGCTGGGGGGCGAGGACCGCGCCGGTGGGGTTCTGGAACAGCGGCTGGCAGACGAAGACCCGCGCCCCGGTCGCCCGGAACGCGTCGGCGAGCAGCGCGGGCCTGACCCCGTCCGCGTCCACCGGCACCGGCACGGGGCGCAGGCCCGCCGCGCGGGCGATCGCCAGCATGCCCGGGTACGTCGGTGACTCCACCAGCACCGGCGCGCCGGGCGGGGCCAGGGCACGCAGGGCCGTCGTCAGCGCCGACTGGCCGCCCGACGTGATCAGCACCTCGGCGGCCGTGACGGTGTCGCCGATGCTGCGCGCGAACCACTCGCGCAGCTCCGGCAGCCCCTCCAGCGGCGGCCGCCCCCACGCGCCCGGACGCCGGCCGGCCCGGGACAGCGCGGCCGCCATGGCCTTCTCCGGCTGGAGCGACGGATGCAGATAGCCGCCGTTGAACTCGGTCACCCCCGGCGGCGGCACGGCGAGCGAGACGGTGACCCCGGAGGCGTCCACGGTGCGCGGTACGACGTCGGCGGCGCTGTCCGCGCTGAGCGCCACCTCCTGCCACGAGGTGTCGCCCGCGGGAGCGCCCCCGGCATGCGGAAGTGCGCGGAAGGCACCGGCGCCCGGCCGGGTCACCACCAGCCCCTCGGCAACAAGGTGGGCGAGGGCCCGCGAGACGGTCACCGGGCTCACCCGGAACCGTTCCACGAGGGCCCGGCTGGACGGGAGCTTTCCACCGGGAGAGTAGTGGTCGAGCTCCCGTCGCAGTTGGTCTGCCAGTTCCTTGACACTGCTACTCTGTTGCATGAGACCAGAGAGTAGCGCTATCGCGCCGAGCCGGATAGCGGTCAGCGGCGCACCGAAGGCCACCCTCGGCACCCTCCAGGCCGCCCTCGGCGTCACCGTCTTCTCGCTCACGTTCCCGGCCACCGCCTGGGGCCTGGAGGGCTTCGGGCCCTGGTCGCTGGTCGCCGTACGCACCGCGCTCGCGGCGCTGATCGCGGGCGCGTGCCTGCTGGCCCTGCGGGTTCCGCTGCCCGCCCGGCAGCACTGGCCCGGCCTCGCGGTCGTCGCGGGCGGTGTCGTCTTCGGTTTCCCGCTGCTCACCACGCTCGCCCTGCAGACGTCGACCACCGCCCACGCCGCCGTCGTGGTCGGCCTGCTGCCGTTGACGACGGCGCTGCTGTCCGCCCTGCGCGTCGGCAGCCGTCCCTCCCGCACCTTCTGGGCGGCGGCGCTGGTCGGCGCGGCGGCGGTACTGGCGTTCACGGTCCAGCAGAGCGGCGGCGCCCTGTCCACCGCCGACCTGTATCTCTTCGCGGCACTGCTGGTGTGCGCCGCCGGCTACACCGAGGGCGGGCGGCTGGCGCGGGTCATGCCGGGCTGGCAGGTGATCGGCTGGGCGCTGGTGCTGTGTCTGCCGCTCACCGTGCCCGCCACCGCGTTGACCCTGTCGTACGAACCCGTGCAGCTCACCTTGCACAGCGTGACGGGAGTGCTCTGGGTCGCGGCGGGCTCGCAGTTCCTGGGGCTGGTCGTCTGGTACCGGGGCATGGCGGCCATCGGCATCCCCAAGGCCAGCCAGTTGCAGTTGGCCCAGCCGCTGCTCACACTGGTGTGGTCGGTGCTGCTGCTGGGCGAGCACCTGACAGTGGCCGCCCCGTTGACGGCCGCGGCCGTGCTCGTCTGCATCGCCGTCACGCAACGGGCGCGGGGTTGAGTGGCGTTCGCGCCGGTACCGACCGGCGCCGTCCGCCGTAGACTCAAAGTCATGGACCGCTGCTCCCGCACATCGTGAGGAGGCCCCAGATGCGCGCAAGCGTGGGCGACCAGCTTGTCCAGCACGGCAGGGTGGTCGGACAGCACGACAAGGTCGGCGAGATCGTCGAAGTGCTGGGCCAGAAGGGCGAACCCCCGTACCGCGTCCGTTTCCAGGACGGGCACGAGGGACTGTGCTCACCCGGCCCCGACACCGAGATCCGGCACAGGGAAACCACCCCCGGGCAGTGATTCAGCGCGGGGGCGTCGCCGGCCGCTGGTAGTGGTCGGCGACCACCCGCGCCATGGCCCCGTGGTCGTCCGCCGCCATCTCGCCGGCGGCGAAGAAGACATGCCCGCGCACCTCCGGGAAGTCCCGGGCGTACGTCAGGTGCCGGGACAGCTCGGCCGGATCCTGCCAGGCCGCGGGCTGCCCCGGGACACCGGCCTTGTACAGCGCCTCCCCCACGTACAGCTGTGTCCCGGTGCCCCGCGCCACCTCCGCCCACCAGGGCACGAGCTTGGCGTAGTCGGCGGCGGAGTTGCCGATGTGCCAGTACAGCTGCGGGCAGATGTAGTCGACCCAGTTCTCCCGCACCCACCTGCGGGTGTCCGCGTAGATCTCGTCGTACGACTGCAGCGCCCGCGTGTCCGAGCCGCGCGGGTCGGTGGAGGCGTTGCGCCACACCCCGAAGGGGCTGATCCCGAAGCGGGTGCCGGGGCGGATCTGCTTGATGCGGGCCGCCATGTCGCGCACCAGCCGGTTGATGTTGTCCCGCCGCCAGTCGGCGCGGTGGGAGAAGGCGCCGCCGTGGGTGTCGTAGGCCTCGTCGTCGTCGAAGGCATGGCCTGCGATCGGGTACGGGTAGAAGTAGTCGTCGAAGTGGACGGCGTCGACCGGGTACTTCGCCACCGCGTGCAGCATCGCGTCCAGCACGAAGGTACGGACCTCCGGCAGCCCCGGGTTGTAGTAGAGCTTGCCGCCGTACGGCACCACCCACTCGGGGTGCCGCCGGGCCGGGTGGGAGGCGACGAGGCGGCTCCGGTCGGCGTGCACGGCGACGCGCAGCGGGTTGAACCAGGCGTGCAACTGGAGCCCCCGGGCGTGCGCCTCGGCGACGGCCGTGCCGAGCGGGTCCCAGCCGGGGTCCCGGCCCTGGGTGCCGGTGAGGTACTGCGACCACGGCTCGTACGGCGACGGCCACAGCGCGTCGGCCGTCGGCCGCACCTGGAGGATCACCGTGTTCAGCCGGAGCCGGGCCGCCGTGTCGAGGTGGGCGAGCAACTCTGTGCGCTGCTGTGCGGCGGTCAGGCCCGCGCGCGACGGCCAGTCCCGGTTGGTCACGGTGGCCAGCCACACCCCGCGCATCTCGGTGGCGGCGTGCGTCCGTCGCGCGGGGGCGGCACTCGCGTCGCCCGCCATCACCAGCGTCGACAGTGCGGCCAGCGCGAACGCCCGACGTGACAGCCGTCCCATGAACAAACACCCCATACCCTGCGGATCCGCTCGGTCACGGATCGTCTCCGCGGCACAGCATGCCCCGACCCCGGCGATCGATCATCGATACTTACGGGTAACGTGCACGAACGGAGCAGGCACCGAACCCGGCGGACCTGCCGGAGGCGTAGATCAGCGAAGGGGACGATGTGACGGGCATCCCAGCGGGAGATATCGCGCGCGTCGGAGTGGTGGGCTGCGGCCAGATGGGAGCGGGCATCGCCGAGGTGTGCGCCCGCGCCGGACTGGACGTGAAGGTCGCCGAGACCACCGGCGAGGCCCTGGAGATCGGCCGTACCCGGCTGTTCAACTCCCTGTCCAAGGCGGCCGAGCGGGGCAAGATCAGCGAGGCGGAGCAGGAGGCGACGCAGGCGCGCCTGAGCTTCACCACCAACCTCGGCGAGTTCGCCGACCGCGACCTGGTGATCGAGGCCGTCGTCGAGAACGAGCAGGTCAAGACCGAGATCTTCCAGGTGCTCGACCAGGTGGTGACCCGTCCGGACGCGATCCTGGCCTCGAACACCTCCTCCATCCCGCTGGTGAAGCTGGCGGTCGCCACCTCGCGTCCCGACCAGGTCATCGGCATCCACTTCTTCAACCCGGCCCCGGTGCAGCAGCTGGTCGAGCTGATCCCGGCGCTGACCACCTCCGAGGGCACGCTGGGCCGGGCCCAGCTGTTCGCCGAGAAGACGCTGGGCAAGCACAGCATCCGCGCCCAGGACCGCTCCGGCTTCGTGGTGAACGCGCTGCTGATCCCCTACCTGCTCTCCGCGATCCGGATGTTCGAGTCGGGCATCGCCAGCCGCGAGGACATCGACAACGGCATGGAGCTCGGCTGCGCCCACCCGATGGGCCCGCTGCGGCTGTCCGACCTGATCGGTCTGGACACGGTGACCTCGGTGGCGCAGAGCATGTACGAGGAGTACAAGGAGCCGCTCTACGCCGCTCCCCCGCTGCTCCAGCGGATGGTCGACGCGGGGCGGCTGGGCCGCAAGAGCGGCTCGGGCTTCTACACGTACGGCTGAACACGGACCGCGACGCTTGTCGGGCCCGGCACCGTGGGGTGCCGGGCCGATTCGTTCACACACCGTGTGCGCGTGAGGGCAACGTGTCCTGGCCGAGCCTGAGGTGGTGCAGTAACAGCAGCGCGGCGGCCATATTGGCGGCCGGGACCTCGCCGCGGGCGACCAGGTCGGGGACGATCTTGAGGGGCACCCACTCCCTGCGGTCCGACTCGAAGTCGTCCACCGGGTGTCCGACGTACTCGCCCTCGTCGGCCCAGTAGATGTGGTGCCGGGCGTCGGTGAGGCCGTTGGACGGCTCCACGCTCATCAGGTGCCGCAGCGGTCCCGGCCGCCAGCCCGTCTCCTCCTCCAGCTCCCGGGCGGCCGCGCCCGCGATGTCCTCGCCGTCCTCGACGACACCCGCCGCCAGTTCCCACCCCCAGCTGTCGGTGATGAAGCGGTGCCGCCACAGGAGCAGGACCTCGTTCGCCTCGTTCACCACCGTGGCCACCGCGACCGGCCGCAGCCGTATCAGGAAGTGGTCGAGGTGTCGGCCGTCCGGCAGCTCCACATCCGCGAGGTTGACGCTGAACCAGCGGTTTTCATAGACAGTTTGTTCACTCTGTTTCGTCCACTGCACGGTTCTGCCACCTTCCGTCGAGTAAGGGGCAATATCGCAGCAGGGACTCTGAGGTGTCGGTGCTCGAGCGCCGGTTTACAGCGGTACGCGCAGGGCGCCGTCGATGAGTTCGGCGGCCTCGGCCGTGCCCGCGCCGCCGCTGCGCGCCAGGTGCTCGCGCACCGCCCGGAGTCTGTCACGCAGCCGCTGGGACTCCATGCCGCGGGCCTGCTCGGCCATCCGCACCGCCGTGGCCACCGCCTTCTCCGCGTTGCCCTGGCGCAGTTCGATGGTGCTGAGCATGGCGAGCCGGTGCACCCGGCCCCGGTCGTGCGCCGGGGTGTCCACGGCGGCCGCGGCATGCTCCCCGGCGGCGGCCAGCTCGCCGAGGCTGAGCAGCGCCTCCGCCACCTGGACGTTGACCAGGCCCGGCTGGACATAGCCGGTCTCGTCCGGTTCGTACCCGCGCCGGATGCGTTCGGCGGCCTGCTCGGCCCGCCGGATGCAGGACAGGGCGCTCGTGCCGTCGCCGAGGTGGGCGTACGCCTTCGCCTGCATCGCGTACAGGTCGGAGGCGAGGGCCGGGGTGATCTGCTTTCCGGCGGCGCGCAGCGCGGCCTCGGCGAAGGCGACGGCCTGGCGGTACTCCTTCATGAACAGCGACTGGTTGACCAGCAGCGCGATCACATAGGCGCCGAGTCCGCGGTCGCCGCTGGCCTTGGCGAGCCGGAGCGCCTGGTGGAAGTAGCGCTGGGCGAGGCCGTGCGCGTCGGAGTCGTACGCGCAGATGCCCGCGATCGCGACCAGCCCGCCCGTGGCCCGGTGCAGTTGTCGCCCCGTGGCGTCGGTGTAGCTGCCGCGCAGCAGCGGCGCGGTCTCGGCGTTGAGGAAGCCGACGATCCGGGCGCGGGTCGCGACGCCGCCGGCCTTGCGGTACATCTGCTCGTAGTGGGCGCGGGCGGCGCGCAGCATCTCGATGTCGGCCTGGGTGACCCGGTGGCGACCGCCACGGGAGACGTCCACGTCCTCCGGCGGGTTCTCCCACTCCCACACCGGCATCACGGCGGGCGTCCCGGTCACCGCGGGCGCGCCGAGCACGTGCGGGCGCTGCTGTTCGTCGGAGCGCCACAGGGCGGTGGCGCGCTCGACGAACCCGGACAGCGAACCGGCGTGCGGGGTGGCGGGCTGGTCCGGGACGCCGAGGCCGATGTCGTCGAGGGTGACGGGCCGGTGCAGGCGGGCGGCGAGCACCTCGCAGATCAGGTCGGGCACCTGCCCGCGCGGCCGCTGGCCCTTCAACCACCGTGCCACGGCGGTGTGTTCGTAGCGCAGCACGAGTCCGCGCACGCGACCGGCCTGGTTCACATGGGCCGCGAGACCGGCGTGCGAGATCCCCGCCTCGTCCAGGATCGCGTCGAGCAGAGTGTTGGGCTGCATGGGAGGCCCCCCGGGTGGCTCGGTGTCGACAGCGTAGTGAATCCGGCTTCACACGGGGTGTGAACGGAACGCGCGAATCCGCGCTGTGCGCGCGCTGTTGCGGAGAGTTTCCAACCGGTTGACTGAAATGCCTCGAAAGAGGCCGGCCGGGCCGCCGGCTCCCCCTCGTACAGTGCGGCGGCCCTGCCGGGGGCTGGGCGGTGGGACCGTGGGGCTAACGTCGCGTTGTCGGCTGCGGGTGCGTGGGGGCTTGTCGCGCAGTTCCCCGCGCCCCTGGAGGGCGGCTGAGGTGACGTTCGTTGCGCAGCACCAGGAGGGCTACGTCATCGGGTGGGCTGCCGCTGGTATGGCGTAACAGGCGCGTGAATACGGTGCCCAGGACGGACGCCGGCGAGTTCGCACCGTTGCGTACGGACTCCGTCAGCACGTCCGGCAGGGGGAAGAAGCGGCCGTGCGCGTCCCGGGCGTCCTCGGCGCCGTCCGTGTAGAGCAACAGGGCCTCACCGGGGCGCAGTTCGCCGTGGCGTACGGCGGGCAGGTCGGCCGGCAGCGGGAACGGCCCGAGCGGCGGCAGAGGCTCGGCCCGGGCAAAGGGCTCGACCCCGGTCTCGCGCAGCCGGTACGGCCAGGGATGCCCGCAGTTGAGCGCCCGTACCTCGCCGTTCTCGCCGATCTCCAGCAGCAGGACGGTGACGAACTCCTCGGCCTGCTCCACGCGCGAACGCTCGCGCAGATGCCGGGCCAGCGCACGATCCAGCCTGCGCAGCACCCGGCCGAGTTCCGGCTCGTCGTGCACGGCCTCACGGAAACTGCCCAGCAAGGCGGCGACCGTCGCGATCGCGTCGAGTCCGTGCCCCCGTACGTCGCCCATCACGACCCGCACACCGTGCTCGGTGGCGATGACCTCGTACAGATCACCGCCGACGCTGGAACCACGCTCGGCGGTCAGCTGGGCCGCGGCGACGTTCAGCCCGTCGATGCGTGGGGGCAGCGGCCGTAACAGCGCGCTCTGTGCGGCACCCGCGACCCGGCGGGCCTGTCTGAGTTCACGCAGCAGCGTCCGGCGGACATGGAGGACGAGCCCGGTGCCGACGGCGAAGAACACGGCGGGCAGCCCGAGGGCCCTGATACGGATCATGCCAGTGGCCCCCCATGTAGGCCGTGACAGCGCAGACCGACCTCGAAAGGCCGGTCCGATTCTGTCCACGCATGGCCCTGGCTGGACCAGATCACCGGAACAAGCCACCCGAACGAGTGAGATGCCCGATGGGGGGCGTGGGGGGCATGCCCCCCCACAAGGCGCGCGGGGAACTGCGCGGCCAGCCACGACCGACCCGCAGCCGACCGACTACCGCAGCTCCCCGCTGCCTCACCCGCGAAGAACGGCCCCAGTACGCTCCGCGGCCAACGCCACCGCCGCCTCCCGCGCAGCCGACGCCTCATCAACAGTCAGCGTCCGGTCCGCCGCGCGGAACCGCAGCGCGTACGCCAGCGACTTCCTGCCCTCACCGAGCTGCTCGGCGTTCTCGTACACGTCGAACAGCCGGATGGCCTCCAGCAGTTCACCGGCACCCTCACGCAGCGCGGCCTCGACCTCGGCGTGCGGGACCGGCAGGTCGACGACGAGCGCGACGTCCTGCGTGGCCACCGGGAAGGTGGAGATGCTCGGCGCCTGCGGGGTGCCGTCGCCGACCTGCTCCAGGGCGTCCAGGTTCAGCTCCATCGCGCAGGTGCGCGCGGGCAGGCCCAGCGCCTTCAGGACGCGCGGGTGCAGCTCACCGGCGTGGCCGACGACCCGCTCGGTGCCGTCGGCGGCGACCACGAGCTCGGCGCAGCGGCCCGGGTGCCACGGCCCGTACCGGCCCTTGCGCACGACGAGCTCGGCACCCGCCTCGCGGGCCACCGTACGCGCCGCCTCGACGGCGTCGGCCCAGTCGCCCGGGCGGCCCCTGCCCCACCAGCCGGCCTGCTCGCGGGCGCCCGCGAGGACGACGGCGACATGGCGTGGCTGCTCGGGCAGCGCGGCGTTGAGCGCGGCGATCTCCTCGTCGGTCGGGCGACGGTCGACCGGCAGATGCCCGGCGGTGCCGCCCCGCTCCGCGCGCGGCAGGAAGACGAGCCCGGTCTCGAACAGGGCGAGGTCGTGCGAGCCCCGGCCGTCGTTGCGGCGCAGCGCGCCGAGCAGACCCGGCAGCAGCGACGTACGAAGGGCGGGCTCCTCGTCGTTGAGCGGGTTGACCAGCTTGACCACGCGGCGGGCGGGGTCGGCGGCGTCGAGGCCGAGCTGGTCGAAGATCTGCTCGCTGACGAAGGGGTAGCTGGGCGCCTCGACGTACCCGGCACCGGCCAGCGCCCGCCCGACCCGGCGGTGCAGCCGCTGCCGGTGGGTCAGGCCCCGGCCCGACGGGGGCTTGGGCAGCGTGGAGGGCAGGTTCTCGTAGCCCTCCAGGCGGATGACCTCCTCGGCGAGATCGTTCTGCTCCAGGAGGTCGGGCCGCCAGGACGGGACGGTGACGATCAGCTCGTCCTGCCCGTACACGTCACAGCCGATCTGCTGCAGCCGCCGTACGACGGTCTCGCGGCCGTACTCGACGCCCGCGACCTTGTCCGGGTGGTCGGCCGGGACCGTGATGGTGTGCGGCGCGGACGGGGCCACGACCTCGGTGACACCGGCGTCGGCGGTGCCGCCCGCGAGCAGCACCAGCAGGTCGACCGTGCGCTGCGCGGCGGCGGAGGCGGCCTGCGGGTCGACGCCCCGCTCGAAGCGGCGGGAGGCCTCGGAGGACAGCTTGTGGCGGCGGGCCGTGCGTGCGACGGACACCGCGTCGAAGTGCGCGGCCTCGATCACGACGTCGGTCGTGGCGCCCTCGGTGTCCTCGTGATCCGCGATCTCCGTGTGGGCGCCGCCCATGACGCCCGCGAGCCCGATCGGGCCGCGGTCGTCGGTGATCACCAGGTCCTCGGCGTGCAGGGTCCGCTCGACGCCGTCGAGAGTGACGATCTTCTCGCCCTCTTCGGCCCGGCGGACGCCGATGGGGCCCTGGACCAGCTTGCGGTCGTAGGCGTGCAGCGGCTGGCCGAGCTCCATCATCACGTAGTTGGTGACGTCGACGGCGAGCGAGATCGGGCGCATGCCGACCTTCTGCAGCCTGCGCTTCAGCCAGATCGGGGAGCGGGCCTCGGGGTGCAGGCCGGACACCGTGCGGGCGGTGAAGCGGTCGCAGCCCATCGGCTCGGAGACCGTCACCGGGTAGCCGTAGGCGTTCGGCGCCGGTACGTCGAGCAGGGCCGGGTCGCGCAGGGGCAGGCCGTAGGCGATGGCGGCCTCGCGGGCGACGCCGCGGATGGACAGGCAGTCGCCGCGGTTGGCGGTGACGGCGATGTCCAGCACCTCGTCGACCAGCTCCAGCAGCTCGATCGCGTCCTTGCCGACCTCGGTCTCCGGCGGCAGCACGATGATGCCGTGGGTGCCGTCGTCGCCCATGCCCAGCTCGCCGCTGGAGCAGATCATGCCGTGCGAGACGCGGCCGTAGGTCTTGCGCGCGCTGATCGCGAAGCCGCCGGGCAGCACGGCGCCCGGGAGGACGACCACGACCTTGTCGCCGACCTGGAAGTTGCGGGCGCCGCAGATGAGCTCCTGGGGCTCGCCGGTGCCGTTGGCCTGGCCGACGTCGACGGTGCAGAAGCGGATCGGCTTCTTGAACTCCGTCAGCTCCTCGATGGTCAGCACCTGGCCGACGACCAGGGGGCCCTTGAGGCCGTCGCCGAGCTGCTCGACGGTCTCGACCTCCAGACCGGCCGAAATGAGCTTGGCCTGCACGTCACGACCGGTCTCCGTCTCCGGCAGGTCGACGTACTCCCGCAGCCAAGAAAGCGGGACCCGCATCAGATCTCCATCCCGAACGGCCGGGTGAACCGGACGTCGCCCTCGACCATGTCTCGCATGTCCTCGACGTTGTGGCGGAACATCAGCATCCGCTCGATGCCGAACCCGAAGGCGAAGCCGCTGTACTTCTCCGGGTCGACGCCGCAGGCGGTGAGCACCCGCGGGTTGACCATGCCGCAGCCGCCGAGCTCGATCCAGCCCTCGGACGAGCAGATGCGGCAGGGCCGGTCGGGGTTGCCGACGGACTCGCCGCGGCAGACGTAGCACACCATGTCCATCTCGGCGGACGGCTCGGTGAAGGGGAAGAAGTTCGGCCTGAGCCGGGTCTTCATGCCCGCGCCGAACAGCGACTGGACCATGTGGTCGAGGGTGCCCTTGAGGTCGGCCATGGTCAGGCCCTCGTCGACGGCGAGCAGCTCGACCTGGTGGAAGACCGGGGTGTGCGTGGCGTCCAGCTCGTCGGTGCGGTACACGCGGCCGGGGCAGATCACGTACACCGGCAGCTCGCGCTCCAGCAGGGACCGGATCTGCACGGGCGAGGTGTGGGTGCGCAGCACGACACCGGAGTCGCCGGAGCCGTCCGGGCCCTCGACGAAGAAGGTGTCGGCCTCGCCGCGCGCGGGGTGGTCCGGGCCGATGTTGAGGGCGTCGAAGTTGAACCACTCGGCCTCGACCTGCGGGCCCTCGGCGACCTCGTAGCCCATGGCCACGAAGATGTCCTCGATGCGCTCGGAGAGCGTGGTCAGCGGGTGGCGGGCGCCGGCCGGGACGCGGTCGTACGGCAGGGTGACGTCCACCGCCTCCTCGACCAGCACCCGGGCGTCCCGCTCGGCCTCCAGCTCGGCCTGGCGGGCGGCCAGGGCCTTGTTGACGGCGCCCCGGGCCTGGCCCACGCGCTTGCCGGCCTCGGCCTTGGCGTGCGGGGGCAGGGCGCCGATCTCGCGGTTGGCCAGCGCCAGCGGGGAGGTGCCGCCGGTGTGGGCGACCTTGGCCTCCTGGAGCGCGTCGAGGGAGTCCGCGGCGGCGAAGGCGGCGAGCGCCTCGTCCCGCATGCGCTCGATCTCTTCCGGTTTCAACGTCTCGACCTCGACAGGGTCGTACGACTTATTGGGTGCCGACATCTCTTCCCGTGCTTCCGGTTGGCTGGCTGAAGGTCCCCGTCACCGGCTCGTGGACGTTTCGTCACGGTTTTTGGGACACATGGGTGCCAAAGGCCGAGTCTAACGGGGTTGGGGAACGCGAATGCGCCCGTGGTGCCTCAGGCCATGAAGGCCGGTGCGCCCACGGGCAACGTAAATCGGAACTCGGCGCCGCCGCCGAGGGCGCGGCCGACCGTGATGGTGCCGCCGTGGGCCTCGACGATGCCCTTGACGATGTACAGCCCGAGGCCCGTGCCGCCGCGCTTGCTGCCCCGCCAGAAGCGGGTGAAGACGCGGTTCATGGACTCCTCCGGGATGCCGGTGCCCTCGTCGCTCACGGTGACCGACGTACCGATGTCCTCTCCTTCGCGCGGGGACGCGGTGGGCGTGATGTCAATCGTGACGGTTCCCTCGCCGTGCCGCACGGCATTTTCGATGAGGTTGCTGAGTACCTGGTCGATCTTGTCGGGGTCGGCCCACAGCGCGGGCAGCGGCTGCTCGACGCGGAGCAGGAACCGGTCGGCGGGCAGGCCCGCGGCGACGTACGCCTGGATGTGCCGGCCGACGGCGGCACCGATGTCGACGGGCTGGCGGCGCACCTCGAGCCTGCCACTGTCGATCCGTGAGATGTCCAGCAGTTCGGCGATGAGCCGGGTGACGCGGTCGGCGTCGGCGTCGACGGTCTCCAGCATCAGCCGTTTCTGGTCGTCCGTGAACCGCTCCCACTTGGCCAGCAGCGTGGCCGTGAACCCCTTGACGGAGGTGAGCGGCGAGCGCAGCTCGTGGGCGACGGTGGCGATCAGCTCGGCGTGAGAGCGCTCGGTGCGGCGGCGGGCCTCGGTGTCCCGCAGGGAGACGACGACGCGGCGGACGGGGCCGCTGGGTCGGGTACGGACGTACCGCGCCGAGACGAGCACCTCACGCCCGCCCGGCAGCAGCAGGTTCCGCTCGGGCTGCCGCACGCGGGTGGCGAGGCCGCCGTAGGGGTCGGTCAGCTGCCACCAGCGCCTGCCTTCCAGGTCCTCTAACGGCAGCGCCTTGTCGAGCCGCCGGCCGAGGACGTCGGTGGCGGCGACGGCGGTGATGCGTTCGGCGGCGGCGTTGAAGCAGATCACACGGCCGTGCTCGTCGGCGACGACGAGGCCGTCGGGCAGTTCGTCGGGGTCGATGCCGAGTTCGGCGAGATCGCCGTACCGGGACGCGGGCGGGCGCCTCACGTCCCGTTCCCCCGGAGCGCTGCTCGTGCCGACGCTCATCCGCGTACCCCACCTCTCAGACGGCGCAGGAGGCCCCCGAGCTGGTCACCCTACTAGCTGTCGGTGACGGAGCGGCAACCTCCGGGGGCGCGCTGTGCACGGGCCGACGCGTAGAGGCATACGGCCGCGGCGGTGGCGAGGTTCAGGCTCTCGGCCTTCCCGTGGATCGGGACGCGCACGACGGCGTCCGCGAGCGCGCGGGTCTCCTCGGGCAGGCCCCAGGCCTCGTTGCCGAAGACCCAGGCGGTCGGCCCGCCCATGGTTCCCTTGTCGAGCTCGTCGTCGAGGTCGTGCTCCCCGGCCCCGTCGGCGGCGAGGATCCGCACCCCGGCCTCCTTCAGCCCCGCCACGGCCCGCTCGACGGGCACCCCGACGGCGACCGGCAGATGGAACAGCGACCCGACGGAGGCGCGCACGGCCTTGGGGTTGTACAGGTCGACGGAGGCGTCGGTCAGGACGACGGCCTCGGCACCGGCGGCGTCCGCGCAGCGCAGCACGGTCCCGGCGTTCCCGGGGTCCCGCACGTGCGCGAGCACGGCGACGAGCCGGGGCCGGGCGGCGAGGATCTCCTCGAACGGCGTGTCCAGGAACCGGCAGATCCCGACCAGCCCCTGCGGGGTCACGGTCGTGGAGATGTCGGCGATGACCTGCTCGGAGGCGAGGTGCACCCGGGCGCCGGTGTCCCGGGCCTCGCCGACGATGTCGGCGTACCGTTCGGCCGCCTCGACGGTCGCGAACAGCTCCACGAGCGTCCCCGGCCGCGCCCCGGCCTCCCGCACGGCCTGCGGCCCCTCCGCGAGAAACAGCCGCTCCTTGCCCCGAAAGTTCCGCTTGGCCAGCCGCCGGGCGGCGGAGACGCGGGGGGAACGGGGGGAGATCAGCTCGGGGCTGGCGGGGGGCATTTTCTGTACCACCTTCGGTGCTTTCTCTCCGCCGCAGCGGATCACGTACGTCTCTCCGCTGCGACGGCGATCGGCCACGACGGCGGATCCGGGGGCCCCACGCTCTTAAGGCCGTGGGGGAGGTGCCGAACCAACCGTCACTCACACAGCAACGGACCCGCAGGCACAACCCACGGGTCCGTCCAGTCACGTCGGCATCGGCTCAGGCCAGCGCCAGCGTCACGCAGCCTTCGGCGCGTTGACATCCGCCGGCAGCGCCTTCTGCGCGGCCTCGACGAGCGCGGCGAACGCGGTGGCGTCGTTCACGGCGAGCTCGGCCAGGATCTTGCGGTCGACCTCGATGTTCGCGGCCTTCAGACCCTGGATGAAGCGGTTGTACGTGATGCCGTTGGCGCGGGCAGCGGCGTTGATGCGCTGGATCCACAGCTGGCGGAAGTCACCCTTGCGCTTCTTGCGGTCGTTGTAGTTGTAGACCAGCGAGTGGGTGACCTGCTCCTTGGCCTTGCGGTACAGGCGCGAGCGCTGACCGCGGTAGCCGGAGGCCTGCTCGAGGATCGCCCGGCGCTTCTTGTGGGCGTTGACTGCCCGCTTGACGCGTGCCACTTGTTAACTCCTTGTAGCGGGGCCGTGGTTGTCCTCACACGGCCCGGAATCGATTGGGTCCCGGTCCAGACGTACGGCGCTCAGTCGCGCCGTCGCGTCACTTGCCGAGAAGCTTCTTGATCTTCTTGGCGTCGCCCGGGGCCATCTCGGCGTTGCCGGTGAGGCGACGCGTCAGACGGGACGACTTGTGCTCGAGCAGGTGGCGCTTGCCGGCGCGCTCACGGAGCACCTTGCCGGAGCCGGTGACCTTGAAGCGCTTGCTGGCACCGCTGTGCGACTTGTTCTTCGGCATAGCGCCGTTCTCTCCTCGTCGGTGGCGCTCCGGTGCCCGGTCACGAAAACCGGGCACGGTGGAGCGTCGCTCTTGTTTCGGTTACATCCTGGGACTGTCGTCCCCGGGATCACGCCTCGGCGGGCTCCTCGGCGGGGGCCTCGGCATCGGCGGGGTTCTGCGAGCGACCGGGGTTGGCCTTCGCGGACGCCTTGCGGGCCTCCTGTGCCTGGCGAGCCTCGGCCATCGCCTCGGTCTTCTTCTTGTGCGGACCGAGGACCATGATCATGTTGCGGCCGTCCTGCTTCGGGTTCGACTCCACGAAACCGAGGTCCTGGACGTCCTCCGCGAGCCGCTGCAGCAGTCGGTAGCCCAGCTCGGGCCGGGACTGCTCGCGACCACGGAACATGATCGTGATCTTGACCTTGTCGCCCTGCTTGAGGAACCGGACGACGTGACCCTTCTTGGTGTCGTAGTCGTGCGGGTCGATCTTCGGCCGGAGCTTCATCTCCTTGATGACCGTGTGCGCCTGGTTCTTGCGCGCCTCACGGGCCTTCATGGCCGACTCGTACTTGAACTTCCCGTAGTCCATGAGCTTGCACACGGGCGGACGGGCGTTCGCCGCGACCTCGACCAGGTCGAGGTCGTACTCCTGGGCAAGCTCCAGTGCCTTCGCGAGCGGCACGATGCCGACCTGCTCGCCACTGGGACCGACAAGTCGCACCTCGGGAACGCGAATCCGGTCGTTGATGCGGGGCTCGGCGCTGATGGATCCTCCTCGGTAGCACCACGCGACGGTCTGGCGGACAGCCGCGTAACGTCTGTGTTCGTTAGACCTAACCGCGCCGAAGCAGAAAAAATGCCCCGGACGATCACAGGCGGGGCTCCTCGAACTACCGGAGCGTCCGCCGCGGTGACCGCGGGGCGCACTTTCGGGCGGGTGCCGCCGCTGGGGACGGGGCCGCCTGACCGGTGACCCGCCGCCCCGGAGGGCGGTCAGGTGGGAGTTCGAAAGCCTCCACTTGTGGGCCGGACTCGTGAGCTGTGAGGCATACGTGTCCGACCGGTCGTTACACAAGGTTAGCAGCTCGGCCCCGGAACGGCTAACCGAGGCCCACTGGGGGAGGTCGCCGCCCTGCCCCTATGGTGAACGACATGAGTGAAGAGACGCCCGACTTCAACGCCATGACCCGCGACATCGCCGAGGTCCCCGCGGTCGAGGTGATCGTGACGGTCGCCGTCAACCTGATGAGCGCGGCCGCGGTGAAGCTCGGTCTGACCGAGGAGGGCGAGAAGCACAAGGACCTGGACGAGGCCCGCAAGCTGATCCACGCCCTCGCGGGGCTGCTGGACGCGAGCACGACCGAGATCAGCTCGTTCCACGCGGCCCCGCTGCGGGACGGCCTGAAGTCCCTCCAGCTGGCGTTCCGCGAGGCGTCCCTCGTCCCCGACGAGCCGGGCCAGGGCCCGGGCGAGAAGTACACGGGCCCGGTCTACGGCTAGTTCGCTAATCACCTCGTACGTACAGGGGCTCGCCCGGTGGCGTGGTCCCGGCCGGCAGCAGTGCCAGGTCGAGGCCGCGCACCAGGCGGGCCCTCAGTGTTTCGTCGACGGCCATCCGCCGCGCCACCGCCTTGGCGGCCTCGGCGGGGGCGGCGGCCGGATCCAGAACGAGCGCCAGGGTGCCGTCCGCCTGTCCGGGTCCGAGGTGGGCGCGGAGCACCGCGGGCTCGGCGGCCACGGCGGCCCGTACCGCGGCGACGACCGCGGGGTCGGCGAGCGGGTCGGTGCTCGTCCGCCCCTCCGCCAGCGCCAGCAGCGCGGGCCCGGTCAGCTCGAACGGCACGGGCCCGGCCAGGTCCAGCACGACCGTGTCCGCCTTCTCGTGCGCGGCCGCCTGCAGGGCCTGGTGCAGCGGTACGGCCACGGGGCGCGCCTGCGGGTCCCAGCGGGCCAGCGCGTCGGTGGACGTGAAGGCGGGCAGAGCGGTGCGGCCGCCGGCCTTCAGAGTGGGTACGGCCATGTCGCTGGTCTTCTCGCGGCGCAGCCCGTTCTCGTCCTCCTCGACCTCGCCGAGCACGGCGACCACGGGGACGAGCAGCCGGGCACCCTTCAGCGCGGCCAGCACGGGTCCCACGGCGGTGCGGTCCTCGGCCCAGGCCGCGAGCGCCGCGCTCAGCCGGGGGTCGGCGGAGCCGTCGTCGTCGGAGAAGCGGGGGTCGGGAATGTTCTTGTTCGCCACGGTCACCGACCCTATAGGGGGGATGCTGCTGGGCTTGTGCGGGTCCGGTAACGCGGCCGTGACCCCGCTCACCGGTTTCTCAGCCGTCCCTGACACAGATCCAACGTCCGCCTAACGGCTCGCACAGTCACCGCGCCCAGCATCGCGGCATGAAGTCTCGCAGCGCCCGCCGCGCCCTGCTCTGCGCCGCCGTCGTGTCCGCCGTCGCCCTGGGCGGTACGGCGGCGGGGACGGCGTATGTGAAGGCGCGGGCGCACCCCGGGGGGCGGGCCGTATCGTCGGCCGTGACACCGTCGGCCTCGGCGTCGGCGAGCGGGGAGGCAGCGGTGGAACCTGTGGCACGGCCGACGGTGGACCGTGACGCGCGGCTGGCCGAGGCCATGGCGGAGGTGCCGGTCGAGGACGGGGCCGAGGTGTCGGTGGCGGTACTGGACGTGGACTCCGGAGAGAGCGCCTCGTACGGCGACGGTGTCTTCGACACGGCGAGCATCGTGAAGGTGGACATCCTGGCGGCACTGCTGCTCCAGGCACAGGACGCGGGCCGTGCGCTGACGGCGACGGAGAAGTCGTACGCCTCCGCGATGATCGAGCGCAGCGACAACGACTCCGCGTCGGCGCTGTGGCGGACGATCGGCCGGGCGGAGGGGCTGGACGCCGCGAACGAGCGGTTCGGGCTGACCGGGACCGAGGGCGGGGACGGGATGCTGTGGGGGCTGACCCAGACCACGGCGGCCGACCAGCTCGCCCTGTTGCGGCAGGTGTTCGGGCAGGACTCGGAGCTGAGCGCGGCCGCGCGGTCGTATCTCCAGGGGCTGATGGGGCAGATCGCCGTGGGTCAGCGGTGGGGGGTGTCGGCGGCCGGGGACGGTTCGGCGTGGGCCCTGAAGAACGGCTGGCTGCCGCGGACCGCGACCGGCCTGTGGGACATCAACAGCGTCGGCCGGGTGACCGTCGACGGCCGTGACGTCCTGGTGGCCGTGCTGTCGGACGGCAACGCGACGAAGGAGAAGGGCATCTCACTGGTCGAGGCGGCGGCACGGGCGGCCGTGTCGGGGGTCAGCGGCGAGGCGGCCTCAGCCACGGCATCCGCGACCGTCGGCCAGCCGGTCGAGGCGCCGCAGCGAGCTGGCGCCGACGGCCCGGCCACGGCGGACCATGTCTGCCTTCACCGGCCAGACGACCTCAACCACCGCATCCGCAACCCCCAGCCAGCCCGTCGAGGCGGGCGGCGCGGACGGCCGTGACCGCCTTCACCGACCAGACGACCCCAACCACCGCATCCGCAACCCCCAACCAGCCCGTCGAGGCCGCGGCGCGGGCGGCCGTGACCGTCATCACCGGCCGAGCGGCCTCAACCACCGCATCCGCAACCCCCAACCAGCCCGTCGAGGCCGCGGCGCGGGCGGCCGTGACCGTCATCACCGGCCGAGCGGCCTCAACCACCGCATCCGCAACCCCCAGCCAGCCCGTCGAGGCGGGCGGCGCGGGCGGCCGTGACCGCCTTCACCGGCCAGACGACCCCAGCCACCGCATCCGCAACCCCAACCAGCCCGTCGAGGCGGCGGCGCGGGCGGCCGTGTCGGGGGTCAGCGGCGAGGGGGCGGTCGCGGGCGTCGGTCGGTGGGAGGTCGTGCGGTGACGTCCGGGTACGCGGAAGAGGGAACGGCCGTTGGGAGGCCGCGCCGAGCGGCCGCGGGGAGTGCCGCGACGGGCCGTCGATCGTCTGCGGGGCCGTCGTGGCTGGTCGCGCAGTTGCCCGCCCCCTGCAGGGCGCTGCCGGACCCGCTCAGAAGCCGTCGTACTCCCGGCGGGCCCGCCACAGCACCACCGCCGCCACCAGCAGTACGCCGCCCACGCTGCCGGCGAGGGGGGCCGCCCAGCTCGCGGTGTCGTCGTCGGAGCGGGCGGTGTCGGGGCCGGGGCCGAAGTACTTCTCGCCGTACGACGCCGAGCGCAGGCCCTCGGGCTTGAGGCGCCCGGCCTCCTCGATGGCGGCGGCGGGGTCGACGAAGCCGAAGCCGCGGGAGTCGTCGCGGCCGTCGGCCGGGGCGTCGCGGGCGGTGTCCTCCAGGAGCCGTTTGATCTGGGCCGGGGTCAGGCCGGGGTGGGCGGCCCTGACGAGGGCGACGGCGCCGGAGACGAAGGCGGCGGCCGCGCTGGTGCCCCAGCCCTCGTAGTACTTGCGGTCGGGGTCGGCGATCACGACGTCGACGCCGGGGGCGCTGACCGTGGCGTACCAGCGGCGGGTGGAGAAGGAGGCTCGGGTGCCGAACTTGTCGACGGCGGTCGCGGCGATCACGCCCGGGTAGGCGGCCGGGTAGGAGATGTGGTCGCCCTTCTCGCCGCCGTTGCCGGCCGAGGCGACCACGACCGAGCCCTTCTTCAGGGCGTACTGGACGGCCTCGTCCTCGGCGGGTTCTGGGTGCGCGGAGGCGGAGTCGTCGCCGAGGGAGAGGTTGATGACGTCGGCGCCTTGGTCGGCGGCCCAGCGGATGCCGTCGGCGAGGGCGTTGCCGCGGGTCTTGCGGGCCTTGGCGCGGGCCGGGTCGCCGTCCTCCAAAATGACGCGGACGGGGATGATCTTCGCCTCCGGCGCGATGCCCATGACGCCTTCGGAGTTGCCGACGCCGTGGCCGTGTCCGGCGATGATCCCGGCCATGGCGGTGCCGTGCCGGGCCCACGCCCGGTCTCCGCGGCCGGCGCCGAAGCCGACCATGTCCTTGGTGGGCAGGACGTTGCCGGCCAGGTCGGGATGCTCGTCGTCGACGCCGGTGTCCAGGACGGCGACGGTGACGCCCGCGCCCTTGGTGGTCTGCCAGGCCTCCTCGGTGTGCAGGGCCTGCAGCGCCCACTGCTGGGCGCGGATGCCGTCGGCGTGCGCGGCGGTGGGCGGGACCAGGGCGACGGAGGCGGCGAGCAGGACGCTGAGCAGTGCTGCCCTGCGGGTCGTGGGCTTCATGAGGGCTGTTCCGAGGACGAGGTGACGGACTTGCGCAGGCTGCGTTCCACGCGGTCGGCGAGGCCCTTCGCCTCGTGCCCGAGGCCCGCCTGGGCGACGGCGGTGGTGGCGCCCGAACGCATCGCCTCCGCGGCGGGCTGCGGCTCGTCGACGGTCCGGGCGTCGGCCCAGCCGGAGACGGCGTACACGACGACCGGGGCGTCGGTGAGCACGGAGACCGTCCAGGAGGCCCGCTGCTCGTCCCCGAAGTCCGCGGCGACGGTGTCTTTCGCGGCGTACGGGCGGGGCATCAGGTCGGTGCGCCGGCCCAGGCCCTCCTTCTCGAAGCGGGCGTCCAACGAGCGCATCCCGGTGGCGTCGGCCTTGGTGAAGAGCAGGCCGACGGTGGTGACGTAGCTCTGGGTGGCGTCGGTGTAGGTGGCGCGCAGCAGGCGCTCGCAGCCGACCGGGGCGAGCGCCCGGCGCAGCAGCGGGTCGAAGGCGTCGGCGCAGCCGCTGTCCGGGGCGACGGCGATCCGCGTCCAGATCCGGTCGGCTCGGCCGGGCCCGGCGCCACGGCCCTGCACGGTGGGCGGGAACAGCTGGTCGACCGGCACGCTGTGCCACAGGCTCCCGGCGGCCGCGAAGGCCCCGCGCTCGCCGCCCTCCCCGGATCCCCCGGCGAGCCAACTCCCGGCCACCGCACCGCCGATGAGCCCGGCCCCGAGGACGAGGCAGACGGCTGCCGCGAGGGTGCGCCGCCGGACCAGCGCGCCGGACATGCCGGGCCGCGCGTGGTCGTCGAACGCCTCGGGCTCGCCGAAGGTGACCACGGGCCGCCCCGAGCCGAACGTCCCACCGGACGTGTGCGGGGCGCTCCAGGAGTGGGCGGGGTGGGGGGTCACGGGGGTGGTGGACTCCAGCGAGGCGGTGATGGGGATGCGCCGGGTCTCCGCGGGCATGGGGCGCAGGCGCCGGGTGGTCTCCGCGGGGTTCTCGGCGGGTGCCGCGGCGGGGCGGTGACTCGGACGCGGGGGTACGACGCTCTGGGCGGGCGTCCGCGGGGTGGCTGCGGGGCGTCCGGGCGGCGTCGGGCGCCGGGACGGGCGCGGCGGGGTGTCCGGAAAGCGGGCCGAGGCGGGGGGCGGGGGTGGGATGAGTGGGCCGGTGTCCTGACTGTGCGGGGCACGGAGGGCCGGGAAGCGGGTGCCGTTGCCGGGCGACGACGAGCCGCGGTCCCTCTCCCGCTCCGCCGGTGTCTGCCGCTCACCGTCCTTCGCGGGCCGATCGGCGTTCCCCTGCGCGGCCTTCGGCGGCTGCGCCGGGCGGGGAGGCGTCGGGGTGTGCTGTGCTTCCGTGCTCATGCACCCCCCGTTTCCTCGCGCCCGTGCCCGTCTCCTCGTACGCGGGCGCCGTCGTTCCTCCGTGCGTGCGCGTCACTCTACGGGTTGCTCCCGCCGATGCGGGAACCAGTCCACAAGCCCGGGGCATCTGCCCGGAACATCCCCCTACCCTGCGGTAATCCTGTCTGGCAGGCTTCGTTCATGACTGCGCGCGCCGCCGACCGGGCCCGTTACGACCGGGCCACCGCCCATCTCGACGCCCCTGTTGCGATCGTGGACCTGGACGCCTTCGACGCCAACGCGGACGACATGGTCCGCCGCGCGGGCGGGAAGCCGATCCGCGTCGCCAGCAAGTCCGTACGCTGCCGTGCCCTGCTGGAGCGTGTCCTGGCCAGGGACGGCTTCGCGGGGATCATGTCGTTCACGCTCGCCGAGTCCCTGTGGCTGGCCCGCTCCGGTTTCGAGGACGTCCTCCTCGCCTATCCGTCGGCCGACCGGACGGGCTTCGCCGAACTCACCTCCGACCCCAAGCTCGCCGCCGCCGTCACGGTGATGGTCGACGACCCCGCCCAGCTGGCCTTCATCGACGGGGCGCGGGACGGCGGCCGTGAAGTCGTGCGGGTCTGCCTGGAGTTGGACACCTCTCTGAAGCTGCTCGGCGGGCGGGTGCGCGTCGGGGCCCGCCGCTCGCCGCTGCACTCCCCCGCCGATGTCGCCGACATGGCCCGGTTGGTGGTCCGGCGGCCGGGGTTCGAGGTCGTGGGGATCATGGCGTACGAGGGGCACATCGCCGGTGTCGGGGACGCGATCGCGGGACGGCCGGTGCGCTCGCGGGCGGTGCGGCTGATGCAGGCGGCGGCCCGGCGGGAGCTGGCGGAGCGGCGCGCGGCCGTGGTGCGTGCGGTGCGGGCCGTGGTGCCGGGGCTTCGGTTCGTCAACGGCGGCGGTACGGGCAGTGTGCAGCACACCGCCGCGGAGGACGCGGTCACCGAGATCGGCGCCGGGTCGGGGCTGTACGTGCCGCGGCTGTTCGACAACTACACGTCGTTCAGCGGGCGTCCGGCGGCGCTGTTCGCGCAGCCGGTGGTGCGCAGGCCCGGCGTCGGGGTGGTGACCGTCCTCGGCGGCGGCTATCCGGCGTCCGGCGCGGCCGGGGTGGACCGGCTGCCGGTGCCGTATCTCCCGGATGGGTTGCGGTACGACCCCCAGGAGGGCGCCGGTGAGGTGCAGACGCCGCTGCTGGGCTCCCCGGCCGACGACCTGCTGATCGGCGACAAGGTGTGGTTCCGGCACGCGAAGGCCGGTGAGCTGTGCGAGCGGTTCGACACGCTGCATCTGGTCGAGGGGGACCGGGTGACGGCGACCGTGCCGACGTATCGCGGGGAGGGCCGCACGTTCCTCTGACCGGTCAGCCGGTCGGGCCGACACTGGCGCCCACCCCGCCGCCGGTGTCCGCGTCGCCGACCGGCCGGATGCCGTCGGTGATGCGGTCCATGTCGGCGAGCGGCGGCCCGTCCGGACCGGCGTCGAACACATAGCGCACGATGACCGGTGCCTCGGTTCCCACGCTGGAGTGGAAGGCGAGGGACTGCACATAACCGCCGGGCCCCTCGGCGGTGTCGACCCGCCAGCGCACGAAGTACCCGGCGCGGCCCGCCACCGCGACCGGCCCGGACCTGACGACCTGGTGCGACTCGATGCCGCCGTAGGGGCGCCGGCCGACGAGGTCACGGTCGTAGGCCTCGTCGGCGGCGTCCGCGATGTCCGCCTTGGCGAGGGCCTCCGGGGACGTCTCGTCGGTGTCGGTGGCCGTGCGGGAGATGACCAGGCCGTGTCGGCAGATTCCGGCGTCGCCCGGGCAGTCGTACGTCCCGTCGGTGGTCATCATGACGTTGTCCACGCTGATGTTCTCGGGCCGGACCCAGCCGTCGAGCAACGGCAGCGTGATGCCGTTGAGTTCGTCGACGACGACGGTCGGGTCGTCGGGCGAGGGTGCCGGGGAGGTGGTGGGGGCCGCTGTGGGCGTGGTGCTCGGCGGGGCGGTGTTCGCCTGCGGGCCGCCGCCGTTGTCGTCGTCGGGGCTGAGGACGACCGCACCTGTGACGAGGGCGGCCACCAGGAGCGCCCCTGCGGCGGTGAGGGCGACGATCCTCGCGCGCGGGGACGATGCGGCGCCGCCGACGGCCGGGGAGGGCGGGCCGGGCGGCTCGGGCGGGCGCCGGTGCTCGGTCCAGGCCGTGCCGTCCCACCAGCGCTCGACGTGCGGGGCGGACGGATCGCGGTACCAGCCGGGCGGGGGTGTCATGCTCACCCCCGCACTGTAGGCGGATGTCCACGGGGTTCCACAGGCTTCTACAGCGGCGTGACGTACGCCCCGGAGATGCCCCCGTCCACCAGGAAGTCGGTGGCGTTGACGAAGGAGGAGTCGTCGCTGGCGAGGAACGCGACGGCGGCGGCGATCTCGTCGGCCTCGGCGAACCGGCCGAGCGGGATGTGCACCAGGCGGCGCGCGGCGCGCTCCGGGTCCTTGGCGAACAGCTCCTGCAGCAGCGGCGTGTTGACCGGGCCGGGGCAGAGCGCGTTGACGCGGATGCCCTCGCGGGCGAACTGCACGCCGAGTTCGCGGGACAGGGCGAGGACGCCGCCCTTGGACGCGGTGTACGAGATCTGCGAGGTGGCCGCGCCCATCCGGGCCACGAAGGACGCGGTGTTGATGATGGAGCCCTTGCCCTGGCGGCGCATGTAGGGGATGGCGGCCTTGCAGCACAGGTAGACGGAGGTGAGGTTGACCTCCTGGACGCGCTTCCAGGCCTCCAGGCCGGTCTCCAGGATGGAGTCGTCGTCGGGCGGGGAGATGCCGGCGTTGTTGAAGGCGATGTCGACGCTGCCGTACGTCTCGTACGCCGTCCGGAACAGCGCCTCGACCTGCTCCGGGTCGGTGACGTCGACGTTGACGAAGATCCCGCCGACCTCTTCGGCGGCCGCCTTGCCGCGCGTCTCGTCGACGTCACCGCAGACGACGTGCGCGCCCTCGGAGGCGAGCCGGCGGGCGGAGGCGAGACCGATGCCGCTGCCGGCTCCGGTGACGACGGCGGTACGGCCGACGAGGCGGCGGCAGACGGCTTCCTGGGGTGCTTCGGTCACTGTGCGGGGCCTTCCGTGCTGATGAAGACGTTCTTGGTCTCGGTGAACGCGGCGAGCGCGTCCGGTCCCAGCTCGCGGCCGATGCCGGACTGCTTGAAGCCGCCGAACGGGGTCCAGTAGCGCACGCTGGAGTGGGAGTTGACGGACAGGTTGCCCGCCCGGACGGCCTGCGAGACACGCAGCGCGCGGCCGACGTCCCGGGTCCAGATGGAGCCGGAGAGGCCGTAGTCGGTGGCGTTGGCGAGGCGGATCGCGTCGGCCTCGTCGTCGAAGGGCAGGACGACGGCGACGGGGCCGAAGACCTCCTCGACGGCCACGCGCGCCACCGGGCTGACACCGGTGAGGACGGTGGGCGGGAACCAGAAGCCGGGGCCCTCGGGGGCCTTGCCGCGGATGCCGGGGGCGTCCGGGTCGACGAACGAGCGGACGCGGTCCAGCTGGGTTCTGGAGATCAGCGGGCCCATGTCGGTGGTCTCGTCCGATGGGTCGCCGACGCGCACGGCCTCGATCGCCGGGCTCAGCAGCTCCAGGAAGCGGTCGTACGCCGTCCGCTGTACGAGGATGCGGGTGCGGGCGCAGCAGTCCTGGCCGGAGTTGTCGAGGAAGGACATGGGTGCGGCGGCCGCGGCGGCTTCGAGGTCGGCGTCGGCGAAGACGATGTTGGGGCTCTTGCCGCCGAGTTCGAGGGTGACGCGCTTGAGAAGCTCCGAACCCTTCGCCAACACCCGTTTGCCCACAGCCGTTGACCCGGTGAAGACGATCTTCGCGACGCCCGGGTGCTCGACCAGCGCGTTGCCCGCGACGGGACCGCGGCCGGGGAGCACCTGGAACAGGCCTTCGGGAAGCCCTGCCTCCTGGGCGAGTTCGGCGAGGCGGAGTGCCGTCAGCGGAGTCGTCTCGGCGGGCTTGAGGATCACCGCGTTGCCGGCCGCGAGCGCCGGAGCCGTGCCCCAGGCCGCGATCGGCATCGGGAAGTTCCAGGGTGCGATGACGCCGACGACGCCGAGCGGTTCGAGGATCGTGACGTCGAGGCCGCCCGGGACCGGGATCTGACGGCCGGTGAGCCGCTCCACTCCCCCGGCCGCGTAGTCCAGCAGGTCGCGGACGTTGCCCGCCTCCCAGCGGGCGTTGCCGACTGTGTGCCCGGCCTCACGGACCTCCAGTTGCGCGAGTTCTTCGAGGTGTTCGTCGACGGTGACCGCGAAGCGGCGCAGCAGCCGGGCGCGGTCGGCGGGGGCGAGGGCGGCCCAGTCGGCCTGCGCGCGGGTGGCGCGTACGACCGCCACGTGGACGTCGGCCTCGGACGCCGCCGGGATCGTGGCGACGACCTCCTCGGTCGCCGGGTTCAGTACCTGGAGCTGGTCGGACAAGAAGGGCCTCACATGCGTTCGAAGGAGCGGCGCAGCTCCCAGTCGGTCACCGCGGCGTCGAAGGCCTCCAGCTCGACCCGCGCCATGTTGCGGTAGTGGGCGACGACCTCGCCGCCGAAGGCCGCCTTGGCGATCGGGCTGTTCTCCCAGAGCTCGGCGGCCTCGCGCAGCGTGCTCGGCACGTGCGCGAAGTCGGCGGTGTAGGCGTTGCCGGGGCACGGCTCGGGCAGCTCCAGCTTCTGCTCGATCCCGTGCAGGCCCGCCGCCACCATCCCCGCCACCGCGAGGTGCGGGTTGACGTCACCGCCGGGCACCCGGTTCTCGAACCGCAGGGAGCGGCCGTGGCCGACGACCCGCAGCGCGCACGTGCGGTTGTCGTGCCCCCAGGCGACGGCGGTCGGCGCGAAGGAGCCCGGCTGGAAACGCTTGTACGAGTTGATGTGCGGCGCGTAGAGCAGCGAGAAGTCCCGCAGCGCGGCGAGCTGCCCGGCGAGGAAGTGCCGCATGACCTCGGACATGCCGTCGTCGCCGGGCATCACGCTGCGGCCCTGGTCGTCGGCCAGCGACAGATGGATGTGGCAGGAGTTGCCCTCGCGCTCGTTGTACTTGGCCATGAAGGTGATCGACATGCCCTCCTGGGCGGCGATCTCCTTGGCGCCGGTCTTGTAGATCGCGTGCTGGTCGCAGGTGACCAGGGCCTCGGCGTAGCGGAAGGCGATCTCGTGCTGGCCGGGGTTGCACTCGCCCTTGGCGGACTCGACGGTCATACCGGCGCCGGCCATCTCGTTGCGGATGCGGCGCAGCAGGGGCTCGATGCGGCCGGTGCCGAGGACCGAGTAGTCGATGTTGTACTGGTTGGCCGGGGTGAGGCCCCGGTAACCGGCGTCCCAGGCCTGTTCGTAGGTTTCCTTGAAGACGATGAACTCCAGCTCGGTGCCCACCTGGGCGGTGAGGCCGAGTCCGGCGAGGCGCTGAAGCTGGCGGCGCAGGATCTGCCGGGGCGCGGCCACGACCGGGGAGCCGTCGGCCCAGGCGAGGTCGGCGACGACCATGGCGGTGCCCTTGTTCCAGGGGACGCGGCGCAGGGTGCTCAGGTCGGGGTGCATGGCGAAGTCGCCGTACCCGCGGTCCCAGGAGGACATCTCGTAGCCGTCGACGGTGTTCATCTCGGTGTCGACGGCGAGGAGGTAGTTGCAGCCCTCCGTGCCGTGCTCCAGCACCTCGTCGAGGAAGAAGCGCGCGGCGAACCGCTTGCCCTGCAGCCGCCCCTGCATGTCGGGGAAGGCCAGGACGACGGTGTCGATCTCACCGCCCGCGACGAGGGCGTGCAGCTCCTCGACGCTGAGCGGGGGTGTGCGGTCTGCCACGGGAAGGGCCTCCTTCGGGCTTCTTCGGGCTTCAGCGCGCTGTGTCGGCCGGGCCGAGAGTCATAAGGTATTGCTGAGAACCATTGCTTGGGAAGGGGGCACGGCCATATGTCGGTGGATCCGGTGGGCGATGCGGGCGACCCGCTGACGCCGGTGCTGCGGCCGGTCCGCGCCGGCAACGGCTTCGAGGAGGCGCTGGAGCAGATCCTGCAGGTGCTGCGGCTCGGCCTGGTACCCGGCGGTGAGCGGCTGCCCGCCGAGCGGGAGCTGGCGGAGCGGCTCGGGATCAGCCGGGTGACGCTGCGTGAGGTGCTGAAGGTGCTCCAGGACCAGGGGCTTGTTGAGGCGCGGCGCGGGCGGTACGGCGGAACGTTCGTGCTGCCCCGCACGGACGGCGGCGGCCAGGACGAGCTGCGCCGCCGGGTCGCCGGGGTCGACATCGAGGACGTGCTGCGCTTCCGGGAGGTGCTGGAGGTGGGCGCGGCCGGGCTGTGCGCGGCGCACGGGCTCACCGACGAGCAGGCGGAGCGGCTGCGCGCCGCGCTGGCCCGCACCCATGACGCGCCCCTCACCGACTACCGGCGCCTGGACACGCTGCTCCACCTCACGCTCGCCGAACTGTGCGGCTCGCCGACGCTCACCGCGCGGTACGCGGCGGTACGGGCCACGGTGAACGACCTGCTGGACTGCATCCCGCTGCTGGTGCGCAACCTGGAGCACTCCCAGCGCCAGCACACGGCGCTGGTGGAGGCGGTGCTCGACCGGGACGCGGACGGGGCGCGGGAGGTCATGCGGGAGCACTGCGCGGGGACGGCGGCGCTGTTGCGGGGATTCCTCACGTGAGATGCGGGGCTTCCTCACGTGAGGCCTTGCGCGGTGCGGGGCCCGACGGCAAAGGTATGAAGGCGATCCATTGAGGGCAGCGGGAGGACGTATGACCGGCAGACCGCTGATCGGCGTCAGCACGTATCTGGAGGCCGGGGCGCGCTGGGGCGTGTGGGAGCTGGACGCGGCGCTGCTGCCGGCCGGGTATCCGCGGCTGGTGCAGCGGGCGGGCGGCCTGGCCGCGATGCTGCCGCCGGACGCGCCCGACCATGCGGCGGCGACGGTTTCCCGCCTCGACGGTCTGGTGATCGCGGGCGGGCCGGACGTCGACCCGTCCCGCTACGGCGCGGAACGCGACGCCCGTTGCGGGCCCCCGGCGCGGGAGCGGGACGCCTGGGAACTCGCGTTGATCGAGGCCGCGTTGGCGGCGCGGGTGCCGCTGCTGGGCATCTGCCGGGGGATGCAGCTGCTGAACGTCGCCCTGGGCGGGACGCTCGTGCAGCACCTGGACGGGCATGCGGAGGTGGTCGGGGTCTTCGGGCGTCACGCCGTCAAGCCGGTGCCGGGGACGTTGTACGCCGGTGTCGTGCCGGAGGAGACCTCTGTTCCGACGTATCACCATCAGTCCGTGGATCGCCTCGGTACGGGGCTGGTGGCTTCGGCGCACGCGGTGGACGGGACCGTGGAGGCTGTTGAACTGCCCGGGGAGCATTGGGTGTTGGGGGTGCAGTGGCATCCGGAGATGGGGGAGGATGTGCGGGTGATGCGGGCGTTGGTGGAGGCGGCCGGTTAGCTGGCGGCGCGCCTCGCGGGTGCGGCTTTTATGTGGCTGGTCGCGCAGTTCGCCGCGCCCCTTGGGGGTCCTTGCACTATGCCCGCCCTGATCGGACGCTCATAGTGCAAGGACCCCTTAGGGCGTTGTCCTCCCGCCTGTTTTCGATTTCCGCGTCAGGCCCAGCAGCTCCCGCGCGGGGCCCGCCGGGCGGTGGCCCGTTCGCCATACCGCCCGCAGGTCGCGCCGCAGGCGTACGCCGTCCACGGGGACGTTCACCAGGCGCCGGGTCGCCAGTTCCTCGCCGACCGCCAGTTCGCTGAGCACCGCGGGTCCCGCTCCCCCGACCGCCGAGGCCTTCACGGCCGTGGTGGAGGAGAGCTCGATCAGCGGGCGGGCCAGGCCGCCGAGCGCCGCGTCCAGCACCTGGCGGGTGCCCGAGCCCTTCTCGCGCAGGACCAGCGGGGTCGCCGCCAGTTCGTCCGCCGACAGCGGGCGGCGCCGACGGGCCCAGGGGTGACCGGGTGCCGTCACGACGACGAGGTGGTCGTGGCCGACGACCACCGAGTCCAGTCCCGCCGGGACCGTCAGCCCCTCCACGAAGCCCAGGTCGGCCTCGTCGGACAGCAGCCGCTCGGCGACGGCCGCCGAGTTGCCCGCGAGCAGCGACACCGCCGTGTCGGGGCGTCCCGCGCGCAGCGCCAGCAGCCAGCCCGGCAGCAGATACTCGGCGATGGTCATGCTCGCCGCGACCCGCAGCCGCGAGTCCCGCCGGTCCCGCAGTGCCTGCGCCCCCGCGTCGAAGGCCTCCGCCGCCTCCACGACCCGCCGCGCCCAGTCCGTCACCAGCACACCGGTGTCGGTGAGCCGGGAGCCGCGGGGTGAGCGGTCCACCAGCGCCACCCCCAACTGCCGCTCCATGGAACGGATCCGGCTGCTCGCCGCCGGCTGGGTGATGCCGACCTCCCGGGCCGCCGCGCCGAGGCTGCCCAGCCGCGCCACGGCCAGCAGCAGCTCCAGCGCCCCGAGATCCGGCACCCGGTGCGCCAGCGAACCCGCGCCCGGGGGCGTCCGCCCGTTCTGCTGTCCCTCCGACCTGCTCATAACCCCACCTTATGCCCCCATAGAGACGTGGTCCCTGGTGGCAGCCCCGGACCGGCGCCACCGTGAGCGCATGGTCACCGCCGCCCACCCCGTGTCACGCCCCACCCGGCGTGTCCCCGCCGTCCGTCACCTCGGACCGAACTGGTACGCGTCCGTCATGGGCACCGCCATCGTCGCCACCGCCGGCGCGGCGCTCCCCGTGCACCTCCCGGGGCTGCGCACCGCCTGCACGGCCGTCTGGGCCCTCTCCCTGGTCCTCCTGGCGGCCCTGCTCGCCGCCCGCGCCCTGCACTGGACCCACCACCGCGACCAGGCGCGCGCCCACCTCCTGGACCCGGCGACGGCCCCCTTCTACGGCTGCCTGGCCATGGCCCTGCTGGCGGTCGGCGGCGGCACGATCACCGTCGGGCGGGACTGGATCGGCACCGGGGCGGCGGTGGCGCTCGACGCCGTGCTGTTCACGGCCGGGACGGTCCTCGGGCTGGCGGCCGCCGTCGCCGTCCCGTACCTGATGGCCGTACACCACCGGCCGGATCCCGGGCAGGCCACTCCCGTGTGGCTGCTGCCACTGGTCGCGCCCATGGTGTCCGCGGCCCTCGGGCCGCTGCTCGTGCCGTATCTGCCGCCCGGGCAGGCCCGGGAGATCCTGCTGCGGGCCTGCGTGGCGCTGTTCGGGCTGAGTCTGCTCGCCACCCTGCTCATGCTGCCGGTGATCTTCGCCCGGCTGCTCACCGGCGGGCCGCTGCCGCTCGCCCTCACCCCGACCCTGTTCCTGGTGCTGGGCCCGCTCGGGCAGTCCACGACGGCGGTCGCCCATGTCGCGGACGCGGCGCCCTACGGCGGGAGTGTCCTGGTCGTGCTGTACGGGCTGCCCGTGATGGGTTTCGCGCTGTTGTGGTTCGCGCTGGCGACCGTGCTGGTGCTGAGGGCCCGCCGACAGGGCATGGGCTTCGCGATGACGTGGTGGGCGTTCACCTTCCCCGTCGGCACCTGCGTGACCGGCGCGGAGGCCCTGGGACGGCACACCGGGCTCGTCGCCTTCGGCTGGCTCGCGATCGGTCTGTACGGCGTCCTGGTCGCCGCCTGGGCCGTCGTCGCCGTACGGACGGCGCGCGGGCTGGTCAGCGGAGAGCTGCTCGCAGGGCCTCGGCCAGCACCCGTGGCGCCTCGGCCAGTGACGGTCCGTACCACGTCAGGTGCCGGCCGCTGACCAGCGCGCAGGGCAGGCCCTCGAAGGACTCCGGGCCGTCGTCGGCGGTGAAGCGGTAGGGCTCGTCCGGCAGGACGACCACGTCGGGGGCCGCGGCGCGCAGCTCGTCGAGCGGGATGCGCGGGTAGCGGTCGGCGTGGCCCGCGCAGCGGTGGTCGACGCCGAGGCGGGCCAGGACGTCGCCCGCGAAGGTGTCGCGGCCCAGCACCATCCAGGGCCGCCGCCAGATCGGGACGACGGCCGTTCTGCGCGGGTCCAGGACGGGTGGCCGCGTCCAGGCCGCCTCCGCGTCCCGCAGCCACGCCGGGCGCGGATCGGCCCCGCAGGCGTCCAGCACCCGCGCCAGCTCCCGGAAGGCCTGCGGCACGTCCCGCACCTCGGTCACCAGCACCTCGACACCGGCCGAGCGCAGGGCGTCGAGGTCGGGGGCGCGGTTCTCCTCCTCGTTGGCGATCACCAGGTCGGGGGCGAGTGCCAGGACGCGGTCGGCCTTGGGATTCTTGGTGCCACCGACGCGGGGGACGTCGAGGTCCGCCGGATGGGTGCACCAGTCCGTGGCGCCGACCAGGACGCCGGGGGCGGACACCGCCACGGCCTCCGTGAGGGAAGGCACCAGCGAGACGACGCGCACGGCTACCGGTGCCGGTCCCGCACGGCCTCGATGTGCTCGGCGACGGCGACGACGAGCACGCGCGTGTCCGGCACGGTCGCCCGCCAGCGGTGCCGCACACCGCCCGTGAGGTACAGGGTGTCGCCGCGGCCCAGACGGTAGGCGCGGCCCTCCGCCTCGATCTCCACGGCGCCGTCGGCGACGTACATCAACTGGTCGTTGCGGTACTGGAATTCACGGCCCGCCTCGTGGTCGCCGGTGAACTCCGAGGCCTGCATCTGGTGATGACCGCGCACCAGGGAACGGACCTGCGGGTGCGGTCCCGGCTCGGCGTCCCCGGCGCGCACCACGTCGACGCTGCACGCCGGGTCGGCGGCGGCGAGGAGTTCGACGGCGGTGGTGCGCAGGGCGTCGGCGACCTTCTCCAGAGAGGTCTGGCTGGGCCGTGCGCGGTCGTTCTCGACCTGGCTCAGGAAGGGGACCGACAGGCCGCTGCGCTCGGCCACGACGGCGAGGGTGAGCTCCAGGGCACGACGGCGCCGCCGCACGGCCGCGCCCACCCGAAGGGGCTGCTCTTTGTGGTCGCCCATCGCTCCGGCTCCCTCCTTCGCTCGTCGGTCGGTCCGTGTACGCCGCTGTCCGGGCGCACTCCTTTCTGATGAGTTCTCTGCACCCTACGCATGTTCGGCAAACCGTTTCATGCGCCCGTCACACAGCCGTCACCCAGCGTGGCCCGCGACCCCACAGTTCGCGCCACTGGATCAGCCTCCCGGGCGGCACCCGCCGCACGCTCCTCCTTCGGGGCGAACGGGCTGACCAGCGGGCCGGAGCCGTCCTCGGCCGCAGGTCGCGCGGATGCGTCCGCGACCCTGACCGTCGATCAGTACGAGCCTGACGCTGTTCGGTTCAATGCGCGAGCGGTCCCCCATGTTCCCACGGCGTGCCAGAGCCCACCAGGCGGCCGGGTGCCGCGCAAGTGGGGGTCGGCTTCGTGAAGTTGACGGCCGGGTTCTGGCGGTGGCGTAGCGCTGCGTGGTTGTCCGGATCCTTTTCGTACGGACGGTGCACCTCGGGTGGCCGTCATGCCACGAGGGGTGGGCGCGGCCGCACACGCGCGCGTGCGTGTACGTCGCTGCCCACCCCTGGAGCCGGTCAGGTCACCCGGCCGCCTGCCTCTGCCCCTCGCCCACCGGGGCCCACTCGTCGACCAGCCCGGGGTGCTGCCTGAGCCAGGCGCGCACGGCGTCCTGCTCCTTGCCCTTGCCGGCCTTCTGGATCTGCGCCTCCAGGCCGGTCAGCTGCTCCTCCGTCATGGAGAAGTTCCGCAGCCACTCGCCGACCTCGGGGTTGTCCTCGGCGAAGCCCTTGCGGGCGAGCGTGTGCACGCCGTCGCCCTTGCCCCAGGCGCCCTTGGGGTCCTTGAGCTTCTTCAGGTCGTAGTCGCTGTACGCCCAGTGCGGCGACCAGAGCGTGACGACGATCGGCTGCTTCTTGGCGTACGCCCGCTTGAGCTCGGCGAGCATCGCGGGCGTGGAGCCGTCGACGACGTCGTACGCGTTCTCCAGCCCGTACTCCTTGAGCACCTTGTCCTTGAGCAGCCCCATCATTCCGGCGCTCGGCTCGATGCCGACGATCTTGCCGTCGAAGTCGGAGGCGTGGTTCTTCAGGTCGTCCAGGGAGTTCACGTCCTTCATGTACGACGGGACGGTCAGCTCCAGGGAGGTGGGTCCGTACCACGAGCCGAGGTCGTCGAGCTGCTCGCCGTACTTCTTCCAGTACTCGGCGTGCGTGGTCGGCAGCCAGGAGTCGGTCTGGAAGTCGATCTGGCCGGTGGCGAGGCCGGTGTAGAGCGGGCCGGCGGCGTACTGCGTGGTGGTGACGTCGAAGCCGCGCCGCTCCAGGATCTCCTTCCACAGGTACGTCGTGGCGATGCCCTCGTCCCAGGGGATGTAGCCGAGCTTGATCTCCCTGCCCTTGCCGACGTTCGTGGCGGAGGCCTCGGCGGTGCCGGTCGAGGAACCGAAGACGCCCATGCCGCCGCCGATCAGGGCGAGGACGACCACGCCGACGACCGCGACGACCGGGCGGGGGCGGTAGTGCCACACCCGGCGGTTGCCCGTGGCGCGGGCCCGGGCGGCGGCGCGGCGGCCGAGCGGGGAGATCTGCTCACCGAGCGCGCCGGTGATCCGGTCCAGGTAGATGGCGAGGACGACGATGCCGAGGCCCGCCTCGAAGCCGAGGCCGATGTCGAGCTGGCCGATCGCCTCGTTGACGGCGCCGCCGAGACCGCCGGTGCCGACCATGCCGGCGATGACGACCATCGACAGGCCGAGCATGATGACCTGGTTGACGCCCGCCATGATGGTCGGCAGGGCGAGCGGCAGCTGCACGCGCAGCAGGGTGTCGCGGGGCGTGGTGCCGAACGCCTCGGCGGCCTCGACGAGTTCGGCGTCGACCTGACGGATGCCCAGCTCGGTCATCCGGACGCCGGGCGCGAGCGCGAAGATCAGGGTGGCGATCACACCGGCCGGCACGCCCATGCCGAAGAACAGGATCGCCGGGATCAGCAGGACCATCGACGGCATCGTCTGGAGCAGGTCCAGGACAGGCCGGACGAGGGCGCTGACGGTCTTGGAGCGGGCGGCCCAGATGCCCAGCGGGACGGAGATCGCCAGGGCGATCACGGTCGCGACGATCACCAGGGACAGGGTCGACATGGCCCGGTCCCACAGGTCGAGCGAGTCGATCAGGGCGAAGCCCGCGAAGGCCAGGACGCCGCCCAGCAGGCCGCGCAGCCACCAGGCGAGCACCGCGAGGATGCCGGCCAGGAGCAGCGGCTCGGGGGCGGTGAGGACGTCGCTGATGCCGTTGTACATGCCCTCGACGACGGCCTTGACCGCGTCGAAGAGCCAGGAGAGATGGTTGACGAGCCAGTCGACGCCGGAGTCGACCCAGTCGCCGAGATGAAGCCTAGGCATGGGCGGTCGCCTTCCCGTCCGGGTTGTCGCAGGGCGCGGGGCCGGCCGTCTCGTCGCCGAGGAAGCCGATCAGCCGCTGCCGCGGTACGACACCGACGACCCGGTTCGCCTGGTCCACCACCGAGACGCGGTGCGACAGGCGGGCGCTGATCGCGCACAGCTCCACGAACGGTGTCTCGCGGGTCGCGGTCTCGCAGGCGCAGAGGGGGGCGTCGGCGGTGACCGACGGGTCCATGAGCGCGCCCGCGGTCAGCACGCGGGAGCGGTCGACGTCCTGGATGAAGGAGGCCACGTAGTCGGTGCCGGGGCGCAGCAGGATGTCCTCGGCGCTGCCGGTCTGCACGATCCGGCCGTCGCGCATGACGGCGATCCGGTCGCCGAGGCGCATGGCCTCGTTCAGGTCGTGGGTGATGAAGACGATGGTCTTCTTCAGCGTCCGCTGCAGCTGAAGCAGCTGGTCCTGCATGTCGCGGCGGATCAGCGGGTCCAGCGCGCTGAAGGACTCGTCCATCAGCAGCAGGTCGGCGTCGGTGGCGAGCGCGCGGGCGAGACCGACGCGCTGCTGCATGCCGCCGGACAGCTCGTCGGGCCAGGCCTCCGCCCAGCCGTCCAGTCCGCACAGAGCCAGCGCCTCGCCGGCGCGGCGCTCGCGCTCGGCGCGGGGCACGCCCTGCACGGCCAGGCCGTAGGCGGCGTTCTCCAGCACGCTGCGGTGCGGGAACAGCGCGAAGTGCTGGAAGACCATGCTGATCTTCTTCGCCCGGACCTCGCGCAGTTCGCGGTCGGAGAGCGCGGTCAGGTCCTGGCCGTCGAAACGGACCGTTCCGGCGGTGGGCTCCAGCAACCCGTTGAGCATGCGCAGCAGTGTGGACTTGCCGGAGCCCGACAGGCCCATGACGACGAAGATCCCGCCCGGTTCCACGGTGAAGGAGGCGTCGATCACGGCGGCGGTGGCGCCGTCGGCCCGCAACTCCTCCCGGTCGGCCCCGGCGCGGAGCCTGTCCACTGCCTCGTCCGGTCTTCTGCCGAACACCTTGTAGAGATGCTGGGCCTCAAGCCTGGCTGACACGCGTGCCTCTCGTCTCGACGGCAAGGGAGGGAGACGAAGGGCCGCAAAACAATTGAAAATGCAACCGGCATCGCTCCGAGGCGGCGCATGCCCAGACGCGTCCGAGGCAAACACCGCAGTGATCCGGTTCACAGCACGTTCACGACGACCACGCCCCCGGCCGCGCCGGGTGGCTGTCAGTGGGGTACGGCATGATGCGGGACGTGACCGGACGACTGATGCTCCTCGACACCGCCTCGCTCTACTTCCGCGCCTACTTCGGCGTCCCGGACTCCGTGAAGGCGCCGGACGGCACGCCGGTGAACGCCGTGCGCGGACTGCTCGACTTCATCGACCGGCTGGTCAGGGACCACCACCCCGAGCACCTGGTGGCGTGCATGGACGCCGACTGGCGCCCGAAGTGGCGGGTCGAGCTGATCCCGTCGTACAAGGCGCACCGGGTCGCCGAGGAGCACGAGGTCGGGCCGGACATGGAGGAGGTGCCGGACACGCTGTCTCCGCAGGTGCCGGTCATCGAGGCGGTCCTCGACGCGCTGGGCATCGCGCGGGTGGGGGTCGAGGGGTACGAGGCGGACGACGTCATCGGCACCTTCACCGCGCAGGCCACCGGCCCGGTCGACATCGTCACCGGCGACCGGGACCTGTACCAACTGGTGGACGACGCTCGTGGCGTGCGGGTGCTGTACCCGCTGAAGGGCGTGGGCACCCTGCAGCTCACGGACGAGGCGTGGCTGCGCGAGAAGTATGGCGTCGACGGCAGCGGGTACGCGGATCTGGCCCTGCTGCGCGGCGACCCCAGCGACGGTCTGCCGGGCGTGCCGGGCATCGGCGAGAAGACGGCCGCGAAGCTGCTCGCCGAGTTCGGCGACCTGGCCGGGATCCTGGCCGCGGTCGACGACCGCAAGGCGAAGCTGACGCCGACCCAGCGCAAGCGGCTGGACGAGGCGCGGCCCTACCTGGCGGTGGCGCCGACGGTCGTGCGGGTGGCCTGCGACGTGCCGCTCCCGGACGTCGACACGGCGCTGCCGCGCACGCCGCGCGACCCGGCGGCACTGGAGGCGCTGTCGGGGCGCTGGGGGCTCGGCGGCGCGCTGCAGCGGCTGCTCACCACGCTCGAATCGTGACGATTCCGGCAACTCGGACTCATACACTTGAACGCCGAAGAAGACGCACTTGAACAGCTGAGAGGCATCAGTGGGACGGAAGTGCTAGCTTAGGTAAGCCTAAGCTATTCGGATCAGGGAGGCCGTCATGGCAGAACGTCCGGCCCGCCAGCCGCGCAGGGCTCATTCCGCCCAGGTCGTCCGCACCGAGCGGCTGACCCCTCACATGCAGCGGGTGGTGCTCGGCGGCGACGGCCTCGCCGAGTTCACGGCGGGTACGTGCACCGACCACTATGTGAAGCTGCTGTTCCCCCCGGCCGAGGGCGTGACCTACCCGGAGCCCTTCGACCTGCAGCGGATCCGCGAGGAGCTGCCCCGCGAACAGTGGCCGGTCACCCGGACGTACACCGTGCGCGCCTGGGACCCCGAACTGCGCGAGCTGACGCTGGACTTCGTGCTCCACGGCGACGAGGGCCTGGCCGGTCCCTGGGCGATGCGCGCCCGGCCCGGCGACACCCTGCGCTTCACGGGCCCCGGCGGCGCCTACGCCCCCGACGCGAGCGCCGACTGGCATCTGCTCGCCGGTGACGAGAGCGCGCTGCCCGCGATCGCGGCCGCCCTGGAGTCGCTTCCCGACGGCGCCGAGGTCCGGGCCTTCGTGGAGGTCGCCGGGCCCGAGGAGGAGCAGAAGATCGACTCCGACGCGGAGGTCGTCTGGCTGCACCGCGGCGAGCGTCCCATCGGTGAGGCGCTGGTCGAGGCGGTCCGGGCGCTGGAGTTCCCCGAGGGCCGGGTGCACGCGTTCGTGCACGGCGAGGCGGCGTTCGTGAAGGAGCTGCGCGCACTGCTGCGCGTGGAGCGCCAGATCCCGCGCGAGGACCTGTCCATCTCCGGCTACTGGCGGCTCGGCCACAACGAGGACGGCTGGCAGGCGTCCAAGCGGGAGTGGAACGCCCGGATCGAGGCGGAGCAGGAGGCCACCGGGGCGACGGCGGCCGCATAGGCGTACGCGACGGTCACGCGGGCCCCCGCAGCCGCCCCGGGTGAGCGCTTACGCTGGACGGCGATGAGACGCAGGACCCGGATTCCGCCTTCCCCGTTGCCACAGCGTGACGGTGTGGACCCGGTGCGGGTGCGGCTGCCCTTCGAGGGGGCGTGGGCGACCGTGCGGGAGCATCTGGTGCAGCGGCTGACGGGGGCCGGTGCCGGGGTCGTCGACGGGATGTTCCAGGCGGGACTGATCGTCGGGGCCGACGGGACGGCGGTCGCGCCGGACGCGGCGTATGTGCCGGGGATGTTCGTGTGGTTCCACCGGGAGCTGCCCGTCGAGGTGCCGGTGCCGTTTCCGCTGCAGGTCGTGCACCGCGACGAGCACATCGTCGTCGTCGACAAGCCGCACTTCCTCGCCACCACGCCGCGCGGCAGCCATGTCGCCGAGACCGCGCTCGCCCGGCTCCGCCGCGAGCTGGGCATTCCGACGCTGACCGCCGCACACCGGCTGGACCGGCTCACCGCCGGGCTGGTGCTGTTCACGGTGCGGCCCGAGGAGCGGGGCGCGTACCAGACGCTGTTCCGGGACCGGCGGGTGCGCAAGGCGTACGAGGCGGTGGCGCCGTACGACCCGGCGCTCGCCCTGCCCCGGACCGTGCGCAGCCGGATCGTGAAGGAGCGCGGGACGCTGACCGCCCGCGAGGTCGAGGGCGAACCCAACGCGGTGAGCCGTATCGAGCTGATCGAGCACCGCAGGGATCTGGCCCGCTACCGGCTGGTGCCCGGCACCGGGCAGACGCATCAGCTGCGGGTGCACATGAACGCGCTGGGCGTGCCGATCCTCGGCGATCCGCTGTATCCGGTGGTGACCGGCCCCGTGCCGGCCGGTGACTTCCGGCGCCCGCTTCAGCTGCTGGCGCGGGAGCTGGAGTTCACCGACCCGGTCACGGGGCTGGCGCACGTCTTCCGCAGCGAAAGGACGCTGACGGCCTGGTCCGGGGACCCGGAGTGGGCCGGTCAGTAACCCCGCCACCAGCGCAGGAACCGCTGCCAGACGCCCGGCGTGCGGGTGCTCGCCGTCTCGGCGTCGGGCAGGGGCTGCTGCTGCGGCGCCGCGGTGGCGGTGCCCGCCTGCTCCGGGGAGGGCTCCGGCGTGGGGGCGGGCGCCGACTCGGGTGCCGGGGCGCCGACCTGCCAGGTGCTGCGCTGGCGGGGCACCGGCTGGAGGCCGGGCTTGTCCATGACGTCCTGCGGCGGCTTGGGATCGAACCGCACCGGCAGTTCCACCAGGTGGCGTGAGGAGATGGACTCGGTCCAGGTCAGGTCCTCCTCGTCGCAGTCGAGTTCGACGTCCGGCAGCCGCATCAGCAGCGCGTCCACACCGATGTCGGCGATGGCACGGCCGATGTCCTGACCGGGGCACTCGTGCGGGCCGCCGCCGAAGGCGAGGTGGGACCGGTTGCCCTGCATGTTGGCCGTCAGGTCGGGCCGTACCTTCGGGTCGACGTTGCCCGGCGCGGGGGCGAACAGCAGCCCGTCGCCCTTGCGGATCCGCTGCCCTCCCAGCTCCGTCTCCTGCTTGGCGAAGTAGGCGAACACCGCGCTGAACGGCGGCTCGTCCCACAGGGACTGCTCGACCGCCTCGGGCACGGTCATCTGGCCGCCGTTGAGCTGGGCACGGAAGCGCGGGTCGGTGAGCACCGTGCGCAGCACGTTGGCGAGGAGGTTGGCGGTGGCCTCGTAGGCGGCGATGAGCACGACCCGCAGGTGTTCGCGGACCTCGTCGTCGCTGAGGCCGGCCGGGTGGGTGACGAGGTGGCTGGTGAAGTCGTCCTCGGGCTGCGCGCGGCGCTTGGCGGCGAGCCGGCCGAGGGCGTCCACGATGTACTGGTTGCTGGCGATCGCGGTCTCGGTGCCCTTGAGCATGTCGCGGGCGGCGTGCACGATCCGGTCGCCGTACTCGTCGGGCATGCCGAGGATCTCGCACATCACGGCCATCGGCAGATGGTCGGCGTACTGGCTGACGAGGTCGGCTTCGCCCGCCTCGCAGAACCGGTTGACGAGGATCTGGGTGTAGCGGGTGATGTGCCGGCGCAGGCTGCGGAAGTCGATGGTGGTCAGGGCGCCGGTGACCGCGCCGCGCAGCCTGAGGTGCTCGTCGCCCTCGGCGTGCGAGCAGATGGGCTGCCAGGCGATGTGCGGCATGAGGGGGTGGTCGGGCTTGACCATGCCCTCCAGCAGCGGCGTCCAGAGCCGGCTGTCCCGGGTGAACTGCGCGGGCGAGCGCACCATGTGCAGGTTCTCGGCGTGGCCGAGGACCACCCACATCGGTACGTCGTCGTGGAGCAGCACGGGCGCCACGGCACCGTGCTCGGCGCGGAGTTTCTCGTACAGGGCGCCCAGGTCCCGTGCTTCGGGGCCGTAGAGCCGGTGCAGTCCGCCGGGGCCGAGGGTGTTGTGTGCGGGGCAGCCGGGGGGCGGGCCGGCGGTGAGGTCGTCCGTGCCGGTCGTGGAGTGGGATTCAGGCGTCACAGCGAGTCGCTTTCGGAAACTGTGGGGGGACCGTTGTCTGGGGAGTGGGACCTGCGGCGGTGCGGGCGGGTCAGGTGAGCTGGCCCGTCATGGCCAGGGAGTGCAGGAAACGCATCAGCGTCATCAGCACCTCCTTGCTGGAGGCGCGGCGGCGGGCGTCGCACTCCAGGATCGGGATCTCCTCGGCCAGGTCGAGCGCCGCGCGCAGCTCCGGGATCGGGTAATGGGGGCCGTCCGGGAAGGTGTTGACGGCGACCACGAAGGGCACACCGCACTCCTCCAGCCGGCCCATGACGTCGAAGCTGACCTCCAGCCGCCGGGTGTCGAGCAGGACCACCGCGCCCAGCGCTCCCTCGAACAGCCCGTTCCACAGGAACCAGAAGCGTTCCTGGCCGGGCGTGCCGAACAGGTACAGCACGAGCTGGTCGGTGATGCTGATGCGGCCGAAGTCCATCGCCACGGTGGTGGCCGTCTTGGAGTCGGAGCCGTAGTTGTCGTCGACACCGACGCCGGCCTGCGTCATGGTCTCCTCGGTGGTCAGCGGTTTGATCTCGCTGACCGAGCCGACCATGGTCGTCTTGCCGACCCCGAAGCCGCCCACGATGACGATCTTCACCGCGGCCTGTGCCGTGTGCGGCAGATGGTCCTCGGTGCGTGGGCCCGGGATGGTGTCAGAGCTTTTGAAGTCCATGCATCACCGCTTCGAGGATGGAACGGTCAGGGAGCGCCTGGCGGACGACGGGGGCGCGTGCCTGCACGAGTTCGGCCGTCAGCATCTCGGTCAGCAGGACGGTGATCACGCTGAACGGCAGACTGAGGTAGGCCGACAACTCGGCCACGGAGAGCGGGGCGGCGCACAGCCGCAGCACCGCCGCCTGTTCCGGGCTGGTGGACGGCTTCGGCTCGGCCCGCGCCACGATCAACGTGACCAGGTCGAGTTCCGCGCGATCGCCGTCCGTCTCACCGATCACGAACAGGCGCTCGGGGTTGGAGGGCTTGCCGTCCTTGCCCGGTGTGCCGTCCGTGCTGTCGTGGCCCGCGCCGCCCGCCTGAGGGGCCGACTGCGGCTGCGGCTGGGGTGGGGGCTCCTGTCTGGTGGAGCGCCGCTTGCGTTGCGGAGGAGTCATACGGCCTTCCCGTTGCGCCTCGGCGGACTGGTCAGGTGGGGACCGATCCGGTCGACGAGGTCGCGCATCTGGGCGCTCATCAGGCCCGGTTCGGCGACGATGTTGGAGAGCACCGCGAGATAGGCGTTGGGCCCGGCGGCCATCAGGTAGAAGTAGCCGCCGTTGACCTCGATGAGGATCATGCGCATCTGGCCGTCGCTGGTCGGGATCTCGTCGGCCACGGCACTCGCCAGGCTCTGCAGTCCGGCGCAGGCCGCGGCGACCCGGTCGGCGGTGTCCGGATCGCCGCCGTGGCGGGCGATGCGCAGTCCGTCGGCGGAGAGCACCACGATCATCTGGATGCCGGGCACGCCCTTGGCGAGGTCCTGGAGCATCCAGTCGAAGTTCGCTCGGTACGCCATCAGTTGGGCTCCCTCTCGTCGTCGGCCTGGGCACGGGCCGGCTCGTTGGTCGGCTGGGTGGAGGAGGTCGGCTTCGGTCGCTTGAGCCCCTCCATGAACGCCTCGACCCACATCCCGGGCGGTGGCTGGTCCTTGTTCTCGGGCTTGGGTTCGGGGGCGCCCCACACGGGCCGGGGTTCGCGCCCCTCCCGCTCGGCGGCCTCCTTCTCGGCGCGTTCGGCGGCGTACTGCTCCCGGATCCGCTGGCTGAGCGGGGTCTTCACCCGGCTGCGGCGCTGCGGCAGACCGTTCGCGGTCCACTCGGTGACGACCGGGACGTCGTCCTCCATGGGGACCGTGGCCGGGATCTTCGGGCTGGTCGGGCGGCGCCGCTTCGGCGGGCGCTTGGGGCCCTCCAGGGCGTCCGGCGAGACGGTGGGCACCGAGGTGGCGCCGATGCCGTGGGCGAGTCCGACGCCGGGCTCGTCGGTGAGCATGTTGCTCGGCACGATGACCACGGCCCGGACCCCGCCGTACGCCGAGGAGCGCAGCGCCACCTGCATGTTGTACGCCCGGCACAGGCGGCCCACGACGGCGAGGCCGAGGCGCGGGGCGTCACCGAGGTCCTGGAGGTCGACGCCGGCCTTGGCGCGCTCCAGCATGCCCTCGATCCGGATGCGGGCCTCCTCGCTGAAGCTGACGCCGGCGTCCTCGATCTCGATGGCGACGCCGGTCTGCACCTGGACCGCGGTGACGTGCACCTTGGTGCTCGGCGGCGAGTAGCGGGTGGCGTTGTCGAAGAGCTCGGCGCAGGCGTGGATGACGGGCTCGACGTAGATGCCCTTGACGCTGATGCGGGCGATGTTGTCCAGCTTGATTCGGCGGTACTCCAGGATCCGCGACATGGCGCCGCGCAGCGTGCTGTACAGCGACACCGGCAGGGGCCACTGGCGGCCGGGGCGGCCGCCGCCGAGGACGGAGATGGAGTCGGCGAGGCGGCCGATCAGCGCGTTGCCGTGGTCGATGCGCAGCAGGTCGTCGAAGACCTCGGGGTTGCGGCCGTGGTCCTCCTCCATCTCCCGCAGCTCGTTGGCCTGTTGGTGGACGATCGCCTGCACGCGCCGGGCGATGGTGACGAAGGAGCGTGCGGCGGAGTCGCGCAGGGCTTCCTCGTGGTCCACGATGCGCATCAGCTTCTTGAGCAGCTGGCGCTGTGGGTCGGGCATGTCCCGGAAGGCCGGATCGACCAGGCTGAGTTGGCGGATCACCTCCACGGGGGAAACACCGCCGGCCATCCGTCGCAGCGCGGTGGGCACGATGTCCTCGCCGAAGCGGACCCAGTCCTCGTGGTGGGCGATGATGCGCTGTTCCAGCGACGCGCTGTGACGGGCGTGCTCGGCCTGGGCGTGCCGCAGCGCGCGGCCGCGGCGCACCGCTTCGGCCGCGGTGGCGATCACCAGGAGCGTGGCGACGGCGCCGCACAGGCCGACTGCGGTCCGGGCCGAGGGCGTCACCAGGGCGACGGCGGTTCCGGTCGCCGCGGCCATCAGTATCGCCGGGAGCAACAGCACGCGCGCATAGGGAAGTTCACGCCGTGCGGGTGGGGATTGAACACTCACCATGTGGGCCCTCTGAAAGCAGTCGGCGGGGAGTCGGGGGAGCTTGCGGGGGTATACGTCATGGGACTGTTGGGATCATCAGGATTTTTGGGAACAGGCGCACGAATACACCGCAACTCGGTGCGCTGCGGGCGAGCTTAGTCCGACCGGATCATCGCCGTGTCATATTCAGCAACCGCCTGAAACGAGACCCGCAACAGGAGTACGCTCGACTCCATTTACACGCAGAGATCACTTTCGCACACGGTGAGTGACGGCAAACAGGCATGCGACAGCAACTCACCGTGATGAGTGAATGAGCGGCTACTTGTAGACCACGGAGCAGCAACGCCCCTCAGGGGCGCGGGGAACTACCCACCCAGCCACGGCACACCCGCACCCGCACCCGCACCCGCCGAACAACCGTCACCCCACCGACGAGTAGGCGACAACCCCCCGCAGCAACCCGTCAACAGCCTTTCGCGCGTTCTTCACGACCGTCGACCCTTCAGGCGCCGCCGCCGAAATCTGCCCCAGCACGTCAATGACCTGCTTGCACCACCGCACAAAGTCCCCCGCCGGCATCTCCGCCTCGCGCAGCACCTCGTCGAGCCCCTTGCCGGATGCCCACATGTACGCGGCCCAGGCGAACCCGAGATCCGGCTCCCGCTGCCCGACCCCCTCGGTCTGCGTGATCCGGAACTCCTCCTCCAGCGCGTCCAGCCGCCCCCAGATCCGCACCATCTCACCGAGCGCGGCCCTCGCCTTGCCGGAGGGCAGCTTGGGTGCCAGCGCGTCGTCACCGACCCGCGCCTCGAACACCAACGCCGAGACACACGCGGCGAGTTCCGCCGGGGCCAGCCCCTCCCAGACGCCCTCGCGCAGACACTCACTGGCGAGCAGATCCAGCTCCCCGTACAGCCGCGCCAGCCGCTTGCCGTGCTCGGTGACCTCGTCGTCGCGCAGATAGTCCAGCTCGGTCAGCAGCGCGACGATCCGGTCGAATGTCCGGGCGATCGTGTTCGTCCGCCCCTCGATCCGCCGCTCCAGCTGCGAGGTGTCCCGCAGCAGCCGGTGGTACCGCTCGGCCCAACGGGCGTGATCCTCGCGGTCGTTGCACCCGTGACACGGATGCGCCCGCAGCGCCGCCCGCAACCGCGCGATCTCCCGGTCGTCCGCCGCCTGCGACCGCCGCTTGCGCTGCCGCTCCGGCGCGATGTGCCCGGCCTTGCTGCGCAGCGCGGACGCCAGGTCCCGCCGGGACTGCGGCGAGCGCGGGTTGAAGGACTTCGGGATCCGCATCCGCTCCAGCGCCTCCACCGGCACCGGGAAGTCGATCGACGCCAGCCGCTTGACCTGCCGCTCCGCGGTCAGCACCAACGGCCGCGGCCCGTCATGGTGGTCGAACCCCCGGTGTCCGTTGGACCGCCCGGCCGGCAGCCCCGGATCGAGCACCAGCGCCAGCCCGGCGTACTTCCCGCTCGGCACATGGATGACGTCACCCGGCCGCAGCCGCTCCAGCGCGACCGCGGCCTCGGCCCGCCGCTGTGCCGCCCCCTGCCGGGCCAACTCGGTCTCGCGGTCCTTCAGTTCGCGCCGCAGCCGCGCGTACTCCTCGAAGTCCCCGAGGTGGCAGGTCATGGACTGCTGGTAACCGGCGAGCCCTTCCTCGTTGCGCTGCACCTGACGCGAGATCCCCACGACCGACTTGTCGGCCTGGAACTGCGCGAACGACGTCTCCAGCAGCTCCCGCGACCGATGCCGCCCGAACTGCTCGACCAGGTTGACCGCCATGTTGTACGACGGCTTGAAGCTGGACCGCAGCGGATACGTCCGCGTCCCCGCCAGTCCCGCCAGGTGCTCGGGGTTCATCCCCCGCTGCCACAGCACCACGGCGTGGCCCTCGATGTCGATGCCGCGCCGCCCCGCACGCCCCGTCAACTGCGTGTACTCGCCCGGGGTGATGTCGGCGTGCTGCTCGCCGTTCCACTTGACGAGTTTCTCCAGCACGACCGACCGGGCGGGCATGTTGATGCCCAGGGCCAGCGTCTCGGTGGCGAAGACCGCCTTCACCAGCCCCCGGACGAACAGCTCCTCGACGACCTCCTTGAAGGTCGGCAGCATGCCCGCGTGGTGGGCGGCGATGCCGCGCTCCAGGCCCTCCAGCCACTCGTAGTACCCCAGCACATGCAGGTCCTCGGCCGGGATCGAGGCCGTGCGCTCCTCCACGAGCGCGCGGACCCGCTCCCGGGCCTCCTCGTTGTTCAGCCGCAGCCCGGCGTACAGGCACTGCTGGACGGCGGCCTCGCAGGCGGCGCGGCTGAAGATGAACGTGATCGCGGGCAGCAGCCCTTCCGCGTCCAGCCGTTCTATGACCTCGGGCCGGCTCGGGGTCCACACCCGCGACCGCTGCCGCCGCTCCCGCTCCCGGTCGGCCTCACGCATGGCCCGGCCCCGTCTGCGGTCCTGGAAGGACGGCCGGGTGGCCTCCATGCGGGCCATGCGCATGAGGTCGGGGTTGACGGCCTTCTTGTGGCCCTCGCCCTCCTCGAACAGGTCGTACATCCGGCGCCCGGCGAGCACGTGCTGGAACAGCGGCACGGGCCGGTGCTCGGCGACGATCACCTCGGTGTCGCCGCGGACGGTGTCGAGCCAGTCGCCGAACTCCTCGGCGTTGGACACGGTCGCGGACAGTGACACCAGGGTCACCGACTCGGGCAGGTGAATGATCACTTCCTCCCACACGGCGCCGCGGAAGCGGTCGGAGAGGTAGTGCACCTCGTCCATGACCACATAGCCGAGGCCGAGCAGGGTCTGCGAGCCCGCGTACAGCATGTTCCGCAGCACCTCGGTGGTCATCACGACCACCGGCGCGTCGGAGTTGACGCTGTTGTCGCCGGTGAGCAGGCCGACCTTCGCGATGCCGTAGCGTCGGCACAGGTCGTTGTACTTCTGGTTCGACAGCGCCTTGATGGGTGTCGTGTAGAAGCACTTTCTGCCCTGCTGCAGGGCGAGGTGGACGGCGAACTCGCCCACGATCGTCTTGCCGGAGCCGGTGGGAGCGGCCACCAGCACGCCCTTGCCCGCCTCGAGCGCCTCGCAGGCCTCGATCTGGAAGGGGTCGAGGCCGAAGTCGTACATCTCGCGGAACGACGCGAGTGCGGTGGCCTGCTCGGCAGCGCGCCTGCGTGCTGCCGCGTACCGCTCGGCCGGTGAGAGATCCTCAGTCATCGTGCTTTCGAGCGTACCGGGCCGCACTGACAACAGGACGATCATTATCCGGATCGGCTCCTGTGAATCCGGCGGTACCCGCAGCTCAGAAGCCCGCGTGGTGCAGGCCGTCACCGCGTGACGTCAGGTCACGTCGTCGTAGCCGTTGACCCGGTCCTTGCTCGGCTGCTGGGGCAGGGCGCGGCTCGCGCTGACGGTCTCCACCTCGCCGATGTCCTCAGGCGTGAGGTCCAGTTCGGAGGCCTCGTCGTCGGCGGGGCCGAGGGCCTCGCGGCGGCGTCGGCGCCGGTCGTTGAGGAGGGAGACGATCACCGCGCCGAAGTACAGGATCCAGATCGGTCCGGCCAGCGCCATCATGGTCAGCGGGTCGGTGCTGGGCGTGGCGATCGCCGCGAACACCGTGATGCCCATGATCATCGCCCGCCACCAGCCGAGCATCCGCTTGCCCGAGATGGCGCCGGTGAAGTTGAGCATGACCAGCAGCAGCGGCAGCTCGAAGGAGAGGCCGAAGACGATCACCATGCGCGTGACGAGGTCGAGCAGGTCGTCCAGCGGCAGCAGGTTGTTGACACCGAACGGCGTGAACTCGATCAGCACGTTCGCGGTGGTGGGCAGCACCCTGTAGGCGAAGTAGGCGCCGCCGAGGAAGAGCGGGAAGCCGGTGGCGACGAACGCGTAGGCGTACTTCTTCTCGTGCTTGTGCAGGCCGGGGGCGACGAAGGCCCACAGCTGGTAGAGCCAGACCGGCGAGGCCAGGACGATACCGGCCATCAGGGACACCTTGAGCGCCAGGGTGAACGGCGTGAGCAGGCCGTTGATCGTGATCTGGGCGCACGGCTCGGTGTTCCTGGCATTCTCGGCGGACGCGCGGGCCAGTTCTTCGAACGACTGCGAGCAACCGACCGAATCGAGGATCGGCTCGGTGAAGAAGTTGATGATGTCGTTGTAGAAGAAGGCGGCGACGATCGTGACGGCGACGATGGCCAGCAGTGCCTTCGCGAGCCGGTTGCGGAGCTCACGGAGGTGCTCCGCGAGGGGCATCCGCCCCTCCGGATCCTTCTCCTTCTTGCGGGCAGGCTTCAGCAACCCACGGTTCCCATCTCGTGCGGCAGGCCGGAGGTCACCGGCCCTGCGTCAGCGCTTGGTCGTGTCCGTCGGCTCGTTGACCGGGCGGGAGCTGGACACGTCACCGGGCGCGGCCTGGATGATGCGCTGAGCGGGGGGCTGCTGCTCGTCGGTGTGCGGCGGGTCGGCCGGGGCGGAGGACTTGTTGTCCTCCTTCATCGCCTTGGCCTCGCTCTTCAGGATGCGCGCGGACTTGCCGAGCGAGCGGGCCATGTCCGGAAGCTTCTTCGCGCCGAACAGCAGGATGATGACGACGAGGATGAGAATGATCTCGGGGGCTCCGAGCCTTCCGAACATAAGTCTTTACCTTCTCACCGAGGCGGGTGGATGGGGTGCTGTCCGACCGGTCGGACACCTGTCCGAACGACCGTGCTGGCAGCGATCGTAACGCCCAGGGGTGAACGTGAGGCAATCCCCGTGCGTACTCCCGGTCCACGGCCCGGGCCTCGTTCTCCGAGCCGCAACCAGCAGCGTACCTGCCGCATGGGCGGAGTTGACAGGGCGAAGCGCCTCATAGGCGCATCAAGCGCAGGAACCACAGGACGGCTCAGGGCGTGCTCACAGCGCGTCCACAGCCCGGGCCGTGCTCACCGCCGCCCGCTCCAGGTCCTCCGCGGCCCGGTTGATACGGCGGGCGGACTCCGTCACCTGCCTGCCGAGGCGCTGGGCCTCCACGAAGACCCGGACGGCGAGGACGCCGAGCACGGCGATTCCCAGGAAACCCACAGCTACCGCGAACATCGGCCAGAACATGCCCCTGAGCCTAGGGCCTGGGCTGCGGCTCGTGCGCACAGGGTGAGCGCAGCGCGCTACAGCGTGGAGTGCAGCCGCAGGGTGCGGACCCCGCCCCCGGTGAGCAGCTCGACGATCCGCTCCCCGGCCGGTTTGCGGACGGACGCGCCGCACTCGGGGCAGGTGAAGGAGTAGAAGGTCGTACGGCTGGTGGCGCCGATGGCCAGGCGCAGGGCGCCGGCGGCGAGCTCGAAGCGGCCCCGGCAGTCCGGGCAACCGGCCTTGAACACCACGGGGGTCACGCTTCTCATCCCCGCGAACGCGGACGCCACCGTCATCTCCCGCACCCCAGACGCCGACTCGCTCACAGTCCCTGCTCCTGCCTGTCGTGTCCCGTGTGGCCCGGGGGTTCGGTCCCGGGAGTCTCCGCCTCGATCCCGTCGTACGCCGCCAGCGCCTCGCGGGCCGCCTGCCGGGCGCTGTCGGCCAGCTCCCGTGGGGCGACGATCCGTCCGTCCCGGCCGAGGCGCAGGGCGAGGCGGCGCAGCGACGCCGGGTCGGGTGTGCGCAGGGTGATACGCAGCCCGCCGTCGGCAAGCTCATCCGCGCTGTCGTGCGGGTAGTACTCGGCGACCCAGCGGCCGCCGGGGCCGACCTCCACGACCACCTCCGGGTCCTCGGCCGCGGGCTGCACCAGCCCCTCGGACAGGTCCCGCAGCTCGGTCTCGGGCGGCGCGGACGGCTCGTCGAGGACCCTGATCTCGGCGACCCGGTCGAGGCGGAAGGTGCGGCGTGCCTCGGAGCGATAGCACCAGCCCTCGACATAGGTGTGACCGACGCTGACCAGGCGGATCGGGTCGACCTCGCGCTCGGTGACCTCGTCGCGGGCCGGTGAGTAGTAGCGGATCCACAGCCGGCGGCGCTCCGAGATCGCCCGGTCGACGTCGGCGAAGACACCGCCCTCGGACTCGAAGGTCACCGACAGCCGGGAGCTGGCGCCGGCCGCCTCACCGGCCGCGGCCTCCACCTTGGCGGTGGCGCGCAACAGCGCCTGCCGGTCGCTCTCGCGCAGGCCGGGCAGGGTGGACACGGCCCGGGCGGCCACCAGCAGGGCGGTCGCCTCGTCGGCGGCCAGGCGCAGCGGCTCGGCCGCTTCCGCCCCGAGAGCGGCGGGGTTGTGCCACCAGATGCGCTCGCCGTCGGTGTCGATGTCGAGCAGGTCACCGCCGCGGAAGCTGGTGCCGCACATGGGCAGCACATCGAGGTCGGAGACCAGCTCCTCCTCGGTGATGCCGAAGGCGCGGGCGACGTCCTCGACCCGGGCCCCGGGGCGCTCCTTCAGATACGTCACCAGGGACAGCATCCGCCGGGTCTGGTCGATGGCGTTCGCGGGCCTGATCGGTTTACCGGCCACTGTCTCTTCCGCTCCCCCTCAGCCCTTGGCCACGGCACGCAGCCGGTCCACCACATCGGCCCGCAGCTCGGCGGGCTCCAGGACCACCACGTCCGGCCCGAACTCCACCAGCCAGGCGTCCAGCCCGTGGCCGTACGGAATCTCCAACTCGTCCCAGCCGTCGCCGAGTTCCCGGACCGCCGTGGCCTTCGCCCGCAGGGGGTACCCGGCGCCGGAGCGCAGCCGGATCCGCGCGCTGCGGTCGGCGGTCTCGCCGGCCCACCCGGCGACGGTCTCCCGCACGGTGACGACGTCGGGGACGGGCGCGGTGTACCGGCCGCTGCGGGTGCGCACCCTGCCGGTGATCCGGGACAGCCGGAAGACCCGCTCGGCCCCGCGGTCGCGGTCCCAGCCCGCGAGGTACCAGTGGCCGCGCCAGCACTCCAGCGCCCACGGCTCCACCTGCCGGGTCTCGGGGTGGGCGGCCGTGGCCTTGCGGTACTCGAAGACGACGGGGCGGCGGTCGCGGCAGGCCAGCATCAGCGGCTCGAAGGCGGCCTCGTGCACGGGGATGCGCGGCTCCAGGGCGCCGTGCGCCTCGTAGGGGTCGACATCCTCGGGAAGCCCGGCGGCACGCAGCTTCTGCAGGGCGCCGCTGGCCGCGCCCGCCAGCCGGGCCTGCTGCCAGACCTTGGCGGCCAGGCCCAGGGCCGCGGCCTCCTCGGCGTCGAGGGTGATGGGCGGCAGGCGGTTGCTGTCGCGGCGGGCGAGGTAGCCGACCTCGCCGTCGAGGTTCTCGACGGTCTCGATGACCAGGCCCAGCTCGCGCAGGTCGTCCTTGTCCCGCTCGAACATCCGGTTGAAGGAGTCGTCGCTGCCCGCTTCGAGATAGGCCTCGATGGACTCTCGAAGCTCGCGCTTGCTGAGCGGCCGCCGCGTTCCCAGCAGACACAGCGCCAGGTTCATCAGCCGCTCGGCCTTGGCAATGGCCATCGACGCCCTTCGCCTTCCCTATGGTGCTTCCGACCGATGACCGTACCGCTCCGCGGGGCCCTGGCAAAAGCGGAGGGCCCATGCCCGAACAGGCATGGGCCCCGGATGATCGGCTCCGGTCGGTCCTGCTCAGACGCCGAGCAGGTCGACCACGAAGATCAGCGTCTCGCCGGGCTTGATCGCCGGAGTCGGGCTCTGGTTGCCGTAGGCGAGGTGGGCGGGGATGGTCAGCTGGCGGCGGCCGCCGACCTTCATGCCCTGCACGCCCTGGTCCCAGCCCTTGATGACGCGGCCCGCGCCGAGCGGGAAGCGGAACGGCGTGCCGCGGTTCCAGCTGGCGTCGAACTCCTCGCCCGTGCTGAAGGCGACACCGACGTAGTGCACGGTGACCGTCTGGCCCGCCTGCGCCACGGGGCCGTCGCCTTCCCAGATGTCCTTGATCTCCAGGTCCGCCGGGGGCTCGCCGCCCGGGAAGTCGATCTCGGGCTTGTCGATGCTCACGTCTTCAGCTCCTGCATGTCTGTGGATAGGCGAACACACACAGTCTTACATCCCGAACGATCACATCTTCGCCAGGATGTCGACCGAGAAGACCAGCGTGGAGTCCTTCTCGATGCCGCTGCCCTGCGGCGGGTTGTCCCCGTACCCCAGCTCCGGCGGGATGACGACCAGCACGCGGCTGCCGACCTTCTTGCCGGTCAGGCCCTGCGCCCAGCCCTTGACGACCTGCTGGAGGGAGAACGACGTGAGCGCCTTGCGGCTGTACGACGAGTCGAACTCCTTGCCGGTGTCCCAGAGCACGCCCTTGTACTGCACGAGCACGGTGCTGTCGGCGCCGACCTCCTCGCCGTCGCCCTCGATGACGTAGTTCGCCACCAGCTCGGTCGGCGCGTCGGTCTTGGGGATCTCGATGGAGGGCGCCTTGCCGTCGGTGTTGGTGCCGACCTTGGGCAGGTCCACGTTGTCCTGCGCGACGTCGGTGCCCTTGGCGGAGCTGCGGGCGTTGTACGTGTCCTCGATGTCGACGACGAAGACGAGCGTGTCGGTGCCCTTGATGCCCGCCTGGGCGTTGCCCTGCTCGCCGTACCCCCAGGTGGGCGGCACGGCCATCGCGACACGGCTGCCGGTCTTCTTGCCGGTCAGGCCGTAGCGCCAGCCGTCGATGATGCCGCCCTGGGCGAGCTGGATGAGCAGTGGGGTCTTGCGGTCGTAGGAGTTGTCGAAGACCTTCGCGGTGTCCCAGATCTGGCCCAGGTAGTGGGCCACGATGTAGTCGTTCTCCGCGACCGTACGGCCGCCGCCCGCGATCAGCGTCTTCACCGCGAGGTCCTTCGACGGCTCGCCGCTGCCCTTGGCCACCGTGGGCTTCTCGCCGAACTCGCTGCCCGCGGTGACCGCCGGCAGCGGACCGTCGACGATCTTCGGCGACGGCGCGGCGGAGGTCGCCGGGTCCGAGGGCGACGCGGTGTCGCTGGCCTTGCCGGAGTCGGACCCTTCGTCGCCGCATGCGGCGAGCGTGACCAGTCCAGCGGGAACGGCGATGAGAAGTGAGCGTCGGCGCACGGTGGGGGCCTCGTAATCGGTCGATCTTGCTTGATGGCGTGCGCGCAACTCTACGGCGTGAGAAGGGCGCCGCACTGGAAACGAACGGCGCCCGTGTTGCGTTCCGCTTTCACCGCAAACGCATGGCTCACATACCGGCGATCAGCTTCTCCACCCGGTCGTCCACCGAACGGAACGGGTCCTTGCACAACACCGTGCGCTGGGCCTGGTCATTGAGCTTGAGGTGGACCCAGTCGACGGTGAAGTCCCGGCGCTGTTCCTGCGCCCGCCGGATGAAGTCGCCACGCAGCCGGGCCCGAGTGGTCTGCGGCGGAACCGACTTGCCCTCGAAGATCTTCAAGTCGTTGCAGATCCGAGCGGCCTGCCCCTTCTTCTCCAGCAGGTAGTACAGGCCACGACGGCGGTGGATGTCGTGGTAGGCGAGGTCTATCTGCGCGACCCGCGGGTGCGACATGGTCATGTTGTGCTTGGCCCGGTACCGCTCCAGGAGCTTGTACTTCATGACCCAGTCGATCTCGGTGTCGATCCGGTCCAGGTCCTCGGCCTCGATCGCCTCCAGCGTACGACCCCACAGCTCCAGCACCTGCTCGACGATGCCGGTGCGGATACCGCGCCGCTCGCAGAAGTCGACGGCCTTCTCGTAGTACTCGCGCTGCACCTCCAGCGCGGAGGCCTCCCGGCCACTGGCCAGGCGCACCTTGCGCCGGCCCGTTATGTCGTGGCTGACCTCGCGGATCGCCCGGATCGGGTTCTCCAGAGTGAGGTCGCGCATCACCGTGCCCGCCTCGATCATGCGCAGCACCAGGTCGGTGGCGCCGACCTTGAGCAGCATGGTCGTCTCGGACATGTTCGAGTCGCCCACGATGACATGCAGGCGGCGGTAGCGCTCGGCGTCGGCGTGCGGTTCGTCGCGCGTGTTGATGATCGGCCGGGAGCGGGTCGTCGCCGAGGAGACGCCCTCCCAGATGTGCTCGGCGCGCTGGCTGACGCAGTACACGGCGCCGCGCGGGGTCTGCAGCACCTTGCCGGCGCCGCACAGCAGCTGCCGGGTGACGAGGAACGGAATCAGGATGTCCGCGAGCCGGGAGAACTCCCCGTGCCGGGCCACCAGATAGTTCTCGTGGCAGCCGTAGGAGTTGCCGGCGGAGTCGGTGTTGTTCTTGAAGAGGTAGACGTCGCCCGCGATTCCCTCCTCGTGCAGGCGTCGTTCCGCGTCCACCAGGAGGCCTTCGAGAATGCGCTCTCCGGCCTTGTCGTGGGTGACCAGCTCGATCACGTTGTCACATTCGGGTGTCGCGTATTCCGGGTGGGAGCCCACATCGAGATACAGGCGGGCGCCGTTCCGCAGAAAGACATTGCTGCTGCGGCCCCATGACACGACACGGCGGAAGAGGTACCGCGCCACCTCGTCAGGCGACAGACGGCGCTGTCCCCTGAACGTGCACGTGACGCCGTACTCGTTCTCCAGCCCGAAAATGCGGCGGTCCATGACTGAACATTACGCCCGATCCCCTGAACTGAAACGGGGTTCGGCAGCACGATTTGGATCATTTTCCGATGAAGCCGCAACGACCGCTGTCCTGGCGGGAGCTGCGAGTACCCGCCCCGTGGCCAGCAGAACCAGCAACGACACGGCCCCCGCCGCACCGGGCACGGCGAAGCCCCACAGCGCACCGCCCCACTCGACGACCGGCCCCGCCAGCCCCGTACCGACGGACGCGCCCACTGTGAACGTCGTCACAAGCCAGGAGAACGCCTCCGTGACGGTCCCTCGCGGAGCGTGCCGGTCGACGATGACGAACGCGCACGCGATGGCGGGCGCCAGGAAGACCCCGGCCAGCGCGGCCAGCGCCGTCATCGCGACCGGACCCGGCATCAGCAGCAGCGGCAGATAACACACCGCCAGAAGCCCGACCAGCACCCGCAGTCGCCGCTCGGGGGCACCGGCCCACTGCCGCGCCCCGTAGCCGACACCGCCGACCAGCGCGCCGAGCCCCACGGCCGCCATCAGCCAGCCGTACACCGCGTCACCGCCGCGGTCGTCCGCGTACGACACGGCGGCCACCGTGATGGAGCCGAGCGCCACGCCCACGAACAGGAACGCGCCCAGCAGGGCGAGCAGCCCCGGCGAGCGCAGCGCGCCCAGCCAGTGCGCCTCGCGCGGCGCCGACCGCCACGCGCGCGAGGGCGGCGACAGCACCACGCAGAGCGCGCCGAGGACACCGACGACGTTCAGCACCAGCAGCGCGGCCTGCGCCGACCACAGCGACACGCACAGCGTCACCAGCAGCGGCCCCACCGTGAACATCACTTCCTGCGCCACCGCGTCCATGGCGTACGCCGTGTGCACCTGGTCCTCCCGGCGCAGCACCGACGGCCACAGCGCGCGCAGCCCGCCCTCCAGCGGCGGTGTGAACAGCCCGGCGGCGCCGACGGCGACGTAGGACAGCGGCAGCGCCTCGGTGCCGCTGAAGGCGAAGACGGCCATGGCGAGCGCCGACAGCAGCGCCGCCGGCAACTGGATCCGCGGCTGCCCGTACAGGTCGACCAGCCGCCCGAGCAGGGGCTGACCGGTCGCGTTGGCGACTCCGTAGACGGCCGCCAGAGCCCCGGCCAGGCTGTACGAGCCGCCCTCGGCGCGGACGAACAGCACGATGGCGATCGCGGCGGTGGCGTTGGGCAGCCGCCCCACGAGCGTGCCGACCAGCAGCCTCGCGGCGTGTTTCGCCCTGAGGATCTCCCCGTATCCCGCGGCCATGTCCGCCCCCTCCGCTGAAGTTTTACGTATAACGTCCACTGCCATACGTACCATGTGCGCTGTTCACCGTCCAGGCGGAGCCCGGACCCCACGCCGACGAAGGAGCATGCCGAGTGGCACGAGCCGGCACCCGCCCCACCAGCCGGGACGTCGCCGAGGCCGCCGGGGTCTCACAGGCCGCCGTCTCGCTGGTGCTGGGCGAGAAGTGGCGCGGCCGCGTCTCGGAAGCGACCGCCCAGCGGGTCCGCGAGGCCGCCCGTGACCTGGGCTACCGGCCCAACCTGGCCGCCCGCAACCTCCGCCTCGGCCGCACCCGCACGGTCCTGCTGGTGGTCCCCGCCCTCACCACGGAGTTCTTCGCGGGCGTCTACACCGGAGCCGCCCGCGTCGCCGCCGAACACGGCTTCGGCGTCGTCCTCTACCCCTCCCCCGAGGGCATCGGCCCCGCCCGCGACCCCTTCGCGTCCGCCCAGGCCGCCCTCGACGGCGTCATCGCCTCCTCCATGGCCGCCGACGCCCTCACCGCCATCCGCGGCGACCAGCTGCCCCTGGTGATGCTCGACAGCGACCCGGCGGGCAGCCTGGGCGCGGCCACGGTCAACCTCGACATCGCCGACGGCGTCCGCCAGGTCGCCGACCATCTGCTCGGCCTCGGCCACCGCCGCTTTCTCCACCTGGCGGCCGACGTGCCCTCCTGGACCTTCGAGGTACGCGCCCGGGAACTCGGCGCACGCGTGGACGCCGTCCCCGGCACGACCGTGCACACGGCCCGCGCGCCCATCTCCATCGAGGGCGCCCTGACCGCCGCCGAGGCCGCGCTCCGGCGCCATCGGGCCACCGCCGTCGTCTGCGACGACGACAAGCTGGCGGCCGGCGCCTACAAGGCCGTCCGGCGGCTCGGCCTGCGCATCCCCGACGACATCTCCGTCACCGGCCTCGACGACCTCGCCCTGGCCACCGCCATCGACCCCGAGCTGACGACCGTACGCCTGGACGCCGAGCTGTTCGGGGAACGCGGGATGCGGGCCCTGCTGGCGGTCCTGGAGGGCCGGGAGCCCGACGGCGGGGACATCCCGGTCGAACTGGTCGTTCGGGGCTCCACGGCGCCGCCACCGGCCCTCTGAACGCCGGATGCCCCGGCCGTCGACGACCGGGGCATCCGAAGCGGAATGAGCTGGGGCTACTCGTCCTCGGCGGACTCGTCCTCGGCCTCCGCGGCGGACGACGCGCCGCCCGCCTCCAGCAGCCGGGCCAGCTGCCGACCGGTGATCCGCCTGAACTTGCGCTTCTGCGGACGCGTCCGGTCCAGCACCGCCACCTCCAGCCGCTCGGCGGGGATCTCCCGCTGGGTGCCGTTGGTGTCACGGGACAGGGCCTGCACGGCCAGCTTCAGCGCCTCGGCGAGGGTCATGCCGTCCTGGTGGCGCTGGTCCAGATAGCTGCTGATCTGCTCGGCGTTGCCACCGACCGCGACCGAACCGTGCTCGTCCACGATCGACCCGTCGTGCGGCAGCCGGTAGATCTGGTCCCCCTCGGGCGTCTCCCCGACCTCGGCGACGACCAGCTCCACCTCGTACGGCTTCTCGGCCGCGCTGGAGAAGATCGTGCCCAGCGTCTGCGCGTAGACGTTGGCCAGACCGCGCGCGGTCACGTCGTCCCGGTCGTAGGTGTAACCACGCAGGTCGGCGTAGCGCACGCCGCCGATGCGCAGATTCTCGTACTCGTTGTACTTACCGGCCGCCGCGAACGCGATGCGGTCATAGATCTCGCTGAACTTGTGCAGCGCGCGGGACGGGTTCTCGCCGACGAACACGATGCCGTCGGCGTACTGCAGCACGACCAGGCTGCGGCCCCGGGCGATGCCCTTGCGGGCGTACTCCGCCCGGTCGGCCATGGCCTGCTGGGGTGAGACATAGAACGGCGTCGACACCGGTTATCCGTCCCTTTCTGTGGAAGTCACTGGATCACCTCGAACAAATCGGCCGTCGGCTACAGCAGCGCGGCCCGGGGGCCGTCGGGCTGCTCCAGCCGCCGCTCCAGCACCGAGCGGGCGATCTCGGAGGCCTCGTCCTCGGTGAGCCGACGGAAGCCGTCCTCGGTGATCACGGTGACGATCGGGTAGATCCGGCGGGCGACATCGGGACCACCGGTCGCCGAGTCGTCGTCTGCCGCGTCGTACAGAGCCTGCACCACGAGCGTCGTGGCCTGCTCCTCGGTCAGGTCCTCACGGAAGAGCTTCTTCATGGCGCCGCGCGCGAAGATCGAGCCGGAGCCCGTGGCCGCGAAGCCCTGCTCCTCGGAGCGGCCGCCCGTCACGTCGTAGGAGAAGATGCGGCCCTTGCCGCGATCCAGGTCATATCCAGCAAACAAAGGCACCACGGCCAGGCCCTGCATGGCCATGCCGAGGTTGGAGCGGATCATCGTCGACAGGCGGTTCGCCTTGCCCTCCAGGGACAGCTGGGTGCCCTCGACCTTCTCGAAGTGCTCCAGCTCCAGCTGGAAGAGCTTGACCATCTCGACGGCCAGACCGGCGGTGCCCGCGATGCCGACGGCCGAGTACTCGTCGGCCGGGAACACCTTCTCGATGTCCCGCTGCGCGATGACGTTACCCATGGTGGCCCGCCGGTCACCGGCGAGCACCACGCCGCCGGGGAACGTCACGGCCACGATGGTCGTGCCGTGCGGCGCCTCGATCACGCCCTGGGTGGGCGGCAGTTGCCGGTTGCCGGGCAGCAGCTCCGGCTGGTGCTCGGACAGGAAGTCCATGAACGAGGAGGACCCAGGCGTCAGGAAGGCAGCTGGCAGACGCCCGGTGCTACGAGTGTTGGCTTCCACGCGTTTCCTTCCACATATGCAGCAGCCCGCCTTATGACGTCGGGCCGATCCTTGAACTGCCCCAGTGCAGCGTTGCAGCTGAAGCACAGTACGCCACGGACCCTACCCGTCTCATGGCAGTGATCCACATGCTCGGCCGGGGCGGCAAGGCATATACAGCAGACGCCTTGCTGCTGTGCAACCAGCGCATCGAACTCCGCTGGCGTGAGGCCGTACTTGCGCATCAGGTGACCTGCACGGTTGTCGACCGCGCGGCACGATCGGCAGCGCGATGCCAAGCCGTCCGGCGACGACTTCTTCCTGTGCCACTCAGAGTGCGGCTTGATCTCTCCGCACGCCTGACAGTGCTTGCAGCCCTCCGGGACTGCTTCGGAAGACTCAGCAGCACAGTCCCGGCAGCGGTGTTGCACACCATCAAGGTTGGCCCGCTTCGCTGCGAAGGCTGCGCGCGGCTTGATCTCACCGCACCGCGCACAGCGCTTCCCATTCGATCGATCGGCCACCATCCACCCCGCCCACCTTCAAATCGAAGGCGAAAGTAGCCTACTGGCCACCCTTCTGAACGAAGGAGCGCACGAAATCCTCGGCATTCTCCTCGAGGACATCGTCAATCTCGTCCAGAACCGAGTCGACGTCATCACTCAGCTTCTCGTGCCGCTCCTTGAGGTCCTCCGCAGCCTGCGTCTCCGCCGCCTGCTCCTCGACCTCCTCCGTGGAGCGTGTCGCCTTCTGCTGTCCGCCGCCGGTGTCCTTGGTCGCCATAACCCTCACCCCGCTCGGTTCGCCCGACATCTTCGGCATCGCTGCCGACCGGTCATGATCAGACCCTACAAGCCGGGTCTGACAATGGCCCCGCAGTTTCTCCAACGTACGGGGGCCACCTCGATGATTCCCGGGCGCCGGGATTTCCACCCTGCGCGCCCGGCCCCGCCCGAGTACCCGCTCAGCCGCCGCTCAGGACCCTGACCAGGTCTTCCGCGGTACGGCAGCGGTCCAGGAGCTCCTTGACGTGATTACGCGTTCCGCGAAGCGGTTCCAGGGTTGGGACGCGCTGGAGCGAGTCCCGGCCCGGGAGGTCGAAGATCACGGAGTCCCAGGAGGCCGCGGCCACGTCGTCGGCGTACTGCTCCAGGCAGCGCCCGCGGAAGTACGCGCGCGTGTCCTCCGGCGGCTTGGACTTCGCCCGCTCGACGTCCTCCTCGGCCAGCAGCCGCTTCATCCGGCCGCGTGAGACCAGGCGGTTGTACAGGCCCTTCTCGGGGCGTACGTCCGCGTACTGGAGGTCGACCAGGTGCAGCCGGGCGGCGTCCCAGTCGAGGCCGTCGCGGCGCCGGTAGCCCTCCATCAGCTCGCGTTTGGCGACCCAGTCCAGCTCGCCGGCCAGGCTCATCGGGTCGTGCTCCAGCCGGTTGAGGGTGTCCTCCCAGCGCTGCAGGATGTCCTTGGTCTGCTCGTCGGCGTCGGCCCCGAAGCGCTCCTCCACGTACTTGCGGGACAGCTCGTAGTACTCCATCTGCAGCTGGACCGCGGTGAGGGTCCGGCCGCTACGGAGCGTGATCAGGCGCTTGAGCGTCGGGTCGTGGGAGACCTGGTGGAGGGTGCGGACCGGTTGGTCCACCGCCAGGTCCACCGCGATGAAACCGTCCTCGATCATGGACAGGACCAGGGCCGTGGTGCCCAGCTTGAGGTATGTGGAGATCTCGGAGAGGTTCGCGTCGCCGATGATCACATGCAGCCGGCGGTACTTCTCGGCGTCGGCGTGCGGCTCGTCGCGGGTGTTGATGATCGGGCGCTTGAGCGTGGTCTCCAGGCCGACCTCGACCTCGAAGTAGTCCGCGCGCTGGCTGAGCTGGAAGCCGTGCTCGTGCCCGTCCTGGCCGATGCCGACGCGGCCCGCCCCGGCGAAGACCTGACGGGAGACGAAGAAGGGCGTGAGGTGGCGCACGATGTCCGAGAAGGCGGTTTCCCGCTTCATCAGGTAGTTCTCGTGCGTGCCGTAGGAGGCGCCCTTGTTGTCGGTGTTGTTCTTGTAGAGGTGGATCGGCTGGGCGCCGGGCAGCTGGGCGGCCCGCTCGGCGGCCTCGGCCATGATCCGCTCACCGGCCTTGTCCCAGAGGACGGCGTCGCGGGGGTTGGTCACCTCGGGGGCGCTGTACTCGGGGTGGGCATGGTCGACGTAGAGCCGGGCGCCGTTCGTCAGGATGACGTTGGCGAGGCCGATGTCCTCGTCGGTGAGCTGGCTGGCGTCGGCGGCCTCGCGGGCCAGGTCGAAGCCTCGGGCGTCCCGCAGGGGGTTCTCCTCCTCGAAGTCCCAGCGGGCCCGGCGGGCCCGGTGCATCGCCGCCGCGTAGGCGTTGACGATCTGGGACGAGGTGAGCATGGCATTGGCGTTCGGGTGGCCGGGGACGGAGATCCCGTACTCCGTCTCGATGCCCATTACTCGCCGTACGGTCATGCGGCCCTCCTTGCCCGGCGGCGGCCTCGGTCGTGGACGCCGCGCAGATACCGCTGGCGCTCGGTTGCGTGTGCGGTACCCGTCCCCGCACTGCGCGACTCGGCGGTACGGAAGAGCCTAGAACGCCTTTGCGCTGGTGGGGAGATCATTTGCTTACCTCGCGAGCGTACGCCTGAAAAACAGTCGGCTGCGGGTACCCGGTGAGGGCACCCGCAGCCGCCCTGCCTTTTACAGGTACTGACCGGTGTTCGCCACCGTGTCGATGGAGCGTCCGGTGTCCGCGCCCTGCTTTCCGGTGATGAGCGTACGGATGTACACGATCCGTTCGCCCTTCTTTCCGGAGATGCGGGCCCAGTCGTCCGGGTTGGTGGTGTTCGGCAGGTCCTCGTTCTCCTTGAACTCGTCCACGCAGGCCTGGAGGAGGTGGGAGACGCGCAGGCCCTTCTGGTTGTGTTCCAGGAAGTCCTTGATCGCCATCTTCTTGGCGCGGCCGACGATGTTCTCGATCATGGCGCCGGAATTGAAGTCCTTGAAGTAGAGGACTTCCTTGTCACCATTGGCGTAGGTCACCTCAAGGAAGCGGTTCTCCTCCGATTCGGCGTACATGTGTTCCACAGCGGTCTGGATCATGCTCTGGACCGTCATGGACTTGTCGCCGCCGTGCTCGGTGAGATCGTCGGCGTGCAGCGGGAGGCGCTCGGTGAGGTACTTGCCGAAGATGTCCTTGGCCGCCTCGGCGTCCGGACGCTCGATCTTGATCTTCACGTCGAGCCGGCCGGGGCGCAGGATCGCGGGGTCGATCATGTCCTCACGGTTGGAGGCGCCGATCACGACCACGTTCTGCAGGCCCTCCACACCGTCGATCTCGGCGAGCAGCTGGGGGACGATGGTGTTCTCCACGTCCGAGCTGACGCCGGAGCCGCGGGTGCGGAAGAGGGACTCCATCTCGTCGAAGAAGACGATGACGGGGGTGCCCTCGCTGGCCTTCTCCCGGGCCCGCTGGAAGACGAGGCGGATCTGCCGCTCGGTCTCGCCGACGTACTTGTTCAGCAGCTCGGGGCCCTTGATGTTGAGGAAGAAGCTCTTGCCGGCGGCCTGGCCGGTGACCTCGGCGACCTTCTTGGCCAGCGAGTTGGCGACGGCCTTGGCGATGAGCGTCTTGCCGCATCCGGGCGGCCCGTAGAGCAGCACGCCCTTGGGTGGGCGCAGTTCGTGCTCCTTGAACAGGTCCGGGTACAGGTACGGCAGCTCGACCGCGTCCCGGATGGCCTCGATCTGGTTGCCGAGGCCACCGATGGCCTCGTAGCCGATGTCGGGGACTTCTTCGAGGACGAGTTCCTCGACCTCGCTCTTGGGCACGACCTCGTAGACGTAGCCGGAGCGGGGTTCGAGCAGCAGGGCGTCGCCGGGGCGGATGGTGACGTCCAGCAGCGGCTCGGCGAGCCGTACCACCCGTTCCTCGTCGGTGTGCCCGAGCACCAGGGCGCGTTCGCCGTCCTCCAGGATTTCCTTGAGGGTGACGATGTCCCCGACGCGCTCGAACTCCATGGCCTCGACCACGTTGAGCGCTTCGTTGAGCATTACTTCCTGGCCGCGCCGCAGGTCGTCGAGTTCGACACTGGGGCTGACGTTCACGCGGAGCTTGCGGCCCCCCGTGAAGATGTCGGCCGTGCCGTCCTCGTTCGCCTGCAGGAAGACACCGAAGCCGGCCGGTGGCTGTGCGAGCCGGTCGACCTCTTCCTTGAGGGCCACGATCTGGTCGCGGGCCTCACGGAGCGTGTTGGCGAGTCGCTCGTTCTGTGCGGACACGCCGGCCAGGTTGGTCTGCAGCTCGACGATCCGCTCTTCGAGAATCCTCGTGTGTCGCGGAGAGTCGGCGAGCTTGCGTCGCAGGACGGCGATCTCCTGCTCAAGGTAGGCGATCTGCCCGGCCGGGTCGTCGGACCCGCGTCCCGGGCGGATGCCGCGGTTCATGTCGTCGTCGTGGGCTGCCACGGTCCTCACCTCCTCCAAGGGGAGCTGGACGCTTCCAGACCCTACCTGGGTGGGTGTCGATTGAAACCCCTAGATCACAAAGACTGTCGGGGTGTGTCCGATCTTCACCCTTGCGCTCTCCCTCACGCCAGGGAGATACCCAGCGAACGCGATACGAAAGCGAGCGAAGGTAGGCTCGAAGCGTTCAACACCCGTCAGAGCTGGCCGGATTCCCGTACGGCCGGGCGGGCACACGGCAGGAGAGGTGACCGTGCAGCAGGAGGCCGGAGTCGACGGCGAGGCGCTGGAGGTCTGGATCGATCAGGATCTCTGTACCGGCGACGGCATCTGCGCGCAGTACGCGCCCGAGGTGTTCGAGCTGGATATCGACGGTCTGGCCTATGTGAAGAGCGCGGACGACGAGCTGTTGCAGGCCAGGGGGGCCACAACGCCCGTACCGCTGCCGCTCCTCACGGATGTGATCGACTCGGCGAAGGAGTGTCCGGGCGAGTGCATCCACGTGCGTCGGATTTCGGACAGCGCCGAGGTCTACGACCCGGACGCGGAGTGACCAGTTCCTTACGGCCAGTTACGACTGTCTGATTTCTCACACACGCGGGTTGCGTGCTTCAGACGCTCCGGGCGTCGGCGGGCGACGAGCGGACGAACGTACCGTTCTTCCACTGCCACTTCGCGTCCTGCTGCAGGTCCGGGCAGCAGGTGGGGACGTCGATGGAGGAGTAGCCGTGCAGAGTCGCGAGGACGGCTTTGTCCCGGACGGTGAAGTCACTGACGGTGAACCGGTCCTTGGGGTCGACGAGCGTGGCGACCACCCGGGGCTGGGTCGCGTCGTCGCCCTGAGTGAGGACGTACACGCCGTCGGGTGGCGTGCTGATGCCGGCGTCGCAGTGCACGACGGCGACCGTTTCCGGCCGCCCGTCGCCGTCCAGGTCCCCGGACGCCTTCGTCTCCACCACGGCCCTCACGGGCCCGCATTCGAGGGGGAAGTCGACGCCTTCGGTGGCGGGCGGCGCGGCGGCCTGCCGGAGTTCGCGGCCGGGTGCCTGGGCGGCGGTCGCCGAGTCCGGCTGCAGCAGGGAGGACAGGGCGACGACACCGGCGACAGCCGTCGCGGTGGCGACCCAGTGGATGGGGCGGGTGTGCGCGTGTGCCAGTTCCGGAACGGCGGATTGCTGCACTAGGGGTGTCTCCGGTGAGGGCTGTGCCGGTGGGGGTGGCCAGCATGGTGCCACACGTCACAGTGTTGGGGAACGGCTGGGGTTGGCCCTTGTGATGGAGGCCTCTGGCGGTGCGTCAACGCACAGGCGCCGTGGCCGGGTTCCCGGTGTTGTGCGGGAACTCCGCCACGGCGCCGTCACGTTGTACGCGTCACAGGGGCCGCGGGTCAGCGGCCGATGCCTCCGTCGGCGTTGGGGCCGGAGTAGTCCTCGCCGTAGGCGCCCTTGGCGGGGCGGCGGCGGCGCATGGGCGGCTCGACGCCGTCGGCGAGGCGGCGGGCGGTGAGGAGGAAGCCGGTGTGGCCGATCATCCGGTGGTCCGGGCGGACGGCGAGGCCCTCGATGTGCCAGTTGCGGATCATCGTCTCCCAGGCGGTCGGCTCGTTGAAGCAGCCGATCTCGCGGATGGACTCGACGGTCCGGGCGAGCTGGGTGGTGGTGGCGACGTAGCAGCACAGGATGCCGCCGGGCACGAGCGCCTTGGAGACGGCCTCCAGGCACTCCCAGGGGGCGAGCATGTCGAGGATGACGCGGTCGACGTCGGTGTCGGACAGGTTGTCCTGGAGGTCACCGACGGTGAGCTGCCAGGCGGGGTGCGGGCCGCCGAAGTACCGCTCCACGTTCTGCTGCGCGATCTCCGCGAAGTCGGCGCGGCGCTCGTAGCTGTGCAGCATGCCCTGGTCGCCGATGGCCCGCAGCAGGAAGCTGCTGAGCGAGCCGGAGCCGACGCCGGCCTCCACGACGCGCGCGCCGGGGAAGATGTCGGCGAAGGCGAGGATCTGCCCCGCGTCCTTGGGGTAGACGACGGCCGCCCCGCGGGGCATGGACAGGACGTAGTCGGGGAGCAGGGGGCGCAGCGCGAGGTAGGCGACGTTTCCGGTGGTGCGGACAACGCTGCCCTCGGGAGCGCCGATCAGTTCGTCGTGCGGGAAGGAACCCTTGTGGGTGTGGAAGTTCTTCCCGGCTTCGAGCGTGAACGTGTAGTGGCGGCCCTTGGGGTCGGTCAGCTGTACCTGGTCCCCGACCTTGAAGGGCCCGCGCCTGCGGGCGGCACCGGTCGGTTCGGACATGTGACCAGCCTACCGGCGTTTGTGGGGGCCGCGGACCACTACGAGGGGCGGGCCATGGCCTTCACGAAGGCGCGCTCGACGTCGGCGGCGGACAGGACGCCGTAGATCTCGCCGGTCTCCTCGACGACCAGGTACTCGGTCGCGGGGGTGGCCCGGAGCACCTCCAGCAGGTCCTCGCCGGCCAGTTCGGCGGAGACGCGCATGCCGTCGGTGAGCTCCTGGGCGAGACCGCTGACTGCGACCCAGGGGCGGCGGTGTTCGGGTACGCCGACGATGGCGGCCTCGCGGACCAGTGAGAGGGGGGTGCCCTCGGCGTCGACGACGACCAGGGCGCGGGCGCCGGCGGCGTTGGCGCGGCGCAGGGCCTCCGAGAGGGGGGTGTCGCTCTGCACCGGGACCGCACGCCGGGTGAGGGTGCGGGCACGCAGTTCGGGCAGGTGCTCGCGCAGGCGGGCGACGCGCAGGCTGTTGCCGGCGCCGGTCCAGATGATCGCGGCGAGGATGGCGGCCAGCAGGGCGTCCAGGACGGTGTCCATGCCGACGTTGTCCGCGGCGTCCCGGCCGAGCGCGCCGGACTGGGTGAGCAGCGGGAGGCCGATCAGGACAGAGACGGCCAGGGCGCGGCCGACCCAGGCGGCGGCGACCGTGCCGCTCATGGGCTTGCCGGTGATCTTCCAGACGATGGCGCGGAGCATGCGGCCGCCGTCGAGGGGGAGGCCGGGCAGGAGGTTGAAGACGGCCACGATGAGGTTGGAGATCATCAGGCCGGCCAGCAGGACGCCGGGGACCGTGCCGGGCTCGACGGGCTGCATGGCGAGGTAGAACAGGCCGGCGAGCACGAGGGAGAGCAGCGGGCCGACGAAGGCGAGGACGAACTCGCGGCCCGGCGTCTCGGCCTCCTTCTCGATCTCGGAGACCCCGCCGAAGAACTGGAGCTGGATACGGCGGACCGGGAGCTTGTAGCGCAGCGCGGCCACGGTGTGGGCGAGTTCGTGCACGAGCACCGAGGCGTAGAAGGCGACGGCGAAGAAGAGGGAGACCAGGTAGCGGGCGGCGCCGAGTTCGGGCAGCACACGCTCCAGTTGCCCGCCGAACACCCAGGTGATCAGCGCGGCGACGAGGAACCAGCTGGGGGCGACGTACACCGGCACGCCGAAGGGGCGCCCCATCAGCAGCCCGCCGCGTGGCCCCGGAGGGCGGTGGGGGGTGGTGGCTTTGTCGGGGGTGGAGTGGGCGAGGGTGCGGTGGGCCTGGTGCTCCTGTCCCTGCTGGGTGTCGCCCACGCGGCGGGCGGAGTCCGGCTCGGGGCGGGCCGCGGGCTCGGGATCGGTCGCGTCGGCAGGTGCCGGGTCCGGGGTCGGCGTCTCGGCCTCGGGGTGTTCGGCGGGGCCTGTGGGTGTCGGCCGGGGCGGGTCCGGGCGTGCGGGGTCGGTGGCCGGGGCCGTACGGCCTGGTTGCTGCCGGTCCACCTCGTCGGTGCCCGGCCGCGGCTGTCCGGTCCCGCCGCTCTCGTCCACGGTGTCCCCTCGTTCGAAGCGTCTCCCGCGCCTGCCGGGCGGAAGGGTCTCGGGTCGATGGTATGCGTCCGTGGGGACGCGTCCTGCCCCGGCACCCTTCTGGTTCCCCGGTCGTCGCGCCTGTCACGACCGCGACTGGGTCACTGTCAGTGGCGGGCCGTATGGTCTGTGGGCATGGACACCAGCACCGAGGGCACGGTGGAGCCCGACAGCGGCGGCAGGGCCGAGGCGGCGGACCCGGATCCGTCCGCCCTGGTCGAGCCTACGACGGAGAGCGCGATGACGGCGGTGGCGGCGGGGGCCGAGGCCGCGGCCACGACCGTGGTCACCGAGCCCGTCGTCATACCGCCGGCGTCGCTCTCCCCCTCGCGTGCCGGCGACTTCATGCAGTGCCCCTTGCTGTACCGGTTCCGGGTGATCGACCGGCTGCCCGAGAAGCCCAGCGCGGCGGCGACCCGGGGCACCCTGGTGCACTCGGTCCTGGAGCGCCTGTTCGACGCGCCCGCGGCGGAGCGCACCGCGCCGCGCGCCAAGTCCCTGATTCCCGGCCAGTGGCGGCGGCTGCGCGAGGCCAGGCCGGAGGTCGAGGAGCTGTTCGCCGACGACCCGGAGGGTGAGCGGCTGGCGAGCTGGCTGGCGGAGGCGGAGCGGCTCGTCGAGCGCTGGTTCACGCTGGAGGACCCCAGCCGTCTGGAGCCCGCCGAGCGTGAGCTGTTCGTCGAGGCGGAGCTGGACTCGGGGCTGCGGCTGCGCGGCATCATCGACCGGGTGGACGTGGCGCCGACGGGCGAGGTCCGCATCGTCGACTACAAGACGGGCAAGGCGCCCCGGCCGGAGTACGCCGAGGGCGCGCTGTTCCAGATGAAGTTCTACGCGCTCGTCGTCTGGCGACTGAAGAAGGTGGTCCCGCGCCGGCTCCAGCTGGTCTATCTCGGCAGCGGTGACGTGCTGACGTACGACCCGGTCCGCGCCGATCTGGAGCGGGTGGAGCGCAAGCTGCTGGCGCTGTGGGAGGCGATCCGCCAGGCCACCGAGACGGGTGACTGGCGGCCCCGGCCGACCAAGCTGTGCGGCTGGTGCGACCACCAGGCGCACTGCCCGGAGTTCGGCGGTACTCCCCCGCCGTACCCGCTGCCGGTGAGGGCGGTCGGGTCCGGTGCAGCGACGCAGGGCACAATGGGGCCGGACTAGCGAAGGAGACTTACGTGGCCATCCGCGTCCTACTGGTCGACGACCAGCCGCTGCTGCGTACGGGCTTCCGCATGATCCTGGAGGCCGAGCAGGACATCGCGGTCGTCGGCGAGGCCGGGGACGGCCTCCAGGCACTCGACCAGGTGCGGGCCCTGCAGCCCGACGTGGTGCTGATGGACATCCGCATGCCGCGGATGGACGGCGTGGAGGCGACCCGGCAGATCACCGGCCCGGGCCGGGACGGCCCGGCGAAGGTGCTGGTGCTGACCACCTTCGATCTCGACGAGTACGTGGTGGAGGCCCTCAAGGCCGGCGCCAGCGGCTTCCTGCTGAAGGACGCGCCCGCGGGCGAGCTGGTGCAGGCGATCCGGGTGGTGGCGGCCGGTGAGGCGATGCTCGCGCCGAGCATCACGCGCCGCCTGCTCGACAAGTACGCCACGCATCTGCCGTCCGGCGAGGAGCCGGTGCCCGACACCCTCAACACGCTCACCGATCGTGAGGTCGAGGTGCTGAAGCTGGTCGCGCGCGGCCTGTCGAACGCCGAGATCGCCGCCGACCTGTTCGTCAGCGAGACCACGGTCAAGACGCACGTGGGTCACGTCCTGACCAAGCTGGGGCTGCGCGACCGGGTGCAGGCCGCGGTGTACGCGTACGAGAGCGGCCTGGTGCGCCCCGGCGCGCAGTGACCGTACTAAGAACGAGTACGTGCAAGAACGAGTACGTACAGAACGAGTCGTACTACGCCGAGGGCGCCCGCTTCCTGAGCGAAGCGGGCGCCCTCGGCGCTGTCGTACCGGGGCCTCAGCCCTTGCTGATCTCCCAGAACCGGAAGACGGTGGAGGCGTCGAGGCAGTACTCCAGGCCGTAGACCGCCTCGCCGACGACCGCGTACTGCTTGGCCTGCCAGACCGGCAGCATGGGGAGTTCCTCGGCGACGATGTCCTGCAGCTCGCCGTACTCGTCGTCGGTGGCGGCGCGGTCGCTCTGCGCGGCCGTGCGCGGGATGAGAGTGCCGGTGATCGTGTCGTTGCTGTAGTTGTTGCCCAGGACGTTGCCCTTGCCGAAGAACGGGGCGGTGAAGTTGTCGGCGTCCGGGTAGTCGGGCACCCAGCCCTTGACGTAGACGCCGTACTTGCCGTCGGCGATGTCCTGCTCGTACTGGTCGAAGGGGATGGACTTCACGTCGGCGGCGAACAGGCCGCTGGCGTTCAGCTGGGCCGCTATGGCCTTCAACTCCTCGTCGGTGGCGGGGCCGTAGCGGGACGGGGTGGACCACAGGGTGAGCTTCACCTTGTCGGTGATGCCGTCGGCGCGCAGCGCGGCCTCCGCCTTGGCCTTGGAGGGGCGGGCGCCGTAGGTGTCGAAGAAGGCCGTGTTGTGGCCCGCGATTCCGGCCGGGATGATCGAGTACAGCGGGGTCGCGGTGCCCTGGTAGACGTCCTTGATGAGGGCGTCGCGGTCGATCAGGTGGGCGATGGCCTTGCGGACGGAGAGCTTTCCGGCGACCGGGTCGTCCATGTTGAAGACCAGGTGCTGGACCTCGGCGCTGCTGCCCTCGATGACCTTGAGGCCCGAGTCGGCGTCGGCGTTCTCGACGTCGGCGATGTCGGCCGCGCTCAGGCCTCGGTAGGCGATGTCGATGTCGCCGGCGAGCAGGGACTTCTTCAGCGCGCTGCGGTCGCCGTGGAAGAACTTCAGGGTGACGCCGGAGTTCTGTACGTCGGCGGTGCCCCGGTAGTTCTCGTTGACGGAGAAGACGGCCTCGTTCTTGGTGAACGACTCCAGCTTGTACGGGCCGGAGCCGACGGCCTTGCCGTCCTCGCGGAGCTTGTCGGCGTCGTACTCGCGGTGGTTGACGATGGAGCCGGCGCCGGAGGCGATCTTGCTGGGGAAGGTGGCGTCGGCGACCTTCAGGTGGAACACGACGGTCTTGTCGTCCGGCGTCTCGACCGTGTCGAGCATGGGGAACATGATGGCCGGGCCGGCCTCGTCGTTGATCTTCAGCATGCGGTCGAAGGAGAACTTGACGTCCTCCGACGTGAGCGGGTCACCGTTGCTGAACTTCAGCCCGTCCTTCAGGGTGCACTTGTAGACCTTGGTCGAGGTGTCCGTGAAGCTGCACCCCTGGGCAAGCTCCGGCTGCGGCTCGGTGCCGCCCTTGGGGAAGCTGAGCAGCGACTGGAAGACGTTGTTGAACAACAGCCAGGAGCCGGGGTCGTAGCCGGACGCCGGGTCGGTGGCCAGGACGTCGTCGGACATCCCCATGACCACGTTGGAGCCGTTCTCCCCGGAGTCACCGGACTCGGAACCGCATCCGGTCAGCAGGCCGGAGGCCAGACCGGCCACGATCGGCAGGACCGGCCACTGGTTGCGCATGTTCACGTGCGTGCCTTACGTCGTTCTCGAAGTTCCCGGGGCCGCCGTCCAGGGCCCGGGCGCGTGCTGGGAGGTGTCAGCCGCTCACACCACGGCCGAGCTCCCACAGCTGGAGGGTCGCGGAGGAGTTGAGCGCGTAGGCGACACCGGTGATGTCGTCGCGCGCCGCCACGTACTGCTTGCCCTGCCACAGGGGCAGCACGGGTACGTCCTCGGCCACGATGTCCTGAATTCTGTTCAGGGTCTCGGAGGCGGCGAGACGGTCGGCCTCGCGCCGGGAATCCGGGATCAGGGTGTTGCGGATCTCGCTGTTGGCATACGGCGACTTGAGGAAGTTGTCCTTGTCCAGGAACGGGGCGACGAAGCTGTCGGCGTCCGGGAAGTCGGGGAACCAGCCCATCCCGAAGACGTCGTACTCACCGGCCCGTTCGGCCGGGACGAAGGTGTCCCAGGAGGTGCCCTCGATACCGACGTCGAACAGGCCGCTGTCGTTGAGCTGCGCCCGCAGCACCTCGAACTCCTTCTTGGTGGCGGCGCCGTAGTGGTCGGTCGTGTAGTGCAGGGTCAGCTTCACCGGGGTGGTGACGCCGGCGTCGGAGAGCAGGGCCTTGGCCTTGGCGACGCTGGGGTCGCCGTACTTGTTGAAGAACGCGTTGGAGTGGCCGGTGATGGAGGCCGGGACGAGCGAGTACAGGGGTTGGGCCTGGGAGCCGTAGACCTCGGAGACGAGTTGCTGACGGTTGACGAGCTGCGCCATGGCCTGGCGTACGGCCTTGTCCTTCACCGTCGGGGCGTCGGTGTTGAAGGCCAGGTAGCGGATCTCCAGGCCGGGCACGTCGACCAGGTCGACATCGCTGTCGGAGGCGGCGGCGAGCTTGTTGATCTGCTCCGGCGTCATGGTGCGGGTCATCACGTCGATGTCGCCCTTGTCGAGGGCGGCGCCCATGGCGTCGGCGTCCTTGTAGGAGACCATGTCGACCTCCTCGTTGTTCACCTTCAACGCCCCCTGGTAGTGGGTGTTCCTGGTGAACACGGCCTTGACGAGCTCGCCGTCCTTCTCCTCGGCCTTGAGGACGTACGGGCCGGAGCCGTCGACCTGGAATCCGTCGCGCAGCTTGTTCTTCTCGTAGTGGTCGGGGTTCACGATGCCCGCGACCGGGGTCGACAGCTTGTACGGGAAGGTGGCGTCGGCGGTCTTGAGGTGGAAGATGACCTCGTTGTCACCCTTGGTCTCGACGGTGTCGATGGTGGACAGCAGGGCGAAGACACCGCTGTCCGCCTTGAGGGCGAGGGCCCGGTCGATGGAGTACTTCACGTCGGCCGCGGTGATGGGGTCGCCGCTTGCGAACTTCAGGTCCGGGCGCAGCGTGCAGGCGTAGCGCTCGTTGCCGGTGTCGGTGAAGCCGCAGCTCTCGGCGGCGTCGGGGACGGGGGCGCCCTCGCCGCGCGGCTGGACCATCAGGGTCTGCACGGTCTGGCGCAGCACGTTCCAGGTGCCGACGTCATAGGCGTACGCCGGGTCGAGGGGCGCGGGGGCGTCCTTGGTGGCGAGGAACCGGTCCGTGGTGCCGACGACGATCTGACCACCGCCGTCGCCGCCGGCGCCCGACCCGCCGCAAGCTGCGAGCGCCGGCGCGAGCAGGCCGACCACGGCCGGCAGCACCAGGGTCTTGCGGTTCATGCTCGGAAATCTCCACAGCTGTCGGGTCCGTGTATCCGGCATGCAGGGGTGTCGCCGCGGATCACGGGGGGCGGGGGTGAGGTTCTCGCGATGAGATTAGTGCGCGCCCGTGACGGTGTTCGCGGCCACCGGAGTTGAGCGTCCATCACGCTGCGAAACCGGGCGTGGACGCACTGAAAACCCGACAGGGGAAGGATTAGTGCAGCGTCCCATGAATCGGGACACAAAGGCGGGGCAACCGCCCCGTTATGGGACCGAGCAGCACATCTGCGTCACCCTGTCGACCCCTTCCGGCGTGGCGAACGTCACACCGCCAACTGGGTGTGGGTGTACCGGAATTCGGCCATCCGCGCGATTCGAATTCCTCCGCTTCCTCCGCGATGAATTGCCGTTCCCGCACCGGCGCACGGTGTGTGAACGCTTCGCGCATTTGTGTCATCAGTTCAGCAGAGCGCGCAGAAATGCAAGATCGACCTCTTCGAGGGAGTCCACCACGGTACGCCGGGCGGCGGGGGCGATCGGCGCCACCGAGGGCACGGCCACCACATGGCAGCCCGCCGCCTCGGCCGCGGCCACGCCGGTCGCGGTGTCCTCGACGACCGCGCATCTGGCCGGGTCCGCGCCGAGTCCGGCGGCGGCGAACAGGTACGGGTCCGGGTGCGGCTTGGTGCGGGCGACCTCGTCGCCGGCCACGGTCAGGGCGAAGTACTGGGGTCCGAGGGAGCCGAGGACACGGTCGATGATGCGCCGGTGGGAGGCCGAGACCAGGGCCGTCGGGATCTCGTGCGCGGCGAGTTCGGCCAGCAGCCGGGCGGCTCCCGGCATCAGCGGCAGCGTCCGGTCGATCCGGTCCTCGAACCCCTGGTTGAGCAGGACGGTGAGCTCGGCGAGGGTGATGTCGGCGCCGGTGGCCTCGATCAGGAACCCCGCGCTGCGGGTCATCGGGCCGCCGACCACGACATGGCGCCAGGAGTCGTCCAGGGTGTGCCCGAGACCGGCGAAGACCTCGCACTCCACGTCCCACCAGAAGCCCTCGGTGTCCACCAGGGTGCCGTCCATGTCGAGGAGCACGGCCTGCAGGGCGGAGCCTTCGGCCGTGCGGGTGCCGATTGCGGGGACCGTCGTCGTCATCCGGCGTACCTCCTGGAGGGACGAGCAGGCCGGTTCCCGGGTCGGGAACCGGCCTTCAATGGACCGACCAGTGTACGACTATTCCGATCAGTGTGCGGTGCGGAGTGTCACGGTGAGTCGTGCGCCACGTCACCGTGCGTTGAAGTACTTCGCCTCCGGGTGGTGGATCACGATGGCGTCCGTGGACTGCTCCGGGTGCAGCTGGAACTCCTCGGACAGCCGCACGCCGATCCGCTCCGGCTCCAGGAGGTCGGCGATCTTCGCCCGGTCCTCCAGGTCGGGGCAGGCGCCGTAGCCCAGCGAGAAGCGGGCGCCGCGGTACTTCAGCGCGAACATGTCCTCGATGTCCGCCGGGTCCTCCCCGGCGAAGCCCAGTTCGGCGCGCACCCGCGCGTGCCAGTACTCGGCGAGCGCCTCGGCCAACTGCACGGACAGGCCGTGCAGTTCCAGGTAGTCGCGGTAGGAGTCGGACTCGAACAGCCGGGCGGTCTCCTCGCCGATCCGGGAGCCGACGGTGACGACCTGGAGGCCGACGACGTCCGTCTCGCCGGACTCCTCCGGGCGGAAGAAATCGGCCAGGCACAGCCGGCGGCCGCGGCGCTGGCGCGGGAAGGTGAAGCGGGTGCGCTCGTTGCCCGCCTCGTCGAGGATGATCAGGTCGTCGTCCTTGGAGACGCACGGGAAGTAGCCGTAGACGACGGCCGCCTCCAGCAGGTTCTCCCTCTGGAGCCGGTCCAGCAGCCCGCGCAGCCGGGGCCGGCCCTCGGTCTCGACCAGTTCCTCGTAGGACGGTCCCTCACCGGTGCGGGCCTGCTTCAGGCCCCACTGGCCCTTGAACAGGGCGCCCTCGTCCAGCCAGGACGCGTACTCCTTGAGCTGGATGCCCTTGATGACCCGGGTGCCCCAGAAGGGCGGCTCGGGGATCGGGTTGTCGGTGGCGACGTCGGAGCGGACGTGGCCCTCCTCCGGGCGCTCCTCGATCTCGGCGGTGGCCGCCCGCACCCGGCGCTGCCTGAGTTCCGGCAGCTTCGCCCCCGGCACGCCCCGCTTGACGCCGATCAGCGCGTCCATCAGGCGCAGGCCCTCGAAGGCGTCCCGGGCGTAGCGGACCTCGCCCTCGTAGATCTCGTGCAGGTCCTGCTCGACGTACGCCCTGGTGAGCGCGGCGCCGCCGAGGATGACCGGGTAGCTGGCGGCCAGGCCCCGGGCGTTGAGCTCCTCCAGGTTCTCCTTCATGATCACCGTGGACTTCACCAGGAGACCCGACATGCCGATGACGTCGGCCCTGTGCTCCTCGGCGGCTTCCAGGATCGCGGAGACGGGCTGCTTGATGCCCAGGTTGACGACGTTGTAGCCGTTGTTGGACAGGATGATGTCGACCAGGTTCTTGCCGATGTCGTGCACGTCGCCGCGCACCGTGGCCAGCACGATCGTGCCCTTGCCCTCGTCGTCGGTCTTCTCCATGTGCGGTTCGAGATAGGCCACCGCGGCCTTCATCACCTCGGCGGACTGGAGCACGAACGGCAGCTGCATCTGGCCGGAGCCGAACAGCTCGCCGACGACCTTCATGCCCTCCAGGAGGGTGTCGTTGACGATGTCCAGCGCGGGACGGTCCCGCAGGGCCTCGTCCAGGTCCTGCTCCAGGCCGTTGCGCTCGCCGTCGATGATGCGCCGCTGCAGGCGCTCCTCCAGCGGCAGCGCGGCGAGTTCCTCCGCCTTGCCCGCCTTCAGTGACTTCGCCGTGGCGCCCTCGAACAGCTCCATCAGCTTCTGCAGCGGGTCGTAGCCCTCGCGGCGACGGTCGTAGATCAGGTCGAGGGCGGTGGTCACCTGCTCCTCGTCGAAGCGGGCGATCGGCAGGATCTTCGACGCGTGCACGATCGCCGAGTCCAGGCCCGCCTTGACGCACTCGTCGAGGAACACGGAGTTGAGCAGGATGCGGGCGGCCGGGTTGAGGCCGAAGGAGATGTTCGACAGGCCCAGCGTGGTCTGCACGTCCGGGTGACGGCGCTTCAGCTCGCGGATCGCCTCGATGGTGGCGATGCCGTCCCGGCGGGACTCCTCCTGGCCGGTGCAGATCGTGAAGGTGAGGCAGTCGATGAGGATGTCCTCCTCGCGGATGCCCCAGGTGCCGGTCAGGTCGGCGATGAGCCGTTCGGCGATCTCGACCTTCTTCTCGGCCGTGCGGGCCTGGCCCTCCTCGTCGATGGTGAGGGCGATCAGCGCGGCGCCGTGCTCCTGGGCCAGCCGGGTGACCTTGCCGAAGCGGGAGTCGGGGCCGTCGCCGTCCTCGTAGTTGACGGAGTTGATCACCGCGCGGCCGCCGAGCTTCTCCAGACCCGCCCGGATCACCTCCACCTCGGTGGAGTCCAGCACGATCGGCAGCGTGGAGGCGGTGGCGAAGCGGCCGGCCAGTTCCTCCATGTCGGCGACGCCGTCCCGGCCGACGTAGTCCACGCACAGGTCGAGCAAGTGCGCGCCCTCGCGGATCTGCTCGCGGGCCATCTCCACGCAGTCGTCCCAACGGCCGTCCAGCATGGCCTCGCGGAACTTCTTCGAGCCGTTGGCGTTGGTGCGCTCGCCGATGGCCAGGTACGAGGTGTCCTGGCGGAACGGCACCGACTGGTAGAGGGAGGCGGCGCCCGGCTCCGGGCGCGGGTCGCGCTCGGTCGGGGTGAGGCCGCGGACCCGCTCGACGACCTGGCGCAGGTGCTCCGGCGTCGTACCGCAGCAGCCGCCGACCAGGGACAGGCCGTAGTCGCGGACGAAGTTCTCCTGGGCGTCGGCCAGTTCCGGCGCGGTCAGCGGGTAGTGGGCGCCGGCCGCGGTCAGCACGGGCAGACCGGCGTTCGGCATGCACGACAGGGGGATGCGGGAGTGGCGGGCGAGGAAGCGCAGGTGCTCGCTCATCTCGGCGGGGCCGGTCGCGCAGTTCAGGCCGATCATGTCGATGCCGAGCGGCTCCAGCGCGGTCAGCGCGGCGCCGATCTCGGAGCCGAGGAGCATGGTGCCGGTGGTCTCGACGGTCACCGAGACGATCAGCGGTACGTCGTAGCCGGCCGTCTCCATCGCCCGGCGGGCGGCGACGACCGAGGCCTTGGTCTGCAGCAGGTCCTGCGTGGTCTCCACGAGCAGCGCGTCGGCGCCGCCCGCGAGCAGGCCCTCGGCGTTGCGCTGGTAGGCGTCGCGAATGGCGCCGAAGGTGGTGTGGCCGAGGGTGGGCAGCTTGGTGCCGGGGCCCATCGAGCCCAGCACCCAGCGCTGCTGTCCGGTGCGCCGCGTGTAGTCGTCGGCGGTCTCGCGGGCGATGCGGGCACCGGCCTCGGACAGCTCGCCGACGCGGTGGGCGATGTCGTACTCGCCGAGGGCGGAGAGGTTCGCGCCGAAGGTGTTGGTCTCCACGCAGTCCACGCCCGCGTCGAAGTAGGCGCGGTGCACGGAACGCACGATGTCCGGGCGGGTGACGTTCAGTACCTCGTTGCAGCCCTCAAGGTTCTGGAAGTCCTCGAGCGTGGGGTCCTGCGCCTGGAGCATGGTGCCCATCGCCCCGTCGGCGACGACCACACGGGTGGCGAGTGCCTCACGGAGGGCGGACGCGCGGGTCCGGCTGTCGGTGGAAGGGGACTGCGGCGACGACGCCATGAAGGGGCTCCCTGGAGTGCGACGGCTGTCGGCTTTGCGCTTCCCTCGGATGCTCGTCCGGAACGTCCCGGGGAAGAGCGCACGCGGCCAGGGTAGCCGGGACCGGGCTCCTATGGTCAGGGGCGTCCACGAGGCGGACCAGGAAGGGCGTCCACATCAATCCCGGGGGACGCCTGGGGGGCGCCTGGGGGCGAGGATCACAACAACTACCGACCACCCATTGGCGGGAGGTCGGCATGGACCGGTAGTGTTCGGCATTGCCGAACAGTGGACATTGCCGTACGGCGGCAGCGACGTCGCAGCTCGACGGTCGAAGGGGACGGAGGCAGGACGGCGATGGCACGGAACATCCAGTCGCTCGAACGGGCGGCCGCGATGCTGCGGCTGCTCGCGGGCGGCGAGCGGAGGCTGGGCCTGTCGGACATCGCCTCCTCACTGGACCTCGCCAAGGGCACCGCCCACGGCATCCTGCGCACCCTCCAGCAGGAGGGCTTCGTCGAGCAGGACGAGGCCTCCGGGCGCTACCAGCTGGGCGCGGAGCTGCTGCGCCTGGGCACCACCTACCTGGACGTGCACGAGCTGCGCGCGCGTGCCCTGGTGTGGACGGACGATCTGGCCCGCTCCAGCGGCGAGAGCGTCTACCTGGGCGTGCTGCACCAGCAGGGCGTGCTGATCGTGCACCACGTGTTCCGGCCCGACGACAGCCGGCAGGTGCTGGAGATCGGCGCCATGCAGCCGCTGCACTCCACGGCCCTGGGCAAGGTCCTGTCGGCCTACGACCCGGTCGCGCACAGCGAGGCGCTGGAGTCCGACCGCAAGGCCTTCACGGACCGCACGGTGTGCGACCTCGACGCCTTCGAGCAGATCCTGGACGTCACCCGCGCGCGGGGATACGCGGCGGACGTCGAGGAGACCTGGGAGGGCGTCGCCTCCATCGCCGCGCCCATTCACGACCGGCGGCGCATGCCGGTCGGCGCGGTCGGCATCACCGGGGCGGTGGAGCGGCTGTACCGGGACGGGGAGCTGCGGCCCGAGCTGATCGCCGCGGTACGGGACTGCGCCCGCGCGGTGTCGCGCGATCTGGGCGCCGGGCGCTTCTGAGCGGCGCGTACGCAGGGCTTCAGAGCAGCGCATAGGGGGACATCCGCAGGGAGGGCACCGGGACGCCGTACGGCGTCCCGGTGCCCTCCCTGCGTTGGGACGGTCATATCTGGAATATCCGGATCTACATGATCCATGGGCCCCATAAGTCAACACAATCAACCACCATCGCGCTTTCGCCAAGAGAACTCTTGACGGGCGCGTAACGCCGAAGCAAGACTCCCGTCCATCGGTCGGCATTGTCGAACAGCTACCGGCAATACGCGCTAGAGTGTGACAACGCCAAGGGCCGACTGACCTCCGTAGGGACGCGGGGTTCAGCTCCCCCTGGACGAAGGACAAAGGAGTCGCGGGTGTCCAGCTCCGACATCTTCATCGGCGAGACCATCGGTACCGCCATACTCATCCTCCTCGGCGGAGGCGTTGTCGCCGCCGTGGTTCTCAAGGGCTCCAAGGCCCGCAACGCCGGCTGGCTCGCCATCACCTTCGGGTGGGGTTTCGCGGTGCTCACGGCCGTCTACATCGCCGGGCCGCTGTCCGGCGCACACATCAACCCGGCCGTCACCCTCGCCCTGGCGATCAAGGACGGCACCTGGAGCAACGTCCCCTTCTACCTGGGTGGACAGCTGCTCGGCGCCATGATCGGCGCGGCCCTGGTCTGGGTCGCCTACTACGGCCAGTTCCAGGCACACCTCACCGACAAGGAGATCGTCGGCACCGCGGACGCCGAGTCCACCCAGCCCAAGGCGATCGAGGCGCGGGAGAAGGGCGCCGGCCCGGTGCTCGGCGTCTTCTCCACCGGACCGGAGATCCGTAACCCGGCGATGAACCTCGCCACGGAGATCATCGGTACGTTCGTGCTGGTCATCGCCGTCCTCACGCAGGGCCTGAACGACAACGGCAACGGTCTCGGCATCCTTGGCGGTCTGATGGTCGCCCTCGTCGTGGTCGGCATCGGCCTCTCCCTCGGCGGCCCCACCGGTTACGCCATCAACCCGGCCCGTGACCTCGGTCCGCGCATCGTGCACGCCCTTCTGCCCCTGCCCAACAAGGGTGGTTCCGACTGGAGCTACGCCTGGGTCCCGGTGGTCGGCCCGCTCATCGGCGCCGCAGCCGCCGCAGGCCTCTACAACGTCGCTTTTGCCTGAGAAGCGGGTACGTCCGCTCTTGCAGCCGCACGCATCACGCCGTAACCAGCCCCAGACCACACGGACTTCCAGGAGCACACAGTGACCGACGCCCACACCGCCGGCCCCTTCATCGCGGCCATCGACCAGGGCACGACCTCCAGCCGCTGCATCGTCTTCGACCGGGACGGCCGCATCGTCTCCGTCGACCAGAAGGAGCACGAGCAGATCTTCCCCAAGCCGGGCTGGGTCGAGCACAACGCCACCGAGATCTGGACCAACGTCCAGGAGGTCGTCGCCGGAGCCGTCGAGAAGGCCGGCATCACCCGCGACGACATCAAGGCCATCGGCATCACCAACCAGCGCGAGACCACCGTGCTGTGGGACAAGAACACCGGTGAGCCCGTCCACAACGCCATCGTCTGGCAGGACACCCGCACCGACGCCCTGTGCCGGGAGCTCGGCCGCAACGTCGGCCAGGACCGCTTCCGCCGCGAGACGGGCCTGCCCCTCGCCTCCTACTTCGCCGGCCCCAAGGCCCGCTGGCTGCTCGACAACGTCGAGGGCCTGCGCGAGCGCGCCGAGGCCGGGGACATCCTCTTCGGCACCATGGACACCTGGGTCATCTGGAACCTGACCGGCGGTGTCAACGGCGGCCACCACGTCACCGACGTCACCAACGCCTCCCGCACCCTTCTCATGAACCTGCACACCATGCAGTGGGACGAGAAGATCGCCGAGTCCATCGGTGTCCCGCTGGCGATGCTGCCCGAGATCCGCTCCTCCGCCGAGGTGTACGGCGAGATCACCGGCGGCAAGCTGGGCGACCTGCTCGGCGGCATCCCCGTCGCCTCGGCGCTCGGCGACCAGCAGGCGGCCCTGTTCGGGCAGACCTGCTTCGCCGAGGGCGAGACCAAGTCGACGTACGGCACCGGCACCTTCATGGTGATGAACACCGGTGACAAGATCATCAACTCCTACAGCGGGCTGCTGACCACCGTCGGCTACCAGATCGGCGGGCAGGAGCCGGTCTACGCCCTGGAGGGCTCGATCGCCGTCACCGGCGCGCTGGTGCAGTGGATGCGCGACCAGATGGGCCTGATCTCCACCGCCGCCGAGATCGAGACGCTCGCGCTGTCGGTGGAGGACAACGGCGGTGCCTACTTCGTGCCGGCCTTCTCCGGCCTGTTCGCCCCGTACTGGCGCTCCGACGCCCGCGGTGTGATCGCCGGCCTGACCCGGTACGTCACCAAGGCGCACCTCGCCCGCGCCGTGCTGGAGGCCACCGCCTGGCAGACGCGGGAGATCGCCGACGCCATGACCAAGGACTCCGGCGTCGAGCTGACGGCCCTCAAGGTCGACGGCGGTATGACCTCCAACAACCTGCTGATGCAGACGCTCGCCGACTTCGTGGACGCCCCCGTGGTGCGCCCGATGGTCGCCGAGACCACCTGCCTCGGCGCCGCCTACGCCGCCGGTCTCGCCGTCGGCTTCTGGAACAGCACCGACGACCTGCGCGCCAACTGGCGGCGGGCCGCCGAGTGGACCCCCCGCATGGACGCGGCCACCCGCGACCGTGAGTACAAGAGCTGGCTCAAGGCCGTCGAGCGGACCATGGGCTGGCTCGACGAAGACGACAGCTGATTCGACGAGAGCTGACGTACTGTCAGCCTGACGAGGAGTTAACACCCGACATGACCAGCCAGTCCACCCTGCAGTCCGTGCCTGCCCTGGGCACGCGCCCGGCCTCCGGCTCGAACCCGAGCCGCGCCGAGACCCGGGAGCAGCTCGCCAAGGCGTCGTACGACCTTCTCGTGATCGGCGGCGGCATCCTGGGCATCTCCACCGCCTGGCACGCCGCGCAGTCCGGCCTCAGGGTGGCGCTGGTCGACGCCGGCGACTTCGCCGGCGCCACCTCCTCCGCCTCCTCCAAGCTGCTCCACGGCGGTCTGCGCTACCTGCAGACCGGCGCGGTGAAGCTGGTGGCGGAGAACCACTTCGAACGCCGTGCGGTCTCCCGCCAGGTGGCCCCCCACCTGGCGAACCCGCTCACCTTCTACCTCCCCGTGTACAAGGGGGGCCCGCACGGCGCCGCGAAGCTCGGCGCGGGTGTGTTCGCGTACTCGATGCTGTCGGCCTTCGGCGACGGTGTCGGCCACCTGCTCTCCCCCGCCAAGGCGCAGGCCGACGTGCCGGAGCTGCGCACCGAGAACCTCAAGGCCGTGGCCGTGTACGGCGACGACCAGATGAACGACGCCCGGATGGCCCTGATGACGGTCCGCGCGGCCGTCGAGGCCGGTGCGGTGGTCCTCAACCACGCCGAGGTCACCGGCCTGCGCTTCACCCAGGGCCGGGTGACCGGCGCCGAGCTGAAGGACCGCCTGTCCGGCGACGAGTTCGGCGTGGGCGCCCGCCTGGTACTGAACGCGACCGGCCCCTGGGTCGATCACCTGCGCAGGATGGAGGACCCCAGTGCCGCGCCGTCCATCCGCCTGTCGAAGGGCGCGCATCTGGTCCTGAAGCGCACCTCCCCCTGGAAGGCCGCGCTCGCCACCCCGATCGACAAGTACCGCATCACCTTCGCCCTCCCCTGGGAGGACATGCTGCTGCTCGGCACCACCGACGAGGTGTACGAGGGCGATCCGGCCGACGTGGCGGTCAACGACAAGGACATAGCCCAGATCCTCGACGAGGCCGCGTTCTCCATCCGCGACCAGCAGCTCGACCGTGACCTGATCACGTACGCCTTCGCGGGCCTGCGCGTGCTGCCGGGCGGTCCCGGCGACACCGCCAAGGCCAAGCGCGAGACGGTGGTGACCGAGGGCCGGGGCGGGATGCTGTCCGTCGCGGGCGGCAAGTGGACGACCTTCCGCCACATCGGCCGGACGATCATGAAGAAGCTGGAGTCGCTGCCGGGCCGCCCGCTCGGCGAGGACTTCGAGCCGATCGCCTCGCTGCCGAAGAAGCTGCCGCTGCCGGGTGTCGCCAACCCGCGCGCGGTCGCCCACCGCCTGCTGACCGACCGCCCGGCGCCGGGCCCGCGCATGGCGGCGGACACCGCCAGGCACCTGGCCACGCACTACGGTTCGCTGGCCTTCGACATCGCCCGCCTGGCCAACGAGAACGCCGAGCTCGCCCAGCGCGTCCACCCGGACGCCCCGGAGATCTGGGCGCAGGTCGTCTGGGCCCGGGACCACGAGTGGGCCGAGACCGCGGACGACGTGCTGCGCCGCCGCACGACGCTGACGATCCGCGGCCTGGCCACGGACGACGTCCGTGCGAAGGTCCAGGACCTGCTCGACAAGAAGTAGGCGAATGCCCCGGACGGGGCGGCTCCACGCCGACGGAGCCGCCCCGTCCGTACGTCGTTCCCCCTGGTGAGCCCGCATAATGTACTGAGACATCGGAGGTCTGGGCGACTGGGAGGGCCGGGATGGCAGTCACGGACGAGGCGATCGAGAAGATCAAGGACATGATCGTCTCCGGTGCGCTGCGGCCCGGCGACCGGCTGCCCAAGGAGAGCGAGCTCGCCGCCGACCTGGGCCTGTCGCGCAACTCCCTGCGGGAGGCCGTGCGCGCGTTGTCGCTGATCAGGATCCTGGACGTACGGCAGGGCGACGGCACGTACGTCACCAGCCTGGACCCGCAACTGCTGCTGGAAGCGCTGAGCTTCGTCGTCGACTTCCACCGCGACGACACCGTGCTGGAGTTCCTCGCCGTACGCCGCATCCTGGAGCCGGCCGCCACGGCGATGGCGGCCGCGCACATCGGCGAGCGGGAACTGGACGCGCTCACGGCGCGGTTGGAGGCGCTCGGCACACAGCCCTCGGTCGAGGAACTCGTCGCCTGCGACCTGGAGTTCCACCGCAGCATCGTGCGGGCGTCCGGCAACTCGGTGCTGTGTTCGCTGCACGACGCCCTGTCCGGGCCGACCACCCGGGCCCGGATCTGGCGCGGGCTCACACAGCAGGACGCGGTCAGCCGCACCCTGCACGAGCACCGGGCCATCCTCACCGCCCTGCGCGCCCGGGACGCGGAGGCGGCCCGCTCCTGGGCCACGGTGCACATCGCGAGCGTGGAGGAGTGGCTGCGGTCCGCCCTGTGAAGGAGCTGTGACAGCTCGGACGAATCGTGGGTGTCCCGGGGTGACGAACGGGGCAGTGATCCGTTCACTCCCCCGTGCAAGGGGGCTGCGGGCGCCCCCTCCGCACGCCGTAAGGTTGGGGCGTCAGGCGAGGGCACGTCGGAAGGAGGCACTGGGTGATCGAGCTCGAGGGGGTTCCCGAGCTGATCGACCCGGTCATGGTGGCCGCGTTCGAGGGCTGGAACGATGCCGGCGACGCCGCCTCCACCGCGGTCGCGCATCTGGAGAGGGAGTGGAAGGGCGAGGTGTTCGCGGCGCTCGACGCCGAGGACTACTACGACTTCCAGGTGAACCGGCCCACGGTGTGGATGGACGCCGGCGTCCGCAAGATCACCTGGCCGACGACAAGGTTGTCGGTGGTCCGGGTCGGTGGCGAGAAGCCGCGTGACCTGGTGCTGGTCCGCGGCATCGAACCGTCCATGCGCTGGCGCTCGTTCTGCAACGAGCTGCTCGGCTTCGCGCACGAGCTGGGCGTGGAGCTGGTGGTGATCCTCGGCGCCCTGCTCGGCGACACCCCGCACACCCGTCCGGTCCCGATCAGCGGGACCACGTCCGACCCGGACCTGGCCCGCCGGATGGACCTGGAGGAGACCAAGTACGAGGGCCCGACGGGCATCGTCGGCGTCCTGCAGGAGGCGTGCACGCACGCGGGCGTCCCGGCGGTGTCGCTGTGGGCGGCCGTACCGCACTACGTGTCGCAGCCGCCCAACCCGAAGGCGACGCTGGCCCTGCTCAACCGCCTGGAGGACCTGATCGACGTGCGTATCCCGCTGGGCGAGCTGCCCGAGGACGCGCGGGCCTGGCAGGTGGGCGTGGACCAGCTGGCCGCCGAGGACAGCGAGGTCGCGGAGTACGTGCAGACGCTGGAGGAGGCCCGGGACACCGCGGAGCTGCCGGAGGCGTCGGGTGAGGCGATCGCCCGTGAGTTCGAGCGGTATCTGCGGCGCCGGGACGGCGGCACCCCGCCCACGCCCGGCGGGCACGCGACGGCGGACGGCGGCGACATACCGCCGTTCCTGCGGGACAACCCGAGCGGCCGGACCCGCCCGCCGAAGCCGGGGAACGACGACGAGGACTCGTCCGAGGAGTGATCGCAACGCTGTGGGCCGCTGCCTCCTGAGGGAGGCAGCGGCCCACAGGCGTTTGTGCGAAGTGGCTGCTACAGAGCCACGCCCAACAGCGCGTCCACAGCACGGGTTACGACGCCGGGGGCGCCCGTGTCCGTACCGCCCCGCTCCTGCTGCCGATCCGCCCAGCGGTCGACCGCGGCGAGCGCGGCCGGGGCGTTCAGGTCGTCGGCGAGGGCCTCGCGGATCTCCTCGACCAGCGTGTCGGCGCTCGGCCCGTCGGGCCGGGAGACGGCGGAGCGCCAGCGGTCGAGCCGGGCCAGGGCGTCCTGGAGCACCTGGTCGGTCCACTCCCAGTCGGCCCGGTAGTGGTGGGCGAGCAGGGCTAGCCGGATCGCGGCCGGGTCGACGCCCTCGCGCCGCAGCTGGGAGACGAAGACCAGGTTGCCCTTGGACTTGGACATCTTCTCGCCGTCGAGGGCGACCATCCCGGCGTGCACATACGCCTTGGCCATGGGGAACGCGCCGGTCAGCACCTGGGCGTGCGAGGCGCCCATCTCGTGGTGCGGGAAGGCCAGGTCGGAGCCGCCGCCCTGGACGTCGAAGCCCATCCCGAGGTGGTCGAGGGCGATGGCCACGCACTCGATGTGCCAGCCGGGCCGGCCACGGCCGAGCGAACCGCCGTCCCAGCTCGGCTCGCCCTCGCGGGCCGCCATCCACAGCATCGGGTCGAGGGGGTTCTTCTTGCCCGGCCGGTCCGGGTCGCCGCCCCGCTCGGCGGAGAGCAGCCGCATGGCGGCGGCGTCCAGGCGGGACACCGTGCCGAAGTGGGGGTCGGACTCGACGGAGAAGTAGATGTCGCCTTCGAGTTCGTAGGCCGCGCCCATCTCGCGCAGCCGCTCCACCAGCGGCACGATGCCGGGTATCGCCTCGACGGCTCCTATGTAGTGCTGCGGGGGCAGCATCCGCAGGGCGGTCATGTCCTCGCGGAACAGCGCGGTCTCCCGCTCGGCGAGGGCGACCCAGTCGATGCCGTCGCGGTCCGCCCGCTGCAGGAGGGGATCGTCGACGTCGGTGACGTTTTGGACGTACTGGACCTGCCGCTTGGTGTCGAGCCACACGCGCTGCACGAGGTCGAACGCGTTGTAGGTCGCCGCGTGACCCAGGTGGGTCGCGTCGTACGGGGTGATGCCGCAGACGTAGATACGGGCGACGGGACCGGGGTCGAGGGTGACGAGTCCACCGGTCGCGGTGTCGTGGATCCTCAGGTCGCGGCCCTTGCCAGGCAGGGCGGGGACCTCGGAAGCGGGCCAGGCATGCATGTGTTGAGCCTAACCGGACTGGAGTTCCGTATACGAACCGGACCAGGCCGGATGGCCGGGAAGGCACCCTTGCGCGATCTCCCCGGACGTGCCCGTCACGACGGCGTCCATGGCCGTCACACCGGCGGCCACGGAATCGCCGGCCACTCCCCGCTCGGCTCCGGGTGTGTCCCGGTGGCGAGCAGTACGTCGACACGCGCGCGCGTGGCGTCGATCTCGGCGTCGGTGATCAGCGCGCCCAGCCGCTCGGCGAGCCGCCCGTCCGCCTTCAGCTCCCGCTGGAGCCGCTGGAGGACCTCCACGGCCTCCGCGGTCAGCGGCTCGCCGGCCCAGCCCCACAGGAGCGTGCGCAGCTTGTTCTCGACGTTGAAGGTGACGCCGTGGTCGATGCCGTACAGCCGCCCGTCCCCGGTCGGCAGCAGATGGCCGCCCTTGCGGTCGGCGTTGTTGATCACGGCGTCGAGCACGGCGAGCCGCCGCAGCCGCTCGTCGTCGGCGTGCACCAGCAGCGCGGTCCTCCCGTCGCCGACTTCGGCGAACCCGATGGCCTTCCAGCCGGGGGCGGGCTCCTCCGCGTCGACGAGGGCGAGCAGCTCGGCGTCCGGCCGCGCCTCGATCCACAGCTGGCACATGCCCTCGCCGTGGGGCCCGTCACGCAGCACGGTGGGTGGGACCAGCCCCCAGCCGGTCGCCTCGGAGACCTCGTACGCGGCGACCTCGCGCTGGGCGAGGGTCCCGTCGGGGAAGTCCCACAGGGGCCGCTCCCCCGCGACGGGCTTGTAGACGCACGTGGCCTCCTGGCCGTCGTGTCCGACCGTGCAGTACAGCGCAGCGTTGGAGGCGTCACGGATGCGTCCGCGCACGGTCAGCTCACCGGTGGCGAGCAGCTCCTCGGAGGTCATGCTCCGCGGCGGTATCCGTTCTGGCGCGGACATACGTGTCCTTCCGGGTCGAGCGGCAGACTGCACAGCGGGCACGGTGGCCGGCCGGCGTTGACGACGTCGAGGGCGCGCTTGGCGAAGGCGCGGGCCTGCGCGCCGGTGAGCCGGACCCGCAGCATCGGGGGCCCGTTCTCCTCGTCCTGGAGGAGCCGCTCCTCGGCCTCGGCGAGGTCCTCGTCGGTGTCGGCGTCGAGCTCCACCAGCGCCTGCGCCTCGACGATCATGCGCTGTTCCTCGCCGTCCCAGGCGAGGGCCATGGTGCCGACCCGGAACTCCTCCTCGATGGGGGTCTCCAGGGGGGCGGTGTCGGCGATCTCGGCGGGGGCGACAGCCGGTACGGCGGCGTTGCCGCCGCTGCGCCGGACCACCTCGTCGAGCAGCTCGTCCATGCGCTCGGCGAGCGCTGCGACCTGAGTCTTCTCCAGGGCCACGCTGGTCACCCGGGAGCCGGCGGTGGCCTGGAGGAAGAAGGTACGGCGCCCGGGCAGTCCGACCGTACCGGCCACGAAACGGTCCGGGGGGTCGTAGAGGAACACCTGACGGGACACGTCCTGTCTCCATTGATCGTGGGTCGACATCGACTTCGGGACCGACCTGCCGCCGTGCGGACGCTCGGCTGCGGACAAGTACGGCGTTACTGCGACCGCTTCACCCTACTGCGGCCGACGATCACGGTGCGCCCGCACCGCCCCCGACCGGTGCGTCCTCGCCGGGCGGCTCCTCGCGCGGCACCAGGGACGCGAAGTCGCCGGTGTCGCCGAGGCGCACGAGGAACGGCCTGAGACGGGTGTAACGGATGGCGGTGATGGAACACGGTTCTACGGAAATCCGCTGGAAGAGGTCCAGATGAAGTCCGAGTGCGTCGGCGACGAGGGCCTTGATGATGTCCCCGTGCGAGCACATGAGGTACACGGCGTCGGCGCCGTGATCGCGCTCCACGCGCGCGTTCCACTCCCGTACCGCCTCCGCGGCCCGGTGCTGCATCGCCCGCATCGACTCACCGCCCGGGAAGACGGCCGCCGTCGGATGCGCCTGCACCACCTCCATCAGGGGTTCGTCCTTGAGCTCGGCGAGCTTGCGCCCGGACCAGTCGCCGTAGTGGCACTCCCCGATCCGCTCGTCGGTGTGCGCGCGCAGCTCGGGGCGGGCGTCGAGCAACGGCCGGATGGTCTCCTGGCAGCGCTGCAGCGGGCTGGTGACGATCTCGGCGATCGGCAGCTCGGTGAGCCGCCCGGGCAGCGCGGCGGCCTGCGCGGCGCCGCGCTCGTCGAGGGCGACGCCGGGCGTCCAGCCGGCGAGCAGTTCTTCGGTGTTGGCGGTGGAGCGTCCGTGCCGGACGAGGATCAGCGTGGGCATGCGGCCCAGGGTAGGCGCAGGGAGGAGCGTGCCGAGTCTTCGAGCGGCAGCTCACTGCTGCCGCAGTTCCGCCGCGCCGTACGTCCGCGGCCCCTCACGTGGGCGGACCCGTACAGCGCGGCGGTACGCGCTCAGGCGAACTCGGGGGCGGCGGTGGCCGGGCCACCGAGGGCGTTGCGGCGGTCGGGCATCTTCAGGGTCACCATGCGCCGCCGGCCGCCAAGCCGCTCGTAGCAGTACAGGGCGTGGATGCCGAACGCGAGCAGCGCGGCCCTGGGCCGGGACCAGCCGAGGATGCGGCCCATACGGGCCATCACCGCGAGGCTGACGTCCCGGTAGACGCGGATCTCGGCGAGCGCGGTCTCGCGCAGCACGCGCTGGATGTGGCGGCCGTGTCCGGCGGAGGCCAGGCGCAGCAGTTCCTCGTGGGCGTAGGCGAGGTGGTTGTCCTCGTCGTTGGAGATCATCCGGATCGCCCTGCCGACCACCGGGTGGTCCACGAAGTGCTTCTTCAGCATCGCCATCTGGTCGGCGGCGCGCTGTTCGGTGACGCGGCTGTGCGCGAGGTAGGTGATGATGTCCTGCACGGTGAGCGGCTGGTCCGCCTTGAGCTTCTCGTGGGCGAGGCCGATGCCCTGCTGCTCCAGCAGCATCGTGTAGTCGGTGTCCGGCGGGACCTCGACGGGTTCGAGACCGCGCTTCTTCAGCAGCGCGTTGAAGATCCGCCCGTGCTTGTCCTCGTCCGCGCCATGGCGGGTGATCTTGGGGGCGAGGTCGCGCTCGCTCGCGGGTACGAGCGCGGCGATCCGGGCGTTCTCCCAGCCGCCCTGTGCCTCACCGCTGGCGGCGATGGAGCAGAACAGCCGGAACGACTGGTCGTTGTCGAGGATCTCCTGGAACAGACTCTTGGCCGAAAGCATCTGAGAGCACCTCTCTGCAGAATTCCGCAAAGAACGAGTCAAATGCTCGCGCCCCGCCCACGGCAACAGTCGTGCCGGACAACTCCGCGAAAGGTGGACTGACGGGGGCGCGTCGGGAGCGTAACCGCGCGCGGGTCGGCGCGTTGTTCCCGGTGACGGCCGTGGCGGGGAAGACCCCCGAGCCCCCACCACGGCCGTAGAGACTCCTGCGGCGGCGCTACGACGGGTTACGCGAGCCCGGCCCGCTCCAGCGCCTCGGAACCCGCCCGCAGCGAGGCGAGCCGCTCGTCCAGCGTGAACCCCGCGGGCGCCAGCGACAGCGTCGTGACCCCGGCCGCCGCGTAGGCCTTCATCCGGTCGGCGATGCGGTCCACGGAGCCGAGCAGCGTGGTCTGGTCGATCAGCTCGTGCGGTACGGCGGCCGCGGCGCCCTGCTTGTCGCCGGAGAGGTACTTGTCCTGGATCTCGGCGGCCTGCTGCTCGTAGCCCATGCGCCGGGCGAGCTGGTTGTAGAAGTTCTGCTTGGGGCTGCCCATGCCGCCGACGTACAGGGCGGTGTAGGGGCGGAAGGCGTCGGCGAGGGCGGTCACGTCCTTGTCGTCGCCGACGGCCAGCGGCAGGGTCGGGCAGACGTCGAAGCCGTCCATGGTCTTGCCGGACTTCTCGCGCCCGGCGCGCAGGTGCTTGATCGCGGTGTCCTCCAGGTGGTCGGCGGACGGGAAGATCAGCAGGGCGCCGTCGGCGATCTCGCCGGTCTGCTCCAGGTTCTTGGGGCCGATCGCGGCGATGTACAGCGGGATGTGCTCGCGCTGGGGGTGGACGGTGAGCTTGATCGGCTTGCCGGGGCCACCGGGGAGGGGAAGCGTCCAGTGCTCGCCGTCGTAGGTGAGCCGTTCGCGGGTCATGGCCTTGCGGACGATCTCGACGTACTCGCGCGTGCGGGACAGCGGCTTGTCGAACGTGACGCCGTACCAGCCCTCCGAGACCTGCGGGCCGGAGACGCCGAGGCCGAGGCGGAACCGGCCGCCGGACAGCGAGTCCAGGGTGGCGGCGGTCATCGCGGTCATCGCGGGCTGGCGCGCCGGGATCTGGAAGATGGCCGAGCCGACGTCGATGCGTTCCGTCTGGGCGGCGACCCAGCTGAGCACGGTGGCGGCGTCGGAGCCGTACGCCTCGGCGGCCCAGCAGACGGCGTATCCGAGGCGGTCGGCCTCCTGGGCCACGGCGAGATTGTCCGCGTCCATTCCGGCGCCCCAGTAGCCGAGGTTGATCCCGAGCTGCATGGCCTTCCCCTTACTGATCAGTAACGTGCCTTGTGACGTCGACCTTAGCGTGGGGGCCGGATCAGGGAAATCGGTTGTCCACAGGCAACCCACGGCACCAGTTCTGGCCAGTAATCTCGGCGGACATGGAGCAGAGGCATCTCGGCCGTACCGGCCTGCGTGTGTCCCGGATCGGACTCGGCACCCTGACCTGGGGGCGGGACACCGACGAGCACGATGCCGCGGACCTGCTGAAGACGTTCTGGGAAGCGGGCGGGACCCTCGTGGACACCGCGGACGTCTACGGGGACGGCGAGGCCGAGTACCTGCTCGGGCGGCTCATGGAAGGGCTCGTGCCGCGACGGGATTTGGTGCTGTCGACGAAGGCCGGGAGCGTGCCGGACCCCGACCGTCGGTTCGACGGGTCACGGGGGCATCTGCTCGCCGCGCTCGACGCCTCGCTCGCCCGGCTCGGCACGGACCACGTCGACCTGTGGCACATCCACGCCTTCGACCCGGACACCCCGCTGGAGGAGACGCTCCAGGCGCTGGACCTGGCGGTGAGCAGCGGGCGGGCGCGGTACGCGGGGGTGTCCAACTTCTGCGGCTGGCAGCTGGCGAAGGCGGCGACCTGGCAGCTGGCGGCGCCCGGGGTGCGGACGAGGCTGGCCAGTGCGCAGATGGAGTACTCGCTGCTGCAGCGCGGCGTCGAGCGGGAGGTGCTGCCGGCCGCGCTGGACCTGGGCATCGGGCTGTTGCCGTCCTCGCCGCTGGGCCGGGGCGTGCTGACCGGCAAGTACCGGGGCAACGCCCTGCCGCCGGACTCGCGGGGCGCCTCGGAGCATCTCGCGCCCTTCGTCGAGCCGTACCTCGACGACACCGCGAGCCGCATCGTGGACGCCGTGACGACGGCGGCGGACGGGCTGGCGGTCACGCCGCTCCAGGTGGCCCTCGCGTGGGTGCGGGACCGGCCCGGCGTGGCGGCGCCGATCGTCGGTGCGCGCACGGCGCAGCAGCTCACGGCGGCGTTGTCAGTGGAGGCGCTTAGTCTTCCTGACGAGATCTGCCGGGCGCTCGACGATGTGTCGGCGCCTGTGCACCGCTATCCCGATCACGACTGGAGCACGCTGTGAGCACGGAGCCGGAGACCACCGGGGACGCCGAGCCGAGGAAGCCGGACGCCGCGGAGACCGAGGCTGCGGACACGGGGGGCGGTGAGGGGTTGGGGGCGGCTGCGGGCACCGGGGGCGGTGAGGTGTCGGGGGCGGCTGCGGACACGGGGGGCGGTGACGTGTCGGAGGCCGCGAGCGCTGGGGGTGGGGAGCTGTCGGGAGCCGCGAGCACCGGCGGGCGTGAGCTGTCTGAGGCGGCGGTCGGGGCCGAGGATGCCGCTGCGGACCCCGGGCGGGGCGAGCAGTCCGAGCCCGGAGCCGAGGCCGCGGACGCCGGAGCGCGTGAGCTGTCCGAGGCCGAGGCCGAGTTGGCCGCTCAGCGGGTGGAGCGGGAGCGGATCGAGCGGCGCAAGGCGGAGCGGCAGGGGCCCGTCGAGGCCGGTGCGAAGCTCAGCGGGAAGGCCGCCGAACTGCTCGCGGCCGTGCGTGCGGTGGAGAGCGGGGAGAAGCCGCCCGCGACCGTGTTCGAGGAGCCGCCACCCCGGCGGCAGGCCCCGGAGCCGGTACGACGGACGCAGCCCGTGGTGCCGGTCGCGGTGGGCGCGCCCGCGCCCGAGGTCGTCGAGGGCGTGCGACGGGTGCTGAGCGAGGGCGGTGCCCCAGAGGCGCTCGCCGCGCAGGTCGCGACGGTGCTGGGTGAGGGCGCACAGGAACGGCTGCGGGCGGATCCCTGGCAGTTGCTGCGGGTCAGTGGGGTGCGGCCGGAGCAGGCGGACGGGTTCGCGCGGACGCTGCTGGGGGCGGAGTGCGGCCCCGACGACGAGCGGCGGGGGCGGGCGGTCACCGTGTGGCTGCTGGAGCAGGCGGCGCTCGCCGGGCACACCGCGCTGGAGATGCCGACGCTGACCGCCGCGCTGGCGCAGCGGGAGGTGCCGGATCCGGAGGCGGCCGTGCAGGGGGCGCTCGCCGAGGGCGATGCCCTGGCCTTCCAGGACGGGCTGGAGGACGGCGACGGCGAGGGTGACGAGGGTGAGGAGCGTCCTGTCCGGGTCCTCGTCGGGCTGGAGCGGTACGCGCTCGCCGAGGAGAGCCTGGCCGACGGTCTGGCCCGGTTGATCAACTCCGCGCCGAAGGAAGGCGGTTCGGCCGAGGCGTGGGAGCGGGCGGCGGGCGGCGCGCAAGGGACGGCCGCCGAGCTGATCCGGGCGGTCGCCGGGCACGGGCTGGTGCTGCACACCGGCGGGGAGGCGTCCCGGGCCGAGGCTGCGGAGCTGGTGCGGGCGGCACGGGGGCTCGGGCTGCGGGTGTGGGCCGCCGTGCACAGTCCTGTCGGCCGGGGGCGGTTCGCGGCGCTGGTGGGCGGGCCGGAGGCCGGGGTGACGACGGTCGCCGGGCTGCTGTCCGGGGCGGAGGGGCCGGGGCGGGACGCCGATGGCGCGCTCGACCTCGATCTGCTCGTCGTGCTCGACGCGCCCCAGCTCGATGTGGAGACGGGGGCGCTGCTGGTCGAGTCGCTGCCGGACGGGGCGCGGCTGGTGCTGGCCGGGGATCCGGGGGTGCTGTGGTCCGTCGGACCGGGGCGGGTCTTCGCGGATCTGCTGGCGGTGCGCAGGTGTCCCCGCATCGCCTCGCGGCGGCCGGATCCCGGCCCGCTGGGCGAGCTGGTGTCCGGGATCGGCGTGGGCGAACTGCTCCAGGTCCAGGCACCCGGCAAGGAGGTCGTGATCGTGCCGGTGCGCGACGCGGGCGAGGCGGTGCACCGGACCGTGCAGCTCGTCGCCGACTCGGTGCCGCGGGCCATCGGCGTCCCCCCGGAGCAGACGGTGGTCATCACGCCGGGGCACGGAGGCGCGGCGGGGACGCGGGCGCTGAACGCCGCGCTGAAGGAACGGCTCAACCCCGGCCCGGGACGCTTCGGCGGCTTCGACCCCGGGGACCGCGTCGCCTACTCCCCCGCGCCGGGCCGTACGCTCCCCGGCCACGTGGTCAGGGCCGACGCCGAGGGCCTGCACCTGTCGTGCGCCGGGGACGCCGTGGTCGTACCGAAGGAGCGGGTCGAGCACTCCGTCCGCCACGGCTGGGCCCTGACCGCACACCAGGCGGTGGGCACCCGCTGGCCCGCGGTGGTCACGGTCCTGCCCGGCGACGCCGCGCAGGCCCTGAGCCGCCCGTGGGTGTACACGGCGTTCAGTCGCGCGGAACGCCACCTGTCGGTGGTCCACGGCGTGGAACAGGCCCTGCCGAAGGCGGTCGCGGAGATCCCGGCGAAGCCGCGGACGACTCGCCTGCCGGTGCTGCTGGGGGCGCAGGTGGCGAGGGAGGGCTGAGCCGGGCCCCGTGATCCGGGAACCGGACCCGACAAAAGGCGGCGGCCGCCGGGGGGTGCCCCGTGGCCGCCACCTGCCGTTCACCGCGTGCCTGGTCAGCGGCGGTCCGCGTCCAGGGGTTCCAGGTCCTCGTCCTCGTCCAGGTCCAGGTCGTCCTCCAGATCGTCGGGGTCGTCCTCGTCGTCCGGGTCGTCCGGCTCGTCGTCGAAGACGGCGCTGACGTCGAAGCGGCAGACCACGCTCTGCGGGTCGATCGTCTCGAACGGGGCCTCCAGCCATTCGCCGGGATCGGCCGGTTCCTCCGCCGCCGTGACCCACAGCGTGGAGTCGCCCTCCTCCAGGCCGAACTCCTTGTGCCGGGAGGCGATCTCGTCCGGTTCGAACTCCCCGAAGAGGATGCCCAACGCGCCGTGGATCGTGCTCGCGCCCTCCGCGTCCGTGCTGTCCTCGTCCGCCGCCTCGATCCGCTGGGCCTGCGCCAGCAGTCGCTGTGGCTCCGCCACCGCGTAGTCGCGGCGGATCAGCACGCTCAGGGCGTTCGGTTCCTCGGGCCCGGTGTACGGCGGCAGCGTGTCCTCCGCGCCGGGGATCTCGAAGGGCGTGACCTCGTCATAACGGTCGTAGAGCAGTTCGTCGTACACCTCTGCGGCCGCGGCCAGCTGGTTGAACGCCTCGTAGACGGCCGGGTCGTCCTCCCCCGACCTGCGTTCGACCGCCGCGAGATGACGGTCGAGCGCGGTCTTGACCGCCTCGGCGGCGGCGCGTACCTCGGCAGCGGTGGGCTGCGCAGCATCAGACATAGGGCAGACGCTATCCGTACTGGGCCGTTGCCCGCACAATAGATGCGATGCCGGAATACGAATTTGTCGACGTGTACGTACCGCGCGGGGTCTCCCGCAAGGACGCCACACGCCTGCTGACAGACCATGCAGAGTACGGACACTGGGAGTTGCACCGCCTGAGCCTGCTGCGTGACGGCAGCCGCAGGGTGCGGCTGCGCCGGCGGATCATCCGCCAGGTGAGGGCCACGTGGTGAGCTGAGGCGGCGCAACGGAACGGAGCGGGCCCCGCCGGGTGCGGGGCCCGCTCCGTTTCCGCTGACGGTGGGCGGGTGCGCTGCCGCCGGATGCGCTACGCCGAGGCGCGCGCCCTGCGGTACAGCACGGCGCCCGCCAGCAGCGTGCCCACGCCCAGCGCCGCGGCCGCGCCCATCGGCAGCTCGCTGCCGGTCTGGGCGAGCTGGGAGTCGTCGCCGAGCTGGGTGACGGACGAGGCGCCGGGGCGGTCGTCGTTCCCGCGGCCGGAGCCGCCGTCGTCCCCGGAACCGGAACCGGAGCCGGAGCCGTTGCCGCCGTCACCCGGCGTGCTGGGCTCCTCGGGATTGCCCGGGTTACCCGGGTTACCCGGGTTGCCCGGATTCCCCGGGTCGCCCGGGTTCCCCGGCGGGGTCGTACCGCCACCTCCCCCCGGCGGCGTGGTCTGACCGTCGTCCGCGCCGCCGCCGTTCACGCAGTCGTTGCCCTTGGCCGCGTTGCCGACGCCGACGACGTTGACGCTGTTGCCGCAGACGTTGACCGGCACGTGCACCGGCGCCTGGACGTGGTTGCCGGAGCCGATGCCGGGCGAGCCGTCGGCCTTCCCGTCCGCGTGCGCCCCGGAGGAGCCGTGGCCACCGGAGCCGTCCTCGCCGTAGCCGCCGGACGAGCCCTTGCCCCCGCCCTCGTTGGCGCAGGAGTTGCCGATCGCCGGGTTGAGGACGCCGACGACGCTGACGGTGTTGCCGCAGACGTTGACCGGCACATGCACCGGCGCCTGCACGGTGTTGCCGGACAGCACGCCCGGCGAGTTCGAACTGGAGCCGCTCGCGCCCGAGTCGGCGTGGGCGTGGCCGCTCGCGGCGGCGATCACGCCGGTCGCCGCCGCCACGGTCATCAGTCCCTTGCGGGTGCCCTGTCGCATTGGTGAATCCCTGCCTTCCCCCTCTTGTACCTACGTGAAAAGACCGGTCGGTCCCGGAGTGCAGGGCGTGCGCTCCGGGACCGACGGCGTGGACGAACCTCAGAAAGGCAGCGTCACTTGTTGATGCAGGTGTTGCCGAAGGCGGGGTTCAGCAGCCCGATCACCGAGATCGTGTTGCCGCAGACGTTCACGGGGACGTGCACGGGAGCCTGAACAACATTGCCGGACAGGACGCCCGGGGAACCCACGGCGGCGCCCTGGGCACCGGCGTCGGCGACGGCCATGCCCGCGCCCGCGAGAACCAGCCCACCGGTGGCAGCCGCAGCAGCGACGACCTTCTTGATCATTATTCCTCCTTGTTGGCAATGCGATCACAAGTAGCTGATCGCATCACCTGTAACGAGGAGGAACTAATAGGGCTACGAGCCTATGAGCGCGTTCACCCTCCCCGGTCAAGCCCAGCACACACGGGCGATTACCGATGTGTCGTTTCACCGGGTCAATTCAGGACGCATCGATGAACCGGTCGAGCACCCGCACGCCGAACTTCAGGCCGTCCACCGGCACGCGCTCGTCCACGCCGTGGAACATCCCGGCGAAGTCCAGCTCCGGCGGCAGCTTCAGCGGCGCGAAGCCGAAGCAGCGGATGCCGAGGTCGTCGAAGGACTTGGCGTCGGTGCCGCCGGAGAGCATGTACGGCACGGCCCGCGCGATCGGATCCTCGGCGCTGAGCGCGCTCTGCATGGCGTCGACGAGCTTGCCGTCGAAGTCGGTCTCCAGCGCCTTGTCGGCGTGCACGTCCTCGCGCCGCACACGCGGGCCGAGCAGCCGGTCGAGGTCGGCGAGGAACTCCTCCTCGTGGCCGGGCAGGAACCGTCCGTCGACGTGCGCGGTGGCCTGGCCGGGGATGACGTTGACCTTGTAGCCGGCGCCGAGCATGGTGGGCGCGGCCGAGTTGCGCAGCGTCGCGCCGATCATCTTGGCGATGCCGCCGAGCTTGGCGAGGGTCTCGTCCATGTCCTCGGGGTCGAGTTCCACGCCGAGCGCGTCGGAGAGCTCGTCGAGGAAGGACCGTACGGTCTTGGTGACCCGCACCGGCCACTTGTGCCGGCCGAGTCGCCCCACGGCCTCGCACAGCTCGGTGATCGCGTTGTCCTCGTTGGTCATCGAGCCGTGACCGGCCGTGCCGTCCACGGTGAGCCGCATCCAGTGCATGCCCTTCTGGGCGGTCTCGACGAGGTAGAGCCGCAGCTGCTCGTTGACGGTGAAGGAGAACCCGCCGACCTCGCCGATCCCCTCGGTCACGCCCTCGAACAGCTCGGGGTGCTTGTCGACCAGGTATCGCGCGCCCCAGGCGCCACCCGCCTCCTCGTCCGCGAGGAAGGCGAGCACGATGTCGCGCGGCGGCCTGCGTCCGCTGCGCAGCCGGTCGCGGACGACCGCGAGGGTCATCGCGTCCATGTCCTTCATGTCGACGGCCCCGCGGCCCCACACGCACCCGTCCGCGACCTCGCCGGAGAAGGGGTGGTGGGTCCAGTCGGCCGCGTTGGCCGGTACGACGTCGAGGTGGCCGTGGATGAGCAGCGCGGGCCGGGACGGGTCCTCGCCCTCGATCCGCGCCACCGTGGAGGCGCGGCCCTTGTGGGACTCGATGATCCGCGCGTCGAGGCCCACCTCGGCGAGTTTGGCGGCGACGTACTCGGCCGCCTTGCGCTCCCCCGGCCCCGAGTGGTCGCCGTAGTTGCTGGTGTCGATCTGGATCAGCTCGCGGCAGAGGTCGACGACCTCGTCCTCGCCGGTGACGCCTTCGGCCGTGCCCGTGTCGCTCACGCCGCTTCCTTCCGCAGTCGCCGCTGGTGGTCTCCCTCATCCTCCCCCGAGCCCGGTCCCGCCCCAAGACCGCGCGGGTGTGATCAGCCGTCCCCGAAAGCCTGGTAATGTTTACGTCGTCGCCGCGGGGGAAACCCAGCGCGGCAGACACCTTGTCCGGGTGGCGGAATGGCAGACGCGCTAGCTTGAGGTGCTAGTGCCCTTTATCGGGCGTGGGGGTTCAAGTCCCCCCTCGGACACCAGCTCAGACCCCTGTTCACCAGGGGTCTTTTTGCTGTGCCGGGTGGGCTTCGGGCCCTGTGTGGGCCATCTCTCCCCCGCCGCGAAGATCCCGAGGTCACAGCCCCCAACACCCGCTGCGGTACGGCCGGAACGGCGTCTCCCGGATGGCCGCCGAACGACGACGAACGTGACCTCGTACTAAAATTTCCGGCTTGTTACGGAGCTGGAGCCGGACAACCCCAGGCAGACCTGCGGGCCCGCCAGCGCCCCGGAGGCTTCCGGGATCGAGACGCGAGGACCCGATGGCAGCCACACACGAGAGCGGTGCTCTCGGCCTGCTCGACGAAGAGATCCGTGAGCGGTTCGGTGACAGGGCACGTTTCTCCGGGGGGCCGGCCGCCTCCCCGCGCACGCTCGTGGACGTCTTCGAGGCGTCCGTGCGGGCGCATCCGGACGAACTCGCCCTGGACGACGGGGCGGTCCGGCTCACGTACCGGGCGCTCGCCGTGGAGGTGGAGCGGCTGCGGGCGCGGCTCGCCGCGGCCGGGGTGGGGCTCGGGGACCGGGTGGGGGTCCGGGTTCCGTCGGGGACCAATGATCTGTACGTGGCGATTCTCGCCGTCCTCGCGGCCGGGGCCGCCTATGTGCCCGTGGATGCCGAGGATCCGGACGAGCGGGCCGAGTTGGTGTTCGGGGAGGCGGGGGTGCGGGCCGTCATCGGGGCCCGGCACGAGCTGACGGTCGACGGGCGGTCCGGGGTTCCGGCCGCACGGCCCGGTGTCGGGCATGACGCCTGGATCATCTTCACCTCCGGGTCCACCGGGAAGCCCAAGGGTGTCGCCGTCAGCCATCGCAGTGCCGCCGCCTTCGTGGACGCCGAGGCCGCGCTGTTCCTGACCGAGGAGCCGATCGGGCCGGGCGACCGGGTCATGGCGGGGCTGTCGGTCGCGTTCGACGCGTCCTGCGAGGAGATGTGGCTGGCCTGGCGGTACGGGGCCTGTCTGGTGCCGGTGCCGCGGGCGCAGGTACGCGGCGGGGCCGATCTGGGGCCCTGGCTGGTCGAGCAGGAGATCACGGTCGTCTCGACCGTGCCGACGCTGGCCGCGCTGTGGGAGCCGGAGACCCTCAACGACGTACGGCTGCTGATCTTCGGCGGTGAGGCCTGTCCGCCCGAGCTGGCGCAGCGGCTGGTGACCGAGGGGCGCGAGGTCTGGAACACGTACGGGCCGACCGAGGCGACCGTCGTGGCCTGTGCCGCGCTGATGACCGGCGAGGAGCCCATCAGGATCGGGCTGCCGCTTCGCGGCTGGGAGCTGGCCGTCGTCGACGAGGCCGGGGAGCCCGTGCCGATGGGCGGCAGTGGGCAGTTGGTGATCGGGGGCGTGGGGCTCGCCCGGTACCTCGATGCCGAGAAGGACGCCGAGAAGTACGCGCCCCTTCGGTCGCTGGGGTGGGAACGGGCGTACCGGAGCGGTGATCTGGTGCGGGCCGAGCCCGAGGGGCTGGTCTTCCTCGGGCGGGCCGACGAGCAGATCAAGCTCGGTGGGCGGCGGATCGAGCTGGGTGAGGTGGACGCCGCGTTGCAGGCGCTGCCCGGCGTGGCGGGTGCCGCGGCCGCCGTACGGACCGCGCGGAGCGGCAATCAGCTGCTCGTCGGGTATGTCGTCACCCAGGACGGGTGGGACGCGGGTGCGGCGGTGGAGCGGCTGCGGGCGGAGCTGCCCGCGGCGCTGGTGCCGTTGCTGGCGCCGGTCGGCGAGTTGCCGACCCGTACGTCCGGGAAGGTCGACCGCAACGCCCTGCCCTGGCCCTTGGAGAGGCTGGAGACCGGGGGTGAGGCGGAGCAGCTGTACGGCACCGAGGCCTGGCTCGCCGAGCAGTGGACCGAGGTGCTCGGGATTCCGGTCACGGCGGCCTCCGACGACTTCTTCGCGATCGGCGGGAGCAGTCTCGCCGCCGCTCGGCTGACCACGCGGCTGCGGACCCGTCATCCGAGCGCGGCCGTGCTCGACATCTACCAGCAGCCCACGCTGCGGAAGTTGGCGCGGCGGCTGGAGGAGTCGGCGCAGGACGACGGCTCCCGGCGGACGATCGTCCCCGTGCCCAGGCGCGCCCAGGCGGTCCAACTCCTGGCCCTGCTGCCCCTGTTCGCGTTGGCCGGGCTGCGGTGGACGGTCGTCCTGGCCGCCCTGGGGAATGTGCTGAGCGGGTACGCGTGGCTGCCGACCGCGCCCTGGTGGGCCGTGGGGGCCGGGGCCGTGCTGTTGTTCAGTCCGCCGGGGCGGCTCGCCGTCGCCGCCGGTGGCGCGCGGGTGCTGCTGCGGGGCGTGCGGGCGGGGCGGTATCCGCGCGGTGGGAGTGTGCATCTGCGGCTGTGGGCTGCGGAGCGGCTGGCCGAGGTCAGTGGGGCGACCTCGCTGACCGGGGCCTGGCTGCAGCGGTACGCGCGGGCGCTGGGCGCCAAGGTCGGGCAGGACGTCGATCTGCACTCGCTGCCACCGGTCACCGGCATGCTCAAGCTGGGGCGGGGCGCGGCCGTGGAGTCCGAGGTCGATCTGTCCGGGTACTGGCTGGACGGGGACCGGCTGGAGATCGGCCCGGTGAAGGTCGGTGCGCACGCCGTGGTCGGTACGCGCAGCATGCTCTTCCCGGGGGCGCGGGTCGGCAAGCGGGCCGAGGTGGCGCCGGGGTCCGCCGTCGCCGGGCAGGTTCCCACCGGGCAGCGGTGGGCCGGGGCGCCCGCGGTCAAGCTCGGCAAGGCCAAGCGGAACTGGCCGAAGGAGCGGCCCGCGCGGGGGCTGTTCTGGCGGGTGATGTACGGGGCTTCCGGTCTCGCGCTGTCGGCCGTGCCGGTGGTGGGCGCCGGGGCCGCGCTGGGGGTGGCGCGCCTGTTCGTCGCCCCGGGCGACGGGCTCGCTGCGGCCCTTCGGGGTGCCGCGTTCGCGCTGGTGCCGGGGACGCTCGCCTTCGGGGCGGCGTACGCGCTGCTGACCCTGGCCGGGGTGCGGCTTTTGAGTCTGGGGCTGCGGGAGGGCACGTACCCCACGCACAGCAGGGCCGGGTGGCAGGCGTGGACCGTCACACAGCTGATGGACCGCGCCCGGGAGACGCTGTTCCCGCTGTACGCCGGGCTGGTCACGCCGGTGTGGCTGCGGCTGCTCGGGATGCAGATCGGGCGCGGGGCCGAGGTGTCGACCGTGCTCGCGCTGCCCAGCCTGACGACGGTCGGTGAGGGCGCGTTCCTGGCCGACGACACGCTGACCGCGCCGTACGAACTCGGCGGCGGGTGGATGCGGATCGGGCGCGCGGAGATCGGGCGGCGGGCGTTCCTCGGGAACTCCGGGATGACCGCGCCGGGCCGCAGCGTGCCGGACGGTGGGCTGGTCGGGGTGCTGTCGGCCACGCCGAAGAAGGCGAAGAAGGGCAGCTCGTATCTGGGGCTGCCGCCGGTGAAGCTGCCGCGCAGCGCGGCCGACGGGGACCAGAGCCGCACCTATGATCCGTCGGCCCGGTTGCTGTGGGCGCGGGGGCTGGTGGAGCTGTGCCGGATCGTGCCGGTGTTCTGCTCGGCGGGGCTGGCCCTGGTGACCGTGGCCGCGCTGTGTGCGCTGGGCGGCTGGGCCTGGCTGCTGGGCGGGGTCGTGCTGCTCGCGGCGGGTGTGCTCGCGGGCCTCGTGTCCGTCGTGGCCAAGTGGGTGCTCGTGGGGCGGCATCGCCGTGGGGAGCATCCGCTGTGGAGCGCCTTCGTGTGGCGCAACGAGCTGGCGGACACCTTCGTCGAGGTGCTGGCCGTGCCGTGGCTGGCGGGCGCCGTGCCGGGGACGCCGGTGATGACCACGTGGCTGCGCGGGCTCGGGGCGCGGATCGGCCGGGGCACCTGGGTGGAGAGCTACTGGCTGCCGGAGGCGGACCTGGTGACACTTGAGGACGCGGCCACCGTGAACCGGGGCTGTGTCCTGCAGACCCACCTCTTCCACGACCGGATCTTGCGGACGGATACTGTGGTTCTCCGTGAGGGCGCGACGCTGGGCCCTGGCGGAATCGTCCTGCCCGGCAGCACCGTCGGGGCCCGCAGCACGCTGGGTCCGGCGTCGCTCGTGATGGCGGCGGAGTCCGTCCCCGACGACACCCGGTGGCTGGGCAACCCGATCGAGGCATGGCGTCGGTAGGCGCGGCTCCCCGGTGGACGAGCGGTGGTACGAGCATGGCGCAGGGAGCGGACGCGGCAGTGGCGGTTCAGCAGGCAGTGGGTCCGGACCCGTACTTTCCGGCCAACGGTGATCACCGGTACCGGGTGCACCGCTACGAACTCGCGCTGGACTACCGGCCGGGGCCGAACCGGCTGGCGGGCACGGCCCGGATCAACGCCATCGCGGGGCGGGCGGCGCTCGCCGAGTTCCAGCTCAATCTCGCCGGCTTCAAGGTCGGGCGGGTGCGGGTGGACAACCGGCAGGCGCACTACACGCATCGGGGTGGCCGGTTGCGGGTGCGGCCCGGCAAGGCGGTGCGGGCCGGGGCCGCGTTCACGGTCGAGGTGCAGTGGTCGGGCAATCCCCAACCGGTGAACAGCCCCTGGGGCGGGCTCGGATGGGAGGAACTGGTCGACGGGGCGCTGGTGGCGAGCCAGCCGGTCGGGGCGCCCTCCTGGTACCCGTGCAACGACCGGCCGGCCGACAAGGCGTCGTACCAGCTCTCGGTCACCACGCCGTCCGCGTACGCGGTGGTCGCCGGTGGGCGGCTGCTGACGCGTACGACGAAGGCCTCGACGACCACGTGGGTGTACGAGCAGCCGGCGCCGACGTCGAGTTATCTGGTGGGGCTGGCCATCGGGAAGTACCAGACCGTGCTGCTGGGCGACCCGGGCCCCGACGGCGTGCCGCAGCACGGGCACATTCCGGCGCATCTGCTGCCGGAGTTCTCGCGGGACTTCGCGCGGCAGCCCGCGATGATGGAGCTGTTCCAGGAGCTGTTCGGGCCCTATCCGTTCGAGGAGTACGCCGTCGTGGTGACGGAGGAGGAGCTCGATGTGCCGGTCGAGGCGCAGGGGCTGTCGCTGTTCGGCGCCAATCACGTCGACGGGGCCCGGGGGTGGGAGCGGCTGATCGCGCACGAGCTGGCGCACCAGTGGTTCGGGAACAGCGTTTCCATCGCGGACTGGCGGCACATCTGGCTGAACGAGGGGTTCGCGAAGTACGCCGAGTGGTTGTGGTCGGAGCGGTCCGGTGGGCCGACGGCGCAGCAGCACGCGGCCGCCGCGCACCGGCTGCTGTCGGGGCAGCCGCAGGATCTGAAACTGGCCGATCCCGGGCGCAAGCTGATGTTCGACGACCGGCTGTACCAGCGGGGTGGGCTCGTGGTGCACGCCGTGCGGTGCGCGTTGGGCGAGGAGGCCTTCTTCCGGATGCTGCGGGGGTGGGCGGCGCTGCATCGGGGTGGTGCGGTGACCACGGCGGCGTTCACGGCGCATGCGGCTCGGTACGCCACCGAGCCGCTGGACGAGTTGTTCCGGGCGTGGCTGGAGGAGAAGGCGCTGCCGCCGTTGCCCGAGCAGGAGTTGCGGATTCCTGTGCGGCCGTCCCTTCCGCCGAGCGGCGCCTGAGAGCGCTCGGGTCGGCCCCCGGGCTCCGCGCCCCCCGAAGGGCGCGGAGCCGTCGGCGCGTCCGAGTCGGCGTGTCTCTGTCGGCGTGTCTCTGTCGGTGTGTCTCTGTCGGTGTGTCTCTGTCGGTGTGTCTCTGTCGGTGTGTCTCAGGAGTTGGGGACCTTGAGCTTGTCCCAGCTGTACTTGCCCGGGATGCCGTCCGCGTCCTTGCCCTTGAAGCCCAGCTTCTGCTGCCAGGCCTGGTAGGAGCGGCGGTCGGCCTCGGTCCACTCGGGGCCGGGGCCCTCCTCGTAGCGGCTGCAGCCCTCGGCGACCAGGCGGCGGCCCATCGCGGTGATGACGGGGGATCTCCGGCCGACGTGGAAGAAGCCGCTGCCGGGGAAGGGTTCGTACGTGGGCTTGGGCTGGGGCCGCGGCTTGGGGTCGGGCGGCTGGGGTTTGCCGCGGAGCCGGTCGGCGATGCGCTTGCGCATGCGAAGTAGGCCTCGCGCGGCGTGCTGCCCTTGAAGGCGCCCTGGCGGAAGAGGGTGTGCAGATACGAGGAGGCGCTGAGCCGGATCTGCTGCCACAGCGACTCGTCGTTGGGCTCGAACACCACCCACTGCAGGCCGCGTTGCAGGCTCTCCTCCACGTGCAGCGCGAGCCGCCGCACCGGCACGTACTTCCACTCGCTGTCGAGGACGTCGGAGCCCTGCAGCGTGCGCGCGCCCCAGACCAGCGGGCCGGTGAGCGGGAAGGTGCGCAGGCAGTTGACGCCGAGCGGGTTGAGCAGCCCGCTCTCGCGGTCGGTGAGGTCGACGGTGAGCGAGTGCACGCCCACGAGCCGTGCCTCGGTGCCGGCCGGGGCCTTCCACACGCCGCGCTCGGAGTCGGTGCGGGCGATGACGCCGGTGATCGCGCCGGACGGCGGGAAGGCACGCAGCCGCCCGGTGAGCGGGTCGGTGAGCTGGAGGTGCGGGAAGTACAGACCGGCGTGGTTGCCGCGCACGGCGTCGAACGCGGCGACCCCGGCCCGGGCCGTGTCGACGCTCACCCAGGTGCTGGGCGCGTCGACGAGGAGGAAGATCCGCCGCTCCTCGCACAGCCGCTGCGCGGCCGAGACGACGGTGAGCATGTCCTCGGTCTTCTCGTACGACGCCGGCTCCGGCAGTGACAGCAGGTTGACGTCGGCCACGCCGCGCAGGGCCTGGATGCCGGTCTTGTCGGCCTCGGAGCCGATGAGGTCGCGCGGGCCGGGCGCCGCGCCGTCCTCGCCGCCCTCCAGCGGGAACACCGGCGGGTTGACGGAGGCCTCCAGGCCCAGGTCGTTGGCGCACTGGCCGAGGAAGCGGACAACGTCCTCGGGGTCGGTGGAACCGGCCACGACCTGGATGCGCCGGCCGAAGGGGGTGGCCTCGGCGCCCGCGAAGGCGTGCTTGCCGGGCGCGTCGGGCAGCGCCCGCAGCTTGCGCTCCAGCAGCAGCGCCAGCTCGGCCACGGAGCACGGGGCCTCGCCGTCGCGGTCGGGGTCGTAGAGCCGGAACTCGCGCTCCACGTCGCCGATCTTGGGGTGTTGACCCAGCAAGGCGGGTTCACGCCAGGCCTGGGGGAGTTTCCATGAAGGGCGGCGAACACGACTCGCACACGATGTGCGCGTGTCGGGACAGGTGATGCACACAACACCCACAGGCCGTGGTGCAGCAGAATGGAGCGCATGTCCCGACGCACCGGCGGATCCCGCCGCCCACGCCCCGCCGCCCCGGCGCACAACCCGGAATGCCCGTGCGGTCTTGCGGAGACATACGACATGTGCTGTGGCCGATTCCATCGGGCCGCGGCCGCCGCACCGACCGCCGAGGCGCTGATGCGCTCGCGCTACAGCGCTTTCGTCCGGCGCAACGAGGGGTACCTGCTGCGCACCTGGCATCCGCGCACGCGCCCGGCGCACCTCGATCTGGACCCCGGGATGCGCTGGACGGGACTGGAGATCCTCGGCACGACCGAGGGGTCCGCGTTCCACAGCACGGGGACGGTGACGTTCCGGGCGTCCTTCAGGGGAGGTGCGCTGCACGAGCGCAGCCGGTTCGAGCGGGTCGACGGGGCGTGGGTGTACGTCGACGGGGAGTTCCTGGCGTAGGGCCGCTACGGCGCCAGGATGTCCAGTTCCTGCAGCGCGCCGATCGTGATCTCCCGGATCAGCCGTTCCGCGCGCTCCGCGTCGCGCTCGCGTACGGCCTCCGCGACCTGGACGTGCAGGGTGACGGCGGCCGGGTCGGGGTCCTCGAACATCACGTCGTGATGGGTGCGGCCCGCGAGGACCTCGGCGACGACGTCACCGAGGCGGGCGAACATCTCGTTGCCGGAGGCGTTGAGGATCACCCGGTGGAAGGCCACGTCGTGGAAGAGGTAGCCCTCCAGCTGGTGTCCACGGGAGTTGGCGACCATGCCCAGGGCGCACTCGGTGAGTTCCGCGCACTGCTCGGCCGTGGCGTTCTTCGCGGCGAGCCCCGCGGCGACCGGCTCGACGGCCGAGCGCAGCACCGTGAGTGAGCGCAGCTGCCGCGGGCGGTCGGCGCCGGCCAGCCGCCAGCGGATGACCTGCGGGTCGTAGACGTTCCACTCGGACTGCGGAAGGACCGTCACGCCGACCCGGCGGCGGGACTCGACCAGGTGCATCGACTCCAGCACCCGCACCGCCTCGCGCATCACGGAGCGCGACACGTCGAAACGCTGCGCCAGTTCGTCCGTGCGCAACACGCTGCCCGGGGGGTACTCGCCCGCCGTGATCTCGGGGCCGAGGGTGTCCAGTACACGGCCGTGCAGCCCCCGGCCCATCGTGCTCATGCACACAGCGTACGGGGTGGATCACGGACACAAAAAGTCAGACTTATTCATCACAGAGTCTTGAATTCGTCGTACCTAAAAGGTTTCATTTGGCCGACGTCGGAAGCGACGTCGTATGTCGAGGAAGACAGCGAGGCAGTCATGCGTACCCCCCACGTCGTCGTGGTGATGGGCGTCTCGGGCACGGGCAAGAGCACGATCGGTCCGCTGCTCGCCGCCCGGCTCGGCGCCCCCTACGCGGAGGGCGACGACTTCCACCCGCAGGCCAACATCGCCAAGATGTCGGCCGGGATCCCGCTCGACGACGAGGACCGGTGGCCGTGGCTGGACGCCATCGGCGCCTGGGCCCACGAGCGGACCGGACTGGGCGGGGTGGTCAGCAGCTCGGCGCTGAAGCGGTCGTACCGCGACCGGCTCAGGGCCGCCGCACCCGGGATCGTGTTCGTGCACCTCGCGGGCGACCGGGAGCTCATCGAGAGCCGGATGGCGCAGCGGCAGGGCCACTTCATGCCGACCGCGCTGCTGGACTCGCAGTTCGCCACGCTGCAGCCGCTCCAGGCGGACGAGGCCGGAGTGGCGGTCGACATCACCGGCACGCCGGAGGAGATCACCGCACGCGCGGTGGCCGCGCTGGACGCCCTCGACTCCACGTCGCCCTCGGCGCCGTAACCCCTCCCCCATCCCCGTATCTGCAAGGGAACCCCGTGACCAGACTCAGCGTCGAGATGCTGGCGGCGGACCCCGTCGGGCCGATCACCTCGGCGGGACACGCTCAACTGGGCATCGCGGTACTGGCGGGCATCGCCGCCATCGTGCTGCTCATCACCAAGTTCAAGCTGCACGCCTTCCTGGCGCTGACCATCGGGTCACTGGCGCTGGGAGCCTTCGCGGGGGCGCCCCTCGACAAGGCCATCACCAGCTTCACCGCCGGACTCGGCTCCACGGTCGCCGGCGTCGGCGTGCTGATCGCGCTGGGCGCGATCCTCGGCAAGATGCTCGCCGACTCCGGCGGCGCCGACCAGGTCGTCGACACCATCCTCGTCAAGGCAGGCGGGCGCTCGATGCCCTGGGCGATGGTGCTGATCGCCTCGGTGATCGGTCTGCCGCTGTTCTTCGAGGTCGGCGTCGTGCTGCTGATCCCGGTCGTGCTGATGGTCGCCAAGCGCGGCAACTACTCCCTGATGCGCATCGGCATCCCCGCGCTCGCCGGTCTGTCCGCGATGCACGGCCTGGTCCCGCCGCACCCCGGCCCGCTGGTCGCCATCGACGCGGTCAAGGCCGACCTCGGGGTGACACTGGCCCTCGGCGTGCTGGTCGCCATCCCGACGGTGATCATCGCCGGCCCGCTGTTCTCCAAGTACGCGGCCCGCTGGGTGGACGTCCCGGCCCCCGAGCGCATGATCCCCAAGCGCACCTCCGAAGAGCTTCAGAAGCGTCCCGGGTTCGGCGCCACGCTGATCACGATCATGCTGCCGGTCATCCTGATGCTGTCCAAGGCGCTGGTCGACATCGTCATCGACAACCCGGAGAACACTGTTCAGCGGGTCTTCGACGTCATCGGCTCCCCGATGATCGCCCTGCTCGCCTCCGTCCTCCTGGGCATCTTCACGCTGCTGCGCCCCGCCGGGTTCGCCAAGGAGCGCGTCTCCGGGCTGGTGGAGAAGGGGCTCGCGCCCATCGCGGGCATCCTGCTGATCGTCGGCGCGGGCGGCGGCTTCAAGCAGACGCTGATCGACACCGGGGTGGGCCAGATGGTCCTGGACATCTCCGAGGACTGGTCGATACCGACCCTGCTGCTGGCCTGGCTGATCGCGGTGGCGATCCGGCTGGCGACCGGTTCGGCGACCGTGGCGACGGTCTCGGCGGCCGGTCTGGTCGCGCCGCTCGCGGTCGGCATGTCGACCGGTGAGACCGCTCTGCTGGTGCTGGCCATCGGCGCCGGTTCGCTCTTCTTCAGCCATGTCAACGACGCCGGATTCTGGCTGGTGAAGGAGTACTTCGGGCTGACCGTCGGCCAGACGATCAAGACCTGGTCCGTGATGGAGACGATCATCTCGGTGGTCGCGGGCGCGATCGTCCTCCTGCTGTCCCTCTTCATATAGGTCCCTAGGTCCCGTGGGGAGTCACACAGGTCCCATGGAGTTACGACGATGACAGCTCACCCCCTCTTCGACATCGGCGGCCGGATCGCCCTGGTCAGCGGCTCCGGCCGGGGCAGCGGACGAGCACCGGCCCGCGGGCTGCCGGAGGCAGTCGGTGGCCGCCGGGATCGCCGAGGTCGAGGAGCGGGTGGGCCCGCTCGACATCCTGGACACCAACCTCACCAGCGCGTTCCTGGTCGGCCGGGAGGCGGCCCGGCGGATGACGGAACACGGCCACGGCAAGATCGTCAACATCTGCTCGCTGCAGAGCGAGGTGATCCGCCCCGGCATCGCGCCCTACACCGCCACCAAGGGCGCCCGGAAGATGCTCCGCGCCCTTCACCGCCAGGCGCGCACAGGAGATGTCCGGCCCCTCACCACCAAGCGCGCCACACGAGATGCTCCGCACCCTTCACCATCAGCGCGCCATGGGAGATGTCCGGCCCCTTCACCATCAAGCGCGCCATGGGAGATGTCCGGCCCTTTCACCGCCAGGCGCCACAGGAAATCTCCGGCCCCATCACCACCAAGCACGCCACACGAGATGCCCGCACCCATCACCACCAAGCGCGCCACAGGAAATGCTGCGTGCCCTTCACCGCTCAGTGCGCCACAGGGAGTGCTCCCGGTCCGCCCACTCGCGGCTCACCGTCCCCGTGCGCATCCCCCGCCGCGCCTCCGGGTCGCCCAGCGCCATGCCGATGTGGCCGGCCAGGACGATGCCCATGGTGAGGGCCAGCCAGTCGTGCACGAAGGTCGCGCTGGTCCGCCACACCAGCGGGGTGAGGTGGGTGAACCACATGATCAGGCCCGTGCCCAGCATCACCAGCGTCGCCCCGGCGATCCAGGCCGCGTAGATCTTCTGCCCGGCGTTGAACTTCCCCGCCGGACGCGCCGCGTGCCGCTTGTCCCGGCGCAGGGCGGCCCGCAGCCAGAGGCGGTCGTGCGGGCCGAAGCGGTTCAGCAGCCGCAGGTCGGCCCGGAAGACGCGGGAGGCGAGGCCCAGCAGGACCGGCACCGGCAGCGCGAGGCCCGCCCACTGGTGGACGGTGACGACGAGGGCGCGGCGGCCGACGAGCTGGGCGAGCTGGGGGACGTACAGGCAGGCCGCCGTCAGCACGCACACGCCCATCAGGAAGGCGGACGTGCGGTGCACCCACCGTTCGGCCCGGCTGAACCGGCGGACGTGGGTGGCCCGGGCGGGCGCGTCAGCTCGTGGGCTCATCGTCCCGTCCGTTCGAGCGGCCGACCCAGGCGTCGATGTCGTAGCCCCGTTCCTCCCAGTAGCCCGGCCGCACGTCCTCGGTGACGGTGATGCCGGAAAGCCACTTCGCGGACTTGTAGAAGTACATCGGCGCCACATAGAGGCGGACGGGGCCGCCGTGCGCGTGGCTGAGGTCCTCGTCCCGCATGCGCAGGGCCACCAGGACGTCGGCGCGGCGGGCCTGGTCGAGGGTGAGGCTCTCGGAGTAGGTGCCGTCGAAGCAGGTGAAGCGGATCGCCCTCGCGGTGGGGCGCACCCCGGCCGCGTCCAGCAGCGCCGACAGCCGTACGCCCTCGAAGGGGGTGTCGGGGACACGCCAGCCGGTGACGCACTGGACGTCCCGGACCAGGCGGGTCTGCGGCAGGGCGCGCAGCTCGGGCAGCGTGTAGGTGCGCGGCCGGTCGACCAGGCCGTCGACGGTGAGGCGGTAGGTGGTGGCGTTCTTCTTCGGGACGGAGGCGGCGACGGAGTAGTAGCGGAAGCCGCCGCCGTTCGGGAGCAGGCCGGTCAGGCCCGTGGGGTCCTTGTCGGCGGCGCTGCCCAGGAAGGACTCCAGTCCGCGTTGCAGGGTGGGCGCGGCGGCCACGCCGAGGGCGCCCAGGCCGAGGGTGCCGAGCAGGACCCGGCGGCCGATCGGCCGGCCCTCCTGCTCGGGTTGTCCGGAGTTCACACGCCCATTCGAGCACCGGCGGAGGCGGTGGGACCAGTGATCGGGGGTGGCCGTCAGGATTCCGTAATCACGACTCCGGTCCCGGGACGCTCCAGCCGGGTCCGAAGCCCACGCCGAGCGTGCTGTCGCGGGCCTCCTGGAACGCCACGCGCGGGTCCCGGCCCGGGTACGACCAGGGCTCCGGCGTCGCGTGCTCGCCGATCCGCTGGAAGAGCGCGGCGGCCTCCGCGCCGCGTCCCTCGCAGCACTTGGCGTGCGCGAGGTAGTTGAGGTCGACGAGGCGTCGGGGGTGGCCGTCCTGCTCCCATTCCAGCCACCAGTCGAAGGCGGCCCCCAGCGCCTGCCGGGCGAGGCGGCCGCTCCAGTGCGCGGAGGCGGCCGGGTCGGCGGGTTCGAATCCGGCGGCGGCCAGTACGCGGTACCGCTCGGCGTGCGCGACGACCGGCAGGACGGCGAGCGGGGAGTCGGCGGGCGCCTGCTCGGCGGCCCAGTGGGCGAAGTCGTACACCTCGTGCAGCGGGTCCGGTCCGGCGGCGGCGCGGCGCTCGGCGAGCCGGGCGACCATCAGATGGTGGGCGTGGTGGTGGTCGGCGTACCGCGCCCGGACCTCCTCGAAGATCCGCACCACCTCCCGCTGGCCGCCCAGCGCCCGCTCCAGCATGAGCAGGCCGAGCCAGGGTGTGGGGTCGGCGGGCGCGAGCGAGGCGGCGCGGTGGCAGGCCTCACGGGCGCGGGCCGGCTGGTCCTTGCCGCGCAGGGCGCGCCGTACCAGCGCCAGGGCGAGCAGCGCGGTGGCGTCGGCCGAGTCCGGCTCGGCGATCAGCCACTCGGCGGCCCAGGCCGCGCTGTACGGTTCGAGCGCCAGGACCGTGATCCGGTGTCCACGCCGGTCCCAGTCGTCGCCGGTACGGGCGAGCAGGGAACGGGCGGCCTGCCACCGCCCCCGCGTCGGCGCGACGCACGCCGCGGCGAGCTCGGTGTCGTCGAGAGCCGCGTCGAAGGCCACGTCCGCGGGCCTGCGTGCACGGCCGGGGGGTGGCGGGGGTAAGGACAACGCGGGACTTTCCTCGGGCAACGGTGCTGGTCGTCGGCTGATCCCGGACAGCAAACCCATAGCCAAGGCCTATCGTCAAGCTTTTCGGCGCCCCTGACTCGCGGCAACCTCGCCTCCTGGCACGGCAGTTGCCTCAAACCCGACACGGGTGGGCAGCCAGCCTCGGGATGGAACGTGACGTACGTCATAGCGCCACGGCGTCGGGCCCCTGACCATTACGGGAACGTCACGCCGCCGCCCCGGCCCCCGCGCCGACCGCCGTGACCCGATGCGACCGCCTGGCACGGTCCCCGCACCGCCCCACGCGGTCCCCCCCCCACGATGATCTTCGAGGTAGGCAGCTTGTCGGTCCTGGTCCTGGTTCTCGCCGTGAGCGCCGCCTGCTGCCTGGGGTTCGGCTTCGTCCTCCAGCAGGACGCGGCCCAGCAGGCGCCGCGCGGCGACTTCCTCTCCCCCCGGCTGCTGCTGGACCTGATGAAGGTGCCGAGCTGGCTCGGCGGCATCGCGCTGATGGTGGTCGGCATGGCCCTCGGCGCGGCCGCGCTCAGCCAGGGCCAGCTCTCCCTGGTGGAGCCCCTGCTCGCGACCAACCTGCTCTTCGCCCTCGCCCTGTCCCGCCGCCGGACCCGGCAGCCGCTGGGCCGCCAGGGCTGGGCGGGCCTGGCGCTGCTCGCGGGCGGCGTGACCGCGTTCCTCGTGGCCGGCGAGCCGCGCGCCGGGGCTGCGGTCGCGGATCCGTCGCGGCTGTGGCTCATCATCGGCGGGATGGTGGGGCTGGCGCTGCTGCTGACCGTGCGCGCCAAGCGCACCCGGCTGGGGTCGGGCCCGGTACTGCTGGCGCTGGCCGCCGGCCTGCTGTACGGCGTGCAGGACGCGCTGACCCGGGTCAGCGGCGAGCGCTTCGCCGCGAGCGGCATGGGCGGGCTGCTGACCTCCTGGCAGCCGTACGCCGTGCTGCTGCTCGGCGTCACCGGGCTGATCCTGGTGCAGAGCGCGTTCGAGACCGCGCCCCTGCGCAAGTCCCTGCCCGCCCTCACCGCGGCCCAGCCGCTGGCGGGCATCATCTGCGGGGTCGGCTTCCTCGGCGACCGGCTGCACACGGACACCGGCGCGCTGGCCTGGCAGGCGGCGGGCCTGACGGCCGTCGTGGCGGGCATCGTCGCCCTCGGCATGCACCCGGCGATGCCACGCGGCACGGTGATACCGACCACCGTGCCGGTGCCCGCCCTGCAGGGCGCGGCGACGCGCTGACCGGGCCGGGGCGGCCCGGACGGCCCCATGAGCGCGGCTGCCGAGAGGGCTGCCCGGACAACCTGGACGCATCACCCGGCGACTGCCACAGGACATCCCGGCACACCGCCCACCCGACGCCCCCGCACGGGCTGCTCGAACGCCCCGGAACACACCACTCATGCGACTGCCCGGACAGCCCGGCACGCACAACCCACGCGACGCCCCCGACAGGCCGGCACGCACCCCCACAGGGTTGCGCCCGGACACCCCAGCACGCCCGCCCCCACCCACGGGGCCGCCCGGGCACCCCAGCACGGCGCCCCCGCGCGGCTGCTTGGATGGCCCCATGAGCGCTGCTGACGAGATCCTCGACGTCGTCGACGAGCACGACCAGGTCATCGGCCGGTCCCCGCGCGGCGAGGTGTACGCGCGCGGGCTGCGGCACCGGTGCGTTTTCATCCAGGCCCGGGACGCCGAGGGCCGCGTCTTCGTGCACCGCCGCACGCCCACCAAGCTGGCCTTCCCCTCCCTGTACGACATGTTCGTCGGCGGCGTCGTCGGCGCGGGCGAGTCCTACGACGACGCCGCCCTGCGCGAGGCCGAGGAGGAACTCGGCGTCAGCGGCCTGCCCCGGCCCTCGTACCTCTTCAAGTTCCTGTACGACAACGGCGACGGCCACAGCTGGTGGTCCGCGGTGTACGAGGTCCGCTGCGAGCTTCCGGTCAGCCCGCAGGCCGAGGAGGTCGCCTGGCACGACTTCCTGCCCGAGGAGGAGGTACGGCGGCGGCTCGGCGAGTGGGAGTGGGTGCCGGACGGCCTGGCGGCGTACCACCGGCTGGCGGCGTTCCGGCGCTGACCGTGCCCGGAGCGCCGATCCCGATAGGGTCGTGCGTGTGATCGAACTCGTACGAAACGTCCGGCTGTGGTTCGGGCCCCAGCGGATCCGGGAGGAGGGCGACACGCCCGACTACCGGTTCTCGCTGGCGAACGAGCGCACGTTTCTGGCGTGGCTGCGCACCGCGCTCGCGCTGATCGGCGGCGGATTCGCGGTGGACCAGTTCCTGCCGGACCTGACGTGGGGCTGGCGGGTCGGGCTGGCGCTCGCGCTGCTCGGGGCGGGCGTGCTGTGCTCCCTGCGGGCGGTCAATCACTGGATGCGCTGCGAGCGCGCGATGCGTCGGGGCGAGGATCTGCCGGTGTCGCGGTTCCCGGCGCTGCTGAGCCTCGTCGTCACGGTGGTGGCCGTGGCGATGGTCGTCGTGGTGCTGGTGGGGTGGGAGGGGTGAGTGCCGCCGACGCCGGGGAGCGGGATACCGGGCTCCAGCCGGAGCGGACCCACCTCGCCTGGCGGCGTACGACCCTCTCGTGCACGGTCGCCGCGGTGCTCGCGGCCCGCACGACCCTGCACGGCGGCCTTTCGGCGCCCCGGGTCATTGCCTGTGCCCTGTGCTGCGTCCTCTGGCTGGGCTTTCTGCTGGCCGCCCACCGCCGGATCCGCATGCTCGCGGCGTCCGACCGTCCGGCGGCCCTGACACCCGGGTACGCCGCCGCGGCGGCCCTGTGCACGGTCGCGCTGGCGGTCTGCGCGTCGGCGCTCGTCTTCTAGTAGCCGACGCCCTTCCGGTCCCAGCCGACGCCCCTCCGGTCCCAGCCGACACCCCTCCGGCTCCAGCCCCGCCCCTCCGGTCCCAGCCAACGCCCCTCCGGCTCCAGCCCCGCCCCTCCGGTCCCAGCCGACACCCCTCCGGCTCCAGCCCCGCCCCTCCGGTCCCAGCCGACACCCCCGGTTCCCGCCGACGCCCCCAGGGAACTCCGACGCCACGAAGCACCGGATGCCCGCATATGTCCGATTCCCGTGGCAGCCTGTCGCTCGTCCACCCCCGCACCCGAAGGTGAGCGCCATGACCACCCTGCACCAGGAACACACCACCCACCCGCACGCCCACGGCCCGGCCTGCGGGCACGCCGAGGTCCCGCACGGCGACCACATCGACTACGCGCACGACGGCCACCTGCACCGCGCACACGACGGCCACTGGGACGAGTGCGAACCCTCCGGGCACACCGCCCACGACGGCCACGACCACCAGCACGGCGAGGACTGCGGCCACATGCGGGTGCAGCACGGCGACCACGTCGACTACCTGCACGACGGCCACCGGCACGCCGAGCACGACGGCCACTGGGACGATCACTGACGATCATCGACGATCACTGACGTACCGAAAAGGCCGGACCTCCCGGCCGACCATCGCCCCTCGACAGCTCCCCGCCTCCCGCGCGGGGAGCTGTCGGCCTATCGTGGCGCCGATCACGTTCGGCCGACGCTCTGGACGGCATACCGACCGGTCGGCATCATTAGTCGGGTCCTGTTCACATGTCCGTAGGAGCGACGATGGCTTCCGACCACCCGCCAGGCCTCGATCCCGTCCGGCTGCGCGGCCTGCTCGACCGTGAGCGGCCCGGTCTGGTGCGCGGCCCGCTGACCGGCCGGCTGATCGAGGGCGGACGGTCGAACCTCACCTACGCGGTCTCCGACGGTGTGTCGTCGTGGGTTGTACGCCGACCTCCGCTCGGCCACGTCCTGGCCACCGCGCACGACATGAGGCGCGAGCACCGGGTGATCAGCGCCCTCGGTCCGACGAAGGTCCCGGTGCCGCGCACGGTGCTGCTGTGCGAGGACGAGGAGGTGCTCGGGGCGCCGTTCTACGTCATGGAGTTCGTGGAGGGCACCCCGTACCGCACCGCCGACCAGCTCGCCCCGCTCGGCCCCGAGCGCACCCGCGAGGTGATCCTGTTCCTGGTGGACACGCTCGTCGACCTGCACGCGGTGGACCCCGAGGAGGTCGGTCTCGCCGACTTCGGCCGCCCCGAGGGCTTCCTGGACCGCCAGCTGCGCCGCTGGGGCAAGCAGCTCGACGCCTCCCGCAACCGCGAGCTGGCCGGCATCGACGAACTGCACGCGGCCCTCGGGCGGGCCCTGCCCACCTCCCCCGCCCCGGCCGTCGTGCACGGCGACTACCGCCTCGACAACGTCCTCATCGGGGCCGACGACAAGATCACGGCGGTGCTGGACTGGGAGATGTCCACGCTGGGCGATCCGCTGACCGACCTCGGTCTGCTGGTGATGTACAGCATCCCGCTCGGTACGGCGGACTCCCCCGTCTCCACCACCGCCGAGGCCCCGGGCCACCCGGCACCGGCCGAGCTGATCGAGCGGTACGCCGCCCGCTCCGGGCGCGATGTCTCCGCGGTCTCCTGGTACACGGCGTTCGCCTGGTTCAAGCTCGCCGTGATCCTGGAGGGCATTCACTACCGCTACACCCTGGGCCAGACGGTCGGCCGCGGCTTCGACCGCATCGGCGACCTGGTCCCCGTCTTCATCGAGCACGGTCTGACCACTCTCCAGGAAGGCTGACGGACCATGGACTTCGCGTTCGACGCACGCACCGAGGAGCTGCGTGCCAAGCTGCTCGCCTTCATGGACGAGTACGTCTACCCGGCCGAGGCGGTCGCCCATGAGCAGCGGGCCCGGCTCGCCTCGCCGTGGGACACCCCGCCGGTCGTCGAGGAGCTGAAGGCCGAGGCGCGCAGGCAGGGCCTGTGGAACCTCTTCCTGCCCGACGCCGAGTACGGCGCGGGCCTCACCAACCTCCAGTACGCCCCGCTCGCCGAGATCACCGGCCGCTCCCCGCAGCTGGCGCCCACGGCGACGAACTGCGCCGCGCCGGACACCGGGAACATGGAGGTGCTCGCGCAGTTCGGCGACGAGGCGCAGAGGAAGCAGTGGCTGGAGCCGTTGCTGGCCGGTGAGATCCGGTCGGCGTTCGCGATGACCGAGCCGGAGGTGGCCTCCTCGGACGCCACGAACATCACCACGTACGTGGAGCGGGACGGCGACGAGTACGTCATCACCGGCCGCAAGTGGTACATCTCGGGGGCGATGAACCCGGACTGCAAGATCTTCATCGTGATGGGCAAGACCGACCCGGACGGGCCGGACATCCGCCGCCAGCAGTCCATGGTCCTGGTCCCCCGCGACACCCCGGGCGTGACGGTCGAACGGGCGATGCAGGTCTTCGGCTACGAGGACCACTACCACGGCGGCCACGCCGAGGTGATCTTCGACCACGCGCGCGTGCCGGTGTCCAACCTGATCGGCGAGGAGGGCGGCGGCTTCGCCATCGCCCAGGCCCGGCTCGGCCCCGGCCGGATCCACCACTGCATGCGGCTGATCGGCATGGCGGAGCGGGCGATCGAGCTGATGTGCAGGCGGGCGGTGTCCCGTACGGCCTTCGGCAAGGCGCTGGCCCAGCAGGGCGTGGTGCACAACTGGATCGCCGACGCGCGGGTGACGGTGGAGCAGCTGCGGCTGCTGGTGCTGAAGACGGCCTGGCTGATGGACACCGTCGGCAACAGGGGGGCCCACACGGAGATCCAGGCCATCAAGATCGCTACGCCGCGTGCGGTCGTCGGCATCCTCGACAAGGCGATCCAGCTGCACGGCGCGGGCGGGGTGAGCCAGGACTTCCCGCTGGCCGAGCTGTACGCGGGCGCGCGCACCCTGATGATCGCCGACGGCCCCGACGAGGTGCACCAGCGGTCGCTGGCGCGGCGGGAGCTGAAGAAGTACCTGTAAGAGTCCCTACGGCCGCAGGGCCCGCAGCAGCAGGTCGGCCAGGTGGTCGGCGACCTGCTGCGGGCTCAGCGGCCCGTCGGGGCGGTACCAGGTCGACAGGTGGTGGACGGAGCCGAAGTGGTAGTCCACCACCAGGTCGGCCGGGGTCGCCGTGGAGAACACGCCCTCGCGCTGGCCCTCCTCGATGAGGGCGCGGAAGCGCTCGTGGTAGCGGCGGCGCTCGGCACGCACCTGCTTGTTCTTCTCCGGGCTCAGATGGTGCATGGAACGGAAGAAGATCATCGCGTCGTCGAGGTTCTCGATGGTCGTCACCACGACGTCGGCGGCCGCGTCCCGCACCCGCTTCTCGATCGGCTCGTCGGCGTCCGCGAACGCGTCCAGGCGTTCCTGCTGGACGCGCAGCACGCGCGCGTACACCTCGTGCAGCAGGTCGTCCTTGGAGCCGAAGTAGTGGTACAGAGCTCCCTTGGTGACACCGGCGGCCTCGACGATCTCCTGCACCGAGGTGCGGTCGTAGCCCTGCTCGGCGAAGAGCCGGGTGGCGGCGGCCAGCAGCCGCTGCGGCACAGGCGTCCCGTCCGTGTCCGTCGTTCTGGGCACTGCCGCCACCTGCCTTCCGTGATGTCCTACTGACTTTCGTGAGAACGGGAACGCAACTCCCGACGGAGGATCTTCCCACTCGCCGTCTTCGGCAAGTCGGGCAGGATCTCCACCTGCCTCGGGTACTTGTAGGCGGCCAGTCTCTCCTTGCAGTACGCCGCGAGCTCCTCGGGGTCCGACGCGGCCCCCGGACGGAGGCTGATGTAGGCCTTGACGGTCTCTCCCCGGTACCCGTCGGGCACCCCGACGACCGCCGCCTCGCGCACCGCCGGATGGGTGTAGAGCACGTCCTCCACCTCGCGCGGCCAGACCTTGAAGCCGGACGCGTTGATCATGTCCTTCTTGCGGTCGACGACGTACAGCCAGCCGTCGGCGTCCATGAACCCGATGTCACCGGTGCGCAGCTCACCGCCGGGGAAGGTCTCGGCGGTGGCGTCGGGCCGCCGCCAGTAGCCGGGCACGACCTGCGGCCCGCGGACGACGATCTCGCCCTGCTCGCCGAAGGGCACCTCCGCGCCCTTGTCGTCGACGATCCGCACGACGGTGTCGGGCCCGGGCACGCCCACGGCCAGCGTGCCGGAGGCGGGGTCGACGGGCGCCTCACGGCCGGGCGGGACGAAGGCGCAGGGCGCGGTGCACTCGGTGAGCCCGTAGCCGTTGCGGATGTACGGCCCGAATCCGGCCCGGAACTTCTCCACCAGCGCGGGCGGCAGCGGCGCGCCGCCGGAGGAGATGATCCGGAACGAGGAGAAGTGGTCGCGGGTGACCGACGGGTGGGCGGCCAGCGCCATGAAGGCGGTCGACGGCCCGACCGCGTAGTGCGGCCGGTGCTCGGCGAACGCGTCCAGGACGACCCCCGCCTCGAAGCGGTACGCCAGCACCAGCGTGCCCGCGCTGTTCAGACACGCCCCGAACTGGCAGACCATGCCGGTGATGTGGAACAGCGGCGCCATCGCGAAGTACACCGGCGCCTCGGGCAGCCCCAGCCCGGTCCGCTGCCGCTCGGCGTTGTACATGATGTTGCCGTGGGTGTTGGTGGCCCCCTTGGGGGTGCCGCTGGTGCCGGACGTGTAGCTGATCAGCGCGATGTCGTCCGGGCCGGGCGCGCGGCCCTCCGGCGCCTTGTCACCCGCCCGCGCGACGGCGGTCAGGTCGTCGGCGTCCTGGGCCTGCGCCGACCGCTCGAAGGTCAGCACGCGCGCGTCCCCCCGGGTTTGGAAGTCCAACTCACACGCGGTGAGCACGATCCGCACCGGCGAGTCGGCCGCCGTCTCGCGCAGATACGACTCCCAGGCGCGGTCGGAGCAGATCAGCGCGGCCACCTCGCCGTCCCGCAGCACATGGCGGACCTCCCCCGACTTGTACATCGGGTTGACCGGCAGGACCACCGCGCCCGCCTTCCAGGCGCCCAGCACGGCGAGCACGAAGTGCGGCGAGTTCTGCAGCAGCACGGCGACCCGGTCACCCCGCGCCACGCCCCGCGCGGCGAGGTGCCCGGCGACGGAGTCGCTCAGCTCGTCGACCTCGCGATAGCTCAGCCGCCCGTCGAAGTAGGCGAGGAACGTCCGCTCCGGTGCCTCGGCGGTGACCCGGCGCAGGGCGTGCACCAGGGAGGCGTCGGGACTGACGGGGGCCCGCTGGGCCTCGTCGAGCAGCGCCAGCCAGGGCTTGGCCGCGTATCGGGAGCCGGTCACTGGGCCGCCTCCCACTTCTGCTGGAGGTGGTTCATGTTGGTCAGCCAGCGGTCCGGATCGGCGGCCCTGGCCTGGTAGTACCCGGCGACCTCGGGGTGCGGCAGGATCAGGAACCGGTCCTCCTCGATCCCCTTGAACAGCGCGTCCGCCACGTCCTCGGGCTCGACCGCCGTCGGCACCAGCACCAGGTCGCCCGCGCTGCCGGTGGCGGCGAGCATGTCGGTGCGCACGCCCTGGGGGCAGATGGCGTGCACCTTCACACCCCGGTGGCGGTACGTCAGGGACAGCCACTCGGCGAAGGCGTAGGCGCCGTGCTTGGTGACGCTGTAGGGCGCGGCACCGATCATGGTGAGCAGTCCGGCGGCCGACACGGTGGACACGAAGCGCCCGCTGCCGCGCTCCAGCCACTCGGGGAGCAGCGCCTGGGCGGCACGCACGTGTGCCATCACATTGACGTCCCAGGCCAGCGCCCAGACCTCCTCGGCGGCCGCCTCGGAACCGCCGGAGCCGACTCCGGCGTTGGCGCAGTAGACGTCCACCACCCCGCCGAGCGCGTCCTTGGCCTCGGCGACGATCGCGGAGGCGTCGCCGGGGACGGCGATGCCGCCGATCTCGTCGGCGACGGCCTTGGCCTTGTCCGCGTCCAGGTCGTTGACCACGACCCGGCCGCCCGCGGCGGCGAACCGGCGGGCCAGCGCGGCCCCGATCCCGCCCCCTGCCCCGGTGACGACCACTCCGGCACCCTGCACGGCTCCCACCATCGGCCTCCTTCGACACGAAACGGCTCTGCCCCGAGCGGCCAGACTAACCGGTCGGTATGTAGCAAGGGAAGGGTGGGCAAACGCCCTCAGGGGCGCGGGGCTGTATCGATGTGCGGCTCCGCCGCGTGGGCGCGACCGGCCCCCACCGGCCCGCAGCCTGCAACACTCCTGCGGGAGCGCTCCTCACACACCGGAGGTCACCGCATGAAGCTGCCCAGACGCACCCTCCTCGCGGGCACCGCAGCCCTCACGGCAACCGCGACTCCCGCCGCCGCGGTCCCCCCACACCGCTCCCTCCGCACGGGCTTCGAACGCCTCACCGCCGAAGGCTACGCCCTCCTGGACGGCGACCGCGTAGGAATCGTCACCAACCCCACCGGCGTCACCAGGGACGTACGCCACATCGTCGACGTGATGCACGCCGACGACCGCGTGAACCTCACCGCCGTCTTCGGCCCCGAGCACGGCTTCCGCGGCACCGCGCAGGCGGGCGGCTCCGAAGGCCGCTACGACGACCCGGCGACCGGCCTGCCGGTCTACGACACGTACGGCAAGAGCGGTCAGCCGCTGGCCGACGTCTTCACGGCGTCCGGCGTGGACACGATCGTCTTCGACATCCAGGACGTGGGCGCGCGCTTCTACACGTACATCTGGACCCTGTACGACTGCATGGAGGCGGCCCGGCTCGCGGGCAAGCGCGTCGTCGTGCTGGACCGGCCGAACCCGGTGACCGGCAGATCGGCCGAAGGGCCCGTGCTGCACAAGGAGTTCGCCACGTTCGTCGGCCGGCAGCCGATCTCGCAGGCGCACGGCATGACGGTCGCGGAGCTGGCGCTGCTGTTCAACGAGGAGTTCCTGACCTCGCCGGTGCGCCTGGACACCGTCCGCATGACCGGGTGGCGGCGGTCGGACTTCTACGACGCCTCCGGGCTGCCGTGGGTGCCGCCGAGCCCCAACATGCCCACGCCGGACACCGCTGTGGTGTACCCGGGCACGTGTCTCTTCGAGGGCACCAACCTCTCCGAGGGCCGCGGCACCACCCGCCCCTTCGAACTGCTCGGCGCGGAGGGCGTCGACCGCCGGTGGGCGGCGGCCGCGGGCGAACTCGGCCTGCCGGGCGTGCGCTTCAGGGAGGCGTACTTCGCGCCCACCTTCTCCAAGTTCCAGGGGAAGACCATCGGCGGCGTACAGCTCCATGTGCACGACCGGGCGGCGTTCGACCCGGTCCGCACCGGGATCGGCCTCCTGATCACCGCCAAGCAGTCCTGGAGCGGCTTCGCCTGGCGCTCCGACAACTGGATCGACAAGCTCACCGGCTCCTCCCTCGTCCGCACGATGATCGACGCCGGGGCGTCCACCGACGACGTGGTGGCGGGCTGGCAGCAGGAGCTGGCGGCGTTCCGGAAGATGCGGAAGCGGTACCTCCAGTACCGCTGAGCCACGCCATGACCTGGCGGCGGGCCTGATCGGCAGGCCCGCCGCCGCATACACGGATCACCTGTGGGACGTGAACTCCACGACCTGCTGGTACGTCGGCCGGTTCTGCCAGCTGATCTTTCCGTGGCCGATCCCGCCCAGGGGGCGGTGGATGACCGAGTCGGCGCACCACTGGTCGCCCGCTGCGCACTGCTCGTCACCGGGGTAGACCTGGGCAGCCGTCCGCCCGGCGGCCTCCTTCAGGGTGCTGATCAGCGTGTCCCGGCAGGCGCTGAGGCTGCCGTCGCCGCAGTAGGTGCGGGCGAGCGGCCCCCGGACCTGTTCCCCGAGCACCGTACGGATGTCCTTGTCGACATAGCTCCACCACCCGTACTGGAAGGCGCTTCCGGCGTGCGCGCCGGTCGGGCCGTGGGCGGCGGACGGGGACTCGTCGACAGGCAGGTTGGCGGTGATCGCGGAGAAGAGGTCGCTGCCCAGGCCGGGTTCGAACTCGGCCTTCACCAGCAGCGGCCACCAGGCGTCCAGGATGCGGATCGCGTCGGCGTGGGCGTACTTCTTCGCACCCGCCGAGGTCTCCGTCCGCAGGGATCCCGCCGACACCCAGGCGGACAACGTGCTCACCGCCGCCGCGGCCGTCGTATCCGTCACCGGCGCGCTGTTGATCACCTTGAGCAGCTTCGGCAGGACGTCCTCCGCCCGCAGGTCGGCGAGCCCCGCCTCGGCCATGGCCTTCACCAGCGAGGCCCGTGTCACGCCACCGGCCCCGACGAGTTTCCGCACCCGGTCGTCGAGCAGATTGCCGCGGTGCACCGACCCGTTGCCCCAGGGCGCGGCCGTGTAGTCCTCGGCCTGCTTGTTGTTCCAGGAGATGTAGTAGTCCTGGTCGATGGAGTTCGGGTGCTGGGACGGCGCGGTGTAGGAGGCGGTGTTGGTGTCGGGGTTCCAGTTCCGCCACTCGTACGCCGGCCGCGCCCACACCGGGAACTCCGCGTCGACGCCGCTCGCGCGGACCGGGTTGTCGCCGCTGTTGTAGTACGCGGTGTGCTCGGAGTCGGCGTAGAACCAGTTGAAGGTGTAGTTGATGTGCTGCACCGCCCTCTGGAAGCTCTCGGGGCCGGTCACGTAGTCGGGGTCGTTCAGCATCTGGAAGCCGATGATCGAGTCGGCCTCGTGCAGGAAGGACGAGCGCAGGGTGGTGTAGGCGACCTTCTTGCCGTCGACGGTGGCGCGATGGGTGACGGGGCCGTACTTCGTCCGCCACACCCGCATCGTGTACGAACCGGCCGCCGTGCCGTCGGCCACGGTCGGCTTCCAGGCGTTCTTCTGCTCGACCTTCTCCATCGGCGTGCAGGTGCCGCGGTAGAGGTAGTGGTAGTCGTCCTGGCAGAGCTCGACGGCGTAGGTGTCGATGATGTCCTGGCCGGAGGTGGTCGCGCTCCAGGCGTAGTCCTGGCCGCGGCCCAGTTCGACGTAGAAGCTCAGGCCCGCGAAGGAGGCGCCGCGGGCACTGATGCCGGGGCCCTGGATCTCCTGGAGCATCAGCAGCTGCGGGGCGAAGTAGCCGGTCTGCGGGCCGAAGACGGCGATCGGGTGGCCGCTCTCGGTGTGTTCGCCGCTCACCACCAGGGCGTTGGACATCCCGCGCCGGGCGGAGGTGACGGCGTTCGCGGCGGCGTCCGCCGAGGCCTCGGCGGCACTTGAGCCGGCCGCGCTGCCCGTACGGTCGTGGACCAGTTGCTCCGGGGTCACCGATCCGGCGTCGGGCAGGGCCGCGCCCTGCGGGTCGGCGGGCTTCTGGCCGTACGGATAGCTGCCGTCGTGGAGGGTGAGGACGGCCTCGGGGTCGTTGCGCATCCGGAAGGACTCCCACACCCTGGTGCCCTCCGCCACGCCGTACTTGGACTGCGCGGCGAGCAGCGACAGGGCGTTGTTGACCTCGCCTCCGCCGCCCGCGCCGAACAGCGCGCCGACCACGGAGGCCAGGGCGACCAGGTCGGTGGGCTTGAACTTCTCGATGGTGCCGGCGTTGGTGATGGAGTCCTTGTGGCCGGTCAGGACGTACTCGCCGGGGAAGTAGCGGCCGTTGTCGGAGGCGGCGATGTAGGCGTTGATGCCGTCGACGTAGGCGTTGACGTCGGCCAGAGCCTGCCGCCCGCGCTCGCCGTGCGCGGCGACGGCATTGTCTATCTGCGCCTGGAGGTCGGCCTCGGTGTAGGGCGCGTGGCGCCAGAACTGCTGTTCCAGGCCCTGGTTGGCGGGCGCGCCGCCCGCGAAGGAGGTCAGCTGTCCGCGTCCGACGTGGCGGAAGACGTCCATCAGCCACAGCCGGTCCTCGGCGGCCGCATAGCCGGCGCCGAACTCGGTGCCGTATCGGGTGGTACCGGTGATGTGCGGTATGCCCGTCTTCTTGTCGCGGACGATCGTCACGTCGCTGCGGCCGGCCGGCCTGACGGAGGAGGCGACTTGATCGGCGGGCACCCCGAAGGACGCGTCGTTGAAGAAGGTGCTGATCGTGGCGTCGGTGAGGGTGGAGTAGCCGGTGGCCAGGTTCGCGTAGGGGCCGAGCTGGTCGCCGGCGTGCGCGGGTTGGGCGCCGAAGGCCTGGTGGAGCAGGATCTGGGCGAGGGTGGCGTTGCCGTTCTGGCCGGGCGGCAATATGTCCGAGCACTGATTGCCGCAGTGGTCGGTGACCGCCGCTGTTTCGGCGGCCGGGGCCTCGGGGGCCGCCGCCGCTGTGGAAAGCGGGGACAAAAGACTGGCAATCAGGACGCATACGGAAGCGGTCTTCAGGAACCCGAGGGATCTGTGGGGAGTTCTCAGTCTGTCGAGGGCGTTACGTGGGGTGCGCCGTGGCATGGCAGCTCCTCCCGACACGGGGTGGGCCGGACGTTACCGCCGGTTATCCCCGGCTTTGAAGATGAACATGCGTCATTTTCACGAGTGGCAGGGACCGGCAGGACGTCGGATGGAGCCGAATCGCTGGTCGATACGTCTATTCGGCGACGTCCGTAGGACGACGCCGAAGTGACCGAAGTACAGGTGCAGTTGTGACGGAGGTGCAAGGCGATGGCCGGTTTCCGGAGTCTGGCGAGACAGGTACGCGACCCCCGGTGCGATCTGGCGCTACGGCGCTATTCGCTGCGCAAGTGCCTTGAGCGGTTCGCTCCCTACGGGCACAGGGCGACGTGGGACCACCTGTGCACCCGGGCCGGGTTCGGCCCGGAGGACCGTTCTCCCGATCCGGCGCGGCTCGTGGCCGCGTTGGAGGAGCTGGAGGAGGCGCGGGCGGTGTGGCTGGCGTATGAGGTCGAGTTCGCCGAGCGCCGCAAGAAGGAGAAGCACGACGGGCTGCGCCGGCCGGGCACGGTGGACGACTGGCACCGGCTGACCTGGGGCGGGTTCGGGGTCGCCTGGTGCGACGACCCCCAGGTGCACCCGGACGAGCCGCTGGCGGAGGTGCTGCGGCGGCTGATCGCCGCGCTGGAGCGCGAGCCGGGATCGGCGTGCCCCGTGTGTGGCGGGGAGCGCCTGGTGTGGAAGTACGGCCTGGACCACGAGCCCTCGTCGGGTCCGGTCTGCACGGACTGCGGAATCCTCGTCCCGCGTCCCGTGCTCACACCCGAGGCCCTGGCGTACGCCAGGCGCGAACGGCTGCTGATGTCCGCCTAGTTCATGAGGGGGCGGTGCGAAGGGGATGCCGCACCGTTCCCGACCGGCACGAAGCCGGGCGCCCAGTGGACCGTAGCAACCGGTAAACCGGTCGCACCACCCCTTTCGCATACGGACAGTTGGAGGCGATGAAACCCAGCTGAGCGCGGAAGGGCGGGACCGAGTACGAGTGACCGCCGGGGCGGCGGTCCCCCCGGTGAGGCGCTTGATGCGCACCCCCGCGCTGCGGTCACCGCCTGCGGCCAGCGCCGGGTCGGGTGCGGCAGCGCGCGTCGCCGGGCAACCGCCCCTCGCCCTATCCGGCGTTCGGGCGTTCCACCAGCAGGCGCGAGCCCGCCAGGCGTTCCCCGAAGACGTCGTCGGGGTTGGACAGGACGCAGGTCTCCAGGGAGAGGCAGCCGCAGCCGATGCAGTCCGTGAGGTGGTCGCGCAGCCGGTTGAGCTGCCTGATCCGCTGGTCCAGCTCAGAGCGCCAGGCCTCGGACAGGCGGGCCCAGTCCTCCTGGGTGGGCGTGCGCTCCTCGGGCAGCTCGGCGAGCGCCTCGCGGATCGTGGCCAGCGGGATGCCGACCCGCTGGGCGGCCCGGATGAAGGCGACGCGGCGCAGCGTGTCCCGGGTGTAGCGGCGCTGGTTGCCCGCGGTGCGGCGGCTGCTGATCAGGCCCTTGGCCTCGTAGAAGTGCAGGGCGGAGACGGCGGTGCCGCTGCGCGCCGCGAGCTGGCCGACCGTGAGTTCGTGGATCTTCTCGGGAATCTGGGGCACCTCTCGAAGCCTACCGAGTCCATGACGGGTCCGGTCCGTTGACAGGGGCCCACGCCACGACCATGCTAAGCAGTTGCTTAGACATGAGCATCTGACGTCGCTACGCGAGAGGCCGGGACATGGCAGAGCCGAGGATCTTCACGTCCGTCGACGAGCTCAGGGCGGCGGTGGGCGAGCAGCTGGGGTACACCGACTGGCTGGAGATCGACCAGAAGCGGATCGACCTGTTCGCCGAGGCCACCGGCGACCACCAGTGGATCCACGTCGACCCGGAGAAGGCCGCCACGGGCCCCTTCGGTACGACGATCGCGCACGGCTACCTCACGCTCTCCCTGCTGCCGCTCTTCGGACCACAGCTGATCGGCGTCGAGGGCGTGCAGATGGGCGTCAACTACGGCACCAACAAGGTCCGCTTCCCCGCCCCCGTCCCGGTCGGCTCCCGGCTGCGCGCCACCGCGAGGATCACCGGCGTCGAGGACGTGACCGGCGGCGTGCAGGTGACCGTCGCCTTCACCGTGGAGCGCGACGGCGGCGACAAGCCGGTGTGCGTGGCGGAGTCGGTGTCGCGGTACTACCTCTGAGCGGCCACTGACTCCGAGCGGCACACACCCTGAGCGGCTACTCCCGCCCCGCCGGGGCCTTCCGTACCCCCACCATCCGCAGCACGAGGTCGGCGTACAGCGCGCCGACCTCGTCAGGCGTCCAGGGCCCCTGGATGTTGAACCAGCGCGCCACGTCGATGCACAGCGACAGCACGGCGAGCGTCGTGCCCCGCACGTCGAGCACGTCGAACTCGCCCGCCGTGACACCGTCCTCGATGATGCCGCGCACCTCGTCGTCGCACTTCCGGCGCAGCGCGACGATCTCCGCGCGCGCCTCGGGGCCGAGCGAGTCCAGCTCGTACTGCACCACACGCGCGGTGGTACGCCCCCCGGCGTGCCAGCGGACGAAGGAGCTGACCGCGTCGGCGAGCCGCTCGGTCGCGGTGCCCTCGCGCCGGGACGCCGTGCGCAGGATGTCGAGGGCCCGCTCGTGGCCGATCCTGCTGATGCGGTGCAGCAGCTCTTCCTTGGTCTTGTAGTGGATGTAGAGCGCGGCCGGGCTCATCCCGGCGCGGCCCGCGATGTCACGGGTCGTGGTGGCGTGGTAGCCGCGCTCGGCGAAGGCCTCCACGGCGGCGACCAGCAGTCGCCGGGCCGCCTCAGGGGTGACCTCGGCCCACGGCTGCATCTCGCCGCCGACCGTCTCCTCCGCCGTGCTCATCACTCGCTCGCCCCTCTCGCCACCGGAGGCACCACCATACCGCCGAAGGTGAGCGGGCGCTTAGCGAGGCCGCTCAGAGCTTCTCGAAGGGATCGTGCTCGGCGAGCAGCTTCTCCAGCCTGGCCTGATCCACCCGGCTCACCAGCTGCCCCGCCTCCTGCCGGTCCCGGATGACCTTGGCGAGGGTGAAGGCGGACGTGACGAGGTAGAGGACGGCGATACCGAGGAAGGCGCGCACCCAGGGGTCGGCCTCCAGCTGGAAGATGCCGATGGCGGTGGCGGCCAGGGCGACGGCGAACGACGCGACGGCCTGGCCGTAGAAGGCGGCCGTGCTCTGCTGTTTGACCGGTGTGTCACTCATGGGCCCCAGCATGTGCGCGGGTGGCCCGCGCCACATCCGCTCTGCTACTCAGATCAGAACGCCGAAACCCCCGTCAGCGCCCGCCCGATGAGCAGCTTCTGGATCTGGCTCGTGCCCTCGTAGAGGGTCATCACGCGGGCGTCGCGCAGCAGTTTGCCCGCCGGGTACTCGTCGATGTAGCCGTAGCCGCCGAAGACCTGCAGCGCGTTGTTGGCCGCGCGCACGGCCGCCTCCGAGGCGAAGAGCTTGGCCTTGGAGGCCTCGGTGGCGAACGGCAGGCCGCGGTCGATCAGGTCGGCGACCCGCCAGGTCAGCAGCCGGGCCGCGTCGACGTCCACGGCGATGTCGCTGATCAGCTCCTGGACGAGCTGGTGGTGGGCGATGGACTTGCCGAACTGCTCGCGCTCGCCCGCGTGGCGGACCGCCGCGTCGAGCGCGGCCTGGGCGATGCCGACGCATCCGGCCGCGACCGACATCCGCCCCTTGGCGAGGGCGGACAGGGCGACGGAGAACCCCTTGCCCTCCGGTCCGAGCAATGCGGCGGCGGGCACCCGGACGTCCTGAAGGACCAGTTCGGCGGTGGCCTGGCCGCGCAGGCCGAGCTTGCCGTGGACTGTGCGGCGGGTCAGTCCGGGGGTGTCGGCCGGCACGAGGAAGGCGGAGACGCCCTTGTGGCCGGGCGCGTCGGTGGACCGGGCGAAGAGCAGGACGACGTCGGCCCAGGTGCCGTTGGTGATGAACATCTTGCTGCCGTTGATGACGTAGTCGCCGCCGTCGCGGACCGCGCGGGTGGTGAGGTTCCCGGCGTCGGAGCCGGTGCCCGGCTCGGTCAGGCCGAAGCAGCCGACGTACTCCCCGGAGGTCAGGCCCGGCAGCCAGCGCCGCTTCTGCTCCTCACCGCCCCAGGCGGCGACGGTCTTGGCGACCAGGCCGAGGGAGACGGAGACGATGCCGCGCACGGAGGAGTCACCGCGGCCGAGTTCCTCCGTGACCAGGCAGTAGGCGAGATGGTCGCCGCCGCTGCCGCCGTACTCCTCATCGATGGTCAGGCCGAGGAAGCCGACCTCGCCGAGCTTCTTGACGATCCCCCGGTCGACTTCCTCCGCGCGGTCCCAGGTGATGACGTTGGGGGCGATCTCACGGTCCACGAAGTCCCGGGCGAGCCGCCGTACGGCGGTCTGCTCCTCGCTGAGCTCCAGGTTCATGACACGTCACCCCACAGGAAGGCACACCTTGAAAGGCGTACATTTAAATTAGCAGTGCTAGTTTCCGGCTCAGCCCTACTATGTGCGCCATGGCCCGACCGCGCAAGCCCCTGCTCAGCACCGACCGGATCGTCGAGACGGCCCGGGCGCTGGTGGACACGGAGGGCCTCGCCGCCGTCTCCACCCGGCGGCTCGCGGCGGAGCTCGGTGTGAGCGGGCCCTCCCTCTACAACCACTTCAGCACCAAGGACGAGATCCTGGAGGCGGTCGCCGACTCGGTCAGCGCGCAGGTCGACCTGTCGATGTTCGAGGACGGGCGGGACTGGCGGACGGCCCTGCACGACTGGGCGGTCTCCTACCGGGCCGCCCTGCGCGACCACCCGAACATCGTCCCGGTCCTGGCCCGCGGCCCCGGTCGCCGCCCGGCCGCGCTGCGGCTCGCGGACGCGGTCTACGGCGCGATGGTCGACGCGGGCTGGCCACCGGCGCAGGCCACCTCCATCGGCGCGCTGATGCGGTACTTCATCATGGGCTCCGCGCTCGGCTCGTTCGCCGGGGGCTTCGTGACCGACGAGAGCGCGTACGACCCCGCCGACTATCCCCACCTCGGGCAGGCGCACCTCCTCGCCGAGCGGCAGGAGAAGATCGACGAGCGGGCCTTCGAGACGGGGCTCACGGCGCTGCTGGACGGGTTGGCGCGGCAGTACGCGCAGGTCGGGCGGGCCACCTAGCCATCCTTCGGCAGCCGCCGAAGTGTCCGTGCCGCATCCTGGGACGCATGGCCACCCCAGCCCCCGAGGCACCGCAGCTGGCCCGGCTCGCCGCCCTCATCGCCGACGAGACCCGGGCCGCCTGTCTGCTGGCGCTGCTCGACGGACGGGCGTGGACCGCCGGTGAGTTGGCGCGGCATGCCGGGGTCGCCGCGTCGACGCTCAGCGAGCATCTGAGCAAGCTCGTCGCGGGCGGGCTGCTCGCCGAGGAGCGGCAGGGGCGGCATCGGTACGTACGGCTGGCCGACGCGCGGGTCGCCCAGCTCGTGGAGGACCTCGCCGCGCAGGTCTCGCCCAGTGCCGTCGTACGGCCCCGGAACCTGCGGGAGTCCAGCGCGGGATCCGCCATGGCGCGGGGCCGCACCTGCTACGACCACCTGGCCGGGCGGCTCGGCATCGCGGTCACCGACGCGCTGACCGCACGCGGGCTGCTACGGCAGGACACCGGGTTCGCGCTGACGGACGCCGGGCTCGGGTGGTTCGACAGCGCCGGCATCCGCCTCGACCGTACCGGCCGCCGCCCGCTGGCCCGTGCCTGCCTCGACTGGACCGAACGCCGCCCTCATCTCGCGGGCGCCGCGGGCGCGGCGCTGTGCCGGCATGCGCTGGACGCGGGGTGGTGCGTACGGATCGGGTCGGAGCGGGCGGTGAAGGTGACTCCGTCGGGGGAGCGGGCGCTGCAGGAGCTGCTCGGTGTCGAAGCGGCGGTACTGCGCTGACCGGCTACTGGGCTGGGGGCTTCTCCGATGTGCCGAGTGCGGGAGCATCGTGGCTGGTCGTGCCCACGCGGCGGAGCCGCACATCGATACAGCCCCGCGCCCCTTGAGGGGCGCTGCCGACGACCCCGTCCGACATCCGCGAGCCTCCCCCATCCACCACCTCCTAGCCTCTGGAGCATGATGAACGCCTCCCCTGCCCGCCGTACGGAACTGCTCGCCGCCGGAGCCGCCACCGTCACCGTCGTCCTGTGGGCCTCCGCCTTCGTCTCCATCCGCAGCGCGGGGGCGGAGTACTCGCCGGGCGCGCTCGCGCTGGGGCGGCTGCTCGTCGGCTCCCTGGTGCTGGGGGTCATCTGCCTCATACGGCGGGAGGGCTTGCCCCCTCGGCCGGCCTGGCCCGGGATCGCGGTATCGGGCCTGCTGTGGTTCGGCTTCTACAGCGTCGTGCTGAACTGGGGCGAGCAGCAGGTGGACGCCGGTACGGCAGCGCTCGTCGTGAACATCGGGCCCATCCTCATCGCACTGCTGAGCGCCCGGCTGCTCGGTGATCCGATGCCGCCGCGGCTGCTGGCCGGGATGGCGGTGTCGTTCGCCGGTGCGGTGACCGTGGGACTGTCGATGTCGGGCAGGGGTGGTTCCTCGGCGCTCGGAGTGGTGCTGTGCCTGCTCGCGGCCGTCGGGTACGCGGGCGGTGTCGTGGCGCAGAAGCCGGCGCTCGGCCATGCGAGCGCGCTTCAGGTGACGACGTACGGGTGTCTGGTCGGCGCGGCCCTCTGTCTGCCCTTCACCAGGCAGCTGATCAGCGAGGCGGCCCACGCCCCCATCTCCGCCACGCTCAACGTGGTCTACCTGGGCGTCTTTTCGCTGGCGCTCGCCTTTACGACGTGGGCGTACGCCCTGTCCCGTACGACCGCCAGCCGCATGGGCGCGACGACGTACGCCGTCCCCGCCCTGGTCGTGCTGATGTCGTGGCTGGCGCTCGACGAGGTGCCGGGGCTGCTCACGCTGGCGGGCGGGGCGCTGTGTCTGGTGGGGGTCGCCGTGTCGCGGTCCCGGAAGCGGTCTGCTCGGGTCGTGGCGGCCGCGCCACAACCCGAGCAGACCCGGGAATCAGCGTGAACGCGCCCTGCCCGCCAGGACCTTGATGGACAGCAGCGCGATCACGGCGAGGCCGATGATGTAGCCGGACACCGCCATCGACGTGCCGGTCGCCTCCAGGAGCAGCACCATGATGAACGGGGCCAGTCCGCCGCCGAACACGGCCGCGATCTGGTAGCCGAGCGAGGCGCCCGTGTAGCGCATCTCGGGCGTGAACAGCTCGGCGAACAGGGCGGCCTGGGGGCCGTACATGATGCTGAGGAAGCAGCTGGCGACGAAGGTGCCGACCGCCAGCCACAGCAGCGAACCGGTGTCGATCAGCAGGAACAGCGGTACGGCCCACAGCGTGATGCCCACCGCGCCGAGCGCGTAGATCCTGATCCGGCCGACACGGTCGGAGAGCGCGGCGGAGACGGGGATCAGGACGAGCTGGGTGAGGCTGACGCAGAGGGAGACGGTGAGGACCGCGCCGCGGTTCATGCCGAGTTCGCGGGTGGTGTAGTCGAGGACGCCGGTGATGAGGATGTAGAACGTCGCGGTGTTCACGGCGAACGAGCCGCCGGCGAGCAGGACCGTGCCGAGGTGGTGGCGCAGGATCGTGCGCAGCGGGCTGCTCTGCTCCGACTTCTCCTGCTCGGCCAGCGCCTTCTCCGCCTCCCGGAACTCGGGGGTCTCCTCGACGCGGGTGTGGATGTACCAGGCGAGCCCGAGCACGAGGACGCCGACCAGGAAGGGCACCCGCCAGCCCCAGGCCGCGAACGCGGACTCCGAGGTGAGCGCGCCGGCCAGCAGGAAGACCGTGTTCGCGGTCACCACGCCGATGGGGACGCCGAGTTGGACGACGCTGCCGTAGACGCCGCGCTTGCCCTCGGGGGCGTACTCGGTGGCCAGCAGCATCGCGCCGCCCCACTGGGCGCCGACGGCGACGCCCTGCGCGACACGGAAGGCGACGAGCAGGATCGGCGCGGCGACGCCGATCGTCTCGTACGTGGGGAGGAGACCGATGCCGGTGGTGGCGACGCCCATGAGCGTGAGCGCGAGGACCAGCATCGGCTTGCGGCCGCGCTTGTCGCCGAGGTGACCGGCGACGATGCCGCCGAGAGGGCGGGCGAGGAAGCCGACGGCGAAGGTGGCGAAGGCGGCGAGTACGCCGGCGGTGGGGCTGCCGGCGGGGAAGTACAGGTCGCCGAGGATCAGGGCGGCGGCGATGCCGAAGACGAAGTAGTCGTACCACTCGACGGCCGACGCGAGGGCGGCGGCGGTGGCGACCCGGCGGCGGTGCGGGGCGGCCGGGGTGGTGGTGAGCGGCTGGGCGGAAGGTGCCGTGTCCATGCGTGCACACTCCGGTGGGTGCGGGGACGGGACGGGGGGGCGGCTGGGATTTCCGGGAACGTACTGACCGGACGGTATGGACGTCAACGGGTCGTGCGGCAGGACTTTTGCCTGTACATGGCACGGAGAGCCGTTCGCGGCGTGCCGAAGCCCCGGCCGTCCGAAGAGGGCCGGGGCGCGCGCCGACGGGTGCGGGGTGGGGGCTAGAAGACCACCAGTGCCCGTCCCCCCTTGCCCGCCAGCATGTTCTCGAACGCCGCCGGGATGCCGTCCAGGGCGATCCGTTCCGTCACCAGCGCCGAGAGGTCGAGGCGGCCCGCGCGGATGTGGTCGGCCAGGACCGGCAGGTCCTGCTCGGGGTGGGAGTTGCCGTAGACGCAGCCCGAGAGGGTGCGGCCCCAGTGGAAGATCTCCAGGGCGTTGAAGGTGACCTGCTGGTCCTTGCCGCCGATGCCGACCACCGTCGTACGGCCGCCGCGGCGGGTGGAGTCCCAGGCCGTGCGGATGGTGACCGCCCGGCCCACGCACTCCACCGCCACGTCGACGCCCTGCTTGCCGGTCAGGGCGCGGATCTCGCGGGCGGTGGCGTCGGAGGCGACGACGTAGTCGGTGGCGCCGGCCGCGCGGGCCAGTTCCTCCTTCTCCGGGGAGACGTCCACCGCGATGATCCGCGACGCGCCCGCGATGCGCGCCGACTGGAGCGCCGCGAGGCCCACGCCGCCGACGCCGAACACCGCGACCGTCTCGCCCGGCCGCACCTTCGCCGAGTGGTGGACGGCGCCGTAGCCCGTGAGGACCGCGCAGCCCAGGAGCGCCGCGTCGGTCAGGGGCACGTCCGGCGGGGCGGGCAGCGCGCAGGAGGTCGGCACGACCGTCTCCTCGGCGAACGCCGCCACGTTCAGCCCGGGGTGCAGCTCGGCGCCGTCGGACGTGCGGTGGGCGTGGACGCCGGCGGAGCCGTTCAGGGCGTTGGCGCACAGCCACACCTCGCCGCGGGCGCAGGCGGGGCAGTCGCCGCAGGACGGGGCCCAGTTGAGGACGACGCCGTCGCCGGGCGCGAGGTGCGTGACCCCTTCGCCGACGGCGACGACCGTGCCCGCGCCCTCGTGGCCGAGGACGGCCGGGACCGGGACGCGCATGGTGCCGTTGGACAGGGAGAGGTCGGAGTGGCACACCCCGGCCGCGGCGAGGCGGACCCGGACCTGGCCGGGGCCGGGCTCGGGAAGGTCGATCTCCGTGACCTCCAGCGGGGCACCGACAGCCGGAAGGACGGCGGCACGCACAGCCATGGCAGTGAACTCCCTTAGAACTGGAGGGACTTGGTCTGGAGGTACTCGGCCAGGCCGTGCACGCCGAGTTCCCGGCCCACGCCCGACTGCTTGTACCCGCCGAAGGGCGCGAGCGGGTTGAAGCGGCCGCCGTTGATGTCGACCTGGCCGGTCTCCATCCGGCGCGCGAAGGCCACCGCCTCGGCCTCGTCGCCCGCCCAGACCGCGCCGGCGAGCCCGTACGCGGTGCCGTTTGCGATCCGCAGGGCGTCGTCCTCGTCCTCGTACCGCAGGATCGACAGGACCGGCCCGAAGATCTCCTCCTGGGCGATGGTCATCTCCGGCGTGACGTCCGCGAAGACGGTGGGGCTGACGAAGTAGCCACGCTCACGCGGGGATTCCACGCCGCCCGCGACCAGCCGGGCGCCCTCGGCCACGCCCTTCTCGACGTAGCCGCGCACCCGGTCCCGCTGCCGGGCGTTCACGAGGGGCCCGATGCGGTCGCCGTACTTGGCGGCCGCGGCGACGGCCAGCTCGACGGCGGCGGTGTACTGCGCGGAGTGCACCAGCATCCGGGTCCACGCGCTGCACGTCTGCCCGGAGTTGGCCATCACGTTGGCGACGCCGACGCCCACCGCCCTGGCCAGGTCGGCGCTGGGCAGGATGACGTTGGCGGACTTGCCGCCCAGTTCCAGGGCGACCTTCTTCACCGCGGCTCCGGCGGTGGCGGCGATCTGCCCGCCGACCGCCGTGGAGCCGGTGAAGGACACCATGTCGACCCCGGGATGCTCGGCGAGCGCCTGCCCGGCCACCGGGCCGAGGCCGGTGACCAGGTTGAAGACACCGGCCGGGAAGCCCGCCTCGTGCACGGCCTCCGCGAAGGCCTGCGCGGTCAGCGGGGTGTCCTCGGCGGGCTTCAGGACGACCGTGCAGCCCGCGGCGAGGGCCGGGGCGGCCTTGGCGACGATCTGGTGCAGGGGGTAGTTCCACGGCGTGATCGCGCCGACCACGCCGACCGGCTCCTGGTAGACGGTCGAGTTGCCGATCTTCTCCTCGAACGCGTACGTCGCGGCCAGCTCGGCGTACGAGCCCGCGACCACGATCGGCGCGCCCATGTGCACCGCCTGCGAGAAGGGCAACGGCGAACCCAGCTCGGCGGTGATCGTCCCGGCGATCTCGTCCTTGCGGGCGGCCAGCACGTCCCGCAGGGCGGCCAGGCGCGCGGCCCGCTCGGCGGGCGGTGTCGCGGACCAGGCCGGAAGGGCGGCGCGGGCGGCCCGCACGGCCCGGTCCACGTCCTCGGCGGTGCCCGCGGGAACCCGGCCGATGACCTCCTCGTCGGCCGGGTTCACGACCTCGATCCCGTCCTGGCCTGCGGCGGGGCGCCAGGCACCGTCGATGTACATCCCGTCCCGGGCCTTCATGGCCCACCTCCCGAACTGCGGCGTCGTCCATACGTCGGCACCCAAACTAGCGGCGATAGTTTTTGCGCGCCAGGGTCCGCCGAGAGGGTACGGCAACGCCGCCGACCGGCTCAGAAGTCGACCCGCACTTGATCGTCCACGCGCCCGACCGACTCCTGTCCGAAGGCCTTCTCGTAGTCCCGGCGGATCTCCTCGATCTTCCGGTCCCTGGCCGCCGCCTCGCCCACCGGATAGAGCAGGATCAGCTCGTACGACCGCTCCTTCTCGATCGTGCCGCTCGCGTCCCGCCACTGCCCGCGCCCGCTCTGCACGGTCAGCCCGTCCGGGAAGTCCGGCGTCACCTCCTTGTCGACGAAGGCCATGAACTGCCGGTCCGTGACCGCCGGTCCGCCATCGGGCCGCGCGGTGCCGAAGAGAAGCCGGGTCTCGGCGTACGGCTCGCCGCGCACTGGCGTGGGAGCGGCGGTGGTCTCCGCCCCGAGGGTGGCGTACGCGGTGGGCGCCCCGACGGCGAGCAGAGCGGTGGCGGTCGCCAAGGCGACGCGGGTGCGGGTGAGTCGAAGAGTCATGCCCCATCCCTTACCGGGCCCGGGGCCAGGGGATGCGGCGGCCGCGCCGAAGGACCGGAATCCGTCGGCCGTACGGGAGCGCAGGGGGCGCATTCGGGGTGGGCGGAGGCGTGCGGTGGGGCCGGGCGGTCGCTCCGGCCTGCGAACGGGGCGGCACGAAGGGCCGCGCCCCGCCCGGGGTCGCCCATCACAGAGCGCAGCTCCCGGCCGCAAGCCCAACCGCCACGAGGCGCCGCCTCACCCTGCGAGCCGGAACCCTGCGAAACGCCGCTGCCGGTCCGGACAGACCTGTTTCTCCGGGCACCGCTTCTTCCTGGACGTTAGGAATGCGCGGCCTCCGGGGGATGACGCCCCGCCCGGCTTACCAGGTCTTGCCGGCCTGCTCCCGGACCATGCGGTTGATCCGGTTGAAGAAGTTGGTCATCGCGATCTCCAGGATGATCGCGCCCAGCTGCTCCTCGCTGAAGTGGTCGGCGGCGGCGTCCCAGATCCCGTCGGTCACGCCCGGTGCGCCGTCCTGGAGCCGGGTGCGGCCTCGGTCAGGGCGAGGGCAGCCCGCTCCTCATCGGTGCAGAAGGGCGTCTCGCGCCACGCGACCACGTTGTGCAGCCGCGGTGAGGACATCCGTCGCGGACAGCACGGAGAGGCTGACGAGGATGCCGCCGGGCACTCCCCGGGCTCGCAGGATGCCCCACACGGGGACGCGGTCGCCTTGCGGCGTCGCGGACTTGGGCGTCGTACGGCGATCCTCTATGCGCCACAGCGACGTGAACGCGACCGCGGCGCCCCCGCCCGCGACGAGCAGGGCGAGTGCGCTGCCGCCCGCCATGTCGTGGCCGCCGATCAGCGCACCGGCCGCGATCGGGCCGACCAGCTGGCCGAGCGAGGCGCCGATGGTGAAGTGGCCGAAGTTGCGGTCCTGTTCGTGCGGGGCGGACTGGCGGGCGACCAGGGACTGGGCGCCGATGACGAAGCTGAGGTGGCCGAGGCCCATCACGCCGCTCCAGATCGCCATCGCCTACAGGGAGTCGACGAGGCCGCTGAGCGCGCAGCCGCCGGATATGAGGACGACATCGGCGGGCAGCAGGGTGCGCAGCGGCCGTGGCCGGTACGGCGGCCCAGGGGGACGGCGGCGAACAGCGGGAGCAGGGCGTACACCCCCGCGATCACACCGACCGCCCGTTCGTCCGCGCCCAGCGCGGGGCCCGGTAGGAGACGGCGGGCCGGGCCATCGACACCGCCCCCTGCGCGAAGCTGAAGGCGATGACGAGGCGGAGCAGCCAGCCGCGGTTCCCACCCGGCCCCATGGTCGTGTACCCCCTGAAGGAATCGTCGCCGGATACGTCAGATGATGCCGAACAGGATTCCGGCGCCGAGAATCACCAGGCAGGTCATGGCCGCGTACTTCACCACGAACCGCGTGTGGTCGCCGAACTCGACCTTCGCCATACCGACCAGCACGTACACGGCCGGGACCAGCGGGCTGGACATGTGCAGCGGCTGGCCGACCAGCGAGGCGCGGGCCATCTCCAGCGGTGTGACGCCGTGCGCCGCGCCGGCCTCGGCGAGGACCGGCAGGATGCCGAAGTAGAAGCCGTCGTTGGACATGAAGTAGGTGAGCGGGAGGCTCAGTACGCCGGTGACCAGGGCCATGTGCGGGCCCATGCTGCCGGGGATGATGTCGACCAGCCACTTGGCCATGCTGTCGACCATGCCGGTGCCCTGCAGGACGCCGGTGAAGACGGCGGCGGCGAAGACCATGCCGGAGACGTTGAGGACGTTGTCGGCGTGCGCGGCGAGGCGGGCCTTCTGGTCCGGGATGTTGGGGAAGTTGACGGTGAGCGCGAGGGCGGCGCCGAGCAGGAACAGCACCGGGATCGGCAGCAGTTCCATGATCATGGCGGTGAGCAGGCCGACCGTGAGCAGCGCGTTGAACCAGTACAGCTTGGGGCGCAGGGTGGGCCGGTCGGGGTCGAGGCCTTGGAAGTCGTCGTCGTCCTCAGGGGCGTCGGCGCCGGTGCCGGTGCCCGCACCGCCGGTGGTCGCGGCGCCCTTGCCGGTGCCGGAGCCGCTCGCGACCAGGACCGTCTCCTTCTCCTTCTCCTCCACCAGCACCTCGTCCAGCGTCAGCACGCCGAGCCGCTTGCGCTCGCGCAGACCGAGGACGTACGAGAGGACGATCACGAAGAGCAGACCGACGGCCAGGGCCGGGATCATCGGCACGAAGACGTCGCCGGCGTCCAGCTTCAGGGCGGTGGCGGCGCGGGCGGTCGGGCCGCCCCACGGCAGGGTGTTCATCACGCCGTTCGCCATGGCCGCGACGCCGGTCAGGATGACCAGGCTCATCTTCAGGCGCTTGTACAGCGGGTACATCGCCGAGACCGTGATCATGAAGGTGGTCGAGCCGTCGCCGTCCAGCGAGACGATCCCGGCGAGCAGGGCCGTACCGACGACGATCCGCATCGGGTCGGCCTTGCAGAACTTCAGGATGCCCCGGACGATCGGATCGAACAGACCGACGTCGATCATCACACCGAAGTAGACGATCGCGAACATGAGCATCGCCGCGGTGGGGGCGAGGCTGGAGACTCCGTCGATGACGTAGTCGCCGAGGTGCGCGCCCTTGCCGACGAAGACACAGAACAGTGCGGGGATGAGCACGAGCGCCGCTATCGGCGACATCTTCTTCATCATGATCAGGACCAGGAAGGTCGTGATCATGGCGAAGCCGAGGATGGTCAGCATGTGTGGATACCTAACGTTCGCCCTTGAACTCCCACCTGGGCCGGCGGTGCGACGACGTTAGGTCCCGTCAAGCGGCGTTAACAAGACGTTGACGTGCGAGCAATAAGCGCAAAACTGCTGGTCACAGCTTTGCTGAGGTCAGCGCGGTGAGCTTTTCGGTCACGGCGGAGATCTCCACGGGAACGCCGTTGAGGACCGCGTTGCCGGAGAGCGGGTCGAGCAGGCTGCCGTCGAGGAGCTGGTTGACGTTGACGCCGGGGTCGGTGGCCGCGTGCCTGAGGCGGGTGCCGGGGCGGTCGTGGCCCCAGCCGTGCGGCAGGCTGACGACGCCGGGCCGCACACCGTCGGTGACCTCGGCCGGGGCCGTCACCTCTCCCCCGGCGCCCTTCACGCGTACCGGCGCCCCGTCGCGTACGCCGAGCCGTTCGGCGTCGTCGGGGTGGATGTGCAGGGTGCAGCGGTTGGTGCCGCCGGTCAGGGCGGGCACGTTGTGCATCCAGCTGTTGTTCGATCGCAGATGGCGGCGGCCGACGAGCACGAGGCCGTCGGCGCGCTCGCTCATGGCCTGCCTCAGTCGCGGCAGATCGTCGGCGATCGGGCGGGGCAGCAACTCGACCTTCCCGCTCACCGTCTTCAGCGGCTGCGGCAGCCGCGGCCGCAGCGGGCCGAGGTCGACGCCGTGCGGATGCGCGAGGAGCTTCTCCAGGTTCAGCCCGTCCGGTCGTACGCCGAAACCGTCGCCGTACGGGCCGAGGCGCAGCATCATGTCGAGCCGCCGCTCGGGGCCGTTGTCGCCGGTCAGCCGGTCGGCGAGGTCCCTCGGGTCCCGGCCGTGCACGGGTGAGTGGGCCTCCTTGACCGCCTTGCCGAGGGTCTGGTCGATGACCATCGCGTCGACGGCGGCCGGGTCGGCGCCGTGCATGCCGGAGACGGCCAGGATCAGCCGGGCGAGGATCTCGGTCTCGGCCATCCGGCCCGGCTCCAGCGGGACGGCGGGGCGGGTGTAGCGGACCTGGTTGCGCACGGCGAGGGTGTTGAAGGCGAAGTCGTGGTGGGCGCTCTGGGACGGCGGGGGCGGCGGCAGGACGACGTGGGCGTGGCGGGAGGTCTCGTTGAGGTAGGGGTCGACGCTGACCATGAAGTCGAGCGAGTCGAGGGCCTTGTCGAGCCGGTCGCCGTCGGGTGCGGACAGCACCGGGTTGGCGGCGATGGCGATCAGTGCCCGGATCGGCTCGCCCTCCTCGGTGGCGGTGTCGATCTCCTCGGCGAGCGCGGAGAGCGGCACCTCGCCCTTCGCCTCCGGGTGTTTGCTCACCCGGGAGCGCCAGCGCCCGAGCGCGAAGCCGCGGCCGGGTCCGGCGGGGCGGGGCGTCTTGTCGGTGGCGGCCTGGGGGAAGAGGGCGCCGCCGGGCCGGTCGAGGTTGCCGGTGAGGATGTTGAGGACGTCGACGAGCCAGCTGGCGAGTGTGCCGTGCGGGACCGTGCAGCTGCCGATGCGGCCGTAGACGGCGGCGGTGGGGGCGGCGGCCAGTTCCCCTGCGAGGGCGCGTGTCACGGCGGGGTCGACGTCACAGGCGTCGGCTACGGCTTCGGGAGTGAAGTCCCGTAGCGCTTCCCGGAGTTCGGTCACCCCCTCGACGTGTGGCGTGAGGTCGCCGAGCGCGACCAGGTCCTCCTCGAAGAGGACGTGCGCCATCGCCGCCAGCAGCAGGGCGTCCGTGCCGGGCCGGATGGCGATGTGGCGGTCGGCGAGTTTCGCGGTGCGGGTGCGGCGCGGGTCGATCACGGTGAGCGTGCCGCCGCGGGCCTTGAGGGCCTTCAGCTTGCCGGGGAAGTCGGGGGCGGTGCACAGACTGCCGTTGGACTCCAGCGGGTTGGCGCCGATGAGCAGCAGATGGTCCGTGTGATCGAGGTCGGGCACCGGAATGGCGTTGGCATCGCCGTACAGCAGCCCGCTGGAGACGTGCTTGGGCATCTGGTCGACCGTGGACGCGGTGAACACGCTGCGGGTGCCGAGGGCGCCGAGCAGGACGGGCGGATACAGCGCGCCGGCCATGGTGTGCACGTTGGGGTTGCCGAGGACGACGCCGACGGAGTGGGCCCCGTACCGCTCGACGACCGGCCGTATCCCGGCCGCCACGGCGTCGAACGCCTCCTCCCAACTGGCCTCCCGCAACTCCCCGTCCTCGCGCACGAGCGGTCCGCGCAGCCGGTCGGGGTCGCCGTCGACGGCCCCGAAGGAGGCGCCCTTGGGGCAGATGAATCCCCGACTGAACACGTCGTCACGGTCACCGCGGGCCCCCGTGACCCGGGTCCCCTCGATGGTGAGCGTCAGCCCGCAGGTGGCCTCGCACAGGGGGCAGATTCGCAGGGCGGTGCGGGACACGGGTCCTCCTGGGGTCTGGCGACGGCGATGACGCGCGGACGGGTCGAGCATACCGACCGGTATGCATGGAGGGGAGTCCCTTGCAGGAATGCGCCCCTCCCTTGGGAGCCACACACCCCGGGCCAGGCCCCTTGAACACCAGCACACACGGCCCCGCGAACACCCGCACGCACCACAGTCAGCGAGGCCCCAGAAGGAGCATGCCGAGCGGAGGGGTCAGTCCAGCACCCGTCCCAGATACGCCCGCAACATCTCCCGCATCTCCGCGATGATCTCCGCGTCCCCCTCCGGGTCCACCCGGAACGCCAGCTGCACCAGCGCGTCCGCGGTCTCCACGGCGATCAGGAAGGTGCGGCGCAGTTCGGTGTCGGGTTCGCGGGTGAGGTAGTCCGCGAGGAGGTCGGTGAGCCGGTCGGCGACCCGGTGGTTGGGTTCGGCCTGGTGGCTGCCGACGGGGATCTGGTTGCCGAAGTCGACGAGGGAGAAGCCGGGCGCGGTGCGCTTCATGGCGAGGTACTCGTCCAGCACGGCGTCCATGGCGGCCCGCCAGTCGCCGCGCCGCGCGCCCTGCAGACGCTCGGTGACGCGCTCGGCGTAGCGCTCCAGGTTGCGCTGGGCGAGCGCGTCGGCCATCTGCCGCTTGTTGCCGAAGAAGCGGTACACCGAGCCGATGGGCACACCGGCGCGCTCGGCCACCGCGCGGGTGCTCAGGGCGTCGTAGCCGACCTCGTCGAGGAGGTCGGCGCAGGCATCGAGGATGCGGGTCAGGCGTTCGGCACTGCGCCGCTGGACGGGCGCGCGGCGGAGCATGGAGGGATGGGGCACGGGCTTCATGATGCCTTTCCGCCGGGATCGGGTGAACCTCCACCCCCAGTACGCACCTCCGTGCCCGGTGCACTCATCGTGGCCGTCGGCACGCTCGGCTCGCTCCCCGACGCGGTGATGTCGGCCGTGGACTCGACGGGCTCGCCGTCGACCGCCCAGACGGTGCCGTCGTCGGCGTACAGCCGCACGGTGAGCTGGTGGGTGCCGCGCTTGACCAGTCCGGCGTCCAGGTGGTGCTGGGGGTGCGCAGTTCGGCGATGGGTCGGCCGTCCAGGAAGAGCCGGGCGACGCCCCGGCCGGGCGACGCCTTCGGTGCCGTACCGGCCGGTGAGAGGTGGAAGTCGCGCAGGGTCAGCCGTACGCCCCACCCCGTGCCGGAGGCGTCGGGCTGCACCTCGATTGCGACCTCGGGCGCGTCCTCGCCGCCCACCTCGCGGTAGGGCCGCCCGGCCTCGTCGGTGGCGTCGAGCAACCGGCCCACCGCCGGCGGCGACTCCCCGTTCCTCCGCTCTCCCGCATCACCGGTGCCGCAGCCCGCGGCACCGGCCAGCACCAGGACACAGACCGCGAGCGCGGCACGAGATCGACTCGTCCACGACATGCCCAGGAGCGTAGAACACGGGTACGACACCTCGAATCCCCCTGGAGTCTGGTTCTCGTCCGCCCTCCGTCGTCCGCCGAGAGGAGGCCGGGACGAGGCCGAGCATTCCCCTTGCGCCGAGGCAACCGCAATCCTACGGTGAACCATAGGAATCAACGTGCAAGGGAGCAGCGATCATGAGCGATGGGGGTACCTCCCGCGCGAGCGTGTTCGAGCGTGGGGGAGCGCGGAAGACCGCCGAAGGGCTGGCCCATCTCTCCGGATTCGGCAACGAGCACAGCTCGGAGGCCGTCCCGGGCGCACTGCCCGAGGGCCGCAACTCACCCCAACGCGCACCTCTCGGCCTGTACGCGGAGCAGCTCAGCGGTACGGCCTTCACCGAGCCCCGCGCCCACAACCGCCGTTCCTGGCTCTACCGCATCCGCCCCTCGGCCGCCCACCCCGCGTTCACCCGCACCGACAACGGCGGCCTGCGCACGGCCCCCTTCACCGAGACCGTGCCCGACCCGAACCGCCTGCGCTGGAACCCGCTGCCCGAGCCGCCGCCCGGCACCGACTTCCTGGCCGGCCTGTGGACCCTGGGCGGCAACGGCGACGCCACCCAGCGCACCGGCATGGCCGTGCACCTCTACCACGCGAACGCCGACATGGACCGCGTCTTCAGCGACGCGGACGGCGAGCTGCTGATCGTGCCGGAGCGGGGCGGGCTGCTGCTGCGCACGGAGTTCGGGCTGCTGGCGGTGGAACCCGGCCATGTCGCGCTCGTCCCGCGCGGGGTCCGCTTCCGCGTCGAGCTGCTCGACACCGCGTCCGACGGCAGGCAGAGCACGACCGCCCGAGGTTACGTCTGCGAGAACTACGGCGCCCCCTTCCGCCTCCCCGACCTCGGCCCGATCGGCGCCAACGGCCTCGCCAACCCCCGGGACTTCCGGGCGCCGGTCGCCGCGTACGAGGACGTGGAGGGCCCGGTGGAGGTGGTCAACAAGTTCTGCGGCAACCTCTGGACGGCGACGTACGACCACTCACCGCTCGACGTCGTCGCCTGGCACGGCAACCATGTGCCGTACGCCTACGATCTGCGTCGTTTCAATGTGCTCGGCACCATCTCGTACGACCACCCGGACCCGTCGATCTTCACGGTCCTCACCTCCCCGTCCGACACTCCCGGCCTCGCGGGCGTCGACTTCGTGGTGTTCGCGCCGCGCTGGCTGGTGGGCGAGGACACGTTCCGGCCGCCGTACTTCCACCGGAACGTGATGAGCGAGTACATGGGCCTGATCGAGGGCGCGTATGACGCCAAGGCCGAAGGGTTCGTGCCGGGCGGCGGCTCGCTGCACAACATGATGTCGGCGCACGGCCCGGACCGGGAGACGTTCGACCGGGCGAGCGCCGCCGAGCTGCGGCCGCAGAAGGTGGACGACGGGCTGGCGTTCATGTTCGAGACGCGCTGGCCGGTGACCCTGACACCGCAGGCGGCGCGGGCGGAGCATCTGCAACAGCGCTACGACGACGTGTGGCAGGGCCTTCAGCGGCACTTCCGCGCGTTGTGACGGTCGCTCGCCACAGGGCGCCCCTTGCACTGACCGTTTCCTGCCGGTACGGATGGCCCCGTGACCTCCTTCGCCCCGGACTCGATCGTCCTGAACCGCAAGCTGCCGCTCTGGTACCAGGTGTCGCAGTCGCTGCGCGCCTCGATACTCGGCCGCTCGCCCCGGGAGCCGCTGCGGCTGCCGACCGAGGAACAGCTGGCGGGGCACTACGGGGTGAGCGTGCTGACCATGCGGCAGGCGCTGAAGGAGCTGGAGGACGAGGGACTCATCACGCGGCACCGCAGGCGCGGCACGTTCATCGAGCCCAGCGCGAGGAGGGGTGCCCCGGTGCGGCTGCTGGGCTCGGTGGACGCGATCGTGGCCCAGCAGTCCGGCATGACCACCGAACTGCTGGACCACGGACACGCGCCCGTGCCCGCGGAACTCGCCGAGTACTTCCCGGACCTCGGCGAGGTGGCGACGTACCACCGGCTGCGCAGCGACGAGAAGACGGGCGAGCCGACCAACCACGCCCACAACTACGTCCGTCCCGAACTGGCCGGGCGAATCGACCTGGACGATCTGATCCGCTGGCCGATGACCAAGGTGCTGCGGGATGTCGTCGGGGCGGACATCAGCCGCATCACGGACACGGTGGAGGCGCGGCTCGCGGACCCGGAGACGGCGCGGCTGCTCAACGTGCCGCTGCTGAGCCCGATCCTGCACTACACGGGCGTGACCTACGACATGGCCGGGCGGGTGCTGGACGTGGCCGTCATCCACTACCGGGGCGACCGCTTCTCCTTCACGGTGACGCTGGACGCCACTTGAGGCACATGCCGGAACCCCGTCGTACGATGCCCGGCGTGACGCACGACGACGCTCCGCTGCTCGCGGACCTCATGCCGTGGTCCGTCGCACCGCCGCGAATCGGCCGGGGGTGGCCGACGGCCCCCGACCCGTCCTCCCTCAAGGCCCGCTGGGACGCCTTGATGAAGGCGGAGGGCGCGGACCGGGAGGCCCTGTTCGAGCCCACGCGGTCGCGCACCCTGCACTCGGCGGTCGGGCAGCTGCCGGGCCGGTCCACCGGCACGGAGAAGCTGCTGCGCGCGCAGGGCCCCTGCCCGGAACCGGTCCGCGTGCTGCTGTCCCCCTTCGACGAGCAGTGGCTGATTCCGGACCACCGTCTCATCGACGCGGCGCGACCGGAGTTGTGGCGGGTGGCCGACGAACGGCAGGTGTTCGTGGTGGAGACCCCGGAGGGCGGCGGGCCCCATCTGCTGGCCACCTCCCTGCTCCCGCTGCTCCGCCCCGGCCGGGTCCGCCCCCTGTACCGCCGCCCCGGCGGCGCCGAACCGAACCTGACACCAGGCCTGCTGGACCACTTGGCCACCCGCCTCGGGCAGGACCTCGCCCCGGTCGACGTCCTCGCCTGGATCCTGACCGCGGTCCGGGCGGACCTCACCGTTCCGCTCACCACGGACCCCGGCCTCTGGTCGCACGGCGTCGACACGGGCCGCCGCATGCTCTGGCTGCTGCGCCGCGACGGCGACCGCCCCAAACTGCCCGGCGGCCGCCGCCCCTACGTCCGCGCCCCGCTCCCCGCACGCCCCCACACGCTCCACTACGACCGCGACGAGGAGACCCTGCATCTCGACGAGGGCCGTATCTCCCCCGTCCCGTCCCAGGCCTGGGACTTCGAGGCGGGCGGGATCCGCGTCCTGGAGCAGTGGTTCGCGGCGCGCACGACCGAGGACGAGCCCGGCACGCTCCTCGCGATCCGCCCGGCGACCTGGCCCCAGACGTGGACGTCGGAACTGCTGGAGCTGATCACGGTCCTCACGCTCCTGGCCGACCTCCCGCCGGTCCAGGCGGAGTCCACCCTCACCGCGACCGACCTGCGCACCGCCGGCGTCCTGCCGGTCCCCGCCTCCGCCCGCCGCCCCGCGTCGGTCCTGGACACCCACGAGGAGGGCCCGGAGGGGCAGTTGGCGCTCCTCTAGGCGCCCCCTGGAACCCGTCCAGCACCCGCAGCAACACCCGCTCGAACACCGCCTCCAGATCCACCGGCCCGGGATCCTCCGCGAGGGCGGCCGCCAGCCGCGGATACTCGCCCGTCGCGATCCGGCCGCCCAGATAGGCGGCCCGCACCGCGTTCTCCTGCTCCGGCGACCAGGGCAGCGAGCGGGTGCGCTCGGCGGTGGCGAGCTCGTTTCGCCGGGTCGCTGGCGTGGTGCGCCGTGCTGCTGGCGGTGTGCGTCCCGCTCGCCGTGCGCCGCTACGCGCACGGCGAGCGCTGAACCAACCCGCCTTGACGGCCTTCCGCCGCTCCGGCTGTGCGGGCTGGTGCCGATGGGGGCGAGGGCGGCACCCCGGGCAGCGCGTCGTACTCGCCGCACGCGGGCGCCTTGGCGGGGCTGTCCTGGGCGAGGCTGGTGGGCGTGCATGACAAAGCTGTGACGCGCGGGCCATGATCCCTGGCATGGAACAGCAGCCCCTGCCCCTGGCGGGCATCACCGTCGTCGCCGTCGAGCAGGCCGTCGCCGCCCCCTTCGCCACCCGGCAGCTCGCCGACCTCGGGGCGCGGGTGATCAAGGTCGAGCGGGTGGACGGCGGCGACTTCGCGCGCGGTTACGACACCGCCGCCCGCGGCCTCGCCTCGCACTTCGTGTGGTGCAACGGCGGCAAGGAGTCCATCGCGCTGGACCTGAAGGACCCGCGCGGGCTGGACGTCGTACGGCGGCTGGTGGCGGACGCGGACGTGTTCGTGCAGAACCTCGCGCAGGGGGCGGCGGCGCGGCTCGGGCTCGACGCGGCCACGCTGTGCGCCGCGCACCCGCGGCTGATCGCCGTGGACATCTCCGGATACGGGTCCTCGGGACCGTACGCGGACAAGCGGGCGTACGACATGCTCGTGCAGTGCGAGGCCGGGCTGGTGTCGGTGACGGGGACGCCGGAGCAGCCGGTGAAGGCGGGGATCCCGGCGGCGGACATCGCGGCCGCCATGTACGCCTTCTCGGGCGTGCTGGCGGCACTGGTGCGGCGCGGCACCACCGGGCGCGGCGGGCCGGTGGAGGTGTCGATGCTGGAGGCGCTCGCGGAGTGGATGGGGCATCCGCTGCACCATGTGATGCACGACGGCACTCCCCCGGCGCGCACGGGCCTCGCGCACGCCGTCATCGCGCCCTACGACGCCTACGCCACGGCGGACGGCGGGCGGGTGCTGCTGTCGGTGCAGAACGACCGGGAGTGGCGGCGGCTCGCCGAACGGGTCATGGGGCGGCCGGAGTTGGGGACCGATCCGGCGTTCGCGACGAACGCGGCGCGGGTGGCGAACCGGGAGCGGACGGACGCGGAGGTGGCGCGGGCGCTGGGGACGCTGGGCGCCGACGAGGCGCTGGCCCGGCTGGAGGGTGCGGGGATCGCGTGCGCCCGGCTGCGGGACGTCCGGGAGGTGGCGGAGCATCCACAGTTGGCGGCCCGGGAGCGGTGGCGGGAGGTGGGCTCGCCGGTGGGGCCGCTGAGGGCGCTGCTGCCGCCGATCACCTGGCCGGGTGGGGAGCCGGCGCGGAGCGGAGACGTACCCGCGCTCGGGCAGCACACCGAAGCGTTGCTGCGTGCCGTGGGGATGACGGACGACGAGATCGCAGCGCTGCGCCGGGACGGTGTGGCTGCCTGAGCGCGGGCCCTCGAAGGGTCGCGTCAGGGACGCCTGTGCGGGTCAGTGCCCGCCGAACAGCGAACGGCGCAGTCGGCGCAGCGGTGCGAAGAGCGAGACCCTGCTCACCCGCGTGCCCCGGTCGCTGCGCTCGTGCGCGGTGTCACGTGCGGTTATCTCGCGCATCAGCGAGGTCGCCTCGGCCGCCTCCCGCTGCGGGACGGCAGGGCCCGCCAGCACCGAGAGATGGCGGTCGAGGCGCGAGCTGGTCGCGCTGCTCCCGCAGGTGATCGCAGGGACCCTTGCCCTGCTGCGCACTGTTATCTGTTCCATGTCACTCCCCACCCGTACGAGTCCACCCGGCCCGGGCAGGGTAACCCTATCTCCCCCTTGGGGCACGCGTGTATCGCGGTCACAGGATTCACCTTCCCTGTAAGGCCGTTGACCACGCCTCGTCGATCACCCTCCGAATCCGACCGATTCCAGGGCGAGTTGGACAACCGGCTGGGTGGTCGGCTGAGGTGACCCCCCGTCGGGCTCGACGGTCACTGCGAGTGACGTCGCCGCCCTGTCCAGGCCGTTCGCCACGAAGGGCGTGTCGTCGTCGAGGAGGCCCAGGGAGCGCGGTTGTGCCTGGGGGCGCATGAGCCAGAGTTGGTGCACACGGTCGCTCGGCAGCTCGTCGTATCCGTTCAGCGTGACGACCGCACGCCCCTCCGAAGCGGAGGCGATCACTCCGATCGTCCGCCCCTCGGCATCCCGTCCGGTGGCCGCGCGGGCGTCCGGGGCGGCGAGGACGTGGGCGATCTCACGCGCCCGGTTCCGCTCGGCGGCCAGTTGCTCCCGGGTCTGGTTGGCCTGGACGGCGAAGAGGGAGGCGACGACGAGGGCCGCGGCGGCGGTCGCGGTGGCGAACGGGACGAACAGGGGGCGCGGCCGGGGGGTACGGGTGCGCGCCGGGGGTGGCTGCGTGCCCCACACATGCGCGGGCAGCCGGTGCTCCCGCACGCGTGCGGGCTCCTGCGGGGTCGTGCGTACGGCGGCCAGCACCCGGTCGCGCAGGGCGGCCGGCGCGGGGGCGGCCGTGGACCAGGCGAGGCGCACGGCGTCCTCGGCGAGCGCCCGTACCTCCTGCGCGCAGCGCTCGCAGCGCGCCAGATGCTTCTCGAAGCGGGCGCGTTCGTCGCCCTCCAGGGCGTCGAGCGCGTAGGGCGCGGCGAGGCTGTGCAGGTCGGCGCTGCCGCGCAGCCGGTCGAGCAGGCTCATGCCGTACCCCCTCGGCCCTCGGTGTGCGGGCGGTCCAGGAAGCTCACGCGACTCCTCCGAGGCACTCGCGCAGCCGGGTCAGTCCGTCGCGCATCCGGGTCTTGACCGTGCCGAGCGGCAGCGAGAGCCGTTCGGCCACTTCACGGTAGGTGTAGCCGTCGTAGTAGGCGAGGGTGACGGACTCCCGCTGGAGGGCGGTGAGCCGGTTCAGGCACCGGCGCACCCACTCGCGTTCGAGTCCGGCCTCCACCTCCTCGGCGACCTGGTCGAAGGCGGGCGTCCCGGCGCGCAGAGCCTCGCGCTGCTCCCGCTCACCGGCCGCGCGGGCGCTGCGCACCCGGTCGACGGCGCGGCGGTGGGCGAGGGTGAGGATCCAGGACAGGGCGCTGCCGCGGCCGGGGTCGAAGCGGGCGGCGGACCGCCACAGTTCGAGCAGCACCTCCTGGGCCACCTCCTCGGACTGCGCCGGATCCCGCACCACGCGCTTGACGAGCCCGAACACCGGTCCGGACACCAGTGCGTAGAGCTCCTCGAACGCCATCTGGTCCCCGCCCGCGACGCGGATCAGCAGTCTGTCCGCCTCCACGCGCTCCCCCTCTCCCCGGCCGCACCCGGGCCGTCCCGTCACACCAGACATTCGCAACGAACGCACCTCCGGATGGGGGTACGGATGAGCGTGCCGAAAACGCGGGTCGGGGACCGGGAAATTCACGGCCGAAGGCCGGGGACACCACGGGGTCACCGTCCGGCAGGCCGCAGCCCGCAGGCCCAGAAACGCCGCGAGGCACACCCCACACCCGGGCCAACACCCGCCCGCCGTACAAGTTTTCCGCCTCGACCAATCCGGTCCGCGCACCGCTCCGAATCCCCGGTGTCAGGCAAGTTGGCACTGAGGACGGACGGCATGACAGCTATCTCCAAGCGCGGCGCGGGACTCAGGAGCGTCGCCACCCTCGTCTGTGGTGCGCTGGCCGCCGGAGGGCTCGCGGCCGCCGGCGTGACCGCGCTGCAACCCGGGGCGGCCGCCGCCTCCAGTCACCGGGAGGCCCCGCTGATCTCGGGCACCCCGCAGTACGACAACACCGACGTGTACGCGTTCGTCAGCCCGGACAAGCCGGACACGACGACGATCATCGCCAACTGGATCCCGTTCGAGGAGCCGGCCGGCGGACCGAACTTCTTCACGTTCGCCGAGGACGCCCAGTACGACCTCCACATCGACAACAACGGCGACGCGCAGGGCGAACTGTTGTTCCGCTACACGTTCAAGACGCACATCAAGAACAAGAAGACGTTCCTCTACAACACCGGCCCCGTCGAGAGCCTGGACGACCCGGACCTCAACGTCACGCAGACCTACGACATCGATCTGCTGCGGCTGAAGAACCAGCACCTGGTGTCCCGTACGAAGATCGCGGACGATGTGCCGGTCGCGCCCTCGAACGTGGGCAAGGCGTCCATGCCGGACTACGCCAAGCTGCGCGAGCAGGCGATCCACGAACTGGCGGGCGGCGCCACGACGTTCGCCGGGCAGGCCGACGACCCGTTCTTCCTGGACCTGCGCGTCTTCGACCTCCTGTACGGCGGGAACCTCTCCGAGGTCGGCAACGACACGCTCAAGGGCTACAACGTCAACTCCATCGCCCTGCAGGTGCCCAACCACCTGATCCAGGAGTCCGCCGACCAGCCGATCGTCGGCATCTGGTCGACGACCCAGCGCAAGAACGCCCAGGGCCACTTCCGCCAGGTCTCGCGGCTCGGCAACCCGCTGGTCAACGAGGTCGTCAACCCGATCGAGGACAAGGACACCTTCAACGCGTCCGGGCCGTGGGACGACGCCCAGTTCCTGGACAACGTCACCAACCCCGAGCTGCCGAAGCTCATCGAGGCGATCTACAAGATCCCGGCGCCCAAGGAGCCCCGCAACGACCTGGTGGACGTCTTCCTGAATGGCGTTCAGGGCCTCAACCAGCCGCCGCACGTGACCCCGTCCGAGATGCTGCGCCTGAACACGTCCATCAAACCGGCCGCCGAACCGAAGCGGCTCGGCGTCCTGGACGGCGACAACGCGGGCTTCCCCAACGGCCGCCGTCTCACCGACGACGTGATCGACGCCTCCCTCCAGGTCGTCGAGGGTGAACTGCTCGGCGCCAAGAACGACCTGGGCGACGCGGTGGACCAGAACGACAAGGAGTTCGAGAAGGCCTTCCCGTACCTCGCCCTGCCGACGGAGGGCTCGCGCGGCCCGCTGGCCAAGGGCACCTCGGGCGGCAACGACGTCCGCAGCCAGATCGGCGACGCCCTCCAGCCCGCGGGCTCGGACGACACGACCCTGATCGCCGCCTCCGCGGGCGCGGGTGCGGGCGGAATCCTGCTGATCGGCGTCGCCCTGATGTGGTGGCGCCGCATGCGGGGCCGCGCGTACTGACGCCCCCACCGACCGGCGCGGCCCGCCCCTCCCCCATCCCCCCGGCGCGGGCCGCGCCTCCTGACGAACATCCCCATCCGCTGGTGCACCAAGGAGAGGCATGGTCCCGCGTACGAACGACGACGACCCGGAGCGCGAGAACGGCCGGAGGCCGGACGGCGGGGTGGTGAAGGGCGAGAACGGCCCGGGCATGGAGGGCGGGAGCAGTCCGGGTACGGCCGACGCCACGGTGGAGGGCGGGAGCAGTCCGGGTACGGCCGACGCCACGGTGGAGAGCGAGAACGGCGCGGGTACGGCCGACGCCACGGTGGAGAGCGAGAACGGCGCGGGTACGGCCGACGCCACGGTGGAGAGCGAGAACGGCGCGGGTACGGCCGACGCCACGGTGGAGAGCGGAAGCCGCCCCGCCACAGCCGACGCCACGGTGGAGAGCGAGAACGGCGCGGGTGCGACCGACGCCACTGCCTCCGAGGCGACGGGCCCCGACCAGCGTGTCGCCGCGCTGCGGCGGGTCTCCGCGGCCGGGCGGCGCTGGCGCCGGGCCCAACTCGCGGGGTGTGTCGTGCTGTTGGCCGTGGCGCTCACCGGAGGGTCGATCGCGCTCGGGAACACGCGGGACGACGGCGGTCGTGCCGTGGCGGAGGCGGGTGGCGGCATGTCGCCCGCCGCGCTGCTCGGCGGCGGCGACCTCGACGCGAGCGTCACCGGACTGCAGGCCCATCTCCGCGCCCAGCCACGGGACTTCGGTGCCTGGGCCACCCTGGGCCTCGCTTACGTCGAACAGGCCAGGGTCGACGGCGACCCCTCCCGCTACCCGCAGGCCGAGAAGGCGCTGGACCGCTCGCTCGATCTCAGGCCCGGCAACGACCAGGCCCTGGCCGGCCGGGCCGCCCTCGCCGCCGCCCGCCACGACTTCACCGGCGCCCTGAAGTTCGCCGACCAGGCCCTGCAGCGGAACCCCTACAACGAACGCGCCCTGTGCAGCCGTATCGACACCCTGCTCGAACTCGGCCGATACGACGAAGCAGCGCAGGCCGCCGACACCGCCGACTCCCGGCGGCCGGGCATCCCCGTCTTCACGCGGTACGCGTACGTGCGTGAGCTGCGCGGTGACGTCCGCACCGCCCGCCGGGTCCTGGAGCAGGCCCTCGACGCCGCCGCCACGCCCGCCGACACGGCGTACGTCGCCACCGCGCTCGGCCACCTCGCGTGGAACCAGGGCGACCACGAGACCGCGCTGCTGCACTACGCCCGCGCCCTCGCCGCCGACGACGGCTACCTCCCCGCGCTGGAGGGACGCGCCCGCGCGCAGGCGGCCAGCGGTGACCGTGCCGAGGCCGTGCGCGGCATGGAGGCGGTCGTCGCCCGCGCCCCGCTGCCGGGCCCGCTGGTGGCGCTCGGGGAGCTGTACGAGGAGGGCGGTGACCAGACCCGGGCCCGCGAGCAGTACGCCCTCGTCGACGCCTGGACCGCCCTCGCGCGCGCGGGGGGTGTCAACGTCGACCTCGACACCGCCCTCGCCGCCGCCGACCACGGCGACGCGAAGCTCGCGCTGCGCGCCGCCCGCGCCGAGTGGGACCGCCGGAAGACCGTGCACACCGCGGACGCCCTCGCCTGGGCCCTGCATGTGAACGGCCGCGACGAGGAGGCCCTGCCGTACGCCCGCCGGGCCACCGCCACCGGCTACCGCAACGCCGCGTTCCTGTACCACCGCGGCGTGATCGAGCTCGCCACGGGCCGCACGAAGGAGGCCCGCGCCTCCCTGACCGCGGCTGTGCAGCTGAACCCCGGCTTCTCCCCGCTCGGCGCCCGCGAGGCCCGTGCGGCAGTGAAGTCCCTGGAGGCGGACCGGTGAAGCTCCCCCGTCTCCTCGCCGTCCTGGCCGCCACCGGCGTCCTCGTCCTCGTCCCCGTCGGCACCGCGTCCGCGCACCCGCTCGGCAACTTCACGGTCAACCACTACGACGGGTTGGTCACCGCCCCCGGCGAACTCCGCGTCGACCACGTCGAGGACCTCGCCGAGATCCCGGCGACCCAGGCCGGACCCGATGTCGAACGGCTCGGGCTGAGCGGCTGGGCCGAGCAGCGGTGCGCGGCCGCCGCCCGGGACAGCGAGGTCACCGTCGACGGACGTACGGTCCCCCTCCGTGTCGCCGGCAGCCACGCGCGCGTGCGGCCCGGTCAGGCGGGGCTCGACACCCTGCGGGTGGAGTGCCGACTGACCGCTCCCCTTCCCGAGGGCGACTCGGTGACCGTCGGGTTCCGCAGCGCGGGCGCCGACTCCGGCCCCGGCTGGCGGGAGATCACCGCGCGCGGGGACCGTACGACGCTCACCGCGTCGGACGTGCCGGAGGAGTCGGCGTCGCGTGAACTGACCGCCTATCCGGAGGAGTTGCTGTCGTCCCCGGCCGACACCACCACCGCGGCCCTGCGGGTGCGTCCCGGCGGCCCCGCGCTGGCCGGGGAGCGGGGCGACGCGCCCGCCGCGTCCGTCCTGCCGCGCGGCGCCGACCGCTTCACCCGCGCCCTGGACTCCCTGGTCGCCCGGCACGACCTCACCGTCGGCTTCGCCGCCCTCGCCCTGCTCGTCGCCATCGGCCTGGGCGCGATGCACGCCCTCGCACCCGGCCACGGCAAGACGTTGATGGCGGCCACCGCGGCGGCGCACGGCGGCCAGGCCCGCATGAAGGACGTCCTGCCCCTGGCCGCCTCCGTCACGGTCACCCACACCCTCGGTGTCGTCGCCCTCGGCCTCCTGGTCACGGCGGGGTCCGCGGCGGCCCCCTCGGTGGTCGCCTGGCTGGGCATCGCGAGCGGCGTGCTGGTGACGGTGGCGGGGGCGGGACTGGTCCGGCGGGCGGTCCGCGGTCGGGGACGCGTCCAGGCACACGTACACGCGCGCGACCATGACCACCACCAAGGCCACGGCCATGAGCACGCGCATGCGCACGACCATCGCGATCACGACCACCCGCACGCACACCCACACGGCGACCACGACCACCCGCACGCACACCCACACGCACACGGCGACCACGACCACCCGCACCCGCACCGGCACCCGCACGCACACCCGCACCCGCACCCGCACGCACACGCACACGGACACGGACACGGCGACCACGCTCACGCGCACAACCACGGCGACCACCCTCACGCGCACAACCACGGCGACCACCCTCACGCGCACAACCACGGCGACCACCCTCACGCGCACAACCACGGCGACCACCCTGACGCGCACGACCACGGCGACCACCCTGACGCGCACGACCACGGCGACCACCCTGACGCACACGACCACGGGGGTCACACCCCTCCGCACCCGCACTCCCATCAGCACACCCACGCCCACACCCACACCCACGGCGGCCGCACCCACACCCACCCCATCGCCCCCACCCTCCGCGGCACGATCCTCATGGGCTTCGCCGGTGGCATGGTGCCCAGCCCCTCCGCGGTCGTCGTCCTGGTGGGCGCCGCCGCCCTCGGGCACGCCTGGTTCGGGCTGCTGCTCGTCGTCGCGTACGGCGTCGGCCTGGCGCTCACCCTCACCGCCGCCGGTTTCGCCGTCGTGAAGTTCGGCGTCGGCGTGAGCCGTGCCCTGGTCCGGCGGCCGCGCTGGACCGCCAATCCGCTGGCCGCGCTGGTCCGCCGTACCGCGCCGGTGGGTTCCGCGTTCGTCGTCGTGGCCCTGGGTGCCGGATTGGTGCTCAGGGGGGCGGCATCGGCATTCGGGTGAGCTACTTTTGGGGAGAAATCAGACGACACATCACTCGCGGCTGCGAATGGGGGCGCCCGTGTCCGTGCATCCGGGCAGTGAACGCGTGATCGCCGGCCGTTACCGCCTGCTGTCCCCGCTCGGCGAGGGCGGGATGGGCACGGTGTGGCGCGCCCGCGACGAGGTGCTCCACCGCGAGGTCGCCGTCAAGGAGGTGCGCGCCCCGGCCGGGCTGCCCACCGCCGACGTCGAGCGGATGTACGCCCGCCTGGAGCGCGAGGCCTGGGCGGCGGCGCGGGTCGCGAACCGCAATGTCGTGACGGTGTACGACGTGGCCACGGACGAGGGCCGACCCTGGATCGTGATGGAGTTGGTCCGCGGTATCTCCCTCGCGGAGCTGCTGGACGCCGAGGGGCCGCTGGCGCCGCAGCGCGCGGCGCACATCGGCGCGGAGGTGCTGTCCGCGCTGCGCGCCGCGCACGAGGCCGGGGTGCTGCACCGGGACGTGAAACCGGCCAACGTCCTGCTGTCGAACGACGGCCGGGTCGTCCTCACCGACTTCGGCATCGCGATGGTCGAGGGCAGTTCGGCGCTGACGATGACCGGCGAGGTCGTCGGCTCGCCCGAGTTCCTCGCGCCGGAGCGGGCGCTCGGCCGGACGCCGGGCCCGGAGTCCGACCTGTGGTCGCTGGGCGTGCTGTTGTACGCGGCGGTCGAGGGGCACTCCCCCTTCCGGCACGACACCCCGTTGAGCACCCTGCGCGCGATCGTCGACGACGAGCTGCCGCCGCCGCGCCGGGCCGGTCCGCTCACCCCCGTCATCGAGGGTCTGCTGCGCAAGGACCCGGCCGAGCGCCTGTCACCCGAACGGGCCGAGCAGGACCTGCGGTTGATCGGCGCCGGGGGCACCCCCCGCGCGGACACGGCGCCGACGACGCCGTACACCCCGTACCCGTACTCCCCCACGGTCGCCGACCGGCAACCGCCGTCCCCCACCCCACCGCAACCCGTCCCGGCCGCGACCACCACGACCACCGAACCCCGCCACGACCGCCGCACCGTCACCGTCCTGGTCGCGGGCGTCGCGGCGCTGGCGCTGGCCATCGGCGGGCTGACGTACGCGCTCCTCAACAACAACGACGGCGGCAACGGCGGCAGTACGGCGCAGACCACCGACCCGCCCGCCACAGGGACAACGGAGACGACCCCGGAAGAGGAGACCACCGACCCCGGCGGCGGGCCCGGGGCCACCACCCCGACCCCGAGCGAGACCCCCACGTCCACTCCGCCGCCCCAGACGGTGACCGTCAGCCTCTCCGGCGAGCGCACCGACTACTCCGGTCCCTGCCCGCCGCCGGGCGACCAGGCCCCCACGTTCACGGCGACGTTCACGGTGGGCCGGCTCCCGGCGCAGGTCGACTACCGGTGGGTGACCAGGGACGGCGAGGTCGAGAGCTGGAAGACGCTGTCGTTCCCGGAGGGCGGGGAGCGGACCAGGCAGGACCGGGTGATCGTGACGACGTACGAGGAGAGCGGGACGCTGGAGAACGAACTCAGGGTCGAGGTCCGCGACCCGGTGCACACCACGTCCAACGCGGTGCCGTTCTCGGTGACCTGTGTGACGGAGACCCCGACGGGCGGGGCCTCCCCTTCACTGTCGCCCACTCCCTGAGGGTCAGGCGGCGTTGAGCACCGGCAGATAGCCGCCGGACTGTCCGTTCGCGGTGGGGTGGTACGACTCGCCGATGTTGAACCAGTTGACGCTGTGCAGCCAGGAGGCGCCGGAGCAGATCTCGTGGCCGGTGAAGGTGGTGCGGACGTCACCGAAGGTGAAGCCGTGGTTCCGGGCGCGCTTCTCGATGGCGGTGTTCAGGTGGTCGGAGGCGTCGTTGATGGCCTTGCGCTTGGTCTCGGACAGGCCGAGGCAGGCCTGGCCGAGCTTGTAGAAGCGGGGGTAGCCGAGGACGACGACGTGTGCCGAGGGGGCCTTGCTGCGGATCGCCGCGTACACGTTGTCGAGCTTGCCGGGGAGCGTGCTGTCGACGTACGCCCGCGCGGTGTTGATGCGGGAGACGCAGGCGCTGTCGGACTGCAGTACGCACGTCGTCATGACGTCCGCGAAGCCGGCGTCGTTGCCGCCGACGGTGATCGAGACCAGGCCGGTGCTCGCGTTGAGGGGCGCCAGCTGACTGGCGACAACTTCATCCGTTCGGGCGCCCGAGCAGGCCGTGAAGTTGAAGGACGAGGGTGAGTTGGCGGCGGCCCAGAGGTAGGGGTACGCGCGCGTGCTGCGCTTGCAGTCGCCGCTGGAGCTGAGGTAGCTGCCCGCGCCGACACCGGAGGAGTAGGAGTCGCCGAGCGCCACATAGCCGGTGGCGGCGGCTTCCGACGCCTGCGCCGCGGCGGCTCCGGTGAGGGAGGCCGTGGCGGCGAGGAGGAGGGAGCCGAGGTATACGGCAAGTCGGGAACGTCTCATGGAACCTCCCTTTAGCAGGATCTCTGCCTCAACCGTCGTACCAACTACGCGTGTTGAATGGAAGTGTCCATGCCAAAACTTTTGACAGGCGTTCAAATTCCGCGTCTTGACGGCTCCCCGGGGGCTGAGCGACATTGAAGCCCGGCATCCGGCGCTTCGGGGGGCAAAGTCGCCAATGCAGACCATCCGTGCGAACACAGATGCATCAGACGCACCAGACGGCGCCGAGCGGACGCGGCCCGGTTCGGGGAGGGACCTGAGGCTGGCGCTCGCGGGCGCCGCGACCGCCGTCGGGGGGATCGGCGCGCTGCTCGCGCTCATCGAGTCCGACTCGCCGCTGCGCGGTCCGTTCACGCTGTTCTTCCTGCTGGCGGCACCGGCCGTGGCCATCGCCGCCGCACTCGACGGGCTGGATCCGCTCGGCCGCGCCATCGTGGCGCTGGCGGGCGCGATCGTGGTCGACATGCTGGTGGCCCAGGGCCTGCTGGCCCTGCACCTGTGGTCGGTACGCGGCGGCATCGCGGCCGTGACCGTCCTCAGCGCCCTCACTCTCCTGCTGGTTCTGGTACGGCGCTCCGGTGGCCGTACGGCGAGAAGAGGGGGTTTGTGACGTGGACATCCGTGTGTACCGCCCCGGCGAGCTGACCGGCGCCGACCGGGCGGCCTGGACGCAGATGCAGGCCAAGTCCCATCTGCACGGTTCGCCGGAGCTGGCGAACCCGTTCCTGTCGCCGGAGTTCGCGCTGGCCGTGGGCCGGTGCCGACGCGGCGTCCGGATCGCGGTGGTCCGCGAGGACGGCCAGCCCGCCGCGTTCTTCCCGTTCCAGAGATCCGCCGCCGGTGTCGGCCGGGCCGTCGGGCTCGGCGTCTCCGACGCGCAGGGCGTTGTGCACCGCCCCGGATTCACCTGGGACGCCCGTGAGCTGCTGCGGGCCTGCGGGCTCGCGGTATGGGAGTTCGACCACCTGGTGGAAGCCCAGCGGCCGTTCGAGGCGCACGCCTCCGGCACCTACCCGTCCCCGGTCATCGACGTCGACCAGGGATTCGACACGTATCTGGCCCGGCTGCGCGACCGGTCACCGAAGTTCACCAAGTCCACTCTCGCCAAGGACCGCAGACTCGGCCGCGACGTGGGCGAGGTCGTGTACGTCCACGACGAGCGGGACCCCGCCGCCCTGCGCACGCTGATGGACTGGAAGTCCGCGCAGTACCGCAGGACCGGGCGCAGCGACCGCTTCGCGCACGAGTGGATCACCCGGCTGGTGGAGCGGCTGTTCCACACCCGCTCCGAGCCGTTCGCCGGGATCCTGTCGGTGCTGTACGCGGGCGGCCGGCCGATCGCCGCGCACTTCGGGCTGCGCACCGAACGCGTGCTGGCCTGCTGGTTCCCCGCGTACGACCCGGCGTTCTCGAAGTACTCACCGGGGCTGGTGCTGCATCTGCGGATGGCCGAGTCGGCCGCCGCCGACGGAATCGCCCATCTGGATCTCGGGCGGGGCCAGAAGGAATACAAGGACTCCCTGAAGACGCGGGAAATGCAGGTGTCCGAAGGGTGGGTGACCCGTCGTCACCCGGTCGCTTTCGGGCATCGCGCCCGGCGTGCGCCGGTGCGTGCTCTGCGCAATGTGGTGGTGTCGCGGCCGGAGCTGTTCGAGCCTGCGGACAAACTGCTGAAGCAAATGGGAAAGATTCGGTCAGGTCGCAGGTAACGGCTAATCCAACTAAAAGGTAAGGCTATGCTCAGGTCTTGCCATAAGGGGTGATGCGTCAATACCGTCGTACATCTCATCCGCATCGGACCGTCACCACAGCGGACCAGGGGAGGGCTCAGGGCCGCGGTGATGTGCCGGAGCGGGGCGCGCGGTGGGGGGTGCCGTGCTCGGTGACGCGTGATGCCTCATGCGTGATCGAGCCGTTCCGCGCAACCGGCTGCCTTTTTCGGGGCCGGTGAGCTTTGCCAGTGACAAACCCCCCTTTCGAACCGGACAAAAAGCCGGGCCGCCCGGGGGTGGGCGGTCCACCGGACGAGAGGGACCAGACTCATGAGCTCCGTTCTGGGCTCGACGACCACCGACTCGACGACCACCGACCAGATTCCGACGACGGCCGGCGCCTACCGGCCGATCTCCACGCACCTGGCCATTACGCCGCCGGTGAGCGTGGTGATTCCCGCCATGAACGAGGCGGAGAATCTCCCGTACGTCTTCAAGACCCTTCCGGACTGGATCCACGAAGTGGTGTTGGTGGACGGCAATTCCACCGACGACACCGTCGCGGTCGCCCGTGGGCTGTGGCCGGACGTGAAGGTCGTCGAACAGCGCGGAAAGGGCAAGGGGGACGCGCTGATCACCGGGTTCGAGGCGTGCACCGGCGACATCATCGTGATGGTCGACGCGGACGGCTCGGCCGACGGCAACGAGATCGTGTCGTACGTCTCCGCCCTGGTCTCCGGGGCGGACTTCGCCAAAGGGTCCCGGTTCGCCAACGGCGGCGGCACCGACGACATGACCTTCATCCGCAAGATGGGCAACCGCGCGCTGTGCGCGGTCGTCAACCGCAAGTTCGGCGCCCGCTACACCGACCTGTGCTACGGCTACAACGCCTTCTGGCGGCACTGCCTGGACAAGATCGACCTGGACTGCACCGGCTTCGAGGTCGAGACCCTGATGAACATCCGGGTGGTCAAGGCCGGGCTGAAGGTGCAGGAGATACCCAGCCACGAGTACCTCCGCATCCACGGCACCAGCAACCTGAGCGCCGTGCGCGACGGCCTGCGGGTGCTGAGGGTGATCCTGCGGGAGCGCTCCAACCGGCGTGCGCTGCGCCGCCGCACCCACCCCTCGCCGATGCTCGACACGGCCCGGGGAGAGGTGTCTTGAGCGGTCCCGACATCTCCGTCGTGATCTGCGTCTACACCGAGGACCGCTGGGAGGACATCCTCGCGGCGGTCGCCTCGGTGCGGGCGCAGTCCCGGCAGGCCCTGGAGACGCTCCTGGTCGTGGACCACAACCAGGCCCTCCTGCACCGCCTGACCCGGGAGTTCAAGGAAACCAGCGGTGTGCGGGTGCTCGCCAACGCGGGTCCTCGCGGCCTGTCCGCGGGCCGCAACACCGGCATCGCCGCCGCCCACGGTGACGTGATCGCCTTCCTCGACGACGACGCCGTCGCCGAACGGGACTGGCTCAGGCACTTCGCCTCGGCGTACGCCGACCCGCGGGTGATGGCGGTCGGCGGCCGTACGGTGCCCATCTGGGCGTCGGGGCGCCGGCCGGTGTGGTTCCCGGAGGAGTTCGACTGGGTGGTCGGCTGCACCTATCGGGGCCTGCCGCCCGGCCTGGTCCGGGTGCGCAACGTCCTGGGCGGCAACGCCTCCTTCCGCCGCAGCGCGTTCGACGCGGCGGGCGGCTTCGCCACCGGCATCGGACGGGACGGCGACAAGCGCCCGCTGGGCTGCGAGGAGACGGAGCTGTGCATCCGCCTCACCCGCGCCCTGCCCGAGGCGATCCTGCTGATCGACGACCGCGCGGTGATCCACCACCGGGTGCCGTCGGGCCGCGAGCGGTTCGGCTACTTCCGTACGCGCGCGTACGCCGAGGGCCTGTCGAAGGCGCTGGTGGCCCGGAGCGTGGGCGCGGCCAAGGGCCTGGAGTCGGAACGCCGGTACACCACCCGAGTCCTGCCGGGCGGGGTGGCGCGCGGCCTGCGCGACGCGCTGCTGGCCCGGCCGGGCGGGGCGGGCAGGGCGGGGGCGATCGTCGCGGGGGTGTGCGCGGCGGCCGGTGGGTACGTCGTGGGCAGCGTGCGGGCGCGCAGGAGCGGTACGACGTTCTCCGTGGCGCCGGTCGGGGGGGCGGCGGACCTGATCGTGGGGGGCGGCAGACGTGACTGACACGCGCGTGCCGATCCTGATGTACCACGCGGTCGCGACCGACCCGAACGACACCACCCGCGCCCTGTCGGTCACGCCCGAGGCCTTCGTCCGGCAGATGGAGGTCATCGGCGACCTGGGCCTCACCCCCCTCACCACGGCCGACCTCGCGGGCCGCTGGCGCTCCGGGCGTCTGCTGCCGCCGCGCCCGGTCCTGGTCACCTTCGACGACGGCTACGAGGGCGTGCACCGGCACGCCCTGCCCGTGCTCAGGAAGCACGGCTTCCCGGCCACGCTGTTCGTCTCCACCGGCTGGATCAGGGGCGTCCACGCCACCGGAGGCGCCCTGGACCGCATGCTCGACTGGGTCCAGGTGCGCGAACTGGCCGAGTCCGGCGTCGAGATAGGCGGCCACAGCCACAGCCATCCGCAGCTCGACCAGCTCGACGACGACGCCCTGCGCTTCGAGCTGACCCGCTGCCGGGACATCGTCGCGGACGAACTGGGCGCGCTGCCGGTGTCGTTCGCCTACCCCTACGGCTACTCCAGCCGCCGGGTCCGCCAGGAGGTCCGTACGACGGGGTACGCCCAGGCCCTCGCCGTCGGCAACGAACTCGCCCGGCGAAGACAGGGGCCGTACGCCCTGCGCCGTGTCACCGTGCGCCGCAGCACCGGGATCGAGGAGTTCGAGCGGCTCGTCGAGGGCCGCGCGATCACCCGAGCCTTCACCAGGGACCGCGCCCTCACCAAGGGGTACGCGCTGGTCCGCCGAGCACGTCAGGTCTGCCGGAAGGCCACCCGTACCCGTGTCTGACACGACGACCACAGCACAGGCCGAACCGACCGACGAACAGGCCCCGGAGCAGCCCCGGCGCCGACGCGGGCTGCCCGGGGTCGGCCGGTCGCCGGGCGGCGGTCAGCTGCTGCGCAACGCGTACGCGCTGATGCTGAACACCGGAATCTCCGCGGTACTCGGCCTGGGCTACTGGCTGCTCGCCGCCCGCTACTACTCCGAGGCGGCGGTCGGCCAGGGCTCCGCCGCGATCGCCGCGATGAAGCTCCTCGCGGGGCTCACCGCGGTGACGCTCACCGGTGCCCTCGCCCGGTTCATCCCGGTCGCGGGCCGTGCCACCGGGCGCCTCGTCTTCCGTACCTACGCGGGCAGTTCGCTCGTGGTGGCGCTGGCGGCGGGCGTGTTCCTGCTGACGCTGGACGTGTGGGGACCGTCGTACCGCTTCCTGCACTCGTCGCCGGCCGCCGCCGGTTTCGTGGTGGCCGTCGTCGCCTGGAACCTGCTCACGCTCCAGGACGGTGTGCTCACCGGGCTGCGCAGCGCGCTGTGGGTGCCGGTCGGGAACACCGTGTTCTCGGCGGTGAAGCTGGGGCTGCTGATCGCGTTCGCGGTGGCGATCCCCATGGCCGGGGTCTTCGTGTCCTGGGTCGCGGCGATCGCCACGTCCGTGCTGCCGCTGGGCTGGCTGGTGTTCCGGCGGCTGGTGCCCCGGCATGTGGCGGCGACCGAGGAGCACGCGCGGCCCCCGACACTGAGGGAGGTCGGGCGGTTCCTGGCGGGCGACTACACCGGGTCGCTGTTCTCGCTCGCCGTGGTCTATCTCGTCCCGGTGATCGTGGCCGCGCAGGTCAGCGCCGAGGACAACGCGTACTTCTACATCACCGCCACCATCGGCGGCACGGTCAACCTGCTCGCCATCAACATGGGCGCCTCACTGACCGTCGAGGGCTCGCACGATCCGGGCCGACTCGCCGCCAACACCCGGGCCGCGCTGAGGCGGATGGCCCGGATCATGGTGCCGGTGGCCGCCGTGCTGTTCTTCGGCGCGCCCTGGATCCTCGGTGTGTTCGGCGCCGGGTACGCGGACGCGGCCACGCCGCTGCTGCGCTGGTTCGCGGTCGGCGCGGTGCTGCGGGTCGTGATGGAGACCTACTTCGCGGTGCTGCGCGCGCAGAGCCGTACCGCCGGACTGGCCTGGCTGCAGGGCCTGTTGTGCGCGCTGGTGCTCGGCCTGACGCTGGTGCTGCTCCCGAGGATGGGCCTGACCGGCGCGGGCGTCGCCGAGATCGTCAGCCTCGCGGTGATCGTGGCGATCGCCGCGCCCAGGCTGTACCGCACCGTCCGGGGCGCCTCGTCCGCCGACGTCCCGGCGGGCGCGGCACCGGACGGTGACCTCGCCGACCTGGGGGCACGCGACAGCGACACCCTGGTGCTGGGCATCCCGGCCGACCTCGACCATCAGGAACGGCGGCCGGACGTCCGGCCGGGGCCGGGGACGCCGCCCACGGGGGTGCCGTCGGAGCCTGCCGGGGCAGCGGAAACGAAGGTTCCCCATGCGGCGGCACCTTGGCGGCAGCGCCTGATGCCCACCCGCCTCGGTGTGGTCCTCGGCTGTCTCCTGGTCGCCGCGCTCCTGCTCTACTGGGTGCCGGCGTCCCGCCTCGGCGAGGCCGACCTGGACCGCATGGGCGGGCTGGGCCTGATCTCCGTCCTGCCCATCCCCACCCTGGCCGGGGCCGCGCTGCTGGTCGTGGTGTTCGCCTCGCTGCTCTGGCCGAGCCGTGAGCACCGGACGTTGCTGCTGGTCACCCTGCTGGCGACGGTCGTATCACTGCACGCGCTGCCCACCGTGATCGAGACCGAGCCACGGTTCGCCACGGCCTGGCAGCACCTCGGCTTCCTCGACCACATCGACCGCACCGGCACGGCCGTACCGGACCTGGACGCGCGCTGGAGCTGGCCCGGCTTCTTCGCCGTGGCCGCCTTCGTCGCCCAGGCCTGCGGGGTCACCGACCTCACCGAGGTGATCCGCTGGTGGCCGCTGACTGTCCAACTGCTGTATCTCGCCCCGCTGTTCCTGCTCACGCGGGCGCTCCGGGCGAGCTGGCGCGCCAAATGGACCGGCGTCTGGATCTTCGTGCTGAGCGGCTGGGTCGGCCAGGACTACTTCTCCCCGCAGGGCTTCACCTACCTGCTGTACCTCGTCCTCGTCGCGATCGTGCTGGTCTGGTTCCGCGCGCCGCGCGTGATCTGGACGAGGCTCCGCCCCGGTGAGGCGGAAGTCGAGCCGACGAACCGGCGGCAGCGGGTGGTGCTGCTGCTCGTGGTGATCGGCCTGTTCGCGGCGACCGTCCCGGCCCACCAGCTGACCCCGTTCGTGATGCTGGGCGTGCTCACGGTCCTCGTCCTGGTCGGCAGGTCCGAACTGCGGGGCCTGCCGGTGCTGTTCGGGGTGATGGTCGCGGCCTGGATCGGCTTCATGGCCGAGCCGTACTGGTCCGGCCACTTCGACGAGCTGTTCGGCGGGATCGGCGGCGTCGGCGGCAATGTGTCGTCGTCGGTGTCCGGGCGGATCGAGGGCGGCAGTTCCACCCACCAGCTCGTGCTGTACGCGCGCGTGGCGTTGGCGGGCGGGGTGCTGGCGTTCGCCTGCTGGGGCTGGTGGCGGCGGCGCGCGCACAAGTACCGCGAGCGGTCGCTGCTGGTCCTGACCTTCGTGCCGTTCCTGGGCTTCGGCATGCAGTCGTACGGCGGCGAGATGGCGCTGCGCGTCTTCCTGTTCGCGCTGCCCGGCGCCGCCCTGCTGGCGGGGCTCGCGCTCTTCCCGCGCACCGGCGTCACCGCCGAGGAACGGGACAAGGACCGGGTGAGCCTCGCCCCGCTGGCCGCGCTGATGGCGGGGCTGGTGCTGATGGGCGGGTTCCTGGTGGCGCGGTGGGGCAACGAGCCGTTCGAACGGGTGCGGCCCGGCGAGGTCGCCGCCATGGAGTTCGTGTACGCGCACGACGATCCCAGCGTGCGGCTGCTGTGGCTCAGCGACGACCCGCTGCAGACCGTGACGCCCGCGATGCCGTGGGGCGCCCGGGACATGGAGAAGGTGGAGTATCTGCCGACGCAGGCGCCGTCCGACCCGGTGCTGGTGGCGGGGCTGGTCAAGGCGTTGCAGGACGCCGGGCCGAACTCGTATCTGATGATCAACCGTGCTCAGGTCACCTACCTGCGCATGGATGTGGGCTACCCGGCGACCTGGGAGCCCCGGCTGATCCAGAACCTGGACCGGCGGCCCGAGCTGCGCAGGGTGTTCGTCAACGCCGACGTGACGATCTACGCCCTGGCCACGCGGCCCCCCGGCCCCGTCCCCGAGGCCGATCCCGGCCCGCCGGGACCGCTGGTGACCTGGACGCCCTGGTCGGTGGTCGGCGCCCTCGCGGCCGTCGCGCTGATCGTGCTGCTGTCGGCACGGGAAGTGCTCCGGGTGGGGATGCGGCCGAGCGTGCGGCAACTGCGGTGGCTGCAGAGCAGCTTCTGGTTCTCGCTGCCGCTGCTGGCGGTGCTGCTCGCGGCGCTGGTGCAGCGGTTCCTGACCCTGAAGTAGGACCCTGAAGGAGGGCCTTGAAGGAAGGCCTTGAAGGAGCGCCTTACCGCTTGAGCCACTTCACGTCGTACGCCCCCAGGTCCAACCGCTTGCCGTCGACGTTCGCGCTGACCGTCCGGTCGCGGGTGTTGACGACCAGGAGCGTCCGGTCGGTGGCGAGGACGCGTACGTCCGCCGGGGCGGCGACGGTCCGGTACGTCGTCCCCGGCGGGAACTCGGCGTGGAAGCGGGCCACCAGGTCGTACATGGGCAGCTTCGCGCCCCCGCCCTCGCTGTCGGTCGGCGTCCAGAGGCAGCCGGGGCAGTCGGGGCCGGTCTCCTCCTGCGGGTTCCAGTAGAAGCCGGAGGAGGCGCCGCCCCCGACCATGGCGATCATGGCGGCGGCCTGGACGGCGCGGCGGTGCGGCTCGGACCAGCCGTGCCGGTCGTCGTTGCCGTCGGCGGGCTCGACGTAGTACTCGGCCCACCACAGCGGCAGATCCTCGCCGGTCTGCCGCCGCACCCACTCGCCGACGGCCGTGAACTTGTCGGTGGCGGCGAACTCGTCCGGCAGCAGCTCGTCGTCCTTGGTGTAGCTGGAGCCGTCCACGACGACGAAGTCGGCGCCCGCCTTGTGCTCGTTCCAGTAGGAGAAGGCGTCGAGAACCCGCTGGTCCAGGGCGCCCCAGGGGCCCTTGAGCGAGGTGGAGGCGATGTCCGTCCGACGCGGGTCGACGCTGTCCATCACCAGATAGGGCCCGCCGACCATGATGTCCTGGTTCACCTTCTTCAGCGCCTGGTGGACGAGGTTGTACAGCTTCGTGTAGCCCTCGTGGTCCCAGCGCTGTTCGGCGTCGTTCCAGAACCCCTTGAACTCGTTCCAGACGATGAAGTGGCGTACGTCGGGATAGCGCTTGGCGACGGTCGCGGCGAGGGCGGCGAAGTCGGCGTAGTGCTCGGGCCGCGGGGCGGTCTCCAGGGCGGCCTGGCTCCAGTCGGTGTTCTCGGCGCCTGCCTCGCCGCCCTTCATCCAGTCCGGGGCGCAGCACAGGGTGATGACCGGGGTGCCGCCGGAGGCGCGGACGAAGTCGACGCGGCGGTCGAGGGCGGCGAAGTCGTAACGGCCCTTCACCGGCTCGGGGTTGTCGGCGCCCCAGCCCATGATGTGCTGGTTCTGCGGCAGCGCCGACTGCCTGAGGCTCGCCCTGACCCGCCCGACGGCCGCGGCGGGGCCCTCGTCGGCGCTGAACTGGGTGTGGGTGAACCCCCAGCCGACGTCCGGTCGCGGCTCCCCGGGCGGGACTGCGGGCGTGCCGTGCACCTTGTCGCCGTCCGGCGAGGTACCGGCGGTGCTCGTGCCGTCGCCGGGAAGTGTGCTGACCAGGGTCACCACCAGGGCCACGAGGGCCGCCGCCACCCCGAGCAGCGCGGTGAGCCGCCACCGCCGTGCCCCCGTACTCCACCCATGACGTCCCATCGAGGCAACAGTAATGGGGGGACGGGCGTTGGGGCAGATGTCGTACATGTACGGCCCGGAAGGAGGATGTAAGGGGGCACAGCGGGAGCAGAGGTGTGCAGCCGACACTCCGCGCGCACCTCGGAAACCGGGTGCACGCGGCGCCCGTGTGCCCGATCATGGCGGCATGTCTGCGAACCCACACGACGCTCTGCCGATCCGGCTCCACGTCGACGACAGCGACTCGCCGTCCGACGTCGTGGACGCGCTGTTCCTCGGCCGCTTCGCGACGGGCGAGCAGCCGTACTCGCACGCGGCGAACATCGACCGCGTCCGCTCCGGGGCGACGCTGCTGCCGCCCGAGGCCCGGGTGCTGCGGGTGGCCCGCGACGACGACCGCAGCGCCACGCTCGCGGAGGGCGACGGCTGGACGCTGCTGGTCTCCCGCTGGAACCGGGGCGCGGACGTCACGGTGACCGCGACCAGCGCCGACCTGGCGAAGAAGGTCCTCGACCAGGCGACGGACGGCGCGGCGGACGAGCCCGAGCCGCAGCCGGAGAACGTGACGATGGGCTTCTGGTACGTCTCCCCCAGGCGCGGCCCGCACCGTACGACGCGGCAGATCTCGGCGGGTACGTGGGACGAGGTGCGGGCCAACTACACAGCGCCGGTCGCGGACGCGATGGACCGCCTGATGAAGACGACCCCGGAGGACATCGCGGGCCGCCTGCTCCTGCTGCACGGCCCGCCGGGCACGGGCAAGACGTCGGCGCTGCGCTCGCTGGCCCGCTCCTGGCGGGACTGGTGCCAGGTGGACTGCGTCCTGGACCCGGAGCGGCTGTTCAGTGACGTCGGCTATCTCATGGACATCGCGATCGGCGAGGACGACACGACCGGCAAGGGCCGCTGGCGGCTGCTGTTGCTGGAGGACTGCGACGAGCTGATCCGCGGCGAGGCCAAGCACACGGCGGGGCAGGCGCTGTCACGGTTGCTGAACCTGACGGACGGGCTGCTGGGCCAGGGGCGCAACGTGCTGGTCGGCGTCACGACCAACGAGGACCTCGAACGCCTCCACCCCGCCGTCGTCCGCCCGGGCCGCTGCCTGGCCCGCATCGAGGTGGGGCCGCTGACCCGGCGGGAGGCGGTCAACTGGCTGGGCGCCGAGGAGGGCGTCGGGCGGGACGGGGCGACGCTGGCGGAGCTGTACGCACTGCGCCGGGGCACGTCTCCGACGGCACTGCCGGAGCCGCGGGGCGGGTCGGAGGCGGGGCTGTACCTGTAGGGGGCCCTGTGGTTTCGGCCGGTGCTTTCATGGACGTATGACCCTGTTCGTCGGCACGTCGGGGTGGCAGTACAAGGACTGGCGGGGGCTGCTGTACACGGACGGCTGCCCCACCCGGCTGTGGCTGGAGCAGTACGCCGAGCGGTTCGCCACGGTCGAGATCAACAACGCGTTCTACCGGCTGCCGACGCGGGACACCTTCGAGGCGTGGCGGGAGCGGGTGCCGTCGGACTTCGTGGTGGCGGTCAAGGCCAGCCGGTACCTGACGCACATCAAGCGCCTGAAGGACCCCGAGGAACCGGTGCACCGCCTGATGACCCACGCGTCGGGCCTCGCCGACCGTCTCGGCCCGGTGCTCCTCCAGCTCCCGCCGACGCTGCGCGCGGATCCCGGGCTGCTGGACGCCTGCCTCGCCTGTTTCCCCGTCGGCACGAGGATCGCGGTGGAACCACGCCACGACTCCTGGTGGACGCCGGAGGTGGAGCAGGTCCTGCGCTCGCGGGGAGCGGCCCTGTGCTGGGCCGACGTGCTGGCCCGCCCGGTGACGCCGCTGTGGCGCACGACCGACTGGGGTTACGTCCGCTTCCACCAGGGCCGCGCCCGGCCGTGGCCGCACTACGGCCGCCAGTCGCTGCAGACGTGGGTCCACCGCATCACGGCTGTCTTCCCCCGCGACCACGACGTGTACGTGTACTTCAACAACGACCCGGGTGGGGCGGCGGTGGGGGACGCGGTGACGTTCGCGGACCTGGCGAGGCGAACGGGGCAGAGGGTCACGCGGACGCCGAGGGAGCTTGCCGCCCGGCGCTGAGGCCGACGTCGCGGTTCCTCTCCGCCGCAACGGCGCTCCGCCACGACGGCGCGTCTGGGGAAGGTGCCGAACCCCCGCCGGCCCTGGCGCCGACAAACCCCTACCTCCCATACGCCGCCCGCAGGGCGTCCCGCACGGCATCCAGCGCCACCTCCTCACCGAGCCCGAGCCTGCGCGCCCTCTCGGCGTAAGCCTGCGCCGCCTGCGCCGCCTCCCGCTGCGCCGCCGGCCCGGCCGCGGCGACGAACGTCCCGTGGCGTCCCCGCGTCTCGATCACGCCGTCCGTCTCCAGCGCGCGGTACGCCTTCGCCACCGTGTTCGCGGCCAGCCCCAGCGACTCGGCCAGCCCCCGAACCGTCGGCAGCCGATACCCCACCGGCAGCGCCCCCGACCGCGCCTGCGCGGAAATCTGCGCCCGCACCTGCTCGAACGGCGGCGCCGCCACACCCTCATCGATGTCGATCTTCAAGGTCACGCGCCCGATTCTCCCGTACCGGCCGCAAAATGAGAGGCATCCCGGCGCCTGCCCGCGTAACGTCCGACCCCATGACCGTGATCGTGCGTGACGTGCGCCCCGAGGCCGGAGCCGACGTCGAGGCCTTCGCCCGGGTACGGCACCTCGCCCTGCCCTACATGGTGTCCACCCCGGACTCCGTCGCCCACGCCCTCGCCCACGCCCACCCCGACGCCCACTACCGCCCCCTCGTGGCCGAGCTGGACGGCGAGATCATCGGCACGGCCCAGGTCGGCGTCGCCCACGACAGCCCGGAACCGGGCCAGGGCTACCTCAACGTCTATGTGCACCCGCAGCACACCCGCCACGGCGCCGGATCCCTGCTGGTCCGGATCGCCGAGGAGCACCTGGCCGCGCAGGGGGCGACGAAACTCTTCACCTGGGTCCTGGACGAGCCCGCCAACCGCGCCTTCGCCGAACACCACGGCTACCGCCCCAGCCGCTCCTCACACTTCCTCCGCCTGGACCTCGCGAACAGCACCCTGCCGCCTCTGCAGACCCCACCCCCCGGCGTCGAACTGCGCACGGCCGCCGACTACGCGGACGACCCGCGCCCGATGTTCCTCCTGGACGCGGAGACGACAGCGGACGAACCGGGCGACATCGCGGCCGAGTTCACGGACTACGAGACCTGGTTCGCGGAAACCTGGACGCACCCGCACCTCGACCTCGAACTGACCTCCGTGGTGCTCGTCGACGACCGGCCCGCCGCCTTCAGCGCGGCGTACACGGACGGCGCCACCCGGTACGCCTCCGCCATGACGGGCACCGCCCGCGCCTACCGCGGCCGGGGCCTGGCCAAGCTCGCCAAGAACGCCTCCCTGCGCCGCGCCCGCGCCGCCGGGTACACGGAGGCGTTCACGGGCAACGACGCGGGCAATGGCCCGATGCTCGCGATCAACAAGTGGTTCGGGTACGAGATCTGCGCGACGGAGGTGCGCTATGCCCGCCGACTCGGCTGAGCCGCCCACCATGGTGGACGTCGTCCTGGTCAAGGCCGGCCGGACGAAGATCCGTTACCCGGCCGAGCTGCTCCGGGACGACGGCACCCGGATCGTGGTCCGCGCCCCCTTCGCGGGCACCGCCGTGCGCGACTTCGGCTTCGTGCGCTTCGAGCCCGGGGACATCTTCACCGAGTACTACTGGCGGGACCGCTGGTACGCGGTGATGGAGGTCCGCGACCCGTCCGGCGTCCTCAAGGGCTGGTACTGCGACATCGCCCGCCCGGCGACCTTCTCCGGCACCGAGCTGGTCGTCGAGGACCTCGACCTGGACCTGTGGCGCTCCGCCGACGGCACGGACGTACGCCGCCTGGACGAGGACGAGTTCGCGGAGAGCGGCCTCTCCGAAACGGACCCGGAGGCGGCCAGCGCGGCACTGGCGGCTCTGGACGAACTGGAGACCTTGGCCCGCGGCGACGGCTTCGAAGCCCTGCTCGGCAGCTGACGTCACCCCTGGGCGACGACCGCGTACCGCTCGTCGTCCACGACTCTCCCCCACAGCGCCGGGTCCTGCGACAACCGCTCCACCCGCACCGCCCCGGCGACGGGCGCGAGCAGCTCCCGCACGCGCTCCGCCGCCATCCCCACCGGCGCGACCGTCCCCCACACGCCCTCGACCAGCACCAGCCGCCCTCCCGGCCGCAGCAGCGCCCACCAGTGACGCAACGCCCGGCCGGGATCCGGCAGCGCCCACAGCACGTGCCGTACGAGGACGACGTCGAACCGCCGCTCCCCCACCGGCGGTGCCGCCGCGTCACCGACCAGGAACACGGCGTCACGCCCGGCGGGCTTCGCGCGGGCCAGCTCCACCATGGCCGGGGACAGGTCGACGCCGGTGACGCGGTGTCCCTGCTCGGCCGCGAGGAGCGACAGGCTGCCCGTGCCGCAGCCGAGGTCGAGGACGTCGCAGGCGGTGCCGGGCAGCCAGGAGCGCAGCCGCCGCGCCCAGGCGTCCCGGACCTCGGGATCACGCAGCCCGTGATCCGGCTCGTCGTCGAAAGTGGCGGCGAGTGCGTCCCAGTCCAGGTCGTTCGCCGAGGTCATCGTGGCTTCGTCAGCTGTCATGCCCCTCAGGGTGACACCCGCCACTGACAGTCGAATCGTGACGGCCGCCACAGACATACCGGCAGCGATGAGGAACTCTCGCCGAAATGGTCTACCTCCGTGAGAACACGGAACCCGGTAGGCACTGAAGGAGGCAGCCATGCGCCGAGTCACAGTGCACAAGCCCCCGCGGAAGACGGAAGCCCGCCGACTCCGCGAGGAGACCGACGAGCCCACCTACGAACGCCGGCCCGAGGTGCGCAAGGACATCGCCCGCACCTGGTGGCCGGCTCACTGATCCGGTTCACGCGAAAGGCACCTACCTCAGCGCAGTCTGAGCGCTCCCTTAAAGGGACCATAAGGATCTCCCTCGACCGCCTTCAGCAGGCGATTTCGCGGTTTCTTGGGGCTAGCTTCGAACGCCCCCACGGGATCACCCCCGGGATCCACCCAAGTGACCGCTACGAGGAGTTCCCCCATGCCCGCACGCCGCAAGGCCGCCGCCGTCGCCGCCGTCGGCATCGCCCCGCTCGCCCTGACCGCGCTGTCCACCGCGCCCGCGTCCGCGCACGGCTCGATGGGCGACCCGGTCAGCCGGGTCGCCCAGTGCTACGCGGAGGGCCCGGAGAGCCCCGGGTCGGACGCGTGCGAGGCGGCGGTCGCGGCGGGCGGCACCCAGGCGCTGTACGACTGGAACGGCGTCCGCATCGGCAACGCGGCCGGGCAGCACCGGACGCTCATCCCGGACGGCAAGCTGTGCAGCGCGAACAACGAGGCGTTCAAGGGCCTCGACCTGGCCCGCGCCGACTGGCCCGCGACGTCCGTGAGCAGTGGGTCGTACACCTTCAAGTACCGCGTGACCGCCCCGCACAGGGGCACCTTCACGGTCTATCTCACCAAGCCCGGTTACGACCCGGCCCAGCCGCTCGGCTGGGGCGACCTGGACCTGGCGAACCCGGTGGCGACGGCCACCGACCCGGCCGCGTCGGGCGGTTTCTACACCTTCTCCGGCACCCTGCCGGAGCGCTCCGGCAAGCACGTCCTGTACGCGATCTGGCAGCGTTCGGACAGCCCGGAGGCCTTCTACTCCTGCTCGGACGTCACCTTCGGCGGCAGCGACAGCGGCGGAAGCGGCAATGCCGGTGACGGCGGCAACGACGGCTCCGCGGCACCCGTTTCCGCCCCCACCGCCCCCACCGCCTCCGCCCCCACCGACGAGCAGATCGAGGCGGCCGCCGAGCACTCCACCATCGAGAACCACGGCCACGGCGACAACGACCCCGGCACGTCCGCCGCCCCGGACGCCCCCACCGCCAACCAGCCGAAGGCCGCGGCCGCCGGGACCTCCGAGAACCTCGCCGAGACCGGCGGCGACAGCAGCACCACGTACCTCGCCGTCGGCGGCGCGGCCGCGCTCGCGCTCGGCTCGGCGGCCCTGTTCGCGTCGGTGCGCCGACGCGCGGCGAGCGGCGGCCGGCACGGCCGCTGAACCCAGGGCTCCGGGGCCTGACCGGCGGCTCAGGCCGGTCAGGCCCCGGCGACGCTCAACTGAACACCGACGCACAGGTCGTCGGCTTGGCCCGCGCCGGATCGAGGGCGTTCGCGACCTCGTGGAAGGCGATCCGGTCGAACAGCCCGATCGCCAGATGCTCGGAGAAGTCGACCGGACACAGATCCTGGAGCAGCACGTTGCGTACGTCCGGTCCCTCCAGGTACTGACTCCGATACGGCGTGACCACCTGGTCGTACTTGGTGGCGATGACCGTGTAGCGCACGCCGGGCACGGTGTCGCCGCCCGCGTTGAGCTTGGTGAGGAAGGCCGATCCGGCGATCTGGTCGGCGAGGGCCGGGGTGGCGGTGGAGAGCAGGTCCTCGGCGCCCGGGAAGTACGGCAGCAGGTGGGTGAGGCCGGACAGGGTCGTGCCGTGGTTGTCGGGGGCGATCCCGACGAGGGCGTTCACCTCCGCCGCCCCGCCGAGGAACCTGAGGTAGTAGCGGGGCATCATGCCGCCCTGCGAGTGCCCGACGAGGTCGGCCTCGGCGGCGCCGGTCGCGGCGAGCACCTTGTCGACGAACGCGTCCAGTTGCTCGGCCGACTTCTCGATGGGACCGAGGCCGTGGAAGAACGGGACGCCGGGCAGTTGGCCGTAGTCGAGGGAGAAGACGCAGTAGCCGCGCTTCATCAGATACGGGGCGAGTCCCAGCCAGTTGTCGACGGAGTTGCCGAACGTCCCGTGGACCAGGACGACGGGGCGGGGATGCGCGGCGGAAGGCTTGCAGGAGTAGTCGTTCCAGCCACTGCTGGGAGCGGCGGTGGCCGCCTGGGCGGTGGTGGCGGCGGGGAGGGTGGCGATCGCGGCGGTCAGCAGCAGCGCGATCACGGGTCTGAGCACTCGTTTCCAGGGCAGCATCGGGTGATCTCCTTGCGGCTCAAGGGAAATGCGATGGCCTTGCGCCCTGTGATCCGGATCACGAGGATGCTGTTCACTCGTCAAGTTACGGACGAGTAGTTCAATGGGGAAGTTACGCGTCAGTAAAAACTTCCAGTGATAACCAACCAGGAGCGGTCACCAGGAGGGCCGGACGGGCCCCTCGGGCGCGATGCGCAGCAACTGCCGCCCCAGCGCCCGCACTTCCCCCTCACCGAGCAGCTCACCCCACGCCCGCACCGCCTCCGCGGCCCGCGCACACTCCCACCCCCGCCCGGTCAACACGACAAGCCGCGCCCGCGCGTCGCCCGGATGCGGCCGCCGCTCGACATACCCCTGAGGGGTCTGTCGACGAGCTGACTGGCGGCGACCGCACTGCGTGGCTCGACCGGTTGAGGCAGGGCCGGGCGAGGCAGGGCCGGGCGAGGTCATCGGTCCCGCTCACATCACCCCGCCGCAACGGCGCTGTACCGCGAAGGACGAGTTCGGCGGTGCCCGACAACCTCAGCCGCGCGAGTCGCCACCGGCAGTGGGCCGGATACGCCTGGCAGTTGGTGTTGACGTGCAGGTAAGTACCGGTCCTCCCCCAGCCGCGGTGATTGCCTCACGTCCACTCGGCGCAACCCCAAGCGGAGCGGCTCCGCGCATGGCGCGGCGAGATCCCTGCGGGAACCAAAGCCCCCGCCCACACCGTGACCCGCGAGGAGATCCTCCACCTGCTCGTCGGCGACCTGCTGGTCACGCTCGACGACGAGTCCACCCGGATCACCGCAGGCGACACGGTGATCATCAACCCGGGTGCCCTCTTCGCCGTCGAGAACCCGACCGATCAGCCCGCCGTCACCTGGGTCACCACCTCCATCGGCCTGGAGGCGGAGCTGATGGACGGCACCCGCATCGCACCCCCATGGGCCAACTGAACAACGCTTGAAGGGCCTACGCCGCCAACGACCCCGGAATCACCGCCCGCGGCCCGAACTTCGCCCGCGCGCGGTCCGCGACCTCCTCGATCCGGCGGACCTTCTCGTCCACGGGGTCGAAGGTCAGCTGGTGGGAGGCCTGCTCGGCGGGCGTGAGCCCCTCCGCGCGCAGGGCGATCGCGCGGACCCGGGCACGCTGGAGGCCGAGCGCCTCGTACATCCCGTACGCCGCACGCGTCAGCGCCGGCGAGTGCGCGGTCGGTTCCTTCAGGGTGCGGCTGCGGGTGGTCGAGGAGCGGTCGGCGTAGCGGACGGTGAGGGTCAGGGTGCCGCAGACCTTCTCCACGGCGCGCAGCCGGGTGCCCAGTTCCTCGGCGGCCGAGAGCAGCGCGCGGCGGTGCCGCTCGGGGTCCAGTTCGTCGCGCGGGAAGGGTCGTTCGGCCGCTAGCGAACGCGACACGGCGTTGGGGACCACCCGCCCGCGGTCGACGCCGTTCGCCTTCTCGTGCAGCTCGCGGCCCGCCTTCGCGCCGATCAGCCGCTGGAGCGTGGACAGCGGCGCGGCGGCGACCCGGCCGAGGGTGTCGAGGCCGTACTCGCACAGCGTGCGGGCGGTCGTGGCCCCGACGCCGGGCAGCACGGCGACGGGCTTGTCGGCGAGGAACTCCGCGATGGCGTCCGGCTCCTCGGGCACCACACAGGTCACCCCGGGTTCGGCGTACCGCAGCGCCACACGGGCCAGCATCGGGCCGGGCCCGGCGCCGATCGCGCAGTCGACCCCGTGGTGGGCGAGCGCCCGCACCCGGATCACCGACGCCAGCTCCACGGCGCTGCGCCCGAAGTACCGCTCGGCGCCCCGCAGATCGGCCAGCGCCCCGTCCGGCGGCAACGCCTCGACGACCGGCGTGAAGTCCTCCAGCAACCCCAGCAGCCGGGGCAGGGCCGCCTCGTGCGTCGGCGGCAGCTGGAAACGTACGCAGAGGATGGTCATCCCGCACTCCCCGGACTCTGGTGCCACAACTTCCTTGCCTTCGAAGGCCCTTGTGCGGCCTCTTCGCCCGCCGGGCGCAGATCGGCCCATGGATGCATCTCGTATCCGGTGGGCATACGGATCCGCCGCCCGTGCGTCGGATCGCCCCCGGAACCACCCGAGCCGTCCGCACCCTCCGGCACCGGCTCCGGCCCCTCCGGCACAGTCTCCGGCCGCCCCGGCACCGACTCCGGCCGCCCCCGCTCCGCTCGCTCCGCCCCCGGCGCCCGCTCCGCCAGCCGCGCCGCCACCACGTCGAGCCCGCCCTCCGCACGCAGCTCGACCAGCTCGGCGAGGTTCCAGGCGGCGGACCCCACCACGCTGAGGCTGCGCGGCCCGCGCCGCTGCACCACCCCGCGCACCAGCAGCAGCCAGGAGTGGAAGACGGTGTGCGCGCAGGCGTCGTGCGAGTCGTCGAAGAAGGCGAGGTCGACCAGGCCCGTACCGTCGTCCAGCGTGGTGAAGATGACCCGCTTGCCGGACCGGATCGGCGGCGTCTGGGTGGCCGCCTTGGCACCGGCGACCAGCACCGTCTCGCCGTGCCGGGCATCGCGCAGCCGTCGCGCCGGCACCACGCCCAGCTCGTCGAGGAACCTGCGGTGATCGTCCATCAGATTGCGCGAGGCGTCCATGGACAGCACGCCCAGCTCGGCGCTGAGCCGCTCCGCCGGGGACAGGTCGGGCAGTCCGGCCGGGGCGGTCTTCCGCCCTCCGGACAGCGGGAGTTGGCCCCCGCCGCCACTGCGCGCACCCCGGTGCAGCTCGGTCAGGTGCAGTTGCAGATCGCGGCGGTTGGCGCCGAAGGAGTCCAGGGCACCGACCTGGGCCAGCCGCTGCGCCAGCGGGCGACTGGGCCGCGCCCGCTCCCAGAAGTCCACCAGCGAGGCGTACGGCTGCCCGTCCGCGATCCGCGCCGCCTCGGCCTCGCTGATCCCGTGCACGTCGGAGAGAGCCAACCGGAGTCCCCACACCCCCGATTCAGACACCAGTTCGATCCTGTGTGCGACCCCCGACTTGTTCACGTCCAACGGCAGGATCGGCACCCCCCGCCGCCGCGCGTCCGCCAGCAGCAACCGCTTCGGATACATCCCGGGGTCGTGCGTGAGCAACCCGGCATAGAAGGCGGCGGGGTGATGCGCCTTCAGCCACGCCGACTGGTACGTCGGTACGGCGAAGGCGACCGCGTGCGCCTTGCAGAAGCCGTACGAACCGAACGCCTCGACGATCTCCCAGGTCCGCTGAATCGTTTCCGCGTCGTATCCGCGCGCCGCCGCGTGCTGCGCGAACCACACCTTGATCCGCCCCTGCGACTCCGGATCGGACAGCCCGCGCCGCACCCGGTCCGCCTCGTCGCGCCCGCAGCCGGTCATGATGTCGACGATGTGGATGATCTGCTCGTGGAAGACGACGACCCCGTACGTCTCCCTCAGCGGCCCCTCCAGGTCGGGGTGCGGATAGCGGATCGGGGCCCGCCCGTGCCGGGCCGCGATGAACGGCCGCACCATGTCGGCGGCGACCGGCCCGGGCCGGAAGAGCGAGATGTCGACGACCAGATCGTGGAAGGTGGCCGGCTGCAGCCGCCCGACCAGGTCCCGCTGCCCCGGCGACTCGATCTGGAAGCAGCCCAGCGTCTCGGTGGAGCGGATGAGGTGGTACGTCGCCGGATCGCCGTCCCGCAGCGCGTCCAGGTCGATCCGCTCCCCCGTCGCCCGCTCCACCTCGGCGACCGCGTGCGCCATCGCCGACTGCATCCGCACCCCGAGCACGTCCAGCTTGAGCAGCCCGAGGTCCTCGACGTCGTCCTTGTCGAACTGCGACATGGGAAACCCCTCGCCACTGGTCGGCATGACCGGCGTACGGGAGAGGAGGGAGGCGTCGGACAGGAGCACCCCGCACGGGTGCATGGCGACGCCGCGTGGGAGGGCGTCCAGGGCCTCGACCAGCTCCCACAGCTTCCCGTAGCGCTCCCTCTCTCCCGCCAGCTGCCTGAGCTCGGGCAGCTCGTCGAGGGCGGCGCGGGCGTCGCGCGCGCGGATGTGCGGGAAGGACTTGGCGATGCGGTCGATGTCGGCGGGGTCCAGGGACAGGGCGGCCCCCGCGTCACGGATGGCGTGCCGGACGCGGTACGTCTCCGGCATCGCGACCGTCGCGACCCGCTCGGCGCCGAACCGGTCGATGATCGCGCGGTAGACCTCCAGGCGGCGCGCGGACTCCACGTCGATGTCGATGTCGGGCAGGACCATGCGGCGCTTGGACAGGAAGCGCTCCATCAGCAGCCCGTGCTCGACCGGGTCGGCGTGCGCGATGCCGAGCAGGTGGTTGACGAGGGAGCCCGCGCCGGAGCCGCGGGCGGCGACCCGGATGCCCATCCTCTTCACGTCGTCGACGACCTCGGCGACGGTCAGGAAGTAGGTGGCGAAGCCGTGGTGGGCGATGATGTCCAGCTCGTCGTGCATCCGCTCCCAGTACGCGCGCCGCCCGGCGTAGCCGTGCAGTACCATCCCCGCCGCCGCCCGGGAGGCGAGCACGCGCTGTGCGCTGCGCCGGCCCGCGCCGACGAGGTGCGGCTCGGGGAAGTGCACGGTGCCGATGCCGAGGTCGTCCTCGGGGTCGACCAGGCACTCGGCGGCGGTCGCCTGCGTCTGCTCCAGCAGCCGGTGCGCGGTGCCGCGCCGGAAGCCGGCGGCCTCGACGACCCGCTCCGCCGCCCCGAGCATGGCGCCCGCGTTCTTCAGCCAGGCCTCGCCGGAGTCCAGCTCCTTGGTCGGGTCGATCGGCACCAGGCGGCGGGCGGCGTCCAGCACGTCGGCGACCGGGCCCATGCCGGGGTCGGCGTACCGGACGGCGTTGCTGAGCACGGGCCGGACCCGCTGCTCGGCGGCGAAGCCGACGGTACGGGCGGCCAGGCGCAGGGAGCCGGGGCCGGTGCCCTTGCGGCCGTGCCAGACGGCCTCCAGGCGCAGGGCGTCGCCGTAGCTCTCCCGCCAGGGGGCGAGGAGCTTCGCGGCGCGGTCCGGGCGGCCCGCGGCGAGGGCGCGGCCGACGTCGGAGTCGGGGCCGAGCAGGACGGTGAGGCCGTCGGCGTGGTTGGCGGACCAGGGCAGCAGGGGCGTGCCCTCGCCCTCATGCGCCGCCGTGACGATTCTGCACAGGTCGGCCCAGCCTGCCGCGCCGTCCCGGGCGAGGAAGGTCACGCGCGGTGTCGACTCGTCGATGAAGGCACCGCCGCGCACGGGGGTGCGCCGTCGCCGGTCCTGCCGTACGCGGTCGGGCTCGGGCTCCGCCACCGCCAGCTCCGCCCCGAACAGCGGACGGACGCCCGCCTTCGCGCAGGCCTTGGCGAAGCGGACGGTACCGGCGAGCGTGTCCCGGTCGGTGAGCGCGAGGGCGTCCATGCCCCGCTCGGAGGCGCGCTCGGCCAGCCGCTCCGGGTGCGAGGCGCCGTAGCGCAGCGAGAACCCGGAGACGGTGTGCAGATGCGTGAAACCCGGCACACGCACCTCCCGCACTCGCAAGCCCGAACAGGCTCTCGAACATCAGTTCCCAACTCTCCCACCCCCACCATAGACCAATTTCCGAACGTCTGTACGACATCCACTCCGGCACGCCCCACCTGCACAAACACGCCCCACCTGCACAAACACGCCCCAGCAGCAGGTGAGCGGCGGGACTGCACGCCGGTGAAGGGGCGGGCTCCGCACAAGGACGAGCCCCCGCATGCCAGGTGCACGCGAGGGCTCATCCGGTTGCCGACTGCACCCACGCCCTCAAGGGGCGCGGGCGACTGCGCGATCAGCCACGGACAACCCGCGGCCGCCCACAGCCTCTGTCAGCACGGCGCTCAGTACACGCTCACGCCATACGCGCTCAGCGCCTCGGTGACGGGCTGGAAGAACGTCGTGCCACCGAAGGTGCAGTTGCCGCTGCCGCCGGAGGTGAGACCGTACGCGACGCCGTTGCTGCCGTACAACGGGCCGCCGGAGTCGCCGGGCTCGGCGCAGACGTTGGTCTGGATCATGCCGTGGACGACGTCCCCGCCGCCGTAGTTCACGGTGGCGTTGAGGGCGGTGACACGGCCGGTGTGGGTGCCGGTGGTGGAGCCGTCACGAATGACACTGGTGCCCACGCTCGGGGTGGCCGCACGGGTGATGTCCACGCCGCCCGCGGTGCCGGGCTTGGAGATGGACGTGTTGGTGTACCGGACGATCCCGTAGTCGTTGCCCGGGAAGCTCGAACCGGCGGTGGGGCCGAGGACCGTGGTACGGCCCGAGTTCGCGTACCAGGTGCCCGCGCCGTCGGTGCAGTGACCGGCGGTCAGGAAGTACGACGTTCCGCTGCTGTTGCGGACGTTGAAGCCGAGGGAGCAGCGCCAGCTACTCGCATAGATGGCGTCGCCGCCCTGGATCAGCTTGGTGAACTTGCCGGGGGTGCGCTTGATCGTCAGGGCGTCGGCGTTGGCACCGGCCGCCTTCTTGATCTTCGCGATCTCGGCCGCGGAGACCGTGCTGTCGACGGTGAGCAGCACACGGTTGGTCTTACTGTCGACGGCCCAGGCGGTGCCGGGGACGTCGGCCTTGAGCACCGAGCTGCCGACGCTCTTCAGCTCGTTGGCGCTGAACGTGGTGACATCGGACGCGTTCGCGCTGGGGACCGCGAACGCGGCTGCGGCCACGAGGCCGGTGGAAACGGCGATCAGCCGGGTCCGTCTCGTACCGCTGCGGGGGGTAGTGCGCTTGATCCTCACTTGTTCGTTCCTCCACATGGGAAGTCGGGGGCCCGCGTGGGGTCGGGGCCCGTGAGGCGCAGTCAGTGGCATCGTTGTCCGGATTCCGAACCCGCCGTGCCCCTGACAAGCGCTGAGGGGGAGTATTCGGCCGCACGACGGGCGGGCGCAAGGGCGCCTTTCGGCCGTCAACTTTTGAACCAACTATGCGGAATGGACGCCGTATCCCGCCCCACACCCCGTCAGAACAGGTCGCGCTCGCGCGTCTTGCCCGGCAGCGGTAACTACCGTTTCCGCTGCCGTCGTCCACGAACGCCGCCCCCAGCGACCCGTCCTCCTGCACCGACACCTCAGGCGTCGACTCCCACTCCTTCGCACACCGGGACGACCAGCACGCGCCCGCACCGCCGGTCGCCCGGGATGCGGGGATGTCCGGAAGTCGTCCCTCCGGATGCTCCCCACCGGTCGGCGATCCGGCGCGCGGCGAGCGCCACGGGCCTGCGGGCCAGCAGCCCGCCCCCGTCGGCCCCATGGCCGCGCACCTTCGCCGAGGCGAGCACGAGCGAGACGGCGGCCGCCAGTCGCGCCCCTCGCCCCGGGCGACGGACACGGACGCGGACGCGGTCCGCATCCCGCGCAACGGGCGCGGCCGGGGCCGTACGCCGCCACCCGTCCCGCTCGATGCGCCCGGTGCGCCCGGCCTGAGCCTCCGTCAGAACAGAGACCAGCAGCCCGTCGTAATCGGTCACCATCCGCGGCCTGAGATTCCGAACGCGTTGATCCCCCGCGATACGTGCGATGTTGAGTGGACAGCTTCGTCGTATCGCCCGATTTTCACATCGGGTCGACCGTCGCGGTTCACCCGTACGCCCCGCCGCTCACCCGTACGCCAGGAAGAATCATATTTCACTCACAGTCAGCAGCCGTGTAGGGCAACACCCTTGGGGTATCCGGGCTCTCGACGTATCCGCCGTGCACCAGTACCGTCACAAACCCCCCGCGCGGCGTCTATCCACTTGGCGCGCCGTCCGCATCATGGATGACCATAGGGATGCGGAAAGCAGAGAAGACCGCTGTGAGAGGAGGCGTCCATGGGATCGGTGCGCAAGGCGAGTGCGTGGCTCGGCCTCGTCGACGACAACGATGACGAGCGTTATTACGACGACGAGTACTCCGAGGGGACCGAGTCCGGCGACGCCTGGGTCACGGACCCGCGGGTGAAGGTGGCCACGGACAAGGCCGAGCAGAAGGAGCGCCGGATCGCCACGGTGAGCCCGGACAGCTTCCGGGACGCCCGTGCGATCGGCGAGCTGTTCCGGGACGGTGTCCCGGTCATCATGAACCTGACGGCCATGGAGCCCGCCGACGCCAAGCGCGTGGTGGACTTCGCGGCCGGCCTGATCTTCGGGCTGCGCGGTTCGATCGACCGCGTGTCCAACCGGGTGTTCCTGCTGACCCCCTCCGACACGGAGATCATCAGCGGCGAGCCCGCCGCCCACCGGGCGGACGGTTTCTTCAACCAGAGCTGAGGCAGGGCCGCTCACCGGAAGCCGCCCCCGCACGCGGGCTACCGGAACGCATCGAGTCCGGTGAGCGCCTTGCCCAGCACGAGCTGGTGCATCTCGACGGTGCCCTCATAGGTGAGCACCGACTCCAGATTGGTCGCGTGCCGCATCACCGGGTACTCCAGTGAGATCCCGTTGGCACCGAGGATCGTCCGGGCCGTACGGCAGATGTCGATGGCCTCTCGTACGTTGTTGAGCTTGCCGAAGCTGACCTGCTCCGGCCGCAGCCGCCCGGCGTCCATCCGCCGCCCGAGGTGATGGGCGAGCAGAATCCCCTTGTGCAGTTCGACCGCCATGTCGGCGAGCTTGGCCTGGGTGAGCTGGAATCCCCCGATGGGCCGCCCGAACTGCTCCCGCGTCTTCGCGTAGTCGACGGCGGCCTCGAAACAGGTCCGGGCCGCCCCCATGGACCCCCACACGATCCCGTACCGCGCGTGCGACAGACAGCTGAGCGGTCCGCGCAGCCCGGTCACCTCCGGCAGTACGGCATCGGCGGGCAACCGCACGTCGTCGAGCACCAGCTCACTGGTGACACTCGCCCGCAGTGACCACTTGTGCTTGATCTCGGGCGCCGAGAACCCGGGGACGTCGGTGGGCACGACGAACCCACGGATCCCCTCCTCGGTCCGCGCCCACACCACGGCCACCCCGGCGACGGACCCGTTGGTGATCCACATCTTGCGCCCATTGAGCACCCAGTCACCGCCGTCCCGCTCGGCGTACGTCCGCAGGGAGGCCGGGTCGGACCCGTGGTCGGGCTCGGTCAGCCCGAAGCACCCGATGACGTCCCCGGCGGCCATGGCAGGCAGCCACCGCTGCCTCTGCTCCTCGGAGCCGAACCGGTGGATGGCGTACATGGCCAGCGACCCCTGCACGGACACCAGCGACCGGATCCCGGAGTCGGCGGCCTCCAGCTCCAGACAGGCGAGCCCGTACTGCACGGCACTGGCCCCCGCGCACCCGTACCCGCTGAGCGACATCCCGAGCGCCCCGATGCCCCCGAGTTCCTTGGCCAGCTCCCGGATCCCGGGCAGCTCCCCCGCCTCGTACCACTCGGCGACGAACGGCAGCACGCGGTCCGCCGCCCAGCTGCGCACGGTGTCCCGGACGGCCAGGTCCTCGGGCTCCAGCAGGTCGTCGATCCCCAGCGGATCCGATGGATCGAAGGGAGGCAACTTCGGGGACACGGGCATCCTCCGGTCAGCTCAAACTAGCAGCGCTAGTCATGGACTGGGGGTGACGTTACGACGCGGGGAGTCGCGGAGCAACCACCCGCAAGCCGCCGACGGCGATCAACCCCGGCGGGCGACGTCCACCTCCGAACGGAGTTGCACGGGTGCTGCGTGGGCGGGAGACCCGACGCCGGCACGAGGCGACGGCACCTCGACAGCCACGTCGGCATCACACTGCATCACCCGAGGCAACCGCAGAGCCATAACGGCCCCCAGCAGCAGCAACCCCGCACTCACCAGCAACGTCACATGCAGCCCCTGCACAAAACAGTCCCGAGCCGCCCGCCGCAGAGCAACCCCCGCCGCCCCCCCGAGTTCCCCGGCAACGTCATAGGCCTCCCCCAGCGAATGCCCTGCAGCCGCCGAAGCCGAAGCCGGAACCCCCGGCACCGAAGACAACCCGGGCGCATACGCCGCGTTCATCACCGTCCCCAGCAGCGCGATGCCGATGCCCGCCCCCAGCTGGTACGACGTCTCCCCGATCGCCGCGGCGCCCCCCGCCTGCTCCGGTGGCGCCTCGCTCAGCATCGACTCGTACGCCCCGAACAGCGTCGTCTCCAGCCCGTACCCCAGCAGCACGAACCCGGCGAGCATCAACGCGGCGTTGTCCTCCCGCCCCATCCCCGTGAGCAGCACGACCGCCAGCGCGGTCAGACAGAACCCCGCACAGACCATCCGCCGCGGCCCGAACCGCCGCAGCATCCGCGCCCCGAACAGCCCCGCCGCCATCGCCGCCACGGTCAGCGGCAGCAGCCTGAGCCCCGTCTCCAACGGCGACAGCCCGAGCACCAGCTGCAGATACTGCGCCGCGATCAGCTCCAGCCCCACCAGGGCGAGCATCGCCAGCACGATGCACCCGACCGACGTACTGAACGCCGGCCGCGCGAACATCCGCAGGTCCACCAGGGGATGCTTGCGCCGCCGCTGTCGCCGTACGAACAGCGCGAGCAGCGCCGCACCCGCCAGGAGCGGCACCACGGTGAGCACGCTGTCGGCCGGCTCCCCGCCGCCCAGCCGTTTGACCCCGAGCACCGCCCCGAACAGCCCGGCCGCCGCCATCAGCGCACCGACCACATCCCAGGGCCCGTCCCCGCTGCCCGTCGACTCGGGCAGCACAAGCCGCCCCACCGGCAGGCTGACCAGCATCAAGGGGATGTTGACGAGGAACACCGACCCCCACCAGAAGTGCTCCAGCAGGAAGCCGCCGAGCAGCGGCCCGACCGCCGCGCCGACCGCGGCCACCGCGCTCCAGACGCCGATCGCCAGCGCCCGCTCACGCCGGTCCGGGAAGACCTGCCGCAGGATCGACAGCGTCGCGGGCATGATCATCGCGCCGCCGACACCGAGCAGCGCCCGCGCCAGGATCAGCACCTGCGGGTCCTGGGCGACGGCCGCCATGGCGGAGGCGACGCCGAACAGGGCGTATCCCAGCAGCAGGATCCGTCTGCGGCCCACCCGGTCACCGAGGGTGCCGAAGAGGATCAGCAGCGAGGCGCAGACGAGCGGGTAGGTGTCGACGATCCAGAGCAGTTCTATCGCGCTGGGCTTGAGGTCCTCGGTGACGGCGGGCACCGCCACGTGCAGCACGGTCGCGTCGACCGCGACCAGCAGCAGGCTGGTGCAGAGGACGACGAGAACGACCCAGCGGTTGGCACCGGCCCCGGCCGCCCGACGGCGCAGCCCGACGGCAGCCGTGGTCGTCCCGGACATGTACGTACCTCCCAGATGTTCCCTCGCGCTCGGCGGGCTCGCGGGAGCGGGGACCTCCCGCGACTCGGCCGGAGAGGAGCGGTGGTCTCCGGCCCGCGCAACGAATGGCGAGTGACACGTCAGCGTACGCGAGTCGGCGCCGGGGTCACGTGGCGGGCCTCTCATACGAATGGCGGAACAGTGTGGCGTGCGCCACTCCCCTCCTCTTCCGCCCGCCTTCCACCACGTCGGGACCGGCGGACCGGTTCCGCACGCCGTCGATAATCGAGCCCGTGACCGATCTTGAAACACGCGTGGCACCCCCGGGACTCCGGGGGGCGGCCCCGGCCCTGCTCGGGTACGCGGCCGTCCGCGCCCTCGGCCTGCTCGTGCTGGCCGTGTGGAGCACCGCGCGCGACAAGAGCGCGTACACCCTGCTGACCGCGCGCTGGGACTCCCTCTGGTACACCAGGGTCGCCGAGCTGGGCTACGGCTACGAGGTGCGCCTGCCGAACGGCGACGTGCACTCCAACCTCGCCTTCTTCCCGCTGCTGCCCTGGCTGGAGCGGCTGCTGCACGCGGTGACCCCGCTGTCGTACGCCGACGCGGGCTTCGTCGTCAGCCTCCTCGCCTCGCTCGCCGCGGCCTGGGGGATCTTCGCGGTCGCCGACCATGTGTACGGCCGCCGGGCGGGCGTCTGCGCGGTGCTCCTGTGGGCCGTGCTCCCGGTGGGGATCGTGCAGTCGATGGCGTACAGCGAGTCGCTGTTCACCGCACTGGCCGCCTGGTCGCTGTACGCCGTCCTCACCGGCCGCTGGCTCACCGCGGGCACGCTGGCGCTGCTGGCGGGTCTGACCCGGCCCGTGGGGCTGGCGGTGGTCGCGGCGGTGTGGGCGGCGGGGATCGCGTCCTTCCCGCCCCACCACGGCGCACCGGCCCGGCGGCGCGCCGTCGGCATGGTCCTCGCGCCCCTCGGCGCCGCCGGGTACGTCCTGTGGGTCGGCCACCACACCGGCCGGGGCCCGCTCGGCTATCTCGACGTCCAGGCGGGCTGGCGCAACGGCTTCGACGGCGGGTACGCCTTCGCCCGCTTCGTCGCCGAAAAGTTCACGTCGTTTCCGTCGGCCCTGGCGGGCCTGGGGCTGGTCGCCGGGGTGGCACTGGTGATCTGGCTGTACGTCGTCTGCGTACAGCAGCGTCAGCCACTCCCGCTCCTGGTGTACGCGGGGGTCGTCACCGCCCTCGCGCTGTGCGCGTCGAGCTACTTCGGCTCGAAACCGCGCCTGCTGCTCCCGGCGTTCCCGCTGCTGCTGCCCCTCGCGGTCGCCCTCGCCCGGCTGCGCACGACCGGGTTCGCACTGGTCGTCGGCGGTGGCGCGGTGGCGTCGGCGGTGTACGGGGCGGTCTGGCTGAACGGCTCCGGTCCGCCGTGATCCGCTGCGGACGCCCTGTAAGCGTGCGGAGAATTCCACCCGGTGATCGGGTGAACGATTCCTCAAGCGGGCTAAAACACTGACTTGGATTGATCAAAGGAATTGAAGGGAAGGGCGCCTTCCTATTGCCGGATTCCTTGGATATAAACCCGTTCCTGAGAGCAATCCCACATCACATCGTCATTACAACCCTGGTGATTCGGCGGGGTGCTCAGCTCACTCGCTGTAACGTCGTTTGCGTGCGTACCGAACCAAAGCTGACCCGGCTCGACCGGATCTTCGCCCGACTGGACCGTGAACCCGAACGGCCGGTCCTTGAGGTGCCGCGAATGACGCGGCACCGGGTGGTGCTCTTCGGCGCGACGCTCGCCTTCTACCTCACGATCGTCCTGGCCGTGGTGACCACCTCGTGGCTGGTCCGGTTCGACTGGCAGGCGATGCTCTTCCGGCCGTACCAGCAGTGGCCCGAGATCCACGCCTTCCTGGACTACTGGGTGGTCCTGGGTCAGCGCGGCCCGACCGCCGTGATGGTCGCCGCCTGGCTCGGCTGGCGCTGCTGGCGGCAGCACACCCTGCGGCCGCTGCTGGCCTTCGGTGCGGCGCTGCTGCTGCTGAACGTGAGCGTGGGCGCCGTGAAGTACGGCCTGGGCCGCTCGGGTCCGCACTACGCGACCGAAGTCGGCTCCAACGAGATGTGGCACTGGTTCCAACCCGGCAGTGACATATTTCCTTCGGGACACACCGCGAACGCCGTGGTGACCTGGGGCATCCTCGCCTACCTGGCCACCTCGCCGCGGGCCCGGCGCTGGCTGTCGGCGCTGTCGGCCGTGCTGTCGCTGAGCGTCGGCCTGACCACGGTGTATCTCGGTACGCACTGGCTGAGCGATGTTCTGCTGGGCTGGGCCGCGGGGCTGCTGATCCTGCTGGGACTGCCGTGGCTGGAGCCGCCGATCGCCCGTGCCGAGGCCTGGCTGCTGGACCTGCGCGACCGTTTGCTCGCGGGCGCGAGCCGTACGGCGTCGCAGGCCACGCCGGTACCGGTGCCGGTCGCGGTCACCCCGCTGGCGGCCGCCGAGGAGGAGGCGCCGCCACGCGAGACCGTCCCCCAGTCGGCGGCTCGCGCCCCGCGTGCGCCGGCCTACCTCGCGCCGGGCCCGCACACGACCCGCTCGGAGCGCACGCCGGTCACCCCGGCCGGCAGCCGCCGTCCGCCGCACCCCGATCGCGCCACGCGCGGCTCGACCCCGGCGGCCCGCCCGCTGACGGGCGGCTGACCAGCACGGACGCACGGCGAAGGCCCCGGTCCCCACTCCAGGGACCGGGGCCTTCGCCATGTGTCCTCGGTCAGCCCTTCCAGGCCCGTACCACCGTGCCGTCCTTGACCTCCAAGTTCAGCCTGCCCACCCGGTACTCCATCGTGATGATCGCCCCCGGCGGCAGCGAACGCACCGTCGTCCAGCCGTGTCCACGCGCGCGTTCCTCGGCGTCGGTCTGCGGGAGGCCGACGTAGGTCTCGGGATCGTCATCGGGTTCAGATGTCGAAAACGGTGCCATGCCGCCACGCTAGGCGCTGCGCGGCGGGCGGGGAAGTGGAAGCCGTACACGGGCGGTCACCGATCCCCCTCCGGTCACGCTTGTGTCACAGGATCACGACACGCGTTTCAGCGGAACTCCGTCACACGGATGGGCGGTCCCGTACGCCTTACGCATGTATTCGAACGCAATTCCCGCGCCTCGGCGCGGCGGTCCGAATAGCCCACCGGAAAGGGCGCGGAGGACTCCTCCCGGACGCCTTTTCTTTCCCCTTCCCGACGGGCCCGCGAGACGCCGGAACCGCACAGGAAATACACGTCTCCAGCACAGGATCCCCCTGCGCCCCCTGTCGCGGCCGCGGCCGCACGAGCATCATGGCGGGGGCTCGCGGGCACCCGTGGCGCGGGCCCGGCGGGCCCGGGACGCGAGGAGCGAAGGGGCGAGCGCGGCATGGGGACGCAGACCGTACCGGCGACAGCACGACCCGCACCCGCCCGGCGGCGGGGCCGGGTGATCGTCGACTGGCTGACCACCACCGACCACAAGAAGATCGGCCACCTCTACCTGATCACGTCGTTCGCGTTCTTCCTGATCGGTGGGGCGATGGCGCTGGTGATGCGCGCCGAGCTGGCCCGGCCGGGACTGCAGATCGTGAGCAACAACGAGTTCAACCAGCTGTTCACGATGCATGGCACGATCATGCTGCTGCTGTTCGCGACGCCGAGCTTCGCGGGCTTCGCCAACGAGCTGATGCCGTTGCAGATCGGCGCCCCGGACGTGGCGTTCCCGCGGCTGAACATGCTCTCGTACTGGCTGTTCCTGTTCGGCGGGCTGATCGTGCTCGGCTCGCTGGTCGTGCAGGACGGACCGGCCGGTTTCGGCTGGTTCGCCTACGCACCGCTCAACAGCCTGGAACACTCACCGGGCATCGGCCCCGACCTGTGGATCATGGGGCTGGCGCTGTCCGGGTTCGGCACCATCCTCGGCGCGGTCAACTTCATCACCACGATCATCGGGATGCGCGCCCCCGGCATGACCATGTTCCGGATGCCGATCTTCACCTGGAACACGCTGTTCACGTCGATCCTGATCCTGCTGGCGTTCCCGGTGCTGGCGGCGGCGCTGCTGGTGCTGGAGGCGGACCGGCGGTTCGGCAGCCAGGTCTTCGACGCGGCGAACGGCGGGGCGCTGCTGTGGCAGCACCTGTTCTGGTTCTTCGGCCATCCCGAGGTCTACATCATCGCGCTGCCGTTCTTCGGGATCGTCACGGAGATCATCCCCGTCTTCAGCCGGAAGCCGATCTTCGGCTACACCGCGCTGGTCGGCGCCACCATGGCGATCACCGGGCTGTCGATCGTGGTGTGGGCGCACCACATGTTCGCGACCGGGGCGGTGCTGCTGCCGTTCTTCTCCTTCATGAGCTTCCTGATCGCCGTGCCGACCGGCGTGAAGTTCTTCAACTGGACCGGGACCATGCTGAAGGGCTCCCTGTCCTTCGAGACGCCGATGCTGTGGTCGGTGGGCTTCCTGGTGACGTTCCTGTTCGGCGGCCTCACGGGGGTGATCCTGGCGTCGCCGCCGATGGACTTCCACGTCACGGACACGTACTTCGTCGTCGCCCACTTCCACTACGTGGTGTTCGGCACCGTCGTCTTCGCGATCTTCGCGGGATTCTTCTTCTGGTGGCCCAAGTTCACCGGCAGGATGCTCGACGAGCGGCTCGGGAAGACCCAGTTCTGGACGCTGTTCGTCGGCTTCCACACCACGTTCCTGGTGCAGCACTGGCTGGGCGCGGAGGGCATGCCCCGCCGCTACTCCGACTACCTGGCCGCGGACGGCTTCACCGTCCTCAACATGGTCTCGACGATCGGCGCGTTCCTGCTGGGGCTGTCGACGCTGCCGTTCCTCTACAACGTCTGGAAGACCGCCCAGTACGGCCGGAAGGTCGACGTCGACGACCCCTGGGGCTACGGCCGCTCCCTGGAGTGGGCGACCTCCTGCCCGCCGCCCCGCCACAACTTCACGACGCTGCCGAGGATCCGCTCGGACTCCCCGGCGTTCGACCTGCACCACCCGGAGTACGCCGAGCGCCACGTCGTTCAGGAGCCGGACGTTCCGGAGCCCGGCTCTGGCGGTCCCGGGCGGCCGTGATCGGGCGGCCGCCTCCTCGATGCCCTCGATGCCCGCACGGGCCCGAGCATCACGTACCGGGACGCCTGCTCAGGTCCGCGCCGAAGAGCCGCAGCAGTTCGTCCTCCAGCACCGGGGTGAGCGCCTCGACGAAGCCGTCCGCCAGGTGCCCGTAGTCCCGGTAGACCATGGTGTTCCCCACCACGACCGGGCAGTTGCCGGACGGGGCGCACACCCAGTCGTAGGGGTCGATGGTCGGCACGTTCTCGGCGGCCGCCGCCGCCCGGATCGCCTCGGTGACCTCGGGCTGGGGGTCGGCACCGGAACGGTGGCGGGCGCAGGAGCTCAGGCTGTCGGGGTGCGCCACCGCGCAGTCCACCGCGTTGTTCTTCGGCCAGGGGGTGTCCAGCAGGGTGAGCACCCGGGTGCGGCCCTGCTGGAGCGTCCGGTACGTCTCGGCCTGGCCCTTCCCCCATGCCTGGGCCATGTCGCCGCCCCCGTACAGCTTCGCCGAGTTGGAGCTCGACGTGATGACGAGTTCGGGCTCCAGCTTCCGGATCCTGTCGAGGGTCGCCGCCCGCCAGTCGTCACAGGTCGAGTACGGGCCGCCGTTGTACTCGATGGTGATCTGGGAGACCTTGCACGCGTTCTTCGTGAACGAGTAGAGCCGCCAGTGGTGCTTGCGGGCGATCGCGTCGAGTGCCGGGAACCACTGCGCGACGTGCGAGTCGCCGAAGAGGACCACCGTGCGGTCGGCGGTGGTGTCGCCGTACAGACAGGGCTGCGTCTGCACCTCGTCGGTCATGGTGAGGGCACAGTCGTCGGTGTAGACCTCGGACCTCTTGTACGCCGTTTCCCGCAGGCTCGGGTCGAGATTGGACGGGAGCTTCTCCACCCGCTGCTGAAGCAGCTCGACCAGTGCGGCACGGGGGTCGGACGCGGCCGCGATCGTCTCCTTGGTGCTCTGCCGCGCCACACCGGAGTCCAGGACCGGCGGGAACTGTGCGGCGAACACCGCGGCCGCGGCCGCGACGGCCGACAGGCCCAGCCCCACCGAGAGCCCCCGGCCGGCACGGGCTTTGAACGCCCGGTGGAAGCGCATCGGGTTCTCGACCAGGTGAAGGGTCAGCCAGGCGAGAACGATGCCGCCCAGCGCGGCGATCAGCCGCAGCGGCCCGTCGTGGGCGCCGAATCCGGCGGCGGCCGGAACGATGAGGATGAGCGGCCAGTGCCAGAGGTACCAGGCGTAGGAGATCCCGCCGATCCAGACGGCGGGGCGCAGCGAGAGGACCGCACCCGCGCCGTAGCGGCCGGCCGCCGCGCCTCCGGCGAGGACGGCGGCGGCGCCGAGGACCGGGACCAGGGCGTTGTGGCCGGGGAAGCGGGTGCTCTCGTCGAAGGCCACCGCCGCGTAGGCGATGGCGGCCAGGCCGGCCCAGCTCAGGGCCGCCGCGGCCGGGCGCGGGATGGTGTGGAGGCGGTGCGCCGCCAGGGCCAGCAGGGCGCCCACCGCCAGCTCCCAGACGCGTCCCGGCGACCCGAAGTAGGCCCAGGAGGGGGAGGATTCGGTGAGGTGGAGGTTCAGGGCGAAGGAGGCGGTGGCCAGGGCGAGCAGCGGAATCGCCAGGAGGGCCCGGCGCCGGAAGAGCTTCAGGGCGACGATCAGGACGATGGGCCAGATCAGATAGAACTGCTCCTCGACCGCCAGTGACCAGAAGTGCTGGAACGGCGAGGGCGGCACGTCCGTGTTGAAGTAGTCGGTCCCGGCCTCGGCCAGCCGGAAGTTGACGACGTACCAGGCGGAGGCGATGGCGTCCTTGGCGTAGTCCGCGAAACGCAGCGGACCCAGGAAGAGCCAGGAGCCCGCCAGCGTCACCAGGACGACGAGGGTCGAGGCGGGCAGCAGGCGCAGCGCCCGGCGGGCGTAGAAGCGGCCCAGCGAGATCCGGCCCTCGCGGCTCCATTCGCGGAGCATCAGCGAGGTGATCAGGAACCCGGAGATCACGAAGAAGACGTCCACGCCGATGTATCCACCGGCCACGTGGGACACCCCCGAGTGGGAGAGCACCACGAGTGAGACGGCCACCGCGCGCAGGCCCTGGATGTCCCGCCTCAGCCCCGCACCGCCCGCCGGAGCGGACCGTCTCCCGGATCGTTCCCCCGCAGCGCCGTCCCGCGCTGTCGGAACGGACGGGGTGTCATCGGACGTGGGTCGCGAGGGGTACGCGAGGCGGCGGACGGGCACCGTGCAGATCTCCTTGCTCGTCGGAGCCGGACGGTCGAACTCATCCTCGACCCGGCCCGCGAGCGATCACACTGTCATTACATCGCCATAACGAGCAAGTGGATCAGGTTTGAATGGGACGTGACGCTGGTGACACTGGTCACCCGGACACCTGGTGGGGCGCGTAGGCCAGGTAGGGCACGTCGAAGCAGTTCGTGGTCATCTCTCCCTGCGTCACCCGCCCTCCAGCTGCCACTGCGCGTGCGTGGGCAGCCCCTTGGTGGCGTTCCGGAACTCCCGCACGGCGTTGTGGCCCGTGTCTTCGTAGTTGCGGCTGGTCCCGGTGGCTCACCTGCTCGCTGACGACCTGGTACCCCTCGGCCTTCAACCCTCGCTCCACGAGCCGCGCGTAGGCGGCGGAGGCGGCCTGGTGGTACGAGAGGGCGAGCCGTTGCTGCGGGTGGTCGGCGCCAACCTGTTCGTGGTGGCGCTTCTGGTGGCCGCACTGGTGCTGCCCGGAGTCGGCACCCCGGACGCGCTGCCGCGCACGGCCACCGCGCGCGTGCCGACGCCGCCGGGTGCCTGGATCGTCGCCGTGGTGCTGTCGCTGCTGCCTCTGGGCTTCGCGGGCCCCGATCGGCACACACGTCGGTGCAGGTGCCGACGCTGGGCGTGGTGCTGCTGTCCCTGGTCGTCGTCACCGGGCGCGGCGGCCAGGTCTCGCTGGGGCAGGCGGCGTACGCGGGCCTGGACGCCCTGTTCACGGCCCTGCTCGCGGCCGGCCGCTTCCCCGGCCTGCCCCGGCTGCCGGAACTGGGCGCGCCGGCGGTCGCCGTCCTGCTGGTCGCCCCGCTCGGCCTGCTGACCGGCCGCCCCGCGATCGGCCGCCAGGGCCTGGCCCTAGCGCTGGCGACGTTCGCGGTGGGCGTCGGGGTGAGCCGCTTCGTCCTCGACCAGCCGTACGCCACGCCGGGCCTCTCCCTGGGCCGCCCCGCGCGCTTCGACGGCGACCGCGCCTACTACCTCCTGGAACTCCCGGCATCACCCTCGCCGCCCCTCCCCCGGCCCGACCGTCCTGCTCGGCCGCAACGGCTCCGGCCGTACGACGGCCCTGCGCGCGCTCGCCGGGACGGTGCCGCTGTCGGGCGGCGCCGTGGTGTGGGACGGCGCCGACGTGACCCGTGTGCCCGCCCACGAGCGCGCCCGCCGCGGACTGTGCCTCGTCCCGGAACGGCAGGCCGTGTTCGGCTCGCTCACCGTGCGGCAGAACCTCGAACTCGCCGCCCCTTCCCACGACACCGCCCTCGCCGCCCACCCCCAGCTGGAGCCCCTGCTCCCGCGCCGCGCCGACACCCTCTCCGGCGGCGAGCAGCGGATGCCGGCCCTCTCCCGGGCGCTGCTGGCACGCGCGCGCGTGGTGCTCGTCGATTGAACCCGCCCAGGGCACGTCCCCGGCGATCGCGACCCGGACGTACGAACTGCTGGCGGCACTGGACGCGTGCGTGGTCCTCGCCGAACAACGGATGCCGCCCGCCCTGCGCGACCACCCGGCAGTGGTGCACGAACTGCGCCGTGGCGCCGTCGTCTTCGGCGGCGAGGCGGGCGAGCTGCTCAGGCGGAAAGCGGCGGGCCGAACTCCACGGGGGCGCTCTGCGCGCGGGCCGTGCCCTCCGGGACGACCAGCGTCATGCGCCGCTTGCCGGTGTACGAGCGGCCCTTGAGGCCGTGCCGTTTCGCACAGACCGGCCAGGCCTGCCACCCCTGCACGGCGACCACCTCCCGCGCCACCGCGATCTGCTGTTCGCGGGTGGCGAGGTCGGCGCGCGGGGCGTACTTCAGTCCGCCGAAGGCCTTCCAGGTGGGCTGCGAGAACTGCAGGCCCCCGTAGTAGCCGTTCCCGGTGTTGAGGTTCCAGCGCCCGCCGCTCTCGCACTGGGCGACACACCCCCAGGGCCACTGGTCGCCGGAGCACGAGGAGGGCACATGCCGGGCGGACGGTCCGGGCTCCGGCGGCGGGGGCGCCGCGTGGGCGGCGACGGGGGCGAGGACGGTGAGCACGACGGCGGCGAGGGCGAGTGTGAGGGGCTTGTGGTGCATCGGCTCACGCTAGGCAGCGTGCCGCGCGGGCCGGTCGAGCCGCGCGGCGTACGGCCGAGGGCCCCACCCGGTCGGCGGACCGGGCGGAGCCCCGTGCTGCGTTCCTGAGGAGCGGCTCAGAGGACGAGGCGCTGCCCGGGCACGATCACGTCGGGATCACCGCCGATGACGTCCTTGTTGGCGGCGTAGAGCCGCTGCCAGGTGGTGCCGTTGCGGGCCGCGATGCCGCTCAGGGTGTCGCCCCGGCGGACGGTGTAGTCACCGCGTGACACGTCCCGGTCGGTGTGCCCCGACTCGCGCACCGGTGCCTGCGCGGACTGCGACGACCGGGACTGGGCCGACGGCGACGGGGACGACTGCGTCGGGGCCGAGTCACCGGCGGACGCCTGGGGTGCGGCCGGCGCGCTGCCGTACGCCCCGGCCCGCGCGGAACAGGTGGGCCAGGCGCCCCAGCCCTGGGCGCGCTGGACCTTGGTGGCGACGGCGATCTGCTGCTCCCTGGAGGCCTGGTCGGCGGTCGGGGCGTAGGCCGTGCCGCCGAACGCGCGCCAGGTGCCGGCGGAGAACTGGAGTCCGCCGTAGTAGCCGTTGCCGGTGTTGATGTGCCAGTTGCCGCCGCTCTCGCACTGGGCGATGCGGTCCCACACTCCGCCGTCCGCCGCCGCGGCGTTGCCGCTCGCGGCCAGCAGCCCGAGCGGAGCGAGCAGAGCCGCCCCGGCGAGAACCGCCGTCGTACGCGCCTTGTGGACGTTGTTGCGGGTGGTATCGGCACAATCGGACATGTAGTTCCCTCTCCACGGAACCCGGGGTCCCCGGACGAGGCGCGCTCTCCGCGCGGGGGCGCGGTCGGCGTGCTCCGTCCCGTCCGCCGAGGGGCGTGCTGTGGTGCTGGCTGGTGCGGCGGCGGACGTACCCGAGCGGTGCTCGTTGCACACGGCCGAGGAATGTACGGAGCATGACGAGCCGGGATCAACCAACTGCCCGTCCTTCCAGGCCAGTTCGCGGTTACCTGGAGTAGCGGAGATTTTCGGCCACCCCATTCATTCGCCGATTTCGGGATTTGTCGACCACTCACCCCGTCATCATGTGACCCACCTCACCGGATCAAGTCCCTTGCGCCCACGGCGACTTGACGGAGAGTCTCCGATTCCGATCCGGCCGTGACCGTGTGCGGTGGATGGTTCGATTCCGTTCGCCCTGCAGCGTGACTACCGCCACAGCTCGGCCGTTGTCTCCTTCATGAGCCGGGGACCCACCCCGGATCACAGGCCGGGCGCCCCCCGGCCTCGCCACGCACCGCATCCCGAGGGAGCCACCGTGCCGCGCATGCTCGACGTCAGCGACGAGGTACGCGCCGAGATCGGCGACGAAGAAGCCGACCGGCTGCTCGCCGGAGACAACGCCCCGGGCAGTTACGACTGCACGTCCTGCCGCACCCCGGGCGACTCCGAGCGCGAGCGCACCAGCACCGTGCTGTTCATCGGCGACGAGACCGCCGTACTCGCCTTCGCCCACGCCGGCTGCCTGCCCTCGCAGGTCGTCCAGGTCACCGAGGAACAGCTCCGGGGCGCCGTGAAGTCCATCAGCGGCGACACCGTCGACCTGGAGCCCGAGAAGGTCGTGCCCGAGCAGGCCGTGCTCGGGGTGACCAGCGGGCTCGTCCTGATCGCCGGGGAGTTGCACCCGGCCCTGGTCGTCGAGCCCACCGGGCCCATCGTGCGCCCCGGCTCCCCCGCCGCCGGGGACGACTTCCTGCCGCTGCTGATCGAGCAGGGCTTCATGCCGGTGACCGAGCTGAACTCCGTACCGCCGGTGCTGCACGGCTGGTCCGTGCTGCTGGCCATGGGGCAGCTGCACGCGGTGCTCCAGCCGGGGCTGAACGGCGGGCAGCCGGTGGCCTGGTGGCAGGCGCACCAGCCGTTGCAGGTGACCGACGGGTGGCGGGCGGCCGCGAACAAGCACCAGCAGGTGCTGATGTTCGCGGCGCCGGTGGGGTCCATCGGGCGCCAGCCCCGGGAGGACCTGCTGCGGGACGCGCTGGACAAGGCCGCCGCCAATGGCAAGTTGGTGGCGAGTGTGCTGCCGCTCGCGGGGACGTGACCGGCGGTGTCACCGGGGTGGTGAGGAGCGTTGGCGTGTGCGGGTAGTCCCTGGCTGAGCGCGCCCCGCGGCGCAGCCGCATAGCGGCACAGCGCCGCGCCCCTCAAGGGAGCACCTGCCCGACCGCATCTCTTCACCGTCGGGGTCGTTTGGACATACGTGCACGCATATGACGTTCCCCGCCGCGAGTCCCTGCAGCCGATTCCGTCCGCTCGCTCGGGTCAGGATCATTCCGGCGGGCCATCGGCCACGCCGATCTACGACGCGCTCTACGCCGAGTACGTCAAGTCCTTCCGTGCGCTGCCGGGCGACCGGCGCGGCGAGGAGAACCTGGGGTTCGTCGCCTTCGGGTACCTCTCGCAGGGCTCGGGCTCGCACAGCAGCTCGTACAGCGCCTACAGCGCGGGCGCGCAGAGCGTCCGGCACAGCAGTGGGCAGCCGACGTGGCAGCGGGTCGGGACGATCGGGCAGCAGCACTCCAGCGGGACGCACCACGTCCCCGCGCTGCCACCCGGCCCCCGCCGGGGCATCTGAGGAGGGCGGCCCCCGCCGGGGCCGCCCTTCGGTCACTTCTTCTTCGCGCCGCGCTTCTCGCGCACCCGCACCGAGATATGGATCGGCGTCCCCTCGAAGCCGAACTCCTCGCGCAGCCGACGCTCGATGAAGCGCCGGTAGCCCGCCTCGATGAAGCCGGAGGCGAAGAGCACGAACCGCGGGGGCTTCGTCCCGGCCTGGGTGCCGAACAGGATGCGCGGCTGCTTGCCGCCGCGGACCGGGTGCGGATGGGCGGAGACCAGCTCGCCGAGGAAGGCGTTCAGCCGACCCGTCGGAACGCGCGTCTCCCAGCCCGCCAGGGCCGTCTCGATCGCCGGGACCAGCTTCTCCATGTGCCGCCCGGTGCGCGCCGAGACGTTCACGCGGGGCGCCCAGGAGACCTGGCCCAGCTCTGTCTCGATCTCCCGCTCCAGGTAGTGGCGGCGCTCCTCGTCGAGGGTGTCCCACTTGTTGTACGCGATGACGAGCGCGCGGCCCGCCTCCACGGCCATGGTGACGATGCGCTGGTCCTGCACCGAGATGGACTCGGCGGCGTCGATGAGGACGACGGCCACCTCGGCCTTCTCGACGGCGGCGGCGGTGCGCAGCGAGGCGTAGTAGTCGGCGCCCTGCTGGAGGTGGACGCGCTTGCGGATGCCCGCCGTGTCGACGAACTTCCAGGTCTTGCCGCCGAGTTCGATCAGCTCGTCCACCGGGTCACGGGTGGTGCCCGCGAGTTCGTCGACGACGACGCGCTCCTCGCCCGCCACCTTGTTCAGCAGCGAGGACTTGCCGACGTTCGGGCGGCCGATCAGAGCGACGCGGCGCGGGCCGCCGACGCCGGTCCCGCCGAAGGTCTGGCGCGGCGCCTGAGGCAGCACCTCCAGGACGGCGTCCAGCATGTCGCCGGTGCCGCGGCCGTGCAGCGCGGACACGGGGTACGGCTCGCCGAGGCCGAGGGACCACAGGTAGGCCGCGTCGGCCTCGCCGCTCGGGCCGTCCACCTTGTTGGCGCACAGCACGACGGGCTTGCCGGCCTTGCGCAGCAGTCGTACCACCGCCTCGTCGGTGTCGGTGGCGCCCACCTTGGCGTCGACCACGAAGACGACCGCGTCGGCCGCCTCGATGGCGAACTCGGCCTGCGCGGCCACGGAGGCGTCGATGCCGAAGACGTCCTGCTCCCAGCCGCCGGTGTCGACGACCTTGAAGCGGCGGCCCGCCCACTCGGCCTCGTAGGTGACACGGTCGCGGGTGACGCCCGGCTTGTCCTCGACGACGGCCTCGCGGCGGCCGATGATGCGGTTCACCAGAGTCGACTTGCCGACATTGGGGCGGCCGACGACGGCGAGCACGGGCAGCGGTCCGTGCCCGGCCGCCTCGATGGCCCCCTCGACCTCCTCCAGGTCGAAGCCCTCTTCGGCGGCGAGCTCCATGAACTCCGCGTACTCGGCGTCGCCGAGCGCCCCGTGATCGTGCTCGAACGCGTCCGAGCCGTCGGGCTGGATCTGGTCGTTCATGAAGTCCGTACCTCGTCGTTCATCGTGGTGATCGGTGGAGTACCCCGGTTCGGGGTGATCCACTACTCAGTGTCGCCCAGCGCCCGGTGAGGCGCCTGGCGTTTTCCAGGTGCTCGGTGAGCTGCTTCTGGATGCGCTCGGTCGCCTCGTCCAGCGCCGTGCGCGTACGCCGCCCGCTGCCGTCGCCCGCCTCGAACGGTTCGCCGAAGACGACGTCGATACGGTGCCGCAGCGGAGGCAGCCCCTTTATCAACCGTCCCCGCCGCTCGGAACTTCCCAGCACGGCGACCGGGACGATCGGCGCGCCGCTGCGCACGGCGAAGTAGGCGAGCCCGGCGCGCAGCGCGGCGAAGTCGCCCTCGCCCCGGGTGCCCTCGGGGAATATCCCCAGCACACCGCCGGCCGACAGCACCTGAAGCGCCCGCGTGACCGCCGTACGGTCGGTGCTCTGCCGGTCCACCTTCACCTGGCCGATCCTGGTCAGGAAGGGGTCAAGCGGGCCGACGAACGCCTCCTTCTTGATCAGGAAGTGCACCGGCCGCGGCGCGACGCCCATCACCATCGGGCCGTCGACGTTGTGCGAGTGGTTGACGGCGAGGATGGCCGGGCCGGTCGCCGGGACCTTCCAGGCACCCAGCACCCGGGGCCGCCACAGCGCGTGCATCAGCGGGAGGCCGATGCGCCGGCCGGCCTCCGCGCCCCGCTGGGACGGTGCCTCGGTCACTTCGCCGCCCGCTTCTCCTCGACGAGGGTGACGACGCACTCGATGACCTGCGGCAGCGTGAGGTCGGTGGTGTCCACCTCGACCGCGTCGTCCGCCTTGGCGAGCGGCGAGGCCTTCCGGCCGGCGTCGGCGGCGTCCCGCTTGATCAGGGCCTCGCGGGTGGCGTTGATGTCCGCGCCCTTCAGCTCACCATTGCGGCGGGCGGCGCGGGCCTCCGGGGAGGCGGTGAGGAAGATCTTCAGGTCGGCGTCCGGCAGGACCGTCGTACCGATGTCGCGGCCCTCGACGACGATGCCGTTCTCCGCGGCGGCCGCGATCGAGCGCTGCAGCTCGGTGATCCGGGCCCGCACCTCGGGCACCGCGCTGACCGCGCTGACCTTGGAGGTGACCTCCTGGGTGCGGATCGGACCGGCGACGTCCACACCGTCGACCGTGATCGTCGGGCCCGCCGGGTCGGTGCCGGAGACGATGTCCGGCTTGCCGGCCACGGCGGCGATCTCCGACGGGTCGTCGACGTCGACGCCGTGGGTCACCATCCACCAGGTGATCGCCCGGTACTGGGCACCGGTGTCCAAGTAGCTCAGACCGAGCTGCGCCGCAACCGCCTTCGACGTGCTCGACTTGCCCGTGCCGGAGGGGCCGTCGATGGCGACAATCACTGCCGGGGCGCTTTCCACTGTGGGGACCTTCCTGGGCCGGGTGGTGGTGGGGGCGTGACGTGCCCCGCACCAGGTTACTGGGTGCGGGTCACTCGTCCGGCCGCACGCACGTCTCCTCCCGCTACTGACGGATCGCCCATCCTCGCTCCCGCAGGGCCGCCGTCAGTACGGGCGCCGCCTTCGGCTCCACCATCAGCTGCACGAGACCGGCCTGCTGCCCGGTCGCGTGCTCGATGCGCACGTCCTCGATGTTGACCCCGGCCTGCCCCGCGTCCGCGAAGATGCGGGCCAGCTGGCCGGGCTGGTCGTCGATGAGCACCGCGACGACCTCGTACACGCGCGGCGCGGACCCGTGCTTGCCGGGAACGCGGACCTGCCCGGCGTTGCCCCGCCGCAGCACGTCCTCGATGCCTGCGGTCCCCTCCCGGCGCTTGGCCTCGTCGGAGGACTGCAGGGCGCGCAGGGCCTGGACGGTCTCGTCGAGGTCGGCGGCGACGTCGCTGAGCAGGTCGGCGACCGGGCCGGGGTTCGCGGAGAGGATGTCGATCCACATCCGCGGGTCGGAGGCGGCGATCCGGGTCACGTCCCGGATGCCCTGCCCGCACAGCCGTACGGCGGCCTCCTGCGCGTGCTCCAGGCGGGCGGCGACCATGCTGGAGACCAGGTGGGGCATGTGCGAGACCAGCGCCACGGCCCGGTCGTGGGCGTCGGCGTCCATGACGACCGGCACGGCACGGCAGTGCGAGACCAGCTCCAGGGCGAGGTTCAGCACCTCGGTGTCGGTGTCCCGGGTGGGGGTGAGCACCCAGGGGCGGCCCTCGAAGAGGTCGCCGGTCGCGGCCAGCGGGCCGGACTTCTCCCGGCCGGACATGGGGTGCGTGCCGAGGTACCAGGTCAGGTCCAGCCCGAGCGCCTCCAGCTCGCGGCGCGGGCCGCCCTTGACGCTGGCCACGTCGACGTAGCCGCGCGCGACCCCGCGCCGCATGGCGTCGGCGAGCACCGCGGCGACGTGCGCGGGCGGGGCGGCGACGATCGCGAGGTCGACGGGCCCCTCGGGCGCCTCGTCCGTCCCGGCGCCGAGCGCGGCCGCCGTACGGGCCTGCTCGGGGTCGTGGTCGGCGAGGTGGACGACGACGCCGCGCTGGGCGAGGGCCAGGGCGATGGAGGTGCCGATGAGCCCGGTGCCGATGACGAGTGCGGTTCTCACTGGGCGATGTCCTTGCGCAGAGCGGCGGCGGCGCCGAGGTAGACGTGCGCGATGTCGGCGCGCGGCTTGTCGGACTCGATGTGGGCGAGGACCCGGACCACGCGGGGCATGGCGCCCTCGATGTCCAGTTCCTGGGCGCAGATCAGCGGTACGTCGGTGATGCCGAGCTTGCGGGCGGCGGCGGCCGGGAAGTCGCTGTGCAGGTCCGGCGTGGCTGTGAACCAGATGCTGATCAGGTCGTCGGTGGTCAGCCCGTTCCGCTCCAGGATGGCGGTGAGCAGGGCCCCGACCTGCTCGTCCATGTGGCCGGCCTCGTCCCGCTGAAGTTGGACGGCGCCCCGGACCGCTCGTACCGCCACGGCGATGCTCCTTGCTGCTTGCTGTGCGAATCGCTGCCTGCTCTGCGAATCGGCTCTACGTCCGTCAAGCCTAGTCAGCCCGCTACGCACAGGTGCGGGTCGCTCGCCCCCTGAGACGGAGCAGACACCTCAGAGGTCCCAGAGCGCACCCAGCGTCACCAGTTCGCCCTGGTACTCGATCCGGTCCGCCCACTCCGTCGGCCAGGCCTCGGCGCCGAGGTACGCGCCCGCGAAGGCCCCGGCGAGGCAGGCGATGGAGTCGGAGTCGCCGGAGGTGCAGGCGGCCCGGCGCAGGGCGGTCAGCGGCTCGTCCACGAACTGCAGGAAGCACAGCAGCCCGGTGGCCAGCGCCTCCTCGGCGATCCAGCCCTCCCCCGTGGCGAGACAGGGGTCGGTCTCCGGCGAGATCGTCCGTACGGCGTCGCGCAGCCGGTCGAGCACCTCCAGGCACTCGTCCCAGCCGCGCGCTATGAACTGCTCCGGCGTGGCGTCCTCGGCCCGCGTCCACAGATCGCCCAGCCAGCGCTCGTGGTAGCGGTTGCGGTTGTCGTAGGCGTACGACCGCAGCAGCCCGACCAGTCCGGTCGGCTCGGCGCCCTGCGCGAGCAGTCGTACGGCGTGCGCGGTGAGGTCGGACGCGGCGAGGGCCGTCGGGTGCCCGTGCGTGAGGGCGGCCTGCAACTGGGCGGCGCCCGCGCGCTGTTCGTCGCTCAGCCCGGGGACCAGACCGATCGGCGCGACACGCATGTTGGCGCCGCAGCCCTTGGAGTGGATCTGGCTGGCGTCCTGCCAGGGCCGGTCCGGCCGCTCCAGCAGGACACAGGCCCTGATGCAGGTGTTGCCGGGGGCACGGTTGTTCTCCGGGGAGCGGTTCCAGGCGATGAACTCCCGCCGCACGGGCTCGGCCAGCTCGGCGGGCCCGAGCACCCCCCGGTCCATCGCCGTGCGCAGCCCGCGCCCCAGCGCCAGCGTCATCTGCGTGTCGTCGGTGACGATCGCGGGCGTGGGCAGCTGCATCCCCCGCCAGGGCCCGAACTTGGCGAGGATCGACGGGACGTTGTTGAACTCGGTCGGGAAGCCGAGCGCGTCCCCGAGGGCGAGGCCGAGCAGGGAACCGGTGGCGGCGCGCTTGCGGACGGTGGTCGTGGTCATGCGGGGCGTCCTTCCCGGGACGGTCGGAGGAGGGGCGGGTGCAGGGCGGCGGCGCCGCCCGCGCGGTAGAGGGCGGCGGGTTTGCCGCGGCCACCGGTCAGGCGCGCGGCGCCGGGGACCGGTTCGACGAAGCCGGGGGTGGCGAGCACCTTGCGCCGGAAGTTGGGCCGGTCGAGCGGGGTGCCCCACACGGTCTCGTAGACCTGCTGGAGCTCGCCGAGCGTGAACTCGGGCGGGCAGAAGGCGGTGGCGAGGCCGGTGTACTCCAGCCTGGCGCCGACCCGTTCGTGCGCGTCGGCCAGGATCCGGTCGTGGTCGAAGGCCAGCGGCCGGGCCCTGTCGTACGGCACCCAGCGGGCCTGCGCCGCGTCGCCGCCGCCGTGCGGCTCGGGCGGGTGGGGCAGCAGCGCGGTGAAGGCGACGGACACGACCCGCATGCGGGGGTCGCGGTCCGGCTCGCTGTAGGTCCGCAGCTGCTCCAGGTGCAGCCCGGAGACATCGGACAGGCCGGTCTCCTCGGCGAGTTCACGCCGGGCCGCCGTCTCGGCGGACTCCTCCGGCAGCACGAAGCCGCCGGGCAGCGCCCAGCGACCGGCGTACGGCTCCTGCCCGCGCTCGACGAGCAGCACGTGCAGCGCGCCGGCGCGGAGGGTGAGGACGGCGAGGTCGACGGTGACGGCGAAGGGTTCGTACGCGTACTTGTCGTAGCCCCGCATGCACCACCACCCCCTTAATAGTCGTACTGACTATAAAGGGGGTGGTCGTCACCCACAAGGGGCCGATGCGAGGGCCGACTAGAGGTCCACTTCCTTCATCAGCATCCCGACCTCGGTGTTGGACAGCCGCCGCAGCCAGCCGGACTTCTGGTCGCCCAGCGTGATCGGGCCGAAGGCCGTGCGCACCAGCTTGTCGACCGGGAAGCCCGCCTCCGCCAGCATTCGCCGCACGATGTGCTTGCGGCCCTCGTGCAGGGTGACCTCGACGAGGTAGTTCTTGCCGGTCTGCTCGACGACCCGGAAGTGGTCCGCGCGCGCGTACCCGTCCTCCAGCTGGATGCCGTCCTTCAGCCGCTTGCCCAGGTCGCGCGGGATCGGGCCGACGATGTGCGCGAGGTAGGTCTTCTTCACGCCGTACTTGGGGTGGGTCAGCCGGTGCGCCAGCTCGCCGTGGTTGGTGAGCAGGATGACGCCCTCGGTCTCGGTGTCGAGCCGCCCGACGTGGAAGAGCCGCGTCTCACGGTTGGTGACGTAGTCGCCGAGGCACTGACGGCCCTCGGGGTCCTCCATCGTCGAGACGACACCGGCGGGCTTGTTCAGCGAGAAGAACTGGTAGGACTGGGTCGCGACCGTCAGGCCGTCGACCTTGACCTCGTCCTTCTCCGGGTCGACGCGCTTGCCCTGCTCGGTGACGATCTCGCCGTTGACCTCCACACGGGCCTGGTCGATCAGCTCCTCGCAGGCGCGCCGGGAACCGTAGCCCGCGCGCGCGAGCACCTTCTGCAGCCGCTCGCCCTCCTGCTCGGCACCGGGGAAGGTCTTCGGCAGCTTGACGTCCTTCTTGCCCGCGTACCGCTCCCGGTTGCGCTCCTCGACCCGCGCCTCGTACTCGCGGGACCGCGCCGGTGCCGTACGCCCGCCCTGCTGAGGCTTCCGGGGCGCGCCCTTGGCGCCGCCGCGGGCCGCGCCGCCGCGTCCCGCCTTCGGGCCGTCCTTGGTCGCCCCGGGGCCCACGTCGTAGCGGCGCTCCTCGGGGCGGGGCTTGCGGGGGCGGCCCTGCCCCTGCTTCTGGTCCCGGTTGTTACCGGCGCCGCGGTGGTTGCCACGCCCGCCGGTCCCGCCACTCTTGCCACTGCCGCTGCTTCGCATCAAAGTTCCGTCGTCTTGTCGTCTGCGTCCTCGGAATCCGGAGCGTCCGGATCGAACGACGGCACTCCTTCCTGCGTCTCGGCCTCGATCGCCGCCGCCTCCGGGAGGAAGGGCGCGAGCTCCGGGAGCTCGTCCAGGCCGCGCAGGCCCATCCGCTCCAGGAAGTAGTTCGTCGTCGTGTACAGGATCGCACCTGTTTCGGGTTCCGTGCCCGCCTCCTGGACCAGACCGCGCTGCAGGAGGGTGCGCATGACGCCGTCGCAGTTCACTCCGCGTACGGCGGAGACGCGGCTACGGCTGACCGGCTGGCGGTACGCCACCACCGCGAGCGTCTCCAGTGCCGCCTGGGTGAGCCGGGCGGTCTGGCCCTCCAGGGCGAGCCGCTCGACGGCCGGGGCGTACTCGGGGCGGGTGTAGAAGCGCCAGCCGCCCGCGACGTGCCGCAGTTCGAAGCCGCGCCCCTGCGCGGTGTAGTCGTCGGCCAGCTCCCGCAGCGCCTTGGTGATCTGCCGTTTCGGCCGCTCCAGTATCTTCGCGAGGTGCTCCACGGTCGCGGGCTCGTCCACGACCATCAGGACGGCCTCCAGGGCGGGCTTCAGCTCCAGATCGGCGACGGCACGCAGCCCGTCCGGCAGCTCGGTGGTCTCCTCGCTCACTCCTTCTCCTCCTGCTCCTGCTCCTGGGACGGGGACGGGGACGGGGACTGCTCGGGCTGCTCCGGCGGCCGGTCGAACTCGTCGGTCACCATCGGGGCGGCGTCCCCCTCACCGCCGGTCCAGCGCACGAGCAACTCCCCGAGGGCGGTCTCCTGCTCCAGCGCGACGGCCTTCTCGCGGTACAGCTCCAGCAGCGCCAGGAACCTCGCGACGACGGTGAGGGTGTCGTCGGTGTCCGCCACGAGCGTGCGGAAGCTGGCCTCGCCGAGTTCCTTCAGCCGCGCGACGACGATCCCGGCCTGTTCCTGCACACTCACCAGCGGCGCGTGAATGTGGTCGACGTACACCTGCGGCTTGGGCTTCGGCTGCATCGCCCTGACCGCCAGCTTCGCGAACCCCTCCGGGCCGATGCTGATGACGACCTCGGGGAGCAGCTCGGCGTGCTGCGGTTCGAGGCCGACGGTACGGGGGTGGCGGCGGGCCTCGTCGTCGAGGCGGCTGTTGAAGATCTCGGCGACCTGTTTGTACGCGCGGTACTGCAGGAGCCGCGCGAACAACAGGTCACGGGCCTCCAGCAAGGCCAGGTCGGCCTCGTCCTCCACCTCGGCGGCGGGCAGCAGCCGCGCCGCCTTCAGGTCGAGCAGGGTGGCGGCGACGACCAGGAACTCGGTCGTCTCGTCCAGGTCCCAGTCCGGCCCCATGGCACGGATGTGCGCCATGAACTCGTCGGTCACCTTGGACAGGGCGACTTCGGTGACGTCGAGCTTGTGCTTGGAGATCAGCTGGAGCAGCAGGTCGAAGGGGCCCTCGAAGTTCGCGAGCCGCACCTTGAAGCCGCCGCTGTCGCCCTCCGCGGGAGCCGCGGGAGCCGCGGGTTCCGGCTCGGGTTCCGGTGGGGCGACGACCTCGGGGACCTCAGGTCCCTCGGGTTCCGGCTCCACGGGAGCGACCGGCGGGGGCGGAGCCTGCACAGGAACCGGCGCCTCGACAGGCACCGCCGGAGCCCCTGGCCCCCTCCCCAGCGCACGCCGACGACCGGCCGAGCCGGAGGAGGGGACTGGGGAGCAGTTCGAGGTCATAGCCCCCGCAGGCTACCGCTACCGCCCACGAAGCCGCCGTACGAGGATGCTGGCGTCCCCCCGGGTCTCCAGGTCGGCCAGCACCACGGCGACCGCCTCGCGCACGATCCGCCCCCGGTCGACGGCCAGCCCGTGCTCGCCCCGGAGCACAAGACGCGCGTGCTCCAGATCCATGAGTTCCTCGGCGGACACGTACACCGTGATCTTCTCGTCGTGCCGCTCACGCCCACTGGGCCGCCGCGTGGCCGCCCGTCCGCGCTTGCGCGGCGTCGCGGTGGCAGAACCTTCCTGCGCCGCCGTCTGCCCCTGGCGCCGCGAGGAGCGCTCCGCGCCCCGGCTGCGCGACTCGGCGTCGGCGGGCTCCGCGTCGGCCGCGACATGCTCCGCGCCGTCGCCGTCCCCGCCCTGCGCGGGCACGGACTGCGGCGCGTCCTCCGTGGCGGCGGCCGCGGCGTCGCCCTCCCCCGCGGGAGGCGGCACCCGGGCCTCGCCGTTGGCGCCCCGCCGGGGAGTGGATGCCTGGAGCGCCATTCCCCCTGTCGTGCGGAACAGTTCGTCGGCCCCCGGCAGACTCACTCGGCGTGACACCGGGCGAGCACCTCCCTGGCGAGCTGGCGGTAGGCGGCGGCACCGACGGAGTTGGAGGCGTACGTGGTGATCGGCTCACCGGCGACCGTGGTCTCCGGGAAGCGGACCGTGCGCCCGATGACCGTGTGGTAGACGTGGTCGTCGAACGCCTCCACGACCCGCGCGAGCACCTCACGGCTGTGCACCGTGCGCGAGTCGTACATCGTGGCGAGGATCCCGTCGAGCTCCAGCTCCGGGTTGAGCCGCTCCTGGACCTTCTCGATGGTCTCGGTCAGCAGCGCCACACCGCGCAGGGCGAAGAACTCGCACTCCAGCGGCACGATCACCTTGTGCGCGGCCGTCAGGGCGTTCACGGTGAGCAGGCCGAGCGAGGGCTGACAGTCGATCACGATGTAGTCGTAGTCCGGCAGCAGCGGCTTCAGCGCGCGCTGCAGCGACGACTCGCGGGCCACCTCGGAGACCAGCTGGACCTCGGCCGCCGACAGGTCGATGTTGCTGGGCAGCAGGTCCATGTTGGGGACCGCGGTCTTCAGCAGCACCTCGTCGGCCGCCAGGCCCCGCTCCATGAGCAGGTTGTAGACGGTGAGGTCCAGCTCCATGGGGTTGACGCCGAGACCGACCGACAGCGCGCCCTGCGGGTCGAAGTCCACGAGCAGCACCCGGCGTCCGTACTCCGCGAGCGCGGCACCCAGGTTGATGGTGGACGTCGTCTTGCCGACGCCGCCCTTCTGGTTGCACATCGCGATGATCGTCGCGGGCCCGTGATCGGTCAGCGGGCCCGGGATCGGGAAGTACGGCAGCGGGCGCCCGGTCGGGCCGATGCGCTCACGGCGCTGGCGGGCCGCGTCGGGCGCGAGCGTGGCCGCGTACTCCGGGTCGGGCTCGTACTCGGCGTCCGGGTCGTAGAAGTGCCCGTCGGGCATTTCCTCGTAGTCGGCGAAGTGGTTGTGGGGCGCGCCACTTCCGTCGCCGGCCATGGCGTTCACGTGATGGCCATCCATGCTCTGGTGTGCTGGCTGAGTCACCCCTGACATGTGGTGACTCTGGTGGGCTGCGAAGGTGCGCACCGCGACGGAGCCGACAGCCTCGAACCCCGCGGGAGCCTGGCCCCGCGCAGGGCTTCCTGGTTGACCACCCCCGGGAGAAAATGTCGACTCATTCACAAGTCGTCTTACCTCCTTGGTGACCAGGAAACTTCTAGACAGGTCAGCGTGGCACCATGCCGACGGTTGGCGACTCTATGGCGTGTCGGGCGTCCGCAGCAACACAATCCGCCGGACCCGGCAGGATGTGTCGGCAATGAAACATCCCTCTGTCAAGGGCGTACGGCCGTCGCACGGCAGGTTTCACCGGTGTGCGAATCGGTTCAAGGGTTACGTTCGAGGCGAGTTGACCGAGAGTCGCAAAGTGACCATACACACATCCGGCCGGACCTTGTCGGGCAAGGTCCGGCCGGATGCTGGCGGTTGACGACCTGTGTTGACGTATCGCCTTTACGAAAAGGTGACTTAGCCGAGGAGCGACTCCAGCTCCACGTGGTCCAGCCCGTGCGCCTCGGCGACCTGGCGGTAAACCACCTTGCCGTCATGCGTGTTGAGACCCTTGGCCAGCGCCGGGTCGCGGCGCAGCGCCTCGACCCAGCCGCGGTTGGCCAGCTCCACGATGTAGGGGAGCGTGGCGTTGGTGAGGGCGTTCGTGGAGGTGTTCGGCACCGCGCCCGGCATGTTGGCGACGCAGTAGAAGACCGACTCGTGGACCCGGAAGGTCGGCTCGGCGTGCGTGGTGGGACGGGAGTCCTCGAAGCAGCCGCCCTGGTCGATCGCGATGTCGACAAGGACACTTCCCGGCTTCATCCGGGAGACCAGCTCGTTGGTGACGAGCTTCGGGGCCTTGGCGCCGGGGATGAGCACCGCGCCGATGACGAGGTCGGCGTCGAGGACGGCCTTCTCCAGCTCGAAGGAGTTGGACATGATCGCCTTGACCTTCGTACCGAAGATCCGGTCGGCCTCGCGCAGCTTGTTGATGTCGCGGTCCAGCAAGGTCACGTCGAAGCCCATGCCGACGGCGATCTGGGTGGCGTTCCAGCCGGAGACGCCACCGCCGATGACGACGGCCTTGGCCGGGGTCACGCCCGGCACGCCGCCCGGCAGCACACCGCGGCCGCCGGCCGCGCGCATCAGGTGGTAGGCGCCGACCTGCGGGGCGAGACGGCCCGCGACCTCGGACATCGGGGCGAGCAGCGGCAGCGCGCGGCTGGGCAGCTCGACGGTCTCGTAGGCGATGGCGGTGGTGCCGGACTCCAGCAGGGCGTCCGTGCACTCCTTGGAGGCGGCCAGGTGCAGATAGGTGAAGAGCGTCTGGTCCTTGCGCAGGCGGTGGTACTCCTCGGCGATGGGCTCCTTGACCTTCAGCAGCAGGTCGGCGGAGGCCCACACCTCGTCGGCCGTCTCCAGGATCTGCGCGCCGGCGGCCACGTACTCGGCGTCCGTGATCGAGGAGCCGAGACCGGCGCCGCGCTCGATGACGACCTGGTGGCCGTTGCGCACCAGCTCATGCACGCCGGCGGGGGTGATGGCCACCCGGAACTCGTTGTTCTTGACCTCGCGGGGGATGCCGACCTTCACGTCGATCACGGTCCTTGGCTCAGAGGGGGTGTATTGCGTGACATACCGGGATGCGCAGGGCATACCGGGAGACACCGCAGGAGAATGTGCGGCAGAGCCAGTCTAATGAAGGCGTTCCCGGTGTCTAGCCTTTCATTGCATCAATCTTCAGTGGATGTACTGCGGATTTCGCAGGCGTTAGCGTCTTGTTCCGTGTCTGGATCTGGCGTTTCGGCCTCCTGGATCTCCTCACCCAGCATGCGCTCGGCGGCGCTGCGGTGCAGCAGGGCGGGCGTGGGATCACCGAGATGCTCCAACGTGTCGGCCAGCCGCAGATGCAGCGCGGCCTGCAGGCGTACGTCCTGCGCGCGCCGCGCCCACTCGACGGCTTCCTGGCAGGTACGCAGCGACTCCGCGGGCCGTCCCGCGTACTCCTGGACCCGCGCCAGCTCGCTCAACGCCCGGGCGTGGGCGGCCACGTCGCCCAGCTTGCGGTACCCGGCGATGGCGGCCCGCCAGTTGCGCTGCGCCTCGCCGTAGTGGCCCGCGTAGGTGTGCGCGGTCGCGATCCGGCCGTACAGCCGGGCGGCCTCCTCGCGCTCCCCGCGGGCCAGGCGCTCGGCCAGGGCCCGGCCGAACCAGTCGGCGGCGCGGTCGTGATCCCCGAGCTCCTGGTGCGCGCCCCCTACGGATTCCATCGCGCGACCGGTCGCATACGGGTCGTTCGCCCGGCGTCCGGCGTCCAGCGCGGCCCGGTAGCGGGCCAGGGCGTCGGCCGTCCGGCCGGTACTGGCGTCCAGATCGCCCAGATTCAGCAGCGCCGCCGCCTGCTCCCGGGGCAGATCCCGGCGCTCGGCCACGTCGAGGACGAGCTGGTGGATGCCGTACAGGTCGGGGGCGGCGGCCTGCATCCCGAAGTGGGCCACCATCGCCCGCACCAGCTGGGACATCAGCCGCCGGGCGAGGGTGTCGAGCTCCCCGTCGGCGACCGCGAGCCGGGCCGAGGCGAGCAGGGCCGGGCGGCGCAGGCGCAGCCAGTCGGCGGCCGCCCGGGGCGTGGGAAAGCGCAGGGCGCGCGGGGTGCCGGCCAGCTTCTCGCGGGCCTGCGGGTTGTCGGTCTCGGTGATCGCCCGGCAGGACTGCAGCAGCCGTACCGTCCGCTCCAGCATCCGGGCGCGGGCCAGCTGCAGCTCGGCGGGTCGGTCCTCGGCCTCGGTGACGGCGCGCAGCAGCGGGTGCAGACAGCCGGGCACCTCGTACTCCGGCAGTGTCGGGCCGGTCCTGCGCAGCAGGCCGAGGGCGACGAAGTCGTCCAGGGTGTGCCGGGCGCCGTTGATCGAACAGCCGGCGAGCGCGGAGGCGGTGTGCGGGTCGATGCAGCCCGCGGGGGCGAGGGAGAGCAGGCGCAGGATCCGGGCGGCGGAGCCGGGCAGCGCGGCGTAGGCCAGCCGGAAGACCCGGCTGAGCGGTGTCCCGTCGTCGCCCTGGGAGTGCAGCTGCTTGGTGAGGTCGGCGACGGCCGCCTGGGGGCGGGCGGCGAGCCAGCCGCCCGCCAGCATCAGCGCGGCGGGCTGGGCCTGGCAGGCCTCGACGAGTCCCTCGGCCGCCCGCGGGTCGACGGTGATCCGGACGGAACCGGTGTGCCGGGACAGCAGCTCGACGGCGGACTTGGTGTCGAGGCCGCCGAGGGTGCACGGGCGGACGTCCGAGATGCCGGTCAGCGGGCCCTGGGCGACGGCGACGACCAGGCACTCCGCGGTGTCCGGCAGCAGGGCGTCGACCTGCTCGGCGTCGGCGGCGTCGTCCAGCAGGAGCAGGACCCGGCGGCCGGTCAGGGCCTCGCGGAGCGCCGCCGTGAGGTCGTCCTCGGCGGCGCCGGGCGGGGTCGGCAGGCCCAGGGCGGTGAGCAGGTCCCCCGCGGTGCGGGCCATGGGCACGGGGGTGCCGTCGGGTTCGCTGAGCCGGGCGCGCAGCACCCCGTCGGGGTAGCGGTCGGCGACCTGTCGTACCAGTTCCTCGGCGAGGGCCGTACGCCCGGAGCCCGGTCGGCCCGCGATCAGCAGCACGCGCGCGCGTGGGGCCTTGCGGCCGGAGAGGGTGTCCAGTCCCGCACGCTCGATGTCGGCGCGCAGCTCCTTCAACTCCCGTGTGCGGCCCAGGAACCGGCTCTGCGCAGCTGGGCCCGCCACCTGCACGCCGTCCGGCTCCACCGCCTGATCCGCCACGGGCCACACTCCCGTCCAACCGCACGCGCAACAGCCCGCCGGGACTCCGGGTTCGGGCGTTTCAAGAGCCTAGTTCACGCTCTGCGACGAACCGGGCGGAGCACGGCGGGCACGTCCCCCGATCGGATCAGGCGATCGTCACACCGCAGCACGTGGGGTGTGGCATACGGCGGCTCAGACCTCGAAGGGCCGCGCCGGCCACGGCGCCTGAGCCGGGCGCAGCGCGTCGAGCCCGTCCCCCTGCTGGGCGGCGACCAGCGAAAGGACGCCCACGACCAGACAGTTGTTGTGCAGCTCACCGGCCAGGACCCCGCGTACCAGCTCCTCGACGGGGACCCGCGCGAGCTCCAGGTCGATCTCCTCGTGCTCGGCCTCGAAGCGCTCGCCGTCGGCCTCGGACAGCTCGCGGGCGAGGAAGACGCGCACGGCCTCGTCGCAGCCGCCGGGCGTGGTGTAGACGTCGGCCAGCACCCGCCAGTCCTCGGCCTTGACGTGCGCCTCCTCGTACAGCTCGCGCTGCGCGGCGTGCAGCGGGTTCTCGCCGGGCACGTCGAGCAGGCCGGCGGGGATCTCCCACAGCTTCTGGCGCACCGGGTGCCGGTACTGGCGCAGCACCAGCACCCGGCCGGCGTCGTCGAGGGCGAGGACCGCCACCGAGCCGGGGTGGACCTGGTAGTCGCGGCGCACGACCGTGCCGTCGGGCATGACCACGTCGTCCGTGCGGACCGAGGTCTTGTTGCCCACGAAGGGGGTGTCCGTCGCCCGGATCTCCCACTCCTCGCGGATGTCCTTGATCGTCATGCCTGTCCTTCCGGGGGGTACCACCAGACGTGCACACAACAGCCGGGGTGCTCACCTTTGAATCCATGCACCCCGGCCACCGTACAACCGGTGTGTTACTTCGAGTTCTTCCGCTCGACCGCGGCCTTCACCAGCCCGGCGAACAGCGGGTGCGGACGCGTCGGCCGGGAGCGCAGTTCCGGGTGCGCCTGGGTGGCGACCAGGTACGGGTGGACGTCGCGCGGGTACTCCACGTACTCGACGAGCTTGCCGTCCGGGGAGGTGCCCGAGAAGACGATGCCGGCCTTCTTCTCCAGCTCCGAGCGGTAGGCGTTGTTCACCTCGTAGCGGTGCCGGTGCCGCTCCTCGACGTACTCCTTGCCGTCGTACACCTCGCGCACGATGGAGCCCTCGGCCAGCTTGGCCGGGTACATGCCCAGGCGCATCGTTCCGCCCATGTCGCCCTCGCCCGCGACGATGTCGAGCTGCTCGGCCATGGTGGAGATGACCGGGTGGGAGGTGGCCGGGTCGAACTCGGTGGAGTTGGCGTCGGCGATCCCGGCCAGGTTGCGCGCGGCCTCGATCACGATGCACTGCAGGCCGAGGCAGAGGCCGAGCAGCGGGATCCTGTTCTCGCGGGCGTACTGGATGGCGCCGACCTTGCCGGAGACGCCGCGGTCGCCGAAGCCGCCCGGGACGCAGATGGCGTCCACGTCGGACAGCTGCGCCTCGGCGTCGGCCGGGGTCCGGCAGTCGTCGGAGGTGACCCACTTGATCTTCACGCGGGTCTTGTTGGCGAAGCCGCCCGCGCGCAGCGCCTCGGTGACCGAGAGGTAGGCGTCCGGCAGGTCGATGTACTTGCCGACGAGAGCGAGGGTGATCTCGTGCTGTGGGTTGTGGACACGGTCGAGCAGGTCGTCCCAGGTCGTCCAGTCCACGTCCCGGAACGGCAGGTCGAGGCGGCGGACGGCGTAGGCGTCCAGGCCCTCGGAGTGCACGACCTTGGGGATGTCGTAGATGGACGGCGCGTCGGGGCAGGCCACGACGGCGGCCTCGTCGACGTCGCACATCAGCGAGATCTTGCGCTTGATGGCGGTCGGCACCTCGCGGTCGCAGCGCAGCACGATGGCGTCCGGCTGGATACCGATGTTGCGCAGGGCGGCGACCGAGTGCTGGGTCGGCTTCGTCTTCAGCTCTCCCGAGGGGCCGATGTACGGCAGCAGCGAGATGTGCACCACGAAGACGTTGTCCCGGCCGACCTCGTGCCGGACCTGGCGGACGGTCTCCAGGAACGGCAGCGACTCGATGTCGCCGACCGTGCCGCCGACCTCGGTGATGACGACGTCCACGTCGTCGGTGGCCATGCGGCGGATGCGGTGCTTGATCTCGTTGGTGATGTGCGGGATGACCTGCACGGTGTCGCCCAGGTACTCGCCGCGCCGCTCCTTGGCGATCACCGTCGAGTAGACCTGGCCGGTGGTGACGTTGGCGGTGCCGTCCAGATCGCGGTCGAGGAAACGCTCGTAGTGGCCGATGTCCAGGTCGGTCTCGGCGCCGTCGTTGGTGACGAACACCTCACCGTGCTGGAAGGGGTTCATCGTGCCCGGGTCGACGTTGATGTACGGGTCGAGCTTCTGCATCACGACGCGCAGACCCCGGGCCTTGAGCAGCATGCCGAGGCTGGAGGCGGTCAGGCCCTTGCCGAGAGAGGAGGCGACACCCCCGGTGACGAAGATGTGCTTGGTCGTCGAAGATTTGGGCGGCATGGCCAAGAGGAGGCTCCCGTGGTCTCGGTCTGGGGGTGCGGGGCGGCTGCCGTGCCGGGCTTCGCCGGGGGTGCCGTCGCTGCGGTCGGGGGTTTCGTGCCCACCGGTCCACGGGCTACCAGGGTATCAGCGCGACGGCCCGATGGCGCCCGCCCACGCTCCGCGCACGGCCCGCCACGTATGCGTACCGCTCACCTGTTTCTCACCCGGTGCTCACTCGTTCGGCGCAGGCGCGTTGCCGGGAGCGGCACGCAGATCATCTACGTGCGTCGTATCCTGCTCGGACACTCGCTGCCGAGCCAGCCGGCCAACACGGCACCACCCCCGCCCGTAAGCACCGGAACAACAAGAGCTCGTCAGATCGTTGAGCGACGACGGTCGTTTTGCCTCCGGGCAGGGCGACGGTTTTACTTCACAGCTCAACGACGCATTACAACGACCCCTTGACCGCACTAGCGAAAGCCCCCTATGGGGCTACGTGGCCGTTCGACTGGAGTTGCACGTGGCCGGGCGCATCGAAGACTACGCACTCATCGGAGACATGCAGACCGCTGCCCTGGTCTGCCGGGACGGCACAGTCGACTGGCTGTGCCTGCCCCGCTTCGACTCGCATGCCATCTTCGCCGGTCTGCTGGGCACCGAGGAGCACGGATTCTGGCGGATCGGCCCCGCGCACGCGGCCGACGCCGAGCCGCCGACCGCCGCCCGCCGGGGCTACCGCGGCGACTCGCTGATCCTGGAATCCGAGTGGGACACCCCGCGCGGCACGGTCCGCGTGATCGACTTCATGCCGCCGCGTGACGGGGCCCCGCAGCTGATCCGGATCGTGGAGGGGGTCTCGGGCCGGGTGCCGATGCGGTCGGCGCTGCGGATGCGTTTCTCGTACGGCCGGATCGTCCCGTGGGTGCACAAGCACGAGGGGCGGACGGTGGCCGTCGCCGGTCCGGACTCTGTGTGGTTCGACACATCCACCGACACCTACGGCAAGGCGCTGACCACGTACGCGGACTTCACGGTCGCGCCCGGCGACCGGATCGCGTTCACCATCTCCTGGCAGCCCTCGCACAAGCAGCCCCCGCCGCTGCCGGAGCCGGAGCAGTCGCTGGAGGCGACGGAGGACTTCTGGCGCGAGTGGGTCGAGCACTGCACGTACCACGGCCCGTACCGCGAGGCGGTGATCCGCTCCCTGATCACGCTGAAGGCGCTGACGTACGCGCCCACGGGCGGCATCGTCGCCGCGCCCACGACCTCGCTCCCCGAGGAGATCGGGGGCGTGCGCAACTGGGACTACCGCTACACCTGGCTGCGCGACGCCGCGATCACGCTGTCCTCGCTGCTGCGCACCGGCTACCGCGAGGAGGCCCGCGCCTGGCGCGAGTGGCTGCTGCGCGCGGTCGCCGGTGACCCGGAGAACCTGCAGATCATGTACGGCATCGCGGGCGAGCGCGAGCTGGGCGAGGCGGAGCTGGACTGGCTGCCCGGCTACGAGAACTCGGCCCCGGTCCGGGTCGGCAACGGCGCCGCGCACCAGCTCCAGCTCGACGTGTACGGCGAGGTCACCGAGGCCCTGCACCTGGCCCACATGACCGGCCTGGCCCGCAGCGACTACGCCTCGCTGCTCCAGCTCAAGCTGATCCGCTACCTGGAGGACCACTGGCAGGAGCCGGACGAGGGCATCTGGGAGGTGCGCGGCCCGCGCCGCCACTTCGTGCACTCCAAGGTCATGGCCTGGGTCGCCGTCGACCGCACGATCAAGCTGCTGGAGTCCGGCGACGCGGACGGCCCGCTGGAGCGCTGGAAGGAGCTGCGCGACGACATCCACCGGGACGTGTGCGAGAAGGGCTACGACAAGGAGCGCAACACCTTCACGCAGTCGTACGGCTCGAAGGAGCTGGACGCCTCGCTGCTGCTGATCCCGCAGATGGGCTTCCTGCCGCCGGACGACAAGCGGGTCATCGGCACCATCGAGGCCATCCAGCGCGAGCTGTCCACGCCGGACGGCTTCATCCTGCGCTACCCGACCTCCGGCGAGGACGCCGGCGTGGACGGTCTCCCCGGCGACGAGGGCGCCTTCCTCGCCTGCTCGTTCTGGATGGCCGACGACCTGGCCATGATCGGCCGCGTCGACGAGGCCCGCCGGCTGTTCGAGAAGCTGCTGTCACTGCGCAACGACCTCGGCCTCCTCGCCGAGGAATGGGACCCGCGCCTGCAACGCCAGGTGGGCAACTTCCCGCAGGCCTTCAGCCACGTTCCGCTGATCGACACGGCCCTGCGGCTGACGGCGTCGGGGGCGTACGGCGGCTGAGCGGGCCGTGAGGGCTGGGCCCGCCCGAGTCACCGGCATTGGCCCTAGGCTGGAACCGCACCTGCCCTTCCCGGGAAGGGGGCGGCCATGTCCTCCAAGGCGCACACAGCTCTCGTCGAGCTTCGCGAGGATCTCGACGGCGACGTGTTCGCCCCGTGGGATCCGGGCTACGACGCCGCCCGGGCCGTATTCAACGCCATGATCGACCGGCGGCCCGCCGTGATCGCGCAGTGCGCGCACGAGGCCGACGTCGTCCGGGCGGTGCGGTTCGGCCGGGAGCTGGACCTCAACATCGCGGTGCGGGGTGGCGGGCACAGCGTCGCGGGCATGGGGACGAACGACGCCGGTCTGGTCGTCGATCTGCGCCGGATGCACGGCGTGACCGTCGACCCCGCGGCCGAGGCGGTCCGCGTCGAGGGCGGCGCCACGATGCGCCATCTGGACCGCGCGACCCAGCCGTACGGCCTCGCGACCACCGGCGCCCGGGCCTCCACCACCGGCGTCGTCGGCTCCGTGCTGGGCGGCGGCAGCGGCTGGCTGGAGCGCTCCTGCGGTCTCGCCGTCGACAACCTGCTCGGCGTCGAACTGGTCACCGCGAGCGGCGACCGCATCCACGCGAGCGCCGACGAGAACCCGGAGCTGTTCTGGGCCCTGCACGGCGGCGGCGGCAACTTCGGCGTCGTCACCGCCCTCACCCTGAAGCTCTACGAGGTGCCCGAGTTCGCCCTCGCCCTCGTGCTGTACCTCCCGGAGCACGCCCGCGAGGCGATCCGCACCTACCGGGAGGTCATCGGCTGCGGACCACTGGAGGCGAGCGGCGCCGTCGTCTGCCGGACCGGCCCTCCCGCCGGCTTCGTACCGCCGCCGCTGGTCGGCAGGCTGCTGTGCTGTGTGCTGCTGACGTACGCGGGGTCCGAGGAGGACCTGCGCAAGCTGGCCGAACCCCTGCTGGCGCTGCCGCACGAGGGGGAGGTCGTCTCCGCGGTCCCGTACGCCGACGTCCAGTGCCTGCTCGACGCCCCGCCCGGCCTGCGCAACCACTGGTCGGCGGAGTGTCTGTCCGGCGCGCCGGACGACTTCCTGGACGTCTTCTGCACCCTCGCGGACTCCCTCCCCGTGCCGACGGCCACCCGGCACACGCTGTTTCCCCTGGGCGGCGCGGTCGCCGACGCCCCCGACGACCACCCGGTGCCCTATCGGGACGCGGCCTGGGCCGTGCACCCCTTCGGCAGCTGGGCGGACCCGGCGGACGACGAGCGGTGCATGGGCTGGGTGAGGGACGTCCGCGCCGCCGTCCGGCCGTGGAGCACCGGCGCGGTCCACCTCAACTTCGTCGGAGACGAGGGCCGGGACCGGGTACGGGCCGGTCTGGGCCCGCACAACATGTGGCGGCTGGGTGTGGTGAAGCGGCGGTACGACCCGGACAACGTCTTCCGCTTCAACCACAACATCAAGCCGCTGTAGCCCGGATCATCAGGCCGCTGCAGCCGGGAGATGCCGCCGGAACGTCCGCGCAGGTAGCGTCCGCTGCATGGACAGCCGATTCGACAGCACGGGCGCCGGGATCACCGTTCAACGGGCACTGGAGCTGCCCGGCCTGCGCAGCGGGCTCCCCGAGGTGCTCGCGGGCGCGGAGCGGCTGCAGCGGACCGTGCGCTGGGTACACGCGGGCGAGGTGCCGAACATCGCCTCCCTGCTGAAGGGCGGCGAACTGCTGCTGACCACGGGATACGGCCTCGGCACCCGCCCCGCGGACCAGCGCGCGTTCGTCCGCACCCTGGCCGAGCGCGGCATCGCGGCCCTGGTCGTCGAGCTCGGCCCCCGCTTCACCCGGCTGCCCGCCGCCCTGGTCGAGACGGCCCGCACGGCCGGTCTGCCGCTGGTCCAACTGCACCGCGAGGTGCCGTTCGTGACGGTCACCGAGGAGATCCACACCGAGATCGTCAACGGGCACTACGCGCTGCTGCAGCGCGCGGAGGAGGTGCACCGCCGCTGCACGGAGGCCCTGCTGGGTGGCGGCGGCATCCCGCAGGTCCTCGGCATCCTGGCCGACTTCAGCGGCAACCCGGTCTTCCTGGAGACCACCGACGGCCAGCTGCTGTACGCCGCCGGGGCCGGGCCCGAAGGGGCGGAACCGCTCCAGGTGTGGGAGGGGCTGCGCGGCCAGCACAAGGACGCCCCGCCGGCCGGGTCGGTGCTGGTGGACGTGCCGGGCGGCGGCCCGGGAACGGGCTCGGTGCGGGCGAGGCTGGTGCTGCTGCCGGTGCGCGCGCCGCTCGCGCCGGTGCACCGGATCGCCGCCGAGCGGACCGCGGGCATCCTGGCCGTGGTGCTGATGCAGGCCCGCCAGGAGGAGGAGCTGGCCGCGCGCGGGCGCGGCGACTTCCTGACCGACCTCGCCGAGGGCCGGATCACCGCCGAGGACGCCCCGGCGCAGGCGCGTGTGCTGGGCTTCAAGCCGGGCGGCGGCCCGCTGCTGCCGGTGGTCATGCGGCTCGGTGACGCGCTCTCTCCCGGCGGTGGCTGGGCGGTGCTGGCGCGTGCGGTGTCGGAGGAACTGGCCTCGGTGGGCGTGCCGGTCCTGCTCGGCGTACGACCGGTGGAGGGCCGGGTCCTGGTGCTGCTCGGCCTGCGCTCGGAGTCGGAGCGCTCGGCGGTCGCCGACCGGGTCACGGCGGCGCTGCGGGCCGGAGTGGAGCGGGCCGGGATGCAGCGTCCGGGGGCCCAGCCGCCGGTCGTGGTCGTCGGGGTGCCCGGCGGCTGGGCGGCGGCGTCGGCGGGGCTGCGGCACGCGGCGGAGACGGCGACCGCCGCGCAGGGGCTCACGGACCGGCCCTGGTACGACGCCCGGCGTCTGGACATCGACCTGTTGCTGTGGCGGTTGCGGGACCATCCCGACCTGGCGGCGTTCGTGGACCGGGCGATCGGGCCGGTCCGGGACCACGACAGCCGTGCCAAGCCGCCGCTGCTGCCCACCCTGGAGACCTACCTCGCGCACGCGGGACGCAAGGCGGAGACGGCCCGCGAGCTGCACCTCAACCGGCAGACGCTGTACAACCGCCTCGCCCGGATCGGCGAGTTGCTGGGCACCGACCTCGACGACCCGCAGACGGTCCTGGCGTTGAGCCTCGCCCTGCGCGCCCGTCGGCACGTCGGCCAGAGCAGCGGCGTCGGCTAGGGCCTGTCGTCGGGATCATGCCGACGTCGCGCGGACCCCCGGCACGCGCTCAAACGCTTGGCAGATGCCAAGAGCTGTCGGTCAGATCAGTGGCCGGGGCTGCGTCAACTCGTCGTACACGCTGAGCACTTGGGCGACCGTCTCGTCCTCGGTCGGCCAGGTCGCCGCCTGCCGCAGCCCCTTCTCCCGCAGCAGCTCCCGCCGCTCGGGATCGCCGAGCAGCCGGACGACGGCGGCGGCGAACGCCTCCGCGTCCTCGGGCGGGACGAGTTCGGCCGCGTCGCCGACGAGCTCCGGGACGCCGCCGACGGCGGTGGCGACCAGCGGCACGCGCGCGTGCAGGGCCTCCTGGGCGAGCACGGAGCGCGGCTCCCACCGGCTCGGCAGCAGCGCCAGATCGGCGGCGGCGAGCAGCTCGCCCACGTCGTCGCGGCGGCCGATGAGGCGTACCGGCAGCCCCTCCTCCTCGATCCGGCGCTGCAACACCGCGCGCAACGGTCCCTCGCCCGCGACGGCGACCAGCGGCACGGGATCGAGCCCACGCCACGCGCGGGCGGCGTCGAGCAGGACGTCGTAGCCGCGCTGCGGGTCGAGGGAGCCGACGGCCATCAGCAACGGGCGTCCGATGGCGCCGAGTTCGGCGCGGATCTTGGGGCGCGCCAGGTCGGGTTCGTCGGGCTCGGCGGATGTGCGGCGCCCGGGCAGGGCGACGGCGGCGAGCCGGGCGTCACGCGCGCCGGCCTTGCGGGCGCAGTCGACGAGGTCGGACGTGGTGCCGAGGACCACGGCGGCCGCCCGTACCACCCGGCGCTCCAGCACGCGCAGGAAGTGGGCGCGCGCCCCCTGCGCGTGGGCGCGGTTGTGCCAGGTGACGATCAGCGGTGTGTGCCGTCCGGCCAGGGCGAGCGCGGCCCGGAACGAGGCGTGCAGCCCGTGCGCGTGCACCAGGTCGGCGCCCGTGCAGGCGGCTCGCAGCGCCGCCACCGATCCCGGGTCGCTGCTGCGCGGCACGTGGACGTGCTCGGCGCCGGCCCCGCTGAAGTCGTAGGTGCGATCCGCCTCGACGGGGGCGCACACCGTGACCCGCACGCCCCTCGCGGCCAGCCCCGCGGCCAGCGAGCGCACATGCGCGCTGCTGCCGGCGTTGCCTCCGCCCAGCACCTGCACGGTGCGCAGCGGCGACTGGCCGTGCGGAGAGTGGCTGCTCACGGGGGTCACGTGGCCGGGGCTCCTGGGTTCGGCGTGGGACGGTCACGACGGTCACGGAGAAACGTACAGAAGGATGCGACGGAGGGGGTGTACCGCGCGACGTCCTCCGCGTACTCGCCCAAGGATGCCAGGATGTACGGCTGTTCCGGCAACGCGGGAGATCACACGCTCCCACACGCCGGGGCAACGCGCCGCCCCGTGTCACTCACCCGAGTGACCTCGCAAGCCCACTCACCCGGTCCCCGCACACCGCCGCGACCACGACGCCGACCGCGTGACCGACCAGCCCGGCCCGCCCGTCGGCCGCGGCGACAGCCGCCCCGAGGGCGGCACCCAGCGCATGCGCTCCCGTGTCCCCGATCATCACACGTTCCCCGAGATCGTCGGGCAGCACGGCCCCGGCCGCCCCCATCGCGACGGCGGCCAACTCCGCCGCCCCGGGCCTCTTCCGCAGCAGCCCGGGCGCCGCGAGCGCGACGACCGCCCCGGCGGCCCGCCCCGGCCGTACATCCACCAGGTTGACGACATGCGCGGCCCCGGCGATCACGATCCCCGCCAGCACCTTGTCGAGCGGCCGCTCCTTGAGCGCCGCGCCCGCGAGCAGCCCCGCCGCACCGATCCCGAACAGCTTGACGGCCCCGCTGGTGACCTCGCCGTCCCGCAGCGCGGCCAGATGGGCCCGGAAGCCACGCCGGTGATCCCCGGCCACGTCGTCGTACCGCCCCACACGCGCCGACGGCGACCAGGGCGGCTCCGGCGAGCGGGCTCACCCGTCCGACGCCGACGGCCGTGGCCAGGGCGGTGGCGGGACCGGCGTACAACTCCACGGCCCGTCCGGCGTGGTTCTTCCGCTCCCAGCGCTCACGGCCGCCGGGGGCGGTGGTGGCGCAGGGCGGTGAGGGCGGCGCGGGTCAGGGCGGCGGTGACCGCGAGGGAGGCGGTCCTCGGCGCGCGACCCAAACAAGTGATCATCGCGCAACCGTACGACCTGCTAGACGTCCGCCCGAGCGGTCTCCAGCAACTCCTCCGCATGCGCCCGCGCCGTCTGCGAGTCCTCCTGACCCGCCAGCATCCGGGACAGCTCCCGGATCCGGTCCTCGCCCTCCAGCACCTTCACACCGGACCGGGTCACCGACCCGTCGTTCGTCTTCTCGACCAGCAACTGCCGGTCGGCGAAGGCGGCCACCTGCGGCAGGTGCGTCACCACGACGACCTGCGCGGTCTTCGCCAGCCGGGCCAGCCGCCGCCCGATCTCCACCGCGGCCTTGCCCCCCACACCGGCGTCCACCTCGTCGAAGAGGTACGTCGGCACCGGATCCGTCCCCGCGAACACGACCTCCACGGCCAGCATCACGCGCGACAGCTCACCGCCGGACGCCCCCTTGGCGATGGGCCGGGGCGGCGCACCGGGGTGGGGCGCGAGCAGCAGCTCGACCTCGTCGGCACCCGACGGCCCGTACGCCACCGGACGGCCGCCGACCTCGACGCCGTCCGGGTCCTCGGTCTGCCGGATGGCGAACGACACGCGCGCGTGCGGCATGGCGAGCGAGGCCAGCTCGGCGGTCACGGCGGCCGCGAACCGCTCGGCCGCCTCCGTCCGCGCGTCCGTCAACGCCTGGGCCAGCCCGCCGAGTTCGGCGCGCAGCGCGTCCCGCTCGGCGGTCAGCTCCCCGATCCGCTCGTCGTCGCCGTCGAGTTCGGTGAGCCGTGCGGCGCCCTGCTCGGCCCAGGCGAGCACGGCGTTGATGTCCTCGCCGTACTTCCGGGTCAGCGCGGTGAGCGCGGCCCGCCGCTCCTCGACCGCCGCCAGCCGCAGCGGATCGGCGTCCAGATCGTCGGCGTACCCCGCCAACTCCCCCGCCACATCGCCCAGCAGGATCCCGATCTCCCCGATCCGGTCGGCGAGCGCCGCCAGCGCCGGGTCGTGCGACCGTACGGCCTCCAGCGCCCGATGCGCGCCTGCGACCAGCGTCGAGGCGTCGACGCCCTCGGGGTCCTCCGGATTGCCCGCGAGCGCCACGTGAGCGGCCGTGGCGGCGGACGCCAGCGCCTCGGCGTGCCCCAGCCGCTCTGCCTCCTCGGCCAGCTCCACGTCCTCCCCGGCCCGCGGCTCGACGGCGGCGATCTCGTCGAGCCCGTACCGCAGCATGTCGGCTTCCTGAGCCCGTTCACGCGCGCGCATGGTGATCTCTTCGAGCTCGGCGGAGACGGCCCGCAGCCGCCGGTAGGCCTCGGAGTACTTGGCCAGCGGCCCGGCGACCGCGTCACCGGCGTACCGGTCGAGCGCCTGCCGCTGCCGCGACAGCTTCAGCAGTCCCTGCTGGTCGGTCTGCCCGTGCACGGCCACCAGCTCGTCGGCGAGCTCGGCCAGCACCCCCACGGGCACGGACCGCCCCCCGAGATGCGCCCGGGACCGCCCCTCGGCGGAAACGGTACGGCTGATCAGCAGGGCCCCGTCGTCGAGCTCGGCCCCGGCCTCCTCGGCCCGTACGGCGACCGAGGCGTCCGCGGGCACGGTGATCCGCCCCTCCACGACCGCCTTGTCGGCCCCGATCCGCACGAGCGCCGGATCCGCCCGCCCACCCAGCAACAGCCCCAGGCTGGTGACCACCATGGTCTTGCCCGCACCCGTCTCACCGGTGACAGCGGTGAACCCCGGCGACAGCTCGACGACGGCATCGTCGATGACTCCGAGCGACCGTATCCGCATCTCCTCCAACACGGACACGACCATACGAGGTCCGGGAGCAGAAGTGCACGCGGGCCACCCATGTCACCCACGCGAGTGCACGCCGGGGAAGGGGCGCGGGGCTGTGTCGATATGCGGCTCCGCCGCGTGGGCGCAAGAAACCACACACCACCCGCACTCGACCACCGGCATCAGCTAATGCGGAGCCCCCCGCCACCCAGAAACAGGCAACGCAAACTTGGCCACCAGCCGATCCGTGAACGAAGCATGATGCAGCCGAGCCAGCCGTACCGGCACAGCCCCCCGCCGCACCTCGACCCGCGCCCTCGGCGGCAACTCCACGGTCCGCCGCCCGTCACACCACAGAACCCCCGGCGGGATGTGCGGCAGCACCTCCACCGCAAGCACCGAATCCGGCGACGTCACCAACGGCTTCGCGAACAACGCGTGCGCACTGATCGGCACCATCAACAGCGCCTCCACCTCGGGCCACACCACAGGCCCACCAGCGGAAAACGCATACGCCGTCGACCCGGTGGGCGTCGACAGCACGATCCCGTCACACCCGAACCCGGTCACCGGCCGCCCATCGATCTCGAGAACGACCTCAAGCAGCTTCTCGGCGCCCGCCTTCTGCACGGCCGCCTCGTTCAGCGCCCAGTCGGTGTGCACGATGTCCCCGTTGCTGAGCACGACGACGTCGACCGTCATCCGCTCCTCGACCTCGTACGCCCGCGTCACCACCCGGTCGACGACCTTGTCCAGGTCGTCCCGCTCGGCCTCGGCGAGGAAGCCCACCCGCCCGAGGTTGACGCCGAGCATCGGCACCCCGGACGCCCGCGCGAACTCCGCGCCCCGCAGCAGCGTCCCGTCACCGCCGAGCACGATCAGCAGCTCGCACCCGTCGAGGCACTGCGGAGTCGCCTCCTTGACCAGCTCCACCTCGTCCGGCAGCGGCAGATCACGCGCCTCCGCCTCCAGCACCCGCACGCCGATGCCGGACCGCAGCAGCCCCTTGACCACCAGCTCTGCGCTGCGCACGGCCGCGGGCCGTCCGGTGTGGGCGAGCAGAAAAACAGTACGAGTTCGGTTCGCTGTCAACGCGGCCCCTCCGCAACTGCACGGTCGACGTCGGCCGGGTCCAGTCGGGGAGCCCCGGCCCGCAGCCACAGAAAGTACTCGACATTCCCCGAGGGCCCGGGCAGCGGACTGGCCGTCACGCCCTTCACCCCGAGCCCCAGCTCCCAGGCCCGCTCGGCCACCGCGCACACGGCCTCGGCCCGCAGCTGCGGACTCCGTACCACTCCCCCGCTGCCCAGCCGTTCCTTGCCCACCTCGAACTGCGGCTTGACCATCATCACCAGGTCGGCGTCCGGCCGTACACACCGCACGAGGGCGGGCAGGACCAGCCCGAGCGGGATGAAGGACAGATCCCCCACCACAAGATCCACAGGTTCCCCATCGATCGCTTCAAGCGTCAACTCCCGTACGTTCGTACGGTCCTTGACGGTGACGCGTTCATCGCGCTGCAGAGTCCAGGCGAGTTGTCCGTATCCGACGTCCACGGCGACGACATGCGCGGCCCCCGCCCGCAACAGCACATCGGTGAAACCGCCGGTGGAGGCCCCGGCGTCCAGCGCCCGCCGCCCCTCGACGACCAGCCCCTGCGGTACGAAGACCTCCAGTGCGCCCGCGAGCTTGTGGCCGCCCCGGGACACGTACTCGGGATCGCTGTCGTCGGCCGCGACGACGATCGCCGCGGCGGTCTCCACCTGGGTGGCCGGTTTGGTCGCGACCGTCTTGCCGACGCTGACCCGCCCGGCGGCGATCAGCCGGCCGGCGTGCTCGCGCGAGCGCGCGAGCTTCCGGCGGACCAGCTCCGCGTCGAGACGGCGGCGTGCGACTCCTGCCACGTTCGGTTCAGCTCCTATGTCCGTACGACGGTGAGGGCGCCGGAGGTCCCGGGCGGGCGTCGAGCGCGGTGAGCGCGTCGCGCAGCCCCCGATGTACATCCTCGTACACCTCGACGTGTCCGTCGGTGGCCAGGTGGTCGGCGTCGGCCAGCCGCTCCAGCCGGTCGTCCACCTCGGCGTTGCCGGTGTGGGTGCGGGGCACGCCGAGCGGGGCGGGCGCGGCGGGGTCGTGCTCGGGTCCGCCCGCGGGACCGTCCTCCGCGGCCGTCGGTTCCTCGGGCGCCTGGGGCGCCTCGGGCGCTGAGTCGTTCATGCCCCGAACGCTACCGCGAAGCCCTGCGGTACCGTCGGTCGCGATGGCGACGATCGAGGAGTGCCGCGCGGCACTGGAGAAGCTCTCGGACAACATGCGGCACGCCGAGGGCGACGTCGGTGCGGCTGCCGCCATGGACCGGTCCGTGAGCTGCCACATCACCGACCTGGACATCACCTTCGTCGGCCGTATGCGGGACAGGCGGATCACGGTGCACGACACCGTCCAGGGCCCGCCGCCCGAGAAGGCCCAGATCAGGCTGGCCATGGCCGGAGACGACCTGGTGGCCCTGGTGGACGGCGAGCTGCACTTCGCCAAGGCCTGGGGCTCGGGCCGGGTGAAGCTGGAGGCGAGCCTGCTGGATCTGTTCCGCCTCAGGAAGCTTCTGTAGCGGCGACCTTCTTGATGTCACCCCGACCCGCACCCCACCCCGCTACAACGCCAGCCTCGCCAACGCCTTCCCCCCGTCCAGCTCACAAACCCCTTCCCCAGCAGCAGTCCAGGCCGCCGCACACAGCGCCCGCAATCCGTCCAGCGCCTCCCCCTCACCGTCCAGCTCCAGCCGCCCGTCCCCGGCCGTCGCCGTCCAGCCACCACACCGGAAGCCCGCCCCGGCCTCGACGACCTCCGGCTGCCCGGCGAGCATCCCCCGCAGATCCGCGTCGACATACGTCGGCCGGTGCTGCGGCGGCGCGGCGAGCAGCTGCGGCCCGTCGGTCACCCCGGTCAGCACGAGCAGCGAGTCGACGCCGCCGTTGAACGCGCCCTCGATGTCCGTGTCCAGCCGGTCCCCCACCACCAGCGGCCGCCGCGCGCCCGTCCGCAGGATCGTCTCCCGGTGCATCGGCGGCAACGGCTTGCCCGCCACCTGCGGCTCGGCACCGGTCGCGATCCGCACCACCGCCACCGCCGCCCCGTTGCCCGGCGCGATCCCGCGCGCGCTCGGAATCGTCAGGTCGGTGTTCGACGCGAACCACGGCACCCCGCGCGCGATGGCATAACACGCCTCGGCGAACCGCCCCCACGGCAACTCCGGCCCGCCGTACCCCTGTACGACGGCGGCCGGATCGTCATCCGCCGACTCCACCGGCACGAGCCCCCGCTCCCGCAGCGCCACCCGCAGCCCCGCGCCACCGACTACGAGCACCCGCGCCCCCGCGGGCACCTGCTCGGCGATCAGCCGCGCGACCGCCTGCGCCGAGGTGATGACGTCACCGGCCTCCGCCGGTATCCCCAGCTCCGTCAGGTGCGCGGCCACGGCGTCCGGCGTCCGCAGCGCGTTGTTCGTCACGTAGGCGAGATGCATCCCTCCGGCACGGGCGGCCACGAGCGAGTCGACGGCGTGCGCGATCGCCTCCCCACCCGCGTACACCACCCCGTCCAGGTCGAGCAGCGCCGTGTCGTACGCCTCGCTCAGCGCCCGCCCGCTGCCCTCGGGCCTGGTCCTGACCTGCTGGCTCATTCCCCACCGCTCCTCGGTCCACCTGCTTTCTCCCGATCATGCCCTACGCCACTGACACCCACGGCACACGTACGATGCCGGGATGAACACAGCAGGTCACCCGGAAGCAACGACGCGCCGAGACCTCGAACTCACCCCGTTCCGAGGCCTTGAACTCACCCCGTTCCGAGGCCTTCGCTACGACCCCGACCGGGTCGGCAGCCTCGCGGCCGTGACGTCCCCGCCGTACGACGTCGTCGTGCGCCCCGACGGCGTGCACCACTTGCAGTCGGCGGACCCGCACAACATCGTCCGGCTGATCCTCCCCGAGGCCGACACTCCCACCGCGCGCAACGCCCGGGCCGCCGACACCCTGCACCGCTGGCTCACCGAGGGCGTCCTGACCGCCGACCCCGAACCCGGCCTCTACGTCTACGAACAGTACGACGGCAACGGCATGCTCCAGCGCGGAATCATCGGCGCCCTGCGCGTCTCCGATCCGTCGGAGGGCGTGGTCCTGCCGCACGAGGACGTCATGCCGCACATCGTCGCCGACCGCGCCGACCTGATGCGCGCCACCTCCGCGAACCTCGAACCCCTCCTGCTGACCTACCGCGGCAACGGCCGGGCGGCCGACGAGGTCGTCGAACGGACCGCCGAGAAACCCCCGCTCCTCGCCACCACCACCGAGGACGGCTTCAGCCACCGCCTCTGGTCCGTCACCGACCCCGACGACGTGGCCCGCGTCCAGTCCGACCTCGCCCACCACCAGGCCCTCATCGCCGACGGCCACCACCGCTGGGCCACCTACCTCCGCCTGCGCGCCGAGCACCCCTCCCCCAGCCCCTGGGACTACGGCCTGGTCCTCCTGGTCGACACCGCCCGCTACCCCCTGCGTGTCCGCGCCATCCACCGCCTCCTGCACGGCCTGCCGGTGCCCGACGCCCTGTCCGCCCTGCACGGCCACTTCCGCGTACGCCGCGTGGACGCACCGCTCCCCGAAGCCCTCACGGCCCTCGCCGAGGCCGCGGCGTCAGGCAACGCCTTCCTGCTCGCCGGCGACGGCGAGTTCCACCTGGTCGACCGTCCCGACCCGGACCTGCTGACGCGCACGATCCCCGCCGACCGCCCCGAGGCATGGCGCACCCTCGACGCCACGGTCCTGCACGCCACCCTCCTCGACCACATCTGGCACGTCCCCGAGGACTCCCCCGCCCACATCGCCTACATCCACGACGCGGCGGCCACGGTCCGCAAGGCGGAACGCGGCGGCGGTACGGCGGTCCTGCTGCACCCGGTCCACGAGGACGTCGTACGAGACCTGGCCCGCCAGGGCGTCACCATGCCCCGCAAGTCGACGTCGTTCGGCCCCAAACCGGCGTCGGGCCTGGTGCTACGCGCCCTGAACATCTGACGCACAGGCGCCGCACACACGAGCCCATACGAAGGGGGCGGGACCCCCGAAACGGGGATCCCGCCCCCTCTCACACCCGCACGTCAGTCCCGGTCGCCGCCCTCGGCGGAGTCCGGGTCGCCCTTGACCTCGCCCTCGTCACCCTCGTCCTCCTGGCTCTCGTCGAGGGCGTCGACGAACTCCACGCCGTCCAGCTCGGCCAGCCGGTCCGAGGCATCCGTGCTGCCGTCCCGGTCCGCCTCCACGGCCTTCGCGAACCACTCCCGCGCCTCACGCTCCCGCCCGGCCGCGAGCAGCGCGTCGGCATACGCGTACCGCAGCCGCGCGGTCCACGGCTGCACGGAGCTGGAGGCCAGCTCCGGGCTCTGCAGCGTCACGATGGCCGCGTCGAGCTGCCCCATGTCACGCCGGGCACCGGCCGCGACGAGCCGCATCTCCACCTGCCCGGCCTTGTCGAGCTTGTGCACCTCGGGCGCCCCGGCCATGTCCAGCGCCTTCTCCGGCCGCCCGAGCCCACGCTCGCAGTCGGCCATGACAGGCCACAGTTCCACGGTGCCGGTCATCCGCCGCGCCGCACGGAACTCGGCCAGCGCCTCCGCGTACTTCTGGTTCGCATACGCCGCGAACCCGGCCGCCTCTCGTACGGCGGCAACGCGCGACGCCAGCCGCAGGGCGACCCTGGAGTAGCCGTAGGCCCCCTCGGGGTCCTCGTCGATCAGCCGCGCGACCATGACGAGGTTCTTGGCGACGTCCTCCGCGAGCGTCTTCGGCAGACTCTGCAGCTCCTGGCGTACGTCCTTGTCGATCTCGTCGCCGGTCACGTCCTCCGGGATCGGCAGCCGCTTGATGGGCTCACGGTCCCGCTCCCGCTCCTCACGGAACCGACCGCCACCGCGCCGGTCATCACGCCCGCGGAAGCCACCGGGCCGACCGCCACGGTCGTCCCGCCGGGGACCGCGTCCACGGTCGTCCCGCCCTCGGAACCCACCACGCTCACCCCGGTCTTCACGCCGACCGTATCCACCACGGTCCCCACGATCGTCCCGCCGGAAGCCACGTTCACGGTCGTCGCGCCGATCATCACGGCGATCATCACGGCGATCGTCACGTCGGCCGTATGCGCCCCGGTCGCTGTCGCGACGGTCGTCACGCCGGTCCTCACGCCTGTCGTCACGACGGAACCCGCCGCGGTCATCGCCGCGGCGATCGTCGCGGCGGAACCCGCCACGGTCGTCACCACGCCGCTCGTCACGACGGAAGCCGCCACGGTCATCGCCACGCCGGTCATCACGGCGCTCCCCGCGGTCATCGCGGCGGAACCCGCCGCGGTCGTCACCAC
>NZ_JAHUXH010000029.1 GCF_019219825.1 Streptomyces sp. TRM70350 | reverse complement strand
GGCGAACGGAGTGGTCGGCGCGTCCCGCAGAGGCCGGACGGGGGCGGCGCCTGCCTGCCGGGTACCGAGCAGGGATGCGCCTCCCACGGTCGCCGCTCCGACCGCGCTCAGCCTCAGGAAGGTACGTCGTTGCACCGGCATGGGGACTCCTTGATGTAGGGGGTGTGGGGGGTGGCGTGGTGAGGCGGGCCGGCCGGCCCGTCCCACCGGGGTTCAGCGGACGTAGATGTCGGGTTGCAGCGGGTGCTCATGCTGTTGCCGAGGAAGAGCCCGCCGTGGCTGCGGAAATCTGGGAAATCCACTCATCGTTGTTCTTACGGCTGGCGGGTCCAGACCTGGTTGGAGCCACCGTGGCAGGTCCACACGATGACGGCGGCTTGGTTGGCGGTGCTGCCGCCGTTCACATACAGGCACAGACCGGATTGGGCATGCGTGATCGTGCCGTTGGCGTTGAACGTCCACTTCTGGCCGTTGCCACCGGTACACGAGGTGATCACTGCCCGGCTCCCTGCGCTGGTACCCGCCTCCATGCACTTGGAGTTGTCGTAGATCCGCAACTCGTTGGCCGCCGTCTGGGTCCAACGCTGATTGGAGGCGCCGTTGCAGGTGTAGGTGATCAGCCCGGTGCCGTTGGTCCGGGAGGCGCCCGGCACGTCGACGCACTTGCCGGAGTCGGCACCAACCAGGCTGAACGTCGAACCGGTCGGTCCGCCCGGCGGGTTGAGCGGGCAGCTGCTGCGGTACGCCGTGATACCGGTCCAGTCCAGCAACGGGCACAGAAACTGGTGATAGCGGGTGTCGTGGTCGACGAAGATCTTCAGCCAGGGGATGACCTTCCGCGTCATCACGGAGTTCGCCGAGGTCGGGAAGCCGTGACCGGCGCCGGTGAGTTCGAGATACGCCTTTTCCGTCGTAGCCGGAATGCCGTTGTAGAGGTTGAGGATGCTCGTCGGGGTGGTCGTCGTGTCGTTCTGCCCGGCCACCAGCAGGGTGGGGACCCGCATATTCGTCAGGTTCTGCGACGGGCTGAACGGAGCCAGCCCGATTGCGGCCTTCAACGACGGCCGCTGCAGAGCCGCATGCATCGCCCCGCCACCGCCCATCGAATGGCCCATCACCGCCAGACGGTTGGCGTCCACCCGGTTCCGCACCGAGCTGCGCTGAGTCAGGTAGTCGAGCGCAGCCAGCAGCTGGGTGCCCCGGGCGGTGTCCCAGTCGTTGCGGTTGATCGTGTCGATCCCGATCACGACGAACCCGAACGACGCCAGCCAGTGCCCCATCCACGCGCCTTCAGCCGCCCACGTAGCGGTGTAACCGGGCACGATCGCGACTCCGCCGAACGTGCCTTGGCTGGTGTCCGTCGGGTAGTAGATCACGCCGCCGCCGAAGCCGTTGCCCGCCGGCACGCTCACCTCCGCTGTCGCAAAGGTGCCGCGCGAGGCGGCGACACTTTCCCGGGTCGGATCCGGGCCCCGCTGATACGGACTCTCCGCGGCCGGCGCCGAGCCGGGCGCGACCACGGCCAGGATCACGAGACCGATCGCGGCCGCGAACCCGATCCGCTTCACCATCTGACGTAACCGGCCGGGCTGGGCCCGGCCGGCCTGCGCTTGGCTCCGGCGCACGTTCTACCTCCCGATACTCGACTTCTGCCGTCGACGCGTCATCGCGCCGGATTGATGAACTCGTGTGTGAGGTGCGGCTGGTTCGTGCTCGGCGGTCCCCGGCTTGTCCGCGGACCTGACCGTGGCCGGCGGACCGGCTCACGTTGCCGGCCCCGCCCTGTCGGGGTTCAGCGGACGTGGACGTCGGGTTGCGGCAGTGTGCTCATGCCGTCGCCGAGGAGCAAGCCCGGGTTCGGCGGTTGGCTGAAGGCGGTGTTCTGCCGGGCGGTCACGACTCGGCACCGCGGGTCGTGCACCAGCGTGTACAGCCGCCTGGTGGTCTGGATCGGTGTGCTGTGGAATGCGCAGCGCGAAGTTGTCATCGCGCGGCCGGATGACCTCCTCGCACCAGTCGCCGAACAGGTCGCCCGACAGTGAGGGCGTGGCCTTGGTGCCGTTGACGGAGCGGGCACCGGTCGCGGTGAGCAGGCGGGTGCCGCCGCCGGTTGGCGCCTGCGCGACCACGAAGTGGACCGTGGCGGTAGCCGGCGTGGCAGGCGCCCACCGGGCGCGGCTCCGCCGGTCAGGTGAACGGCGAGGCCGACCGAAAGGCGATCCGCGTGGTCGTGACCGAGGTCGTCGGCGCACCGGATGGCAACCAGCGGAGCTGCTGCCACCGGAGAGGCAGCGTGTTGTGCAGGCTGTCACGCCCGGCGCGGCGGAGCGGAGTGTCGTTCTTCCGGGCGAGGGCACAAGGGTTTGCTTTCGCATGGGTCATTACCTTCCGTCACTCGTTACGCGGCGCTCGACCGGCCGAGTGGATCCCGGAACCAGGTCGGCATCCCAAGCGCCCGGAGCGAGGGAGGCCCAGGGGGTCAGCGCACTATGCGGTCGTTGTGCGGGAGATCACATATGACAGATAGGCTGCCGCACGGACGTGTACCTGTCAATCGATGGTTTCGGTCGCGTCAACTCGCCTGTCGGCGGCGGGCAACGCCGCACGTCGGCACGTGTGGCCCCACCTATTGATCCGAAACTCAATCGGTTCTAGTCGAGGATGTAGCGGGCGTGTGGTCCGCCGAAGTGGCCGCGGACGATGTGTGGCCGGCGTTGGCGGTGGTGGAAGAACCTGCGGGTCTCGGCGGCGACTTGGGCCTGGTCGCGGGTGATGGGGTGATGAGGATCAGCCGACCGTCGGTGGCCACGCGCCATTCGGAGTCAGGGCGGCCCGTGACCGGGTCGAGGACGCGACCGCCCGGGGCGTGCCACGCGGAGGGGATCTCGTCGGAGGCGGGGTGCCGGGATCAGTACCTGACGGACCGTCACGGACGATCACCACCGCATTGCTGCGGTGCTCTGACAGCCGCTCCACTGCATCCCGGTATGCCGACCGCTCGGCAGCGTGCAGTGCCTTGCGCCGGGCCGCGACACCCACCGCCCAGCGGCTCCGTCATCAGTGCGCAGACCAGCAGGTGGCTCTCACCGTCACCGCGGACACGCCCGCCACCGCTTACTGCGACGCCGACCGAATGACCCAGATCCTGGTGAACCTCCTCGGCAACGCGCTGACCGCGTCTCGTCGGGGACTTGGTGGTCGGTGAAGTGGCCGACGATGCCGCTGGCCACCCGGCGCACCAGCCCGGGCGGCTGCCCGTCGGCCCCGGTGACCGCGCCGACCCGGAAGGGCGCCGCAGCGGCGAACCGGTAGATCGGGCTGCGCCCCTGCAGCAGCGGGGAGCCGTCGGCTCCGAGCAGGCGTACCGCGTCGTCGAGGTACCGGGCGAGGTCGGCGGCCCACAGGTCGCGCAGAGCGCGTGGACACAGGGTGCCGGTGACGTCGAACAGGTGGGTCCACAGCAGCGGGTACAGGTGCAGTGCCCAGCCGGTGGAGTGGTCGTAGGCCCGCTCCTGCCCGTCGCTGAGCCAGCCGCCGGGCCGGCGCAGCGAGGCGTGGACGGCGAGGTCCTCCTCGATGTCCCCGGCCGACCACGGTCCGCCGACCTCACGCAGGAACGACTCGACGACGATCCTGAACCAGACCGAGTTGATCGGCGGATAGGGCTGCCCCACGACCGTCCCGAGCGAGGCGTGATCCGCTCACGTACCGAGTCGTCGAGCCGGTCCCACAGTCAGGGCCTTGTCAGTTGGAGCGCCAGGGCCACACTGGTGGCCTGGACCTTGGCCTGATCGAGTGCGTCCGGGCGGGGCCATGCCTCCGGCGAGTGCGGGTCGGTGCCCGCGGTCAGGCCCTCGGCGTAGCGCTCCAGCAAGCCCGCGGGATCCGCGCCGCGCCGGCCGCGACGCGGAAGCCGGCGAGCAGGAAGCTGCGGGCGAAGCCCTCCAGGCCGTCGGAGGCCGGACCGTAGCGGCCGGCCGGACCGGGCAGGTCGACCCGGGCTCCGGCGGGGGGAGCGGTACGGGTCGACGGTCTTGAGCATCCGGTCGGCGAGATCGGTCCAGTCCCGCCTGGTCCATCCGGTGTACGGGGACAGGTCCCGGTCCGCGCTGGGGCGCATCGTCTCCTCCGTGACATGGTGGAATCGCCACCCCAGCCGTGACTCAGATCGCAGTCAACGACTCAGATCCCACTTGATCGCAAACGAACTCCAATCGATCGCATTCGAACGGCTGAAGTGCGGCTCCGGTCGCCGGTCGGTGCATCGACGCGGGCCACCACATGCCGTGGTCCGTAAGGCGTCAACCGTCTGCCGCTGTGCGGCCACGCCCTGCGGCGAAGCGCTGCGGTGCAAAGGGGTGAGCCGTGTGGGCCGTGTCGGCCTGCTGGCGGCCTCCGACGACCTCCGCGGAGATGATCTCCGCCGTCACGGGCGCCAGGGTCACCCCGAGCATGCTGTGTCCGCTCGCGACGAGCACGTTGTCCTTGCCCGGCAGCGGTCCGATGACCGGCAGTCCGTCGGGCGTCATCGGACGCAGCCCGGTCCAGCCCTGGGGTCGTGACTCCAGTGGGAAGTCCGGCAGGTACGTGTGGGCGGACCGGGCGATGCCCCGCAGCCGATGCCGGTCGATGGTCGCGTCGGCGCTGCCGAACTCCATCGTTCCGGCGAACCGGACCCGGTTCGCGAGTGGTGTGACGGCCACCTTCGCCTCGCCCAGGTACACCGAGTGCCGCAGTGTCACCGCACCGCTGGTGTCGTCGAAGCCGTAGCCCTTGCCGGGCCGGATGGGCAGGGCGTGTCCGGCCAGCCGCGAGAGCGGGCCGGTGTGCACTCCGGCCGCGAGGACGAACAGGTCGCCGGGGACCTCGTCGCCTCCGGCGAGCAGCGAGGTCACGGTGCGGCCCCGGGTCCGGATGCCGGTGACCGGGCTGTCGTGCAGGAACCGGACGCCGAGTTCGCGGCAGCGGTCTTCCAGGCCCTTGACCAGACTCGCGGGGTCGACGTGCCGTTCCTGCGGGCAGTGCAGGCCGGTCAGCACCTGCTTGCCGAGGGCTGGTTCGAGGTCGCGGAGTTCGTCGCCGGTCAGGGGGACGGCGGTGTGGCCGATGCGCTCCATGGGTGCCGTCGCCGCCCGGTACTCGTCCATGGTGTGCCGGGTGGTGAAGACCAGGAGCTGGCCCGTGCGGTGGTGCTCGAAACGTATGCCGTCCTTCTCGTACTCGTCGAAGAGCTGGAGCGTGCGTTCGTTGAGGGAGGTGAGCGCCTCGACGCCGTGTGCGAAGGCCTCGGGATTGCAGTGGCGCAGCATGTTGATCATGAAGCGCACGTGCTCGGGACGCGGGGAGGGGCGGACGTACAGGGGGCTGTCCCTGCGGGCCATCCACCGCAGGGCCTTGCCGAGCATCCCGGGCGCGGGCACGGGAGTCGACATGATCGGAACGATCCATCCGGCGTTGTGCACGGAGGCTCCGGCGGCCCCGGCGCGCGCCGCGTCCACCACGGTGACGGCCAGGCCGTCCTGGGCGAGCCGGTGGGCGGTGGCCAGCCCGATCACGCCCGCGCCGACGATCACTGCGCTGTCTGTCATGGTTGTCCTTCCCGCGGATCGCGGACCGGCCCTGCCGGATCAGGCGAGGAACTTGTCGGCCAGGAGGCGGGCGAGGGCCCAGTCCTGTACGGCGACACCGACGGACTTGAACACGGTTCGCTTGCCGTACTCGGCGGTGGGGGCGGCCAGCGCGGTACCGAGTTCGGTGAGGGCGTCCCGGGTGATGGCCCCGGCTTCGAGGGCGTGGATGATCTCGCCGGACTCCTCCAGGATCGCATCCAGTTCGTCGACGACGACGGTGGCGGCGGCGAGCAGTTCGTCGGGCAGTTCCCGCATGGTGGGGCGGTACGCGCCGATGGCGTTGACGTGCACCTGCTCGGGGAGCGCCGACTCCGGGAAGAGCGGGCTGGTCGCGTTGGTCGCGCAGCAGACGATCTCGGCCTCCCGGACCGCCGACACCGCGTCGGTCGCCGTGAGGAGTTCCACCCCCGGCAGTTCGGGTGCCAGTTTCTCGACGAGGGCCTGTGCGCGGCCCAGGTCGGCGTCGACCACGGTCAGCCGACGCAGGGGCCGGACCGTATGGACGGCGCGGACCTGGTCCGGGGCCTGTCCGCCGGCGCCGATCAGGGTGAGGCGCCCGGCCCCGGGCGGGGCGAGGAGATCGGTGGCGACGCCGACGACCGCACCGGTGCGCAGGGCCGTCACCGCCCCGGCGTCGGCGACCAGATGGTCCAGGCGGCCGGTCTCGCTCCAGACCACGGTGCCCGTGATGGCGGGCTTGCGTTCGAAGTTCAGGCTCAGCGTCTTGAACATGGCGGAGGCGGTCGACCGGTGATGAGCCGACATCACCAGGAACTGCCCGTCCCGCAGCGCGGTGCGGGTGGGCATCTCGAACTCCCCGCCGGCGAGATCGACGAAGCCGCGCCGTACGGCCTCGATCACCTCGCTCATCGTGACGGCCTCGCGAATCTCGCGCTCGCCGACGGTGATGGTCTTCATGGCACCCCACTTCTTGTCGCGTGCGCTTTCCCGCATCGCTGCGTGCAAGGGAAAGCGTGAGTAAGGTATTACACCTTACGCCTCGCGACAAGGGCACGCGTCGTACGGCTCGGGTGTTCCGTGTTATGTATAGGGCATGACTCCTTCTCGCCCGGCGGCAGCGCCCGCGCGCGGTGCGCAGCTCCAGTCGGTCAGCCTCCGCCAGCAGGCGCGGGAGGCGCTCCGCACCCGGATCGTGCTGGGGCAGATCGAACCCGGGCAGGTCGAGAGTGTCATCAACGTGGCCTCCGAGCTGGGGGTCTCCGTCACGCCGGTCCGTGAGGCCGTCATGGACCTGGCCAACCTCGGCATGGTGGAGATCATTCGCAACCGGGGCTTCAGGGTTCCGGTGCTCACCGACCACGATCTCGAAGAGATCTTCCGGCTGCGGACCATGTTGGAGGTCCCGGCCATGGCCGAACTCGCCGGGCTTGCGGACCGGGCGCCCGTGGCAGGGTTCCGACAGCTCGCCGAGCAGCTCACCGAGGCCGCACGCGAGGGAGATCTCGTTCCCTTCCTGGACCTGGACCGGCAGTTCCACCTCGGCCTGCTGGAGCTGCTGGGCAACCACCGCCTCGTGGCGATGGTCGGCCAGCTGCGCGACCAGGCGCGGATGGAGGGCTTGCAGAAGCTGGCGGACCAGGGCGAGCTGACCCAGTCCGGCGAGGAGCACATCGCCATCGTGGAAGCCATCGTGGCGGGCGACGAGGAACTGACCGCCGAACTCATGCGCAAGCACCTCACCCACAGCCGGGGCATCTGGGCCGGCCGGACGGAAGGCGACGCCTGACACGCCCGGGAGCCGGTCGGGGAGTGCCGCTCGGCGGCGAGGCGGACGCTTTGCCTCGGTGGCCTGAGGGCCGGAAGCCGACGACGTGCACGGTGCGTCGGCCTGGACGCCGCTGTTCAGTGATGCGGACGCGCGGCCTTCTGCCGTACCGCCCCTGCGGTCGGCCTCCCGGCCGGGGAGCGTCGTGGTGTGCGTTTTCGGCGTGAAGGTGACGAACCCCGGCGGATGGAGAAGTTCGGCGCCGCTCTTGCGGAGGGCTGGCTGAGGTGTAATACATTACTGGCCACGCGTCGAGAAACACGAGCTGTGCCAACGTCGCGGGGGAGGGCGACCATAAGCGCGGCGCTGCCTGTCAGGCGCGGTAGTCCCCAAACCGGCTGAACGGAGTGAACCGGATCATGGCGCGTCAGACATCCGGCGCGAAGCGAGAGGTGTTCTCCAGTCGCTTCGCGTTCGTGGCCGCCGCCATCGGGATGGCGGTCGGTACGGGCAATATTTGGCGATTCCCCCGCGACGTCGGAGCAGGCGGTGGCGGTGTCTTCATCATCGCCCTCGTGCTCGCCAACCTGGTCTGGGCGGTCCCGCTGCTGATGGCGGAGTCGCTGCTAGGGTCCCGCAGCCGCCTCGGCACCATCGGGGCGTTCCGTGAGTTCATGGGCCGCAGGTTCGCCTGGATGGGCGGCTTCATGGCCGTGGTCACGGTCGGCATCCTCTTCTACTACACGGTGATCTGCGGCTGGGCGATCCGCTACTTCGTCTACGCGGTGAGCGGCAAGTTCTCCTCGGGCGTGGGCAGGGAGCAGACCCAGGGTCTCTGGGACGGCTTCGTCGCCAGTCCGGCGCAGACGATCCTGTTCCACGTGATCGCCGCTTTCCTCGTCGGCTTCGTGGTGATCCGCGGCCTGAAGGGCGGCCTGGAGGCCGTTCTGAAGGTCACCGTGCCCGTGCTGTTCGTCGTACTGGTACTGCTCGCGGTCCGTGCGATGACCCTGTCGGGCGCCGGCGAGGGGCTGCGCTACCTGTTCGTGCCCGACTGGAGCCGGATGCTCGACGGTGAGATGTGGCTCGGTGCGTTCGTGCAGATGGCCTTCTCCACCGGTGCGGGCTGGGGTCTGTACCTGACCTACTCGGTGTACATGCGCAAGAAGGAGGACTTCGCGCTCAACGCGGGCATCGTGGTCGCCGGCAACCACCTCGCCTCGCTGCTCGCCGGGATCGCGGTCATCTGCACGGTCTTCGCGGTGCAGTCGCCGCAGTACGCGCAGGAGGCGGTCTCCGCCGGCGACCAGGGCCTGATGTTCGTCTACCTCGCCGCGCTGTTCGGTCAGATGCCGGGCGGCACCTGGATCTTCGCGCCGCTGTTCTTCCTCGTGCTCGTGCTCGCCGGTCTGTCCAGCCTGATCGCCATGATGGAACTCGCGGTGCGCAACGTGATGGACTTCGGCGTCCAGCGCAGGACGGCCGTCCTCGCGATCGTCCTCGTCACACTCGTCGGGGGCATCCCCTCCGCCCTCGACCTGGATGTGCTGACCAACCAGGACAACGTCTGGGGTGTCGGGCTGTTGATCAGCGGCCTGTTCGCGGCCATCGCCATGATGCGCTACGGCCTGGAACGTGCGCGCCGCGCGCTCGACCTGTCGAGCGATTTCAAGGTCGGCTCGTGGTGGAAGGTGCTGATCGGACTGTTCCCGCTGATGTTCGCCGTGGTGTTCGGCTGGTTCATGTACCTGTCCGTCACCGATGAATCGCAGACCTGGTACGACCCGCTCCAGACGTTCAGCATCGGCACGATGGTGCTGCAGTGGACGCTCGTCCTCGTCGTGATGCTGCTGCTCAACGACCTGTTCTCACGGAAGATACGCCGCAGCCCGCTGACCGCCGTCGACGGCGAACAGCCGCCCGCCCACAAGGAAGAGGAGGTCTGACCCGTGGATGCGGAGACCTTGATCTGGACGCTGATTCTCTTCGGCGGGACCGTGCTGGCCGTGGTCTGGCTGGGCTACGCCGCCTGGCGCAAGGACAAGGAGAAGACCGGCGCCGCCGAGCAGAACGCCGAGTGAGCCGATCCGGACCTCCAGGGGCACGAACTCGGCCCGGAGGCCCGTGAATTCGGAGATCAGCGCGGCGCTCCCCTCCTGCCTCCCCCGCAGGAGGGGAGCGCCGCGCTTGCCTTGCGGAGCGCCCTGACCGCAGCGCACAGCAGGGCCCCGAGCAGGGGCGATGCCCTGCGGTCACAGGCTCATGTCTATCCGGGCCCGGACCCTTGACAGTGCCCGATGCACCCCCGATGCTCAGTGAGGTATTACACCTCAGGCCCGAGTGGTTCGGCCTGTCCGCCAAGCCCGCACTCAGTGCCGGCCCGGCCACCGGTCACCGGATGGCCCACATCGGAGACAAGAACCTTGGCAAGCAAGAAGCGGGCCATCGAGCTCGAAAACGTCGTGAAGAGATTCGGTGAGCACACCGTCATCGACAACGTGTCGCTGTCCGTGGCCCAGGGCGAGGTCGCCGCCATCATCGGCCCGAGCGGCGCGGGCAAGAGCACGCTGCTGCGCTGCGTCAACCTGCTCGAACGGCCCGACAGCGGCACCATCGTGGTCGCCGGCACGAGCATCGACGCGGGCAGTCGGATCAAGTCCAAGGACCTGGCGAAGCTGCGCAGCGTCGTGGGCATGGTCTTCCAGTCGTTCAACCTCTTCCCGCACCTGACCGTGCTGCGCAACATCACACTCCCTCAGGAGCAGGTGCTCGGCCGCAGCGCGGCGCAGGCCCGTGAGCGCGGCCTCGCGCTGCTGGAGCGGGTGGGCCTCGCGGACAAGGCCGACCAGTACCCGAACCGCTGCTCAGGGGGTCAGCAGCAGCGCATCGCCATCGCGCGCGCCCTGGCCCTCGACCCCGAGGTGATGCTCTTCGACGAGCCCACCTCCGCCCTCGACCCCGAGCTGGGCCTCGAGGTACTGAGCGTGATGCGGGAACTCGCCGACGACGGCATGACCATGGTGGTGGTCACCCATGAGATGGAGTTCGCCCGGGACGTCTCCGACCACCTCGTCGTCATGGCCGACGGAGCCGTCATCGAAGAGGGCAGGCCCACCGACGTCTTCTCGGCACCGACGCACGCGCGGACCCGGCAGTTCCTCAGGGCGGTGGACCGCGATGGGGTCTGACCTGGTTCTCACGGTGCTCAAGGGCGTGCCGACGACCCTGCTGCTGACGGGCGCGAGTCTCGGGATCGGGATCGTGGGCGGTCTTCCGTTCGTCGCGGCACGTGTTTCGAACCGGCGGCTGCTCCGCTTCCTGTCCCGCTCCCTGATCGAGGTCTTCCGGGGCATCCCGCCGCTGGTGTGGCTGTTCATCATCTACTTCGGCCTGGGCACCTCGCTGCCCGGCATCGAACCGCTTCAGGCGTCGATCATCGGCATGGGGCTGATCTCCTGCGCCTACATGGCCGAGATCTACCGTGGCGGGCTCGCCGCGGTGCACCACGGCCAGTGGGAGGCCGCCAGGGCCCTGGGCATGAGCGGCCTGGCGATCGTCCGCAAGATCATCGCCCCGCAGGTGTTCCGGATCTCCGTACCCGCGACGGCCACCTACGGCATCGGCCTGTTCAAGGACTCGTCGGTGGCCTTCACCCTCGGGGTCGGCGAGATCCTCTTCTTCGCCAACCAGCAGTCCCGTACGACCGGTGACGCCATCAAGCCGTTCCTGGTGGCGGCCGTCCTCTACATCGTCCTGTCGGCGGCGTGCGCGGCGCTGTCCCGCTCCCTCGACCGGCGCCTGCAGCGAAGGGTGGCCCGATGAGCTTCCTCACCGACTGGACGGACGCCTTCCCCCAGCTCTGGGACGGCCTCAAGGTCAGCGCCCAGCTGGTCGCCGGGAGTCTCGCCCTCGGCATGCCGCTGGGCCTGCTGCTGGCACTGGGGTCGGCATCACGCCTCGTGCCGGTCCGCTACACGGTCATCGCGCTCGTGGAGATCGGACGGGGCACCCCGGCCCTGGTGATGCTGCAGATCGTCTACTTCGGCCTGCCCGAACAGGGGCTTTCCCTGAGCTCCTTCCTCTCCGCGACCCTCGCCCTGGCCCTGACCACCGGCGCCTACGCGAGCGAGATCATCCGCGGCGGCCTGCAGTCCGTTCCGCGGGGCCAGCTGGAAGCGGCGGACGCCCTCGGCATGAGCCGGTTCTCCGTCCTGCGCTTCATCGTGGTGCCCCAAGGGCTGCGCGTCGCCATCCCCGCCCTGATGGGCCTGTCCATCCTGATCTTCCAGGCCACCTCGCTCGCCTACTCGATCGCCGTGCCCGAACTGCTGGGTGCCGCGTACTCGTACGGCTCCTCCACCTTCAAGTACCTGAGCGTCCTCTCCCTCGCGGGCCTGATGTACCTCTCCATCACCGTCCCCGCCAGCTGGCTGTCCGAGCGCGTCGAGCGCCGTCTGGCCCGGCATGTCTGAGCGCCCGGAAGCAGCGGTGGGCGTGGACCCGGCCAGTGCCACGGCAGACGGCTGCCGTTGGCGAGTGGGGCATCCGCGATTACCCGCGGCACGGCGCCTTCGAGCGCGCTGAACGCGAACGCCGGGCAGGCCACCGGCGGATACGGCGCACAGGACGCCGGAACGTCACCAGGCTCCACGCACTGATCACCAAGAGCGGCGCCTCATCGACCCCGGGACAGGGACGCGAGCCCGTACGCCCGGACACAGAACACCAAGGAGAACCATGAACAGCAAGTTCCCCGCAGCCATGGCCGCCGTCACGCTCCTGGCCGTGGCCGCCCTCTCGGGCTGCGGAGGCGAGTCGTCCACGACCACTGTCAGCGACGGCTGCACGCCCAAGCACCAGTTCAAGACCATGACAGAAGGCACCCTCTCCGTGGTGAGCTTCGACATCCCGCCCTTCAGCAAGGTCGAGGGCAACGACCTCACCGGCGTCGACGGGGACATCCTCAAGGCGATCGCGAAGATGGAATGCCTCACCCTGTCCGTCAAGGCCGCGGGCGCCGCCGCCGTCATCCCGACCGCGCAGGCCGGGCGGGCCGATCTGGCGGCCGGAGACTGGTACCGCACCGCGGAGCGGGCGAAGATCCTTGACCTGTCCGACCCGATCTACCTGGACGACATGGCGCTCGTGTCGGAGCAGGGCGTGACCACCATCCCGGACCTGAAGTCCAAGGGACTCACCGTCGGGACCGTGGAGGGCTACCTGTGGGTCGCGGACCTGAAGGACTACCTCGGCAGCAAGCTGAAGACCTACGCCTCGGGCGTCAACTGCTACCAGGATCTCCAGGCCGGCCGCCTCGACGTGTGCGTCGACAGCTATGGCTCCGCCGTGTACACGACCAAGGGAAAGAAGCTGAAGGTCGAGAAGGCCGAGCCCTTCGACAAGGTCGCCGCCTCCGTCGAGGCCGCCCAGTCCACCTTCCCGATGCCCAAGGGGCACGAGGACCTGCTGAAGGCCGTCAACGAGGACATCGCGGCCCTGCGGAGCAGCGGCGAACTCGCGAAGATCCTCACCAGGCACGGTCTGGAAGCCAGTGCCGCCGAGGTCGGAGAGCCGCGCCTGATCGGCTGACCAGGACGCGCGGGCAAAGCTCGGTCCGACAGCCGGAGAGACGACGTACTCTCCGGCTGTCGCCGACAGGCGAAGAGAGAGGATGACGGTATGAAGGTGGTCGGCGTCGACTGCTTCGGCTACAACCTGCGCTACGCCCATGGCGAGTACGTCATGTCGGGCGGCCGCGCGGCAACCTCCGAGATCGGCACGCTGGTACGCCTGCGCACCGACGAGGGTCCGGAAGGCTGGGGTGAGATCACCCCCCTCGGCAACCGGTATCTGCCCACCCACTGGGCCGAGGTACGCGCGGCCCTGCACACGATGGCCCCGTCGCTCCTGGGCCAGGACCCGACCAACCTGTCCGCGATCCGCCGCACCCTGGACGGCGTCCTCCTCGGCGGCGGTTACGCCAAGGCCGCCGTCGACGTCGCGTGCTGGGACCTGCTCGGCAAGGCCTGCGGAAAGCCGGTCGCCGCACTGCTCGGCGGTGTGCTGCGGGAGGACTTCCCGCTCTACGAGGCGGTTCCCCTTACCTCCGCGGAGGAGATGGCCGCCTTCGTGGTCCGCCGCGAGGAGGCCGGTATCCAGCGCTTCCAGCTCAAGGTCGGCAACGATCCCCGGGAGGACGCCGACCGCACGCGCGCCGTCGTCGCCGCGGCCGCGCCCGACACCCTGGTGGTGGCCGACGCGAACGGCGGCTGGAACCTGCGAGCGGCCCAGATCGCCGTGTCGGCCATGGCCGACCTTCCGGTGCTCGTCGAGCAGCCGTGCCGCGAGACCGACGACTGCGTCTTCGCGATGCGTCACTCCAGCCTTCCGCTGGTGCTCGACGAGTCCATCCTCACCGTGACCGACGTCTTCCGCGCGAAGTCCGAGGCGGGCGCGGTGTCCATCAACATCAAGATCAGCCGGGTGGGTGGGCTGACCCAGGCGGCACGCATGCGTGACCTCATGCAGGACCTCGACCTGATGGTCTCGGTCGAGGACACCTGGGGCGGCGACGTCGTCAGCGCGGCGGTGAGCCACCTGGCGGCGAGCACCAGGCCGGAGAACTTCCAGAACGCCTCGTTCATGAACGACTGGACCGACGGACACGTCGCCGGACACCAGCCGCGCTCCCGGCACGGGCGCGGTGCGGCGCCGACCGGCCCGGGTCTGGGCATCACCGTGCAGACCGACGGACTTGAGTCCGTGTTCCACGTTGGCTGACCCGTCCGGTGCGGGGCGAGCCGGTGGGGGGCGGACGGCGTGATCTGGACGGCGGGCGAGGAGGTGCGGTGTCCGGGGCCAAGGAGGCGGGTGCGACGCCGCGGTTGCGGGCGGACGCGGCCCGCCCGACGCGAGTTCCATGCCTCGGTACTGGCCCGCGCCTCGGTCGCCGCCATCCGCAGCGCCCTGATCGCCGCACGAGACACCGTTCCGGGGCCGGTGCTGATCTCCTTGCACGCTCCCGTTTCGGGCGTGGCGTTGCCGTGGCGGTCGACCGCTGCGTCTGGGTGCAGCGGAGCGTCATCGCAGACCCACCACCGGTGAACTGGCCGCTCACCTGGATGGTGGCCCTACGCGCCGTGGTACCGCCGTTGGCGTAGGTGATGTCCACCAGTTTCGTGCCCGCGGCGGAGGCGGTGACGTTGCTGAACGTCGGGGTGGTGGCGGTGGTGTTCTCGTACGTCGAGCCGGACGCCTCGGCGCCGGAGACGGTCAGCAGGATCGCGTCGTTCGCCCGGACGGAGGTGGTGCAGCCGGTGGCGAACGATCCGGCGTCGGCGCGGGTCCAGGCGTTGCGTACGGCGGCGGAGGCGGTCGTCAGACCGAGGTCGGCCCAGCGGACGGTGATGTTCGCGGCGGAGCCGGTGCGGTTGAACAGCATCACCGCGCGCTTGCCGGTGCCGGAGAGCACCTTGCCGTACACCTGAAGCCCCCGGGTGTCCTCGGCGACCTTGACGCCCTGCAGACCGCGCGGGTCCTGGTTGATGGCGAGGACCTCCGGGTTGGTGAGGATGTCACGGGTCTCGGTGGTCATCGTGGCCACGTTGTTGCCCGCGAGCAGCGGGGTACCGGCGATCGACCACAGGCTCATGTGCAGCCGGTTGCGCGCGGCGGAAGTTGCGGTACATCCTCGTCAGGCCCGGCGTCTCCTTGTAGAACAGCACGTCGTGGCTGGTGCGCCACAGGTCGCCGTAACCGGTGGCCCAGTTCCACGGCAGCCCGGTGCCCCACTCGCAGAACGACAGCACCAGCTTGCGGCCGGTGACCGCCGACGCCGCCTTGTTCGCGGCGGCCATCTGCTGGTACGTCGTCTCCTGGTCCAGACCCTCGGCCCGCCCGCCGCACCAGTCGAGCCGCCGGGCCACAGGTTCTCGTCCACGACGATGTTGCCGTTCGCTCGCGCCGCCCCTGCCACCAGCCGTCGTCGAGGTTGACGTACATGTAGCCCGCGTCGGCCGTCCCGGAGGACACCAGACGTCGGCCTGCCGCTTGATGACGTTGCGGTCGATGCTGCTGACGAAGCTGTTCCAGGACGCCCAGTCCATCGGCGGCGGTACGACGCCGATGGACTGGTGCTCACGGCGGCCGGTTCGGCGGCCAGGGGCGAGGGCGGCTCCTGCCGGTCGAGGCCCGCCAGACCCGCGACGACGAGTCCGACGGCGAGGACCCGGGCGGTGATGCCTCTGGCCCAACTTCTGGCAACGATGTGCGATATGCGGCATCTCCGATGCAGGGGGTGAGAAAGCTGACCCTCCGTGGCGCGTCAGTGGACGACGGAGAAGGAGGCGTCGGCCCGGTCCGTGGCGGTGGAGATCGGGTCGATCCGCAGGGCGTAGTCGCTGTGCCTGATGTAGCGGGCCGGGAAGTTGTGGGACCGGAAGGACGTCCAGGTGGCGTCGGCCAGGCCCGCCGTCCTGTGGAAGGTGGCGTCCTCGGCGAACGTGCTGGTGCCGTCGTTGCCGTCCAGCCTGAGTACGTAGGCGGAGTGCCGCAGGTAGCGGTCGGGGTAGTTGACCGACTGGAAGGAAACCCCGGAGCTGTCGGCGAGCCCCGGCACGAGCTTCCACTGCGCATCCGCGAACGGGTCGAACGGGTACGGGGCGATCCGGGCGGTGAAGTCGGCGTGCCGCACGTAGCGGTTGGGGAAGTTGTAGGACTTCAGCCGGTTCCAGGCGGGCTTGCCCCAGCGGGCGACGAGGTTGTCGTACTCGGCCGAGGTGATCGTCTCGATGGTGTTGTGCTTGGAGTTGAGCGGCTGCGTGTAGTCGCGCTGGTTGAGTTCGGTCCAGGTACCGGCGGCGAGGTCGGTGGTCTGCCAGGCGTAGAAGATGCCGTTGGGGGTGTACGTGTCGCCCCACATGTACCAGGTGTTCGAGGCCAGGGACTTCACGATCGTCGGGGCTTCGGTGCCGCCGTGGGAGACCGGTGTGCCGAAGACGGTGAAGCTTCCGGGATTGAGCGAGGTGGACCTCGTACCGACCAGCTGCTGGCGTCCGTTGTTCTTGAAGTACATGTAGTTGACGCCGCCCACGCCGACGACCATGTGCGCGTCGATGACGTCGTAGCCGGGGTCGAAGAAGACCTGAGGTGCGGACGCGGTGCGGAAGTCGGTGGTGTAGTTCACCATGATCACGTTGTGGCCGCTGGAGTTCACCGACGAGTAGAGGATCGCGTACTTCCCGCGGCCCGCGTCCCAGTACGCTTCCGGCGCCCAGCTGTGGGTGACCATGTCATGGAGCTTCAGCCGCCGGTAACCGGTGAAGGAGCGCAGGTCGGCGGAGTCCCAGACGTGGATGTACTGGCTGTTGTAGCTCCAGTCGGTGCCCTTGAGGTCGGTGGCGAGCACGACGAAGGTGCCGTCCTGCTTGCGCATGATGAACGGGTCACGCAGTCCCCCGGCCCCCTCGGTAGGGGTGACCACGGGGTTGTTCTGGTTCAGCGGCATCCACTGCAGGCCGTCCGTGCTGACGGCCAGGTGCAGGCCGTAGTCGGTGCCGAGCCCGCCCGGGGACTCGGTGAAGTAGCCCATCACGTATGCGGAGTCCGCCGCGTGGGCGGTGCCGGACCCGATGGTCAGGTGGGCGGTCATGGCCGCCAGCGGAACTCCGGCGGCCATGCCGAGGAAACGTCGACGCGACGGCTGGGAGTCGTGCCGGGGATTTGTGGTCATCGGCTCTCCAAAGGAGACATGCGGCAGGGAAACGGGCGATCGGTGAGAGAGGGCCCGGCGGGGACAGGCCATGGACGGCCAGTACCTGTGTCCGAGATGTCGGACAGAGTTCGGTGAGTCGGTCAGAAGGTAGAGCTGTGGCAATCGCAGGTCAATGGTTCTGTCGTTTCGCGTTGGATCCTATGCCGCTCACCGGTTGCGGCGCCCGCGCGCCGAGGTGGCGGACCGGCGATCAGGGCTGCCGGTGTCGGGTCGCGGGCTGCCGACGTCGGCCGCCGGAGGCGTCGCGGAACTGCGGGGAACTCGACGCGAACTCAAGGTGTTCAAGGAGCGGCCGCCACCGGGCAGCGCAAGTTCCTCGACCGATGGTTCGGCGCGAGGATGCATCGACCCGTGGCTGGTCGGTCGCTGTACCAGCTCCATGGCGAATCGTCGCCCACGCAACTCGGCCTGGTTCCCTGCCTCTTTGATTTCCTCCCCCTCACCGAACGCATGCGTGATGCGAGGCTGGGTGTTCTTGGCCCCGCGCCGGCGAGGAAGTGGATCTCCGAGCGGCTGTCGGCTCGGCCACCGGGTCAGGGTCAGGGAGCCATGGCCCCAGACGGTAGTCGTGAGCCTGCCCAGAAAAGGGGGTTGAGTTTATGCCCCCCATAAACACGACCTTCTCCATACACGACCGAGGCGGTTGCGTAAGACCCGCAGCTCGATCACGTCCGTACTGCACGACTTCCCGCTTGAGCTGCCGCAGTGCCCTGTGCGCGGCTGATCCGTCCGTGATGTGAAGGCGTACGTATGTCCACTGGAACTCGCAGAGTCCTCCGTTCCTCCCCCCACCGGAGTCGACGAGCCCTCCTCGGCGGCCACCCGGCGCACCTTCATCGCCGCCACGACCGCGGTCGGTGGTGCCGTCGTCGCGGGCGGTGTGATCGGAGGCACTCTGCTCGTCGACGACGAGGTGGCCGCCGCCGAGGCCCCGCCTGAGAGCCGCGTCTCCCTGACGGTCAACGGCACCCGGCGGACGGTGACGGTGGACAACCGCACCTCGCTGCTGGATCTGCTGCGCTAGCACTTGGGCCTGACGGCTCGAAGAAGGCGTGCAACGCCGGTGACTGCGGGGCATGCACGGTGCTGGTCGACGGGCGTCGGGTCAACTCCTGCTTGACGCTGGCGGTGCGTCTGGAGGGCGCCGAGGTCACCACGATCGAGGGCCTGGCCGAGGGCGACGAACTGCACCCGCTGCAGCAGGCGTTCATCGACGAGGACGCGTTCCAGTGCGGCTACTGCACGCCCGGACAGATCATGTCCGGGGTCGGCTGCATCCAGGAGGGCCACACCGGCTCGGCGGAGGAGATCCGGAGTGGATGAGCAGCGACCTCTGCCGCTGCGGCTGTTACGTGAAGATCGTGCGTGCGGTCGAGCAGACCGCCGGCCGGAAGTGAGGACCGATGCATCCCTTCTCCTTCACCAAGGCCACGAGCACCCGTGAGGCCCTCAACGCCGGTCGCCGTGGCGGCCGTTACATCGCCGGTGGCACCACCCTCGTCGACCCGATGCGCGCGACCGTTGAGCGCCCCGAGACCCTGGTCGACATCAGCGACCTGCCGCTGCGCGAGGTCACCGTCACCGAGCGCGGGGGCCTGCGCATCGGCGCGCTGGTGTCCATGTCCCAGACCGCCGCCCACCCCAAGGTGCGCTCCTTGTTCCCGGTCATCTCCGAGGCGCTGGAGCTGAGCGCCTCGGCCCAGTTGCGGAACATGGCGACCATCGGCGGCAACATCATGCAGCGCACCCGGTGCAGTACTTCCGTGACGTGACCGCCGACTGCAACAAGCGCGAGCCCGGCTCGGGCTGTGCCGCGCTGCACGGCTTCAACCGTATGCACGCCATCCTCGGCACCTCCGACTCCTGCGTGGCCACCCACGCCTCCGACGTGGCCGTGGCCTTCGCCGCACTGGAGGCGACCGTGCATCTGCTGGGCCCGGACGGGGAACGTCGTGTCCCGTTCGCCGACTTCCTGCTGCGGCCCGGGAGCACTCCCCACCGTGAACAGGCGATCCGCCGGGGCGAGTTGATCACGGCGGTGGAGATCCCCGCTCTTCCGCGTCCGCTGAAGTCCGGCTATCTGAAGGTGCGCGACCGCCAGTCGTACGAGTTCGCGCTGACCTCGGCGGCCGTCGCGCTGCATGTACGCGGCGGGGTGATCCGCGAGGCCAAGGTCGCCGCCGGGGGAGTGGGCACCGTGCCGTGGAAGCTGCCCGCCGTCGAGCGAGCCCCCGTCGGTGAACGCCCCTCGGACGCCCTGTGGACGGCCGCCGCCGAGCAGGCGGCGCAGGGGGCCCGCCCGCTGGAGGGCAACCGGTTCAAGGTCGAGGTGCTCAAGCGGACCGTCGAACGTCAGCTGCGCGTCGTAGGAGGTACCAAGTGAGTCCGCAGCCGCAGGCAGCCGTGGGTGCGCCGCTGTCCCGGGTGGACGGGCGGCTGAAGGTCACGGGCGAGGCGCAGTACGCCGCCGAGTTCGACGTCGACGGGGTGCTGCACGCCGTGATCGTCGACGCGAGCATCGGCCGGGGCCGTATCACCGGCGTCGACACCCGTGAGGCCGCGCAGCACGGCGTGAGCCTGGTCGAGGTCCGCCACGACGCACAGCAGCCCTCGACCGACCTGGCCGACGCCAAGGACGCCAAGGCGGATGAGCCGACCACGTGCGCGCGCGGTGACGCCGAAGCCGGTCTGCGCGACTCGGCGGTGCGGATGGACCTGACGTACCGCATGGCGCGCAACCACCACAACCCGATGGAGACGCACGCCACGATCGCCCGCTGGGACGGCGACAAGCTGACCGTGTGGGACAAGACGCAGTGGGTGGTGGGCACCCAGACCGAACTCTCCACGGTGTTCGACCTGCCCATGGAGTCCGTGCGGGTCATCAACCCCTTCGTCGGGGCGGTTTCGGCAGCGGGCTGCGCTGCTGGCCGCACACGGTCGTCGCCGCGCTGGCCGCCCGTGAGACGAAACGTCCCGTCAAGGTGGCCCTGAGCCGTAAGCAGATGTACTTCGGTACCGGGTTCCGGCCCTCGTACGAGTACCGGCTGCGGCTGGGCAGCGACCGGCGGGGCCGCCTGAGGGCCACGGTCCACGAGATCGACGCGGAGACCTCGTCGTACGAGACGTTCGACGAGGCCATCATGCTCGCCGGCCAGATGTTCTCCAGCACGCCCAACGTCAGCCAGGCGTACCGGAAGGTGCCCCTGGACGTGAACACCCCGATCTGGATGCGCGGTCCGGGCTTCGCGAACGCGTCCTTCGCCATCGAGTCGGCCATGGACGAACTCGCGCACCGGCTCCGTATCGACCCGATCGAGCTGCGCCTGCGCAACGAGCCGGCCGAGGACGAGTCGAACGGGCTGCCCTGGTCCACCCGTCGGCTGCGCGAGTGCTACGCCGTGGGCGCCCGCGAGTTCGGCTGGAACCGGCTGCAACCAGCAGCCCCGCTCGACGCGCGACGGCGACTGGCTGATCGGTCTGGGCATGGCGGCGGCCGTGTACGACCCCGGGCGCATGCCGGCGCAGGCCCGGGTCCGCCTGGACGCCGACGGCACCGCGGTGGTCGAGGCCGCCTCCAGCGACCTGGGTCCGGGCGCCTACACCTCCCAGACCCAGGTCGCCGCCGACGCGCTCGGGCTCGTCACGCGCGAGGTCGACTTCCGGCTCGGCGACTCCCGCTACCCGCAGACCCCGCCGCACGGCGGCTCGATGACCCTGGCGAGCGTGGGCACCGCCACCCTCGACGCCTGCGACAAGGTCCGTCGGCAGGCGATGGAACTGGCCGTCGAGGACGAGGAGTCACCGCTGTACGGCGTCAAGGCCGAGGACGTCGTCGTGCGCAGCGGGCGGCTGCACGTGCAGGGCAACCCCGCCTGTGGCGAGACCTATCAGCGGCTGCTGGCCCGCAACAACCTCACCCACCTCCAGGCGGACGGCTCGTACGCAGGGCCGCCGGACCCCGAGCGACACTCGTATTACTCCTACTTACTCCTACGGCGCGGTCTTCACCGAGGTCGGGGTGGATACGACGCTGGGTCTGGTGCGGGTGCGGCGGATGCTTGGTCTCTACGACTGTGGCCGCATCGTCAGCCCCAAGCTCGCCGACAGCCAGGCGCTGGGCGGCATGGTCGGCGGCATCGGTCAGGCGCTGCTGGAGCACACGGTCACCGACCACCGTGACGGCCGGATCGTCAACGCCGACCTCGCCGGCTACCTGGTCCCGGTCAACGCCGACATCCCCGAACTCGAGGCGATCTACCTGGAGGGCGAGGACATGCAGGCCGACCCGCTCGGCGTCAAGGGGGTAGGAGAGATCGTCCAGGTCGGGGTGGCGTCCGCCATCGCCAACGTGGTCTTCAACGCCACCGGCCGCCGCATCCGCGAACTGCCCATCACCGCCGAGACGTTGCTCTGAACCGGGGCGCCCGGGCCACCAGGAGCGGCCCGGCCGCCCGGGGTGCTCCATGCTCGTCCGGCAGTCGGTCCCCCCGTCCGGCTGCCGGACCGCCGTCTGCGTCCTCACCCACGACGCCAAGTTCGACATCCCGCTGCTACGCCTGGCGCTCGACCTCCCGGTCGGCTACGTCGGCGCGATGGGCTCCCGGCGCACCCACGACGAACGCCTGCGCCTCCTGCGCGAGGCCGGTGTGCCCGAGGAACAGCTCGCCCGGCTGCGCTCACCGATCGGTCTCGACCTCGGTGCCCGCACCCCCGAGGAGACCGCTGCCTCCATCACCGCGGAGGTCGTCGCCGACACCAACCACGCAACCGGTCTGCCTCTGTCCCAGGGCACGGGGCCGATTCATCGACCGCTGGTCCGGAGCCGGGACGGCGGTCGGACCACCCTCGACGAGGTGGCCGCACGCGCGGGCGTGGGCCGGTGGGGTCAGCCGGTCGGCCTGCGCACAGGGGGGACCGGCCGGCCAAGCCCGACCTGCTCACGGACGACGAGGACGAGATGGTCCGCCTGATCCACATCGCAGTGACGTCGCTGGGCATCACGGAGGTCCGCTTCACCGGCGGTGAGCCCCTGCTGCGCCCCGGCCTGGTCGGCATCGCCGAGCGGGTCGCGGCCCTTCAGCGGCGCCCTCAGATGTCGCCGACGACGAACGTCATCGGCCTCAAGCGCACGGCACCCGCCCTGAAGGTGGCGGGCCTGGACCGGGTGAAGGACGAGGCCCAGGAGCTGCTGGCCTGGGCGGTGGAGCACTCCGATCGCCTCTGCACCCCGTCCTAGCAGGTCGCAGCCTCATCGCCCCCACACAAGCGCAAGCCATAAAGGTCGCTGGCTGTACCAGCCGTTTGCGGTGGACAGGGTCTGGTTGTGCCGGACGGTTGGGGCTGACGCCGGTCTGGCCGGTTGTCCGGACTGCGGGGTGGTCGCGGTTGGCTACGGCCGACACGTCTGGCTCCTGAACGGCGCCCCGTCCTTCGGCACGCCGACGCGGCACGGTGGCGGGTCCAGCGCTGGGCCGAACCCTGATCGGCCATCAACAAGCGCGCGTCGGGGTCGGTGTCCGTGTGGGCGCTCGATACCGAAGGGGTCCCTGGGGCGCCGAAACCGCCCCTTGCAGCTTTCGCCGCTGCCAGGCGGGACTTCCAACACCATGTGAGCGAAGGGGAGAAGCAGGGCCATCAGGGTGGTCGCAGGCCGTGTCAGGTGGTTGGGCGCGGGCCCGGTTGGTCATGCTGGGCCAGGAGCGGCGGCACCCTTTCAGCGACGAGGAGCACGGTATGCCGGCAGATTCGGTCGGGCGATTCCTGGCGGCTCTGGACCCGGATCAGCGCAAGGTCGTCAGTGCCAAGCCACGCGACGAACAGGAGCGTCTGGCTGCGGCTTGGGAGCGGGAGCTGGAGTCGGATGCCGAGCTCGACACGCTCGACGAATTGTCCCCTCCGGCTGCGGAGGCGGAGGCCGCCCGCCGCGTCATGGACCGTGGCACCGACTGAGGACCCCTGAAGCAAGTCGCGGCCACCGTCCCCCGTCGCCCCGTCGCCCCGTCGGTGCCGATGGTCCCGGCCACGGCCCTGGCTCGTGCGCGGGTCTGGGGTGTCAGGGCCGTTGTGAGCGCGGCGGACAGGAAGCCGAAGGTCGGCGTCGGGCCGCCGCGAGCCGAGCCGATGCCCAGCCTGCCTGCTGGTTGACCTCGCCGCCGACGAAGCAGTCGTCGGCGTCGTCGATCGGGGCCAGGTCGGCCGAGCCGCGGGCGAGGAGTACGCGACGGCCGTGCGCGCGGCTCGCTCCAGTGGCTACCTGGGCGATGTCCTTCGGTGGGTGTGTGGCCATGCTGCCGAAGCCCACGTACACAGGCGGTTCGCCGGTGTCCATGAGTGCCTCCAGCCCTTGTGATGGCGGAGCCGCGGACGTCGTCCACCGACGGCCGACCGATCGCCGCCCGATGGCTGTTGAGCGCTTCGCCGTGGATCCCAGCCCGTCTTTGCGCGGAACGCCTCCGCCGCCGCGTCCGGCACCTCCGCGGCCGAGAAGGCTTCGACATCGCCGTCGACGAGGACGACATCCCGCGTGTCCCCGAACGCCAGCCGGGTGCGGCGGACCGCAAGCAGATTGCGGCCGGTGGGGTTGGCCGGGCGCGTAACCGGCCACACGCACTCGCCGTCCCGCACGAACCGCGGCGGGACCAGACACGGCACCCGGTCGGCGTCCGCCGAGGCCACCCATATGTCCCTCTCCCGTTCCAGCCGGGCCGGTACATCCTGCTGACGGCGGGCGGGACCGCGCGGGGGCTCGGTGATCGTCATGCCCGGGACGCCAGCCGCTCGACCGCCGGAGCACCTCCGGCCCGAGGCGCAGGACTCCGGTCCCGATGACGACTGGCGCCCGTCAGGTTTTACGTATAACCTCTCCCGTCAATCAGCCCTCCCGGAAGGTCCCGATGAGACGCATCGCCCTGGTCACCCTCGTCGTCGACGACTACGACGAGGCGATCCGCTTCTACACCGGGGCCCTCGGCTTCCGGCTCGCCGAGGACACGCCCCGCGAGGACGGCTCCCGCTGGGTCGTGGTGGAGCCCGGGACGGAGGGCGCCGGGACCTCGCTGCTGCTCGCCCGTGCCAAGGGTGAGGGCCAGCGTGCCCGGGTGGGTGACCAGACCGGCGGTCGTGTCGGCTTCTTCCTGCACACCGACGACTTCGCTCGCGACCACGCCCGGATGCTCGCCGCGGGCGTGACCTTCCTGGAGGAGCCGCGACACGAGCCGTACGGCACGGTCGCCGTCTTCCAGGACCTGCACGGCAACCGCTGGGACCTGCTCCAGCCCGCCTGACCCGCACCCCCGCTCCATATCAACGCCCCGCCCGAGGAAAGACGCACCATGACCGCTACGCGCGTAGACATCGCCTCCCTTCGCCGCCTCCCCAAGGCCGTCCTGCACGACCACCTCGACGGCGGCCTGCGCCCCGCCACCGTCGTCGAGCTCGCGGAGACGGTCGGCCACACCCTGCCCACCACCGACCCCGACGCGCTCGCCGCCTGGTACTACGACGCCGCGAACTCCGGCGACCTGGTCCGCTACATCGCCACCTTCGAGCACACCCTCGCCGTGATGCAGACCCGCGAGGGCCTGCTGCGCACGGCCGAGGAGTACGTCCTCGATCTCGCGGCGGACGGTGTCGTGTACGGCGAGGTGCGCTATGCGCCGGAGCTGATGGTCAAGGGCGGGCTGACGCTGCCCGAGGTCGTCGAGACCGTGCAGGAGGGGCTCGCGGCGGGCATGGCCAAGGCTGCCGCCGCCGGCACGCCGGTCCGGGTCGGGACGCTGCTGTGCGGGATGCGGATGTTCGACCGCAGCCGGGAGATCGCCGACCTCGCCGTCGCGTTCCGGGATGCCGGTGTCGTCGGCTTCGACATCGCCGGCGCCGAGGACGGCTTCCCGCCCGCCGACCACCTGGCCGCCTTCGAGCACCTGCGCCACGAGAACGTGCCGTTCACCATCCACGCCGGTGAGGCGCACGGCCTGCCCAGCATCCACCAGGCGCTCCAGGCGTGCGGCGCCCAGCGCATCGGGCACGGCGTGCGGATCATGGACGACATCGTGGACGGCAAGCTCGGGCGTCTCGCCGGGTGGGTGCGCGACCGCCGGATCGCGCTGGAGATGTGCCCGACCTCCAACCTCCAGACCGGCGCCGCCACCTCCATCGCCGAGCACCCCATCACGGCGCTCAAGGACCTCGGCTTCCGCGTCACGCTCAACACCGACAACCGCCTGGTCTCCGGCACCACGATGACCCGCGAGATGTCCCTGCTGGTCGAGGAGGCCGGCTGGACGGTCGAGGATCTGCGCACGGTGACCGTGAACGCCGTCAAGAGCGCGTTCATCCCGTTCGACGAGCGGAACGCGCTCATCCGGGACGTGATCCTGCCGGGCTACGAGGCCTGAAGCAGACCGCGTACGTAGGCGGCCTGTCCGACGTGCTGAAGGTCGTCGGACAGCACGCTCACCAGCCGCACGCCCAGGCTGACCGGCGGATCCCAGCGGTCGTCGACGATCTCCTCGAGATCCTTGGCGGTCAGCCCGCGTACGAAGTCGAGCGTCTGCTCGTGCACGGCGTCGTAGTAGCCGGTGAGCAGGTCGGGGGAGTCGACCCGCACCTTGGCGACCTTCGCCGAGCTGTGTCCGTACCCGGTGTCGTGGCGTGGCAGCCCGAGCCCGAAGCGCTTCTCCCAGTCCTGCGTCAGCCAGACCTGGTCGAGCCCGGAGGCGTCGGCGACGTGGTCGTCCTGGACGCGCGTCAGGTGCCATATCAGCCAGGCGATGGAGTTGGCGGCGGGGCCGGGGCGGGCGTTGAGGTCGTCGGCCGTGAGGCCTTCGACGGCGGCGTGGACTTCTTCCTGGATGCGGCTGTAGCCGTCGGTGAGGATGTCCTTGGCATGCATACGTCCCACGATGGCGCATCGCCCGGAATCCCACATGACGGCGCATCGCCAGGACGCACACACGACGGCGCCTCGCCGGGACCCACACGACGGCGCGGCGCCGGGCTTCAGGAGTCGAGGAGCGCCATCAGGGCCCGCGCCGCCGGGCTCGTCGCCTCCCGGGGCGGCAGCAGGGCGACCGTCTCGTACTCCGCCTCGCCGGTGCCCTTGAGGGGCAGGGCGGTGAGGGAGGGGCGCTTGTGGCGGAAGTGGTGCGGTACGACGGCGATGCCCAGGTTCTCGTCCAGCAGGTCGAGCAGACTGTGCACGTCGTTCACCTCAAGGGCCACCGTGCGCCGTACGCCCGCCCTGGCGAACGCGGCGTCGGTGGCGCGGCGCGGCCCCCAGTCGGGGTGGAAGTCGACGAACACCTCGCCGCCCAGCTCCTGAGGCGTCACGGCCGCGCCGGCGGCGGCGAGGCGGTGCGTCGGATGGCACAGCACCGTCATCGGCTCGCTGGTCAGCGGTACGGAGCGCAGCTGGTCGGTGTCCTCCTGCGTGCGCACCGCGAAAGCCAGGTCCAGCCGTCCGGCGGCGACCTCCTCCGCCAGCGCGCCGGAGCCCGCCTGCCGCAGACAGATCTCCACATCCGGGTGCCGGTGCCGGAACGCCGCGAGCAGCCGCGCCACGTTCACCCCCGCGATGCACTGCTCCGTGCCGAGCGCGAGCATGCCGCGCAGCACGCCCTGCACCGCGGCCACCGCCTCATGCGCCGCCCGCACCTGCGCCAGAATCCGCTCGGCCTCGCCCAGCAGCGCCCGTCCGGCCGGGGTGAGCGTCACCCGGCGGGTGGTCCGGACGAACAGCGGCGTCTGCAACTCCCGCTCCAGCGCCCGGATCGAGGCCGACAGGCCCGACTGGGACACCATCAGCCGTTCGGCCGCCCGGGTGAAGTGCTGGTCCTCGGCGACCGCGACGAAGTGCTGGAGATGGCGCAGTTCCATGACTGAGAAGCGTAATCGCTGAATTCCATCGGATTCTTCTGTTGGACCACTGCCCGCAGGTCACGAAAGAGTGAGGGCACACTGTTCCCTCCGTGCCAACCCCTCTGGAGTCGCGTTGTACACGGCACACCCCGACCGCTACGCGGACATGCCCTACCGGCGCACCGGACGCAGCGGCCTCAAGCTCCCCGCGCTGTCGCTCGGCCTGTGGCACAACTTCGGCCCCGATCGGCCGGTCGAGACCCAGCGGGCCATCCTGCGCCGCGCCTTCGACCTCGGCGTCACGCACTTCGACCTGGCCAACAACTACGGCCCGCCGCCCGGCGCCGCCGAGTCCGCGTTCGGCGAGGCGCTCAAGGCCGACTTCGCGCCGTACCGTGACGAGCTGGTGATCTCCACCAAGGCCGGTTATCTGATGTGGCCCGGCCCGTACGGCGAGTGGGGCTCGCGCAAGTACCTGCTGTCCTCACTGGACCAGAGCCTGAAGCGGATGGGCCTGGACTACGTCGACATCTTCTACTCGCACCGCCCGGACCCCCAGACTCCGCTGGAGGAGACGATGGGCGCGTTGCACTCGGCGGTCCAGCAGGGCAAGGCGCTGTACGTCGGTGTCTCGAACTACTCCCCGGAGCAGACCCGCGAGGCCGCCCGCATCCTGGGCGAGCTGGGCACCCCGCTCCTGATCCACCAGCCGCGCTACTCCATGCTCGACCGGCGCCCCGAGGAGGGCCTGCTGGACGCGTTGGACGAGCTGGAGGTCGGCTCCATCGCCTACTCGCCGCTGGAGCAGGGCCTGCTCACCGGCCGCTATCTCGATGGCATCCCGGAGGACTCGCGGGCCGCGAGCGACAGCCCGTTCCTGAACTCCGAGGCGCTCACCGAGGAGTTGGTCGGGCGGCTGCGCGCCCTCGACGACATCGCCAAGTCCCGTGGCCAGTCACTGGCCCAGATGGCCCTCGCCTGGGTCCTGCGCGGCGGCCGCGTGACCTCCGCCCTGGTCGGCGCGAGCAGCCCGCGGCAGCTGGAGGACAGCGTGTCCGCGATCGGCAACCTCGACTTCGACGCGGAGGAACTGTCCCGCATCGACGCCATCGCCCTGCCCTGACCCACACGCACGGTGGCGCATGGCGCTCCTTGCAGTCGGCGTAGTCGGGCTTGTCGACCTTCGGTGGCCGGACCACCGTCGGAACCGCGCTTCTTGCGGTTGGTGCACGGTCCGGCCGGGGCATCCGGATACGGCCAGGTCGTGCGGCATGGCAGGGGGCAGCGACCGTGCACCAGGAACACGCGGCCCGGTGCTTGGTCAGCTGCTCGACGCATGCGCTCGTGGGACTGACCCTGGCACAGCGTCTCGGCGGCGTGAGGGCTGCCGCGGGAACGACCGGGCCACGTCCGGGCAACGCCCTGCCTCTCGCGCGGCCCCGCGTTACGGCAGGGCGCGGAGCGGCCCGTAAGGGGGACGGGCCGGGGTCAGCCGTCGGCCGGAACGGCGAAGGGGCGGAAGAGCGGGCCGACCAGAGTGCGCCAGAGTGGGCAGGCGGCGGGTGGCTCGTGTCCGTCGGCGACGGTGTTGACGAGGCGCCGGAACTCGGCGGAGTAAGGCAGGTTCGGGTGGATGACCGGGACCGGGCAGGCGTTGGTGGCCGACGGGATGCGGGGGCCGTGCGGCATCAGGGGCAGGTCGAAGACGCTCGGGACGGCCAGGGCGCGCAGGCCGGGCGGCAGTGGGTGGGACAGGGTGCGTTCGATCGCTGTGGGGTCCGCCAGCCACTCCCGGCCGAGGGGCGAGTCGGGGCGGAACACCGAGGTGCCGCCGGGGCGGGGCAGGCCGGTCAGGAGACGCGCGACGTCCGCGGCCAAGCGGGACCGGCCCGGTTCGCCCTGCGGGGGGTAGGGCACCGGGTTCTCCGGGAAGGGCCCGGCCAGCACGAGCGTCTCCACCCGGGGCAGGCGCCCCTGCGTGGCGGCTTCCCAGACCACCCACACCCCCTGGGAGTGGGTGGAGAGCAGGACCGGCGGCGGCAGGCCGCCGAGCTGGGCATCCAGGAAGGAGATCAGCTCGGCGGTGGGGCGCAGGGTGTCCTCCGGCCGGTAGGGCGCTCCGGTGGTGATGGGGCAGAGAGCCTGGCGGCGTGGCTGTCCGGGGCCGGGGCCGGCGTACGAGTAGTAGAAGGTGTGCGCGCAGCGGTAGCCGAGGGTGTGCGGGTCGATTTCGAGCATGGCGCCGGTGCCGGAGGCCGAGTCGACGCCCGACATGAGCATCAAGGAGCCGCGGCGCGGCTCCTGCGGTGGCGCCGCCCGTGGTGGTCCGGCGGGGCCGGTCGCGACGACGAGCGCCAGCGCGGCCAGCCCCGCGGCCGGTACGAGGGCCACGGCACGCCGCGTCCACCGGAAACCGGGGTCCTCGCGCAACGCCTGGGCTGCCGCCAGCGTGAGCAGGACGGAGAGGGGGACGAGCAGCACGGGACCCACGGGCCGCGTGGCGTCGGCCACCGCGCCGATGACGGCCAGCGCGGTCAGGTAGGCGCCGACGGTGCCGAGCCGCAGTCCGCGCCGTAGCGTGACCGCGAGGCCGTGCGCCAGCCGGGGTGGCGCCGCCCATGGCACGGCGGCCCCCAGGGCGAAGACCAGCAGGGCGAGGGCGGTACCGATCCAGAACAGCGCGTAGAACAGCACGGCTCCGGCACCCAGCAGCAGCGCCGAGGCCAGGAGCGCCCCCGGCAGTACGAGGACGTAGTAGCGGGCGGCGTACCGCAGTGTCTGTCCGCGAGGGCCGCCCAGCAGGAAGGCCAGCACGGTGACGCGCACGGCGAGGCAGGCGGCGAGACCGGCGAGGAACTGCGGGTACCCGGAGGTGAAGCGCATGAGCAGCCGCAGGTCGGCGATCAGGTCCAAGGGCGGCAGCGCCACGAGGTGCACCAGGCCGGGCCACCGCGGCAGCACACCCACCGCGGCGAGCACCGTGACGGCGCCGGCGAGCACGAGGAGCGCCGCGGGCCGTACGACTGTGTCACGTACGGGTCTTCGCGGACGGTGCCGTCCGGGTAAGGTCGGCCCCCGCATGCTCAGTCGGTCCCCGACAGGTGCTCCCAGCGCACCCGGTAGCGGTCCCCGTGGTCGGCGAGGAAGGAGTCCAGCCGGGACAGCGTGAGGGGCGCGGGCAGTGGACAGCGGGTGGGGATGCTGCGCAGGGCCCGCTGGTAGCGGGCGTAGTGGGCGAAGTCGAGCGGGAACCTGTCGGGCCGCGCACCGAGCCAGCCGCCTCCCGTACGGGTGCGGGCGAAAAGGGTCTCCCACTGCTCGGCCGGGACGAGGCCGACCGACTCGACGCCGTGGTTGAACAGGGTGAGCCGGATGTCGTCGAAGGGATCCGCCCGGTCCAGGTACGCGCTCACCGCCTCGAACGCAGACTCGGTGTTGAACTCCATCCAGAAGGGAACCGACCCGGTGCGCAGCGCCCACCACGGCTCCATGACGATGAAGGACTCGACGAGCAGCCGGTTCGCGGCAATGCCGCGGTGCTCGTACCACCACCGGTACAGGTCGGCCACCAGCGGACTCAGGGCCTGCGGCTCGGGAAAGCTGATCCGTACGATCCGGTGGCCGCACTCCCGGGCGACCCGCCGGATGTCGTCGAGCAGAGCCGGTTCGAAACCCCACTCCGCCTCGGGGCTGCGACCGTCGGGCTCCGGTGCCTCCCACCGTTCACGCGGGGAGCCGTATCGCCGGAGGTAGTCGGCGACGCGCGGGCCGCCGTGGCGGTACTCCTCCTCCGTGGCCCCGCCGACCGCGCCGTGCTGGAACAGGTGGCGATCGGCGATCTTGCGCGTGGGCCAGGTCTGCTGACAGTCGATCACGAAGACGGTACCGCCGGGGGGCAGTCGTTCCCTCAGGAACCGCTCGTACGCCGCGCCGAGCCGCAGCCGTTTGACGCGGAAGTACGTCATCGTCCGGATCATCAGCCGGTCCTGGACCGCGTCGTGCATGTGGTGCAGCTGGATGTCCGGGTTGCGGTCGAGCACGGTGCGGGCCGGTCCCAGGCCGGCGCGCAGGGCTTCGGCGGGGTCGTCCGGGTCGACGCGCCGGCGGACCGGCACCAGGAACGTCTGCGGGAGCCAGGGGATGCCCAGCGCCGTGTACAAGTGAACCGCGGCGCCGTTGGAGGAGCCGATGGCGACCGCCGGGAAGCGCCTCGCGGGATACTGCGCGGCCGCCCACGCGGACAGTTCCCCGGCGTCGAACCGGCCGAGACGGCGCGGCGGTACGGTCTCCGCCCAGCCGCTCATGATGTACACCAGCTCGCGGGCCCTGCGCGGCAGTGCGTTCACCAGCACGGCGGGGGGCTGCAGGAGGCGGTTGAGGCCGAGGGCGGGGAAGTCGCGGCCCGACAGATACCGGGCGGTGGCGCGCACCATCGCCGCCGTGGAGTCGAAGCTCGCGAGGAAGGCGGATGCGGGCATCGGTCAGCTCCTCCGTCCGGTGTCGCCGGTGCAGCCGGTGCCTTCGTTGCCGAGGTGTCCCGTCAGGAACGGCAGCACTGCCTCCGCGACAGCATCCGGAGACTCGTGGACCATCGCGTGGAGCCCGCCGTCCAGCTCCACCAGCCGACCCCCGGCGAGGTCGGCCACCCGCGCCGCCCACTGCGGGGAGACGAAGGGATCGGCCGTCCCCCGCACGACCAGCGTGGGCACCGTGACGCGGGGCAAACGGTCCTCGATGGAGTCGGCGAGCGCGTGCCGGAACAACCGCATGGAGCGCCGCGGCCCGGCCCGCAGGAAGTCCCGGGCCAGGATGCGGCGCAGCGGCCAGGACTGGGTCCTCGCCTCACTCAGCCACGGACGCAGCAGACCCGCCGCCGACCGCATCGCGGGGTCCACCGTCGGCGACGTCAGCACCAGGGCGCGGACAGCTCCGGGATACCGTGCCGCCAGATCGGCGGCGACCTGACAGCCGAAGGAGTTGGCGAGCAGGCCGCCGCCCTCCGCACCGGCCGCCCGCAGCCACGCCCGCAGGCAGTCGGCCAGTTCGGTGACGGGAAGCGCCCGCCTCGGCAGTCGGCTGCGGCCGAAACCGGGGAGGTCGGGCACGTACACCCGGAAGGTGTCCGCCAGCCGCACGGCCGTCGGTACGGCGTACGCACCGGACACCACGAAACCGGGAACCAGCACGACAGGCGGCGCCGTACGCGAACGGCACCACACGCGCGCGGCGATGGCCCACCCTGACCCCGTGAGCCTCAGGTCTCGGGGCGAGGTACCCGTGGCTCCTGACATATAGCCGACATTAAGGGCGATCGGGGTGCGGTGCGGAGAGCGGCCCGTGGGAATCCGGCGAGGTTCCGCCATCAGAGGCGCCGGTCCGGATGACTGTTCCATCGAGGTCCGGGTCGTTCCTGGGTGGGCCGTCCGGGGCGGCGTCATCGGGGACGTCGACGAGCTCCGTCAGCCGATCGGCGACTGTGCCGCCGTTCGGCCAGCCATGACGCAACGAAGTAGACGGGCAGCGCGATGCCCACGAGTGTCGCGCTGCCGGTGGACGCGCTGGCCAGGAACCCGCCGCCCAGGCCTGCCACGCCGTGGTAGTAGCCGACCACGACGGCCATGAGCAGCGCGTATCCGCCGATCGCGGTGGAGATCACCTGGCGGACAAGGCCGGGCCAGCCACGTCTCGTGCGTCGGCCGCGGGTTCCGGTGATGTGTGCGGATTTCGTCGGGTGTCGGCGCAGGGTGCGCAGGCCGATGGCCAGGTATCCCATGACCAGGAGATAGCCCGACAGCATGACCCCGACGTTCAGGTGGGTGGGGAGCACGGTTCGAACCCTGCGATCCATCGACCGGCCATCAAGGGGAATCCCGCAGCAAGAAGTGCCAGCCGCGGACGAAGGCGTGCCACCCGAACCACAGCCACAGAGCGAACAGCGCCCACCGGCCCATGGGGTACCGCATGACGGCGCGCAGGGTGTCACTCAGGGTGGGGAAGGCATCACCGGCCCGGATGAGGGCGATGCCCTCCCAGGCGAACAGGGCGCCGAAGAGAACCGCCCAGACGAGATATCCGATCACCGGATGCTCCGACACCGCGACCTCCACTCACGCGTGCTGCCTCGCCGCACCAGGGCAGTGAGCCCTATTGGGGCCGACCGGACAGACGATCGTCCGCATCGGCAGCGGCAGTCACCAGCTTCCCCGTCAACTCCTCGACCGGCACACCGACCGCCGCGGCGACCACCTTGGCCCGCCGATCGACACAGGCGCGCCCGCGCCGACCGGGAGCCGTCCCGCCTGCGCCGGGCTGAGGGCCTGTGCCGGGGTCCGTGTCGGCCGGGGGTGGTTGCCCGTGCCGGGCGGAGTCGCCTGCGCCGGGGCCCGCGCCGACCGGGGGGTGGCTGCCCGTGCTGGGCTGAGGGTCCGCGCTGGCGCCCGTGTCGGCCGGGGGTGGTTGCCCGCGCGGGGCGGAGTCGCCTGTGCCGGGGCCCGCGCCGACCGGGGGGTGGCTGCCCGTGCTGGGCTGAGGGTCCGCGCTGGCGCCCGTGTCGGCCGGGGGTGGTTGCCCGCGCGGGGCGGAGTCGCCTGTGCCGGGGTCCGCGCCGACCGGGGGGTGGCTGCCCGTGCTGGGCTGAGGGTCCGCGCTGGCGCCCGTGTCGCCCGGGGGTGGTTGCCCGCGCGGGGCGGAGCCGCCTGCGCCGGGGCCCGCGCCGACCGGGAGGCGTCCCGCCTGCGCCGGGCTGAGGGCCCTCACCGGCGCCCGTGTCGGCCGGGGGGTGGCTGCCCGTGCCGGGCAGAGCGCCCGCACCGGCGCCGCGCTGATCGCCGCGGTCGCCTTGCGCTCCACCGGCTTCAGCATCAACGCCCTGCTCCGCCTCGCCCACGCCCGCCGCCAAGCCCGCCAGGCCGACGCCGTCCTCGCCGCCCACACCGGCGCCCTCACCGCAGCCGGGCCCTACCAGAGCGTCACCGTCCTGCTGCCCGCCCGCACCAACCCCCACCTGAAACGCTTTGCCGCCCGCACGGGTGCCACCACCGTTGTCACCTCCGCGCCGATCCACCCACCCGGCGAGCACGTCACCCCCGCCACGAATCCACGCCACAGCCCCCCGCACACCGGATAGCCGATGCGCAGCACTCCGGCGACCGGGCGTCCCCCGGCGGGCCACGCCAGGGGTGCATCCGCTCTCTCCGGTTGAACCAGCCGGTGGAACGCGGGACCGGGTCGTCATGGCCTTGCAAGCCCAGGGGACCCTGCGGCTGTTGTGCTGTTGGCCTGATCCGGGCGTCACGACCTGACGGAGCCGAGCTGCCAGGCGGTGTGTTCACCGAGCCCGACGATCACGGGCTCGGACGTTCCCGGGGCACCGGATACGGCCGGACAGGGTCCGTTCCGACAAGGCGTACGGCTCCCGCGCGAACCGCACCTGCCTGCGCAAGCGCGGTATCCGCTGCGCGATCCCGGAGAAACGAGACCAGAACTTTCGAAAGGCACCAGGGAAATGCTTGGCTCATCGGACCCCGTAAGCGGGAAGAAACTCATCGCGGAGGCTCTCGCTCCGGTCGAGGGCGAAGATCCGTACCCTCCGGCCTGCACTCCTCACCCATGGCATTCCGGCCAATACGCGCGGTGAATATGCCAGGAGACTGGCTGGAAAGACATGGTGACAGTGGTTCAAGAGTGAAGATACTCGAACGTCAAGGACTGTTTTGCCGCACAGGAGCCGCACCAAAAGCGAGGCATCACCGCAAGCGGGCAACGCGACGGGGGAGGCGTACGTGCACGACGAATTCCTGTGCCATGTCACGGCGTACGGCATCTGCGGCGGCCGGCGCATCGGCGTACCGCTCGGCACCTACCGGGCACCCACTCTGGCCCTCGCGCTGTGGTGGCTGCGCGACCGCGCCACCTGGATCGCGGAGCGCCTCGACCCGCAGCCCGGTGACGCGCCGTTCCCGCCGAACGCGCTGATCCCGGTCGGTGACGGGGTGACCGATGTGTCGTCGGTGCTGCGCGCCTGGTGTGCGGACATGGACCAGCAGGAGCTGATCGCCGACCAGTTGGCGGCCGGCCGGCTGGTCAGGATCGCCACCAGCGACGACACCACCGAGTACGAGCTGCTCGCCGAGTCCGTCGACGCCCTGCGGATGCAGCGCACCATCCCCGCGCTCGTCGTTCCCGTCGCCTGACACGCGCCATCGGGAGCCGCCGGGACGTCATCGGTCAGCGCACATGTGGAGCGAATCGGTAGAATTCTGGCCATGACGGAGCGGCCGGTCGCATCGACGGCGCCCGAACTCGTCGTGGAGACCGAGACGGGCTCCACCGTGATGAGGCCCGTCCGCGACTACCACGTGGGACGCGACCCGCTCAGCGACATCGTCATTGACGACCCCCGGGTCTCCTGGCACCACGCGGTGCTGCGTCCCGTGGACGGCCACTGGATGCTGGAGGACGAGCACAGCGCCAACGGCACCTACGCCGACGGCCAACGGGTCCAGGAGCGGGACGTCGGCCCCGGCTGCGTCATCCGCTTCGGCAATCCCACCGACGGCCCTCGCGCCGTCCTGGTGAGCCTTGCCGCCCCCACCCCGGAGCGCCCCTCGGCGGTCTCCCGGCCCGCCCTCACCCACACCTTCCGGCACCCCGCCTCGGTACGGCCGCTGCCCACCCGTACGGTCCGCATCGGCCGCGCCCCGGACAACGACCTGGTCGTCGACGACCTGATCGTCTCCCGCCGCCACGCCGAGCTGCGCACGCACGTCGACGGGACGTACGAGATCGTCGACCTCGGCAGCGACACCGGCACCTACCTCAACGGGCAGCTCGTCACGAGCGCCCTGATCGGCCCCGGTGACATCGTAGGCATCGGCCACTCGGCGTTCTGCCTGGTCGGCGACCAGCTGCAGGAGTACGTCGACACCGGCGAGGTCTCCCTCGACGTGCAGGACCTCACCGTGGCCGTCGACCGCGACCGCAGGACGCTGCTGGACGGCGTGTCGTTCCCGGTGGGGGAGAAGTGCCTGCTCGCGGTCGTCGGGCCGAGCGGCGCCGGAAAGTCCACGCTGCTCAACGCCCTGACCGGACTGCGCCCCGCGGACCACGGCACCGTCCTGTACGACGGCCGCGACCTCTACCACGACTACGCCGAGCTGCGGCACCGCATCGGCCTGGTCCCGCAGGACGACATCCTGCACACCCAGCTCACCGTCCGCGCCGCCCTGTCCTACGCCGCCGAACTGCGCTTTCCGCACGACACCGCCCAGGCGGAGCGGCGCGCCCGGGTCGAGGAGGTGATCCGCGAACTCGGTCTGGAACAGCGCGCCGACCAGCCCGTGCACAGCCTTTCGGGTGGCCAGCGCAAGCGGGTCAGCGTGGCCCTGGAGCTGCTGACCAAGCCGTCGCTGCTGTTCCTCGACGAGCCCACCTCCGGCCTCGACCCCGGCATGGACCGCTCGGTGATGCACATGCTGCGCGGCCTGGCCGACGACGGCCGGACCGTCATCGTCGTCACGCACAGCGTCCTCAGTCTCGACGTCTGCGACCGGCTCCTCGTCCTCGCCCCGGGCGGCAGGGTCGCCTACTACGGCCCGCCCGGCGACGCCCTCGCCTTCTTCGGCTTCACCCAGTGGCCGGAGGCCTTCGAGGCCTTCGAACGCGACCAGCACCGGGACTGGGCGGGGGAGTACCGTGACTCGCCCTTCCACCGGCAGTACATCGCCGACGCCACCGCCCAGCCCGAGCAGCCCGACGAGGGCCCGGTCGCCGTGGGCCCGCCGCCCCGGCCGCGCGGCTGGGCCGCCCAGCTCGGCACGCTGGTCCGCCGCTACACGGCCGTGCTCGGCGCCGACCGCACCTTCCTGGTCGTCATGATCGCGCTGCCCTTCGTCATGGGCGGCATGGCCCGTGCCCTCGCGGGCGGCGAGCTGGACCGCAGATCGGCCTTGAACACGCTGCTCATCCTCTGCGTGGGCGGCGTGCTCACCGGCGCCGCCAACGCGGTGCGCGAACTCGTCAAGGAACGTGTGATCTACCAGCGGGAACGGGCCGTGGGCCTGTCCAGATCGGCGTACCTCGCGTCCAAGGTCGTCGTGCTGGGCACGGTCACCATGCTGCAGGCCGTCGTGCTGACCCTGGTTGCCCTGTTCGGCGTCGACCTCAACGCGCCCGGCGGGCAGGGGGTGCTGATGCCGCCGCTGATCGAGATCGCGGTGGCCGTCGCCCTGCTCGCGCTCACCTCGATGATGCTCGGCCTGCTGATCTCCGCGCTGGTGCGCAAGGAAGAGGTGACGATGCCGCTGCTGGTGCTGCTCGCCCTCGTCCAGGTCGTCTTCTGCGGCGCCCTGTTGCAACTGGACGGCGTGCCCGGGCTCGAACAGCTGGCCTGGCTGGTGCCCGCGCGGTGGGCGTTCGCCGCGATGGCCGCCACCGTCGACCTGGGCCGGCTGTCGCCCGGCGAGCTGAGCGGCGACCCGCTGTTCGACCACACGGCCGGGGTGTGGCTGCTCGACATCGGCATGCTCGGCGCCCTCTCGGTGGCGTTCGGCTACGTCGTCCACCACCTGCTGCGCCGCCGCGAGCCCGCCGTGATGCGGAAGTAGGCACCCGACCCGGCGACCCCGGCTTCCGGCCCACCCACCCTGCCCCTCGTCCCGCCGCTGCCGGTCCGGCCCGTGGAGCGGCACGGCGACTCGGGCCACGTCTGGTACGCCAATGGCTGGCCGCCTGGCTCGACGGCCACCGCTGACCGCCGTACCGCAGGACCCGCCCACCGAGGACGAGCGGCTCACCGCGACCACCCCCGCCGCTGCTCGCCTGGCCCACGAGCATGCCCTGGCCCGCCAGCGGGCCGCCGTCGACGCGCCGATGCCGGGCGCGGCCTCGACAGCGAGTCCTTCCGGACCGCACGCGCGGTCAGCGGATCGGCGTGGTGGACGGGGAGCCCGTCTGGCTGGACGACGCCGAGACCGATCGCTGGGCGTACCCGCGACGGAACGCGGCTGAGCACCTGCGCGGCGGACGAGGCACCGCACGCCACGCCGCCACCCGGCCACGCCCGCATGCGCTGCCACCTGAGAGGAACTCGGCCACGGCGCCATGACGTCGTCCACCACGCCCGCGACCTGCGCCGGACTGGACCAATGACACACCTCCCGCATGACAACCCCGTCCGGGATGGTGACCGTGCGCGCGGCGCCAGGCAGCGGGCCTGGTTCGAGAACTTCGTCGACCATCTGATCCGCACCGACGCCGACTTCGCGTACTGGCCGCTCGTCGGCTGGCACGAGGACCGCGAGGGCACCGGCACCACCGGGCCGGTGCGCCCGCCCGGCCGCACCGGCCCGGTGGTGCCGGTGACGGCCTGGTCCATGCTCAGCCCCGACCACGGCGACTTCGCCCGTCGCGGCGGATGCGCGCCCTGCCCGACTGGGACCCGGCGCCCGCAAGTCCGTCTGCCCCGACGGCCGCGGCTGCTCGGCCTCAGCCACACCGGCAACCGGGGGGCCTGTGCTCGGACGTGTCCGCCCGTGGGCCCCGACCGCCGCACACGAGGCGGTCGTCGACGAGCGGCACGTCACGGCGGGCAACGACTGGGCCACCGGTTACACCGAACTCCAGTGCGCCACCGGCCACTGTCTGACCGGCTACAGCGTCCGCGGCTCCGCCGTCTCCGCCGCCCTGTGCACGGCCGCCCCGCAGGGCGAGCTCGGCACCAGTGGCCGTACCGTCTGGTTCGGCCGCGGCGACAACCGGGGAGCGGCGCCCAAGGGCGGTGACTTCGCGGTCGGTCACTACAAGGGGCAGTGCGCGCACGACGAGTACGCGGCCGGGACCGCGTACACGGGACGGGTGGGCTCGGCGCGGACGCCGGACGCGTCGTACTGCCGGAAACCGGGTCAGGGCGCCGGGCCTCGACGCCGTACCCGCTTGGCCAGCAGCCCGCCGAGAAAGCCGGTCACCAGCCCCCACAGCACGGCGAGCCCCAGCGCGACCCAGATGCGCGGCCGCAGGAACAACTCACCGGCGAGGTCGCCGCCCAGGTCGCCGATGCCGAGGACGGACAGGCCGTAGGACGCGGAGGTGCGGCCGACCAGGCAGATCATGAGCACGGTGAGCGCCAGCGCGACGGCCATGTGCACGGCGTGCCGCCAGAGCCGCACCCGCGCCGGTGAACGTACCGCCATCACGAACGCGGCCCCGAGCACCAGCACCACCGCCACGACCACCAGCCACCACCACCGGCCGTCGTGCTCGGAGAGCGTACCGACGTTGAGGGCCTGGACCTCCGAGGAACGCAGCACCTGGTCCAGCACGTGCGGCATCGGCAGCTCGAACGGGCCCTCCACCCGGCCGTCCCAGGTGGCGCCCAGGCCGAGGGTGAGCCCGAGCCACGCCAGGTTCGGCAGCCCGAGCAGCAGCACGGCGAAGGTCTCAGCCGCATGCCCATGGGTCGCGGCGACGACCAGGCCGATGACGCACCCCAGTACCACGTGGGCGAGCAGCAGGGCGACCATCGCGTACGCGGCCGGACGCACCGACTGCTGAAAACCCAGGAGCCGTCCCGTCAGCGGGGTGCCGCGCGAGACCAGCAGGGCCAGCGCCAGCACACCCGCCAGCCACAGCAGACCGAACAACAGGGACAGCGGCACGTCCGTGGTGAAGCCGATCTCCGGCGTGAGACCGAACAGGTCGCCGATGTCACTGATCACGCCCTCGCCGAGCGAGATCCGGAAGGTCTGCCGGGCCACGAGGGCCAGCCCCAGCAGCCCCAGCAGCCACAGGACGACCACCTTGCCGGCCCACGCGCCCAGCTCCCCGGCAGCCGCCACCGCCCGGTGCCGCAGCGGACGCAGGAAACCCGCGGCGATCGCCAGCGCGCCGACCAGCGTCACGGACAGCGGGGTCACGGTCAGCCCCGCCGCTGGCTCGGCGAGGCCTCCGACATCTCCCGACAGCTCGACGACACCGCCCACCGAGGTGACGACCGTCGCCGCGACCACCCGAGGAAACGCCCCGTCCGGCAGATCCGCCGCCCCGGCCGCCCACAGGCCCAGCGCGGCGGTGCCCCCCATGGCGACCAGCCCGGCCAGCACCACGACCACGGCCTGCACCCAGCCGGGGCGGGACAGTGCCTGGTCGGAGGAGGCCCGCGCACTCACGCTGCCACGCTAAGCAGAACCGGCACCGCTCGCGCGCCGGGAGGTCCGTCCGCGTCCGCTTGCGGGCCCTACGGGCCGAGCCCGGGCGGATTCGCGCCGCCACGGACCCGAAACCGTTCGTTCTCCGCGTACACCGCCCCCGGATCGTCCGCAAACACCCCGGCAATGTGACGACTCCGGCACTATGGACTGCGGCGCGCGGCTCGGGGTACGAGCACTGGTGCAGCAGCGTCCGGCATGGCCGGCTTCGGAGAGAGACACGCATGATCGAGCACGGGGACGGGGCCGTCGTACCGACTGGTTTCGACGTGCCCGTGGAGCCACTGCGGCGGGCGGCGCACTACACGGGCGAGCCGGGATGCATCGCCGAGGCGCGCTCCCTCGCCGCCTTGTTCCTCGAACAGCTCAGGACCGAGTGGTGCGCCGAGATCGACGCCCGCGCCGAGGGAGCGGTGCTCCTCGTGGTGAGCGAGCTGGTCACCAACGCGGACCGGCACAGCAACGGGCCGTACATCCTGGAGCTGGAGGGAACGGACAGCGCCGTGGCGGTGTCCGTCTACGACAGCAGCGCCGCCCTGCCCAGACGGTTCCCGCGCGACCCGGCCCGCATCGGCCGGCACGGTCTGGAGATCGTGCACGCGCTGGCGACCGAGGTGACCGTCGAGCGGGTTCCGGTGGGCAAGCGGGTGCGTGCGGTGGTGCGGCTGGACGGGGAGTGAGCCCCGGCGCGTGGCCGGGGACTCACCGTCAGGTTCGTCCTCGGTGGGGTACGAGGCTGGAGTACGAGGGTGGGGTACGCCGTCAGGCGCAGCCCAGTTCGCCGAGCATGCCCCGGCGGAGCCGTCCGATGATCCGCTTGAGCAGTCGGGACACATGCATCTGCGAGCAGCCGAGCCGTTCGCCGATCTCGGCCTGGGTGGCCTCCTCCACGAACCTCAGATGCAGAATCTGCCGGTCGCGTTCGTCGAGTTCGGCCATGAGCGGGGCGAGCGACTGGAAGTCCTCGACGAGCCGCAGTCCTTGTTCCTCGACGCCGATGAAGTCGGCGAGGACCGCCTCGCCGTTCTCCGGGCCGTCGCCGGTGAGGGCGGCGTCCAGGGAGGCGGAGTTGTAGCCGTTGGCGGCTATCTGGGCCTCGATCACCTCGTCCTCGGAGATGTTCATCAGCGTGGCGAGTTCCGTGACCGTGGGCTCGCGGTCCAGGCGGCTGGCCAGTTCCTCGCGGGCCTTGGCCAGTTCGACGCGGAGTTCCTGGAGGCGGCGGGGGACGTGCACGGCCCACGTGGTGTCGCGGAAGAAGCGCTTGATCTCACCGACGATGTAGGGCAGCGCGAACGACGTGAACTCGACCTCGCGGGAGAGTTCGAACCGGTCGATGGCCTTGATGAGGCCGATCATCCCGGTCTGGACGATGTCCTCCATGTCGTCCCCGCGGTTGCGGAACCGGCCCGCGGCGAACCGCACCAACGACATGTTCATCTCGATGAGGGTGTTGCGTGCGTACTGGTACTCGTGCGTGCCTTCCTCGAGTTCGGCCAGACGCGCGAAGAACTGGCGGGACAACGCGCGAGCGTCGCGCGGAGCCACGCCCCGGGGGTCCACGACGTCCGGCGCCGGCCCCTCACCCGTCCTGGCCACAGGGCTGTCCTTGACCTCCGACCCGGTCACGGCGGTGTCCATTACCTCTCCCACGAAAGTCATGGTGCGACGTCTGCCTCTTCGGCTTCTGTTGTCCTCGGTCCTGTCGGCGTCACGCCCCGATGAGTAACCGGAACCCGACGACGTACACGTGCGTGTACCCGGCCTATCCCCTCACATGCCCGCCGATCGTGGGGTGGCCCGAATTGGGTGGTGTCGGGCTACGAGTTGGCCAGTCCCCCTCTCTCCAGGGCGTTTTGTCCGATTCCCCCGAGGGCGGAACGTCGCGGTCTTCCCCTGACGGCCCGCGAACCTAGGCTGAAGAGGTGAGCAACCAAGCGCCGAACCAGCAGACGACGCCCGAAGAGGCCCGTGTCATCCCGCTGCGTCCGCAGCCCGCGCGCCCCGGAATCACCCACCCGGCGTCCGGCCGGCCCGCCGGTGTGCCGTCCCGGCCCGCCGTCAAGGAGCCGCTCTGGCGCGACCTCGTCGGTGATGTGCTGCGCAGGGAGCGGCTCGCGCAGCAACGGACGCTCAAGGACGTCGCCGACGCCGCGCGGATCTCGATGCCCTATCTGTCGGAGGTGGAGCGCGGCCGCAAGGAGGCCTCCTCGGAGGTGCTCGCGGCCGCCGCCCACGCCCTGGGCCTCGGCCTGGCCGATCTGCTGGCACGGGCGCACAGTGACCTCACCCGGCGCACGCACGCGCGTGGCCGTGCCACGTCCAGTGCGCCCCACAACGGACTCTGCCTGGCCGCCTGACGCCGGTCCGGCGCCTCAGATCTTCCCGAGGCGCCGGCTCAGCACCTCGTCGGCCAGCCCGTACGCCACCGCCTCCTGCGCGGTGAACACCTTGTCGCGGTCCATGTCGGCGCGCAGGGTCGCGATGTCGTGGTGGGTGTGCCGGTCCAGCACCTCCTCGATCTGGGAGCGGATCCGCACCATCTCCTGGGCCTGCAGGGCGAGATCGGAGATCGTGCCCTGCCGCCCGCCGCTGGCGGGCTGCCCGAGCAGCACGCGCGCGTGCTCCAGCACGAACCGCCGCCCCGGGTCCCCGCCGGCCAGCAGCACGGCCGCCGTGGACGCCGCCTGCCCGACGCAGAACGTCGAGATCGGCGCCTGCACGAACGTCATCGTGTCGTAGATCGCCATCAGCGAGGTGAACGATCCGCCGGGGGAGTTGAGGTAGATCGCGATCTCGTTCTCCGGCGCCGCCGACTCCAGGTGCAGCAGTTGCGCGATGACGACGTTGGCCACGCCGTCGTCGATCTCGGTGCCGAGGAAGATGATCCGCTCCGACAGCAGCCGGCTGAACACGTCGTACGACCGCTCGCCCTGCGGCGTGCGCTCGACCACGTTCGGAATCGTGTACGTCCCCATGACTACAGCCCCATCCGTCGCCGTGCGGCGGCCGGGCGGACGTCGGCGAACGACTCCACCACCCGGTCCACCATGCCGTACTCCCTGGCCTGCTCGGCCGTGAACCAGCGGTCGCGGTCGCCGTCCCGGGAGATGGTCTCCGGGCTCTGCCCGGTGTGCTCCGCGGTGATCCGCTCGATGGTCCGCTTGGTGAACTCCAAATTCTCCGCCTGGATCTCGATGTCGGCGGTCGTGCCGCCGATCCCGGCCGACGGCTGGTGCATCATGATGCGCGCGTTGGGCAGCGCGTACCGCTTGCCGGGCGCGCCACGCTGAGCAGGAACTGCCCCATGCTGGCGGCGAACCCCATGGCGAGCGTGGAGACGTCGTTGGGGATCAGCCGCATCGTGTCGTAGATGGCGAGCCCGGCGTGCACCGAGCCGCCCGGGCTGTTGATGAACAGGCTGATGTCGGTGCGCGGGTCCTCCGCCGCGAGGATCAGCAGCTGGGTGCAGACCCGGTTGGCGGAGACCTCGTCGACCTGGGTGCCCAGCAGGACGATCCGCTGCCCGAGCAGTTGGGCGGCCAGGTGGTCGTCGAACCGGGTGGGCGGGGTGTCGCCCTCCTCGGCGCGGGGCGGCAGCAGGGCTGTGCGTGGAGACATGGCGCTCCTCGGGTCGTAGGAGTGGAAGCGGGTGATGCGTTGCGCTGTCCACTCTCGGCCCGGGGCCCCGCCGGTGGCGGATTCGTCTGCCTGCGGCAGATTCGCCACGGGCAGAGCGCTCACGCCCCCTGCTTCTCACCGCAACTGCCGGAAGAACGCCCGTACGTCCTCCACCAGCAGCTCCGGCTCCTCCATCGCCGCGAAGTGCCCGCCCCGGTCGAACTCCGTCCAGCGCACGATGTTCTCCGTGCGGTCCGCCTTGTGCCGCAGCGGGATCTGCAGCTCCGCCGGGAACAGAGCGAGGGCGGTCGGCGCGGTCGACGGCTCCTGCGGCTCGGCCTTGCGGCCGTCGTGCGTGTGCGCCCGCTCGTAGTAGATCCGGGCGGACGAACCGGCCGTCCCGGTCAGCCAGTACAGCATCACATTGGTGAGCAGCCGGTCCCGGTCGACGGCCTCCTCGGGCAGCTCCTCGGAGTCCGTCCACTCCCTGAACTTCTCGACGACCCAGGCGAGTTGACCGACGGGCGAGTCGGTCAGCGCGTACGCCAGGGTCTGCGGCCGGGTGGACTGCAGCACGGCGTACCCCGTGCCCTCCCGCGACCACGCGCTCCACCGGCGCCACGAGGTGAGCGTCCGCTCCCGCTCCTCCACGCGGAGCCCCGCCAGCTCCTCACCGGTCGGCTCGGTGGCCGCCTGCGCGCCCGGCAGCAGGTTCAGATGGACGCCGATCACCCGGCCGGGATGGGCGCGGCCCAGCTCGCGGGAGATCGCGGCACCCCAGTCACCGCCCTGCGCCCCGAACCTCTCGTAGCCGAGCCGGCTCATCAGCTCGGCCCACGCGTCGGCGACCCGGCCCGCCTCCCAGCCGGTGTCCGGCGTCGGCCCGGACAGCCCGAAGCCGGGGATGCTCGGCAGGACGACGTGGAACGCGTCCGCCGGATCACCGCCGTACGCGGCCGGGTCGGTCAACGACCCCACCACGTCCAGGAACTCCACGATCGAGCCGGGCCAGCCGTGCGTGACGACCAGCGGGGTGGCGTCCGGCTCGGGGGAGCGGACATGCGCGAAGTGGACGTTCGTCCCATCGATCGTGGTCGTGAACTGCGGCCACTCGTTGAGCCGCGCCTCGGCCGCACGCCAGTCGTAGGTGTGCCGCCAGTACCGGACGAGCTCGCGCAGATAGTCGCCGGGCACGCCGTACGCCCAACCGACGCCGGGCAGCTCGTCCGGCCACCGGGTGCGGTCGAGGCGGTCGTACAGGTCGTCGAGGTCGCGCTGCGGGATGTCGAGGCGGAAGGGCCGGATGCCGTCGGCGGGCGGTGACGTCGTCATGGTGGCGATGCTAGTTCGGAGGCTGCCCGCGGCCACCGAAGGATTTTTGGGCGCGGCCGGTGAGTTTCGCGGGCCCTGCCGGTCGATACAGATGACCGCGTTCCACGCCCCAGGAGGTGCCCATGGCCACCGACGGTTTCACCACGTGTCTCTGGTTCGACGACCAGGCCGAGGAGGCCGCCCACTACTACGTCTCGATCTTCAAGAACTCCAGCATCGGCCGCGTCGCCCGCTACGGCGAGGCCGCACCCCGTCCCGCCGGCTCGGTGATGACCGTCGAGTTCACGGCCAACGGGCAGCAGTTCGTCGCGCTCAACGGCGGACCGCAGTTCACGTTCAACGAGGCGATCTCCTTCCAGATCTTCTGCGCGGACCAGGAGGAGGTCGACTACTACTGGACCAAGCTCACCGAGAACGGCGGCGAGCCCGGCCCCTGCGGCTGGCTGAGGGACAAGTACGGCGTGTCCTGGCAGGTCGTCCCGGACGTCCTGCTCGACCTGGTGACGGACCCGGACTCGGAGAAGGCGAACCGCGCGACCCAGGCGATGCTGTCGATGGGCAAGCTCGACATCGCGGCCCTGCGGAAGGCGCACGCGGGGGAGTGAGCCAGGTGCCGGGGGAGGGGCCCGCTCCTGTGCCCACGCCGGGAGCGGGCCCTGCCGGAAGGCCCTTCACCCCCGCTCGGCCAGCATCTCCCTGATCACATGCCGCGAACTCTCGGCGAGCGGCGGATTGGTGTCCCAGTAGTACGGCAGTTGGATCAGCGAGATCGACAGTGCCCAGCCGCGCCCGCGCGCCCACTCGGCGTCGTCGGCGCCCACGATCTGACGGAAGGTCTCCCGCGCTCCGGCGGGCAGTAGGTTCCAGGCCACGATCAGGTCGACGGCGGGGTCCCCCACTCCCGCCAGGCCGAAGTCGATCACCGCGCTCAGCCGTGCCCCGCTGACCAGCACGTTCCCGGGAGACAGGTCGCCGTGTGCCCACACCGGCGGACCGGCGTACTCCGGTGCCCGCAGGGCCTCCTCCCACAACGCCGTCATCGCGTCCGTGTCCACACGGCCCGCCAACTGCTCGACGGCCGCCCGCGTCGGTTCGTCCCGGGCGGCCAGCGGCACGCCCCGGTGGTTGGGCGGCCCGCCCCCGGCGTCGACCCGGCGCAGCGCGACGACGAACTCCGCCAGATCCTCGGCCAGCCGCTCCGGCTCGTCGAGCGCCCCCGCGACGGGATTGCGCCCCTCCAGCCACCGGTACACCGACCAGGGAAACGGGAACCCCGCACCCGGCTCGCCCCGCCCGACCGGCCGGGGCGTGTCCAGGGGCAGCCGTGGCCCCAACTCGGGCAGCCACCGCAGCTCGTGCGCCACGTCCCCGACGGCGCCCGGATGCCGCGGCAGCCGCACCACCAGCTCGTCGCCCAGCCGGAACATCGCGTTCTCGGTCCCGGACGACTCCAGCCGACGCACCGGCAGCTCCGCCCACTGCGGGAACTGACCGGCGATCAGCCCCCGGACCAGCGACGCGTCCAGGTCCACTTCGTCCGCATGCATTTTGAGGGCACCCATGGAGGACATCCCAGTGGACCGGTCCGCCCCTTGTCGAATGAGTATGACCGTACGTCAGTCACGCCGGGCCGCTTCGCCCACCACCCGCGTGATCTCCCGCGCGATCCGCAGGATCCCCGGCGAGCGCACCGGGCACGGCTTGGGGGTGGAGGTCGTGGGCGCCAGACAGAAGTGCAGGTAGTCGTCGTCATGGTGGAGCGCGGTGCGGTCGCTGCCGGGCTGGGTGCAGTAGTCGGGGTGGGCACGCTCGTACGCGGTGCAGGGCAGGTACTGGGTCCAGGTGTAGCGCGCCCCGGCGGGGCTCACCGCCCGGCCCGCGTCGGCGACCAGGTCGCCGGTGGCCGCGGCCTGCTCCTCGTAGACGGCGTTCACGCGCCGGATCCGGTCGGGGGTGATCGGGTCCGGGCCCTGCAGCACCCAGACGATCCGCGGCCGCCGGTCGCCGCCGGCCGCGTCGATCTGCTCGGTGAGGCGCCGCGCGTCGGCGGCGTACCGCTGCAGGTAGCGGTCGCGGGAGGCGTCGTACGTGATGCCGTCCATGCACGGTGTGTAGCCCCATGCGTTGCCCCAGAACTGCAGCACCACGAAGTCCGGCCGCACCGACCGCACCATGGCCGCCGCCTTGTCCGCGTCCGGCACGAGGGACCGTTCGCCGGTGCCCTCCAGGTAGTCGCACAGGGTGGTGCCCGAGTAGGGGGCGCTCGTGTACTTGGCCCGCAGGTCCCGGCGGAGTTCCTCGCCGAGGACGTTCTGGTTCTCCATCGCCAGCGAGTCGCCGAGATAGAGGACTGTCGGCGCCTTCGCGGGGAGCCGCGGCGCGCGTTGCTGGGTGGTGGCCGACGCTTCGGGCACGGAGGGCGCGGGCGGTGCCGCCTCCGGACCGGACGCGGGGTCCCCGCAGCCGCCGAGCAGCACGGCACCGGCCAGCAGCACCCCGACCACCCACCGCCTGCCCATACGGCAACTCCCGCCCCGCCACCGACAAGGCCACCCAGGCAAGCACAGCCCGACGGCCGGGGGAAGACACGCGTCGGACACGAAAGCCGCGACCGCACGCGTGTCCGGTTTCGTCTTCCCGCGTTGGCGTGTTGGTCATACCGTGTCTCTACGGTGCCCGCCATGAGAAGACCTTCGATCTTGCTCGGCGCCGCTGTTCTGACCGTGGCGCTGGCCTCTCCCGCGGTGGCCGGAAAAGGCCCCACGGACGGCGACTTCGGGCGCCCCACGCTCACCGGGTTCGCCTCGCTGCCGGCCGAGACGTTCGTGCCGGACAGCGAGCCGTCCGGCGCGCTCATCGGCGCGGGCCCGTTCAACGGCATCGCGGCACCCTTCGCCGACCAGCCCGTCCAGGGCTTCAGCGGCATCGTCAACCGGCACGACGGCACCTTCGACGTGCTGTCCGACAACGGTTACGGCAGCAAGGCCAACAGCGCCGACTTCCTGCTGCGCGTCCACCGCGTCAAGCCGGACGGGAAGACCGGTGAGGTCCGGGTGCTCGGCGGGTTCAATCTGAGCGACCCGTACCGCAAGGTGCCGTTCGCGCTCACCCGCGCCGACCGGGTGCTGACCGGCGCCGACTTCGACGTCGAGTCGATCGTGCGGGTCGCCGACGGCACGTACTGGATGGGCGACGAGTTCGGCCCGTTCCTGCTGCACTTCGACGCCAAGGGGCGGCTCCTCGAAGCGCCCGTCGCGCTGGACGGCGTACAGGCGCCGGAGAACCCGTACCTCGGCGGGGGCCGGCCGACCATCGGCGGCAGCAAGGGCTTCGAGGGCCTGGTCCGCTCCGTCGACGGCCGCCGCCTCTACCCGCTGCTGGAGGGCACCGTCACCGGCGACACGCCCGGCGACCTGCGGTTCAGCGAGTTCGACCTGCGTAAGCGCGCCTACACCGGCAAGCGGTTCGTCTACCGCCTGGAGTCGACCGCGCACGCCATCGGCGACGCCGTCGCCGTCGACCGGCACCGCTTCCTGGTCATCGAACGCGACGGCGGCCAGGGCGACGCGGCGAAGTTCAAGCGGATCTACCTCGCCGACACCCGCGACCGCGACGGCGACGGCGTGATGGACAAGACGCTGGTCGCCGACCTGCTGGACATCGCCAACCCCAAGGGGCTCGGCGGCTTCGGCGAGACCTTCCGCTTCCCGTTCGTCACCATCGAGGACGTCGTCCTGCTCGACGACCGGACGCTGGCCGTGCTGAACGACAACAACTTCCCGTTCTCGTCCGGCCGTACGCCGGGCAAGGCCGACAACAACGAGTTCATCACCATCCGGCTGACGGACCGCCTGCACGCCGACCGGCGCGCGTTCCGCTGACGTACGCCCGGTGCGGACCGGTCGCCCCCGGGCGGCCGGTCCACCAGTCGTTCACCAGCACCGCCGCCCCGTGGAACCGGCCCGCCTTCAGGTCCGCCAGCGCCTGTGCAGCCCGCGCCATCGGATAGGTGTGTGTCGTCGCCCGTACGCCGTACCGCGCGGCCAGCGCCAGGAACTCACGGGCGTCCTCGCGCGTGTTGGAGGTGACGCTGCGCACCTCCTTCTCGTAGAACAGCTCGCTCGCGTAGCGCAGCGGCGGGATGTCGGTCAGATGGATACCGGCGATGGAGAGCACCCCGCCCCGGTCCAGCGCCCGCAGCGCCACCGGGACCAGCTCCCCGGCCGGGGCGAACAGGATCGCGCTGTCCAGCGGCTCCGGCGGCAGCTGAAGCACGTCCCGAGCCGACGCCGCCCCCAGCTCCAGCGCCAGCCGCCGCGCCGCCGCACCCCGGGTCAGGACATGCACCCTGGCGCCCTCGGCGAGCGCCACCTGCGCACACAGATGAGCGCTGCCCCCGAAGCCGTACAGACCGAGCCGCCCGCCCGGCGGCAGTGAGGCCCGCTTCAGGGCCCGGTAGCCGATGATCCCGGCGCACAGCAGCGGCGCCGCCGCCACGTCGTCGAGGCCGGCCGGCAGCCGGTGCGCGAACGCCGCCGGTACGGTCGTGTACTCGGCGTATCCGCCGTCGGCGTCCCAGCCCGTGTACCGCGAGGCCGGGCACAGGTTCTCGGCGCCGCGCACACAGTAGGCGCAGCTGCCGTCGGTGCGGCGCAGCCAGGCCACGCCCACCCGGTCCCCGGCCGCGAAGCCGCGCACGGCCGTCCCGAACCCGGCCACCACGCCCACCACCTCGTGCCCCGGCGTGACCCCCGGCCGGTGCACGGGCAGGTCGCCCTCGGTGACATGCAGGTCGGTACGGCACACCCCGCACGCCAGCACCCGCACCAGCACCTCGTCCTCGCCGGGCACCGGCACCGGCCGGTCCACCGGCCGCAGGCCGCCCGCCTCCACCGGCCCCGGCGCCACCACCGACCACGCCCGCATCGTCCCGTCCGGCACCGCCATGGCGCGCCCCGCTTCCCCGAAGAGCCCCCGCGATCCGCCGTGTCCGACCCCGTGCGCCCGGGGCCCCTTCCAGTCTGGGACGCAGGGGCGTGTTCGGCGCGCGGGCGGCCTTCCGGATGACTAGCGTGAGGAATCGGACAACCCCACCGATCGGGAAGGGCCCCGGCCATGGCTGTGAAACCAGAGGGAACCCCCATTTGGGCCGACGCGATGTTCGGCGACGTCGAGGGTGCCAAGACCTTCTACGGTGAGGTCCTCGGCTGGACCTTCGGCGAGGCGGCGTCGGAGTACGGCAACTACTCCCAGGCCTACTCGAACGGCAAGGCCGTCGCCGCCGTCGTACCGCCGATGCCCGGCCAGGAGGCCCCGTCGCAGTGGTGTCTGTACTTGGCGTCCCCCGACGCGGCCGCCACCGCCACCAGGATCCGCGAGAACGGCGGCCAGGTGCTGATGGATCCGATGCAGGTCGGCGACTTCGGCAGCATGTGCCTGGCCAGTGACCCGAGCGGTGTCGTCTTCGGCGTGTGGCAACCGGGCACCCACGAGGGCTTCGAGGCGCCCATGGACCAGCCGGGCGCCTACTGCTGGGCGGAGATCTTCACCCGCGAGCCCGAGAAGTCGGACACCTTCTTCTCCGCGGTCTTCCCGTACACGGCGCAGCAGATGGAGGACGACGACATCGACTTCCGGATCTTCAACCTGGAGGGCAACTCCGTCCTGGGCCGGATGAAGATGACCGACGAGTTCCCGCCCGATGTGCCGCACTACATCAACGTCTACTTCGGCGTCGCCGACTGCGACGACGCCGTCGCCCGGGCCACCAAGCTGGGCGGTGTGCTGCGGTTCGGGCCGATGGACAGCCCGTTCGGACGGTTCGCCGCGATCAGCGACCCGCAGGGCGCGAACTTCTCGGTGATCGACCCCACGACCACCGTGGGCGAGATGCCGAACCTGAGCGACGTGTCCTGACCCATTCCGCGATCATGGCCCCTGACCGACTCCGCGATCAGGGACACGGGCCGTTCGTGGCATGATCGGACACATGCGTGAACGAGTGGTGGCCGCGTGCGACGGGGCTTCGAAGGGGAACCCCGGACCGGCGGGCTGGGCCTGGGTCGTCGCCGACGAGGGCGAGACCCCCACCCGGTGGGAGGCCGGTCCGCTGGGCAGGGCCACCAACAACGTCGCCGAACTCACCGCGTTGGAGCGGCTGTTGGCCGCGACGGACCCGGGCGTGCCGCTGGAGGTCCGGATGGACTCGCAGTACGCCATGAAGGCCGTCACCACCTGGCTGCCCGGCTGGAAGCGCAACGGCTGGAAGACCTCCGCCGGCAAGCCGGTCGCCAACCAGGACCTGGTCGTGCGCATCGACGAACTGCTCGACGGCCGCACGGTCGAGTTCCGCTACGTCCCCGCCCACCAGGTCGACGGCGATCCGCTGAACGACTTCGCCGACCGTGCCGCCAGCCAGGCCGCCTCCGTGCAGCAGCCCGCGGGCAGCGACCTCGGCTCACCGGAGCCGCCGCCCGCCCCCGACACCCCGCCGACCGCCCCGCGCCGCAGGCCGGCCACGGCCAAAGCGGCCCGGAAGGGCGGGGGTTCCGCCCGCACGATCAAGGCGAGGTTCCCCGGCCGCTGCGGGTGCGGCCGCGCCTACGCGGCCGGCGACCCGATCGCCAAGAACGCCCAGGGGTGGGGCCACCCGGAGTGCCGTTCGGCCGACTCACAGTGACCGGAGCCGGGCGCGGCTGAGGCCCGCAGCGCGGCTCGGGCGGGCACTCACCGCCGTCTCCTGGCTCCGGAACGTTGCAATGCGCGGCTCCCGAGCGGGAGTCGCGCATCGCGTGGTGTCGCTGCGACTGTCAGTGGCGACCGCCGTTGCCGTGGCCGTTGCCGTGACCATTGCCGTGGCCGTTGCCGCCCCGACCGTCGTGGCCGTTGCCGTGGCCGCCCCGACCGTCGTGGCCGTTGTCGTGGCCGTGGCCGCCGCGACCGTCGTGACCGTTGTGGTGACCGTTGTGGCCGCGACCGTCGTGGTCGTCATGGCGGTCGTGGTATCCGCGATGGTCACCGCGGTCCTTGTCCTTGTGCTTGCCGTCGCTGTGCTTGCCGTCGCTACGGTCGTCCCACCAGCGGTGGTCGTTGTCGCAGTACTTGTTGTAGTGGTGATCGTGGTTGGTCGGGACGGCCGAAGCCGTGCCCGCCGCGCCGACCGCTGCGCCGCCCGCCATCAGAACGGTGGTGGCAGACGCCGCGATGAGACGCCTCGCGCGAAGTGAACGCATGGCAATACCTTTCCTTCCATCGTCTCGCGCGACTCCCACGCACGAGATGGATGGCCGCAGCCGCAGCTGGTGAAGCATGCGGCGCGGTCATGGGTGTCGCCGCAAGAATGAGAAGCACCTCTCGGCCGCCGACGCCACTGATCAGCCGCGCTGTCCCACGCGGGCGGCGCTACGGTCGCGGTCCTCGCTGTGCAGGAACCTTGCCGGCCGGGGCGTGCCCCGGTTTGCGGCTTTCATCACTAGACGTTAGTCGCGCGCGCCTGACACGGCATCTCGAAACGGGCCAATTTCAAAAATCGTTGAAATCGACTGCATAGCCGTGCAAATGCCTGTATCAGGCTGCGTTTACCGGCCTGACGGTGAGTCGGACGAGGTGGCGTGTGAGGGGCGCCGTCCACGTCCGACGGCTTGAGCGCGGTCCGTGTCCGAAGCCGTACAAAGGGTGGTTCCGCATGCCGCTGCCGCCCCCCGGGGACGAGTCCCGGGGGGCGGCAGCGGGCGGTGCTTCGGTGCCTCAGCGGGCGGTGCCGAAGTCCTGTGTCCAGTAGTTGCCGGGCTGCGCCAGGCCGACGCCTATCTCCTTGAAGGCACAGTTCAGAATGTTGCGCTTGTGGCCGGGGCTGGACATCCAGCCGGCCATGACCTGCTCGGGGGTGGGGTAGCCGTATGCGACGTTCTCGCCGTACGTCCTCCAGTCGTACCCGGCCCTCGTGATCCGTTCGCCCGGGTCCGAGCCGTCGGAGCCGGTGTGCGACATGTTCCGGTGGCTCGCCATGTCGGCGCTGTGATCCTGGGCGGCCTTCGTGAGCTTGGCGTTCAGCGTCACGGGGGAGCAACCGGCCTTGCCGCGCTCACTGTTCACCAGGGCCACGACGCGCTGGACGGCACTGGATGCCGAGGCCGGTGCGTCGGAGGTGCTCGGTGATGTGGCCGCGGGCGGGCTGCTCGGGGTGGTGGCTGCCGTCGAGTCCGGCGCGGTGGTGTCCGGTGAAACGATGGTTCGCTGCGCATCGAATGCGTTCATCCAGTTGTGCCACTGGCCGTAGGGCCGGGCGGCCCGGGCGGCGTCGGCGCCCCCGTCGTTCAGACAGGCCATGGCGGCGGACGGTACTGCCAGCGCAGTGAGGACGACGGCAGCGACGGCTATGTGCCGGTGGCGCGTCTTCCTGCGGTGCTTCCTCATGGGACCTCGCTCGGTCGTAGCGGGTCGCCTCCGGGCCCGGCACGGCATGGACGCCGTGCCTGACCTGCGGTGACGCCTTCTGGGGCGGTCATTGTTAAGACGGGGGCGAGCAGGGGGCAACGAGGAGCACTACTACCCGGCTTCGTAGCCGCCGAAGGCCCTTGAACCGGGCGCGTGGGTGTGCACACCCGGCTCGCCGTGGCCGCGGCAACGACTGATGCTCCGTCAACGCGTCGCGAGCGCCGGGGGAGTGACGCGAAGGAAACCGCCGGACCGATGTCGCCGGATCGGGCGGGCTGTTTGTCTGGTTCCAGGCGGCAAGTCCGGCTATATCGCCCGGGCGTCATGTACTAACGAGCCACGTTGACGCATGGGGGGCGCGTGATGGATATCACTGCGGGGCGCTGCAACCCTTTCCAGTGGACGTGTAGCCCACATGGATGGAAGGCGCGCGCATATAAACGGATGTGCGGACATCTTGCTGGCATAGTGCGCCCATGAAGATCAGGACTTCCGGCCGCCGAGACGCCCCACGGGTGCTCCGGTGAAGGCGACGTTCGCGCGCCGCCCGGAAGAACCGGCCGGCAAGCAGCGCCCCCGCCGCAGCGCCCTCGCCCTGGCTCTCACCGCCGCCATCGGCGTCACCGCCGCCGCCGTCCTCAGCGGCGCGCTCCCCTTCGGGGCCCACCGGCCCACCGCACACCCCGGCGATCCCGCCCCCGCCCCCGGTCCGTCCGCGGCCTCGTCCGGCCCTGCCCCGTCCCCGGGCGCTCCGGGCATCGGCGACCCGCTGCTGCCGCGCGACGGCAACGGCGGGTACACGGTCCGCCGTTACGCGCTCGCCTTCGACTGGCGCGGCCCGCGCACGCCCTTCCCCGCTCGCGCCACCATCAGCGCCACCGCCACCCAGGCGCTGTCCCGCTTCAACCTCGACTTCGCGGGCAACACCCTGCACAAGGTCACCGTCGACGACGCGCCGGCGACCGCCGAACGCGACGGTGACGAACTCGTCGTCACGCCCGCGAGGCCGATCCCCGAGGGCGGCCCCTTCACCGTGCAGGTCGCCTACACCGCCGATCCGACCCAGCAACGGCAGCGCGACGACGCGATCCGGACATACGGCTGGGTGCCCACGCCCGACGGCACCGTGGTGTGTGCCCAGCCCAACGGCGCCAAGATGATCTTCCCGGTGAACGACCACCCCAGCCTGCGGGCGCCGGTCACCTTCCGCATCACCACCCCGCCGGGCCTCAGCGCGGTGGCCAACGGCCGGCTCGTCGAGCGCGTCCGGCGACCCGACGGACGGGTCAGGTGGACGTACGACTCCGAGCATCCGGTCGCGGCCCAGCTGATCCAGCTGGCGATCGGGAGGTTCACGTTCGTCGACAGCACCGGCCCGCGCGGGCTGCCCGTCCGTGACGTGGTCCCCGAACACCTGGTCACCGACACCGACGCCCACCGCTCGCGCACGTCCGAGCACCTGACCTGGCTGGAACGGCGGCTCGGCCCGTACCCCTTCCGCCGCTATGGCGTACTGGTCGGGGACACCGACCTGCCGGTGGCGCTGGAGACGCAGTCGCTGTCCGTGGTGCCGAGGGCCGTCCTGGAAGGCGACCGGGTGGACGCCGAGCGCGACCTCGTGCACGAGCTGACGCACCAGTGGACCGGCAACAGCGTCGCGATCCGGCGCTGGTCCGACCTGTGGCTGAGCGAGGGGCACGCCCGCTTCTACGAACGTCTCTACTCCGCCGAGCACGGCGGCGTCGGCATCGAGGACGCGATGCGGGCGGCGTACGGGCAGCACGACCAGTGGCGGCACGACGCCGGGGCGCCCGCCGAACCCACCGAGCCGACCCTGTTCAAGGTGATGCGCTACGACGGCTCGGCGCTGGTGCTCTACGCCCTGAGGGAGAAGGTCGGTGAGGAGACCTTCGGCAGGATCGAGCGGTCCTGGGTGACGAGGTACCGGGGCCGGGTGGCCGGCACCCGGGACTTCGTCGCGCTCGCGTCCGAGGTGGCCGGCGAGGACCTGACGCCGTTCCTGAGGCCGTGGCTGTACGGGGAGCGGACCCCGCCCATGCCGGGGCATCCCGACTGGGAGGTGGACCCGGTTCAGGACTGACGCGACATGCTGCAAGTAACCGGACCGTACCCGCCGGTACGGGTTCCGAGGGCGACTCCCGCCCGGGCGGACGTACTGCCGCTGACCGGGTGGCCTGTGGTGGGCGGCTGGTCCAGCCCGGTGACGCTTGGCGCGACGTGGCGCTTCGGGCACGGAAGCGTACGAGGGGTGACGTGGAGAGCAACTCCGCTGTCCTGGTTGCGCCGAGCACCGCCGGAGGCCCTTTAATGACAGAATCCGCCGCCCCCCGTGTCCCCGATGCCGTCCGTCGGCGCCGCCGCCGGGTCGTCTGCGTGACCGCGTCAGTGGCCCTCCAGGTCCCGCTGCTGGTCACGCTGCTGAGCGTGCCACCTGCCGACAAGGGCCCGGCGGCCGAGCGCACCGCGGCGGACGAACGGCGTCTGCAGGACGTCTTCACGGCCGCGGCGGCCGAGTACGGCGTGCCGCGCAGCGTGCTCATGGGCGTGTCCTACCAGCAGTCGCGATGGGACTTCCATCGGGGGACGCCGAGCGTCGTCGGCGGCTACGGGCCGATGCACCTGGTGGACGTGCCCCACCTCCAGGGTGCGCTGCCCCGCGCGGGGGCCCACCCGCTCGCCGGTCCGCAGTCCTCGACGCACAAGGCCAACCCCCAAGGCGTCCGCACGGCCCAGCCGGCCGACCTGCAACGCGCCGCCCGCCTCATCGGGGCGCCCGTGGAGCGGCTGCGCACGGACCCGGCCGCCAACGTGCGCGGCGGCGCGGCACTGCTCGCGGCGATCCAACGCGAGCTCGGCAAGCCGCTCAGCGCCGACCCGGCCGACTGGTGGGAGGCGGTGGCGCGTTTCCCGGGCATGGGCGACACCGTGTCGGCGAACACGTATGCGAACGATGTCTTCACCGTGATCCGGCGCGGCGCCCACCGCACCACCGACGCCGGGCAGCACATCACCCTCCCCGCGAGCCCCGGCGTGCGGCCCCGTCCGCACGACCCCCGGCGGCCGAAGGACATCGAGTGCCCGCCGGAGCTGTCCTGCTCCTGGGTCCGGGCTCCCCACGTCGAGATCGGTGACGGCGAGTACGGCAACTACGACCGGGCCGACCGGCCCAACGACCAGAAGATCGAGTACATCGTCATCCACGACACCGAGGGGCCCCTGCCGTCCATGTTCAAGACGGTCAAGAACCCGTACGAGGTGTCGTGGCACTACTCGATCCGCTCCAGCGACGGCCATGTCACCCAGCACGTCAAGACCAAGGACGCGGCCCGGCACTCCGGCAGCCAGTACATCAACGCCCGCTCGATCGGCATCGAGCACGAAGGGATCCTCACCCAGCCCGACACCTGGTACACCGAGCAGATGTACCAGGCCTCGGCCCGCCTGGTGCGCTACCTGGCCAAGAAGTACGACATCCCGCTCGACCGGCAGCACGTCTTCGGCCACGACAACGTGCCGTCCCCGATGGGCGTCACCATCCCCCACATGCACGACGACCCCGGCCCCTACTGGGACTGGCAGCACTACTTCGAACTGCTCGGCGCGCCGCTGCGCGGCACGGCCGGACGGGACAGCGAGATGGTGATGATGCTGCCCGACTACACCACTCACAAGCCGCTGTTCACCGGATGCAAGACCAGCGGTGTGCCGTGCGCGCCGCACGGCTCCAGCGCCGTCCGGCTGCACACCGAGCCGCGCGACGACGCCCCGCTGATCCAGGACCCGGGCCGCCGCCCGGAGGGCGATCCCTCCACGGAGGACGTCAACGACCTGGGGTCGAGGGTCTCCGCCGGCCAGACCTTCGCCGTCGCCGGACGCAGCGGCGACTGGACGGCGATCTGGTACCAGGGCAGCCGGGCATGGTTCAAGAACCCCCGGGTGCGCCCGACGGCCGTCGGTACCACCGGCCGGATGGTGACCCCGAAGGACGGGCTGAGCGAGATCCCGGTGTACGGGCGTGCCCTCCCGGAGGCGGACGCCTATCCGGACGACGTGCCGGTGAAGGACGAGTCGCCGCTTCCGTACCGTCTCCTCGCGGGCCAGCGCTATGTGACACAGGACCGCGTCGCCGGTTCCTACGTCGACAAGTCGGGCTCCGACGGCACCTTCCGGGTGGTGAAGGGCGACGAGGAGTTCTACGAGATCCAGTTCGGCCACCGGCTCGCGTACGTCCGCGCGAGCGACGTGGAGGTGGTGGACTCACCCGGCGCGGCAGGAGCACCGTCACGCCCGCAGCGGTGACAACGGCTCTAGGCGTCCGTGTCGAACGTGTAGTGGGCGGTGTGGTCCAGCAGGTCCGCCGGGGCCATGTCGTTCCACGGCTTCATCGGCTCGTTCAGGTCGACCACGTTCGGCGTCCCCGCCGCCGGGACATAGCCGGAGCCCGGGTGCCGGCGCTGCCACTCGGCCCACAGCTTGTCGATGAAGGCGTGGTGCAGCCAGAACACCGGGTCGTTGGGGGAGACCCCGGTGGCCATCTGGCCGCCGACCCACACGTGCACCCGGTTGTGCAGATTGACCCCGCGCCAGCCCTCCAGATGGTTGCGGAAGCCGTCCGAGGCGCTGTTCCACGGCGCCATGTCGTACGTCGCCATGGCGAGCACGGAGTCCACCTCGGCCCGCGTCGGCAGCTCCCGCACCGCGCTGCCCAGCGACCGGCGCAGGAACGTCCGCCCGTCGACCCGCACGTTGATCGGCCAGTCGCCGCTCGCCCCGGAGAACGGCCCGTCCGACACCCGGCCGTCCCGGGCCCGCCCGTTGCCGCCGAGGAAGTCCGGCCCCCACAGTGAGGACCGCACGGAGCGGTCGACGGTCCAGTCCCAGTACGGCAGCGCCACCGACGCGTCCACCGACTGCAATGCGCGTTCGAACTCCAGCAGGAATCTGCGGTGCCAGGGCAGGAAGGACGGTGAACGGTGCCCGGTGCGTTCGCCGTTGTCGGTGTCACCGAGGATGAAGGCGTTGTGGGTCGTGACGAACTCGTCGTATCGGCCACTGCGCTTGAGCTCCAGGAGCGCGGCGACGAAACGCCGCTTCTCGTCGGTGGTCAGGCTCGCCTGGTTCTTGCGGACGGTCATGTGCGGATGCTCCAAGTGTGCTGCGCGAAAGGTCAGTTGGCGGGGAACGGGACGAGCTGGGCGCCCTGCAGCTCGTCGACCGCGGCGCGCGCGGCGGCACGCGGGGTGGGCACCGGGTCGTAGTGGCTGACCACGCTGATCCAGGTGCCGTCGGCGTTCCGCATCACGTGCAGCTCCGCGCCGTCGACGAACACGGCGTAGCCACCGCCGTGGTGCTGGTGACCGCCCCCGGCGACCGGGCGGCCCTGTATCCGGCGGCCCTTGTAGACCTCGTCGAAGGGCGCGGGGGAGGTGTGGCCGTGGTGGTGCCCGGTCGTGTCCGGCGTGGTGGCCTCGGCGGGGGCGGCGTTGGCGTTGCCCGCCGTGACGGAGGCGACGACAGGGGCGGCGCCGGCGGCCGCGGCGAGGGCGGCCGCGGCGGTGAGCGCACGGCGACGGCTGAGTTGCGGCATGCGGACCTCCAGGAGGGGGTGGACGCTGCTTTCGGCAGGTCGTTCGATGGGCGACCCCGCATGCCTATCGGCCCGGTGGAGGGCGGGTGAAATCACCCGCGCACGGTTGGCTCCGATCCGGACAAGTGCCCACATGTCGTGCAAGGTTGAACCAAGATGATCTTGTCGGTGTGCCTGCCCGGCAGGCCCCGGAAGGGGGAATTCCTTCCCCTGGGAGCGATCTCTCGGGCAATCCTTCGCCGACCGCCGCGGCCTACGTGGCCTGGCTCACTCGGTGAAACTGACGCGAACGCATGCCGGTGACAGGTGACAGACTGACGTCCATGGAAGAGCGCGAATTCGGCAGGTCGGGTCAGCATGCGTCGGTCGTCGGTCTCGGCACCTGGCAACTGGGCGCCGACTGGGGAGACGTCGACGACAAGGAAGCCCTCACGGTGCTGGAGGCGGCGGCCGAGTCGGGGGTGACCTTCTTCGACACCGCCGACGTCTACGGCGACGGGCGCAGCGAGCAGACCATCGCCACGTTCCTCAGCAGCCGCCCGGACCTGCATGTGCTGGTCGCGACCAAGATGGGCCGCCGGGTCGAGCAGATCCCCGAGAACTACGTCCTGGACAACTTCCGCGTCTGGAACGACCGGTCCCGGCGCAACCTCGGCGTCGACCGCATCGACCTGGTCCAGCTGCACTGCCCGCCCACGCCCGTCTACTCCTCCGACGAGGTCTTCGACGCCCTCGACACCCTGGTCGAGGAGGAGCGCATCGCCGCGTACGGCGTCAGCGTGGAGACCTGCGCCGAGGCGCTCGCCGCGATCGCCCGGCCGCACGTGGCGAGCGTGCAGATCATCCTCAACCCGTTCCGGATGAAGCCGCTGCGCGAGGTGCTGCCCGCCGCCCGGGAGGCCGGCGTCGGCATCATCGCCCGGGTGCCGCTGGCGTCGGGGCTGCTGTCCGGCACGTACACCAAGGACACCGTCTTCCCCGCGAACGACCACCGCACGTACAACCGGCACGGCGAGTCCTTCGACGTGGGCGAGACCTTCTCCGGCGTCGACTACGCCACCGGCGTCGAGGCCGCCGCCGAGTTCGCCGCGCTCGCCCCCGAGGGGTACACCCCGGCCCAGCTCGCCCTGCGCTGGATCATCCAGCAGCCCGGCGTCACCACCGTGATCCCCGGCGCCCGCTCCGCGGAACAGGCCCGCGCCAACGCGGCCGCCGCCAGGCTGCCCGCCCTGTCCGGCGCCACGCTCACCGCGATCCAGGACCTCTACCACCGGCGGATCAAGGACCAGGTCGAAGCTCGCTGGTAGCAGCGCTGCGCACGGGGAACCCGGTGGGGAAGGACTTTTGGTCGTTCTCAACCGGGAGGAACCGTGTCGACGGCGGAAGGCAGTGTGCAAAGGCCCAGGGGGCGCAACGAGACCGAGGAGGAGAGAGCCGACCGCATGTGGGGCGAGCTCATCCAGGAGGTCCGTGTCGCGCAGATGGGCGTCCAGATCCTGTTCGGTTTCCTGCTGACCGTCGTCTTCACCCCGACCTTCGCGGACCTGCCGGACACGGACCGGAGGATCTACATCGTGACCGTGGTCCTGGGCGCCACGGCGACCGGCGCCCTGATCGGACCGGTGTCCCTGCACCGCCTGGTGTCCGGCCGACGGGTGAAGCCGCAGGCGGTGACGTGGGCCTCCCGGCTGACCCTGGTGGGCCTGGTCCTGCTGCTCGCCACCATGGTCTGCTCGCTGCTGCTGATCCTGCGCGTGGCGACCCACGACCCCTACGTGCCGTGGCTGGTCACGGGAGTCGTCATCTGGTACGTGCTGTGCTGGTTCGTGCTGCCGATATGGACGCGGCGGCATCATACGAGCCACGGACGGAGAGTGCGGTCAGCTGCCGGTCGTGGAACCGGCTGAGGAGGAGCAGCGAGGCGGTGGCGCCGATCAGGGCGCAGAACATGTCCCCCTGCGTGTGCCACACGTCGCCCTGCGTGGCCAGGAACGCGTCCGCCGCCTCGCCTCCGATCACGGCCGCCGCCCACTCCCGTAGGTGAGGAACAGCAGCGGCAGTCCGACGATCACCCACACCGCCTCCGGGAACCAGGGGCAGGCGCAGGACATGAGTACGGCTACTCAACTCCCGCCGGTCGCTCAGCCCTCGGCGATGACCTCGGCCAGGAAGTCGTCCACCTGGATCCGCTCCTGCCCGGGCGCGACGATCTCGTGGGTCTGGCGCAGGAACGACTCGACGGCCGGGGCCCAGGCGAACACCACCGCGTGATGGCGTTCGCCGTCGGACCGGGCGTTGCCGAGGAACTCCATGCACAGCTCCTCCCAGACGCCCGTCGACACCGGGCGGAACCGCACATCGCCCACGCCGACGGGCCGGTGCAGCCCGTCGAGGACCATCTCGCGGTCCAGCCGCCACCGGGCCAGCACATGGCCGTCGTGACTGAACACCGCGGTGACGGCGAACGGGTCGTCGGCGTCGTAGCTGAGGTGGGCGAGCACGGGGAAGCGGTCCGTGGCGCCCGCCTGGAGCTGCATGACCAAGGTCTTGTGCACATTGGGGTTCACGAGAGGGCCTCCGAGGAGAACGGTCGTAGAAACCTCTAGTACCCCCGTCGTGCGCGTGATGCTCAGTCGTGAGGGTGATTCTCCGCCCCTGGCACACGAGTTCACCCGAGGGCGTCGCGCAGCGCCGGCAGCAGGGTCTTCGCCGACCAGTCCAGGTACTCCGGCTGCGAGTCGCCGCCGATCTGGACGAGGGCGATCTCCGTGAACCCGGCCTCGGCGTACGGGCGTACCGCCGCCACGAAGTCCTCCGGGTCGTCGCCGCACGGAATCGACGCGGCGACGTCGTCCGGGGACACGAACTGGGTGGCCGACTCGAAGGAATCCGGGTGCGGCAGCTCGGAGTTGACCTTCCAGCCGTTGCCGAACCAGCGGAACTGCGCGTGCGCCCGCTTCACCGCCGCCTCGCGGTCGGTGTCGTAGCAGACCGGCAGCTGGCCCACCCGCGGCTTGCCCGTACCGCCGTGCCGGTCGAAGGCCTCCAGCAGGCCCGGCTTCGGTTCCGTCGCGATGAGGAGGTCGGCGAGGTGGCCCGCCAGCGCGCAGGAGCGTTCGCCGGAGACGGCGATGCCGATCTGCGGCGGCTCGTCGGGCACGTCCCACAGCCGGGCCGACTCCACGTCGAAGTGCGTGCCGCGATGGTTCACATGGCCGCCCTCGAACAGCGCCCGGATGATCTCGACCGCTTCCTGAAGCATCTCGTGCCGCACGTCGACGGACGGCCAACCACCGCCGACCACATGCTCGTTGAGGTTCTCGCCCGACCCGAGGCCCAGTCGGAAGCGGCCCTGCGACAGCAGCTGCATGGTCGCCGCCTTCTGCGCCACCACCGCCGGGTGGTAGCGGAAGGTCGGACAGGTCACGTAGGTCATCAGCGGGATGCGGTCCGTCGCCTGCGCGGCCGCGCCCAGCACACTCCACGCGTACGGGGAATGACCCTGCGAGCGCAGCCACGGAAAGTAGTGGTCCGAGGTCACGGAGAAGTCGAACCCTGCCTCCTCGGCCCGTACCACGTGGTCCACGAGATCACGGGGGCCGGCCTGTTCGGTCATCATCGTGTATCCGATTTGCACCATGGGGGGCGAGTTTCCGCGTGGGGCGAGCGGAAACGGCGCAGCGGTGAGCGCTGGGGATCAGCGGGCCGGGGCCATCAGTCCTCGGCCGGTCGGAAGGTGCGCAGGAAGACGTCCAGTGCCTGGCGGTTCTCGGCGTCGTCCCAGTCCTCGGCCGGGGTCGTCCAGCGCAGTGAGTAGCCGCGGCCGTCGCCGATGAGGAAGCCACGGCCCAGGGTGCGCACCCGGGTGCCGTCGACATCGGCGAGCCACTCCATGTCGGCGGCCTTCTGGCCCCGGTACGTCGTCGCCCGGATGTCCCCGAGTCGCCGATAGCCGTCGGCGGCCTGCTGCAGCCCCGGTTCGACGTCGTCCCGCCAGACGGCGACCGGGTCCGGCCCGACACGCTTGCTGTACGTCACCGCCAGTGTGCGCGGGTCGTCGGGCGCGCCGAGCACCACGCGGTACGCCAGGTCGGACGCGCGCGTGGTGCTCAGCGGCTCCCAGTCCTTGGGGAGGGCGAGGGAGAAGCCCTCGGGGGAGCGGTAGGTGCCAAAGCCCGGCGGCAGGGCGGGGGCCGAGGGGGACGGGGCCGCGCTGGTCGGCGGGGCGCTCGGAGAAGGCGGAGTGCTCGCAGGGGGCGGGGTGCTCGGGGTGCTCGGGGCCGGTGATGTCGGGCTCGGTGCGGGGGTGGACGGGCGGTTCGGCTCCGGTGCGGTGGCGGAGGCCGACGGGCGCGGGCCGGGGCCGGACGCGGAGGTGCTCGTACCGGGGAGCTCGCGGGTCACGGCGAGGACGGCGACCGCGACGGTGACCACGGCCAGGGCCGTCCCGGCGATCATGGTCCGTCTGCTCCACCCCGGGTCGGTGGCGTGCAGGGCCGTGGCGTACGCGCGGCGCAGCCGGGGGACCGGCGCGGTGGGCAGGGCCGCGTCGGGGTCCTCGTTGACCACGCGGGTGAGCGCCTGGCGCACCACGGGCCGGGTGAGGCGCTCCCGGCAGTCCTTGCGCAGCAGCCCCTGGACGGCCTGGGTGAGCGGTCCCGCGCGCAGCGGTGTGCGCAGCGGGAGCCGGTCCACGCCCTTCAGGGTCGCCTCGGGCCGGTCCCGGTCCCGGAACGGCGGCCGCCCCTCGACCATGGTGTAGAGGATCGCGCCCAGCGCCCACAGGTCGGCGGCGGGGCCGATGCGCTCGTCGCGGGCCTGCTCCGGTGAGGCGTACGACAACGCCGTGAGCCGTGGGGCCAGGGTCGCGCCCGCCAGCCCGAAGCCCGACACCACGACCGGACCCTCCTCGCGGACGAGGACCTGGCCGGGGCTCAGCTCGCCGTGCGTGACGCCCTGGCCGTGCGCGACCTCCAGCACGTCGAGCAGCTCCAGCCCGATGCGGGCCGCCCGCACATAGTTCAACGAGCCGTGCTCCGCGAGAAGTTCCCCGAGTGGCGTGCCACCGATCCACTCGGTGACCGTCCACAGCGAGCCCTCCTCCGCGACCGCGTCGACGACGGTCGCGACCCGGCCGGGGCACAGCCGTCCCATCGTCTCCGACATGCGCATGACGCGGCCGACGATCCGGCGCGCGTCCTCCCCGTCCGGCTCGCCCGGCAGTCCGACCTGGGTCAGCAGACAGGGGCGCCCGGCCTCCACGTCCTCCCCGTACCAGCAGACGCGGTTCGCTTCGCGATGGACGACCTCAAGGAGCCGGTACCTCCCGGCGACCAACTGGTGTGCGGAGACGTGCGTCTTGCTCATGGCCAACCCTCGCTGAACGCCTGGCTCTCACCTTTCCCAGAGGTACGCGGGGCGCCACGGAGTGTGTTCAACGAGGGGGGCGCATATTCGGGCGACGGCCCAGCTTTGACGTTCCGTCAGTGTGCTGCGCTGCGCCTCGCCCAGATCGTCACGGACGGTCCGCGGCCGTCACAGGTCCCGCCGCACCAGGAAGTCCAGCAGCGACCGCAGCTCGGCGCCCGCCCGCGCGTCGAGGGACACGTCCGCGAGTGCGGCCTGCCCGGCGTCGATCTGCCATCGGGCCTCGGCCAGGGCCGCCGCGCGTCCGCCCGCCGCCGCGATCAGCGCCGCGGCCTCGGCCGGGTCACCGGCGGACTCCAGGAGCGCGGCGAGGTGCCGGGCCGCCGGGTCGGGGGAGTCCAGCGCGAGCAGCACCGGGAACGTCTTCTTCCGCTCCCGCAGATCGGCGAGCACCGGCTTGCCGGTCACGACCGGATCGCCCCAGATGCCCAGCACGTCGTCCACGACCTGGAAGGCGACGCCGAGATGGCGTCCGGCGCGGTCGAGCGCGGCGACCATGGCCGGGGGAGCGCCGCCGAGCAGGGCACCGAGGGCGAGCGCGGCGCCGAGCAGCGAGCCCGTCTTGTGCTCGGCCATCGCCCGGTACTCCGCGGGCCGCACGCGGTCGGGGCCGCTCCAGGGCCGGGCGGCGAACAGCAGGTCGTCGGCCTGCCCGCGCACCAGATCGGCCAGCGCCACGGACAGCAGCCGTACGGCGTCCGGTCCCGCCGCGGCGAGTGTGCCGACGGCCAGCGCGAACAGCGCGTCACCCGCGAGGACCGCCGGACCCGTGCCGTAGGCCTTCCACACGGCGGGGCGGCGGCGCCGGGTCGTGTCGCCGTCCATGATGTCGTCGTGCAGGAGGGAGAAGGCGTGCACCAACTCCACCGCGACCGCCGCCGGTACGCCGGACCGCCCGGACGCGCCGGCCGCCTCCGCGCCGAGCACGGCCAGCGCCTGCCGGACCCCCTTGCCGCCCGGCGCGACGGCCGGTCCACCGCCGACCTCGCACCAGCCGAAGGAGTACGCGGCCATCTCACTCATCCAGGGGTGCATCCGTCCGACCGCCTCCCGCAGCGCGGGCCGCACCAACGCGCGGCAGCGGCGGAGCACTTCGGGAGCGGAGTCCGGGGGCAGGACTTCGTGTGCGCAGGCCGGGGTCCGTACGGCCGAGTCCGGCGCCCTCACCGTACGACCTCCACGGCCCGCTTCGCGTCCAGGCCGAACTCCTGCTGCGCCCGCGCCACCATCTCCCGCGCGTGCCGCAGCCCTATGCGGTCCAACTCCGTGGCCAGGTCGGCCAGTTCGGTGGCGGTCTCGGCGCGGTCGCGGCCCAGTTGTGCGAGGGACTTGGCCAGGCCGAGCCGGGCGAGCGCCGCCCCGCGCGGTTCGCTCATGCCGCGGAACCCCGCCAGCGCCTGCTCGTAGAGGTCGCGGGCCTCGGCGTACCGCCCGGCACGGTAGAAGACGTTGCCGCGCATCTTGTGGTTGTAGGCCAGCGCGCTCGTCAGGTTCATCGCCCGGCACGTGGCCTCCGCTTCGCTCAGCAGGGCGAGCGCCCGCTCGGTGTCGCCGTCCCGGACGGAGACCACGTCGGCGAGCCCGCGCAGCGCCCAGGCGTGACCGCGCCGGTCGTCGGCGCGTGCCGCGATCTCGGCCGCCTCCTCGAACAGCTCGTACGCCCGGTCGTACGACCCGGTGTTGCGGTGCATCTGTGCGATGCCCTCCAACGCCCACACCGTGTGCCGCGCCTCGCCACGCCGGCGGGCCTCGGCCAGCAGTTGCTCGTGCAGCCTGCCGACGGCCGCGTAGTCGCCCTGGATGCGGCCGGTCTCCGCCAGGCCCGCCAGTGAGTAGCCGCGGACGACGATGTCGCCGCCGCGTTCGCCGAGTTCGGCCGCGAGCCCCAGCAGCCGCCGGGCCAGGGCGAACGAGCCGCGCTGCCGGGCCAGCGTGCCGCCGCTCCACAGTGCCCAGGCCATCGCGGCCGTGTCCCCGGCGTCCCGGGCCGCTCGGTAACTCGCCTTCCATGCCTGCTCCGCCTCCCGCACCTGCCCCAGCCGCCGGTGCGCCTCGGCGACGGCGAGCCCGCAGCGGGCCGCCTCGCCGGGCTGCCCGGCCCGTTCGGCGGCCTTCAACTGCTCCGTGCCGGTGGTCAGTACGTCGACCAGCGAGGAGTTCACGGACAGGGTGGTGAGGGCGCCCTGGTACTCCGGGGCGACTGCCTTGCCGTACATGTATGCCCTTCATGTATACACGGTGCGTATACATGGTGTGTATAGCACCCCGAAAACCCGCCCTGGCCACCCGAGGGGCCAGGGCGTCACTGTTGTCGGTCAAGACGTCGGTCGGGTCCGCGGGGTTGCTCGCGCGGCGCAGTTCACTTCAGGGGGTGTGTGCCCTCAGTGCTGCTGGGCCTTCTGCGGGGTCGCCTCGCTCGGTCGTACGACGACGAATCCTTCGCCCTGGAGCACGAGTTGCACGGCCTCCCCGGAACCGCCGCGCAGCATCGACCCGATGGACTGCGAGCGGTGCAGGGACGTCTGCAGGCCGGCGGTCCAGCCGACGACCGCGTCCGTGTCGACATACACCGGATACTGCGCCGAGACGGGAATGACCAGCGGGCTGCCCTCGCACACCAGCCCGAGCCTGCCCTGTCCGCTGAAGACACTGTTGAACAGCCCGCCGCCGGTGATGCCCGCACCCTTCACCGTGGCGATCCGGTACGACAACGAGGCGTCGAAGCACAGGACGTTGCGGCCGTTGACCGTGAACTCCTCGCCCGGGTCGATGTCGACGACGAAGCAGTTCTGCGCCTCGTGCGCGAACCACGCCTCGCCCTGGCCGCGCACCGCCATGAGGGGCAGCCCCTCGCCCGTGACCGCGCGCTTGAGCATGCCGCCCACGCCCTGGCCCTTGCGCTCGAATGCGAGGTTGCCGCGGTAGGCGATCATCGCGCCCTGCCGGGCCAGCATCTCGCCGTTGACCGCGTACTTGATGCACTTGGCGTTCTCGACGGTCATGCCCGGCGTCTGCGCGGGCTGGACCATGTGCTCGCTGGAAAAGAGGTCACCCTTCATGCGGGCATCCTGTCCGGTGTACGTCGTTCTGCCAACTTGCCGACCGAACCGCGGGCCGTGCCCCGGCTGGTGGGTGGCCGCTCAGCCGCCGCCGAAGAGCTGGGTCCAGTACGTCCCCGCCCGGCCGCCGCAGGCGAAACCGATGCCGATGTGCGTGAAGCCGGGCTTGAGGATGTTGGCGCGATGACCGGGGCTGTTCATCCAGCCGGTCACCACCTCGGTGGGGGAGCGCTGGCCGCAGGCTATGTTCTCGCCGATGGAGCGGCGGGTGGAGCCCGCGGCGGCGGCCCGGTCCCAGGGCTGACGGCCGTCGGGTGCGGTGTGGGAGTAGAAGTCCCGGGCCACCATGTCGGCGCTGTGCGCCTGTGCGGCGCCGGCCAGTACCGGGTCGGGGCCCAGCGGCGGCAGACCGGCATGGGCACGTTCGTGGTTGGTGAGGTCGATGACGTCGGCTGCCGTGCGGGTGAGGTCGGCCTGGGTGAGGGGGCTGGCCCACAGCGCGGTCCAGTAGGTGTCCCCGGAGCGGCCGCCGTTGGCGTGAGCCAGTCCGGCGTGGGTGAAGGCCGGGTCGTGCAGGGTGCGGCGGGGGCCGTCCGTGCGCAGGCAGTAGTCGATGAACTCGGTCGGTGTGCGCGGGCCGGAGACCAGATGTTCGCCGATGGTGATGTACGGGTATCCGGCGGCGGTCACGCGCTGGTAGACGGCGACGCCGTCCGGGCTCTCCACGCCGAGTCGGCCCGCGACTGCCATGGCGGAGGCGTGCTGCTGGGCGGCGGTGGTGAGGCGGGCGTCGAGGGAGACGGGTGGGGAACCGGCTCGGGCGCGGGCGGTGTTGATGAGGGGGAGGCAGCCGTGGGGGTCGGGGGCGGGGGCGGACGGCGGGTGCGGTGCGGTGGCAGGGCGCGGGGCGTGCACCGGCCCGGTCGGGGCGGCGGGGGGATGCGCCGGGCCGGTCGTGGCCGTGGGGGCATGCGCCGGGCCGGTCGGGGCCGCGCGGGTGTCCGCCGCAACGGAGGACGGTGTGTCGTCGTCCACGACGTCCACGCCGAAGTCGCGGGCCAGGCCCGCCAGTCCGTCGGCGTACCCCTGTCCGAGGGCGCGCACCTTCCAGTCCGCGCCGCGCCGGTACAGCTCGGCGAGCAGGAGGACCGTCTCCTGTGCGGGGCGCGGGGGAGTGAAACGGGCGAGTGGGCGGCCGCCGGGATCGGTCACGAACAGCGTGGGGACGGGCAGTCGGCCCAGCGGTGTGCCGGGGTCGGCGGGGCTGACGACGACCGTGACGCGGGTGGCTCCGGCGCGCAGCCGCCGCGGGTCGACGGTGAGCGTGTCGCCGTGCAGGACGGCTCCCGGCGCGGTCGGCTGGTTGTAGAACACGAAGTCGCCGTCACCGCGCACCCTGCCGTCGTCGTCGGTGATGAGCGCGGACACGTCGAACGGGCCGGGGACCCGCACGGTCAACGGGCCGCCGGGGAGCGGCAGATTGCCTCCGGGGACCAACTCGCTCATGGTGCCGCCCTGCTGGTGTGTTCGTCGTGGTCAGGGGTCCAGGGTGTTGACCGGACAACGCGCACCGGCATGCGGCGGTTCCCGGCGGCGCCACCGCCGGAGGGCACGCCGCCCCTCATATCCACTGCTTCTCCACCCCCTCCGAGACGGTGGGCACGGCGTCGCAGGAGGGGCAACGACCCTTGCCGAACACATACGTCAGCGCCTCCGCGACCGTGCTCTGACCGACGAGCGCGTGGCACCGAGCAGCGCCTCGGTCTCCCGCGCGTACTCAGCCCGGCCCTCCTCGTGAACACGAACAGCCACTGCGCGTCGACCAGTTCGGTGTGCCCGGTCGCCGCGTCGCGCAGCGTCAGCTGCTCCAGGCGGTCGGAGCCGTGCGCGGCCTCGACGACCGTGCGCAGCGCACCGAGATGTTCGGCGCCTGGCCGAGCCCGGCCGGGCCGCCGCCGAGTGGTCCGGATCGACGACGTTGATCGCGTCGATCGCCGCGTTGGTGTCCGCGTACGCGGTCAGCAGCACTCGTCGCGCGCCCGGATACACGTCCAGGGCCTGCTCCAGAACTCGAAGCCGTTCATCTGCGGCATGCGGTAGTCCGCCAGGACCACCGCCACCAGGTCGCCGCGCAGCTTCAGCTCGCGCAGCGCCTGCGGTGCGGACTCGCCGGACTCCGCGCGCACGATCCGGTACGACGCGCCTAAGGGCTCCTTGCACTAACGCCGCCTGAGATCCCGGGCCATCGTATGGTCGTTCGCCCGGCTTCGCTCAGGTAAGGGGAGAAGGCCGGGCCGCTCAGTGGTGCCCACCACTCCTTGCTCCCCTGCGAGGCTCATGTCGGCAGCGTGGGGAAGACTGAGCGTGGCGGATGTGAACGCGACACGAGGAGGCAGCCGGATGACGCGCCCGATCACCGCAGGGGTCGACGGATCGGAGGAGAGCCTCGCCGCACTGGCCTGGGCGGGCCGCGAGGCCGTCCGGCGCGGACTGGCGGTGCGTGTGGTGCACGCCTGGCGGTACGAGCAGCACGAGGCCGTGGAGGGCGACCGTCAGACGCAGGAGCGGTGGGCGCGGGACGCCGTGGACGCGGGCGTGCGGACCGTCAGCGGGCGGTACGCCGACCTGGAGGTGACCACCGACCTCGTGGAGGGCGATGTCGTCGACACCCTCGCCGCGGCGGCGGCCGAGTCCGAGATGCTGGTGCTGGGCTCGCGCGGGCACGGCCGGGTCGTGGGCTTTCTGCTGGGCTCCGTCGGGCAGCAGGTGATCACCGAGGCCGCGCGCCCGGTCGTCCTGGTGCGGTCCGGGGACCGCGCCGCGACCGAGGCGCACGGCCGCGAGATCGTCGTCGGGCAGGAGGGCGACGCGGAGGACAGCGCCGCCGCGCTGGGGTTCGCGTTCGAGACGGCCGCCGCGCGCGGGGCGTCGGTGCGGGCGGTGCGGGCCTGGACGCTGCCGCCGGTGTTCGCCTACAGCCCCGGCTCGCTGAAGCTGCTCGACGAGGCGGGCGGACCGGAGCCGTATGAGAAGAAGGCGCTGGCCGAGGCCTTGCAGCCGTGGCGGGAGCGGTTCCCGGACGTGCCGGTGGTGGAGCACGTGGAGATGGGCAGCGCGGGGCAGGTGCTGCTGTCGGTGGCCGGGCGGGCCCAGCTGATGGTGGTCGGCCGCCGGGCCCGCCGTACGGCGGTGGGGGCGCGGATCGGCTCGGTGGCGCACGGCGTCCTGCATCACGCGGGCTGCCCGGTGGCGGTCGTACCGCCCGCCTGAGTCACTCGGGCGCCGGTGCCTCCAGGGTCTTCCGCGCCCGCGGCAGGATGTTCTCGACGTAGTCCTTGACGGCCGTGTCGAGGCCGATGTCGTGCTGCGCCCGCTCGGACAGGTACCAGCGGTGTTCGAGCAACTGGTGGTAGATCTCGGCCGCGTCCATCGCGCCGCGCAGCTCGGGCGGCACGGCGCGCACGGTGGGCCGGAACACCTCCCGCACCCAGCGGTGGGCCAGCACCTCCGGGCGGGCGGCGAGGGGGTCGCCCGGCGCGTAGTCGTCCTGGGTGGCCATCCAGCTCTCCAGGTCGTTCAGCAGCCGCCGGGCCTGGTTCTCCTCGGTGTCCAGCCCGGTCAGCCGCAGCAGCTGCCGCTGGTGGTGGCCCGCGTCGACGACCTTGGGCACGAAGGTGACGGTGTCCCCGTTCGAGGAGTGCTCGATCTGCATCTCGGCCACGTCGAAGCCGAGGTCGTTCAGGCGGCGTATCCGGCGCTCTATGTAGTGGTACTTGCCCGCCGGGTAGACCGAGGTGCGGGTCAGCTCCCGCCACAGGTCGTGGTAGCGGGCGCAGATCTCCGTGCCGAACTCGATCGGGTCGACCGACGGGTGCAGCGCGCCGGACGCCTCCAGGTCGAGCAGCTCGCCGCTGATGTTGACGCGGGCGAGGTCGAGGTCGTAGTCGCGCTGGCCGTCGCTGAGGCGGGGGTGCAGCTCGCCGGTCTCGGCGTCGACGAGGTACGCGGCGTAGGCGCCGGCGTCCCGGCGGAAGAGCGTGTTGGACAGCGAGCAGTCGCCCCACGCGAACCCGGCCAGGTGCAGCCGCACCAGCAGCACCGCCAGCGCGTCCATCAGCCGGTGCATGGTCGCCGGGCGCATGGTCGTCTCGAACATCGACCGGTACGGCATCGAGCCGCCCAGGTGCCGGGTGATCAGCACCGACTCCAGTGGACCGCCGTCCGCGTCCGTGCGGCCGGTGACCACGGCGAGGGCGTCCACCGCGGGGATGCCGAGCCGGTCCAGGTCGCGCAGCAGCTCGTACTCGCGCAGGGCGGGCCGCTGCGCGAGCTCCTTGACGGCGACGACCTCGCTGCCCGCGCGGGCGTAGCGCACCACGTGCCGGGAGATGCCGCGCGGCAGCGGCACGAGGTGCTCCTCGGGCCACTCCTCCAGCGGCAGGTGCCACGGCAGCTCCAGCAGGAGCGCGGGGTGCTCCGGGTTGGTGGCGCTGATCTGCAAAGCCATGGCGTGAGCCTAGACGGCCCGTTCGCGTGCCCGGCGGGCGGCGTCCCGCACGGAGCCCCGGTGGACCGGCCCGTGCCCGGGGAGCAGGATGTCGGCCGCGAGCCCTTCGATCAGCTTCAGCGAGGTCAGGGCCCGGGCGCGCTCGTGGTGGAACATGTCGGGCAGCAGTTGCGGGCCCTTGATCCGTGAGGTCGCGTGGCCGCTGACCAGCGCGTCACCGGAGATCACGATTCCGGCCCGAGGCAGATGGAACACGGCGTGCCCGGCGGTGTGGCCGGGGGTGTGCACGGGCACCGGGCGCCCCGGCAGATCCAGCGGGCCCGCCGCCGGGAACGGCTCGGGCGAGGCGACGGGGACGTGCGCGGTGCCGCCCGACCGGATCGCGTGCACCGCCCAGGGCAGCACACCCGGGCGCCAGCCGTTGCGCAGCACCTGGCCCACGGACACCTGGTGCAGGAACTCCCGGCGCGCGTGCGGTACTTCGGCCTCGTGCAGATACACCGGGGTGCCGTACGCCGCGTGCAGGTACTCGGCCGAGCCCAGGTGGTCGTTGTGCGCGTGAGTGATCAGCACCGCCGCGACCGCCTCCGGTGAACTCCCCACCGCGGCAAGGGAGTCGAGGAGCCGCTGCCGGTCCCCGAGGTACCCCGTGTCGACCAGTGTGACGGCGTCTCCGTCCTTGAGGATCACCCAGTTCGTGTTGCTGCCGTGCACCAGATAGGCGCCGTCGGCGACCTGCCGCACATCTGCCCGCATGATCGTCCCCCGTGGGGTGAGGTCCCTGCCCGACGCAGACAGCAAAGCAGATCGGGGAGGGGGCGCGGCGCCGGGGCGAGGGTGCCTCAGCCCACGCCGTGCGGGCGGAACTGGATGCTGATGCGCGGTCCCGCGGCCCGGGTGGTCTTCGGTACGCAGTGCTCCCACGTCCGCTGGCAGGAGCCGCCCATCACGATCAGGTCGCCGTGGCCCAGCGGTCGGCGGATCGTGCCGCCCCCGCCCCCCGCCGGGCGCAGCAGCAGGTCCCGGGGTGTGCCCACGGAGAGGATCGCGACCATCGTGTCCTCGCGGGCCCCGCGCCCGATCCGGTCGCCGTGCCAGGCGACGCTGTCCCGGCCGTCGCGGTAGTAGCACAGCCCCGCCGTGGCGAAGGGCTCGCCCAGCTCCTCGGCGTAGTGCGCGGACAGCGCGTCCCGCGCCTCGGCCAGCACCGGGTGCGGCAGCGGGTCGTCCGCGCCGTAGTACGCCAGCAGCCGAGGTACGTCGACGACGTGGTCGTACATCGTGCGGCGCTCGGCCCGCCACGGCGCCTCGGCCGCCAGCTGTTCGAACAGCGCACCGGACCCGCTCAGCCAGCCCGGCAGTACGTCGATCCAGGCGCCGGAGCCGAGCGCGGTGCGGCGCAGCCCGTCCAGCGGGCCGAGCCGGACCTCGTCGGTCTGGTCGAAGAGCGAGCCCTGGAGGTGCGTGGCCATACCCTCAGCGTACCTCTGATTCGAACGTGCGTTCCATGCCGGAAGTCGCTGCGTCGTGACGGTGGCGCCCCCCCTTTGGATACATTCCTGTATCGGATACATTCCCGTATCGAACGGAGGGCCGGACATGGAGCGCACAGCCGGGCGGGTGACCAGGCGCCGCGTCCGCACGCGCGCCAACCTTCTGGACGCCGCGTTCCAGGTGTTCGCGGCCAAGGGCTTCGGGCGGGTGTCGATCGAGGAGGTGTGCGAGGCCGCCGGGTACAGCCGGGGCGCCTTCTACTCCAACTTCGCCAGCCTGGACGAGCTGTTCTTCGCCCTCTACCGGCAGCGGGCCGACCTGATCGCCGAGCAGGTCTCCGGGGCCCTCGCCCAGGACGGACCGGACCTGGACGTGCCCGCCGCCGTCGACCGGGTCACCGAGGTGCTCCTTCTCGACCTGGACTGGCTGCTGGTCAAGACCGACTTCCTGGTGCACGCGGCCCGCGACCCGGCGGTGGCACAGACCCTGCTGGAGCACCGGGCGCGACTGCGCGGCGCGATCGCCGAACGGCTCGCCCGGGCCGTCCCGAACCACACCCAACTGCCCGCCGTACTCGGCGACATCGACTCCGCCGCCCACGCGGTGGTCGCCGCGTACGACGGGGTCACCACCCAACTGCTGCTGGACAAGGACGTCGAGCACGCGCGCGCGTGGCTCAAGCAGCTGCTCACCGCGCTGCTGACCGACGGCAGCGCCACCCCTCGATGAGTCAGGAAGGGACGATCGCCATGGATGCCGACGTCATCGTCGTCGGAGCGGGCCTGGCCGGACTGGTCGCCGCACACGAACTCACCAGCCGGGGCCGCCGGGTCGCGCTGGTCGACCAGGAGAACGCCGCCAACCTCGGCGGGCAGGCGTTCTGGTCCTTCGGCGGGCTGTTCCTCGTCGACTCGCCGGAGCAGCGGCGCCTCGGCGTGAAGGACTCCTTCGACCTCGCCTGGAACGACTGGCAGGGCAGCGCCGGGTTCGACCGGCTCGACGACGAGGACTCCTGGGCGGTGCGCTGGGCGCGGGCCTACGTCGAGTTCGCGGCGGGGGAGAAGCGGTCCTGGCTCCAGGGGCACGGCATCAAGTTCCTCCCCACGGTCGGCTGGGCCGAGCGCGGCGACCTGCGCGCCCACGGACACGGCAACTCCGTGCCCCGCTTCCACATCGCCTGGGGCACGGGCACGGGGGTCGTGGAGCCGTTCGTGCGGTACGCCAGACAGGCCGCCCGCGACGGGCTGCTCACCTTCCACCACCGCCACCGGGTCGACCGGCTCGTCATCGAGGACGGCGCCGCCCGCGGCGTACGCGGCACGGTGCTGGCCGACGACAACTCCCCGCGCGGCGTCGCCTCCAACCGCGACCCGATCGGCGACTTCGAACTCACCGCCCAGGCGGTGATCGTCACCACCGGCGGCATCGGCGCCAACCACGACGTCGTCCGCCGCTACTGGCCCGAACGGCTCGGCACCCCGCCCGCCGAGATGGTCACCGGCGTCCCCGCCTACGTCGACGGCCGCATGCTCGACATCAGCGCCGAGGCGGGCGTACGGCTGGTCAACCGCGACCGCATGTGGCACTACACCGAGGGCCTGCGCAACTGGGACCCGATCTGGCCCGGCCACGGCATCCGCATCCTGCCCGGACCGTCCTCGATGTGGTTCGACGCCCTCGGCCGCCGCCTGCCCGACCCCTGCCTGCCCGGCTACGACACCCTCAACACGCTCAAGTACCTGCGCACCACCGAGGACCTCGCCGGTCACGACCACTCCTGGTTCATCCTCACCCGGCGGATCATCGAGAAGGAGTTCGCGCTGTCGGGCTCCGAGCAGAACCCCGACATCACCGCCAAGGACCGCGCCGCCTTCCTGCGTGAACGCGTCCTCGGCAAGGGCGCGCCCGGCCCGGTGGCGGCCTTCCTGCGCAACGGCGCCGACTTCGTGACCGCCCCCACCCTCGACCGACTCGTCGAGAAGATGAACGGCCTGACCGACAAGCCGCTCCTCGACGCCGAGGTGATACGACGTCACATAGAGGCCCGCGACCTCCAGATCACCCACCCCTACACCAAGGACGCCCAGGTGCAGGGCATCCGCAACGCCCGCCGCTACATCGGCGACCGCCTCGGCCGCGTCGCCACCCCGCACCGCATCCTCGACCCGGCGGCAGGCCCCCTGATCGGCGTCAAGCTGCACGTCCTGACCCGCAAGACGCTCGGCGGCATCCAGACCGACCTCGACTCCCGCGCCCTGGGCGTCGACGGTCAGCCCGTCGACGGGCTGTACGCGGCGGGAGAGGTGGCCGGCTTCGGCGGGGGCGGCGTGCACGGCTACAACGCCCTGGAGGGCACCTTCCTCGGCGGCTGCCTCTTCTCCGGCCGCGCGGCCGGGCGGGCGGCCGCACGGCAGACCGGCTGAGGCACGCCGAGGGCCCGCCTCCCTCAGGACTGAAGGAGGCGGGCCAGCACCGCCGCGTGGCCCTCCTGCAGGTTCTTCGACGCGGTCACCAGGGTCACCGTGCCCTGGCCCGCCAACTCGCGGACGCGATCGAGGAGTTCCGCGGCCTCGGGCTCGGCCAGCTCCGCCTCGTACCGGCGCGCGAACTCCTCGTACGACCCCTCGCCCGCGTGGTACCAGCGGCGCAACTCGGTGGAGGGCGTGAGCCCCTTGGGCCACTCGTCCACGCGGGCCGCGTCCTTGGCCAGGCCGCGCGGCCACAGCCGGTCGACCAGGACCCGCACGCCGTCCTCGGACTCCGGCGGTTCGTAGACTCGGCGGACACGGACACTCATGCGGAAAACCTTTCGAACGGGGGAGAGGCGTGACGGGAGCGTACGCCGGGCGGGTGGACGCAGCCGTGGAACGCGACGGGTTCCTCACCTGTGTCGGCGAAGGTCGGCACATGATCAGACGCACCCGCCGGTTCCTGCTGCCCGCCGCAGTCCTGCTGCTCACCGCGTGCGGCGCCCAGGGCACGGACACGGCACCCGCGCACGAGCCCGTCGCCTCCGAGGCCAAGGCGCCCGGGCCCGCCCCCGAGCACTCCCTCGGGACGGCCCCACGGCAGTTGCCCGGGCTCGGCCCCGTCACCCGGGCCCAGGTGCCCGCCGACGCCGGCCAGGCCGTCGTGGTCACCGGCCGCGGCAGAAACTCCCCGGTGTCCGAGGCCGTCCTGTACGAGCGCACGGTGGCCGGCTGGCAGGCGCGCAGAAGCTGGCCCGCGCACAACGCGCTGCACGGCTGGACCGGCCACCACCGGCTCGGTGACCTGCGCTCACCCGTCGGCGTCTACACCCTCACCGACGCCGGCGGGCTGCTCCCCGACCCGGGGACCCGGCTGCCGTACGACCACTCGACCGCGTTCACGGCGGCCGGTTCCGGTTTCGAGGGCGAGCCGCTGGCCGGTTCGTTCGACTACGTGATCGCCATCGACTACAACCGCGAGCCCGGTACCTCACCGCTCGACTGGGCCCGGCCGCTCGGCCCCGAGCGCGGCGGCGGTGTCTGGTTCCACGTCGACCACGGCGGGCCCACCCAGGCCTGCGTCAGCCTCGGCCGGGCCCACATGAAGGAACTGCTGCGGGCGCTGGACCCCGACCGGCACCCCGTGGTCGTCATGGGAGACGCCGCCGCACTGGCCCGCTGAGCACCTTGCGACCCGGTCGGCGCGCAGGCGACCGGAGGCCTCTCGTCCGATTCCGCCGCGTGCGTTCGGGTACTTCGGTCGCCGGACGCCGAGGAGGGAGGCCCGCCATGAGCGCACCGGACGACCTGCCGGTCGTACACACCCTCGCCGAACTCGCCGGGCTGGTCGAACGGCACCAAGGGCTGTACGTCCGCTGGTCACGCGGCCCCGAGACCGACCTCCCGTCGGTGTCCAGCACGGACGACCTGACGGGCGTACCGATGACAGGCCTGTCGGCCAATCCGCTGGACGTCGAGGAGTGGTGGGAGGGACGGCCGGTGCAGCTGTGGGTGGCGCGGAGGCTGTACGACTATGCCCACCTGCCGCGCGAGAAGGGGCCCGGCGTCCGCCCCTGGGTGCTCAAGGGGCGGGAGCGGGGGCGGGGACCGGACAACGAGCCGCTGGTCGCGGACGTGCAGCCGATGCGCTGGGTGGAGGCCCGGGTCATCGAGGAGGCCCGGGCGGAGGTGGAACGGCAGGAGAACACCTGGGGACCACTGCGGCGGACGGGGCGGTGACACCCCGGCCCGTGTTCGGTACGCCGGGTCCGGTCCTCGCCGCCCTCGCCCGGCCATCACCCCGCACGCAGTGCCTGTGCGGCCGCTGCCGTCACCGCCTGCGCGACCGCCGCCAGCGCGGGCGAGTCCAGCTTCCACTGCTGCCAGTACAGCGGCACGTCCACCGCCCGGTCGGGCGCCAGGTGGACCAGGCGGCCCGACGCCAGCAGCGGCTCGGCCTGGACCTCCGGGACCACGCCCCAGCCGAGGCCCGCGGCGACGGCCTCCACGAAGCCGTCCGAGGTGGGCACGAGGTGCCGTACCGCGCTCGCACCGCCGCTGCCGGGCCGCAGCCGGCGTACGAAGGCGTCCTGGAGGTCGTCCCGCCGGTCGAAGACCACGACCGGCGCCTCCGGGAGTCTCTCGCGCAGCGCTCCGTCCAGATGCCGCTCGGCGAAGTCGGGGCGGGCCGCGGCGACGTACCGCATGACGCCGAGCGCCCGCACCGAGCAGCCCGGCACGGGCACCGACGACGACGTCACCGCCGCCATCACCCGGCCCTCGCGCAGCAGTGCCGCCGTGTGGTCCTGGTCCTCGCGGCGCAGCTCGAAGCAGAGCCGCTGCTCCCCGGGGACCCGGGTGAGTGCCGGGAGGAACCAGGTCGCCAGCGAGTCGGAGTTCACCGCGATGGACACCCGGGTCGCCTCTCCGGCACCGCTCATCCCCAATTCGGCGCGCGCGTCCAGCTCCAGCCGGAGCAGCTGACGCGCCAGCCGCACCACGACCTCGCCCGACTCCGTCGGCCGTACCGGCTTCGTCCGCATCAGCAGAATCCGCCCGGTGCGCTGCTCCAGAGCCTTGACCCGCTGACTGACCGCCGAAGGCGTCACGTGCAGCGCTGCGGCGGCCGCCTCGAACGTGCCCTCGTCCACGACCGCCAGCAGGGTCCGCACCTGGTCGAGAGGAAGCTCCGCCATCACCGTGCCCGTCCCGTCGCTCATCAACTGTGCTAAGGGTACGTAAGAATCTTTAGCTGTACCTGCAGTGATCGTCTCCGTAACGTCGATGGCATGTCCCACGCTCTCTCCGCCGCGGCCGCCGGATTCGGCACCGGCCTCTCACTCATCGTCGCCATCGGCGCCCAGAACGCCTTCGTCCTGCGTCAGGGGGTCCGCCGCGAGGCGGTCCTCGCCGTGGTCGGCATCTGCGCGCTCTCCGACGCCGCCCTGATCGCCCTCGGTGTCGGCGGGGTCGGCGCGGTGGTGGTGGCCTGGCCGGGCGCGCTGACCGTGGTGGGCTGGATCGGCGGCGCCTTCCTGCTCTGCTACGGCGCCCTGGCCGCCCGGCGGGTCGTGAAACCCCAGGGAGCGCTGCGGACGGAGGGGGACACCGCCGGGTCGCGTCGGCGGGCGGTGCTCACCTGTCTGGCGATGACCTGGCTCAACCCGCACGTCTACCTGGACACCGTCTTCCTGCTGGGCTCGATCGCCGCCGACCAGGGCGCGCTGCGCTGGACGTTCGGGATCGGCGCCGCGACAGCCAGCCTGTGCTGGTTCGCCGCGCTCGGCTTCGGCGCCCGGCTGCTCGGCCGCTGGCTCACCAAACCGGCCGCCTGGCGGGTCCTGGACGGACTGGTCGCGGCCACCATGATCGTCCTTGGTGTCACGCTCATCGCCGGGAGCTGAGGCAAGGCGCTCGCACCGGCCTGCGATAGTGATCCACGGTTCCGATAGATGTAACGAGCAACCGGGAAGCGCGTGGACACCAGCGAGAGCAGCACCGAGCACCCCACAGAGCATCCCGCCTCCGCCACGCCGCCCCGGCGCGGCTGGCGGCGCTGGGCGATGGACACCCGCCCCCTGCGCCGCCCGGCCTACCGCCGACTGTGGGCCTCGACCGTCGTCACGGCCGTCGGCAGCCAGCTGACGGCGGTCGCCGTGCCCAAGCAGATCTACGACATCACCGGCTCCTCCGCCTGGGTCGGCTACGCGAGCCTCGCCGGTCTGCTGCCCCTGGTGGTGTTCGCGCTGTGGGGCGGAGCGGTCGCCGACAGCATGGACCGCCGCAAGCTGCTGCTGATCACCAACAGCGGCATAGCCGTCACCTCGGTGCTGTTCTGGCTCCAGGCCGCCACCGGCCTCGACTCGGTCGTCGTCCTGATGGTGCTGCTCGCCGCCCAGCAAGCCTTCTTCGGCCTGAACGCCCCGGCCCGCAGTGCCTCCATCGCCCGGCTGGTCCCCGAGCACGAACTGGCCGCCGCCAATGCTCTCGGCTCGACCGTCATGCAGACCGGCCTCGTCGCCGGGCCGCTGCTCGCCGGAGCCCTCATCCCGGTCACCGGCCTGCCCGAGCTGTATCTCATCGACGCCCTGGCCCTGAGCGTCGTCGTCTGGGCGGTGCTGCGGCTGCCCGCGCTGCCGCCGCTCGGGGCCACGGTGACGCGGCGCGCCGGAGTGCGGGAGATCGCGGCGGGGTTCCGCTACATGGCGCTGCACAAGGTGCTGCTGCTGTCCTTCCTCGCCGACATCGTGGCGATGGTCCTCGGCATGCCCCGCGCCCTGTTCCCACAGCTCGCGGCCGAGACATACGCCCCCTACGGCGAGGGCCTCGCCCTCGGTCTGCTGTTCGCGGCGATCCCGATCGGCGCGGTGGCGGGCGGACTGTTCTCCGGCACCTTCTCCAGGGCCCGGCGGCACGGCTGGATGGTGATCGGCGCGGTCGTCGCCTGGGGCGTCGCCGTCACCGGCTTCGGGCTGAGCACCAGTCTGTGGGTCGCGGTGGCGTTCCTGGCCGCCGCCGGTGTCGCCGACATGGTCTCGATGGTGTTCCGGGGCGCGATCCTGCTGTCCGCCGCCACCGACGAGATACGCGGCCGGATGCAGGGTGTCTTCACGGTCGTCGTCGCGGGCGGCCCCCGGCTCGCCGACGTCCTGCACGGCACGGCCGGTGCGGCCTTCGGCGCGCGCACGGCCGTCGTGGGCGGCGGCGTGCTGGTCGTCGCCGTCATGCTGACCCTGACCGCTGCGGTACCGGACCTGCGGCGCTACCGCGTCTGACGGGTGGGTGGGGTCGCCGCGGAGCGCCCTAGCGGCTGCCGCCGCGCCGGTGCATCGTGTACCGCTCCATCAGCTGGCCGCGGGTCGTCTCCAGCCGGTACGCGAGGATCTCGGCGACGATCCGGACCAGTGACATGCCGAGCTGTGGGTCCTGCTCGCACAGCGCGAGCACGGGCTGCGCCTCGAACTCGTAGGCGCGCACGGGACTGAAGGCCGCCGCGCCGAAGTCCCATCGGTGCGGCGGGAACAGCCACGACCAGCCCAGCAGGTCGCCCGCGCCGAGGCTGGCCACGGTCACCCGCTGTACGGACGTCACCTGCTGGTCGAGGGAGACCGCGCCCGAGCGGATCACCCAGAAGCGGTCGGCCGTGCCGCCCGCCTCGAAGATCCGGGTGTCCTCGGGGAAGGACACCTCCCGCGCCAGCGTCATCAGGCGCTCTCGCTGTGGCGGGGGCAGTGCGGGCAGCAGTTTCGTCGCTCTGGTCATGGCGCAAGGCTCCTCGCCGGCGTTCGGACCCGGTGCTGTTCCTATGCCCATTTCAGCGGCTGGGGGCGCACGGAGCACGTCGGCGCATGGAGAAGCCCTGGCTGGACGGGGGAAGCCAGCCAGGGCCGTCGGGGGTGGTGTACGGAGGAGGAGGCCGTCGACCCCGTCCACCACGTATGTATGAACGATAAACCACCTTGAGGTGTGCTACCCACCCGTAAGCCGGTCACGTGACCTGTTTCACTTTCGGCGTCCTCGCCGTTGTGAGGTCATCGCTCCACCGCTACCCGGACCGTGTCCAGGCGCGGGTCGCCGAGGTCGGGGAGGTTCATGCCTGCGGCCAGACCGGTGCGCAGATAGCGCAGCACCGGCTCGTTGAGCCGTTCGCCGGGCAGTACGGCCGGGATGCCGGGCGGATACGGCGTGATCATCTCCGCGGCGACCCGCCCGGCCGCCTCGGACACGGGCACGTCCTCCGTCGGGCCGAAGAACGCGTCCCGTGGCAGGCTCACCTGCGCCAGGCGCAGCTCGGACGGCGGCGGTACGTCGACGCGCGGGGCCGGGCCCAGGTCGGGCGCGGCGGTCGTCAGGTCCTTGAGCGCGGCCAGCAGTTCGCCGGTCGTCTCCGGGTCGTCCCCGTGCGTGAGCTGCGCGCCGATACGGCGGTGGTCGGTGAGATGCGCCTCGACGTTCCGGTGCTCGCGCAGCCAGTCGGCGGCCTGGAACCCGGTGATCCCCAGCCCGTCGACGTCGATGACGACGGGCAGCGGGTCGAAGTCGTCGGCCAGGTTCGGCCCGCAGAAGTCGGCGCGGTCGTTGACGTGCAGCCCGTCGATCGCCTCGACGGCGGCCCGGACGTCCGCCGCGAGGTCCAGCGCGGCGCCCATGAGGTCCCGCCCGCGCAGCGCCATCTGACGGCGCCAGCCGTCCAGTCCGGCGTGGATCAGCACCGACGGGCTGGTCGTGCTGAGCAGCCCGGCGCGCAGTTTCAGCAACTCGGGCGGCACCAGGTCGCCCCGCAGATGGAAGACCGAGCCCTGTTCGAGGCCGCTGCCCATCTTGTGGATGCTCGTCACGCAGATGTCGGCGCCCGCGTCCATCGCCCACGAGGGCAGATCCGGATGGAACGGCAGATGCGCGCCCCACGCCTCGTCCACGATCAGCGGGACCGACCGCCGGTGACAGACCTCCGCGATCGCCCGCAGGTCCGCGCAACCGCCGTACGGCGTCGGACTGGTCACCAGCGCGCCCTTGGCGCCCGGATGCTCGGCGAACGCCCGGGCGAACTCCTCGGCGGACGGCGGATGCGCCAGATGCCGCTCGGCGTCCCAGCGCGGCTCGACCCACACCGGCTCGATGCCCGACAGGATCAGGCCCGACACCACGGACTTGTGGGCGTCCCGCCCGATCAGCAGCTTCTCGTGCGGACCGGCGACGGCCAGCATCGCCGCCTTCACGGACAGCGAACTGCCGCATGTCGTGAAGAAGGTGTGGTCGGCGTGCACGGCGTCGGCCATCAGCTCCTCGGCCCGCGCCAGCACCCGGCCCCGGCTCAGCCGGTCGTCCAGACCGCCCGACGCCAGCACGTCCCCGAGGAACACCGCGTCCCCCAGCACCTCCCGCACGGCGGGGTCGGCGCCGCGGGCCTGCTTGTGCCCGGGCGGGGTGAACGACAACCGCCCCGTACGGCGGTACTCGGCGAGGGCTTCCAGCACGGGTGCTCTGGTGTGATCGACGGACATGGGGGACGGGTTCCCGGCACCCCGGCCGCCAATCCGGCCGCCCGGTGACCCGTCAGCCCACCTCGGCGTGGCGACCGGGCGTCAGGATCTCGTCCAGCACCCTGAGCACCGCCTCGTAGGCCAGCCGCCGTACCGCAGCCTCGCGGGCTCCGGCCGGATCGGTCGGCTCCAGGGCCTCACTGCGCGCTCGCCACGCGCGCTCCTCCTGCTCCGCGCAGGCCCTGCCGCGCTGGATGCGACGCAACAGCTCGTCTGAGTCCACGACATCGGTCATGGTCTCCACCTACCCCCGTGTCCGGCATCGATGGCCGGGGCGCGGGTTTGGTGTGCCCCAAGGGGGTGAGCCGACTAATACGGGCAGCGCCGGACAGACCCGTTTCTCTCCCCGTTTCTTTCCCCGTTTTTTCCACTCAGTGGTTGCTCTACCAGTCGATCAGTCAGGGAGCTGAGAAGTGAGCGCGCAACAGTGGACCGCACCCGAAGGCGAACCGGCCGACCAGGTCCGGCCCGGCCCAAGCGCAGTGTGCCGTCCGGCCGATGTCCGCCGGGCGGTGCGGCAGGCCGTGGCATGCCGGTGCCGGGCCACCGGCACCCCGTGCGACGAGGAAGGGCTCTCGGACGCGCTCCTCGTCGCCTCGGAACTGACCACCAACGCCATCCTGCACGGCGGTGGCGTCACCGGCGTCGACGTCGATGTCGTCGGGCACGAGGTGCGGGTCTCCGTGAGCGACCGCAGCGACCGGCTGCCGGTCATCGTCGCGCCGGACGACGAGCAGGGGCGACGGCGCACCGGTGGACGCGGCTGGCCGATCGTCTGCCGGCTGGCGTGCGACGTCCGGGTGGCCGACCTGCCCATGGGCGGCAAGCGCATCACCGCGGCGGTACCCGTTTTCTGAGCGGCCTTCGGGTGCCCGGAGTTTGTTCCTCCGGCGCCAGGGCAGACGCAGTTTCGTGCTTCGGACCGGAGGCGCGCCAGCGGGGAGCGGTATGCGCTCCGGGGCCTTCGGTGATCGGGGCCGCCACCCTCCCCGCGGACAGTCCCTGAAGTCCCTGCAAAGACAGTTCAGGAGCGATTCCGCATGCTCATCGACATGTCGACAAGCCGTCCCGGCACGCCCGATTCCTCGGCCGCGCCCTCGCACGCCCGGCGGCGCCACGACGACGCTCCCGAGACCGCCGACCTCTTCGCCCGTCTGCACGCCCTGGAGGACGGGCCCGAGCGCGACGCCGTGCGGGACGAACTCGTCACCGCGTGGCTGCCCATGGCCCACCGCATCGCCGGCCGGTTCCGCGACCGGGGCGAGTCCCTGGAGGACCTCCGCCAGGTGGCGGCGCTCGGGCTGGTGAAGGCGATCGACCGGTACGACCCCTCCCGCGGTGCCTTCGAGAGCTACGCGGTGCCCACCATCACCGGTGAGGTCAAGCGGCACTTCCGGGACCGGATGTGGGCGCTGCGCGTGCCGCGCCGGGTCCAGGAACTGCGCAACAAGGTGCGGCTGGCCCGCCGGGAGCTGACCCAGAACCCGGGCGCGGCGGAGCCCACCGTCGCCGAGCTGGCCGCGCACGCGGGGCTGACCGAGGAGGAGGTGACCACCGGCGTGGAGGCCCTGGAGAGCTTCAGCACGCTCTCCCTGGACGCCGAGCTCTCCTCCGACGACGACGGATACAGCCTCGCGGACACCCTCGGCGCGCCGGACGGCTCGTACGACGTCGTGGTCGACCGCGAGTCCGCCAAGCAGAGCCTGCGCAACCTGCCGGAACGGGAGCGGGCCATCCTCTACATGCGCTTCTTCGAGGACATGACACAGAGCCGTATCGCCGACCAGCTCGGCATCTCCCAGATGCATGTCTCCCGCCTCATCAGCCGCAGCTGCGCCCGCGTCCGCGACGAGGCCCTCGGGCACCGCCCGGGCCGCCCCGGCACGAACGGCTCCGCGGCGGCCTGAGGAACCCGGCACCCCGACCGGGCCTCGCGGAGACGCGGGGCCCGGTCGGGGCGGGCGTCACGTGGTCGTCCGTCACGCGGCTGCTGTCACCGGGCCGGTGGCACGGATCCGGCCACGGGCAAGGGCCCGGCCGTGGCGGGTACGGCAGCCGCGGCGGAACTTCGCGTCGCGGGGCGCGCGGCCGCCAGTCGGCTGCCGCCCCGCGACGCGGAGTCGACCGTCAGCTGGCGACCCGCGCACGGCCGGTCGTCACGGAGCCGCTTGTCACGGCCTCGGGCCGAAGCCGGACGACCGACACGGCGCAGAAGCCTCCACCACCGGCGGGCCAGCGCTCACCTGTGGGGACGCGGCCTCGCCCTCAGGTGCGGGGAGGCGGCCGGGTGCTTGCTCGGGGGGAGGTGGCCTCGGCCCCTGGTGCGGGGAGGCGGCCCTGCCCCAGATGCCGGTAGGCGGCCCCGCGCCACATGCCGCGGCGGCCCCCGCCCCTACATGACATGCCGCGCGGCGTCCCCCGCCCCACTGACCTGTCGCACGGCGCCCCCGCCCCTACATGACATGCCGCGCGGCGTCCCCCGCCCCACTGGCCTGTCGCACGGCGCCCCCGCCCCTACATGACATGCCGCGCGGCGTCCCCCGCCCCACTGACCTGTCGCACGGCGCCCCCGCCCCCGCAAGACATGCCGCGCGGCACCCCCGCCGCCCCTGCACCCCGCCACCCCTACGCCGACCCCGCCCCCTCCACGTGCACCCGGACCTCCTCCGGCGTCAGGTAGGAGTCCGTGTACTCGGAGTCCTTGAGCTTCGCCGGGCGGCGGGCCTGGAAGCCGGTGCGGACGAAATCGTCGCCGGCGACCGCGTTGAGCAGCCAGTTGGTCATCACACGGGTCTTGGCCACGTTGGTGCGCAGCGCCGACCAGTGGTAGCCGCGGGCGACCGCCTGGGCGGGCAGGCCGTGCAGTTCGATGCCGAGGGGCTTGGAGACCGCGTCGCGGCCGCCGAGGTCGACGACCAGGCCGAGGTCCTTGTGGACGTACGGCTGCATCGGCTGGTTCCGCAGCGTCGCGATGACGTTGTCGGCGACCTTCTTGCCCTGCCGCATCGCGTGCTGCGCCGTCGGCGGGCAGATCGCCCCCTCCTCGCCCTTGGCCTGGTCGGGCACCGCCGCGGCGTCGCCCAGCGCGAACACCCCGTCGTGGCCCGGCAGGTTCATCTCGGCGGTGACCGCGAGCCGCCCCCGCACCGTCTCCGCGCCCAGCGTGGCGACGAGCGGGCTGGCGACGACGCCCGCCGTCCAGATCAGCGTCCGCGTGGGCACCACCCGGCCGTCCGTGAAGGTCACCTCGTGCGGGCCCGCCTTCTCGATGGACACGCCGAGCGAGATCTCGACACCGCGCCGGCGCAGCACCTCCTGGGCGCTGCGCCCCAGCTTCTCGCCCAGTTCGGGCATCAGCTTGGGCGCGATGTCGATCAGATGCCACCTGATCAGCCGCGGGTCCAGCCGGGGGTAGCGCTTGACCGCGTTGTGCGTCAGCCGCTGCAGACAGGCCGCCGTCTCGGTGCCCGCGTAACCGCCGCCCACCACCACGAACTGCAGCCGCGAGGCCCGCTCGGCCGGGTCCTGGCTGGCGTCGGCGAGATCGAGCTGGGAGATGACGTGGTCGCGGATGTAGGCGGCCTCGGCCAGGGTCTTCATCCCGAAGGCGTTGTCGACCAGCCCCGGGATGTCGAACGTCCGCGTCACGCTCCCCGGCGCCAGCACGATGTAGTCGTACCGCTCGTTGACGATCTCGTCGGTGATCGTGCGGATCACGCAGACCTTGGCCTTGAGGTCCACGCCGATCGCTCCGCCCGGGATGATCCGCGTGCGGTACCTGCGGCTGCGGCGCAGGGACAGCGCGATCGACTGGGGCGTGAGCACGCCGGAGGCGACCTGGGGGAGCAGCGGAAGATAGAGCTGGTAGGAGTACGGCGTCACCAGAGTGACCGCGGCCTCGTCGGGGGAGAGGCGGCGCTCCAGGCGCCGTACGCACCCCACTCCCGCGAAGCCCGCGCCCACCACCAGGATCCTGGGTCGTGTCACGATGTCCATCCCTTCCGCGGTTCCGGGCGGTCCGCCTCGACGCCAGGCGCGTGCCCCTGGATCGCGGCTTCGCACCTCGTCGATCCCACCGTGCTCGGAGCCGCTGCGCCAGTCGGACGCGGCAGGCTGACGAACGGGTGGACCACCAGCATGCACGCCCCGGCGGCGATCCGCGCCGGCCGGGGGAAAAGCGGTCTCAGGCCTCCGGGGCCGGCGCCGCCTGCCGGTCGATCAGGGCCAGCGCCTCGTCGAAGCTCCCGGACACCGGAACGGTGATGCTGACCCCGGTGAGGTCCAGCACCCGCTGGACCGGAGGTGTGGGGGACAGGACGTGGACGCTGCCGCCGGTGCGGCGGGTCTCCTGGTAGATGCGCAGGATGATGTTCATGCCGGACGAGTCCATGAACGGCACCTCGGAGACGTCGAGGACGAAGTGACGCCGCCCGTGGTGCAGCTGGTTCGCCAGGTGATGCTGGAACTCGGTCGCGGTGTCGACGTCCAGATAGCCTTCGACCCGGACCAGGGCCACGTCCTCGCGCGGCAGGGTGACCTCCACGGACAGCGGGTTCTGGGCCATTGTCACGAATACCTCCCACAAGGCTGACGGCCAGGTCTGGCGTCGATCAATGTCTGGCGTCGATCAATCCGGATCGCGCGTACCCCCGGATCGGCCTCTTCATGCGGCCCGTGGCCCGCCGAATGCCACTGGAGGACGGGGGTAGTTGGTGCTGTGGAACACCGGCGCGAAGGAGGAGTCATCGGCGTGACCAAGGACAGAATCTGGTCGTACGCACCGGGCACCGGCCATGTCGAGGGCCAGGACCTCACGGGGTTCACCGTCGACGGCACGGACGGCACGCTCGGCCACGTGGACCGGCTGGCCGACCCGAACGGCATGAGCCATCTGGTCGTGGACACCGGTGTCTGGGTGTTCGGCAGGAGTGTCCTGGTCCCGGTGGGCCTGGTGACCGGCATCGACACCGAGCACCGTACGGTCTCCCTGGCCTGCACCAAGTCGGAGGTCAAGCAGGCCCCGCGCTTCCGCACCGACAGCGAGACCCTCGACCCGCACTACCTGACGACGGTCGGTGACTACTACACCAACCTGCCGCCGCGGGAGCCGACCACCACCTGACCGACAGCCCCGAGCAACGGGCGCAGAGCCGAGGACAGACGACACCGCATGGACCGAACCGACGTGGCTGCCCCCGCTCGCCCCTGCCACCGGACGCCCGGGGACGCGCATCCGGCGGGCCCGGTGCACACCGCGGCCGAGGCGCGGGCGTATGCCCGGTCAGTGGTCCTCGACGAATGGAACTCTGCCTTCCGCACGGCGCGCGAGCGGGACGTCATCGATCTCCAGCTGGTCGTCTCGGAGCTGGTCAGCAACGCCATCCGGCACGGCGGCGGGCTGGCCGGCTTCGAGGCGACGGCCACCCCGGAGGGCGTGCGCCTGGCCGTCCACGACCACAGTGCGGCCGTCCCCGCCGCGGCCTTCGGGCCCGGCGACCTGCCGCGCGGCCACCAGGGCAGCGGCTACGGCTGGCCCCTGATCATCCGTCTGGCCCGTGACATCGTCGTCGAGCCGCGACCGGAGGGCGGCAAGACCATCCGCGTGCTGGTCCCGCTGCGGGCCGAGGCGGACCAGGCGCCCGGGTGACCCGGTTCACCAGGGCAGGAACACATGGATGTCCTTGCCGTGATCGTCGTTCACCACGCTGACCTGGTCGCACAACGTCTGGATCAGATGCCACCCGATGCCGCCGCCGCCGCTGCTCGGACGGAAGGGGCGGGGCGCCGGTGGGGTGCTGCTGGTGTCGTGGACGGTGATGTGCACCCCGTCGTAGGTGCGCCGTATCCGCAGGTGGAAGGGCCCGGGGGCGTACTGGACCGCGTTCGCGGCCAGCTCGGTCACGACCAGCAGGATGTCATGCCAGGACTCCGGGGTCGCGGGCGGCGCCGTGCGGGCCAGGTCACGGAGGAAACCCTCCGCGGCCAGGCGCGCACCGGTCACGTCCCGCGGTTCACCCGCGAAGCCGACCGTCCGGTTCGGGATACCTTGGCCAGCCAGTGTTTCGTCCCAATGCGGCTCGGTTGCCATGTCGCCTTTCCAGCCCCTCGTCCGCAAGGCTGAGCTTGTGTCTCTCGGGTCGCACTCTGCGGGTTCCCGTACCCGTGGGGCCTACGCGTCTCTCCGCGCGGGAGTACCCGATTCGCACGCCCGCGATCACCCAGGCGACGATGCCGAGGTGCGTCGGCGGCTGGCCGGGCGGCTCACCGGAACACGTTGTCCGAGTCGTCCCAGCCGGCCGGCTCCTCCGCCACGGCGAGCCGTGGCGGGCGGGAGCGTGCCTGGTACATGGCGTCGATCTCCGCTGCGTAGTGCCGCACGATCGCGTCCCGCCGCAGCTTCATCGACGGCGTCAGCAGCCCGTTCGCCACGTCGAACGGTTCCGGCAGCACCCGGAAGACCCTGATCGACTCCGAGCGCGACACCGCGCTGTTGGCCGCGGCGACCGCCCGTGCGACCTCCTCGCGCAGCGCGTTCTCCTCGCGGGCCTCCCGGACCGGCGCGTCGCCCTGCAACGCCAGCGCCGCCCGCCAGTGCGCCAGGAACTCCGGGTCCAGGGTGATCAGGGCGCCCACGCAGGGCCGGTCGTCACCCACGACCACCGCCTGGTGGATCAGCGGATGCATCCGCAGCCGCTGCTCCAGCGCGGCCGGGGCGACGCTCTTGCCGCTGCTGGTGATGATGATGTCCTTCTTGCGGCCGGTGATCGTCAGATAGCCCTCGGAGTCCAGCCGCCCCAGGTCCCCGGTGGCCAGCCAGCCGCCCCACAGCGCGGCCCGCGTCGCCGCCTCGTCGTTGATGTAGCCCTGGAACACCGAGGGCCCGCGCACCAGGATCTCCCCGTCCTCGGCGAGACGGATCTCCATGCCCGGCAACGCCTGCCCGACCGTCCCGGACTTCTCCCGGCCCAGCGGCTGCATGGTCACGCCGCCGCAGGTCTCGGTGAGGCCGTAGCCGTCGTGCACATAGATGCCGATGCCCTCGTAGAAGAGCGACAGTTCGCGGTGGAGGGGCGAGCCGCCCGAGGTGCCCCGGCAGACCCGGCCGCCGAGCGCGGCCCGCAGCCGGCGGTACACCGTCCGCTCGTACAGCGCGTGTTGCAGCCGCAGTTCGAACCCGGGCCCCGACCCCCGGCCGAGCCGCTGCCGCTCGGTGGCCGCGGCGAACGCCCGCGCGGTCTGCGCGGCCCGCTCGAACAGGGCACCGCGGCCCGCCTCCTGGGCCGCCCGCAGGAAGTTCTTGTAGATCTTCTCGAAGACCGACGGCACGGCGTAGAAGTACGTGGGGCGGAAGGAACGCAGCGCCGACGCCAGCGTCTCCTGACCGAGCTCCGGCTCGTGGGCCATCAGCAGCCCGCCGCGGATGCACAGGCCCTGGATCATCAGGCCGTACGCGTGGGAGAACGGCAGGAAGGCGAGGACCCGGCCCTGCTCGCCGGGCGGCGCCGCCGTGTGGCCCCAGCCCGCCAGCAGGGTGTCGCACGGGCTCGCCAGTCCCCGGTGGCTGAGCGCGCACCCCAGGGGGCGGCCCGACGTGCCCGAGGTGTAGGCGATGACGGCGGTGGAGTCCGGCAGCACGATGCGCCGCAGCGAGTCGACCGTGAGCGCCGGGAGGACATCGCCGCGATCGACCAGCTCCTGAAGCGCGCCCGCGTCCAGCTGCCAGACATGCCGCAGCGCGGGCAGCCGCGCGCAGGCGGGGCCGACGGTCATCACGCCCTGCTCGTCCTCGACGACCACCGCCACGCAGTTCGCGTCCCGGAGGATCCACTCGACCTGGTCGCGCGACGCCGTCGGATAGATCGGCACGACCTCCGCGCCCACCGCCCAGAGCGCGTAGCTGAGGACGGTCCACTCGTAGCGGGTGCGGGCCATGATCGCCACCCGGTGGCCCGGCGAGATGCCCGAGGCGACCAGCCCCTTGGCCAGGTCGACGACTTCGTCCCGCAGCTCGATCGCCGTGACCTCCTCCCACTCGGCCGAGGAGGGGCCGGGGCGGCGCGCGATCAACGGCAGCGTCGGGGTGGCCGCCGCCGTCTCGAAGAGACTGTCGGCGAGCCCGCCGGTCAGGGACGGGACCGTGGGGGGAGCGAGTGCGAAGTCGCGCATGCGCTGTTCCTGACGTGTACGGGCTGTGACCTCGCCGACGAGAACTGTTATCGACGGTGGTCGAATCTAGCCCAGGCCGGGCCGTTTCGTGCCGGGAACGGAGAACTGGCCCTCGTCCTGATGATCTCGGCGTGTTCGGGGGACTCGGAGGGCATGAGTCACACCAATCCCGATCCCGAACCCGACCGCTCGACAGGGCTGGAACCGGGTGGCGCCGTACCTCCGGGAGAGACCCCGCCCGCGGAGAGCAGCATGCCGGGAGCCCTGCCCCGGGAGACGCACAACCCGCCCAAGGGCTGGGCCAAGGCACCGCTGACGCTGATCATCGTCGTCGCCGTGCTGGTCGCGGCCTTCTTCCTGGCGTACGGCGTGATGCTGATGCTCTGACAGCACACAGCCCCTCATGCCACCTCAGTACCTGGCGTCACCCCCGGCGCGCGGCCTCACCCCCTGCGTGTGCCGCGCGCACTCCAGGACGACGTCCCGCAGGCTCCCTGTCCGCTCCAGCAGCTCGCGCTGCACCCGCGCCCCGTTCCCGCGCCGCAGCAACTCGGCGCAGGAGTCCTTCGCCCGGTCCAGGTCCCCGGTGTCCGCGAGGGCGTCCCCGACGTGCTCCAGCAGGGCCCGTACGACCGTCTCGGCGGGCGCCGGCCGCATCACCGCCGGGTGCAGCAGCTCGCCCGTGAGCCCGGAGCGGGCCGCCCGCCAGGCGGCGAGACGCAGCACGCTCACGCTGTGCTCGGCCGGCTCCCGGCCCGCCCGCCACTCGCGCGCGGCCGTCTCGACCAGCCCGCGGACGAGGGTCGCGATGAGGACGGCGGTGTCCGCGTGCAGACAGACGTCCGCGACCCGGACCTCGACCGTGGGGTAGTTCCGGGACAACCGGGCGTCGAAGTAGACCATGGCCTCGTCGAGGAGGGCCCCGGTGGCCATCATGTCCGCGACCCGACGGCGATACCGCTCGGCCGAGCCGAACAGCTCGGTCGGCCCGGCCGACGGCCAGCGCTGCCACACCCGGCTGCGGTAACTGCTGTAACTGGTGTCCTTGCCCTGCCAGAAGGGCGAGTTGGCGCTCAGCGCCAACAGCACCGCGAGCCACGGCCGCACCCGGTCGACGACCGCGACACCCTCCTCGTCGCACTCCACGGCAACATGGACATGGCAACCCAGGACGAGCTGTTCCTGCGTGGCGATCCCGTACTCCTCCGCCATCCACTGGTAGCGGTAATGCGCGCCGACCGCGGGCTTCACCGGCAGCGGTGACGTGGCCAGCGCCGCCACCGAGCACCCGATCTCCCCGGCGTTGCGCGCCGCCTCCCGGCGGCAGCGGACGATCTCCGCACCCAGGTCCGCCATCTCCGTCTGCGGGTGGGTGTTGAACTCCAGCATCTGGTCGTGGAGTTCCTTCTCGAAGACGAAACCGTCGGCATGATCGTGCGCGGCACGCGCCAGCACGGCGGCCGACCGCGCCCGCGGCTCACCGCTCTCCGGGTCCACCAGGAGGAGTTCCTCCTCCACTCCGACGGTGCGCACGGCATGCGGCCTTTCGTCGACCTTCTACGACGGCGGCGGCCCGCCGTACGTCTCCGAATGCCCCCGGAAGGCCACTCGGACACCTGAAGGCCGTGCGCGCCCGCCGTCAGGCCGGGCGCAACCAGACCGTGGCCAGGGGCGGCAGGGTCAGCCGGATACTCGCGGGACGGCCGTGCGACTCCTGCGCCTCGGCCTTGACCGGGTCGGGGTGGGTGATGTCGCTGCCGCCGTACCGGGACGCGTCGGTGTTGAGGATCTCCTCCCAGGCCGGGACGTCGCCGGGGACGCCGAGCCGGTAGTCGTGCCGGACGGCCGGGGAGAAGTGGGAGACCGCCAGCAGGGGGGTGCCTTGCTCGTCGTAGCGCAGGAACGCGAAGACGTTGTCGTCGGCCGCGTCGCACTCCACCCACTGGAATCCGCCGGGGTCGGTGTCGCGCTGCCAGAGCGCCGGCGTGGCCAGGTAGTGGGCGTTGAGGTCGCGGACCAGGTCCCGCACCCCGCGGTGATCGCCCGCCGCGCAGTAGCCGGGGTCCAGCAGCCACCACTCGGGGCCGTGCTCCTGGGACCACTCGCCGCCCTGGGCGAACTCCTGCCCCATGAACAGCAGCTGCTTGCCCGGCTGGGCCCACATGAAGCCCAGGTAGGCGCGGTGGTTGGCGCGTCGCTGCCACCAGTCGCCGGGCATCTTCGTGACCAGCGCCTGCTTGCCGTGGACGACCTCGTCGTGCGAGATGGGCAGCACGTAGTTCTCGCTGTACGCGTAGATCATCGAGAAGGTCATCTCGTGATGGTGGTACTTGCGGTGGATCGGATCCTTGCTCATGTATTCGAGCGAGTCGTGCATCCAGCCCATGTTCCACTTCAGGCCGAACCCGAGGCCGCCGCTGTCGGTCGGCCGGGTCACCCCGCCCCAGGCCGTGGACTCCTCGGCGATCGTCACCACGCCGGGCGCCCGCCGGTACACCGTCGCGTTCATCTCCTGCAGGAACGCCACCGCGTCCAGGTCCTCCCGGCCGCCGTGGACGTTCGGCGTCCACCGGCCGGAGTCCCGCGAGTAGTCGAGGTAGAGCATCGAGGCGACGGCGTCCACGCGCAGCCCGTCGATGTGGAACTCCTCGCACCAGTACACCGCGTTGGCGACCAGGAAGTTGCGCACCTCGGTCCGCCCGAAGTCGAACTCGTACGTCCCCCAGTCCGGATGTTCCGCCCGCTGCGCGTTCCCGGGCTCGTACAGCGGGTCCCCGTCGAACCGGGCCAGCGCCCAGTCGTCCTTCGGGAAGTGCGCCGGCACCCAGTCCATGATCACGCCGATCCCGGCCCGGTGGCAGGCGTCGACGAAGTACCGGAAGTCGTCCGGGGTGCCCAGCCGCGCGGTCGGCGCGTAGTAGGACGTGACCTGGTAACCCCACGAGCCGCCGAAGGGATGCTCGGCGACCGGCATCAGCTCGACGTGCGTGAAGCCGAGGTCCTTGACGTACCGGGGCAGCTCCTCGGCCAGCTGACGATATGTCAGTCCAGGCCGCCAGGAGGGGAGGTGGACCTCGTACACCGAGAACGGCGCCCGGTGCACCGGGGTGTCCCCGCGGTGCGCCATCCACTCCTGGTCGCCCCACTCGTAGTGCGAGGCGGTCACGATCGACGCCGTGTCCGGCGGCACCTCCGTGCGGCGCGCCATCGGGTCGGCCTTCAGGAACCGGTGGCCGTACTGGGAGGTGATCTCGAACTTGTACCGGGTGCCCTCGCCGATGCCGGGCAGGAACAGCTCCCACACCCCACAGGCGCCCAGCGACCGCATCGGGAACGCCGTTCCGTCCCAGTAGCAGAAGTCCCCGGCGACCCGCACCCCACGCGCGTTCGGCGCCCACACCGTGAACCGGGTGCCGGTCACGCCCTGGTGCGTCATCGGCTCGGCGCCCAGCGCCTGCCACAGCTGCTCGTGCCGGCCCTCCCTGATCAGATGCAGGTCGAGCTCGCCGAGGGCGGGCAGGAAGCGGTACGGGTCATGGACCTCGTACTCGTCCTCCCCGTACGCCACCAGCAGCGTGTACTCGGGGATCGTCTCCCTCGGCAGTACGGTCGAGAAGAGGCCGTCGCCCTCCGAGGTGAGCGGGACGCGCTCGCCGTCGACGAGCACGCTCACCGCGCGGGCGAACGGCCGCAGTGCCCGCACCGCGATCCCGCCGGGGACGGGGTGCGCGCCCAGCAGGGCGTGCGGGTCGTGATGGGCGCCCGACAGCAGGCGCTCCCGGTCGTCCGGGTCCAGCCCGGGCGCGCTCCCGCCCGGCGTTCGAGCCGATGGGAGCGGGCCGGGGCCTTTCGGGGATGAGATGTCGCGCAGCGCCACGGCTTTTCAGTCTCCTCTCACGGCGAGTCGTTCGATCGCCGCCATGGGTACGGGGAGCCAGTCCGGGCGGTGCCTGGCCTCGTACAGCACCTCGTAGACCGCCCGGTCCGTCTCATAAGCACGCAGCAGGCCGTGCTTCTTACGGGGATCCCAGCCCGCCCGGGCCGCATAGCCCGCGCAGTAGGCCTCCCGGCAGCGGCGCGCCCACTGCGGACGCCAGGGCCGGCGCTGCCGGGCCGCGTAGTCGAAGGAGCGCAGCATGCCCGCGATGTCCCGGACGGGGGACTGGGCGCTGCGCCGTTCGGCGAGCGGCCGGGACGGCTCGCCCTCGAAGTCGATCACAAACCACTCGCGGCCCGCCCGCAGCACCTGCCCCAGGTGCAGATCGCCGTGGATGCGCTGGGCCGGCGGCCCGGCGTCGCACGTCAGCAGCGCGTTGAACGCCGACCGCAGCCCGGGCACGAAGGGGCGAAGCATCGGAACGCTGTGCGCGGCGGCATCCAGGCGTTCGGTCATCGCCGCCGCCGTGCGCCCGTTCTCGCACCGTCCGCCGGCGGCGAACGCCGCGGCCAGCGCCAGGTGCACCTCCGCCGTGGCCCGCCCCAGCGCGTGCGCCTCGGCCGTGAAGTCGCTGCCGGTGGCGAGCGCGTGCAGGGCGAGGGTCCAGCCGTCGGAGGCGTCGCGCAGGAACGGCTGGAGCACGCCGAGCGTGGCCTCCTGCGGCTGGGTCGTACAGAACCAGGCCACCGGCGCGGGCACCCGGCCGCAGCCCTGGCCGGCCAGCGCGCCCGGCACCTCCAGGTCGGGGTTGACGCCGGGCTGGATGCGGCGGAAGACCTTCAGGATGAACTCGTCGCCGTACACCAGCGAGGAGTTGGACTGCTCGGCGTCCAGCACGCGCGGCACCAGTCCGGCCGGGACCGGCTTGGCCGGGTCGGCCTCGAAGCGCAGCGGACCGGCGCTGCCCGGCAGCCGCAGGCGTTCCAGCAGCAGTTGCGCCGAACGGAGGTCCTGAAGGGCGTCGTAGACCGTCATCCCCGCCAGCGGGCCGTCCTGCGGCCGGCCGATCAGGGCCCGGCCCAGGCGCGGCGACGGGTGCTCCCGCACGCCGAGGAACAGCTGGTAGCAGTCCCCGGGCGGGGGAGTGCCCCAGGGGGAGGGCACCCCGGCGAGACCGCTGTGGCCGCCCACGTGGCCGGCGTGCACCAGCAGATGCAGACAGCCCGGGAACAGCTCCGTCAGCGACAGCAGGCGCAGATCCGTGACGGGCCGGTCCTTGCCGGCGAACCAGCGCTGCCGGGGCAGCCACTCGCGCAGCAGCCCGTCGAGCGAGGCCATGGACGCGGTGAGCCCACTGTCGCTCGGCAGGAGGGATGCGGTCTTCGTCATGGTGACGCCTCCTTTCGTCGGCGCACGCTCACAGTCGTCGGCCGATACGAGATGCGACTCGGACGAGCCGGAACCAGTAGAAGCCGTGGCCCCCCAGGGTCAGCAGGTACGGCAGTTCACCGATGGCGGGGAAGCGCACCCCGCCGAACAGCTCGACCGGATGCCGGCCGGCGAACTCGCGCAGGTCCAGCTCGGTCGGCTGGGCGAACCGGGCGAAGTTGCTGACGCACAGCACCAGGTCGTCCTCGTACTCGCGCAGGAAGGCGAGCACCGCGGGGTTCGACGACTGCAGTTCGGTGTACGAGCCGAGTCCGAAGGCGGGGTTCTGCTTGCGGATCTCGATCATCCGGCGGGTCCAGTGCAGCAGCGACGAGGGCGACGCCATGGACGCCTCGACGTTGGTGACCTGGTAGCCGTAGACCGGGTCCATGATGGCCGGGAGGGTGAGCCGGCCCGGATCGCAGGTGGAGAAGCCCGCGTTGCGGTCCGGGGTCCACTGCATCGGCGTGCGGACGGCGTCGCGGTCGCCGAGCCAGATGTTGTCGCCCATGCCGATCTCGTCGCCGTAGTAGAGGATCGGACTGCCGGGGAGGGACAGCAGCAGGGCGGTGAACAGCTCGATCGTGTGA
>NZ_JAHUXH010000028.1 GCF_019219825.1 Streptomyces sp. TRM70350 | reverse complement strand
AGGGGCCGTCCGATGGAGTGCCCAGCCGCACTGAGTCGCTGGGGCTCGCGCACCCGAGGGGGTGCTCAGGGTGGCTCACTTTTCATCCGCCGTACGTGGCCCGCGTTTCACCCGTTGCCGAGAGCCCGGTGCTGCGGGACGCACGGTCCACTCACGCGGGATGGGCTGGCGTTCCGGCTGGCCTCGACCTCAGGCTGGCACGCTGCGGTCATCTTCCGGGTCGCCACCCGGTCGCGATCCTCCCGAAGTCTCCGATGAGGCAGACGCTGAAGACAATCAGAAGGTGCCCGAGCGGTGCGGTTTCAGGTTCTCCTCACGCCAGATGCGGGCAACGTAATGCCAGGACACCGAGCTGTCCTCGCGCCGCTTCAGGTGGTTGCCTCCGCCATCCGCCGCGCCGCCCGCGCGGTGGCCCCGGCCCGTGCGGCCAGCGTCCGCGTCGGAATCGCATCCACCCGGCACCCACGCCCCGGAAAGTCCCGGGTGTCGCACGCCCCGCCGGTACAAATCTGGTCACGAGCTCGAAGAACCGGTGTGCGACTCCGGCAATGTTGAGCATAAAATCCAGCCCTCTGAGGAAGATGCACGCTGCGCCCGGATAGAGGATCCAGAGGTCCGGCCTCGGTTGCGTCCTGAGAAGTGGTGTACGGGCTCCCACCTGATCCGGGCGTTTGTCCCGGCGTCGGAGTGAGTGTCCGGATACAAGAACGGCCACCGGCTGATCGGCATCTTCCCCGACCGCACCGCCGTCATCCGGCTCGTCGGCGCGGTCCTGGCCGAGCAGAACGACGAGTGGACCGAGGCCCGCCGCTACATGGGACTCGACCTGCTGGCCAAGGCCCGCCTCCACCCGATCGAGTCAGAAACCGACGAGACCGCCCTGCCCGCCGAACTCACCGCATAGCCTCAAAACGAGATCACCGAGTGGCCGTCAATACACCACTCCAGCGGACGTGACGGGCTGTTTTCCGTCCTCACCGGGGTTCCCCGGCCCGGACTGTCCTCAGCTTCTGCCCGGCCGTTGCGACGGCCCGGCGGAGAGGTCTTGCCACCTTCACTCGATCCCATGGCGCCTGTGGCGCACCCAGCAGTTCATGCGCGGCAGGCCCGACAGCAGACCCAATACCAACCGCCCGGCTCGCAGGCGGGGTTCGTACCGGGCGGACCGGCCCGCGATCCGGCTCATGGCCACTTCGAACGCCTCCCGCCATCGGGCGGGATCTATGCTGTGGCCTGCGGCACCGTCTTGTCGTCAGTCCACACAACTCACGGTGATCAACGGTGGCCGCACCCCTGCGGTGTCTCCTGTCAGTCCCGGACGAGACAGAACGGGTGGCCCGCCGGATCCGCGAAGACGCGCCAGCCCCGTTTCCGGTGCCCCTCATCGAGCAGTGAGGCGCCCAGTTTGAGGACGTCTTCCTGAGCGCGGTCCAGGTTCTTGACACCCAGGTCGAGGTGGAACTGCTGGGGCCGAGCGGGATCCGGCCACCGTGGTGGTTGATGGTCTTCCACCCGCTGGAAGGCCAGTACGAGCCCGTCGGTGTGCAGCGTCGCCCAGCCGTCGCCGAGCGACCATCGCGGATCCGGTTGGTTCACTACGCCGCCGAGAAGCGACTGGTAGAACCGGGACAGCTCAACGACATCGGCACAGTCCAACACCACACACTGCAGCTTGGCGATCACGAAGGGCAGCGTCTCACGACGCCTGACCTTTTCATCTCCCGGGGCGAGGTTGACCGGTGATGCTGCCAACCGGTCCCGGAACCCACGATGATTCGTGGCCAATGCCAGGCCGAAGGCGAGACAGCCAAGCCCAAGGAGGAATGGAATAAGAAACATGAGGCCAGCCGCGTCCCCAACCTCACAGGGAAATACAGCATGAAGCAGCGACGCCAGAAGAAGCTCACCCGCCATCTCCTCGAAGCAACTGTGGCGGCTGACGCCGCCCGAGTGAAGGCGCTGCTGCGGGCCGGGGCAGACCCGGAGCGAGGGGACAGCGACGGCACCACTCCGCTGTATCTGGCGTCGGTGCAGGGAGCAGCCGAGGTCGCGCGCCTGCTCATGGCAGCCGGTGCCTCCCCCGACGCCGAGAGCAGGGGCGTCGGCTCCGAGGGCACGCCGTTGTGTGCGGCCGCGTGCTGGGGGCACGCCGAGACCGTGCGGGAGCTGTTGGCGTACGGCGCCGATCCGAACCTTCGGGAGGACTACGGAACGGGTTGGTCTCCGTTGGAGTGGGCGAACAACGGCCCTCACCCGGAGACCGCCCGACTCCTCATCGCAGCGGGGGCGAACCCCGCGTCAGCGCCCGCCCCCGGCCTCCGTCACTGACCCACCCGCCCGTCGACGCACTCGCGCAACAGATCGGCGTGCCCGCAGTGGCGGGCGTACTCCTCGATCCTGTGCACCATCAGCTCCCGGACGGCGATCCCTTCCTTCCCCACACGCTCGCCCAGATCCGGGTGCGCGGCCAGCGCCGCGTCGGTCGCGGCCTGCTCGCGCTCCAGATGGGCGTACGCGGCGTCGACCTCGGCCTGCTCGGCCACAGCCCCGTCGAAGTCCGCGTCCCGCTCGCCGTACAGCTTGGGCAGCGGATCGCCGTCGGTGATCCAGTTGCGCCAGTCCCGTTCCACCTCGGCGAGGTGCCGCAGCAGGCCGAGCAGCGACATCGCCGACGGCGGGACCGAGCGACGGGCCAACTGCTCCGCGTTCAGTCCCTCGCACTTCATCCGCAGGGTCATGCGGTAGCCGGTCAGGAAGTCCTGCAGCGTCGCCAGTTCACCGTCCGGACTGACTCCCTCGCTGTTGCGGGGGTCGTCGTCCGGGTCAACCCACATGTCGGGGTAGACGGTTGCCTGGGTCCATCGTGCGGGTTGGTCAGTCATGAGGCTCATGGTCGGGCGTGACGGGCCGAGCCCGCCACCGCATTATTGTCGGCCGGATGTCGGTGGCTTCGGCGGCTGTCGGTGAGCTGTAGGCCGTTTGTCGGTCGGGGCTGGGACCGTCGCTGTCATGACACGAATCGACAAGAAGCCCAGCAGCGCGGCCGTCACCGTGCGGGGGCTGGTCAAGCACTACGGCGAGACCAGGGCGCTGGACGGAGTCGACCTGGACGTGCGTGAGGGCACCGTGAGGGGGGTGCTGGGGCCGAACGGGGCCGGGAAGACCACCCTCGTGCGGATTCTGTCCACGCTGCTGGCGCCGGACGCCGGGCAGGCCACCGTCGCCGGATACGACGTCGTGCGGCAGCCCCGGCAGCTGCGCCGGGTGATCGGGCTCACGGGGCAGTACGCGTCCGTGGACGAGAAGCTCCCCGGCTGGGAGAACCTGTACATGATCGGGCGGCTGCTGGACCTGCCCCGCAAGGAGGCCCGCGCCCGGGCCGACGAACTGCTGGAGCGGTTCTCGCTCACCGAGGCCGCAAAGCGGCCCGCGGCGACGTACTCCGGCGGTATGCGGCGGCGGCTCGACCTGGCCGCCTCGATGATCGGGCGGCCGGCCGTGCTGTTCCTCGACGAGCCCACCACCGGCCTCGACCCGCGCACCCGCAACGAGGTGTGGGACGAGGTGAAGGCGATGGTCGGGGACGGGGTCACCGTCCTGCTGACCACGCAGTACATGGAGGAGGCCGAGCAGCTCGCCTCCGAGCTGACCGTCGTCGACCGGGGGAAGGTCATCGCGAACGGCGGGATCGAGGAGCTGAAGGCCAAGGTCGGCGGGCGGACGCTGCGGGTGCGGCCGGCCGATCCGGTGCAGCTGGGGCCGCTGGCCCGCGCGCTCGACGAGCTGGGCATCACCGGGCTGGCCACCACGACGGTGGACACCGAGGGCGGTGCCGTGCTGGTGCCGATCCTGAGCGACGAGCAGCTGACCGCCGTGGTGGGCGCCGTCACCGCGCGCGGGGTCACGCTCGCCTCGATCAGCACCGAACTGCCCAGCCTGGACGAGGTGTTCCTGTCCCTCACCGGTCACCGCGCCAGTGCCCCGCAGGACGCCGTACCCGCCGACGACCGCCAGGAGGTCGCCGTATGAGCGCCGCCACCGCCGCCATGAACACCGCCGACGCACGCATCTCGCTGCGCGGGCACCTGCGCCACACCGGGGCGCTGATCCGCCGCAACCTGCTGTGGATCCGGCAGGACCCCGAGTCGATGTTCGACGCGCTGCTGATGCCGGTCGTCTTCACCCTGCTGTTCGTGTACGTCTTCGGCGGCTCGATCGGGCAGGCCCTGGGCGGCGGGCAGGACGGGTATGTGCAGTACGTGATCCCGGGCATGATCGCGATGATGAGCATGACGCTGTCCCAGGGCGTCGGCACCGGCTTCAGCCAGGACTTCAACTCCGGTGTCATGGACCGCTTCCGGTCCCTGCCGATCGGGCGCGGCTCGGTGCTGTTCGCGAAGATCTCGGTCGAGCTGGTCCGGATGCTGTTCGCGACGACCGTGCTGATGATCGTCTCCGTTCTCGTCGGCTTCGACATCGCCAACTGGCTCGGCCTGTTCGCCGCCGTCGGCCTGTCGACGGTGTTCGCCTCGTCCATCATGTGGGTGTTCCTCACCCTGGGCGTGGTCCTGAAGAACGCGCAGTCCGTGCAGGCGATGGGCTTCTTGGTGCTGTTCCCGCTGCAGTTCGGCTCGTCGATCTTCGCGCCGACGGAGTCGATGCCCGGCTGGCTGCAGGCGTTCACCGACTACAACCCGCTGTCCACGCTCGCGGACGCGGCCCGCGGTCTGATGGTGGGCGGCCCGGTCGCGCACGACCTGTGGGTGACCCTCGGCTGGTCGCTGGCGATCACGGCGGTGATGGCGCCGGTCGCGATCCACAAGTTCCGCACCAAGAACTGAGGTGCGGTCAGATCAGGGCGGTGGCTTCCTTCTCGGTGAGGCCACCGCCCTCGGCGTACGCCGTCTGGAACTCCTCGGCGTCCAGCAGGCCCCGTACCGCTCTGGTCGCCCGGTCGCGGCACTCGCGCTCGTAGATGGAGACGCGGTGCCGGGGCGGCCGCAGCGCGTCGGCGGCGCCCAGGCAGCGGGCGGCGTCCCGGGCGCGGGCCCGGCCGTCGCTGCCGGCCAGGGCGAGGGCGGCGATGGGCAGGTATGCCGACGTGAGTTGCGGAGCCATGGTCTTGGCCAGGGTGTCCTCGGCCAGCTCCAAGGCCCGCCGGATCTTGGCCCGGGCCTCCTCGTACCGGCCGTCGGCGACGTCCAGCCAGGACTCCTGGCCCAGGATGAAGGCGTCGAAGACGGGGAAGTGGGCGATGGTGAAGTTCTCCCGCAGCAGCCGGATCTGCTCCCGTGCCTCGGCGACCCGGTCGGTGATGCTGAGCCAGCCCGCGAGGAAGAGCCGGGCGGCGGGCATCGCCTCGTTGCCGGCGACCTCCTGGGAGTCGATGACATCCCGCAGGACGCGTTCGCCCCGCTCAATCTCTCCGGCCTCCAGCAGCGCGCTGCCGAGACGGGCGTTGAGCAGCGCCAGCTGGGCGCGCGCGCCGAGCCGTTCGGCGATCACCATGGCCGCCTCGTAGTCGGCGGCGGCCTTCAGGTGGTCGCCCTCGCGCTCATGTCCCTCGCCGCGCGCGGAGAGCGCCTCGGCGATGCCCCAGTCGTCGCCGAGGCGCCGGTAGATCTCCAGCGCCTCGTCGGCGTCGGCGACCCCGTCGTAGGACCACTCGGGGCGGTGGGCGAGGAGGTTGGCGCGGGTCTCCAGGCTGGAGGCGAGCTCCCAGTCGTAGCCCGGGGTGGCCCGGCAGGTCTCCACGGCGGCGTCGAGGATGGTGCGCAGCCGGGCCATGCCGCCGGTCAGCATGACGGCGAAGAACCAGAACATGCCGGGGCTGCGGCAGGTCTGCGGCAGGCCGGGTTCGTAGACCTGGGCGATGGTGCGCAGCTTCTGCTGGGCCTCGGGCGTCTGCCAGGAGTCCAGTTCGGTGTCCATGCAGGCCAGGTGGGACAGGTGGACACCGCGCCGGGCCTCCTGGAGGACCTCGCCGGTCATCGGCGGCGGCTCGGCGGTGCACCGCCGCCACACCGGGGCGGCCCGGCGGACCGGCTCGGTGAAGGGGTCGGGGCCGAGGGCCATGACCTCGCGGCACCAGTTGCGGGCCTCGATGCGCAGGTCGCGCACCCGCCAGTACCAGCCCAGCGACAGCGCCAGGCACAGCGCCTCCTGCTCGTCGCGTTCGGCGACGGCGTGCCGCAGTGCCGTGCGCACGTTCTCGTACTCGCGTTCCAGCCGCTGGATGGCGGCGAGTTGACGGGGGCCGCGCAGCAACGGGTCGGTGGTGCGGGTGAGTTCGCGGTAGTACGTCAGGTGGGCGCGCTCGGTGGCGCGGCGCCGGCCGGCCTCGTCGAGCCGTTCGGCGGCGTACTCGGCGACGGTCTCCAGGAGCCGGTAGCGCATCTCGTCGTCGCCGGTGGGGGCGGCCACGACGAGCGACTTGTCGACGAGGGAGCCGAGCGCCTCCAGGGCGGCGGGCCCGCACACGGCCTCGGCGGCGGCGAGGTCGCAGCCGCCGGCGAACACCGACAGGCGGCTCAGTACGTCCCGCTCGTCCGCGTCGAGCAGGTCCCAGGACCAGTCGACGACGGCACGGAGGGTCTGCTGGCGGGGCAGCACGGTCCGGCTGCCGGAGGTGAGGAGGCGGAAGCGGTCGTCGAGCCGGTCGGCGATCTGGCGGGGTGTGAGCATCCGCAGCCGGGCGGCGGCGAGTTCGATGCCGAGCGGCAGCCCGTCGAGGCGGCGGCAGATCTCGGCGCAGGCCTCGGGGTCGTCGTCGATCCGGAAGCCCCGCCGGGCGGCGGCCCCGCGGTCGGCGAGCAGCCGCAGGGCGTACGGCTCGGGCAGCGGTTCCACGGGCCGCAGCACCTCCCCCGGTACGCCGAGGGGTTCCCGGCTGGTGGCGAGGACCGTGAGGTGCGGGCAGCGTGCGAGCAGTTCCTCGGTCAGGCGGGCGGCGGCGTCGACGACGTGCTCGCAGTTGTCGAGGACGATCAGCATGCGGCGCCGGGCGCAGTGCTCGACGAGGCGGGCGACGGGGTCGTCGTGGCGGTCGCCCGTGGCGGCCCGGAACTCCTCGGCGCCGGCGCCGTGCAGCACGGTCTCGCGGGCGCCGATCGCGGTGAGCACGGCCTCGGGGACGGCGGCGGGGTCGTCGACCGGCGCCAGCTCGGCCAGCCACACGCCGTCGGGGGCCGTGTCCCGTACGGTCTCGGCGGCCTCCTGCGACAGCCGGGTCTTGCCCGACCCGCCGGGCCCGAGCAGCGTGACGAGCCGGGCGGTGGCCAGGTCGCCGCGGATGGCCTCGATGTCGTCGGCCCGGCCGACGAAGGAGGTGAGGCGGGCGCGCAGATTGCCCGGGGGCGGGGTGCGGTCGCGCGGCGGCGCGGCGGATCCGGCAGCCGCGGGGTCCGCGCCGGGGGCGGGGACCGACGGGGCGGGGGGAACGCCGGGCTCCCGGGCTCCGGCGGCCCGCCCGGCGGGAACCCCGCACGGGCTCAGCAACTCCGCGTGCAGGCCCCGCAGCTCGGGTCCCGGGTCGGCGCCCAGCCGGTCCGCGAGCAGTCGTCGTACGTCCTCGTAGGCGGCCAGCGCCTCGGCGGTGCGGCCCGCGTCGCGCAGGGCGCGCAGGCGCAGCGCCTGGAGGGGTTCGTCGAGGGGGTGGCTCTCGCACAGGGCGGTCAGCTCGGGCAGCGCCTGCTCGGCCCGGCCGAGGGCGAGGGCGGCGGCGAGCCGGGCGCGGCGGGCGTCCAGCCGGCGGGCGGCGCAGCGGGCCGCCTCGACGGTGCGGTCGGGCAGGTCGGCGAGGGCCGGGTCCTGCCACAGGGCGAGGGCGTCGTCGAGGAGGACGGCGGCCTTGGCGGGGTCGCCGTCGGCCAGCGCCCGGGCGCCCTCGTCGGCGAGCCGCTCGAACCGGTGCAGGTCGATGTCGTCGGGCGCGGCGGCCAGCCGGTAGCCGCCCTCGGCCGAGGCGATCGCCTCCGCCCCCAGCGCCCGCCGCAGCCGCCCCACGAGCGCCTGCAGGGCCCCGGCCGAGTCGGCGGGCGGCTCCCCGTCCCACACCTCGTCCACCAGCAGCCCGGCGGGCACGACCCGACCGGCCCTGAGCGCCAGCACGGTGAGCAGCGCACGCAGTCGCGCCCCGCCGATCGGGACGACCGAACCGTCGGGGCGAACCGCCTGTGTGGTGCCGAGGATGCGATAGCGCACGGGACCCATTGTCACCGGGGACGGCTCTTGGCCGCCTCCGGGTTTACACGCGCATGAACCGCACGCGCCGGGACGGGGAGTCGGCGAGGAACCTCCGGCCCGCCCGCTGACGTCCCCTTGACGCCACCGGTACGGTCGACCCCACGCCACCCGACAGCCCAGGAGCCCTCCCATGACCACCGCCGCCACCCGTCGCGCCGAGCGGCGGACGAGTCCCGTCTTCCTCGGGATCCTGGCCGTCACGGCGGTGACCGGGTGGGCCACCTGGACCGGGTTCGCGGCGCAGCCCGGGGTGGCCGTCTTCCTGTTCGTGACCGCCGCGTGGATCGTCTCGCTCTGTCTGCACGAGTACGCGCACGCCCGGACCGCCCTGCACGGCGGGGACATCTCGGTGGGGGCGAAGGGCTATCTCACGCTCAATCCGCTGAAGTACACGCACGCGCTGCTGAGCATCGTGCTGCCCGTGCTGTTCGTGATCATGGGTGGGATCGGGCTTCCGGGCGGGGCGGTGTTCATCGAGCGGGGGCGGATCCGGGGGCGCTGGAAGCACAGTCTGGTCTCGGCGGCCGGGCCGCTGACGAACGTGCTGTTCGCGGCCGTGTGCACGGCGCCGTTCTGGCTGGACGCGCTGGACGGCGTGCCGCGGGACTTCCGCTACGCGCTGGCGTTCCTCGCGCTGCTGCAGGTGACGGCCGCGATCCTGAACTTCCTGCCGGTGCCGGGCCTGGACGGCTACGGCGTGGTCGAGCCCTGGCTGTCGTACAGCATCCGGCGGCAGGTGGAGCCGATCGCGCCCTTCGGGCTCCTCCTCGTGTTCGCGCTGCTGTGGATCCCGGCGCTGAACGGCGCGTTCTTCGACGTCGTCGACACCGTGCTGCGCGGCCTCGGCGTCGGCGACCTGGAGACGTACTGCGGGTACGAGCTGTACCGCTTCTGGCTCGGGACGAACGAGTACTGCTCGGTCAGCCCGTGACCGAGTCGCGCCGGGCGGCCTTCCCGCGCTTGAGGTAGTACCAGGCCATGTTCGACGACAGCCCCGCCAGCAGCACCCACACGATGCCCAGCCAGCTGCCCTGCACGAAGGACATGACGGCCGCGGCGACCGCGAGGAGGCAGACGACGAGGGCGTAGAGGGCGAGGCGGGGCATCGTGGTGGGCTCCTGTCGGGGGACACTGGTTCTCACTGACGACCAGTGTCCCCCATCGGCTCACACGTCCGTGATCCGGAGTCCGGCGTGTGCCTTGTAGCGGCGGTTGACGGAGATCAGGTTGGCGACCAGCGACTCCACCTGGTGGGCGCCTCGCAGCCGCCCGGCGAAGATGCCGCGCATGCCGGGGATGCGCCCGGCCAGCGCCTGCACGATCTCCACGTCCGCGCGCTCCTCGCCGAGGACCATGACGTCGGTGTCGATCTCCTCGATCCCGGGGTCCTGGAGGAGTACGGCCGACAGGTGGTGGAAGGCGGCGGTGACCCGGGAGTCCGGGAGCAGGGCGGCGGCCTGCTCGGCGGCGCTGCCCTCCTCGGGCTTCAGCGCGTAGGCGCCCTTCTTGTCGAAGCCGAGCGGGTTGACGCAGTCGACGACCAGCTTGCCCGCCAGCTCGGCGCGCAGGGACTCTAGGGTCTTGCCGTGCCCCTCCCACGGCACCGCGACGATCACGATGTCGCTGCGCCGGGCGCACTCGGCGTTGTCGGCGCCCTCGATGCCGTGTCCGAGTTCCTCGGCGGCGGCCTGGGCGCGCTCGGCGGCCCGCGAGCCGATGATCACCTTCTGCCCGGCCCGGGCGAGCCGGTAGGCGAGGCCCTTGCCCTGCGGCCCGGTCCCGCCGAGCACACCGACGACCAGCCCGGAGACGTCGGGCAGGTCCCAGGGGTCCTTGGCGGGGGCCTTCGCGGGCTTCTCAGCAGCAGCACTGTCGGTAGAGGTCATGGGGCAGACTCTACGTCCGGCCCCATCGGCCCGCCGGGTCAGGTGAGGCGCGTCACGGGCAGCCGCCGGAAGGCGATCCGTTCGTACGCCCCGAAGTCACCGGTCTCGTACAGCAGTCCGACCGTGCGGTCGTCGACGCGGACGAGGTCGGAGTAGGCGGCGGGCAGGCCGTCGACGGTGTGGGTGTCGCGCCAGGTGGTGCCGTGGTCGGTGGAGGCGCGGATGGTCATCAGGCCGCGCCCCGCGGGGAAGGCGGGGCCGGAGAAGAGCAGCACGTCGGGCTCGCCGAGGTGCAGGACGCTGGCCTGGCAGACGGGGCCGGCGAGGCCGGCCTGCGGGCGGAAGGGCTGCGCGAGCGTCCTGCCGCCGTCCTCGGAGAGGGCGTCGGCGCGGTTGCCGGGGGACAGGGAGGGCGGGCGGGAACTACCAGTGTCGTTGCGGGTGTTGAAGTAGACGCGGCCGTCGGGGAGTTCGGCGGCGGTGGTCTCGTTGGCGTTGACGCAGCCGTTGGTGTTCTGGTCGAGGTAGCCGAGGTACCAGCTCTCGCCGCGGTCGTCGCTGAGCAGGCAGTGGCCGCTGTTGTACTTCGCCTCGTCGCCGAGGTCGGTGCCGGTGGGCGGGAGGGTGTGGTTGCCGGGGACGACGACCCGGCCGGTGCTCAGCTGGAGGGCGTGGCCGGGGGTGGTGGCGTACCAGCGCCAGCCGGGCTGCTTGACCTGCTCGGTGATCTCCCGGGGTTCGGACCAGGTCCGGCCGTCGTCGTCGCTGTGCTGCACCCACACCCTTCTGCCGTCGGCCTCGCTCACCTCGCCGCGCAGGATGAGGTGTTCGGAGGCGGACGCGGCGGAGCGGACGTGGACGAGGAGGATGCGGCCGGTGTCGAGGACGACGGGGGCGGGGTTGCCCGCGAGATCGGTGCCGTGGTCGGCGGCGATCTGCAGCGGGCCCCAGGTGCGGCCGCCGTCCGTGGAGCGCTTGAGCACGATGTCGATGTGCCCCCAGTCCTTCGCGGAGTCGACCCTGCCCTCGCAGAAGGCGAGGAGCGTGCCTTCGTGCGTGCGGACGACGGCCGGGATCCGGTAACTGGCGTACCCCTCGCGGCCCGCGCGGAAGGGGACGGTGGCTGCGGACATGGGCGGCTCCTTTTGCCGTGGCCGGTGTGCTTCTTCTGCTGTGGCCAGTGTGCTTCGCCGGTGATCTCCGTGTACGGCGTCAATGCGGCCCTGTGCCCGGCTTGGGGGAATTCGCGTGAACTGGGGGTCAGGAGTGGTTCGTTGCGGCAGTATGCGGGGGCATGGATGCCGTACGGGTCGCGTTGTTGCGCGAAGTGCTCGCCGGGACGGAGTGGTTGGGGGCCACACGGAGGTTCGCCGGGGTGCTGCGGGGGTCCGTGGTGTCGCACGGGGGCGGGTTACTGCTGGTCGGCACGCGGGAGTACGAGCCGTGGCATCTGGCGGCGCACCTGGTGGACGAGGCGGCCTGGTCCGGTACGCCGGAGCTGGCGCCGACGCTCGTACGCCATGACGCGCGTCCCTCGGACCCGGCGCACCTCGCGGTCGGGCTGGGGCGGATCGAGGCGGCGCGGCGGGGGGAGACGCTGCTGGTGGTGTCGCCGGAGGGACCCGGCGACGTACTGCTGGAGCGGGTGCACGACGCACGGCGGGCCGGGGCGACGGTGCTGGCGCTCGGCGCGGCCGAGGGGGACCTCGCGGCGATGGCGCACGATGCGCTGGCCGTCGGGGCGGAGTCGGAGCTGGACCTGGACACCGTGCAGCACCTGGTGAGTGCGGCGGCGGGCGAGAACGCGCTGCCGGTGTCCCGGGGCCGCCGCCGCTTCCGGGACCGCCTGTCCCGCCTGGCGGACGAGCTGACGGCCCCGCCGCCGCCCCGCTGGTGACACCGGCCCGCGCTCACGCCTCATCGGTACCCCTGTCCGCCGCCGCTTCCGGGACCGCCCGTCCCGCCCGGCGGACAAGCTGACGGCCCCGCCGCCGCCCCGCTGGTGACACCGGCCCGCGCTCACGCCTCATCGGTACCCCTGTCCGCCGCCACTTCCGGGACCGCCCGTCCCGCCCGGCGGACAAGCTGACGGCCCCGCCGCCGCCCCGCTGGTGACACCGGCCCGCGCTCACGCCTCATCGGTACCGCTGTCCGCCGCCACTTCCGGGACCGCCCGTCCCGCCCGGCGGACAAGCTGACGGCCCCGCCGCCGCCCCGCTGGTGACACCGGCCCGCGCTCACGCCTCATCGGTACCGCTGTCCGCCGCCACTTCCGGGACCGCCCGTCCCGCCCGGCGGACAAGCTGACGGCCCCGCCGCCGCCCCGCTGGTGACACCGGCCCGCGCTCACGCCTCATCGGTACCGCTGTCCGCCGCCTCGCGCCAGGAGAGCCGCCACGACCCGCGCCGGGCCTCGCCGCCCCGCACCAAGGCGGCTCCCCGCACTCTGTGGCACGGGACGGTGATCGTCTCCGTTGCGCCCGTCCCGACCAGCAGGCCGCCCTCGCACAACGCCGCAGCCGCCGCTCCCCCATGCGTGCCTCCCGACCGGGGGGCGCCGACACCGACCCCACTTACCCGACTCGGCCCGGGTTCCTGCCCGGCCTGATCAGTCCTCCTCGCGCTCCTCCCGCCCCGCCGCGTCGTGCCACCGCGGGTCGGTCTCCCACTGGAGGTTCCGCTCGCGGGCCGTTTCCATCGCGTGTTCGGCCTCCACGCGGCCGGCGTACGGGCCGAAGCGGTCCTTGGCCGGGCACTCCGGGCCCTCCTCGACCTTCTTGTGCTCCAGGCAGTAGTACCACTCGCCGGGCTTCCCGACCGTGCGCTTCTTGAACAGGGCCATGACCGGCTCCTTTCGCCAGGGGACATGGTCTCGTATGCCCGCTGGTTAGACTCGCTGGCATGTCTGGCCAGTCGCTGCTCGTACCAGGGGAGCTGTCTCCCACCCGTTCCGTGCCCGGAAACATCCGCCGCCCCGAGTACGTCGGCAAGCCCGCGCCGACCCCGTACACGGGACCCGAGGTGCAGACCCCGGAGACCGTCGAGGCGATGCGGGTCGCGGGGCGGATCGCCGCGCAGGCGCTGGCCGAGGCGGCGAAGGCCATCGCGCCGGGCGTGACGACGGACGAGCTGGACCGGATCGCCCACGAGTTCCTGTGCGACCACGGCGCCTACCCCTCCACGCTCGGCTACCGGGGCTTCCCGAAGTCGCTGTGCACCTCGATCAACGAGGTCATCTGCCACGGCATCCCCGACTCGACAGTCCTGCGCGACGGCGACATCGTCAACCTCGACGTCACCGCGTACATCGGCGGCGTGCACGGCGACAACAACGCCACGTATCCGGTCGGGGACGTCGACGAGGAGAGCCGCCTGCTGGTCGAGCGCACCCGGGAGTCGCTGAACCGGGCGATCAAGGCGGTCAAGCCGGGCCGCCAGATCAATGTCATCGGGCGGGTGATCGAGTCGTACGCCAAGCGGTTCGGGTACGGCGTCGTGCGGGACTTCACCGGGCACGGCATCAACTCGTCGTTCCACTCCGGTCTGATCATCCCGCACTACGACGCCCCGCACGCGACCACCGTGATGCAGCCCGGCATGACCTTCACCATCGAGCCGATGCTGACGCTGGGGACGCACGAGTACGACATGTGGGACGACGGCTGGACGGTCGTCACCAAGGACCGCAGGCGGACGGCGCAGTTCGAGCACACGCTGGTCGTGACGGACACCGGCGCGGAGATCCTCACGCTGCCGTGAGCCCCCGGTCCCGCACAGGCCCGCTCTCTTTCGAGGGCGGGCCTTTTCCTGTGCGGCCGGTGAGGATACGGGGTAGAAAGTTACCGACAGAGCGTCGGAAAACCGTTGACTTAGGTAAGCCTAACCATAGAAACTGGGCTCATGGACTCCTTCTCGACCGTCATCCGCACCGCCTCCCACGAGCAGCACGTGGAGGCCGAGACCTCGACGTTCATGAGCGATCTGCTCGGCGGCCGACTGGGGATGGACGCGTACGCGCGGTACACCGAGCAGCTGTGGTTCGTCTACGAGGCCCTGGAGGCCCCCGCGGACCGGCTGGCCTCGGACCCGGTGGCGGGGCCCTTCATCCGTCCGGAGCTGTTCCGGCTGCCCGCCCTGGAGCGGGACCTCGAACACCTGCGCGGTGCGGACTGGCGGGCGACTCTCACCGCACTGCCCGCCACCCGGACGTACGCGGACCGGATCGCCGAGTGCACACACCAATGGCCCGCCGGTTACGTGGCCCACCACTACACCCGCTATCTCGGTGACCTGTCCGGCGGTCAGATCATCCGCGACAAGGCCGAGCGGACGTGGGGCTTCGCGAAGAAGGGCGACGGCGTCCGTTTCTACGTCTTCGAGGGGATCGGCAACCCGGCGGCGTTCAAGCGGGATTACCGCGAGCTGCTGGACGCCATCAACGCCGACGAGCTGGAGCAGCAGCGGATCGTGGCGGAGTGCAAGAAGGCGTTCGCCCTGAACACCGCGGTGTTCAGGGCGCTCGGCGAGGAGTTCCCGCTGTCGGCGTGAGCGGACGCCCCCGCGGTCAGCGCTCCAGCAGGACCCGTCCCCCGATCTCCACCCACCCGTGCGGCTGCGGAGCGGTCAGGATCTGTGAACCGGCGCCCTGCGCGATGTTCAGGGCCCGGTTCAGCTGGGCCGTGAGCAGCAGGGCGGCGGCACCGGTCGCCTCGTCCTCGTCGATGCCGTCACCCCGGCCGGGGAACCCACGGGCCCGCACCCGCCCCGCCGCCTCGTCCTCCCACGCCCAGGCGTACACCCAGTCCCCCCGCGGCGGTACGGGCAGCTCGTCCACCTCGGCGGCGGTCGCGTACTGGCGCAGGGTGCGCGGCTCCGGCCACTCCGGCCGCGCCTCGATCCAGCTGAACTCCCCGTCCTGCCGGGCCCCCACCACCCCGGCGGGCGTGACCAGTTCGGGCACGTCGAGCAGCCAGGCCGCGCCGACGCAGGGGTGCCCGGCGAACGGCAGACGCGCGCTCGGCGTGTAGATGTCGATGACGCCGCGCTCGGGGTCGTCGACGAACACGGTCTCGCTGAAGCCGAGCTTCGCCGCGAGCGCCTGCCGCTCGCTTCGCGCGGGCACGACCGAACCGTCGCGGACGACGCCCAGTTCGTTCCCGTATCCGCCGTTCGCCGCGCAGAAGACGCGCAGCACGTCGTAGTCAGTCACCCGGGCATTGAAACATCACGGGCACGCCCGGGGGTGGTCTCCGTCGGGTGACCCCGGCAGACGCCGGGGCCCCGCCTGACTGCTGACCCTCGGTCTGGTCGTCGCCCTCCTCGTCCTCGTCCCGCTCGCCGCCGGTATCGGCGCCCATCCCATCCCCGTCGGTGACGTGCTCTCCTCCGTGCAGCACAAGGCCGGGCTGGGCGGCACGGAGCTGGACCGGGTCGCCGAGTCGGTGCTGTGGAACGTCCGCTTCCCCCGGATCGTGCTCGCCCTGCTGGTGGGCGCCTCGCTGGGCTGTGCGGGGGCGCTGATGCAGGGCGTGTTCGGCAACCCGCTCGCCGAACCGGGCACCATCGGCGTCTCGTTGGGCGCGGCGGTCGGCGCGGTCGCCGCGATCGCGCTCGGGCTGAACTTCCTCGGCAACGGGACGCTCCCCGCGATGGCGTTCGTCGCCGGTCTCGGCACCGTCCCGCTGGTGTACGCGATGTCCCGCGCGGGCGGCCGTACGGAGGTCGTGACGCTGATCCTCACCGGGATCGCGGTGAACGCGTTCTGCGGGGCGCTGGTCGGCCTGTTCATCTTCCTCGCCGACACCGCCGCCGTGAACCGGATCACCTTCTGGCAACTCGGCTCCCTCGCCCAGGCCACCTGGCCCAAGGTGCCGGCCGTGCTGCCGTGCGCGGCGGCGGGACTGCTGCTGGCCGCCCCTGCACGCCCGCCGCCTGGACCTGCTCGCCCTCGGCGACCGGCCCGCCCGGCATCTGGGCGTGGACGTGGAGCGGCTGCGGATCGTGCTGATCCTGGTCGTCGCGCTGCTGACGGCGGCCGCGGTGAGCGTCTGCGGCGTCATCGGCTTCGTCGGTCTCGCCGTACCGCATCTGCTGCGCATGGCCGCCGGACCCGGGCACCGCTTCCTCGTCCCGGGCAGCGCGCTCGGCGGTGCGGCGGCGCTGCTCGGCGCCGACCTCGCGGCGCGCACCCTCGCCGCGCCCGCCGAACTGCCGCTCGGTGTCCTGACCGCCCTGGTGGGCAGCCCGTTCTTCTTCTGGCTGCTGCGCCGCACCCGACGCAAGCAAGGAGGCTGGGCATGATCCCCCTGCGCACCCGCGCCGTCCCCCCGCCGCCCGCCGCGCCGGGCGACGTCCTCGCCGAGCCCCAGGGGCTGCGCGTCCGCCTCGGCGCGCGCGAGGTCCTCGCCGGGGTCGACGTCACCGTCCGCGCGGGCGAGGTGCTGGCGCTGGTCGGCCCCAACGGGGCGGGCAAGTCCACCCTGTTGAGCGCCCTCGCCGCCGATCTCCCGGCCGCCGAGGGAGTCGTACGCCTGCACGGCCGCGCGGCGGACCGGTGCTCGGCGCCCGACCTCGCCCTGCGCCGGGCCGTGTTGCCGCAGCCGGCCACCCTGTCGTTCCCCGTTCACCGTCGAGGAGGTGGTCCGGATGGGGCGGGCGCCCTGGGCCGGGACGCCGCTCGCGGACCAGGACGACACGGCGGTGGCGGCGGCCATGGCGGCGACCGAGGTGACCGCCTTCGCCGTACGGCCGTTCTCCGCGCTCAGCGGCGGCGAACGCGCCCGCGTCGCGCTCGCCCGGGTCCTCGCCCAGCGCGCCCCGCTGCTGCTGCTCGACGAACCGGCCGCCGCCCTCGACCTCAAACACCAGGAACTGGTGCTGCGGCCGTGCCGGGAGCGGGCGCGCGCCGGGGACGCCGTCGTGGTCGTGCTGCACGACCTGGGGCTCGCCGCCGCCTACGCGCGCCGTGTCGCCGTGCTGCACGCGGGCCGGATCGCGGCCGACGGGCCGCCGGCGGAGGTGTTCGACGAGCGGCTCCTGTCCGAGGTCTACGACCAGCCCGTCAAGGTGCTCCCGCATCCCCGTACCGGAGCGGTCCTGGTGGCGCCCCGGCGGGACCTGTGAAGTCCAGGTCACGGTGTGGCCGCTCTACCCGGTCCGGCGGTCCGCGCCCCGGGGTCCCCCGGTAGGGTTCGCCTCCGGGAAGGGGAAGGTGAAAGGACCCGATGAGCAGGGATCGCGGCCCTCGAAGGCTTCGCAGGCTGGACCGGAGTGTGCTCATGGCCGCTTCGTTGACCGCTTTGTCGTTGACGGCGAGCGGGTGCGTGGTGGTGCACGGGGAGCGGGAGGTGCTGCCGGGCGCCACCGAGGACGAGGCGGCCAAGGCGCTTCAGGACTTCACGAGCGCGTACAACAAGGCGGACAAGTCGTACGACAGTTCGCTCGACGCCGACCATGTCACCGGACCCCTGGCCGACATCGACGAGGCGCGGCTGAAGGCGGGCCGCGTCAACAACCCGGGCGGCAACCCCAACCACTCGCCGCTGGAGTTCAGCGACGTCGAGTACACGATCCCGAAGAAGGCGGGCTGGCCGCGCTGGTTCCTCGCGAACGCGAAGGCCAACCGGGGCGGTGACGCGCGCTGGCTGCTGGTGTTCACCCGGGACGGACTGGCCGACCGATGGGAGGTGTCGTATCTGACCCTCGTGGCGCCCGACAAGATGCCGGAGTTCAAGAAGGACAAGGACGGCTGGGCGGAGGCCCTCCCCGTCGACTCCGCCGAATTCGTCATGAACCCGGGCGAGTTGGGCAAGAACTACGTCACCTACCTGCAGCAGGGCGGGGACGGCTTCGCGTCCGGCGCGCACACCAGCGTCTGGCGCCAGGAGCGGGAGAAGGACAAGGAACGCCCGGGTCTGGTCACCCAGTACATCGACGAGCCGCTGACCGACGGCGACTACGCGCCGGTCGCGCTGCGCACGGCGGACGGCGATGCGCTGGTGTTCTTCACCACGCACCACTACGAGAAGCAGACCGCCGCGGCGGGCACCTCGGTACCGACGCCGGGCGCGGACGTGGAGGCGCTGACGACCGGTGAGATCAAGCAGTCACTGACGATGGAGTTCGTCTCCAACCAGGTGGCACTGGACCCGAAGAAGGCATCCGGTCCGCAGGAAGTGACCGTGCTGGGCCGGATTCAGGGGCTGACGTCGGCGAAGGGCGAGTAGCGCCCGGCCGTTGCGTTCAGTGCGTGGGGTGCGTTGAGCGCCGTTGCGTTCAGTGGCGCAGGGGCCAGGCCGCGCTCACGTGGTCGGGCTGCGCACCCGCGTGCCGGGCGCAGGCGTCCGTGAGCATCTCCAGCAGGCTCAGCGGGTCGGGCAGCGGATGCTCGGGGCCGCGTACCCAGCGCACGGTCTGGTCGTCGCCGGGGAGCCGGGCCGGGGGGACGAGGACGTAGGAGCCGCGGCAGTGCCAGCGCAGGCCCGGATGCTCGTCCATCGTCTCGGGGTGGCAGTCCAGTTCGCACGGCCACCACTCGTCCTCTTCCTCCGGGGTGCCGCGGGTGAGGGTGAAGAAGAGCATGCGGCCGTCGTCGCTGGTGGCGACCGGGCCGACCTCGATGTCGGAGGCGAGCAGCCGGTCCAGGGCCTCCCGGCCCGCGTCCAGCGGTACGTCGAGGACGTCGTGCACCATGCCGGTGGCGGTGACGAAGTTGGCCTGCGGCTGGTGGCGGGCCCAACGCTCGATCTGCGCGCGGTCGGTGGTGGACTGCGTCTGCCAGGCGAACGACACCGGGTGCCGGGCGGGGGTGGGACAGCCGACGCGGTCGCAGGAACAGCGGTAGCCGGGTGCCGGATGCGCGGCGGGCGCCAGGGGCAGTCCCGCGGCGGCGGTGGCCAGCAGCAGGGCCTCCCGGCCGCCGTCGTCGGCGGCCTCCTTCGTGCGGCGTCCGCGCAGCCACTGGGAGAGTTTGCCCTGCCGGCCGGAGCGGCCGCCGAACTCCGCGCTCATCTATCCCCTCGCCTCGCCTGGTGAACGGTCAGCATGACCCATGGTCCCACCATCCTGCGCCTCGGGGGGCAGCAGTCCCCAACCGGGGCAGGGGGTACGAGACATACTCCACACGGAGATCACGGACAGCCACGGCATGTCACATGCGGTCAGCGGGGTGCGAGGCCGTGCAGCGCGTAGTCGACGAGGGTGTCGGTGTACTCGTAGGAGATGGGCGCCGTGCGCTGCAACCAGCGCTGGGCGAGCGGGGAGACGAAGAGTTCCAGGGCGATACGCGGGTCGATGCCGGGGCGGACCTGGCCGACTTCCTGGGCCGAACGCAGGCGCTGGACGTAGAGCCGGAGTTGGGGTTCGAGGAGTTTGGTGACGAACTCGCGCCCGAGTTGCTCGTTGACGACGCCTTCGGCGGCCAAGGCGCGGGACGGGGCCTCGAACTTGGGATCGAGGAGTTCGTCGACGGTGGCGCGCAGGACGTACTTGAGGTCGGCGGCGAGGTCGCCGGTGTCCGGGATGGCGTACTCGGCGCCGGGTTCGCCACCTTGCCCGGCCGCCTGTTCGGCGGCCTGCTCGCCGAGGTCCAGGAAAGCCTCCAGGAGGACGTCCGCCTTCGACGACCACCACCGGTAGATCGTCTGCTTGCCCACACCGGCCCGGGCGGCGATGCCCTCGATGGTGGTCTTCGGGTAGCCGACCTCTCCGACGAGCGTGAGGGCGGCGTCGTAGATCGCGCGTCGGGACTTCTCGCTGCGGCGGGTGGAGTCGGGGGTGGGCTTCTTGACCATGCGACGAATGTATCAGGTTGACAAGACGGTGCGTCTCGCTGCACGCTGAGAGCGGCGTTAGCGAGACGATACGTCTCGTGTAACGGACGACGGTCGACGATCACTTCAGGGAGGCACACCATGGCCCGAGGCGGAGCCGGAAACATGCTGGGAGTCGGCGGCACGCGGCAGAAGCTCGGCCGCAAGGCCCTGCGGGGCGGCGGCCGTGGCGGCCGCGTCGGCGGCCCGGACGCCCAGGCCCAGAAGCGGGAGCTGCTGCGCAAGTTGCGGGAGAAGAACGCGGAACGGCGGGAACAGGCGGAGGAAAAGCGGTAGCCGCGGTGGCCGTCGGTTCAGGTTCGGCCGCTGTCCCCCCTCTGACGGCGTCACGGGGGCCAGGGGTCGCCCCAGCCGGCGTCGCGGGCGGCCTTGTAGAGGTCGCCGTAGCGTTTGGTGACGGTCGTCCGGCGCAGGAGGGGGTCGGACTCGCACAGGTCGAGGAGGACCTGGCCCTTGCGGATCTGGGGTTTGCGGACGACGCGGGAGAGGGCCGGGGCGGGGCGGAAGCGGGTCGCGGCGACGTAGCTGAACTTCTCGTCCTCGTAGGCGAGGGAGCCGCCCTTGACCTGGCGGTGCAGGGAGGAACGGCTGACCCGGGCCGAGAAGTGGCACCAGTCCGTGCCGGGGGCGATGGGGCAGGCGGCGCTGTGCGGGCACGGGGCGGCGATGTGGAAACCGGCGCCGATGAGGCGGTCGCGGGCCTCCATGACGCGGGCGTAGCCGTCGGGGGTGCCGGCTTCGACGATCACGACGGCCTGCGCGGCGGTGGCGGCGGCGTCGACGAGGGCGGTGCGGTCGGGGGCGGTCAGCTCGTTGAGGACGTAGGAGACGGTGACGAGGTCGGTGCTCTCGAGGGTGAGCGCCGCTCCGATACGGGAGCGCTGCCAGCGGGCGTCCCGCAACGCCGGGTTGGCGGCGGCGATCTCCCGGCCCAGCGCGAGCGCGGGCTCCGCCCAGTCGAGCACGGTGACCGGGCGGACCCCGTCCCAGGTGGCGGCGACTGCCCAGGTCGCGGCGCCCGTGCCGCCCCCGACGTCCACATGCCCGCCGGGCACCCACTCCGGCACGGCGTCCGCGAACGCGCCCAGCGCCGCCGAGACCGCCTCGAAGGTGGCCGGCATCCGATAGGCGGCGTACGCGGCCACGTCCGCCCGGTCCCGCAGAATCGGGGCGTCGGTCGGCGTGGCCCCCCGGTAACTCGCGATCAGCCGCTCCACGGCCTGCGCGGCCTGCTTGGGCGGTAGCCCGTCGAGGAGACCGGCGAGGGCGGTGCGGAGGGTTTCGGCGGGGGGCAGGGGGGCATGCACCGTGCGATTCTCTCAGGTCGGCGACGTGGTCGTACTCCCCCGTGTCCCAGGTCGCCGACGCGGTCCCGCTCCCCTGTCCCAGGTCACCGCCCCGGTCCCGCTCCCCTGTCCCAGGTCACCGCCCCGGTCCCGCTCCCCTGTCCCAGGTCACCGCCCCGGTCCCGCTCCCCTGTCCCAGGTCACCGCCCCGGTCCCGCTCCCCTGTCTCAAGGCGCCGACGGGTCCCCCTCCCCCGCATTGCTCACCGCACCGCCCACGCCATCCGCGACCCCGCCCGCGCCCGCGGGCGGCTGTCCGGAGTCCGGCGTCTCGGGTGGACCGTGTTCGCCAGCAGCACCAGGAACGTGTCCGTCGCCCGGTCCACCACCAGGGACGTTCCCGTGAAGCCCGTATGGCCCGCCGCTCCCCTCCCCGCGAGCTCGCCCATGAACCACCGCTGGTCCAGCGCGAAGCCCAGCCCGGGCGGCGTCAGCATCAGGTCCACGAAGTCGGGGCCCAGGATGCGCGCCGGGCCGTACGAACCCCCCGCCAGCAGCGCTCGGCAGAACACCGCCAGGTCCCGGGCCGTGGAGAACAGGCCCGCGTGACCGGCCACCCCGCCCAGCGCCCACGCGTTCTCGTCGTGGACCTCGCCCCGCAGCATCCCGCGGTCCGCCTTCGCCCACGGGCGGCGCTGGTCCTCCGTCGCCGCCGCGTCCGGGCACGGGCCGAAGCGGGTCGACGTCATGCCCAGGGGCCGGGTGATGCCGTCGCGGATCAGGGCGTCCAGGGGGCGGCCGGTGACGCGTTCGAGGACGTACTGGAGGAGGAGCAGGTTCAGGTCGGAGTAGCGGTGGACGCCCGGTGGGCCGGTCGGGGCCTCCGCGCGGAGCAGGGCCAGGCGTTCCGCGTCCGTCGCGCAGTCGTACAGCGGCAACTCGGGGCGCAGGCCCGACGTGTGGGTGAGGAGGCCGCGGACGGTGATGCCGTGCCGGGCGGCGGCCCGGAAGTCGGGCAGGTACGCGCCGACCCGCCCGTCGATGCCCAGCGTGCCGCGTTCGATCTGCTGCATCGCGGCGACGGCCGTGCAGAGCTTGGTGAGCGAGGCCAGGTCGAAGGGGGTGTCGACGGTCATCGGCACGCGTTCGGACTCCGGCAGCTCCACTCCCGCGTCCGCCTCCGCGTCGTACGCCGCATACCGCACCGCGTACCCGGCCGCCTCCTCCACCGCGAGCACCGGCCCCCGCCCGGCGGCCACGACGACCCCCGGCGCCCACGGGCGCGCCCCGGTCGTCAGCTGCCGGACCTCGCGGAACAGATGACGCAGTTGACCCGGGTCGAGGCCCGCCCGCTCCGGGCTGCCGGTGCGCAGTCTCGGTACGCTCAGCTCTCCGCTCCCTCCGCACGGCCGTTCCAGGGACGGCACATTCCCACGAAGCAGGCGACCGCCACCAGCCCGGCGGCCAGTTGGACGACGGCCATCGGGACGGCGGTGTGCTCACCGGCGATCCCGACGAGCGGCGAGGCGATCGCGCCGATGAGGAAGGACGACGTACCGAGCAGGGCGGACGCGGACCCGGCCGCGTGCCGCACCCGCATCAGGGCCAGCGCCTGGGTGTTGGGCAGGGTGATGCCCATCGCGGTCATCAGCACGAACAGCGCCGCGGCCATGGGCGTGAGCCCGACCTCGCCGAACACCCCGAGCGACATCAGCAGCAGCGCGGTCGCGGCCAGCACGACGATGCCCAGGCCGACGGCCAGCACCCGGTCCAGGCGGACCCGTCCGACCAGCACCTTGCCGTTGATCTGCCCGGCGACGACGAGGCCGATCGAGTTCAGGCCGAACAGCAGGCTGAACGTCTGCGGGGAGGCGCCGTAGATCTCCTGGACGACGAACGGCGACGCCGAGATGTACGCGAACAGCGCCGCGAAGGCGAAGCCACCGGCGAGCATGTAGCCGGTGAAGGGCAGGTCGGCGAGCAGGCGGCGCATCGAGCTCAGCGCCTCGCCGACGCCGCCGCTGTGCCGCTCCTGCACGGGGAGGGTCTCGGGGAGGCGGAACCACACGACCCCCGCCAGCAGCACCCCGAGCACGGTGAGCACGACGAACACGCCCCGCCAGTCCGTCACGCGCAGGATCTGCCCGCCGATCAGCGGCGCCACGATCGGCGCGACGCCGGAGATCAGCATCAGGGTGGAGAAGAAGCGGGCCATCGCCATGCCGTCGTACAGGTCGCGGACGACCGCCCGGGCGATCACGATCCCGGCCGCGCCCGCGAGCCCCTGCGCCAGCCGGAAGGCGACCAGCGTCTCGACGGTGGGCGCCAGGGCGCACAGCACGGTGGCGACGATGTAGACGGCGAGTCCGGCGAGCAGCGGGCGGCGGCGGCCCCAGCGGTCGCTCATCGGGCCGACCACCAGCTGGCCCAGGGCCATCCCGGCCAGGCAGGCGGTGAGCGTGAGCTGCACGGTCGCGGCGGGCGCCTGCAGCGACCGGGTGACCTCCGGCAGCGCCGGAAGGTACATGTCCATGGCCAGCGGCGGCGTCGCGGTCAGTCCGCCGAGGACGAGCGTGACGAGCAGGCCGGTGCGGCGCTGCGCACGAACGTGCGGCCGCGTGTCCGCCGCGGCCGCCTGTGACAGGTCCGGTATCGGTGCCCCTTCGGGCATGTGCCCCTCCCTCTCCGAGCAGTCCGGTCCCTATGCTCTCAGTTCGAACACGGTGCTGATGACATCGAACGAGAACGCACGAGATCGAACGACGACGAGGGCGGGGCGGGCATGGGCGCGGACAGCGTGCGGTGGGGGATCCTGGCGACGGGCGGGATCGCGGCGGCGTTCACGGCGGATCTGGTCGATCTGCCGGACGCCGAGGTGGTGGCGGTGGCCTCGCGGTCCTCGGACTCGGCGAAGGCGTTCGCGGAGAGGTTCGGGGTTCCCCGGGCGTACGGCGACTGGGGCGCGCTGGCGCACGACGAGGACGTGGATGTGGTGTACGTCGCCACTCCGCACTCGGCGCACCGGGCGGCCGCCGGTCTGTGTCTGGCGGCGGGGCGGAACGTGCTGCTGGAGAAGCCGTTCACGCTGAACGTGCGCGAGGCCGAGGAGCTGGTCGCGCTGGCGCGCGAGCGGGGGCGCTTCCTGATGGAGGCGATGTGGATGTACTGCAGTCCGCTGATGCGGCGGCTGAAGGCGCTGGTGGACGACGGTGCGGTCGGTGCGGTGCGCAGTGTGCAGGCGGACTTCGGGCTGTCCGGGCCCTTCCCGCCTTCGCATCGGCTGCGGGATCCGCAGCAGGGCGGGGGCGCGCTGCTGGACCTCGGTGTGTATCCGGTGTCGTTCGCGCACCTGCTGCTCGGGGAGCCGTCGGACATCGTGGCGAGAGCGGTGCTCTCCGACGAGGGCGTCGATCTCCAGACGGGAGCGCTGCTCTCCTGGGAGAGCGGCGCCCTCGCCTCGGTGCACTGTTCCATCGTGGGCGGTACGCCCGTGGCGGCCTCCGTCACCGGCAGCCACGGCCGGATCGACATCCCGTCCGGCTTCTTCCACCCCGACCGTTTCGTCCTGCACCGCGACGGCCGCGAGCCCGAGGAGTTCGTCCACGACCCGGCCGCGGGCGCCGCGCACAACAGCCTCAAGCACGAGGCCCGTGAGGTGATGCGGGCGCTGCGCGCCGGCGAGACCGAGTCCCCGCTGGTCCCGCTCGACGGCACCCTCGCCGTGATGCGGACGCTCGACGCGATCCGGGACCGCATCGGCGTCCGCTACCCGGGCGAGGCCCCCGAGGCGGACCCCACGGCGGAACTCACACCTGCCTGAGCCCCTGCTCCCCCACCTGAGTCACGAAGGACGCGGCCGTCGTGACCGGCGCCCCGGGCGTGGTCACGTACGGCACCGTCCGGAAGTCGGCCCGGGCCTGCTCCCGGCCCAGCGCCACCGTCACATAGCCGCGCCGCCCGTTGTAGAACTTCATGTGCGGGTTGGCGGTCAGGTACGTGTCCCAGTTGGCGGGTTTGTCCGATCCGTCGCGGCCGCTGGCGATCGACGTGGCGACGATCTCGGTGCCCAGCGTTCGCGACGCCGGGTCGTCGAAGTCGTCCTTGATGTCGAAGGCGTAGCCGACGTGCACGTCACCGGTGAGCACCATCAGGTTCTCGACACCGGCCGCCTTCGCGCCGTCCAGCACCCGGCGGCGCGAGGGCCGGTAGCCGTCCCAGGCGTCCATCGACACCCGCGACGGCTCGGTCAGGTCGAACTCGCGCTGCGAGAAGACGACCTGCTGCGGTACGACGTTCCACAGCGCCGTGGACCGCCGCCAGCCGTCGAGCAGCCACCGCTCCTGCGTCTCGCCGGTCATGGTGCGCGCCGGGTCGTCGACCTCGGGGCCGGGCACGTCGGCGCCGTCGCCGTAGGCCTGGTTGGAGCGGTACTGCCGGGTGTCGAGCACGTCGAACTGGGCGAGTCGGCCCCAGTGCAGCCGCCGGTAGAGCTGCATGTCCGGGCCCTTGGGCAGCTGCGGGCGGCGCAGCGGCTGGTTCTCCCAGCAGGCGCGGTAGGCGGAGGCGCGGCGCAGCAGGAACTCCTCCGGCGGGACGGAGTTCTCGGGGATGTCGTCCGCGTAGTTGTTCTCTGTCTCGTGGTCGTCCCAGGTGACGACGAAGGGGTGCGCGGCGTGCGCGGCGCGCAGGTCGGGGTCGGACTTGTAGAGGGCGTACCGCAGCCGGTAGTCCTCCAGCGTCACGGTCTCGCGGTTGAAGAGGGCGGGCAGGGTCCGGTCGGTGTACTTGCGGTGGCCGCCGACCGAGTTGACGGCGTACTCGTACAGGTAGTCCCCGAGGTGGAAGACCACGTCGACGTCGTCCTGGGCGAGATGGCCGTACGCCGTGAAGTAGCCGTCGCGGTACGCCTGGCAGGAGACGGCGGCCAGGGTGAGCCCGGAGACCCGGTGGAAGGGGGCGGGCGCGGTGCGGGTGCGGCCGGCCGGGCTGACCCAGCGGCCGGCGCGGAAGCGGTAGTAGTGGACGCGGCCGGGCTCCAGGTGGCCCACCTCGACGTGCACGGTGTGGTGGAACTCGGGGTGCGCGGTGGTGGTGCCGCGCCTGACGGGGCGGCGGAAGTTCTCGTCGCGGGCCAGCTCCCAGTGCACGGTGACGCGCTCGGCGGGCAGGCCGCTGTCCGGCTGGTACGGGGCGGGAGCGAGGCGGGTCCACAGCAGGACCGAGGTGGGCTGCGGGTCGCCGGAGGCGACGCCGAGGGTGAAGGGGTCGTCGGTGATCCGCGCGGCGTCGAGTTCGGCGGCGCCGGCGACGCCCGCGGTGGGCAGGTTGACCGCGAAGGCGAGGGCCGCGGCGGCGCCGGTGGCGGTGAGGAAGCGGCGGCGGCCGGGGGTCCCCCCTCTGGGGGAGTGGCGGGCGGCGGCGCGCAGTTCGGGGGCGTGCTGGGGCCGGTGGTGTGCTGCGAGTGTCATCCGGTCCTCCGCTGACTGATGGATGCACGAGGCATTGGAGTGGCCGGGGACGACACCCGTTTGGCGCGTACACAACACCCGGATGGCGGACGGATGAGTTCCGGAAGGCGGGCCTCCCGTACGCTGCGGCCCCATGAACGACAGGCAAACGGACACGAGGACCGCCGTGGTGACCGGCGCGGGCTCCGGCATCGGCCGCGCGGTCGCCGTGGAACTGCTGCGCGCGGGCTGGTCGGTCGCGCTGGCGGGCCGCCGGGTGGAGCCGCTGGAGGAGACGGCGGCCCTGGTGCCCGAGGCCGCCTCGCTCGCCGTACGCACGGACGTGTCACGGGAGCAGGACGTGAACGCGCTGTTCGCGGCGGCCGTCGAGCGGTTCGGGCGGGTGGACCTGCTGTTCAACAACGCGGGAACGTTCGGGCCGGGCGGGGTGCCGGTCGAGGAACTGGCGTACGACGCCTGGCGGCACGTGGTGGACACCAACCTCAACGGGGCGTTCCTGTGCGCGCGGGCGGCGTACCGGCAGATGAAGGAGCAGGACCCGCAGGGCGGCCGGATCATCAACAACGGTTCGATCTCGGCGCACGCGCCCCGCCCGCACTCCGTCGCCTACACCGCCACCAAGCACGCGCTGACCGGCCTGACCAAGTCGCTGTCGCTGGACGGGCGGCCGTACCGGATCGCGGTCGGGCAGATCGACATCGGCAACGCGGCGACCGACATGACGAAGGCGATGCAGGCCGGTGTGTTGCAGGCGAACGGCGAGGTGGCGCCGGAGCCGGTGATGGACGTCGCCGACGTGGCGCGCACGGTACGGCACATGGCGGAGCTGCCGCTGGAGGCGAACGTGCAGTTCGCGACGGTGCTGGCGACGACGATGCCGTACGTCGGGCGCGGCTGAACGGTCACCGGGGGTGCCCCCGCGGGCCGCCGCTCACCGCCCCAGGATGCCGTCGACCTCGGCCAACTGCCCTTCGCTGAGCGGCCCCTTGGCGAGCGCGCCCGCGTTCTCCTCCGCCTGGGCGACCGTACGGAAGCCGGGGATCGGGACCGTGTACGGGCTGCGCGCCCAGATCCAGGCAAGGGCGCCCTGCGCGAGCGTACGGCCGCCGCTGGTCAGGACGTCCCGCAGCGCGTCGACCCGCCGTGTCCACTCCCGGTCGGCGCCCGTGCCCGGGACGAATCCCGGCAGCCAGGCGGGCGGCGTGCTGCGGATGTCGCCCGCGTCGAGGGGCTGCCCGGCGGCCCGCTTCCCGGTCAGCAGCCCCATCGCCAGCGGACTGCGGTTGATACTGGCGAGCCCCGACTCAGCACAGAGCGCGAGCATCTCGGGCGCGTCCTGCAGGACGTTGAGGCGGTGCTGTACGGCGGCACAGTGCGCGCCTTCGGCGAAGACGGCGGCGCGTGCGGGGTCGTCGGTGCTCCAGGCGTACGCCCGGATCAGCCCCTCCCGCACGAACTCCTCGCACATCTCGCGGAGTTCGGCCGCCCGGTCCGGGTCGGCGTCGGACAGGTGCAGCTGGTAGAGGTCGACGTGGTCGGTGTCGAGGCGGCGCAGGGAGGCGGTCAGCGCGCGGCGGGCGTACGCCGGGGAGTCGTCCGCGCCGGTGAGGGTGCGGGTGTCCTCGTCGAAGACGTTGCCCCACTTGGTGGCGACGACGACATCGGCGCGGCGCTTGCCGAGGGCACGGCCGAGGACGCGTTCGCTGTGGCCCGCGCCGTAGGTGTCGGCGGTGTCGAAGAAGGTGACGCCGAGGTCCAGGGCGCGCCGGACCGCCCGTACGGACTCCTCGTCGTCGACCGTGCCCCAGCCCAGCGGCTGCCCGTCGGCGTCGCTCCACTCACCGCCGATGGCCCAGCAGCCGAAGCCGAGGGCACTGATCTCGATGCCGCTGCGCCCGAGTGTTCTGGTGGTCTCCATGCCCGGGAGGCTATGAGTTGGAGCGCACTTCAGGGCAAGGCCGGTCCGCGGATCACGGCTGCCCGGTCTCGAACCGCGTGATCCTGCCCTCGTCGTCGACGGCGAAGGTCCACCGTGTGCGCATCTCGCCCCAAGTGTCGTTGCGGTAGCGGGCGATGAGGGAGCGGCCGCCGTTGGACTCGTTGTCGACCTCCATGTGGCCGTTGGAGGAGAAGATCTCCCGGTCGACCCAGTCCGCGAGGTCACGGTCGGTACCGTCGTCGGCCATGGTCGCGCCGGGTGCGAGGAGGGTCATGAAGCCCTCCCGGTCGTGGGAGTTGACAGCGGTGACGAAGGCGCGGACCGCCGGGTCACTCAGCTTGGCCGTCTGAATCGTCATGCCAGTCACCCTCACATCGCGCCCGGCACTCCGCCACCCGAACGGCTGCCCGGGAGGGCCGGGTGGGTGGCGGACTGCGACGGTGAAGTCGAGTCCACTTCTGCACCGGGAGACATCGTGACGTGCTACGACCGACATGATCTGGGTCTGCTGCTGCTCCGGCTGGGCACCGGCGGGGTGCTCGCCGCGCACGGCGCGCAGAAGCTGTTCGGGTGGTTCGGCGGGGCCGGGATCGAGGGGACCGGGCAGTTCATGGAGTCCGTCGGGTACCGGCCGGGCAAGCTGAGCGCCACGGCGTCGGGGCTGGCGGAGTGGGGCGGCGGGATCCTGCTGGCGCTGGGGCTTGCCACCCCGGCGGCGGGTGCGGCGGCGGCCGGCGGGATGGCGGGCGCGGCCGCGGTGCACGCCCCGAACGGCTTCTTCAACCAGGAGGGCGGCTACGAGTACGCCGCCACCCTCGGCCTCGCCGCGACCGGTATCGCCATCGCGGGCCCGGGCCGCCTCTCCCTCGACCACGCCCTCGGCCACGTCCTGGACCGCGGCTGGATGGTCCCGACGGCGCTCGGCGTCGTGGCGGCCGGTACGGCGGTGGTCGTCGGGACGCGGAACAAGCGGGTGCGGCAGGAGGCGGAGACGGGTGGGCAGGAGGCGCTGTTCGAGGACTAGGGGGTCTGTCCGGCGGACAAGTCGCAGGAAGCGGCGGTGGTGACGGCCTCGGCCCTGCGGTACTGCACGGCGTCTCGCTGCCCGGCTCCGCGGAACGTCATCGCCGACGTGCTGCCGGTGAAGCCGTTCAACGACGCCCTGTCGGCGGCGTTCACCACGGCCGACGCGGGGCCGCCCTGGCGGGACTGCCTCGTGCTGTCGCTGTGACCCGAACGCCCATGACCACCCGGACATCGGGCCCGGCCGCGGTGGCGGGCACGGTAGGGGCGAGGCAGGCTGGAGGAGAGACATGAGCGTCGCGGCGGCACTCCTGCACGCGGGGTCCCTGCGCGCCCGGAGGAGGCGGGTTGGACATGACGGAGACGACCGGTGCGGCGGCACGCACCACCGAACAAGGCGGGAACAAGGGCGGAGACAAGGGCGGAGACAAGGGCGCGCCCGGAAGCCGCGGCAGGACCACCATCGCGGACGACGTCGTGGCGAAGATCGCCGGGATGGCCGCGCGCGAGGTGCCGGGCATCCACGCCCTGGGTGGTGGCCTCGCCCGCACCATGGGCGCGGTGCGCGAAAGGGTTCCCGGCCGGCGGGCCAGCGTCACCAGCGGCGTCAAGGTCGAGGTCGGCGAGCGGCAGAGCGCCGTCGATCTCAATGTCGTCGTCGAGTACGGGGTGGCCATCCCGGACCTCGCCGCCGACGTACGCGAGAACGTCATCTCGGCGGTCGAGCGGATGACCGGACTGGAGGTCGTCGAGGTCAACATCGCGGTCGACGACGTCCACCTCCCCGACGAAGAGGAGGAGGGGGAGGAGGCGTCGGAGGGACGCGTGCGGTAGTCGCCGGGCGTCCGCACGCGGTCAGGCAGTCGGTCGTTCTCGGACGAACCGGCCTCGCAGCCCACAGATCCAGGCCAGAGCGCCGTACACACCCCGGAAGTAGTCGCGGTTGCCCGCCGGAGCGGTGGGGTCCTCCAGTCGTACGACGGTGGCGTCGACCTCGGCCGTCAGCAACTGCAGGTCCGGCACATCGCGGGCGCCCACGCCGGTGACCGGCGAGCGGGCGGTGCGCCCCAGAGCCCACTGCAGGGCCACCGCCTCCCCCGCGGAGAACTGCGGACTGCCCCCAGGCCGCGCCGCCAGACCACTCAGCGCCGAGTCGACCTCCCCGTACGTCCGGATACCGACCCGCCGCTCCGGCCGCATCCTCTCGCTGACTTGCCCCATGGCGTCCTCCTCACCTCTCGCTGTCGCCAGGGCGGCCTGCGTCTCCCTACGTCTGCCCGGAGTCTCGCCGGTCGAACGAGCTGCGCGGGCGGGTCCCGGAACCTCTCAGCGGGCTTGGAGAGAATCTCGGCCCATGCTTGGCTATATGCCCTATTTGGGGGTATATGAAGTGTGAAGGTGCAGTGCGACAGACGGTGCCGGAGAGGAGAGTGACCATGGTGCTGATGCGTACCGACCCCTTCCGTGAACTGGACCGGCTCACCCAGCAGGTGTTCGGCACGATGGCCCGGCCTGCCGCGATGCCGATGGACGCCTACGAGAACGAGGGCGCGTTCTGGATCCACTTCGACCTGCCGGGCATCGACCCCGACAGCATCGAATTGAACGTCGAGCAGAACGTGCTGACGGTGAAGGCCGAACGCCCCGCCCCGAAGGATGTCGAGATGGTGGTCGCCGAGCGGCCCAGCGGCGTCTTCAGCCGCCAGCTGTTCCTCGGCGAGACGCTGGACACCGACAGGATCGAGGCGGGCTACGACGCCGGTGTGCTCACCGTGAAGGTCCCGACGGTCGAGAAGGCCCAGGCCCGCAAGATCGAGATCGCTCGCGGCGAGCAGAAGGAGATCACCGGCTGACCGCTGTGGAGGGAGAGGCCCGACGCCGGGCCTCTCCCTTCGGGAAGTGCGGCGAGCGGCACGAAGGGCGACGGGGGGCGACATGGCGCGGCTGAGGACGGACGGCGAGCGCCTGGTGGTCCGGCTGGCGTGGTGGGAGAAGGTGGCGTTGCGCCGCCGGAACGTACGGGTCGCGTTGTCCGCGGTGGAGCGGGTGACCGTGCAGCCCGACTGGTGGCGGCTGCTGCGCGGGAGACGGGGTCGCTGCGTGGTGGTGCCCGGCCGTCTCAGCCTGGGGACATGGCGGCACCGCGACGGGGAGGACTTCCTGGCCCTTCGCCCGGAGGACCCGGCGGTCGTCTGCGTGGACCTGCGGCCGGGGGCGCCGTTCACGCGGATCGCGGTCAGTTCCCGGCATGCCGGGGAGACGGCGTCCGAGGTCGAGTCGGCAGTCGGCCGTCGGCGCGGGATCAGCCACTGACGTCGACGCCCGGCCCGTCCTCCCGCCGCTGCGCCAGGTCGTCCTCCAGTTCCTTCACCCGGGCCTGCAGATCGAGCACCCGGCGGACTCCGGCCAGGGTCAGACCCTCACTGGTCAGTTCGATCACCTCGGCGACGCGGTGGATCTCCCGCCGGGAGTAGCGCCGCTGGCCCCCGGGCGAACGTACGGGCACCACCACCTGCTGCTCGTCCAGCCGGCGCAGAAAGGCGACGGGCACACCGAGCATGGCGGCGACCTGCCCCACCGTGTAGAGGGCGGCGTCCGCGTCATCGATGGGCAGTTCCACGGCTGTCACTCCACGACACACCCAGAAGGAAACCTTTCGTCCAGTTTATAGGTTCTCTGCCGTTTTCCTTCCAGTTTGCTCTGCGGGGAGCGGCATACGCCAGCCCGCCCTTGACAAGCCGCGGGCTCCCTCTCTATCCACGATGTCAGGGAGCGTTTCTCCATACCCGCAGGTGACAGGGCTGGGGAGGTGATCCGGATGGCAGACCGACAGGCATCGCGGCAACCCCCGGAGCCCGCGCGCGACCACTACGCGGTACTCGGCGTGGAGCCGACCGCCTCGCCGCGGCAGATCACCTCCGCCTTCCGCAGGCTCGTCCGCGCTCTGCACCCCGACACCAACCCCGACCGGACCACGACGGACGGCCGGCTCACCGAGGTCATGGACGCCTACGGCACCCTCCATGACCCGGCCCTCAGGGCGGCGTACGACGCACATCGCGACCGCCGTCCGCCGCAGAAGCCGCAGGGCCGCCCCATCCCCGTCCGGGTCAACAGGACGACGGCGCCCCGGAGACCCGACCTGCGGGCGAGTCCGCCGTACGCCGCGCGGGGCGTCCACCGGGCCTCGGAGCCGACCACGATCTGGGACCTGCTGTGGCAGTGGACCATGCGCTGGTGAAGGGGCGCCCCGTTTCGAAGGGGAGGATTCTTCGAAGGGGAGGTTTCGAAGAGGAAGCTTCGAAGGGGAAGTTCGACCGGGAAAGGAGGAAGCCAATGATCACTGAACTGGCCGTCGAGCGGGTGGAGTTCACCTGCGGCCACTGCTGGTTCACCTGGAGCGTCGACTACGACGTGCAGGCCTACCGGGACGACAACGGGGCGGAGTGGGAGTACTTCACGCGCGACGGCGAAGGCGTGCCCTCCCCCTACGACCCTCAGGGCGCCCCGCCGTGCCCCCACTGCGGCCGCCACTGGGTGGGCCGCCTGGCCGCCCGGCGGCCGATCCCGGTCGCCGCCTCGGTCGCCGACGCACCCCGGCGCAACATCACGGGCCTGGCCGACCACCGGGCCGACCGCCACTCCGCGCCGCTCCTCGGCGCCACCTCGCACCAGCAGCCCGAGCAGCCCGCACCGACGAACAGCTGATCCGGTCGGCCGACGCCGTCACCAGGCGTCGGCCGCCCCGGCGCCCGGGTCGTCGTCCAGCAGGAAGACCTTGGTCCAGGTGGCACCGCACCGGCAGTACGTCTCCTCGGTCAGCGCCCCGTCCTCCGTCACACCGAGGCTGAGCCGCAGACGGACATGAACGTGCTCGCTCATCGTCGGAACCATCCCCTCTCACTCACATGAGGTCGTGTGCCTCATGGAAGCGAGGGCGGGGAGCGGTGAACCACTCGCATTCGCATCGCGGACTGCACCGTCACGCACAGTCCCCGATCCGCAGCGCAACGTCACCGGGAGTTCGCGGCCGCTCGACGCGTCCGGTGGGGCGGTGGGGCCGATTCACGGGCCGCGCCGCTGGGTACCCGGCACGCCCACGCGCGGGTTCGCCGCGCTGCGGAAAGCCCTGGACGGTACCGCCATGACCGAGTACGAGCGTTCACGCACGATGCCCGCCCAGCCGGAGCAGGTCTTCGACGAGGCCGCCAACGTGGGCCGACTGGAGTCCTGGCTGCCGGATGAGCTGCATGTGGAGGCCGTGGATCTTCCCGCGGTCACCGTGCACGAGGACCGTACGGACGAGGACACCGCCGCGTTGCTGCGCGCCCAGCGCGACCAGATGCGGCTCGAATGGGGCACCCGCGAACAGGGCAGCTACGCCGGCTGGCTCCAGGTCGCCGGGATCGGTGCCGGAGCCAGCGAGGTGACGGTGCACCTGTCGTTCTTCGACGACAGCCACGACCCGGGCGAGGAGGCCGTGCGCGACGCCCTGGACACCAGCCTGCGTCGCCTGGAGGAGCAGGTGCGGCTGCGCGTCGAGCACGCGGCGGGCTGACCGGCGGCCAGGAAACGGCATGGCACGCGCCAAGGAGTACGCCGTCGCCGCCTCCGGGCAGTGGACCGACGAGGAGGAGGGCCGCCGCAGGCTGCCCGCCGGGGAGGTGCACGCCTGGGAGCCCGGCCTGAACCAGACCGTCTGCGGCCTGTCCCTCAGCCGCTCCCACCTGGTCCGCTTCCCGCACGTCACCTGGCCGGACACGTTCCCGGAATCCGGCGGCGCCGCAGACGAGGTACGACGACAGTGCCCGCGCTGCGCATCCGTCGCGGGGCGCCGCGGCGGCGACGCAGGCCCGCGGTGGCGCCGTATCAACCCCCGCCCGTGAGCCCCGACGATCCGCCCACCCGCACAGCACCACACAACCCCCAACCCAGGAGCCACAGCCGTCACGCCGCGCGTGTCTCTCCGTTCCGGAGCATGCGCAGTACGGCTCGCTCGGCGGGGCCCTGGGTCGCTGGGATGCCGTAGGCGCCCTCGTCGCCGAGGTGCGGCAGTGCGGCGGCGACCGTCACGCCTTCCTCGTACAGCTCGATCACCCGCGGGTTGATGTAGGACCCTCGGCAGACCGCGGGTGTGTTGCCGAGGTACCCGGCCACCTCGCGCACCGCCCGGGCGACCGCCCGGCGCCGGGCGGTCTCGCTGCGCGCGACGGGCTGGGAGACGGCCAGGGCCACCGCGGCCATGACCGTGGCGTGCCAGGTACGGAAGTCCTTGGCGGTGATCTCCAGTCCGGCCACTTCCTTGAGGTACGCGTTGACCTCGTCGCCGCTCACGTCGTGCCAGGCGCGCTGCTCCCAGTAGGCCAGGAGCCGGTCACCGCCGCCCCGGCGCCGCAGCAGTGCGGTCAGGCTGCGGCAGGAGGCCGGGTCGGCGACGGTCTGGACGATCTCCCTGCCGTGCTTCCCGGTGTAGGTGAACAGAACCGCACCGGCCCGGCAGCGGGAATGGTCGCGCAGCAGCGTGGTGAGCCCGAAACTGCTGTTCAGCTCGGTGTAGCGGTCACTGCCGATGCGGAAGAAGCCCAGGTCGAGCAGGCGTACGGCGGTGGCGAGGACCCGCTGCCGGGTCAGTCCGCGGTCGCGCAGATGCCCCTCGACGGCCTCCCGTACCGCGGGCAGCGCCTCGGCGGCGTCGAGCACATGCTCGTGCTTGGCCTGCTCCTGCTCGGCCCGGAACTGCGGGTGGTACAGGTACTGGCGGCGTCCGGCGTCGTCGGTGCCGACGGCCTGCAGATGGCCGTTGACCCGGGTGCAGATCCACACGTCCCGCCAGGCCGGTGGGATGACCAGTCCCCGTATCCGGTCCAGTTCCGCCGGATCGCGCAGCGGCTCGCCTTCGACGTCGAGGTAACGGAAGCCGCGTCCATGGCGCAGGCGACGGTACCCGGGGTCGGTGGGACTGCTGTGATGGAGACGCACCACGACCTCCTTCGTCCGCCGCGACGCGATCCAATCCGACCTGATCCGACCCGATCCGATCCAACCGACCCGATCCCGCCGACCTGATCCGACCCGACCCGATCCGACCCGGCCCAACCCGCCGCTCCGCTCCGACGAGCATCCGACGGGTCCGCCCGCTCGCCGCTGCGGGCGGTCAGCGGTCGTAGCGCCTCGCCCGGTGTTGCTGCCCGCCGCGTACCCGGCCGGACCGCCGTCCACACCCGGAGAGACGGCCGTGGAAACGGGGTAGTCGGACCTCATGAGCGACCCCGACGTTCCGGACCGTCTGCGGCGGACCGCCGACGACGTGTTCGGCTGGCGGGAGCTGCGGCCGGGACAGCTGACCGCGATGGAAGCGGTTGTGGCGGGCCGCGACACGTTGGTGGTCATGCCGACCGGCGCGGGAAAGTCGGCGGTGTACCAGGTGGCGGGGCTGTCGCTGCCCGGGCCCACCGTGGTGGTCTCCCCGCTCATCGCCCTGCAACGGGACCAGATCGCAGGCCTGCTGAGCCACCACGCCCCCGACGCCGTCGCGGTCAACTCCGCGCAGCCGGCAGGGGAGACGGAGGCCGCCTGGGATGCGGTGCGGCACGGCGACGCCGCGTATCTGTTCCTCTCCCCCGAGCAGCTGACGAAGGACGAGGTGGTCGAGCGCCTCGCCCGCGCCGGGCCCTCGCTGTTCGTCGTGGACGAGGCGCAGTGCGTGGCCGCCTGGGGCCACGACTTCCGTCCCGACTACCTGCGCCTGGCCCAGGCGGTCCGGCGGGTGGGCAGGCCCGCGGTCCTGGCCCTGACGGCCACGGCCGCTCCCCCGGTGCGCGAGGAGATCGTACGGCGGCTGGGCATGGCGGACCCCGCACTGGTCGTGGCCGGTTTCGACCGTCCGAACATCGCCTTGGAGGTACGCCGCTTCCAGGACGACACGAACAAGCGCCGGGCGGTGGTGGAGCGGGCCGCGACGGAGCCCAAGCCGGGGATCGTGTACGCCGCCACCCGCAGGGACGCCGAGGAGTACGCCGCCGAGCTCGCCGGGCTCGGCCTGTCGGCCGCGGCCTACCACGCCGGACTGGCCGCGGGTGAGCGCTCCCGGGTGCACGACGCCTTCCTGTCCGGCGAGGCCGACGTGGTGGTCGCCACCTCGGCCTTCGGCATGGGCATCGACAAGGAGGACGTACGGTTCGTGCTGCACGCGTCCGTGCCGGGTTCCCTCGACGCCTACTACCAGGAGATCGGCCGTGCGGGCCGCGACGGCGCCCCCGCGGTGGCGGTCCTCCACTACCGGCCGCAGGACAGCGGCCTGCAACGTCTCTTCGCCACGCGGGCCCCCGACGAGGAGACCCTCGGCGAGGTCGCCCACCAGATCCACGACCACCCGGGCCCCCTCGGGCTGGACGACGTCGGTGGCCGCACGAACCTCTCACACCGGCGCGTGACGGCCGCGGCCAACCTCCTGGAGCAGGCGGGAGCCGTGCGCACCGACGCCGCCGGTGAGGTGCGTGCCGTCCCCGGCGTGACGGCCGAGGAGGCCACCGCGCAGGCGACGGAGGCGGCGGAGGTGCGCAGGAGGCTGGAGCGGTCGAGGCTGGAGATGGCGCTGGCGTACGCCGAGACGACGGGCTGCCGCCGCCGCTTCCTGCTCGGCTACTTCGGTGAGCCCTACGAGCCCCCCTGCGGCAACTGCGACATCTGTTCCCCCACCTCGTGCTCCCCCGCCTCGGCGGACGGCACGGTCGTCGAGGGAACGGGCGACACGGGCGACGCCCCGCCGCCCCATCCGTCCGCCGCCTCCTACCCCGCGGGCACGCCGGTGCGGCACAGCGAGTGGGGCGACGGCACGGTGATGAGCGAGGAGGGCGACCGGATCACCGTCCTGTTCGACTCCATGGGGTACCGGACTCTGTCCCTGGCGGCGATCGCCGAGAACCGGCTGCTGACCGCGCGTACGGACTCCACAACTGACTCCTGAAGTCGCGGTCGACCAGGTTCGGCGGGTGGGGCGTCGACGGCGAGCGGCCCGTCGGGTTACCTCGACCGGCGGCCCACGGATGGTCAAGGCCCCGTCAACTCGATGGCAACCGAACTTCCGGAACGGGCGCTCACACAGCCGCCCGTGGCATCTTGTCGGACGCATGACTCGCCGCTCAACGTCCCCGATCGGAGCGCCACATGGCCCAGCAGTACCGTGCTCAGCGCACCCGTCAGGAACTGATCCGCGCCGCAGCGGAAGTCTTCGAGAACGCTGGTTTCGCGGAGGCCTCGATCTCCGCGATCAGTTCCCGGGCAGGTGTGAGCAACGGTGCGCTGCACTTCCACTTCTCGAACAAGCGCGCTCTGGGAGAGGCCGTCGAACGAGCCGCCGCACAGACGTTGTTGCACATCACCGGGCACGTGCCGCTGCGCCATCCCACTCCGCTGCAGCTGCTCGTCGACACCTCCCAGGCGTTGGCCAGGCAACTCCTGGACGACCCGGTACTGCGGGCCGGGTTCTGTCTGGGCAGTGACGGGGCTTGGGAGTGCGGCCTCAACCTGTGGGAGCAGTGGCACGACTGGGTCCAGCTGATGCTCACCGTTGCCCGGGACCGGGGCAGCCTCGCCGCGGACGTCGAGATCGAGGACGCCGTGTCCACCATCACCGCCGTCGTGACCGGACTCCAGGTGCTGGCCCGGACGGATCCCAAATGGTGTTCCGCCGGGACCGTCACGGGCTTCTGGCGGCTGCTCCTGCCTCAGCTGTCCGGTGACACAGCGGAGCAGCCGAGCCCTGACAGCACCGCAGCGGCCGGGTCCTGGCCCGCCGATTCCCCCCGCGGTTCCTGGCAGATGGACGAGACGTGCGGCGCGACGTGACGGCGAGGCTTGTGCACGTTTTGTGCGTCCTTTGAACGTCGGTACACACCATGGTGGTGAGGCACCACAACGGTGAGGTACGACGACAAGGAGGCCCCGCGTGGGCAGCGAGTGGCTTCGCAGGTTCGCACCGCCCACCGCCGGCAGGAATCCGGCCGCCGATGCGCCGCGGTTGTTCTGCTTTCCACACGCCGGCGGCGCGGCCAGTGCGTTCCTGCCCCTGGCCCGCGTCCTCGCGCCGACGCTCGACGTACTGGCCGCCCAGTATCCGGGACGCCAGGACCGGTGGCGCGAACGGCCCGTCGAGGACCTCGCGCGACTCGCCGACGCGCTCACCGAGCAGGTGCGGCAGGAGGCGACGGGAACCTACGCCCTCTTCGGCCACAGCATGGGAGCCGTCCTCGCCTACGAGGTCGCCCGCAGGCTCGCCGACCGCCACTCCATCCGGCCGGCGGCGCTGATCCTGTCCGGCAGAGGCGCGCCCGGCGGGGCACCGAATCCGCATGACCGGCTGACCACGGACGAGGAGATCCTGCGAGCCGTGCGCCGACTGGGCGGCACGACGAGCCGCGTGCTCGACGACCCGGAACTCAGGGATCTGGCCATGCCGGCGCTCCGCGCGGACTACGCGGCGCTCGGCTCCTACGCGTGGACGCCGGGACCACCGCTGACCGTCCCCGTCACCGTACTGATCGGCGACAGCGATCCCGTGGTCGCCGTCGCTCACGCGGAGGCGTGGCGCCACCTCACCACGGCGCCCACGCGCACGCATGTCTTCACGGGCGGTCACTTCTTCCTCGACGAGCACCTGCCCGAGGTGGCCGGGGCCGTCGTCGCGGCGCTCAGCTCCCGCACGGCCCGCAAGGCCGCGCTCGGCAGGGACTCCGGACGCTGACCACGACGACGGGACAACGCCCCACTCCCCCCACCAGGGCCGGTCACGGACCCGCGGCACGGGTGTCTTGTTCGAGGTTTGTGTGGGCTTGGACCAAGGAGTTGCACGATGGTGGCTGGTTCTTGGCCGGCACGTGAGGCACCGCGAGCTCGCCGGTTACGCGGCGCCGGGGCCGGCCGTCGTACGGAAGACCGACTGGGGGATCGATGCAGTTCCGTGTGCTGGGGCCGATGGAAATCCTTGATGACGACACCCCTCTGGTACTGGGGGGGACCAAGCAGCGCGCCACGCTCGGCTACCTGCTGCTGCAGGCGAACAAGGTGGTGGCGACCAGCCAGCTGCTGAACGCGCTCTGGGGCATCGACGACGCCCCCGCCACCGCTCGGAAGATACTCCAGAACGCCGTGTACGGCCTGCGCGGGGTGCTCTTCTCCCGGCGCGCCGAGCCGCAGGGCGGCAGCGCCCAGCAGACCGGAACGATGCTGCTGACCCAGCCGCCCGGCTACATGCTGCGCGTCGACCCGGAGCAGTTGGATCTGCATCGATTCCACACCCTGGTCGGCCAGGGGCGGGCCAGGCAGGCACAGGGCGCGCCGGAGGCGGCGGCGGTGCTGCTGCGGGACGCCCTTGACCTGTGGCGCGGACCTGCTCTGGCCGACCTCGTGGAGGCCGGCATCGAGTGGCCCGAACTGGTCGCCCTGCAGAACACCCGACTCGACGTGATGGAGGACTATTTCGACGCCCAGCTCGCCAGCGGACGGCATCACGCGGTGCTCGCGGAGCTGGAGATGATGGTTCAGGCCGAGCCGCTCAGGGAACGGTCGTGCGCTCAGCTGATGCTGGCCCTGTACCGGTGCGGCCGGCAGGCCGACGCGCTCAGCCTCTACAGCCGGGTGCGGTCGGTGCTGGTGGAGGACCTGGGGCTGGAACCCGGTCGGGGACTGCAAACGCTTCAGCAGGCGATCCTGGCCCAGGACCCCGCGCTCACGCTGGACAGGCCCGGGCCAGGCGGCCTGCGGACCGCCGAGGACCGCGCCGAGGAAGGCATTCAGGTGGCCGCGCCGACGGGCTCCGACGGGAGCTTCGCCCCGGACGCGCAGGCGGACCGGCCTCGACGGACCGACGCCCCGGAGGTCGAGCAGCGGTCGACCGACGCCGTGCGGCGCCGGGTCGGTGTCCTGTCGATCCGCACCACACTCGCCCCTTCCCTGGACCGCCGTCACCATCACGACCTCGACGAGCTCCTGGACGGGACCGCGCTGGTGGTCCGGGAGCAGATCGAGCGGTTCGGCGGCACGGTCACCGCCTCCCTCGGGTCGGTCACCCTGGCGCTGTTCGGCCTGCGGGGCTCCAGCGGCGACTACGCGCACCAGGCGGTACTGGCCGCACTGGCCATCCGGGATGTCATCGGTGAGTGCGCCGAGGCAGGGGCGGCGCACCTGGCCGTCCACGCCTCGGTCACGATGGGCGAGGTGCTGCTGCGCCACCACAGCCAGGCAGCCGCGGCCACCGTGATCGGCGCGGTGCTCGATGAGTCCCAGGCACTGCTGCGCGAGGTACCGCCCGGCGAAGTGCGCGTCAACGACGACGTACGCCGGGCCACCGAGCATGCCGTGTCCTACCGCGGCGGAGGTGTCTCGTTCCGCGGATCGCAGGTGCTCGGGGTCCGACAGGGACACGGCGGCCGGGAAGCGGAAGCCTCGGAGCCGGCCTACGAACTCGACGTGCTGCGTGGACTGGCCAAGCGGACCTGGCATCGCTCACTGCCCCATCTGGTGACCGTGCTCGGCGAGTCCGGTTCAGGCAGAACCAGGCTGGTCGCGGGCTTCGGCGACTGGCTCGCCGAGCAGCCCGACGGCGCCGTGCTGCTGACGGGCCGTACCCCGGCCGCGCCCGACGACAGCCCCCTCAAGGCCCAGTCCGAGATCCTTTCCGCGTACTGCGGTGTCCGCGCCGGCGCCGGCCCGGCGGAGGCTCACTCCGCGGTGGCCCGCCAGGTGCACTCGTTGTTCCCTTCCGACCGGCGGGCGGCGTGGATCATGTCCCGGCTCAGGCCGCTCGTCGACGTCTTCACCCTGCCCGACACCGGCACAGGCGTGGAGGCGACGGGGCAGGGCGAGGTGCTGGAGGCCTGGCGGGAGTTCTTTCAGGAGGCGGCCCGGCGCCGACCGGTCGTCCTGTGCATCGACGACCTGCACCGCGCCGAGGACGACGTGCTCGACGCCGTGGAGGAGCTCGCCGAGTCGACAAGGCCCGTGCCACTGTTCGTGGTCACGACCGCCGGACCCGAGCTCCTGCTGCGGCGTCCGGGCTGGTCCGGAGGCAAGAGCCATGCCACCACCGTCACACTGGACGGCTCGGAAACCCCCACCGAGCGCCTGGTCGAACTCCTGTTGGCATCCGCGCGCGACGAACTGTCGCACAGCGTCCGCGGATAGTCGGGGGCCGAGCCGGGAAGCCGCTGCCCGGCTCGGCCCGCTCACTGCCCTGGTGCCACCTCCGGGTAATCGGGCATCCACACCCACGCTTCCGCAGAATTACTTTGTCGTGACCGACCGCTGGGACAGGCAGGAACAGGATGGCCCGGTGACTAGGAGCAGCATGAATTCTCAGACGACTGCGGCCGAGCTCGCCGAACCCAATCTGCGCAAGCTCCTTTCGACGGCCGGCCTGGACGTGGAATACACCCGGGCCCAGGGGAACATCATCTATCGCCGAGGACAGGACGGCGGCGAGATACCGGTGCTCGACTACGCCGGCGGTTACGGGTCACTGATCTTTGGACACAACCACCCCGACATCGTGGCGTACGCGCGTGAACTCCTGGATGAGCAGACAGCCGTGCACGCGCAGTTCTCCTCCCACCCCTACGCCAATCGGCTGGCCGCCGAACTGAACCGGATCATGCACAGGGAACTCGGCACCGACGAGCCCTACTACGCGACCTTCGCGAACAGCGGCGCGGAGGCCGTCGAAGCCGCGGTCAAGCACGCCGAGATGGACCGCGTGATGCGGCTGTCGGAGGTGCTGGCGGAGATCGAGGCGAGTGTCGAGAGCGTCCGGACCGCGGTCAAGCTCGGCCTGGCGACCGTACCGGACGACGTCTACGAACGTGTGGCGCTGCCGCGTGCCGGCTCGGACGAGGAGGGCCTGGAGCTCGTCATCGCCGAGATCACCCGCCGGAACGCGGCGCAGAGCGGGAAGGCGCCGGTGTTCGTGGCGCTGGAGGCGGGCTTTCACGGAAAGCTGGTCGGCAGTGTGCAACTGACCCACAACGAGGCCTACCGCAGCCCGTTCTCCGCGCTCGGCGCGCGGACCAGGTTCGTGCCCAGGGACCGTCCGGACGTCCTGGAGGAGCTGCTCGCGGACGAGCGGGGCACTCTGCTGCGGCTCGCGCACGAGGACGGTCGAGTGCGCGTCGTGGCCCAGGACCACTACCCCTTCTGCGCCTTCCTGCTGGAGCCGATCCAGGGCGAGGGCGGCATCCATGTGCTGACCGCCGAGTTCGCCCGTGAGATCCAGGAGTTCAGCCGGGCGTCGGGCTGTCCTCTCGTCATCGACGAGATCCAGAGCGGTACGGGCCGAACCGGCGCGTTGCTGGCCGGCTCGGCCATCGGGCTGCGCGGCGACTACTACGTCCTCGCCAAGTCCCTGGGCGGTGGCATCGCGAAGATGTCGGTGATGCTGGTGCGCCAGGGCAGGTACCGGGCGGACTTCGAACTCGTGCACAGCTCGACCTTCGCCAAGGACAGCTTCTCCTGCCACATCGCCCTCAAGGTGCTGGAACTCCTGGAAGCCGACGGCGGGCGGGCCTACCGCCAGGCGGCGGAGCGGGGCGCCGCCCTGCGGGCGATGCTCGAACGGGTGTGCTCCGCCTTTCCCGACGTCGCCAAGGAAGTGCGGGGCCGAGGGCTGATGCTCGGGCTGGAGTTCCACGACCAGTCGGACGCCGAGGACCAGGTGTTCCGGGAGGCCGCGCGGTCCCACATGTTCGGTTACGTGATCGCCGGACACCTCCTGCACGGCCACCACATCCGCACGTTCCCCACCGCGAGCGCCGTGAACACCCTTCGTTTCGAGCCCTCCCTGCTGCTGACGAACGAGGAGATCGACCGCCTGGAGCGCGCTCTGACCGACGTGTGCACCATCCTGCGCGAGCACGGAGCACACCGGTTGGCCATCCCCGCCTGAGCGTACGTCGTCCGGTCCGCGCCGTGCGGACCGGACGACGGCCTCTTCTCTTTTTGCCGCGCCGAATTCCCTCCGACTCCGCGTGATTACGGCGCAGCAAGCCGATTACTGCGGCGATTACTGCCGCGTGGCCCGACATTGGAGGCCCTGCCGCCCCGCCGCGGTACGGGTTCATTGGCTCGGAGTAATCCAGTTATGAAAGGTCGCCGAAGTCCATGACGAGTGAGCGCACTCAGGCAGAAGTCGACGGTCGTATCCAGCGGGACGAGCCGGTGGCCGTCGTCGGTATCTCTTGCCGGCTTCCCGGGGCCGACGGACCCACGGCCTTCTGGAGACTGCTGAGCGACGGCGCCTGCGCCATCGCCGACGTGCCGCCCGGCCGGTGGGACGACCACGCGCCCGCGGCGGTCCGCCGCGGCGGATTCCTCGACGCCGTCGGCGACTTCGACGCCGCGTTCTTCTCCGTCTCGCCACGCGAGGCCGCGTCCATGGATCCCCAGCAGCGCCTCGTCCTGGAGCTGGCCTGGGAGGCGCTGGAGGACGCCGGCATCGTCCCGGCGTCGCTCCGGGGCAGCCGGACCGCCGTGTTCGTGGGCACCCTGCGCGACGACTACACCAGCCTGCTGTACCAGCACGGTACCGAGGCGCTCACCCAGCACACCATGACCGGTGTGAACCGCGGTGTGATCGCCAACCGCGTCTCGCACCTGCTGGGGCTGCGCGGCCCGAGCCTGACCGTGGACTCCGCCCAGTCCTCCTCGCTGGTCGCCGTTCACCTGGCCTGCGAGAGCCTGCGCCGCGGCGAGTCCACCGCGGCCATCGCCGCCGGTGTGAACCTCAACCTCCTCGCGGAGCACACCGTCACGGAGGAGCGGTTCGGCGCCCTGTCCCCCGACGGCGTGACCTACACCTTCGACGCCCGTGCCAACGGCTTCGTCCCCGGCGAAGGGGCCGGTGTCGTCGTCCTGAAGCCGCTGCGACAGGCGCACGCCGACGGGGACCGGATCTACGGCGTCATCCGTGGCAGCGCGGTGAACAACGACGGCGCCACCGACGGCCTGACCGTGCCCAGCGGGGAGGCGCAGCAGCAGGTGCTGCGGGCCGCCCGCGAGCGGGCGGGCCTGCGCCCCGAGGAGGTGCAGTACGTCGAACTGCACGGCACGGGCACGCCCGTGGGCGATCCCATCGAGGCCGCCGCGCTCGGCGACGCCCTCGGCACCAAGCGCCCGGGGGCCGAGCCGCTGCGCGTCGGATCGGTCAAGACCAACATCGGTCACCTGGAGGGCGCGGCGGGCATCGCCGGGTTGATCAAGGTGCTGCTCAGCCTGCACCACCGGCAGCTGCCGCCGAGCCTGAACTTCGCCGTGCCCCATCCCCGCATCCCGCTCGACGAGCTGGGGCTGTCCGTGCAGCGCGAGCTGACGCCATGGCCCCGCGCGGACCGGCCGCTGGTGGCGGGCGTCAGCTCGTTCGGCATGGGCGGCACCAACTGCCATGTCGTGGTCACCGAGGGCTCGCGGCCCGCCGACACCGCCCAGGAGCTCCCCGCGCCCGCGCAGGCCGTCCTGCCGTGGGTCGTCACCGGCACCGGGCAGGACGCCCTGCGGGCCCAGGCGCAGCGCCTGCACGCCCACGCGGCGGACGCGGACGCGCTGTCGCCGGTCGACGTCGGGTGGTCCCTGGCCACGACCCGCACGGTGTTCCGCCACCGCGCCGTCGTCCTGGGCACCGACGCGCCGGGACTCGTGGAGGGGGTCGGGGCACTGGCGGCCGGCCGCACCGCGCCCGGCGTGGTGACGGGCGTGGCCGGTCCCGGCAGGACGGCGTTCCTGTTCACCGGGCAGGGCGCCCAACGCGTCGGCATGGGACGGGAACTGTACGCGGCCTACCCGGCGTACGCCGCCGCGTTCGACACCGTCGCCGCCTCACTGGACCCCCACCTGGAGCGGCCCCTGGCGGAGATCATCCGCACCGGGCAGGGCCTGGACGAGACCGCGTACACCCAGCCCGCCCTGTTCGCGGTCGAGGTGGCGACGTACCGGCTGCTGGAGTCGTTCGGGCTGCGCCCCGACTTCGTCACCGGTCACTCCATCGGCGAACTGGCCGCCGCCCATGTGGCCGGGGTGCTGGACCTGAACGACGCGGCCGCGCTGGTGGCGGCCAGGGCCCGGCTGATGCAGTCCGCTCCCGCGGGCGGTGTGATGGTCGCCGTGCAGGCGGCCGAGGAGGAGGTCACGGCCGCGCTGGAAGGGCGCGCTCACGAAGTGGCCGTCGCCGCCGTCAACGCGCCGGGCGCCACGGTGATCTCCGGCGACCCCGACGCGGTCGACGCGGTCGTGGAGGAACTCGCGCGGCGGGGCCGCAGGACCCGGCGGCTGACCGTCAGCCACGCCTTCCACTCCCCGCACATGGACGGGATCCTCGACGAGTTCCGGGACGCCGCGGGCCGGCCGGCCTACCACGCGCCCGAGGTGCCCGTCGTCTCGACGCTGACCGGTCGCGTGGCCGCCGGCGACGAGCTGCGCACCGCCGGCTACTGGGCCGACCAGCTGCGCGGGACGGTCCGCTTCGCCGACGCGGTGCGGACGCTCACCGACCACGGCGTGACGACGTTCATCGAGGTGGGACCCGACAGCGTCCTCACCCCGCCGGCCCTGGAGACGGCGCAGGCACCGGGAGCGCGACAGGAGGCCGCCGCGGAGGTGTCCGCGGTGTCCGCGCTGCGCCGCGACCGCCCCGAGCCGCAGGCGGTGCTGACCGCTGTGGCCACGGCGTTCGTGCGGGGCGCCGAGGTGGACTGGGCCGCCGCCTACGCGGGCTCCGGCGCGCGGCGGGTCGCGCTGCCCACCTACGCCTTCCAGCGCAGGCGGTACTGGCTGGAGGGCCCGGTGCGCGCGCCCCGGCCCATGTCCCCGTCGCTCCCGCCGGACCCGGCGGACGTCACCGGCGGGCCGTCCTACGGCGACGGCGACGAGGCCGCCGCCGATCCGCGCGGCGAGCTCGGAGCCCGCCTGGCCGGGCTCTCCGCCCCGGCACGGCGGCGGCTGGTCACCGAACTGGTCGACGAGCACATCAGGGCCGTCCTCGCGTACGCCGGCGACGAGCGCGTCGATCCGCACCTGCCGTTCCGGGAGCTGGGCTTCAGCTCTCTGATGACCACGGAGCTGCGGACCTCCCTGGCCTCCGCCACGGGGCTGGCCCTGCCCACCGGGCTGCTGTTCGACCACCCCACGCCGCAGGCGCTGGCCGAGTTCATCGAGGCCGCGGTGCTGGGCGGTGCCGCGGCAGAGGAGGAGGGCGCCGCCCGGGCCGCCGAGGAAGGTGAGCCGATCGCCATCATCGGCATGGCCTGCCGCTACCCCGGCGGGGTCGCCACTGCCGAGGACCTCTGGCGGCTGGTGCGGGAGGAAGTCGACGCCGTGTCGGCCTTTCCCGACGACCGCGGCTGGGACGAGGGTCTGTACGACCCGGATCCCGCCCAGCAGGGCAAGAGCTCGGTGCGCCGGGGTGGATTCCTGCACGACGCGGGCGATTTCGACGCGGCGTTCTTCGGGATCTCGCCGCGTGAGGCGCTCGGCATGGACCCGCAGCAGCGGTTGCTGCTGGAGACCGCGTGGGAGGCCGTCGAGCGGGCCGGGCTGCGCCCCGACACGCTGCGCGGCAGCCGCACCGGCGTCTTCGTGGGCGCCACGTCGCTGGAGTACGGCCCGCGCCTGCAGGACGCGCCGCCGAGCGTGCAGGGCAACATGCTGACCGGCAGCACGGCCAGTGTCATGTCGGGCCGCATCGCCTACCAGCTGGGGCTGGTCGGGCCCGCCGTCACCGCCGACACGGCCTGCTCGTCCTCGCTGGTCGCGCTGCATCTGGCGATACGTTCCCTGCGTTCCGGGGAGACCAGCCTCGCACTGGCCGGCGGTGCGGCCGTGATGTCCTCGCCGGGCATGTTCGTGGAGTTCTCCCGGCAACGGGGCCTGGCGTCCGACGGGCGTTGCAAGTCGTTCGCCGCGGCGGCCGACGGCACCGGCTGGGGCGAGGGCGTGGGCATGCTGGTGGTCGAGCGGCTGTCGGACGCCCGCAGGAACGGCCACCGGGTGCTGGCGGTCGTCCGCGGCTCCGCCGTCAACCAGGACGGCGCCAGCAACGGCCTGACCGCGCCGAGCGGCCTCGCCCAGCAGCGCGTCATCCGCCAGGCCCTGGCCGACGCCCGGCTGACGACCGCGGACGTGGACGCGGTGGAGGCACACGGGACCGGCACCACACTCGGCGACCCGATCGAGGCCGAGGCGCTGCTCGCCACCTACGGCAGCGGCCGGCAGGGACGTGAGCCGGTGTACCTGGGCTCGCTGAAGTCGAACATCGGCCACGCCCAGGCTGCGGCCGGTGTCGGTGGTGTGATCAAGATGGTGCAGGCGATGCGCCACGGCGTGCTGCCCAGGACCCTGCATGTCGACGAGCCGACACCGCACGTGGACTGGTCCGCGGGTGCGGTGGAGTTGCTGACCTCGGCCCGGCCGTGGCCCGGCGACGGAACGGTCCGCCGCGCCGCCGTCTCCTCGTTCGGCATCAGCGGCACCAACGCCCATGTCGTCCTCGAGTACGACCCCGCCACGGAGGCGGAGCAGGACGGCGTCCCCCCGGCACCGGCCGCGTCGGCCATCCCGGCGCCCTGGTTGCTGTACGCCCGCGACGAGCCGGCTCTGCGCGCCCAGGCGGGCAAGCTGCGCGCGCACCTGGACGAGGGCGCCGACCCGGCGTCGGTCGGCTGGTCCCTGGCCGCCACCCGTACGGCGTTCGAGGCCCGGGCGGCCATCGTCGGGGGCAGCCTCGCGGAGCGGCTCGACGCGCTCGGCGCGCTGGCCGAGGGCACCGGCGCCGGACGTCCGAACGTGGTCGTGGGCACCGCCGCAGCGGGCCGCACCGCGTTCCTCTTCACCGGTCAGGGCGCGCAGCGCCTGGGCATGGGGCGGGAACTGTACGCGGCGCACCCGGTGTTCGCCGCGGCGCTCGACGAGGTGTTCGCCGCGTTCGACGGCCGGCTGGAGCGTCCGCTGCGCGATGTGCTGTTCGCGGAGGAGGGCAGCGCGGACGCGGCGCTGCTGGACGAGACGAGCTACACCCAGCCCGCGCTGTTCGCGGTGGAGGTGGCGCTGTTCCGGCTGCTGACGCATCACGGTGTGACGCCGGACGTGCTGGCCGGCCATTCCGTCGGCGAGCTGGCCGCGGCTCATGCCGCAGGAGTGCTCTCCCTCCGGGACGCCGCGGTCCTGGTGGCCGCACGCGCCCGCCTGATGCAGGCGGCTCCCCCCGGCGGTGCCATGGTCGCCGTCCAGGCCACCGAGGAAGAGATACTGGCCTCGCTGGCAGGCCGGGAACGGGAGATGAGCATCGCCGCGGTCAACGGCCCCCGCTCGGTGGTCGTCTCCGGTGATGCCGCCGCGGTCGAGGAGGTCGCCGCCGCCTGGCGGGCACGAGGGCGCAGGACGACCGCGCTCAAGGTGAGCCACGCCTTCCACTCACCCCACATGGACGCCGTCCTCGACGAGTTCCACGAGGTGGCCGCCGGGCTGGAGTTCCACCCGCCCCGGATACCGGTCGTCTCGACGGTGACCGGTGAGCCGGCCACGGCCGAGCAGCTCATGTCGCCCGGCTACTGGAGCGGACAGATCCGGGCGACCGTCCACTTCCTGAACGCCGCCCGGGAGCTTCTGCGCCAGGGCGTCACGGTCTTCGTCGAAACCGGCCCCGACGCCGTGCTGACCGCGTTGGCGCAGAGCGCCGCCGGGGACGCCGCGGTCACCGCCGTACCGCTGCTGCGCCCGGGCCACCCCGAAGCCCTCGGTGTGGCCCTGGGCCTCGCGCGTGCGCACGTCGCCGGTGCCCCGCTGGACGGGACGACCTTCTTCCCCGGCGCGGCCCGGGCCGACCTGCCCACGTACGCCTTCCAGCGGGAGCGGTTCTGGCTCGCCCCGCAGCCGTCCGCCGACGCCCGCAGCCTGGGCCTGGACCCGGCCGGACATCCGCTGCTGAGCACGTCCCTGGAGCCGGCGGAGCGCGAGGACGCCGTCCTGACCGGCCGTATCTCCCTGTCGGGCCAGCCCTGGCTGGCGGACCACGCCATCGCCGGCACCGTGCTGCTGCCCGCCACCGCGTTCCTCGAACTCGCCGTCGCCGCGGGCGACCATCTGGGGGCGCCGCATGTGGAGGACCTCACCCTGGAGGCGCCCTTGCCGCTGGGCCGGGTCGAGGCCACGCGCGTGCAGGTGAGCGTCGGCGCCCCGGACTCCGAGGGCCGCCGCGCCTTCACCGTGCACGCCGGCCCGGACACCCGCGAGGCAGCCGCGCGGCAGTGGACCCGGCACGCCTCCGGCGTGCTGAGCGGCCGGCAGCCCGAAACCGGCGAGGGACTGGCCCAGTGGCCGCCCGCCGACGCCGTGCCGGAACCGCTCGACGGCGTCTACGACCGCCTCGCCGCGCTCGGTTACGGCTACGGTCCGGCCTTCCAGGGGCTGACAGCGGTCTGGCGCGGCGAGCGGGACGTCTACGCCGAGGTGCGGCTGCCCGGGAACCAGGCCGACGGGGCCGACCGCTTCACCGTGCACCCCGCGCTGCTGGACGCCGTGCTGCACCCGCTGGTGCTGGACGCCGCGTCCGACGGCGACCCCGGCCGCATCCGGCTGCCCTTCGCCTGGTCCGGTGTCGCGCTGCACGCCGCCGGTGCCACGACACTGCGGGCGCGGATCCGCCCGCAGGGCACCGACACCGTCAGCCTGCTGCTCGCCGACGCCACCGGCGCGCCCGTCGCCGAGGTGGACTCCCTCACGCTGCGACCCGTCGCCACGGACCGGCTGACCGCGGCGCCGCGCGCCGTCGCCGGTTCGATGTACGCGGTCCACTGGCCGGTCGTCGAGGTGCCGGCCGACCGGCCGCGGCCGGCGTGGGCGACGGCCGGCGAAGGCCTCGCCGGGGTGGAGCCCGCCGAGGTCGTCGTCGCACGGGTGCCGGGCGGCGCGGGGCACGAGGCCGTACGGCGCACGCTGGGCCTGGTGCAGGAGTTCCTGGCCGACGAGCGGTTCGCCGAGACCCGGCTGGCCGTGGTGACGTCCGGGGCGGTGGGCGTCCTGCCCGGCGAGGACGTCACCGATCTCGCCGCGGCTCCCGTGTGGGGGCTGGTCCGCTCGGCGCAGTCCGAGCACCCGGACCGTCTGCTGCTGGTCGACCTCGACCCGGCCGGCACCGGCCCGGCCGAGGAACTGGCCGCCGCCCTCGCCTGCGGCGAGCCGCAGACCGCCGTCCGGGGCGGACAGGTCAGGGCGCCCCGGCTGACCCCGGCCACCGCCGACGGGACTCCCCGCCGCCTGGGCGGTGACGGCACGGTTCTGGTCACGGGCGGCACCGGCGGCCTCGGCGCCCTGTTCGCCCGGCATCTGGTCGCCGAGCACGGGGTGCGCCATCTGCTGCTCACCAGCCGTCGCGGCCCGGACGCGCCCGGCGCGCGGGAACTCGCCGCGGAACTGGGTGCGTCGGGCGCCTCCGTACGGATCGAGGCCACAGACGTCGCCGACCGGGCGGCGCTCGCCGCGCTGCTGGCGTCCATCCCGCCGGAGCGTCCCCTGACCGCCGTGGTGCACACCGCGGGCGTCCTGGACGACGCCACCGCCCTGTCCCTCACCCCCGAGCAGCTGGAGCACGTCCTGGCGCCGAAGGCGGACGCCGCCCGGCACCTGCACGAACTGACCGAAGGCCTGGACCTGACGGCCTTCGTGCTCTTCTCCTCGATCTCCGGGCTCACCGGCACCGCGGGACAGGCCAACTACGCGGCCGCCAACGCCTACCTGGACGCGCTGGCGCAGCACCGCCGCGCCCACGGCCTGCCCGCGACCTCGCTCGCCTGGGGCCTGTGGGACGCCCGGCACGGCATGGGCGCCACCCTCACCGAGGCCGAACGCGCCCGCTGGGAACGGGCCGGACTGCCGCCGCTCGCCCCGGAGGCGGGCCTGGCCCTCTTCGACGCCGCCCTGTCCACCGACACGCCGCTGCTCGCCCCGGTGACCCTGCGGCCGGACCGCCTCGCCGCGGGCGATCCGCCCGCCCTCTTCCGCGACCTGCTGCCCGCCCGGGCCCGCCGCACCGCGCGGACCGGCCCGGACGGGCCGGCGGGGTCGGACTGGGCGGGCCGGATGGCCGCACTGCCCGAGGACGAGCGGGAGGACGCGGTCCTCGACCTGGTCCGCGCCACGGTCGCCGCCGTCCTCGGCCACGCCGAGGCGTCCGCGGTCGCCCCCGACCGGGCCTTCAACGACCTCGGGTTCGACTCGATGGCCGGGGTCGAGCTGCGCAACCGGCTCGGCCGGGCCACCGGGCTCCGGCTGCCGACCACCCTGGTCTTCGACCATCCGGCGCCACGTGCCGTGGCCGCGTTCCTGCTCACCCGTGCCGTGGCGGCCGAGACCCCGGCGGCCGCCGGGCCGGCCCGGATCGCGGGCCCGTCCGACGAGCCGATCGCGATCGTGGGGATGGCCTGCCGTTTCCCGGGCGGGGTGTCGTCGCCGGAGGATCTGTGGCGGCTGGTCGCCGACGGGGTGGACGCGGTCAGCGAGTTCCCGGTCAACCGCGGCTGGAACCTCGACGGCCTGTACGACCCGGACCCGGAACGGCCGGGGACGAGCTACACCCGGCACGGCGGCTTCCTGCACGAAGCGGACCTGTTCGACCCCGAGTTCTTCGGCATGTCGCCCCGGGAGGCGACGGCCACCGACCCGCAGCAGCGGCTGCTGCTGGAGACCGCCTGGGAGGCGTTCGAGAGCGCCGGCATCGACCCGGCCACGGTGCGCGGCAGCGCCACGGGGGTCTTCACCGGAGCGATGTACGACGACTACGCGGCCCGCGTGGCCGCCGCGCCCGGCGAGTTCGAGGGCTTCCTGCTCGCGGGCAACCTCTCCAGCGTGCTCTCCGGCCGGGTGGCGTACACCTACGGCCTGCAGGGCCCGGCGGTGACGGTGGACACCGCGTGCTCGTCGTCCCTGGTGGCACTGCACCTGGCGGCGAACGCGCTGCGCGGCGGGGAATGCGATCTGGCGCTGGCCGGCGGGGTGACGGTGATGGCCCAGCCGACGACGTTCGTGGAGTTCTCGCGGCAGCGGGGCCTGTCCGCCGACGGCCGCTGCAAGGCGTTCGCGGCGTCGGCCGACGGCACCGGCTGGTCGGAGGGCGTCGGACTGCTGCTGGTGGAACGGCTCTCCGACGCCCGGCGCCGCGGGCACCGGGTCCTGGCCGTGGTCCGGGGCACGGCGATCAACCAGGACGGCGCCAGCAACGGGTTGACGGCACCGAACGGCCCCTCGCAGGAGCGGGTCATCCGCCAGGCCCTGGCGAGCGCCCGGCTCGGCGCCGCGGACGTGGACGTGGTGGAGGCGCACGGCACCGGCACCACGCTGGGCGACCCGATCGAGGCCCAGGCGCTGCTGAACACCTACGGGCAGGAACACACGTCCGAACGGCCGCTGTGGCTGGGGTCGTTGAAGTCGAACATCGGGCACGCCCAGGCCGCGGCCGGTGTCGGCGGCATCATCAAGATGGTGCAGGCGATGCGGCACGGTGTGCTGCCCAGGACGCTGCACGTCGACGAGCCGTCGCGGCACATCGACTGGGACTCGGGCGCGGTGGCGCTGCTCACCGAGGCCCGGCCCTGGCCGGACACCGGCCGGCCGCGCCGCGCGGGCATCTCGTCGTTCGGCATCAGCGGAACCAACGCGCACGTGGTCATCGAGCATGTGCCGGAGCCGGCCGGGGAGCGGGGCGCGTCCCGTGAACTCGACGCGCCCGGGCAGCACACCGCGGCCGCAGCCCAGGCGGTGCCGTGGATCGTCTCGGGCCGTACCGAGGACGCGGTGCGCCGCCAGGCCGCGCGCCTGTACGCCCATGTGACCGAGCACCCCGAGCTGGCACCCGCGGACGTCGGCTACTCCCTGGCCACCGAGCGCGCAGTGCTCGATCACGGCGCGGCCGTCGTCGCCTCCGGGCGGGACGCGCTCCTGGACGGACTCGGGGCGCTGGCGGACGGCGGCTCCTCCCCCGCCGTCGTGCTGGGCCGGCGGGCCCAGCCCGGCCGTACCGCCTTCCTGTTCACCGGGCAGGGCAGCCAGCGGCTCGGCATGGGACGGGAGCTGTACGCCGCCTCGCCGGTGTTCGCCCGTGCCCTGGACGACGTGTGCCACGCGCTCGACCGGTCCCTGTCCCGGCCGCTCAAGGACGTGCTCTTCGCGGCGGAGGGGTCGGCCGAGGGTGCGCTGCTGGACCAGACCGTCTTCACCCAGGCCGCGCTGTTCGCGGTGGAGGTGGCGCTGTTCCGGTGGTTCGAGCACCACGGCGTGACGCCCGACGTCCTGCTCGGCCACTCCGTCGGCGAGGTCGCCGCCGCGCACGTGGCGGGCGTCCTGGACCTGGCGGACGCGGCGGTGCTGGTCGCCGAACGCGGCCGACTGATGCAGTCCGCGCCGGCGGGCGGCGCGATGGCCGCGGTCGAGGCGAGCGAGGAGGAGGTGCGGCAGTCGCTCGACGCCCGCGACGACGACGTACTCGCCGTCGCCGCGGTCAACGGGCCGCGGTCCGTGGTGGTCTCCGGGGACGCGCCCGCGGTGGACGCGTTCACACGGGCCTGGCGGGAGCGCGGGGCCCGCGTCACCCGGCTGACGGTCAGTCACGCCTTCCACTCCCCCCACATGGACCCGGTACTGGCGGAGTTCCGGGCCGTCGCCGAAGGACTCGACTTCCGCGCGCCGCGCATCCCGATCGTCTCCAACGTCACCGGCGACCTGGCCACGGACGAGGAGCTGACGTCGCCCGACTACTGGGTGCGGCACATCCGTCAGGCCGTCCGCTTCCACGACGGCGTGCGCTGCCTGGAGGACCAGGGGGTGACGCGCTTCGTCGAGCTGGGGCCGGACCGCACCCTGACCGCGCTGGTTCGAAGCTCGCTCACCGAGGAGGCCGGCGCGCTGATCTGCGCTCTTCGCCGGAACCGGCCGGAGCCCGAGACCGCCGTGGCGGCGCTGGCCGCGCTGCGGATGGCGGGCGCCCGGCTCGACTGGGCCGCCGCCCTTCCCGGCGCCCGCAGGGTACCGCTGCCCACGTACGCCTTCGCGCGGCAACGCTACTGGCTGGACGCTCCGTCCGCGGACGCCGACGCCGCCGGGCTCGGCCTGGAGGCGGTGGAGCACCCGCTGATCGGCGCGGCCGTGGGCGTGGCGGGCCGGGACGAGTTCCTGTTCACGGGCCGGCTCTCGGTCCGCACCCAGCCGTGGCTCGCCGACCACGCCGTCGCCGGTGTCGTCCTGGTGCCCGCGACCGGGCTGCTGGAGCTGGCGGCCCGGGCGGGTGAACAGCTCGGCGCCGGGCTGGTCGAGGACCTGACCCTCGCCGCGCCCCTGGCGCTGCCCGAACACGGCGGCGTCCAGCTGCAGCTGACGGTCGGCGAGGCCGACAGCACCGGACGGCGGCCGCTGGAGATCCACGCGCGGACCGCCGGGGACGGCGCCTGGACGGTGCACGCCCACGGCGTCCTCGCCGCTGCGGACGGCGGGTTGGCGCCCGTGGACCCGGGCCTGGTGGTGTGGCCTCCGGCGGGGGCGCGGGAGATCCCGCTGGAGGGGGTGTACGAGCGGCTGGCCGGGCAGGGCTATGCGTACGGCCCGGTGTTCCGGGGGCTGCGCCGGGTCTGGCGGGGCAAGGCCGAGGGCGAGGTGTTCGCCGAGGTGGCGCTGCCCGACGGGCCGCGTGCGCAGGCGGGGCGGTACCTGCTGCATCCCGCGCTGCTCGATGCCGCGCTGCATCCGCTGCTGCCCGAGGTGGCGGAGCAGTCCGGGCCGGCGCGGCTGCCGTTCGCCTGGTCGGGGGTGCGGGCGCACGCCGTCGGGGCGTCGGCCCTGCGGGTGCGGCTGACCCTGGCCGACACCGGGGCCGACACGCTGGAGGCGTCGCTGACGGTGGCGGACGGTGCGGGCGTGCCGGTGGCGTCGGTGGAGTCCCTGGCGCTGCGGCCGTGGTCGAGGGACGCACTGCGGGCGGCGGACGCCGGGCGGGACGGGCTCTTCCCGGTGGTGTGGTCGCCGGTGCCGCCCGGGGACTTCGTGGACACGTCCGGGTGGGCGGCCCTCGGGCCGTCGCCGGTCGCCTCGGTGACGTCGTACGCGAGCCTGGAGGAGGTGGCGAGGGCCGGCGCGGACACCGTGCTGTGGTCCCTCGCCGGCGCAGGTGCCGCCGGCGTGCCGAGCGGGGAGGGCATCGCCGGTCTCGCGCGGGTCGAGCTGTCCCGGGTGCTGGAGCGGGTGCAGGCCTTCCTCGCCGACACGCGACTGGCCGACGCGCGGCTGGTGCTGGTCACCCGGGGTGCCGTGGCCACGGACCCGGACGAGGACGTCCCGGACCTCGTGCACGCCGGGGTGTGGGGCCTGATCCGGGCCGCGCAGACGGAGAACCCCGGCCGGGTCGTCCTGGTCGACCTCGACGCCGACGAGGCGGACGGGCTGCCGACCGCCGTCGCGACCGGCGAGGAGCAACTGGCCCTGCGCGACGGCACGCCGCTGGTACCGCGCCTGGCCCGGGCCCGCTTCGAGGAGCCGCACGCCGCGCCGCGCTGGGACGAGGGGACCGTGCTGGTCACGGGCGCGACCGGCACGCTGGGCGGTGTGCTGGCCCGGCATCTGGTCGCCGAGCACGGCGCGCGGCGCCTGCTGCTGCTCAGCCGCCGGGGCGAGGCCGCCCCGGGCGCCGCCGAGCTGGCGGCCGACCTGCGGCGGTCGGGGGCCGAGGTCACGTTCGCGGCCTGCGACGCGGCCGACCGCGAGGCGCTGGCCGGTGTGCTGGCGCGGGTGCCGGACGAGTTCCCGGTGACCGCCGTGGTGCACACCGCCGGAGTGCTGGACGACACCGTGTTCGCCGAGCTGACCGCGGACCGCCTGGACGCGGTGGTGCGGGCCAAGATCGACGCGGCGTGGAACCTGCACGAGCTGACCCGCGAGCTGCCGCTGTCGGCGTTCGTGCTGTACTCGTCGGTCGCCGGGCTGATCGGCACCGCGGGCCAGGCCAACTACGCGGCCGGCAACTCCTTCCTGGACGCGCTGGCGCACCATCGCCGTGCGCAGGGCCTGCCTGCGACGTCGCTGGCGTGGGGCCTGTGGGAGGAGCGGAGCACGATCAGCGGCCGGCTGAGCGAGACGGACCTGCGCCGCCTGGCCCGGCTGGGGCTGCGGCCGCTGCGTTCCGAGGAGGGGATGAGGCTGTTCGACGCGGCGCTCACCGTCGGGCAGCCGGTGCTGGCCGTGACCGGCCTGGACCGCTCGGCGCCGCGCCGCGGGTCCGCCCAGGTGCCGTCCGTCCTGCGCGACCTCGTGGCGGTCCCGCCGAGCCGCCGGACGCCCGCCGCGGCGGAGGACCGCGGGGCGTCGCCGGCGGGGCAACTGGCGGCCCTGGGTGCGGCCGAGCGCCTGACGGCCCTGGTGGAGCTGGTACGCGGCCAGACCGCGGCCGTGCTCGGACACCCCGACCCGGGTGCCGTCGACGGGGAGCGGGCCTTCCAGGACCTGGGGTTCGACTCCCTGACCGCGGTCGAGCTGCGCAACCAGCTCGGCCGGGTCACTGGACTGCGACTGCCCGGAAGCCTCGTCTTCGACTACCCCAACCCCACCGCGCTCGCCCACCACTTGGCGGAGCTGATCGAGGCCGAGCAGGGCCCGGCGGCCGATCCGGTGCTCGCCGGCCTGGACCGGGTACGGGACGGCGTCCAGGCCCTGACGGACACCGGGACGCGCGACGAGGTCGCGGGGCGGCTGCGGGAGTTGCTGCGCCTGCTGGAGGGCCCGAGCACGGGCGAGCGGGCCGCGGCGGAGACGGATCTGGAGTCGGCGAGCGACGAGGAGTTGTTCGCGTTGCTCGACGAGCTGGAGTGACGGCGTGACCGTGGGGCGGTCCGTCCGGTCTCGGACGGACCGCCCCTGCTCCGGCAAAGCTCTGGAATGAACGCTCTATCTGGTAATCTCGCCGTGTGAAGAAGACGCCGTCAAAGGATACGAAGCAGTCGCCGGACGCCTCCGAGCAGACGCTCGGCACCCGCGAGCGCATCGTGCAAGCGGCGTCTCGACTCATGCAGCGGCAAGGTTACGACGGCACGGGTCTCAAGCAGATCGCGCAGGAGGCCGAGGCCACCATGGGCTCGGTGTACCACTTCTTCCCCGGCGGGAAGCAGGAGCTGGCTCTGGCCGCGATCGACCACGGAGACCGGGAGTTCGCCGCGGGGCTGCACGCCGCCCTGGACGGCGACGGCGATCCCGGCGAGGTCATCGCCGCGTTCACCGCCGACCTCGCCGAGCGCCTCAGCGCCTCGGACTGGATCGACGGATGCCCCATCACGACCACCGCGCTGGGCACGGCCGGCCGCCTGCCGGACATCCAGTCGGCCGCGGCCGGGGCCTTCGCACGGTGGCGCGAGCTGGTCGCGGACCGGCTGCGCGCGTCGGGGATCGACGAGAAGACGGCCGAGGACCTGGCCCACACGGTGATCAGCACCCTGGAGGGAGCGGAGCTGGCGGCACAGGTGTCCAGGAGCAAGGAGCCGCTGCAGATCGCCGGCAGGCACCTGGCCCTGCTCATCTCCGCTCACCGCTAGGGCCTGTCCGCTCCGCTCACCGCTGGGCCCTGTCGTCCGGATCAGCCCGCCTTCGCGTCGTCGTCGAAGGAAACCGGGTCCGCCCCGATCCGCCGTATGCGTTCGGTGCCCCACGCCGCCAACGGGGCCAGGGCCGCGTTCAGCGAGACGCCCTGCCCGGTCAGGGAGTACTCGACCTTCGGCGGCACCTGGCGGTAGACCTCACGATGTACGAGGCCGTCCTCTTCCATCTCCCGCAGATGCTGGATCAGCATCTTCTCGCTGACCCCGGGCAGACCTCGCCGGAGCTCCGCGAACCGTCGGGTTCCGTGCTCGTGCAGCTCCCACAGGATCAGCGACTTCCACTTGCCGGCGACCACGTCCATCGCCGCGTCGATGCCGCAGAAGTAGGGACCACGTCGCGCTGACGCCGCCAACTGACACCCCCTGAGCCGTACTTACCGCCAGGTAAGTACCCCACTAATTAGTCGGTACTGGTGAACCCTAACGGCAGCCGAGAGGATCGAGGCGAAGCGTCGCTCAACACGAGGGGAACCGGACATGGCCACTCCCGACAGCGTCCACGAGAACGTCCACGTCAGCGTCCTCGGGCTGGGGGCGACGGGGAGCGCTCTCGCCGGCCTCCTGGTACAGGCCGGTCACCCGACGACGGTCTGGAACCGCTCCCCCGGCAAGGCGGCCGCCCTCGTCGCGCAGGGCGCGAGGTCCGCCCCCACGGCCGCCGACGCGGTCCGGTCCGGCCGGCTGGTGATCGCCTGCCTGCTGGACCACGCGTCGGTCCACGAGGTGCTGGACCCGCTCGCCGGTGAGCTGGCCGGACGAGCCCTGGTGAACCTCACCACGACGTCACCCGATCAGGCGCGGGAGCTGGCCGCCTGGGCGGAGCGGGCCGGATGCGCGTATCTGGACGGCGGCGTCATGGCCGTACCGGACATGATCGGCCACCCCGGGTCCTCGCTCCTGTACAGCGGGTCGGCTGAGGTCTTCCGGCAGTACGAGCCCCTGCTCGAACTGTGGGGAACCAGTGCCTACTTCGGCGAGGACCCGGGGCTGGCGTCCCTGTACGACCTCGCCCTCCTGGCGGGGATGTACGTGATGTTCGCCGGATTCCTGCACGGCGCCGCCATGGTCGCGCCGGCCGGTGTGACGGCCGGTGAGTTCGCCGCCCTGGCCACTCCCTGGATGGCCGCCATGACCAACTCCTTCGAGCAGTTCGCCACCGTCGTCGACGGCGGTGACTACACCGTCGGCGGGCAGCAGAGCCTTGAGTTCTCCGACCTCGGTGACATCCTGGCCGCCAGCTCCGCCCAGGGCATCGGCACCGAGGTGGTCGCCATGGTCCAGCGGCTCGTCCAGCGGCAGATCGACGCGGGCCACGGAGCGGAGGGCTTCGCCCGCATCATCGAGAGCATCAGGCAACCGGTCTGAGCGCCGGTCAGCGGCGGGCCGCCAGCTCGTCCAGGAGCTCCGCCTGACGCAGCCCGTCCGCACTGGGCGCCGCGCCGCCGCGTACGGCCGCGGCGAAGGCCGTGACGGCGTTCGCCACCTGGTCTTCGGGGGTGAGCCTGATCTCCTCCACCTCGCCGCCACGCTCGATCCGAAGCACGGGGGTGTGGTCCGCGGGCGGCGTGAAGGCGCGCTCCACGACGAGTCGGCCCTCGCTGCCCCAGAACTCGTAGACGTTGCGGTACCCGTGGTCCAGGCCGAAGGACAGGTGGACGGCGACACCGTCGGGCCCGGACAGCAGTGCGCTGCCGGCGGTGTCCACCTCGTCGCCCGGCCCCCGGCCGGACACGGCCCCCACGACGCGCAGTGGGTGACCGAGCATCAGCAGCGCAGCGCGGACGGGATAGACACCGGTGTCCCACAGGGCGCCGCCGCCCAGCTCGGCCTGGTAGCGGATGTCGGACCGTGGCCTGCGGGGGACGGCGAAGGCCGCCTGGAACTGATGCAGCCGGCCGACCGCGCCCGACCGCACCAGCTGCCTCGCCCTGGCGTGCTGGGAGTGGTGCAGGAACAGCACGTTCTCCATCAGGGCGAGCCCGCGGGACCGCGCCAGATCGTGCAGCTCGGCCGTCTCGTTGCGCCCGAGGGCCAGGGGCTTCTCCGCGAGGACGTGCTTGTCGGCGAGGAGCGCGGCCCGCGTCCACTCGGCGTGCAGGGCGGCGGGCAGCGCCACGTAGACGGCCTCGGTCTCGTCGTCCTCCAGGGCGGCGGCGTAACCGTGCAGCGGGCGGCAGCCGTACGCGTGGGCCAGCGATCGGGCCTTCGCCCCGTCACGGCTGGCCACGGCGGTCACCGTGGTGCGGGGACAGGCCGCGAACGCCGGCAGCATACGGCGTCTGGCGATGTCCGCGGCCCCCATCACGGCGATGCGGACGGGCTCCGTCACAGCGTCACCGCGCCGGTGTTGAGGGCGGCCAGCAGCGTACGGGCCTGCACGTTGACGTAGTGGCCGTGCTGCACCAGGGAGGCGAGCTGGCCGGGCGTGACCCAGGCGTAGCCGGCCGGCGGGACGTCCGGGTCGTCGGCCGGCTCCGTCTCCACGAACAGATAGCGGCTCTCCGCGTTCAGGAAGCGCCCGCCCTCCTCCGAGTGCACGGCCTCGTAGCGGATGCGGGAGGTGTCCGCGGACAGCACGGCATCGAGGAAGGGGGGACGGTCGCCGTTCGCGTGGTTGCCGGGTGTGCACTGCACGGTCGGTGCCAGTTCGATCGTGTCGAGGAAGCCGCCCTCCAGCTTGGCGTGGACCAGCAGATGGGGAACGTCGTCGAACCGCCGCGTCAGGAATGCCGTTACCCCGAGCCCGCACGGCTCGAACAGGGGCTGGCTCCAGCCGCGTACCTCCCGGTTGTCGGCCTCCACCGAGACGGCCACGACCCGGAAGTAGCGTCCCTTCACGTGCTCGATCGCGGTGTCGCCGCGCACCCAGTCCGCGACGTTCGCGAGCGGTATCCGCTCGATCCGCACCTCGTGGCCGGAGCGCTCAGCGGTGATCCAGGAACGCACCTGGATGTCGGAGCGCAGCGCGCCCGCCTCTTCGTAGCGGGTGGGAGCACAGGCCAGGACCGTGCGGGCATCCATGTTGACCAGGTTGTCGCGCCGCAGGAGTTCGCCGATCTGCCCGAGCGTCAGCCAGCAGAAGTCCTCGTCGAGCGGGACGTCCTCGTCCGTCTCGACGATCATGTTGCGGTTGGACTTGCGGAAGAACCAGGAGCCGTGCTCCGACTGCAGCACATCGGCCAGCACCCGGGCGCGGCCGGGCTGGACGAAGTAGTCGATGTACTTGACGTCGGCACCGCGGTGGACCTTGGTGTAGTTGCTGCGGGTGGCCTGGACCGTGGGGGACAGCTGGAGCAGATTGGCGTTCCCCGGCTCCATCTTCGCCTGCATGAGGCAGTGCAGCACTCCGTCGAACTCCCGCACCAGGATTCCGAGGATGCCGACTTCGGGTTGGTTGATGATCGGCTGCTGCCAGTGGGGGGTGGGTCCCGTCGGGGTGCTCACGGACAGGCCTTCGACGGTGAAGAACCTGCCGCTGCGGTGGGCCAGGTCTCCGGTTCCGTGCCGGAACGACCAGCCGTCGAGGTCCGCGAACGGGATGCGGTCCACCCGGAACCGGTGGGCCTCACGGCGCCGTCGCAGCCAGTCGGCGAAGTCGGCCGTGCTCAGCTGGGCCCCTGCGTCCCTGGCCCGCACGGAGCGGGCGAACCGCTCGGGGAGCCCGGCGTCCCGGCGCGGCCGCAGGGCGCTCGTCGGGCTCACCTGCGGCCTCCCACGAAGTCCTGCACGGTGGCGATCACATAGTCGAGCATCTCGTCGGTCAGGCCCGGATACACCCCGATCCAGAAGGTCTGCTCGGTGATGACGTCCGAGTTGGCCAGGTCGCCCACGACCCGGTGCGGACGGTCCAGATAGGCGGGGTGACGGGTGAGGTTGCCCGCGAACAGACGACGGGTGCCGATCTTCCGCTCCTCCAGGTGACCGACCAGTTCCGCGCGGCTGAACGGCGCCTCGGCGTCCACGGTGATCACGAATCCGAACCAGCTGGGATCGCTGCCGGCGGTGGGCTCGGGAAGCAGCAGATGGGGCACGCCGTCCAGGCCCTCGCGCAGCCGCCGCCAGTTGCGCTTGCGCGCCTCGATGAATCCGTCGAGCTTGTCCAGCTGGGTCAGACCGAGGGCGGCCTGGAGATCGGTCGCCTTCAGGTTGTAACCGACGTGGGAGAAGATGTACTTGTGGTCGTAGCCCTCGGGGAGGGTGCCCATCTGGTACTGGAAGCGCTTGAGGCACGTGTTGTTCTTGCCCGGCTCGCACCAGCAGTCCCGCCCCCAGTCGCGCAGCGACTCCACGATCCGGGCGATCTTGAGATCCGAGGTCAGCACACAACCGCCCTCCCCCATGGTGAGGTGGTGGGCGGGGTAGAAGCTGACGGTGGTGATGTCGCCGAACGTGCCGGTGAGCTGTCCCTGGTAGGTGGAGCCCACTCCGTCGCAGTTGTCCTCGACGAAGAAGAGCCCGTGCTGTTGGGCGAGTTGGGCGATCTCCGCGGCCTCGAACGGGTTGCCGAGAGCATGGGCGATCATGATCGCGCGGGTCTTCGGGCCGATGGCCTCGGCCACCCGGTCCGCGGTGGTGTTGTACGTCCCCAGCTCCACGTCGACGAAGACGGGGACCATGCCGTTCTGCACGATCGGGTTGACCGTGGTGGGAAAGCCCGCCGCCACGGTGATCACCTCGTCGCCGGGCCGCAGGCGGCGGTCCTCGAGCAGGTGCGAGGTGTAGGCGGACAGCGCCAGCAGGTTGGCGGAGGAGCCGGAGTTGGTCAGGTGCGCCTTGCGGCGGCGCAGCCGGCGGGCGAAGGCCGACTCGAATCTGCGCGAACTCGGTCCCGCCGCGATCCGCAGATCCAGGGCCGCCTCGACCAGGGCCGCCCGGTCGTCGGCGTCCAGGACGGCGCCTGAGGGCCAGATCTCGGTGACGCCGGGAAGGAATCCCTTGTCCGCCTCCAGATCCAGGTGGTACTTGCGGACCTCGTCCAGGATCAGGGACTTGTGCTCACTCATCTGTCGCTCCTTCGGCACGCGCCTGCTCCTTGGACGCCTTCCACCAGTGCACGTTGTCCCGGTACCAGGCGACGGTGTCGGCCAGTCCCTCTTCGAAGTCGATCCGGGGGGCGTATCCCAGTTCCTCGCGGATCTTGGTCTCGTCCAGCGAGTAGCGCAGATCGTGGCCCTTGCGATCCGCGACATGGCGGATGGCGGAGTGGTCCGCTCCGCACAGCTTCAGCAGCCGCTCCGTGACGGCCAGGTTGGTCTGCTCGTTGCCGCCGCCCACGTTGTAGATCTCACCGGCCCGGCCGCGGGTCAGCACGAGCTGGATCGCTCGGGAGTGGTCGTCCACGTGCAGCCATTCCCGGACGTTGGAGCCGTCCCCGTACAGCGGGACCTGCCTGCCCTCCAGCAGGTTGGTGATGAAGAGCGGGATGAGCTTCTCCGGGTGCTGGTACGGGCCGAAGTTGTTCGAGCAGCGGGTGATCGACAGGTTCAGTCCGTGGGTACGCCAGTACGCGCGGGCGATCAGATCGCTCGCCGCCTTGGACGCGGCGTAGGGCGAGTTGGGGAGCAGGGGCCACTCCTCGGTCCAGGACCCCGTCTCGATGGAGCCGTACACCTCGTCGGTGGAGACGTGCACCACGCGCGCCACCTCCGCGGCCAGACAGGCGTCCAGGAGGATCTGCGTCCCGAGGACATTGGTCCGGACGAAGGCGTCCGCCGACGCCAGAGAACGGTCCACATGGGACTCGGCGGCGAAGTGCACCACCGCGTCGTGGCCGGGCAGCAGGTCCTGCAGCAGGGCGCGGTCGCAGACGTCCCCCTGGACGAGGTCCAGACGCGGATGGCCCACCGGGATGTTGTCGCGGTTGCCGGCATAGGTCAGCTTGTCCAGCACGGTGACGCGGGCCTGCTCGTACCCCGGATAGCCGCCGGCCAGCATGGTCCTGACGTAGTGCGATCCGATGAAACCGGCCCCGCCGGTGACCAGGACCCTCACGCCGCCACCTCCACGCGGGTGTGGTCGCCGACCACGAGACGATGGTGTGCCTGCGCGTGATCGCTGGGACCGACCCGGGCCGAGCGGCCGATGAGCGAGCCGTGCAGGCCGGGCACCTGGGTGATCGACGCGCCGGTCATGACGATGGAGTCCGCCAGCTGGGTGGCGCGCAGGACACAGTCGCCGGCTATGGACACGTCCGGTCCGATCCGGCTGTCCTCCACGACGCTGCCGGCGCCGATGACCACCGGACCGACGATGCGGGAGCGCACCACCCGGGCGCCCGCCTCGACGACGACCGGGCCGATGATCTCGCTGGTGGCGTCCACCTCGCCGTCGATCCGGGCGGTCAGCTCACCCAGCAGGCGGCGGTTGCACTCCAGCACGTCGTCGGCCTGGCCGGTGTCCTTCCAGTAGCCGTCGTACTCCCCGGCCCGGACGTCGAAGCCGTGGCCGACCAGCCACTGGATCGCGTCGGTGATCTCCAGCTCACCGCGCGCGCTGGGTTCGATGGCCGCGACGGCCCGGTGGATGGCGGCGGTGAAGAAGTACACGCCGATGAGCGCGAGATCGCTGCGGGGCTGCTGGGGCTTCTCCGCGAGCGCCACCACGGAGCCGTCGGGGGCCAGTTCTGCCACCCCGAAGGCCCGGGGGTCGGGCACTTTGGAGACCACGACCTGGGCGTCCGGGCCCCGCGTCCGGAACTGCTCGGCGATCGCCGAGATGCCGCGCGGCAGCATGTTGTCACCGAGGTACATGACGAAGTCGTCGCCACCGAGGAAAGGGCGGGCCAGCGCGACGCAGTGGGCCAGGCCCAGCGGCCGTTCCTGGTGGATGTAGGTGATGCGGGCGCCGAAGCGCGAGCCGTCGCCGAGGACTTCGGCTATCTGGGGCGCCCAGTCGCCGACGATCACGGCGATCTCGGTCACGCCGAGGTCGACGATGTTCTCCAGGGCGTATTCCAGGACGGGCTTGTTGACGATCGGGATGAGTTGTTTGGGCATCGAATAGCTGAAGGGGCGCAGGCGCGTGCCCGCCCCGCCCGACAGCACCAGAGCCTTCATGACAGTGCCTTCCTTGCGGCAGTGGTGTGTGTGCCCCTGGTCGCTTCCTGCCACGTGGCCAGAATTCCCGCGGATCGCGCTTCGCGGACGCCGGGTGCTGTCGCGTCCTTGCGGGACATCAGCGGCGGCTCGGTGAAACCCCACGGCAAGGCGAGATCGGTGTCCAAAGGATCGATGTCGATCTGAGTGCCGGGCACATACTCGCTGGACAGGACATAGCAGATGCAGGTGTCGTCGGTGAGGGTGAGAAATCCGTGGCCGACGCCTTCGGGAACGTAGACGGAACGGCCCGACCCCGCTTCGAGAACATTGACCTCGTACGCGCCGAAGGCGGGCGAGCCGACCCGCAGATCCACGACGATGTCCCGCAGTGCGCCGCGGACGCAGGTGACGTATTTCGCCTGCCCCGGCGGGATGGCCACACCGTGGATTCCGCGGAGCGTATTGCCACGCGACGCGGAGTAGTTGACCTGCCGGGGCACGAAGGGACGGCCCAGGACCTCTTCCAGGAGATCGACGCGCAGGCCTTCGAAGAAACTGCCCCGCTCATCGGTGTGCTGGTCGGGGGTGACGACGAACGCCCCGGGGACCGCGGTTTCGGCGATACGCACGGACAGGGTCCTCTCCTCTTCGCCTCCGGTCAGGCCCGCGCCTGGGCCGTGCGGTGCTCGACGGCCTTGCGGAACTCGTCGGCGACCGTGCGGACCTCCGCGTCATCGAGGCCCTGGTGCAGCGGGAGCAGCAGGGTGGAGTCGGAGGCCGTGTCGGTGCCGGGGAGCACCACGCCGCCACCGCCGTACGCGGGCACCTTGTGCAGCGGCGGATAGCGGAAGGTGGTGTAGATGCCCTTCTCCAGGAGGTCCGCCGCCACGTGGTCGCGGATCGCCGGGTCCAGCTGGACCCAGTAGAAGTAGTGGGAGCTGGTGTGACCGGCCGGCAGCGCGGGCGGCAGCCGGACTCCCTCGACATCGGCGAGCAGCCGGTCGTACTGCTCGGCGATCGCCCGGCGGCGCTCGACGAACTCGGGCAGCCTGCGCAGCTGCACGCCGCCGATGGCGGCCGTGAGGTCGTTGCCGATGATCCGGCGGCCGAAGTCCCGTACGTTCAGCTCCCACCACCGGGCGGAGACCCGGGCGGCGGAGAAGCCGCTGGACTGTTCGAGACCGTGGTAGGCGAGCCGGCGTGCCGTGCGGGCCAGTTCCGCGTCCCGTACGTACAGCATGCCGCCGTCGCCCGTGACGAGGACCTTCATGGAGTCGAAGCTCCACATGGCCACGTCGCCGAAGGTGCCGCACTTCCTGCCGTTCACACCCGAGGCGACGGCGCAGGCCGCGTCCTCGATCAGCTGGACGCCCCGTGCGCGGCACAGGTCGGCGATGCCGGCGATGTCACCCGGGTAGCCGCCGTAGTGCAGCAGGAGGACGGCCTTCGTCCGTGGGGTGAGGGCCCGTTCGACATGCTCGACGGTGGGGTTGAGCGTGTGCGGGTCGACGTCGCAGAAGACCGGGCGCGCACCGGAGGCGGCCACGGCGTTGCCGGCGGCGACGAAGCTCACGGAGGGGAGCACCACGTCGTCACCGGCGCGCAGGCCGAGTAGTTCGGTGCTCAGGAACAGCCCCGCGGTGGCCGAGTTGATGAAGATCGTGTGCTCTGCGGGCACGCCCAGGTGCTCGGCGAAACGGGCCTCGAACTTCTTTGTCCGGGGACCGTGGCCGAGCCAATTGCTCTCGAACACCTCTGAGATCGCGCTGAGTTCCTCCGCTCCCAGACTGGGCTGGAAGACATTGATCATCGTGATGCTCCGATCGGGATATCCGGGGTGGGCCAGCGCGGGGCAATGACGGTACGACGAAAAATCAGGGCCCCGGGGACGAGCACGACGTATTTCCGGTCGCGCCCCGGGGGCCACCGGGACCGCACCGAGGAACCTACCGGCCCCGCCGAAAGAGCCAGTAACGCGGTGGTAATCATTCATCCCCGGGCCCGACAATCCAGAAAACGACCTTTCCTCGTGTCGGAGGCGGTGTCCTGTCGAATCAAATCGGGGCCGCCGGCAGGACGCCGGGGGGCGGCCGAAGGGTCCGGGAGAACACTTCCGGACCCTTCGGCTCCCCTTTCCGAGGCGCGGCCGTCCGGGCGGCTTGTCAGCCGAGAAGCGCGGTGACCTGGCGGGCCGCGAGCAGTCCCGACTCGATCGCGCCGTCGATGAAGGCGCCGTGCCAGCCGCTGGCGATGTCGCCGCCGGCGAAGACGACGCGCCGGTGCGGCTGCTGAACGGCGGGCAGTTGCCGCAGCAGCTGGCCGGGCCGGCGCATTCCCCACGCACCCTGCGCGTAGGGGTCGCGGCCCCAGTCCTTCGCGCGGTAGTCCACCAGCTGCGCCTTGGGCAGGAACGCCCGCAGGGCGGCCTGGACCTGCGCTCGGTCGGACACGTTCAGGGAGGGCCCGCTGAAGCCGATCACCAGCCGGCTGCCGTCGGGGAGCTGCTGCTGCGGCACGAGCTGCAGCAGGGGCGCGCGCTCGTCGCCCTGCGCGTAGACGGCGTCGGTGTCGCCGCGGACCTGCATCCATATCTTGGTCCCGTGCGGAACGCCGATCCCTTCCCTCGTGGCGTCCGCGTGCGCCTGCGGGAGCCCCGGCTCGAAGGTGATCGTCTTCCACATGTTGGTGGGGATCGCCACCACGACGACCGGCGCGGAGTAGCGCCTGCCGCCGGCCACCTCGACGGTGACCATCCGCGACTGCTGAACGACCCTGGTGACCGGGGAGTTGAACAGCACCGGGGCCTTCGCCTCGCCGAGCATCGCCTTCAGCAGCGCGGTCATGCCCTGGGCGGGCTTGAGGCTCGTGGTCAGCTCCGGGCGGCCCGCGGCCAGCCGCTCCCACTGGGCCATGCTCGTGAGTGCGCCGCGGGTGCTCGGTCCGCCCGAGTAGAGAACGGCGCTTCCGTTGAGCCACTTGTAGCGGACGGGGTCGAGGTCGAGCTGGCCGATCCGGTCGGCCATGGACAGCTTGTCCACCTCCGCGAGCAGGTCACTGCGGTACAGCGGCTCCGTGGGGCGCTCGAAGTACCGCTCCGACCCGTCGTACAGGCGCACGTTGAGGGCACTCAGCTCGGCCCCGGCGGCCACCGGGTCGACCTCCTCGAACCCGCTCGCCGCCGGCATGACCATGCGCGTGGCCGCCACGTCCTGGACCGTGGTGAGGCCGTAGCGCTTGAACTCGTTCAGCACGTGGTGGTGCTCGGGCCCGAGCCAGCCTCCGCCGATCTCGACGCGCTGGCCGGCGAAGGTGCCCGTCCAGACGCGGCCGCCGATCCGGTCCCGGGCCTCCAGGACCACCGTTCGCAGCCCGGCGGCACTCAGTTCCCGGGCCACGGTGCCGCCCGCATAGCCCGCTCCGACGACGATCGCGTCCACCGGGGCTTCGTCGGCGTACGCGGACCTCGATCCGGCGGCCGCCAGTGGCACACCCAGTGCCATGGCCCCGGCGGCCTTCAGCAGGGACCTCCTGCCCGGACCGCGACCGCGCACGGGCCGCGCGTCGCTGTGTGCAGTGCGCTCGGAACTCATGTGTGACACTCCTCGAAAGCGGGAAGGACGGTTCTGATGAGCCGGCGCGATCAGCGGCCCGGCGAATTCTTTTCCTATCTGCCACGCCGTAATTTTCGGGTAATCACCCGGTCTCGGCGAAAGCCGGAAAAGACCGATTGCACGGAATCGGAGATTCGCATTACTCCGCGGTTACCGGCCAGTGCGGAGCGCCCTGTTAACTTCAGCGCACACCCGTGTCTCTCATATGCCGTTCGTTCGGCATGAATTCAAGGTCTAGGGGCAGCAGCTGATGCGCGTCATGTTCACCATCTGGCCGGGCACGGCCCACCTTTACCCGCTCACTCCACTCGCCTGGGCGCTGCAGAGCGCCGGGCACGAGGTATGCGTGGCCGCGCATCCCAGCATGGCCGAGGGCATCGCGTCCGTCGGTCTCACGCCCGTCCTGCTCGGCGACGAGGGGCTGATGCCCGTGCCGTGGGACGGGGAGAACGCCAAGGACCGCGATGTCGAGGGCGAACTCGACCGGCTCACCGAAGCCCTGGACCTGGCTCCCGAGGACCGCTACCCGTGGGAGAGCCTGCGCACGTTCCTCTTCCCGGTGATGTGGGACTTCCATCCCATCGGCGACTTCCCCTCGGACAGCTACCCGTGGGTGGAACGGCTGGTGGACGCCGCCCGTGACTGGCGGCCCGACCTGGTCCTCTGGGACCCCTGCTGGCCCTCGTCGTCCGTGGCCGCCCGGGCCAGCGGGGCGGCGCACGCCCGCCTGCTGTGGGGGCTCGACTACTGGGGCTGGACCGTGGACCGGTTCGCCGACCGCCGGCGTGTGCTCGGATCGGCCCTCGGCACCAATCCGATGGAGGACTCGGTGCGGGCCATCGCCGACCGCTACGGCTTCGAGGTCGACGAGGAACTGCTGCTCGGCCAGTGGACGGTGGACCCGACCCCTTCGGGCATGCGCCTGAAGACGCGCACCCGCACCCTGCCGATGCAGTGGATTCCCTACACGGGCGCGGCCCCGATTCCGTCGTGGCTGCAGGCCCGCCCCGCCCGGCCCAGGGTGGCCGTTTCGCTCGGCATGTCGATGCGCGCCTTCTTCGAGGAGAGCAGGCCCAGGGTCGAATCCCTGCTGGAGACGGTGGCCGACATGGACGTCGACGTGGTCGCCACGCTCAACAAGGAGCAGCTGCGGGACATCCCGGTCCCGGACAACGTCCGCACCGTCGACTACCTGCCCCTCACCCAGCTGCTGCCCTCGAGTTCGGTCTTCATCCACCACGGCGGTACGGGTTCCTTCAACGCCGCGGCGGCCCTGGGCGTGCCGCAGCTGATCACCTCCGACGTCAACGACTTCACGACGATCGACGACGAGGGGAACAAGAAGACCTTCACCACGCAGCACATGGACGTGCCGCCCACCTCCGCCTACCTGGTCGAAAGCGGTGCCGGCCTGACCCTGAACCACCAGGAGCTGAGCCGGGCGGAGATGCGCGAGCGGCTCGAACGGGTCCTGCACGATCCGGCCTTCCGGCGGGGCGCGGCCGCGATGAGGGAGGACATCGTCGCGGCACCGACTCCGACGGAGATCATTCCGATCCTGGAACGGCTCACCGCCGTCCACAAGCCGGAAGCCAGGTGACCGTGTTAGGTCTCCCCCTCGGCGACGGCGCCGAGCTGCGCCCCCTCGAACCGTGGCAGGCGCAGGAGTTCGCCGCGCACACCGCGCGCATCCGCGACCGTCTCTCTCCCTGGCTTCCCTGGGCCGACACGGTCAGGGACACCGAGTCGGCCCGGCGGTGGCTGCAGGAGTTCGCCGACAGCCAGGCCAACGACGGCCCGCGCGTGTACGGCATCCTCCTGCGCGGCGAACTCGTGGGCGGCACGCTCTTCCGGCTTTTCGACCCGGCGATCGGCCTGTGCGAGCTGGGCGTGTGGCTGGCTCCCGAGGCCGAGGGGCGCGGCCTGGCGACCCGGGCGGCAGCCGCACTGGCCGACTGGGCGGTCACCGTCCGCGGCATGACCCGGGTCCAGTGGCTGGTCGACTCGAACAACGCGCGCAGCATCGCCGTCGCCAAGCGGCTCGGCATGTCGTACGAGGGAACCATGCGCCGCGCCATGGTGCTGACCGACGGTCAGCGCAATGACCTGCAGGTGTGGTCGGTCCTCGCCGACGAGTGGAAGGCTCGCCGGGAGGCCCGACAGACGTGGGTCCGAACTAGTTAGAGCGTTCCACTCAGTCCTGTGCTAGGTTCTGAGCACGGGCTAAATGGAGCGCTCGTTTTAGTCCTCGTTGAGTCATCCTCGCCGCAGACCCCGGAGGTCCATCTCTCATGACCGGCAAGCAGTCCGTCACCGTCATCGGACTCGGCCCCATGGGCCAGGCCATGGTGAACGCCTTCCTCGACAAGGGCCACCAGGTCACCGTCTGGAACCGCACCGCGTCCCGAGCCGACGCGCTGGTCGCGCGCGGTGCCGTACTGGCCAGCAGCCCCGAGGAGGCCGTCAAGGCCAACGAACTGATCATCCTGAGCCTGACCGACTACGAGGCCATGTACGCCGTGCTGGAGACGGCTCAGGAAGCGCTGGCCGGCCGGGTCCTCGTCAACCTCAGCTCGGACACCCCCGGCAAGACCCGGGACGGTGCCCGCTGGGTGACCGAGCGCGGCGGCATCCACATCACCGGTGGCGTCACCGTCCCGCCGTCGGGCATCGGCGACCCGGAGTCCTCGACGTACTACAGCGGGCCGCGTGAGCACTTCGAGCAGCACAAGGCCACCCTGGAGGCACTGACCAGCACCGACTACCGGGGCGAGGACCCGGGCCTGGCCGCGCTGGTGTACCAGATCGGCATGGCCATGTTCTGGACGTCCATGCTGGGCTACTGGCAGGCCGTCGCCATCGGCGACGCCAACGGCCTCAAGGCCTCGGACGTGCTGCCCAGCGCGGAGGAGACCATGACGGCCATGCCCGGCTTCCTCTCCTTCTACGCGCAGCGCATCGACGCCGGGAACCACGAGGGCGACGTCGACCGCCTCGCCATGGGTCTGGCCAGTGTCGAGCACGTGCTGCACACCATCGAGGACGCGGGCGTCGACACCACGCTCCAGGCCGCGGTCGTCGAGCTCTTCCGACGGGGCGTCGAGGCCGGCCACGCGGCCGACAGCTTCTCCAGCCTGGTGGAGCTGATGAAGAAGAAGGCCGCCTGAGGCCAGTCGGAGAACTCCGGGCGGCCGGTACCGCCCGGGCCCGACGTCGCAGATCCCAGGACCGGGCCCGCCCGCCGCACACGGGCGGGCCCGGTCCTGCCCTGTGCTCGTGCCGCCCGGCAACGCCCCGCACCCCGCGGCGAAAACCCCTGAAACGGGTGCCGCATGAGAAAGCGTCCGCCCGGGGAGCCATGGCGGCTCTCCGAGCGGACGCTCCGTCGGCGGCGGGGCCGCGGTCAGACGCCGCTGTCGGCCTGGGAACCGGCCGAGGCCAGCCGGATGGCCTCGGTGGGGCAGACGTCGAGCACACTGCTCGCCGCTTCGATGTCCTCCGGCTCCACCAGCTCGGTCCTCAGCGCCACGGAGTACCCTTCGGCACTCACTCTGAACAGCTGCGGATGCATGGCCTCGCAGGTGCCGGCCCCGGTGCAGGCCGCCGTGTCAATGGACAGGATCTTCTTGCTCACGGGCCTCCTCACTCCTCTCGACGGCTCACAGGGCAACAGGGAGCGACGGCAGACTGCGCAGCAGCCAGTTCTCCTCGAAGCGGATCTCCTCGCGGGGAACGGACAGCCTCAGGTTCGGGAAACGCCTGATCAGGGCGGGGACGGCAACGGAGGTCTCCAGGCGGGCCAGGGCCGCTCCCATGCAGTTGTGCAGGCCGTGTCCCAGCGCCAGATGGCGCGGACCCTCCCGGGTGATGTCCAGCCGCCGGGGATCCCGGTACTTCTCCGGGTCGTGGTTGGCCGACTGCAGACCGGCGACGACAGGGGTGCCGACGGGGACGGGAACCCCGCCCAGCTCCAGGTCTTCCTTGGCCAGCCGGAACAGGCCCACGCAGAACGCGCCGTCGTAGCGCAGGAACTCCTCGACCGCCGTGGCGGTGTGCTCGGGGTGTTCCGCCAGCAGCCGGTGCTGGTCCGGGTGGTCGAGCAGGCCGAGGACGGCGGAACCGATCAGGTTCCTGGTGGTGTCGATCCCCGCCATGATCATCAGAGCGACCATGGAGACGAGTTCGTCCTCGGTCAGCCGGTCCTCACCGTCCCGCGCCTGGATGAAGACGGACGTCAGGTCGTCGCCCGGGTTGCGCCGCTTCTCGACGATCAGCTCACGGCCGTAGATGACGATCTCCTCGAACGCGGCCGCCACTTCGGCCTCGTTGTCGGGGTTCGACGGGTCCGCGTGGAAGGCCCGCTCGATGGCGTGCAGCATGTCCTGGAACCGCGCCAGCGGGAACCCGAGGATCTCGCCCGTGACATCGGCGGGAATCTTGCTCGCGTAGTCCATCACGTCGGGGTTCTCGGACTGTCCGAGGCGGTCCAGCGCCTCGTTCACGATGCGCTCCACCGGCTCCTTCCAGGCAGCCGCGCGGCGCGGAGTGAACGCGCCCATGGCGAGCTTGCGGACCCGGGTGTGATCGGGCGGGTCGAGCACCGTGAGAATGCGTCCGATGAGGGTGCCGGCGCCGAATATCATGCCCGACTTCTTGAACTCCTCACTCCCCCACGCGACCCCGTCGTTGCTGAAACGCTGGTCGCTCAGCAGCGCCTTGACGTCGTCGTACCGGGACACGAACACCATCGGTACGTCACCGACGGGGAAGCGGAAGCGGTGGATGGGATCGTGGACGCGCAGCCAGTCGTACACCGTGTACGGGTCCTGGTAATAGGCGGAGTCGAACAGCACAGGGGCCTGCTGTGCCGTGGTCATGGCGGTCCTCCGAAGCATCGGATGAAATCGGTCAGATGTAGTCGGTGCCGGGCTCCAGGCCGAGCAGGACGCGGCCGTGCGCCTCCAGGGAGCTGACCGGCGTGAGCAGTCCGTGCAGGGCCAGCGCCTCGATGTCGCGGAAGGCCCGCTGGAAGGGATTGCTGCGCAGGATGGTGGACGCCGAACTGATGTTGTAAAGCGTCTCCACCGCTTCCTTGGTCGCCTGCACCACGTAGCCGACCTGGCCGCGGACGGTCGCCTTCTCCAGCACCGTCATCTTCTCGCCGAGGTCCGCGCGGTCCTGCATCACCCGCAGCCAGTCCCGGGAAAGCGCCTCACAGGACGCGATCCTGTTCGCCGCGTGGGCGACCTGGATCTGCGTGTGCGGGTGTTCGCGCTGCTCGGTCCAGTTCGTGTACGTGATGCCCTTGCCGGGCAGCCGCTCGACGAACAGTTCCAGCGCTGCCCTGGCGATGCCCAGGTAGACCGGCGCGCATGTCGCCAGCACATAGCTGGTGAGGTTGTAGTTGCGGCCCTTCACGTCGGCGTTCCAGCGATCGCGGGTGGAGGCGTCGAACACCGCGCCGTCCACCACGCGATGGGCGGGCACGAAGACGTCCTTCACCGTCGAGGTCGCGCTGCCCGTGCCGCCGGCGCCGAACACGTCCCAGTCGTCGGCGACCGTGACGTCCTCGATCGGCACCAGGGCGAACAGCTCCTCCTGCCGCCCGTCGGGGTGCTCGACGAGCGCCGCGTGCACATTCCACTGCGCCCCGCGCACGCCCGTGTTGAACCGCCAGGTGCCGTTGAGGAGGTAGCCGCCCTCGGTGGGGACGAGCGTGCCCGAGGGGGTGAACCCGCCGGAGATCCGGACGGAGCCGTTCGCGAAGACCTCCTCCTGGGCCCGGTCCGGGTACAGCGTGGCGATCCAGGCCGTGGACACCCACACCATGGAGACCCAGCCCGTCGAGCCGCAGCCCCGGGCGATCTCGGCGAGAATCGCCGCCTGCTGCTCCACCGGCAGGTCGAGGCCGCCGAAGCGTTCGGGCACCGCGGTGCGGAATACTCCTGCCTTCTCGAGAATGTCGATGTTCTCGTCGACGATCCACCGTTCGTTCTCGGTGTCCCCGGCATTCTTGCGGAGCGCGGGCACCGCGTTCCTGACCGCCTCAAGAACATCGATGGCACGAGTATCGAGCTGAGCCATTCTTCCTCCGACGTAGTATCTGCTGGACCGTGCGCGAGGATTCGGCGGTCCAGTGATCGTGTGCCACAGTAAGTACGCCGCTCAATTCACCGCCCACTTGTCGGCAATGAAGTGTTCATCGGCCGGAAAAACACCGGTCCCCCCGCGCCGGTCCGGAGTCGGGTCGGCGCGCGGGGACGTTGCCCGGAAGCCGCCTCTATTCCGGCAGCAGCCCCCCGGTCACCGGCCGGTCGATGGCCATCAGCCAGCGGCCGTCCTCGCCGCGGCGCAGGACATCCGTGCAGTTGCCCTCCAGGTGCATGGGCTTGCCGTCGGCGTCCGTGCCGTCGATGGTGAAGCGGACCCCGATCAGGGCCACGTCACCGGCCACGTAGGAATGCGTGACCTCCGCCTGGAGCACGGGCTTCGACGCGAGGAACTCCTTGAAGAACGCCAGCCGGGCGGCGCCGGTCAGCGGCTCGCCCGAGAAGTTGGAGATCGAGTCCTCGCGGTACAGCTTGTCGAACAGCTCGCCGTCGCCCGAGTTGAACACCTGAAGAAAGATCTCGTTCTGCAGGTCGGTGTCGTCGGTGAGATCCGGATTGTCGAAATCGATGTCGACGGTAATGGCCATGGAAGGAAGACCCCCAGGTTCTGACAGCAGAGGCAGCAGAGGCTGAATGCAGAAGCTCGATGCAGAGGCTCGATGCGGTGAGCGAGAGGCGCCGAGCGAGAGGCGCCGAGCGTGAGGCGGTGTCCGCCGGCGTCGGCCGCGCGGCCGGTCGGTCCGGCTCACTGACCGCCGTACGGATCGTCGACGGCGTAGCGCCAGTTGCCGTCCGCGCCCAGGCGCAGGACGTCGGCGCCGACGCCGGACAGCCGCTCCGGCCTGCCGTCGGCGTCCGTGGTGTCGATGGTCCAGTCGACGATCAGCAGGGCGGTGTCGCCGGCGACGAAGGACTGCCGCGGAACGGCCGTCATCTTCGGGCCGCGGGCGAGGAATTCCCTGACCGCCTCGATCCGGGCCTGCCCCGTGAGGGGGACGCCCGGCTCCCAGACCGCGACGGCGTCCTCGGTGTACATCGCGTTGACCGCGTCCAGGTTCCCCGCGTTGAACGCCTCCACGTACAGCGCCGTGTGTTTCTCCACGTCATTCGTGAGCTGCGCCATGAGAACGACTACCCCTTTCCCGCCCGGAAAACCGTTGTGGAATATTCTGACGGACCTTCCGCAGAGTAATGGGGCGTCAGCAACCGGCCGCTCATCGGGAAGTAACATCACGGCCATCGACCCGAAGGAAGTCGATCGATTACCAGGACATTCCCGGGTTTCCCTATCTTTCACTTTCATTCGGACTTCACACTGGGGAGCTGAGAATCATGGCGGGCGAGGAGAAACTCCGCGACTACCTCAAGCGAGCCATCGCCGATGCCCGTGACGCACGCAGTCAGCTGCGCGAGATCGAGGACAGGCAGCGTGAGCCGATCGCGATCGTCGGGATGGCCTGTCGCTTCCCGGGGGGCGTGGCCTCGCCGGAGGACCTGTGGCGGCTGGTGGCCGACGGCGTGGACGCGGTGACTCCGTTCCCCGACAACCGGGGCTGGGACCTCGAACGGCTCTACGACCCCGATCCGGAGCGGGCGGGGACCAGTTACGGCCGCGAGGGCGGCTTCCTGCACGACGCCGACCTCTTCGACGCGGCGTTCTTCGGGATGTCACCGCGTGAGGCCCTGACCACCGACCCGCAGCAGCGACTGCTCCTGCAGACGGCGTGGGAGGCGTTCGAACGCGCCGGCGTCGACCCCAGGTCGCTGCGCGGCAGCCGCACCGGGGTGTTCACGGGTGTGATGTACAACGACTACGGCTCACGTCCGGGCCTGCCTCCGGAGAACGCCGAGGGCTATCTCTTCAGCGGCAGCGCGGGCAGCATCGCCTCGGGCCGGCTGTCCTACACGTACGGCCTGGAGGGCCCCGCCGTCACGGTCGACACGGCGTGCTCGTCCTCGCTGGTCGCACTGCACCTGGCGGCCGGTGCGCTGCGCAGGGGGGAGTGCGAACTGGCGCTGGCCGGCGGTGCGACCGTCATGTCGACGCCGGTGGCGTTCGTGGAGTTCTCGCGGCTGCGGGGGCTGGCGCCGGACGGCCGGGTGAAGTCGTTCGCCGCGGCGGCGGACGGCACCGCCTGGTCCGAGGGCGTGGGACTGCTGCTGCTGGAACGGCTGTCCGACGCCCGCCGCAACAACCACCGCGTCCTCGCCGTCGTCCGCGGCTCCGCCGTCAACCAGGACGGCGCCAGCAACGGACTCACCGCACCCAACGGCCCCTCCCAGGAACGCGTCATACGCCAGGCACTCGCCGACGCCGGCCTCACCGAAGCCGACATCGACGCCGTCGAAGCGCACGGCACCGGCACCCGCCTCGGCGACCCCATCGAAGCCCAAGCCCTGCTCGCCACCTACGGCCGACGACGCCCCAAGGACCGCCCCCTCCACCTCGGCTCCCTCAAGTCCAACATCGGACACGCGCAGGCCGCGGCCGGTGTGGGCGGAGTCATCAAGATGGTGGAGGCGATGCGGCGCGGGGTCCTGCCCCGGTCCCTGCACATCGACGCGCCCACCCCGATGGTCGACTGGGCCTCAGGAGCCGTGGAACTCCTCACCCACCAGCGCGACTGGCCGGAGACCGGTCATGCCCGCCGTGCCGGTGTCTCGTCCTTCGGATTCGGCGGGACGAACGCGCATGTGATCCTGGAGCAGGCGCCCGAGGAGACCGAGCCCCCGGCCACAACGGGAACCCACACCCCGACCGTCCTGCCCTGGCTGCTGTCCGCCAAGTCCGAACCGGCCCTGCGCGCCCAGGCCCAGCGCCTGCTCACCCACCTCCAGGACCACCCCGAGCAGTCCCCCCTGGACATCGCCCACTCCCTCGCCACCACCCGCACCACCCACGACCACCGCGCCGTCATCACCGGCAACGACACCACCCAACTCCGCGAAGGACTCGCAGTCTTGGCGCAGGGGCGGAACGGGGCGGACGTCGTCTCCGGCACCGTCCGCCCGGGAAGCACTGCCTTCCTGTTCACGGGGCAGGGCGCGCAGCGCATCAACATGGGACGCGAGCTCTACGACGCCTTCCCCGCCTACGCCGCCGCCTTCGACGAGGTCACCGCAGCCCTCGACCCCCACCTACCCGTGCCCCTCACCGAAATCATCACCACCGGACACCACCTCCACGACACCACCAACACCCAACCCGCCCTCTTCGCCGTCGAAGTCGCCCTCCACCACCTCCTCACCACCTGGGGCATCCACCCCGACTACCTCACCGGCCACTCCATCGGCGAAATCACCGCAGCCCACCTCGCCGGCGTCCTCACCCTCCACGACGCCGCCACCCTCGTCACCACCCGAGCCCGACTCATGCAAACCGCCCCACCCGGCGGCACCATGATCGCCATCCAAGCCACCGAAAACGACATCACACCCCACCTCACCCCCCACCTCACCATCGCCGCCCACAACGCCCCCCACTCACTCGTCATCGCCGGCGACACCACAGCAGCACACCAACTCGCACAGAAAATGCGCGAACAAGGCCACAAAACCACGGAACTCGCCGTCAGCCACGCCTTCCACTCCCCCCACATGGACCCCGTCCTCGACGCATTCCACCGCGTCGCCCAAACCCTCACCTACCACGAACCACACATCCCCGTCGTGTCCAGCGTCACCGGGGAGCTCGTCCGTCCGGGGCAGTGGTCCTCGCCCGAGTACTGGGTGCGCCAGATCCGTGAGCCGGTGCGTTTCCTGGACGCCGTTCGCACGCTGGAGGACGCGGGGGTCACCACCTTCCTGGAGGTGGGCCCCGACAGCGTCTGCGCGCCGATGGCCGCCGACGGCCTGCGCGAGGCGAACGGCAAGGTGACCCTTTCGACCCTGCGCAAGGGTCGTCCCGAAGTGGGGACCCTGCTGACCGCGGTCGCGAACCTCCACATCGGAGGTACGGAGGTGGACTGGCCGGCGTACTTCACGGAGACGTCCGCGCGCACCGTCGAGCTGCCCACGTACGCCTTCCAGCACCAGCGCTACTGGCTGGAGCCGGTGAGCGGCACGGCGCACGGGACGGCGGGCGGCGGCCATCCGCTGCTGGGGTCCTCCATCGGCCTCGCCGACTCCTCCGAGGCGGTCTTCACCAGCCGACTCTCGCTGCGCACCCATCCCTCGCTCGCGCGGCACACCGTGCGGGGGGTGCCCGTGCTGTCGGCGCCGGCGCTGGTGGAGATGGCGGTCCGCGCCGGTGACGAGATCGGCTGCGCCGCCCTGGCCGACCTGCGGCTGGAGGCTCCGCTGGCGCTGCCCGCGGAGGGTGCCGTGCGGATCCAGGTCAGGGCGGGCGCGTACGCCGAGGACGGGCGGCGCGCGGTGGCGGTGTACGCCCGCCCCGACACGGCCGCCGACGCTCCCTGGACCCTCCACGCGCACGGTCACTACCTGAGCGACGACTCCCCGGCAGGCCCCGCGGGCGACGGACCGGCCGGCGCCACGACCGCCGGTGCCGACGTGACAGTCCCGGAGGACCTGGCGGCGGAGGCCGCGCGGTACGCCCTTCATCCCGCTCTGTTCGAGGACGTCCTCGCCGACCGCTCCACCGTGGCACTGGACGGCAGTGTGGCCGTGCCCGGCACATGGCGCGGGGTGCGGGTCCACGCCACCGGCGCCACCGCCGTGCACGCGCGCATCACCGAGCTGGACGAGCGGACGATCGCGCTGCGGCTCACCGACGCACAGGGGCAGTTGGTCGCCACGGTCGACTCGATCGAGTTCCGCGACATTCCCGCCGACCGGTTCCGCGCGGCACCGGGCGAGGGCGCCGACGGACTCTTCGCCGTCGAATGGCGTCCGGCGGCCCCGGCGACCGGTGCGCGAGGCGTGCGCTGGGGAGTGCTGCGTACGGCGGGTTCCGGGCTGCCCGCTCCGTTCGGCGACGATGTCCTCAAGGAGTTCGACGACGTCCTCGAGGAGTACGAGGAGTACGAGGAGTACGCGGACGTGGCCGCTGCCGCCTCCTCGGCCGGCCGGGTCGACGCGGTGGTGCTGCCCTGGCCGTCCCACGCCTCCCCGCTCGGCGGTACGACGCGGGCGCTGCACGTCCTGCGCGCGTGGCTGGCCGACGAACGGCTGGCCGGGACTCCGCTGGTCGTGCTGACCCGGGGTGCGGTGGCGGCGCTCGACGCGGACGTGCCGGACCCCGCGAGCGCGGCCCTGTGGGGCCTGGTGCGGTCCGTGCAGTCGGAGACACCGGACCGGGTCGTCCTCGTGGACGCCGAACGGGAGGCCCCCGCCGAGTCGCTGTCGGCGGTCCTGGCCACCGGCGAGCCGCAGGCCGCCCTGCGCGGCCGCGAGGTGCTGCTGCCCCGGCTGCGGCGCGTCCCGGCCGCCACCGGGCCTCTGGACACGCCGTCCTGGGACCCGGCGGGCACCGTACTGATCACCGGCGGGACCGGAACCCTGGGCAGCCTGGTCGCCCGGCATCTGGCGGGGGACCACGGCGTCCGGCACCTGCTCCTCGCCAGTCGGAGCGGGGAACAGGCCCAAGGAGCCGCGGAGTTGGCGGCCGATCTGAAAGAGCTCGGGGCCGAGGTCACGATCGCCGCCTGCGATGTCACCGACCGTGCCGCGCTCGCCGAGCTGCTGGCGGACATCCCCGCCGATCACCCGCTGACCGGAGTCGTGCACACGGCGGGCGTCCTCGACAACAGCCTGTTCGAGGCGATGACACCGGACCGGCTGCGGACGGTGCTGGGCCCGAAGGCCGAGGGTGCCTGGCACCTGCACGAGTTGACGCGGGACGCGGACCTGGCCGCGTTCGTCCTGTTCTCCTCCACCGTGGGAGTGTTCGGCGGCCCCGGGCAGTCCAACTACGCGGCGGCCGGCGCCTACCTGGACGGGCTCGCCCACTACCGGCGGGCGCAGGGCCTCCCGGCCGTCTCCCTCGCCTGGGGCATGTGGGAATCGGACGGGCCCGACACCCACCCGGACGGGACCGACACCCACCCGGCCGGGACCGACAGCCACCCGGCCGGGACCGACGCCCACTCGGCCGGTATCAACTCCCGGCTGGCCGGTATCAACGCGCAGCTGACCCAGAAGGACCTTGAGCGGTTCGTGCGCAGCGGGTTCAGGCCCATGACCCGGGCGGAGGGGCTGGCGCTGTTCGACCGGGCGCTCGCCGCGGGCGTCGCGGCGCCCGTGGCCACCCCGCTGAGCCTCGCCGACCTGGGGAGCGGGTCCCAGGTCCCGCCGCTGCTGCGGACGTTGACGGAGGGCGGCGGTCCGGCGCGGCGCGCGGCGAGCCCCGCGGCGGTCTCCTCCGCGTCGGCCGCAGACCGGCTCGCCGGGGCGTCGGCGGCGGAGCGCGAGGAGTGGGCGCTGTCGCTGGTGCGCACCGAGGTGGCCGCGGTCCTCGGGCACGCCTCCCCGGACGCGGTGGCGGCCGACCACTCGTTCCAGGAGCTGGGCTTCGACTCGATGACCGCGGTGGAGCTGCGCAATCGGCTCAACGCGGCAGCCGGAGCCCGGCTGCCCGCGACGATGGTCTTCGACCATCCCACCCCCACCGCGCTCGCCGCCGCGCTGCTGGAGCACGTGGCGCCGCGGGACGGCGCCGGCCGGGGCGTCCTGGCCGAACTGGACAGGCTGGAAGCACTGCTGGACACCGCACCGGAGCCGGAAGCCGAACGCGCCGAGGTCGCCGCACGGCTGCAGGCGCTCGTGGCGAAGCTGACGCCGGCGCAGGGGGCCTCCGAAACCGCTGAGGGCCTGGAGACCGCGTCGGCGGACGAACTCTTCCGTTTCATCGACTCTCAGCTCGGCCGATCCGCCGGCTGACGGTGCCGGCCAACCGTGTGCCTCAAGGAGAAATCGATCCCGTATGTCCAATGAAGACAAGCTCGTCGAGTACCTGAGGCGGGTCACCGCCGATCTCCACAAGGCCCAGCAGCGGCTCGCCGAACTGGAGTCGGGCGCCGGCGAACCCGTGGCGATCGTCGGGATGGCCTGTCGCTTCCCGGGGGGCGTGGCCTCGCCGGAGGACCTGTGGCGGCTGGTGGCCGACGGCGGGGACGGGATCACCGCGTTTCCGACGGACCGCGGCTGGGACCTCGACGGGCTCTATGCCCCGGACCCGAACACGCCGGGCACCTCCTACACGCGCGAGGGCGGCTTCCTGCACGACGCGCCCCTCTTCGACGCGGGGTTCTTCGGCATCTCCCCGCGCGAGGCCCAGGCGATGGACCCCCAGCAGCGGCTGCTGCTGGAGACCGCCTGGGAGACCTTCGAACACGCCAGGATCGATCCCGCCGGTCTGCGGGGCAGCCGTACCGGTGTCTTCGCGGGCGTGGTCGAGCAGAGCTATCTGGGGCTGGAAGGGCCCGAGGAGTTCGAGGGGTACCTGCTGACCAGCAAGCTCAGCAGTGTGGCGTCCGGCCGTATCGCCTACACCTTCGGCCTGGAGGGGCCGGCGATCTCCGTCGACACGGCGTGTTCGTCCTCGTTGGTCGCCCTGCATCTGGCGATGCGGTCACTGCGGTCGGGCGAATCCACGCTCGCGCTGGCCGGCGGGGTGACGGTGACGGCGACGCCGAGCGGGTTCGTCGACTTCTCCCGGCAGAGCGGGCTGGCGCCGGACGGCCGGGTGAAGTCGTTCGCCGCGGCGGCGGACGGCACCGCCTGGTCCGAGGGCGTGGGACTGCTGCTGCTGGAACGGCTGTCCGACGCCCGCCGCAACAACCACCGCGTCCTCGCCGTCGTCCGCGGCTCCGCCGTCAACCAGGACGGCGCCAGCAACGGACTCACCGCACCCAACGGCCCCTCCCAGGAACGCGTCATACGCCAGGCACTCGCCGACGCCGGCCTCACCGAAGCCGACATCGACGCCGTCGAAGCCCACGGCACCGGCACCCGCCTCGGCGACCCCATCGAAGCCCAAGCCCTGCTCGCCACCTACGGCCGACGACGCCCCAAGGACCGCCCCCTCCACCTCGGCTCCCTCAAGTCCAACATCGGACACACCGTCGCCGCCGCCGGTGTGGGCGGAGTCATCAAGATGGTGGAGGCGATGCGGCGCGGGGTCCTGCCCCGGTCCCTGCACATCGACGCGCCCACCCCGATGGTCGACTGGGCCTCAGGAGCCGTGGAACTCCTCACCCACCAGCGCGACTGGCCGTCCGGGCAAGCGCCTCGCCGCGCGGCGGTGTCCGCGTTCGGCGTGAGCGGGACAAACGCGCATGTGATCCTGGAGCAGGCGCCGGAGGAGTCCGAGCCCCCGGCCACAACGGGAACCCACACCCCGACCGTCCTGCCCTGGCTGCTGTCCGCCAAGTCCGAACCGGCCCTGCGCGCCCAGGCCCAGCGCCTGCTCACCCACCTCCAGGACCACCCCGACCAGTCCCCCCTGGACATCGCCCACTCCCTCGCCACCACCCGCACCACCCACGACCACCGCGCCGTCATCACCGGCAACGGCACCACCCAACTCCGCGAAGGACTCGCAGTCTTGGCGCAGGGGCGGAACGGGGCGGACGTCGTCTCCGGCACCGTCCGCCCGGGAAGCACTGCCTTCCTCTTCACGGGGCAGGGCGCGCAGCGCATCAACATGGGACGCGAGCTCTACGACGCCTTCCCCGCCTACGCCGCCGCCTTCGACGAGGTCACCGCAGCCCTCGACCCCCACCTACCCGTGCCCCTCACCGAAATCATCACCACCGGACACCACCTCCACGACACCACCAACACCCAACCCGCCCTCTTCGCCGTCGAAGTCGCCCTCCACCACCTCCTCACCACCTGGGGCATCCACCCCGACTACCTCACCGGCCACTCCATCGGCGAAATCACCGCAGCCCACCTCGCCGGCGTCCTCACCCTCCACGACGCCGCCACCCTCGTCACCACCCGAGCCCGACTCATGCAAACCGCCCCACCCGGCGGCACCATGATCGCCATCCAAGCCACCGAAAACGACATCACACCCCACCTCACCCCCCACCTCACCATCGCCGCCCACAACGCCCCCCACTCACTCGTCATCGCCGGCGACACCACAGCAGCACACCAACTCGCACAGAAAATGCGCGAACAAGGCCACAAAACCACGGAACTCGCCGTCAGCCACGCCTTCCACTCCCCCCACATGGACCCCGTCCTCGACGCATTCCACCGCGTCGCCCAAACCCTCACCTACCACGAACCACACATCCCCGTCGTGTCCACACTGACCGGTCGTATCGCCACGGGCGACGAGTTGCGCACCGCGGGCTACTGGACCGACCAGCTGCGCGGCACCGTCCGTTTCGCCGACAGTGTGCGGACCCTCGCCGAGCAGGGCGTGACGGCGTTCGTCGAGGTCGGCCCCGACCAGGTCCTGGCCGCCCTGGCCCGGGAGACGGTCGACAGCCCCGACGTGCTGACCGTGGCGGCGCTGCGCCGCGACCGGCCCGAGGCGGAGACCGTGGTGGAGGCTCTTGGCCGGTTGCACCGGCACGGGGTGGCGGTGGACTGGCCGACGTTCTTCTCCGGCACCGGGGCCCGGCAGGTCGATCTTCCCTCCTACGCCTTCCAGCGCGAGCGTTACTGGGTCGAGTCCTCGGGCGACGGCGGTGACCCGGCCAGTCTCGGGCTGTCCTCGGGGGATCATCCGCTGCTGGGCGCGGCGGTCGGCGTGGCGGGCTCGGACGAGACGCTGTTCACCAGCCGGATCTCGCTGCGCACCCATGCCTGGCTGGCCGACCATGTGATCGCCGGCTCTGCCGTGCTGCCCTCGGCGGCTCTGGTGGAGTTGGCCGTCCGCGCCGGTGACGAGGTGGGCTGCACCGATCTGGACGAGCTGGTGACGCCCGTCCCGCTGGTGGTTCCCGAGCGGGGCGGTGTCCAGCTCCAGGTCGCGGTGGGCGCGCCGGACGCGTCGGGGCGCCGTACCGTCACCGTCCACGCGCGTCCGGACGACGGCGATCTGCCGTGGACCCGGTATGCGTACGGGTGGTTGAGCGTGCGGGCGCCGGGGCGCCCTGCCCGTCTCGACCAGTGGCCACCGGCCGACGCGGACCCGGTCGACCCGGCGGACGTCTACGCGCTGCTCATGGAGGCGGGGGTCCGGTACGGCCCCGTGTTCCGGGCGCTGACCCGTGCCTGGCGGCGCGGTGACGACGTTTTCGCCGAGCTCGGCCTGGACGAGGCCGCGCGGGGCGACGCAGCGGAGCACCTGCTGCATCCGGCCCTGCTCGACGCCGCCCTGCACGCGGCGCTGCCCGGGGCGGCCCGGCACGGGTCCGGGTCGGTGGCGGTGTGGCGTGGCGTACGGCTGTACGCACGGGGTGCCTCGGCGCTGCGGGCCCGGCTGACCCTCGGCGACGACGGCACCCTGGCGGTCCGCCTGGCCGACCGGGCGGGACTGCCCGTCGCCACGGTCGACGCCGTGACGATGCGGACGCTGGACGCGGGCGAGGTCTCCGATGCCATCACGCGGGCCGGGGACAGCCTGTTCCGGGTCGACTGGGCACCGCTGCTGAGCACGCCCGTGGAGCCGGTGCGGTGGGCGGCGCTGGAGCACGCCGCACCCGGGGCCCGGACGTTCGCGACGGTCGACGAAGTGGCAGCGGCCGTCGCCTCGGGGGCGCCGGTCGAGGCGGTGTTGTTGCGGGGTGCGTCACCCGCCAACGGCGTCCTCGACACGACAGCCGCCGCAGGCCCCGGCAGCGGCGACCTCGGCGCGACAGCGGAGGATGCGCCACCCCACAACGGCCACCTCGACACAACAGCGGATGCGTCACCCGGCAACGGCCACCTGGACACGACAGCAGGTGCGCCACCCCACAACGGCCACCTCCACACGACAGCCACCGCAGGCCCCGGCAGCGGCGACCTCGGCGCGGCGGCGCACGAGGCCGCACGGCGGGTGCTGCGCCTGGTGCAGCGATGGCTCGCGGACGACCGGCTGGCCGACACGCCGCTCGTGGTGGTCACGCGGGGCGCCATGGCCGTGCACGCGAACGAGTCCGTCGATCCGGGTGCGGCGGCGGTGTGGGGGCTGGTGCGTTCGGCCCAGTCGGAGGCGCCGGGCAGGATCGTGCTCGTGGACACCGACGCCGAGCCCGGCGAGACGGTCCGCGACCAGGTACTCGGCTGCGGCGAGCCGCAACTGGCCGTGCGCGACGGCCGGTTCCTCGTCCCCCGGCTGCGGCGCCCGGCCGAGGAGGCCGACGCGGCGGGGCAAGCGCGGTGGGAGGGCGGCGGAACCGTGCTCATCACCGGTGGCACCGGGTCTCTGGGGGCTCTGGTCGCCCGGCATCTGGTGCACAAGCACGGCGTCCGGCACCTGCTCCTGGCCAGCCGACGGGGCGAGCAGGCGGAGGGCGCGGCGGAACTCGCCGCGGAGCTGAAGGAGTTCGGTGCCGACGTCACGGTCGCCGCGTGTGATGTCGCCGACCGCGAGGAGCTGGCCGCGCTCCTGGCACGGGTACCGGCGGCGCATCCGCTGACCGCCGTCGTGCACACGGCCGGCGTCCTGGACGACGGCGTCATCGGCGCGCAGAGCCCCGAGCGGCTGGCCGCCGTCTTCCGTCCGAAGGCGGAGGCGGCCTGGCATCTGCACGATCTGACCCGCGACGCGGACCTGTCGGCGTTCGTCCTGTTCTCCTCCATCGCGGGTGTTGTGGGCGGTCCCGGCCAGTCCACGTACGCGGCCGCCAACTCCTTCCTGGACGGTCTGGCGCAGCACCGCAGGGCCCTCGGGCTCGCCGCCACCTCGCTCGCCTGGGGCCTGTGGTCGCAGGACGGCGGCATGTCGGGCGGGCTCAGCCAGACGGACCTGAACCGCATCGCCCGCAGCGGCTTCCGCCCCGTCACGGCCGAGACCGGCCCGGCCCTGCTGGACCGCGCCGTCGGACTCGGCTCGCCGACCCTGGTCGCGACTCCCGTGGACGTCACCGCCCTGCGGGACCTGGACGAGGTCCCGGCCCTGCTGCGCGGCCTGGTGCGTACGCCGCCGCGCCGCACGGTGCGCGACACCGGCACCGCCGCGGAACCGCTCGTGGAGCGGCTGGCCGCGCTGCCCGAGGTGGAGCGCCGGAAACTGGTGGCCGAGGAGGTCCTGGCCGAGGTCGCGGGCGTGCTCGGCCACGCGGACGCCGCGGCCGTCGCGCCGGACCAGCCCTTCCTCAAGCTGGGCTTCGACTCGCTGACGGCCGTGGAACTGCGCAACCGGCTCACCGCACGGGCCGGTGTCCGCCTGCCCGCCACGGTGGTGTTCGACCATCCGACACCGGCCGCCCTGGCCGGCCACCTGTCCGAACTGCTCGGCGGACGGACGCAGGGCCCGGCGGCCAAGACGGACGTCCCGGACTTCGCCGCTGAGGTGCGGCTGGCCGAGGACATCCGGCCCGCGGCCGATGTGGTGTCCGTGGCCGACGACCCCCGGCACGTGCTGCTGACCGGCGCCAGCGGTTTCCTCGGCGCCTTCCTGATGCGCGATCTGATGCGCACGACACGGGCGACGGTGCACTGCCTGGTGCGGGGTGAGGACGAGGCCGGGGCGCACGCCCGGCTGCGGGAGAACCTGGAACGCTACGGCGTCTGGGACGAGGTGGACGCCGACCGTCTCTCGGTGGTCGTGGGCGATCTGGCGCAGCCGCGGCTCGGGCTGGCCGAGGACGCCTTCGACCATCTGGCGAGGACGGTCGACGCCGTCTACCACAACGGCGCCCGGGTGCACTGGCTGCACCCGTACGCGACGCTCAAGGCGGCCAACGTCCTCGGCACGGAGGAGATCCTGAGGCTGGCGGCGCGCCACCGCACGGTGCCGGTGCACTACGTGTCGACCGTCGGCGTCTTCGACGGCACGGCGGCCAGGGGCGTACCGCTGCGGGTGACCGACCCGACCGGTCCCGCCGAGCGGCTGCCCAGCGGCTATCTGCAGAGCAAGTGGGTCGCCGAGCGGATCATCGGGATCGCCCGTGACCGGGGCCTGCCGGTGTCCGTCTACCGAGTGGACGTCATCTCGGGCGACCAGCGCAACGGCGCCTGCCAGACCAGCGATTTCGTGTGGCTGAGCATCAAGGGCCTACTGCAGGCGGGTGGGGTCCCGGCCGATGTCGGGGGTCGTTTCCACCTGCTTCCCGTGGACTACGTCAGCGCGGCCATCCTCCGCATCGCGAGCCGCCCCTCGGCCGCGGGCGGCACCTTCCATCTCTTCAACCCGAGTTCCATCAGCCTGCGGGAGTGCATTCGCCATCTGCGGTCGTTCGGATACTCGCTGACCGAGCTGGACTGGAACACCTGGCGGGCCCGCGTGCATGACGACCCGGCCAACGCCATGGCGCCGCTGCTGCACGCCTTCGAGATGATGACGGCCGACACCGACGCGTTCTATCCGCCCATGGACACAACGGAGACCGAGGCAGCGCTGGACGGCAGTGGCATCGTTTGCCCGCCGTTGACCCGAGAACTCTTCGAGAAGTACGTACGGTTCTTCGTCGAGACGGGGCACTTCCCCGCGGCAGGCTGACAGCAAGGGGCACGACGTCGACGGTTACCCAGTGATGAGCGGCCCGAGGATTCAAGAGCCTAGTTTTCCTGACAAGTCTCCCCCGAAGGGGTCGGTATGAGTTCTGTATCCACGCACGAAACCGTCAGCCGAGTCCCGATGACGACATCTTCTCTGCGCGAGACGTTGTCCCGTTTCGCGACCGGAGTCATCGTGCTGAGTGTCGGCGGCGACAACATTCACGGAATGACGGCGAACGCCTTCAGTTCGGTCTCCCTCGAACCGCCCAAAGTGCTGTGCTGCGTGTCCCACAGCGCGGTGATGCACAAGTCGATCATCTCTGCGCAGCATTTCGGCATATCCGTTCTGGGTGCCGAACAGGAGCACCTGGCACGGCACTTCGCGGACAAGAACAGGCCACTGGGCCATGAGCAGTTCTCCGGGTTCGACTGGACGCCGGGCCCGGTCACGCGGTCACCTCTGATGAAGGGGGCGCTCGCCTGGCTCGAATGCGAGCTCGCCGAGTACCACGACTCCGGCGACCACTCGATCTTCATCGGCGATGTCGTCAATGCCTCCAGTTCCGCCGGCACGGCCGGACTTCTGTTCTTCAACGGCGAGTTCCAGCCGATCTCATCGATCACCGAGTGAGGCGATCACCATGGCCATGGTGTTCGATGTGGACGAAGGGGCCGGGTCCTGGGAGGACGTGGTCGGCCGCCGGTTCGTTGAAGCGCTGAACGAGGGCCTGGTGAGGGAAGCCGCACGGCGCCGCGGGTCGGCGCAGCGCCCCGATGGCCCGACCAGGAGTTCGGGCCCCTTCGAGGCCGCGGTGCTGGCCTCGTTCGACGCGGCTCTGAACACCGCGCTCGCCGCGGACGAACGCGATGACACCGCCCTCAGGGCCGCCCTGGGGCGGCGGGCTCGGCAGATCCTGTCGGGGGCCGCGTCCGCGGGACACCTGTCGGAAGACGTCCTCGGCCCCGCTGGTGAGAGCCCGCTCTCCCCGGAGCGGGACATCCTGGTCGTCACCCTCCTCATGGAGTGTGTGATGCTCGCGGCATTGGAGAGCCGGCCGTCCTCGGCCGCCGCCGGTCAGGCAGCCGGGCTCGTCCAGGCCCTGAGCCGTTCGGTACGGGCGTCGCGCACCCTCACGAGATCGGCGTGACACGGCTGCTTTTGACATCCGCCACCCCTGGGAGACTGCCGAGATGCAAAATGATCTTCTCTTCGGAAAAGTCGTGCTCATTACGGGAGCGAGCAGCGGGATCGGTGCTGCAGCGGCACGGGTGTTCTGTCAGGAAGGAGCATCCGTCGTCCTGGCCGCCCGCCGGGAGGAACACCTGACCGCGCTGGTCGACGAGCTGAGGGACAAGGGAGCGGTGGCGACTCATGTCGTCGCCGACGTCTCCAGGCCCGAGGACGCCGCCCGGGCGGTGCGGCTGGCGGTGGACACGTACGGACGATTGGACTGCGCGTTCAACAACGCGGGCATCGGAGGGGACCGCACTCCCCTGCATCTGATGCCGGACGACGTCTACGACAGCATCATGGACACCAATGTCCGAGGCGTTTTCAACTGTCTGCGGCCGGAGATAGCGGCCATGCTGGACAACGGCGGCGGCACGATCGTCAACAACAGCAGCGTGGGCGGGTTGGTGGCCATACCGGCCGCCGCACCCTACATCGCCTCCAAGCATGCGGTGGTCGGCCTCACGCGGGCCGCTGCCGACGAGTACGCCAAGCAGAACATTCGCGTGAACGCCATCGCCCCGGGATCCACGCGCACCGAGATCACCGCCGACTGGTTCCAGCGGAATCCCGGTTTGGAGCACATGGTCAACTCCCTGACGCCCCAGGGGCGTACGGCGGAGCCGGAGGAGGTCGCGGCCGCGGCGGCATGGCTGCTCAGCGACCGCTGCCCCTTTCTCACCGGCATCGTGATGCCGGTGGACGGCGGTTTCGTCAACCAGTGAGACGGTGGCCGGCTGCCGCGTCGCCGACGACGAGGGCGGCGACCAGCGGCTGCATCGGCCCGCGCGGTGGGCCATCAGCGGGTGCCGGACAGGAATGGCCGCCTGTCCGGCACCCGCCGGGCTCTGCCCGCGACGGAACAGAACGGTCAAGGTGACGGGGCAACCTACGGCGCCACGCCCTCGAAGTCCACCGAAAAGGCGTGTTCGCCATCCTGCGTACCGACGACACGGGCCGCGAGCCGGCGAGGGTCCGTCGTCGGGACCCTCGCCGCTTCTATCCAGCACGGCTGGTCGAACTCGACGTAGCGTGCGAAGGTGGTGCCGACTCGGGTGGGCAGGAAGGAAGTCGGAGCCAGCATGGCCCGCGCCGCCTGGTCGGCGGCTTCCATGAGGACCAGCCCGGGCACGTGATCGACCGGGTGGTCGAAGAGGAGCCGGTGGCTCACGTCGGTGCGCAACTGCCAGCGATGCGGCAGCGCGGTGGGAGCCAGCGCCACGTCCGCCTCGGCGTCCCGGGCCACGAGCTCGGGAGCTACGGGGGCGGGCAGAGGCCAGTTGCCCCAGTCGACTGTGAGGTGCTCACCACGTAATCGCCCGTAGGCCCGCGGCGAGATCCAGCCGAATTCGGAGTCCGCCCGGACCACCGGGGAGCCGTCCTGCAGAAGGTTGATACCCATGCGCAGTGAGCCGGTGGATCGTTTCCCCTCGGTGCGGCGGACGACCACCTCGACGTCCAGCGCCACCGCCCTTCGAGCCGGCGGCCGGAAGCCCGGGCTGATCACGATGTCGAGCCTGTGCAGCACAGTGTGGTGCTCCAGCGGCACATTGCACTCGGCATGGGCGACCACCAGGCCGCTCTGCCGGATGGTCTGGGTCAGTATGCGCGGGTCGTAGGGTAAATGTGCCGGTCCGGAAGGCCATTTGACCCGCAGCGCGAACCGATGGTCGTCGATCCGCCACCAGTCGGTGACCAGAACGGATTCGGGGTTCCTCAGATGGGTGTAGGCGCCGAGCAACAGTGGTGTCAAAGAGGCGTCTGCATCCGGTCGGTCGACGGTATACGGCCTGACGGTTCGTTCGGGCAAGGCCCTCCCCCTTGGTCCGAGCCGAGGCGCTCCTAGTCTGAAACGCCATTAAAGTACCGGCTATCCGTCCGGTTTCAGGGGGCGGTTCTATGTGAGTTAAAGCACAGGCAAAGTACTTCAAGTCTTTGCCAAGACATCCCATGGAGGCGAGAGTGGCCAGACAGGAGCGCGCCATCCGCACGCGCAGAATGATCCTTGAGGCGGCCGCCCAGATGTTCAACGATCTGGGGTACGAGGCAACCACCATCGGCGAGCTCATCGATCGCGTCCAAGTCACCCGAGGCGGCCTGTACTTCCACTTCACCTCCAAGGAACAGCTGGCGCGCGCCGTCCTGGCCGAAGCCGTCACCTTCGAAGGCCTGACTCCGCAGGCCCTGAAGCTGCAGGAGTGGGCCGACCTGGCGCTGCTGCTGGCCCACCGCGTCCCCAGGGAGCCTTTGCTGAGGGCCTCGATAAGCCTGGCCGTCGACCCCAAGGCGCGCGTCATGTTCGGCACGCGCTGGCCCGACTGGGTCTCCGTGGGAACCGACCTTCTGGAAAAGGCCAAGCAGCGCGGCGAGCTGCTCTGCCACGTCGAACCGGCGGTGACCGCGCGGGTCTTCGTCGGGGCGTGGACCGGTGTGGCGCTGGTCAGCGAGACGCTGTCCGACCACGATCTGTCCGAGGAGATCTCCCAACTGCTCGCTCTGGTGCTCCCCAACACCGCCATCCCCGGAGTGCTGGCGAAGCTGGACACCTCGCCCTGCCGGGCGGGCCGCCTTCTGCAGCAGGTCCGCGCCGTGCCGGAGTGCGGCCGGACGCACCGCACCGACGAGATGTTCGGTCCGTCCGCCGCGGACACCGGCGCGGCCTCGCACTGACAGCCCGGACTGCCGGGAAGGCGAGCCCTGAAACCGTTTCGTCGACCGGTTTCCCGCCCCAACCGGCACGACGAAGGCCCCGCCGACGCCGTCGCGGCGTCACCCCGGCGGCCTCCCCCGCACCCTCGCATGCCCGGCCCGAACACCGGGGTCCCCAACCTGGTGATCCGGAAATCTGTTGCGCGAGGAAACAGGACGGCTAGCTTCTTTCGTTGGATCAGACCGGGGGTGTGGTGTGCCCGCGCACCTCGCCCGATCCACGCGCCACTGTTGACACAAGGGGGACCCAGTGAGCTTGAGCCTGTCCAAACACGCCCGCGAAACGGAGAGGTCGGCCTACCAGTCCCTGCTGGGGGAGCTCAGCCCCCGACTGTTCGACTCGTTTGCGCGCACCGGCCACCGGACGAAGGCGGAGTCCTACGTCCGCGGCCTGCTCGCCGGACCGGGGCGCAAGACGCTGCGCAGCATCGCCGACCAGTTCGGGGGGGCCGCGGCACCGCAGAGAGTGCACCACTTCATCAGCGAGTCACCGTGGGAATGGATGCCGGTACGGCGCGCCCTGGCGGGCTATGTGCAGCAGGTCATGGCGCCGGAGGCCTGGGTCTTCCGGCCCACCGTGATTCCCAAGGGGGGCGAGCACTCGATCGGAGTCGATCAGCACTACCTGCCGCACCTGGGGCAGACGGTCAACGGCCAGCAGGCCGTGGGGGGATGGCTGGCCTCCCGCCGCTGTGCCGTACCGGTCGACTGGCGCCTGCTGCTGTCCGGCCGCTGGCTGCGGGACCCGCTGCGCGAACGCGTCGGCATACCCGACGCGGTCACGGCCGAGACCCTCGAAGAGTGCGTACGCGAAATGGTGAACGCCTTGGTCGGCCCCAGCGGCGGCTGGCGCGGTCCCGTCGTCGTGGACGCCGAGGGCGTGGACGCCATGAGCCTGGCCCGGCACTTCTCCTCAGCCGATCTGATGTTCCTCGTCCGCATCCATCCGGAGGAGCACCTGCGACTGGACCGTACCGAGTTGCCCAAGTTCGGTGACCATGAACGCGGCGCCGCCGAGCTGGCAGCCTCGTTCAGCCGCATGCGTCAGCAGGTGCACACGGAGGACGGCCCCACGACAGCCGTCGCCATACCCGTCGTCGCCCCGCTGCCCGCCTCGCGCGTCGACGGCATGACGCTGGTCGGGGAGTGGTCCGGCGCCCACCCTCGGCCCCAGCGACTGTGGTTGACCAGCGCCCACACGAAGTCGCTGCCGAAAGTGCTGCGGCTTTCCCGGCTGCCGGATGTCGTCGAGCGCGACTTCACAGACATCTCCGACCATGTCGGGATGCGTGACTTCGTCGGCCGCTCCTTCCCCGGCTGGCATCGGCACGTCACCCTGGCCTCCATCGCCCATCTGGTGGCCGCCCTGGTGAAGCACGCCGGGACGACCGTGGCCGGTGAGACGGCCTGGGACGGCGAGGCATGAGCAGAAAACAACTTACCGTCCGGTAATTGACACTCTCCTTCTCAGCCATGCCGAACAGCAGCGCCACCGCGCTTAACGTGTGAGCCACACACCAAGCACCCAAGCACCGAGACGAAGCGCCGTCGGCGCCGGAACAGGAGCGTGCACAGTGCAGTTCAACCTCATTGGTCCCTTCGAGATAACAACCGATGACGGCCGGACTCTCGCTCCCCAGGCTCCGAAGATCTGTCAGATGCTCGCCGTCCTGGCGTTCCAGGCTCGTGAAGCGGTGGCGGTGGACACGCTGGTGAGGGAGCTCTGGGGGGAGACACCGCCGAGGAGCGCGACCAAGATCCTGCAGACGCACGTTTATCACGCCCGCCGCATGCTCGCGCGAGCCCAGGAGGGCTCCTCCAAGAGGCGACCGCTGCTCACCCAGGCCCCCGGCTACCGCCTCGACCTCGCCGACGACGACATCGACGTCTCCTGTTTCGAGCGTTCCGTCCGGCAGGCCCAGTGGGAGCTCGCCGAGGGTTCACCCGAGCAAGCGGCGGAGCACCTCGCACGGGCGCAGCTGTTGTGGCGGGGCCCGGTGCTGAGCAACGTCCCGGCCGGCGGCGTGCTCGCCGGCCGCATCGCCCACATGGAGGAGCTGAGAATCCGTTCCCTTGAGTTACGGGTGGAGACCGAGGCCCGGCTGGGCCGTCACCGGGAGTTCATCCCGGAACTGCGAACCCTGGTCAACGATCACCCGCTGCATGAGTGGTTCCACGGCCAGCTGATCTCGGCCCTGCACCGGGCCGGCCGCCGTGGTGAAGCGCTACAGGCCTACCAGAACCTCTACTCCATCCTCGGACGAGAGCTCGGTCTGGAACCCTCGACGGAGCTCCAGCGGCTGCAGGCCGAGATCCTGAACGCGAGCACCGGCGACACGCCCCTGGAGTTGCGTCGCCGTACGAGCACCCGCAGCCGGCAGCACCTGCAGTCCCCCTACCGCGGACACCTGCCGCAGCAGGCGGACGCCCGCGACCGGCCCGAGCGCGAATGGGACGGTCTGCACCCGGTGGCCTGAACGGGACGACCTGCCCGCACTGCCGCACAGCGATGCCGAGAACGGACAGACGAGTCGGGCTGTACGCCGGGTTCTCCAGAAGCACCCTTCTGACCTGCGGCTTTGTGGGGCGAACCGGCTGTGACCTGCTAGGACGGGTTGCAGAGGCGATCGGAGGCAGTCAGAGGAAATCGCTCTGATTCGACCCCGGATCGACCCGGGTCGCTCAGAGGCAACCAGAGGCAACCCCTCTGATCCTGCCGCCTGAGCGGCCCGGGAGTCCGGAGTCGGACAGGCCGACGACTCCGACTTCTTCACGGTCTCCCCGGTCGAGCCGCGATGGGGATGCCTGCCTCCGCCGGAGCCAGGCACACGAAAGCCTCCAGGACGGCCATCCTGGAGGCTCTTCGCTGGCACCGATCGGAGGTCGGTTCCGGACGCCACCCGTGGTTTTAGCGGGCCTTGGTGGCGTCCCTGTCTTTCGCGAGACGACCTGACGTGCCCCAGCAAACCCATCACGCAGATTCATCCCGACGACCAGTTGACCCGAGCCGACGGCTGGGCCTTCACAGGCTGCCGCCGGCCGCGGCTGATCTCGTCCTGCTCGGTGACCTGACCGGCCGCTACGCGGCGGGTAGTTACAGCAAGCTCGCTTCCGACGGCCGCACCATAGCCCTACGCGGGGAGCGTCAAGGCGCGGCCGAACACGGGCACCGGATCACGGCGGCCATCGCCTGCCATGTCGCCCGTGCCGGCGGAACCGTCGACGACCTGACCCGGCTGCTGCTGCACCCCGATCACGAGGGTGGTCGGCACGCCCGTCACATCGCGCTGCGCTTCGGGCAGGCCCGTGCCCTGGATTACATCCAGCGAGTGTGGACCAGCGCCTCAACCGCGGTCAGCAGCACGGCCGCTCTGGAGTCGCGCCAGCACGCGCATGAGGTGCTCGCGGCGCTGCGCGACCGGATCGAGACGACGCCTTGGCCCGGCGAGCGGGGGCGCACTGCGCTGCGGGTGCTGCGGGCGCATCTGACCTTCGCCGAGATCGCCGGTGGGCCCCTGCACCATGCGAGTGAGCGGCAGACCGCGGAGGAAGCGGGTATCTCCCGGACGACGCTCCGGGCCGTGTACGAGACCGTGCTCAAGCCCGGCGGCTGGCTGCGGCGCCTGAACGTCGGCCATGGCCGGGAGGGCTCCACCTGGTACATCAGCGACGGCAGTATCAGCCGTCACGACGTCCTTGCTGCGCTGTCTCGTTTCTGGACCACTCAGTACCCCCCGACCCGGCACTTGAGGAGTGGCACACCCCTGAGACAGACACGGGGGCCGACATCGACTCCACCGTCATCGGCCGCCTGATGGGCCACGACGCCTTCTCCCACCACGGCCTCGGCAGCTCCGCCCTGATGATCATCGGCGCCCTGCACGCCCGCCCATCCCAGACCATCGGGGAGCTGGTCCGCTCGGCGTCGGTCTCCCGGCCCACCGCCTACCGCGCCCTGCGCTGCCTGGCCGACCACGGCCTGGTCCACCACCACGGCGAGACCTGGTCCCTCGCGCCCGGCGCGCTGGAAGGCTTCGGGGCCGCCCCGCCGCTTGCTGCTCCCGACCCGTCCGCCCAGCTCGCACACGGCTGGGACACCGTGGCCCATCAGTACGGCACGACGGGTGTCGCGGCCCGTCGCAAGGCACGGCATGCCGCGGAGCGCGCGGCGTACCGGGAGCTGCTGGACAGGTTCGCGGAGCACCGCAGCAAGGCCCTGGTGCTCGTCCGTGATGGTCGCAAGGTCCTGGTGCCCCCTCCCCACCCCGATGAGGTACCGCCCTCGTGGTGTGCCCCGGGCGGACGCGTAGTGGACCCGGTCACGGGTCGCCTGGCGCCCGACTGGCATGTGGCCAGCGACGGCCGGTTGATCCTCATCACGCCTGCTGACCAGCGCAGTTATGACGAGCTGGCAGCCGCCCATGCCGAAGCCCTCAGCGAATGGGAGACCGCTGCATGACCTCACCACCCTCTGCCGCCCCCGGAGCGGAAAAGGCGGTGACGCCTGAAGCTCTGCGTGAGCAGTACGAGTCCGGTGCCACCGTGCAGGAAATCGCCGCCGCCAGCGGCCTGTCATACGGCACCGTCCTCAACCGGCTGCGCAGTGCCGGAACCGTGATGCGGACCTCGTGGCAGACCCGCCGAATGCGCCAGGACCCACACGCACGCCAACGGCTCGCCACACAGCTCCGCGCGCTCTACGAGCAGCACGGCGCCACGCTCGCCGAGCTGGCCGCGGCGGCGTCCGTGACGAAACGCGCCGCCCGGCGCCTGCTGATCGAGGCCGGCGGCACTCCGCGCACGGCGCAGGAGACCCTCCGGATGCGCGCTGCAGCGCGGGCGGCCGAGCGGCAGCGTCTCGCAGTGTCGCTGCGGGAGTGTTACGAGGCCGGCGCCACGGTTCCGGAACTGGCGGTCGACTGCGGCTACTCCGAGGCAACCGTCTACCGGCTCCTGCACCAGGCAGGCACCCGGATGCGGCCCCAGCGAGACCGCGAACGGTCCCTCGGCGTACGGAGGCGGCCGTGAGCGCCCCCACGCGACGAGCGCCGCCGATCACCGGCCCACGCACGCAGGGCACCAGCCAACGCATCTACGAACTGCTGGAGACCAATCACACATGAACAAGAAGACCCGACCCAACACCCTGGCGGCAGCAACAGCTGGCGCCTGGGACGCCTTCGTCATCGTCATCGTCATTGGCATGCTCAAGGGCGGCACCGGCAAGACCACCTCCGCCTGGTTCATCGCCCTCTACCACGCCGTCGTCCTCGGACTGCCGACACTGCTGCTGGACGCCGATGCCACCAGCCAGTCCGCCTACGACTGGTTCAAGGTCGCCCAGTCCGAGGGCTTCGAGATCCCGGACAACCTGGTGGTCGAGCGGTACCCGTTCGACGACATCGCCGAGTACATCCGCGCCAAGCGCACCGAGTTCGGCGCGATCGTGGTCGACGCCGGCGGCGGCAGCGCCCGCATCTTCTATGAGGCGGTCACCGAGGCGAACCGGCTGATCGTGCCGGTCGCCCCCACCAAGATCGAGCGCCGCAAGCTCGTGGCCACCTTCGACGAGGCCGAACGCGCCGCCGCACGCAATGAGCGCGACGTCACCGCCCACGTGGTGCTGGTCAAGGCCGACGACCGCACCAGCCTGCCCCGCACCGCCAAAGACCAGCTGCTCCACCCCGCCGTGGGAGAAGGCATCGGCCCCGACCGCGACGAGCCGTTCCCGCTCGCCGAGACCACCATCCACTCCTGGGTGCACTACATGGAGGCCTTCGGCGAGATCCCCACCGAACTGAGCGAGTACGCCGAACTGATGAAGGAGCTCACAGCATGAGCGAGCGCATGAAACCACCCACCCGCCGCACCGGCCGCACCCTGGGCGGGGCCAAGAAGGGGACCCCGCCTCCCCCTCCCCCGGTCGCCGAGCTCACCGCCGAGCAGTACGCCGCCGAACAGACCACCGCCCAGGGCGAAGGGCATTCCGCTGCCGACGAGCCGCAGGCTCAGCCCGCTCCTTCCGCCGCTCGCCTCCAGGCATCGGCGTGGGGCCGGACCGAGGCGGCTGCCGCAGTGGCGCAGTCTTCCTCCGCCCAGCCGACCGTCGAGATCGCACCGAGCAGCCCAGAGGCAGCGACGGAGTCCTTTGTGGAGACGATGGAGCGGCAGGTGGCGCATGTGGCCCCGGCTGCCAAACCTGCAGCACCTTCGCCCCAGCCCACGCAGCCGGCCGATCCGGTTGCGCAGCACGGGTCGTCTCAGGTCACATCCGCGGCTGCTAATGCGGCTCAGGCGATCGAGGTGGCGCTTCGCCCGGCAGTTCCTCCTGTGTCAGGTGGCACGGCGTTCCCAGTGAGGACCCATGGCCTGGGATCTCACCAGGAACAGGACGCTCGATCGCAAGAGACGCCTAGCGACGGGACCCCGTGGGCCCGAGGGCCCGGCCGGCCCAAGGACATTCCCGAGACCGCCGTCGTTCTCAACCAGCGCATCATCATGCGCGAGAGCCTCGACTCGGCGGTCCCCGCCGCGCTGAGGCTCAAGAAGCGGATCAAGCGCTTCGCGTTGGACAACGAACTCGATCGCCTGCCCCTCGGCGACATCGTCTCCGTCGCGCTGGACGAGTGGCTCACCGCCCGCGGCTTCTGAATCCCACCGATGTGCATAAGAGGCGGCCGCCTCCATGCCAGGGCGCGCCGCCTCTCGTGTCGACTATTCCAATAGCCCGCTAGGCGGATAGCTATCCGCCTAG
>NZ_JAHUXH010000027.1 GCF_019219825.1 Streptomyces sp. TRM70350 | reverse complement strand
AGCGGCAGATGTGGACGACGGGGCGGGTGTTTCTCAGATTGTTAGACCCACGTATCAAGCCACATCCGTGAACGCCAGTCGTCTATGGGGATCGCCTGCCCGGTGTAGATCGGCCAGAAGTAGACGAAGTTCCAGGCCACCAGCAGCACGAGTACGCCGGCGCCCGTGGCGCCCGCGACGCGGCGGGTGTCGGTGGAGTGGGGTGGGCCGACCAGGGCGCCGAGCAGCATCGCGACCGCGAGGCACAGGAAGGGGACGAAGACCACGGCGTAGAAGAAGAAGATCGTCCGCTCCTGGTAGAGGAACCAGGGCAGGTAGCCGGCCGCGATCCCGCAGGCGATGGCGCCCGCCCGCCAGTCGCGGCGGAAGAACCAGCGCCACAGCACGTACAGCAGCGCGAAGCAGGCCACCCACCACAGCATCGGCGTGCCCAGCGCCAGCACCTCGCGCGCGCACTTCTCGCCCGCGTCCACCGGGCAGCCGTCGGTGCCGGGGACGGGGGACTCGTAGAAGTACGACACCGGGCGGCCGGTGACGAGCCAGCTCCACGGGTTGGACTGGTACGTGTGCGGCGAGGACAGGCCGACGTGGAACTCGTACACCTGCGTCTCGTAGTGCCACAGGCTGCGCCACCACTCCGGGAACAGCCACGACCAACTGCTGTCCTTGCCCTCGGTCGCCGCCCAGTTGCGGTAGTAGCCGCCCGTGCCGTCCGTGGCGGAGAGGATCCAGCCGGTCCAGGACGCGAGGTAGGTGACGATCGCGACCGGGACCGTCGACAGGAACGCCCAGCCCAGATCGCGCCGGAGCACCGCCTTGTACGGGTGCCGGGCGCCCGCCACCTTCCGGGCACCGACGTCCCACAGCACCGCCAGCACACCGAACGCGGCCAGGACGTACAGGCCGTTCCACTTGGTGCCGATGGCCAGGCCCAGCATCAGGCCCGCCGCGATCCGCCACGGCCGCCGGCCGATCCGGGTGTGCTCCGCCGTGTGCGCGTGCGGGCGGACCCGGCCCTCGGCGTCCACGGGCAGCGCGGCGGCCAGTTTCGCCCGCGCCCGGTCCCGGTCCACGAGCAGACAGCCGAACGCCGCCAGCACGAAGAACATCAGCACGCCGTCCAGCAGCGCGGTACGGCTCATCACGAAGTGCAGCCCGTCCACCGCCATCAGCGCGCCCGCCAGGCAGCCGAGGAACGTGGAACGGAACAGACGGCGGCCGATCCGGCAGAGGAGGAGGACGGACAGCGTGCCCAGCAGGGCGGTCATGAAGCGCCAGCCGAACGGGTTGAAGCCGAACATCAGCTCGCCCAGCCCGATGACGTACTTGCCGACCGGCGGGTGCACGACATACGCCGCGTCCGTCGGGATGGGCACATGGCCGTTCTGGGACAGGATGAGGTCGTTGACGTTCTTGTCCCAGTTGACCTCGAACCCGCGGTGGACGAGCGCCCACGCGTCCTTGGCGTAGTACGTCTCGTCGAATATCACCGCCTTCGGGCTGCCCAGGTTCCAAAAGCGCAGCACCCCCGCGAACAGCGTCACCAGCAGCGGCCCGCCCCAGCCCGACCAGCGGGTGATCCGCTCGGCCAGGGGGTACCGGATGCCGAGCGCCGCCCACAGCCGCGGGCTCGGCTCGGCGTACGGCGGCACGAGCCGGTCCCGGACGTCGCCGCGGGGTCCGGCCGGGGTGTATCCGAAACGGCGCAGCCGCTGCTGCCACGAGGGCCGCTGCTCGTGGGAGGCCTGGTCCTGCCGGGTGTCCGTGGAGGACGCGGTACTGGTCACCGCGCCATCGTAGGGAACCCTTCTGTGGGAGTCCCGTGGACCGCCCCTGCGAGGATGGAAACGTGACAGGAACCCTTGTTTTGGCAGGCACCCCCATCGGCGACATCGCGGACGCGCCGCCGAGGCTCTCCGAGGAGCTGGCGCGGGCGGACGTGGTCGCCGCCGAGGACACCCGGCGGCTGCGGCGGCTGACCCAGGCGCTGGGGGTGACGCCCCAGGGGCGGGTCGTGTCGTACTTCGAGGGCAACGAGGCGGCGCGCACGCCGGAGCTGGTCGAGGAGCTGGTGGCGGGCGCGCGTGTGCTGCTCGTCACCGATGCGGGGATGCCGTCGGTGTCGGACCCCGGGTATCGGCTGGTGGCGGCGGCCGTGGAGCGGGACGTGCGGGTGACCGCGGTGCCGGGGCCTTCTGCTGTGCTGACCGCTCTCGCGCTGTCCGGGCTGCCGGTGGACCGGTTCTGTTTCGAGGGGTTTCTGCCGCGGAAGGCGGGGGAGCGGCTGTCGCGGCTGCGGGAGGTCTCCGGCGAGCGCCGGACGCTGGTCTACTTCGAGGCCCCGCATCGGTTGGACGACACGTTGGCGGCGATGGCCGAGGTGTTCGGAGTGGAGCGGCGGGCGGCTGTGTGTCGTGAGCTGACCAAGACGTACGAGGAGGTACGGCGGGGGACGCTGGGGGAGTTGGCGGCGTGGGCCGCCGAGGGGGTGCGGGGGGAGATCACCGTCGTGGTCGAGGGGGCTCCGGAGAGGGGTGCGGAGGTCGTCGACGACGAGGAGCTGGTGCGGCGCGTGCGGGTGCGGGAGGAGGCGGGGGAGCGGCGTAAGGAGGCGATCGCGGCCGTGGCTTTGGAGGCGGGGGTGCCGAAGCGGGTTGTTTTTGATGCTGTGGTTGCCGCGAAACGTGCGTTGTGAGCTGCGGGTGCTTCGTGGTTGATCGCGCAGTTCCCCGCGCCCCTTAGCGGCGTGTCCCATCCGTGGGTAAAGGGATAAGGGGGTTTCGGCAAGGTACCGCCAAGTCCCGTCCAATATTGGACAGATCCCGTGCTTTCGGTCTCGGTCGGCAGTCCACTGGATGACGGAACGCAAACCCGTTCCTCCAGCGGACCACAGGAGCTGGTATGAGCGAGATCACAGGCCGGACCGGCCTTCGCAACGGGGCGACCGCCGTCGTCAACGAGGCGTACTCCTTCGCCTGCATGCGCTGCGGGCACGGGTGGGAGCAGTCCTACGAGATAGAGCACCACGTCGACGGTGCGGGGCACGAGTTCGTCCTGTACGTGGCGGACGGGCGGGTCGTGCCGTCGCCCCTGAGCCGGCCGACGTGCGCCCAGTGCGGCGGTCACGTCGTGCGGATCATGCGGCCGGGCCGGGTCTCGTCGGCGCGCAACGCGGCGCGGCGGCACGAGCGGCGTCCGACGGTGGAGGTGCCGACGGTCCCCCGGCAGCGGCGCCACTGGCAGCTGTCCGATCTGCTGCACCCGTTCCACCGCCGGGCGAGCTGAACGGTGCGGCGTGCCCCTTTCGTAGGATCGGGGCATGCCCACCTCCGACAAGAACGCCGCCCCGCCCCTCCCGCCGCCGCTGGCGGTGCCCGTCGCCGACTCGCACACGCACCTCGACATGCAGTCCGGCACGGTGGAGGAGGGCCTCGCGAAGGCCGCGTCGGTCGGTGTCACCACGGTCGTGCAGGTCGGCTGCGATGTGAACGGCTCCCGGTGGGCGGCCGAGACGGCGGCGGCGTACGAGAACGTGCACGCGGCCGTCGCGCTGCACCCCAACGAGGCGCCGCGCATCGTCCACGGCGACCCCGACGGCTGGTCCCGGCAGGGGGCGCGCGAGCCCGGCGGGGACGCGGGGCTGGACGAGGCGCTCACCGAGATCGAGCGGCTGGCCGCGCTGCCGCACGTGACGGCGGTCGGCGAGACGGGGCTGGACCACTTCCGCACCGGGCCCGAGGGCAAGGCGGCGCAGGAGCGGTCGTTCCGCGCGCACATCGAGATCGCCAAGCGGCACGGCAAGGCGCTGGTCATCCACGACCGCGACGCCCACGCGGACGTGCTGCGCATCCTGAAGGAGGAGGGCGCGCCGGAGCGGACCGTGTTCCACTGCTACTCCGGGGACGCGGAGATGGCCGAGGTGTGCGCCCGCGCCGGGTACTACATGTCCTTCGCGGGCAACGTCACCTTCAAGAACGCCCAGAACCTGCGCGACGCGCTGGCGGTGGCCCCGCTGGAGCTGGTCCTGGTGGAGACCGACGCGCCGTTCCTGACGCCCGCGCCGTACCGCGGACGGCCCAACGCCCCGTATCTCATTCCGGTCACGGTGCGCGCGATGGCCGCCGTACGCGGTGTCGACGAGGACGCCCTGGCCACCGCCCTCGGCACGAACACGGCGCGCGCCTTCGGTTACTGACCGCCAACACGCCCACCCTGCGTAGTCGCGTCGCTTTGGAGAGCGACGACCGCTCCGCTAGGTTCTGGGGGCCCGATCCGGACCCCTCTGGACCCCTCCGGCCCCTGGAGCGTGTCGGCGTGAGCAACTCGCACTTCGAGACATACGGGACCAACCAGCCGTACGAGCCGTTCGAGACGTATGAGCCGCCGCCGGTGCACGGCGGGTTCGACGTGCACGGTGCGCCGACGCTTCCCTACGGCACCACGTCGGCCGCGTACACCGCGCAGGGTGAGGTGTACGGGGACACCTACCGGCCCGCCTACGAGATGGCCGAGCCCGTGCTGCCCCGGCAGAGCGCGCCGGAGGCCGCCGCGTCCGTCGCGCGCCCCCGCGTGGACCGGCGTGCGGCGCGCCGGCGCCGGGGGCGGTACGCCGAGCGCGCGGACCTCTCCGTGCGCCGGCTGCTGCCGCGGGCGCTGGTCGTGGCGTTCCTCGCCGGGGGCACCACCGCCTTCGTCGCCGAGGACAAGGCCGTGGAGCTGAACGTCGACGGCGAGCCCCGTCGCCTGCACACCTTCGCCGACGACGTCGGTGAGCTGCTCGCCGAGGAGGGCGTCGACGTCGGGGCGCACGATGTGGTCGCACCCGCGCCGGGCACCGAGCTGGACAGCGGTGACGAGATCGCCGTGCGCTACGGCCGTCCCGTGCGGCTCACCCTCGACGGTCACCGGCGCGAGGTGTGGACGACGGCGCGGACGGTGGAGGGGGCGCTCAGGCAGCTCGGGGTGCGTGCGGAAGGCGCGTATCTGTCCACCTCGCGCTCCCAGCGCATCGGACGTGCGGGTCTCGCGCTCGACGTGCGCACCGAGCGGTCGGTCACGGTCATGGCCGACGGCCGCGCCCGCACCATCCGCACCAACGCCGCCACCGTCGGCGAGGCCGTCGCGGCGGCCGGGGTCACCCTGCGCGGCCAGGACACCACCTCCGTGCCGCAGGACAGCTTCCCGCGCGACGGGCAGACGGTCACCGTGCTGCGGATCACCGGCGGCAAGGAGACCCGGGAGGAGGAGATCCCCTTCGAGGTACGGCGGATCGAGGACCCGACGGTACTCAAGGGGACCGAGGTGGTCGAACAGGCGGGGCAGCCGGGGCTGCGCCGGGTGACGTACTCCGTGCGGACCGTCAACGGGGTCCGGCAGAAGCCGCGCCGGATCGGGACCGAGCTGGTGCGCGAGCCGACCGCGCGGATCGTGAAGGTCGGCACCAAGCCGCTGCCGGACTCCGTCCAAGGCGCCGACGATCTCGACTGGCAGGGCCTGGCCGCCTGCGAGTCCGGCGGCCGCGCCGACGCCGTCGACCCCTCGGGGACGTACGGCGGCCTCTACCAGTTCGACGCCCGGACCTGGCGCAGCCTCGGCGGCACCGGCCGCCCCCAGGACGCCTCGGCGGCGGAACAGACGTACCGGGCGAAGAAGTTGTACACGCGGCGCGGGACCAGCCCCTGGCCGCACTGCGGGGCGCGGTTGCACCGGTGAGCCGCAGAGGGCCTGCCCGGGCCCCGCGTCCGCGGCATGGTCCGCCGGGCAGGCCCTAGGCTTGTCGCCGTGAGCAGCCCCACCCCCGACGCCCTCCTGGGTCCCGCCGACGTCCGTGAGCTGGCGGAAGCCCTCGGCGTACGGCCCACCAAGCAGCGCGGTCAGAACTTCGTCATCGACGCGAACACCGTCCGCCGTATCGTCCGCACCGCTCAGGTCCGGCCCGACGACGTGGTCGTCGAGGTCGGGCCGGGGCTCGGTTCGCTCACGCTGGCACTGCTGGAGGTGGCCGACCGGGTCGTCGCCGTCGAGATCGACGACGTACTGGCCGCCGCGCTGCCCGCCACGATCGCGGCGCGCATGCCGGCGCGCGCCGACCGGTTCGCGCTGGTGCACTCCGACGCCCTGCACGTCACCGAGCTGCCCGGCCCGGCGCCGACCGCGCTGGTGGCGAACCTGCCGTACAACGTGGCCGTCCCCGTCCTGCTGCACATGCTCGACACCTTCCCGAGCATCGAGCGCACCCTCGTGATGGTGCAGTCGGAGGTCGCCGACCGGCTGGCGGCGGCGCCCGGATCGAAGGTGTACGGCGTGCCGTCCGTGAAGGCCAACTGGTTCGCCGAGGTCAAGCGGGCCGGTGCGATCGGCCGGAACGTCTTCTGGCCCGCGCCGAACGTCGACAGCGGGCTCGTCTCGCTCACCCGCCGCGCCGAGCCGGTCAGGACCACCGCCTCGCAGCGCGCGGTCTTCGCCGTCATCGACGCGGCGTTCGCCCAGCGCCGCAAGACGCTGCGGGCCGCGCTCGCCGGGTGGGCCGGGTCGGCGGCGGCCGCCGAGGCGGCGCTCGTCGCGGCGGGCGTCTCGCCGCAGGCGCGCGGCGAGTCCCTGACAGTCGAGGAGTTCGCACGGATCGCGGAGGCCGCGTCATCGCGGGGGGCGGCCCCCACACCCCCGAAGGAGAGCCAGTGAGCGTGACGGTACGCGTCCCCGCCAAGGTCAACGTCCAGCTCGCGGTCGGCGCCGCCCGCCCCGACGGCTACCACGAGCTGGCCAACGTCTTCCTGGCGGTCGGGCTCTACGACGAGGTCACGGTCACCGAGGCCGACGAGCTGCGCGTCACCTGCGAGGGTCCCGACGCCGACCAGGTCCCGCTGGACCGGACGAACCTGGCGGCCCGCGCGGCCGAAGCGCTCGCCGCGCGGTACGGCCGCAGCGCGAACGTCCACCTCCACATCGCCAAGGACATCCCCGTCGCCGGCGGTATGGCGGGCGGCAGCGCGGACGGCGCGGGCGCCCTGCTCGCCTGCGACGCGCTGTGGGGCACCGGCGCCTCGCGGGACGAACTCCTCGACATCTGCGCCGAGTTGGGCAGTGACGTGCCGTTCAGCCTGGTCGGCGGGGCGGCGCTCGGCACCGGGCGGGGCGAGCAGCTGACGGCGCTCGACGTCGGCGGGACCTTCCACTGGGTGTTCGCGATGGCGGACCGCGGGCTGTCCACCCCGGCGGTGTTCCGGGAGTTCGACCGGCTCGGCGAGGGCACGGACATCCCCGAGCCCATCGCCTCCCAGGACCTCCTCGACGCCCTCGCCAAGGGCGACCCGGACGCGCTCGCCGCGGCCGTCTCCAACGACCTCCAGCCCGCGGCCCTCTCCCTCTTCCCGGCCCTCGCCGACACCCTCGCGGCGGGCCGCGCCGCCGGCGCCCTCACCGCGCTGGTCTCCGGTTCCGGCCCGACCACCGCCTTCCTCGCCCGCGACCCTCAGTCCGCGACGAAGGTGGCTCGGGCGCTGCGCACGTCGGGGACGTGCCGGACAGTGCGCACGGCGTCGGCTCCGGCGCCGGGGGCGACGGTGACTACGCGGCGTTAGCGGGCGGCACACCCTCCTCGCCCGATCTCCACGAGAAATTCGGGAACTTGTGATGCTGGTGGGGCAAGGGGATCGCTAAATTCCCTTGAATGTTTGAGGATTCCCCTTCCGTCTCCCACCGCAAGAAGAAGCCCCTCTCCCGCCGTGGCGTGATCGGCGCCGCCGGTGCCGTGGCCGCCGGAGCGGCGCTCACCCCGGCGGTCTTCGCGGCCACCGAGTCCGACACCCCCACCACGGACGCGGAGCCGGGGACGACCCCCGAGGCCTTCCCGGCCACCCGCACCGCCGCCGCCACCGGCACCGACTCCCTCCCCTTCGCCGCCTCCTACGTGGCCGTCCGCTGGACCGGTGCCCAGGACGGCGCCGGGATCCGCTTCCCGGACGGCTCCTGGCAGCCACTGACCCCCGGCTGCGCCACCGTCGAGGACGGCGGCACGGCACTCGTTCCGGCCGGTGCGGCCACCTCGTACGAGGTCAAGGCGCCCGGGGCGAAGCGGGTGCGCTCCCTGGCCATCGACTGCGCCGACGGACCGGACCGCACCTTCCACGTGCCGTCGCAGCCCACGCGCATACGAGGCGTGCGCTACCTCTCCCGCCCGGCCTGGGGCGCCGACGAGTCCAAGCGCTACAAGGACGGCCAGGTCAACTCGCCCGAGCAGTACTACCCGTTGCAGACGATCACCGTCCACCACACCGCCACGCCCAACGCCGACCCCGACCCGGCGGCCACCGTGCGGAGCATCTACGAGTTCCACGCGATCACCAACGACTGGGGCGACATCGGCTACCACTTCCTGATCGACGAGGCCGGCGTCATCTACGAGGGCCGCTACTCCGGCGACGACGGCATCCCCGCCTTCGACCCGGACGGCAAGCTCGTCACCGCCTTCCACACCGCCGGTTTCAACTCCGGCAACCTCGGCATCGCCCTCCTCGGCACCCTCAGCGACCAGGGCCCCACGCACGCCGCCAAGCGGTCCCTCACCCGGCTGATCAAGGTGATCGCCCGCATCAACGGCCTGGACCCGCGGGCGAATACCACCTTCGTCAACCCGGTCAACGGCGTGACCAAGGACGTCCCGGTGGTCAGCGGCCACCGCGACTGGCTGCAGACCGAGTGCCCGGGCCGGACCATGTACGACCTCCTCACCGAGATCCGCCCCGCCGCCGCCCGCTGACCTGCGCGGATCGGTCACCTCCCGGCGCGCACTACGCTGGGAGGCTGACCGATCCCCGGGAGCAGGAGAGAAATGGCCGTCAACCTGGTCAATGTCGAGAACGTCAGCAAGGTGTACGGCACCCGCACCCTCCTCGACGGCATCTCCCTGGGCGTCTCCGAGGGCGACCGCATCGGCGTCGTCGGCCGCAACGGCGACGGCAAGACGACCCTGATCCGGATGCTCGCCAAGCAGGAGCAGGCGGACTCCGGCCGGGTCACCCACTCCGGCGGCCTGCGCCTGGGCGTCCTCACCCAGCACGACTCCCTGGACCCCGGGGCCACCGTCCGCCACGAGGTCATCCGCGACATGGCCGACCACGAGTGGGCGGGCAACGCCAAGATCCGCGACGTGCTGACGGGTCTCTTCGGCGGACTCGACCTCCCCGGCTTCCCCCAGGGCCTCGACACCGTCATCGGGCCGCTCTCCGGTGGCGAGCGGCGCCGCATCGCGCTCGCCAAGCTGCTCATCGACGAACAGGACCTGATCGTCCTCGACGAGCCCACCAACCACCTCGACGTCGAGGGCATCGCCTGGCTCGCCCGGCACCTGCGCGAGCGCCGCTCCGCGCTGGTCTGCGTCACCCACGACCGCTGGTTCCTCGACCAGGTCTGCACCCGCATGTGGGACGTGCAGCGCGGAGTGGTCCACGAGTACGAGGGCGGCTACTCCGACTATGTCTTCGCCCGCGCCGAGCGCGAGCGGATCGCCGCGACCGAGGAGGTCAAACGGCAGAACCTGGTCCGCAAGGAGCTGGCCTGGCTGCGCCGCGGCGCCCCCGCCCGCACGTCGAAGCCGCGGTTCCGCGTGGAGGCCGCCAACGAGCTGATCAAGGACGTGCCGCCGCCCCGGGACAGCTCCGAGCTGATGAAGTTCGCCTCCTCGCGGCTCGGCAAGACCGTCTTCGACCTGGAGGACATCACCGTCCAGGCCGGTCCCAAGGTGCTGCTGAAGCATGTGACGTGGCAGCTCGGCCCCGGCGACCGCATCGGGCTCGTCGGTGTGAACGGCGCGGGCAAGACCTCGCTGCTGCGCGCGATGGCCGACGCGGCGCGGACGCAGGGCGAGGCACAGCCGGTGGGCGGGCGGATCGCCGTCGGCAAGACGGTCAAGCTCGCGTACCTCTCCCAGGAGGTCGCCGAACTGGACCCGGACTGGCGGGTCCTGGAGGCCGTCCAGCGGGTGCGGGAGCGCGTCGACCTCGGCAAGGGGCGCGAGATGACCGCGGGCCAGCTGTGCGAGACGTTCGGCTTCGGCAAGGAGAAGCAGTGGACGCCGGTGGGGGACCTCTCCGGCGGTGAGCGCCGTCGGCTGCAGCTGCTCCGGCTGCTGATGGACGAGCCGAACGTCCTCTTCCTCGACGAGCCGACCAACGACCTCGACATCGAGACGCTGACCCAGCTGGAGGACCTGCTCGACGGCTGGCCCGGCTCGATGATCGTGATCTCGCACGACCGGTTCTTCATCGAGCGCACCACCGACCGCGTGTTCGCGTTGCTCGGCGACGGCACCCTGCGGATGCTGCCGCGCGGGATCGACGAGTACCTGGAGCGGCGCCGGAAGATGGAGGAAGCGGCGGCGGCCACCCCCGCCGCGGTGAAGTCGGCGCCCGAGAGGACCGCCGCCGACCAGCGCGCGGCCAAGAAGGAACTCCAGAAGATCGAGCGGCAGTTGGACCGGATCTCCGAGAAGGAGAACAAGCTGCACGCCCAGATCGCCGAGAACGCCACGGACTTCGCGAAGGTGGCCGAACTGGACGCCGAGCTGCGGCAGTTGACCGGTGAGCGGGAGGAGCTGGAGATGCGGTGGCTGGAGCTGGCCGAGGACGCGTGAGTCGCGTAACAACGGCATCACGGGCCGGTGCTCCCTTGGGAACAGGGGCGCATCCGGCCCGTTTCGTTGTCGGTCCCGGGTGATAGAAATGGGCGGTCTGAGAACCGTCTGAGAATCATGGGTGTGGCGGAAACGCAGCGCCACGGGGCGCGGCGCCACATCAGTCACAAGGGGGAACCGCTGATGACCCAGCCGCCCAACCAGCCGCCGGGTGGCGGCTTCGGCGCGCCACAGGACCCGAGTCAGGGCACACCCCCACCACCGGCCCAGCCGCCCCAGCCCCCGCAGGGGCCGCCGCAGCCCGGTTACGGCTATCCGCAGCAGCCCGGTCCGTACGGTCAGCCGCATCCTCCGGGGCCGTACGGTCAGCAGCCCGGTTACGGCTTCCCGCAGCCCCCGTACCCCGGCGCGCCGGGCACGCCCCCCGGCTCCGGCTCGCGCAACCCCTTCCGGGGCAAGCCCGCGCTGGCCGTCGGTGCCGCGGTGGCCGCGCTGCTGCTCATCGGCGGCACCGTCTACGCCGTGACCAGCGGCGGCGACGACAAGAAGCCGGTCGCCGAGCAGAGCGACGACGCCAAGCCCTCCGCCTCCGACGCCCCGGTCAACCCCGGTGACGGCAGCGGCGACGGCCGCGCCGACCCGGACAACCTCAACGAGGGCCGCAAGGCGGGCGAAGGGCGGGTGCTCTGGTACAAGGAGGCGCCCGACGCGCCCGGTTCCGGCGCCAAGGCCCCCGGCATGTGGATCACCGACAAGACGGCGGTGAAGGCGGCGTACAAGGAGCTCGTCGCCTACAACGTCGGCGACGGCAGGCCCACGTGGGACCCGATCGGCTTCCCGCAGGAGATCTGCGCGGTCACCCCGCAGAAGACGGCCGACGACAAGATCGTCGTGGCGTACATGAACGGCTCCAGCGACCGCGCCGAGTGCAACAAGCTCCAGCTGATCGACCTCAACACCGGTGAGAAGGGCTGGAGCGGCGAGGTCGAGGACGGCGCGCTGTTCGACAGCACGCTCTCCATCGAACTGACCCTGGCCGGCGACACGCTGATGGTGGGCCGCTCGCAGTCCGGCACGGCGTACGACGTCACCACCGGCAAGAAGCTGTTCGACAAGAAGAAGTACGGCGACGCCTGCTTCCCGAGCGCGTTCGCGGGCGGCAGCCGGCTGGTCTCCGTCGCGTCCTGCGGCGCGGCCACGGACAACGAGCACGACGAGATACAGGAACTGGACCCGAGGACCGGCAAGGTCAAGTGGACCCGGGCCTTCGACAAGGGCTGGCGGGTCATGCGGGCGTACTCCGTCGACCCGCTGGTGGTCTACAGCACCAACGAGGACAAGGACGCCTGGAACATCTCCACCCTGGACGCCAAGGGCGGCTTCCGCTCCCAGGTCAAGGTCGACGAGGACTTCGCACCCGAGTGCGGCTGGTCCGTCCTCCAGCGCGACCTGACCGGCTGCCAGGGCGTCGCCGCCGACGCGAACACCCTCTACCTGCCCACCGAGGCCACCGGCGGCGCCAACGAGGTCGTGGCGATCAACCTCGCCGACGGCAAGGAGAAGTGGCGGGTGAAGTCCCCCGCGGACGAGTCGATGCTGCCGCTGCGGGTCGAGGGCGGCAAGCTCATCGCGTACGTCGAGCCGTCGTACGACGCGGGTGGCCAGATCGTGTCCGTTCCGACGACCGGCGGCAGCCACCGGCCGACGAAGCTGCTGCAGAACCCCACGGGCGCGGCGCAGGTCGAGGACAGCTTCTTCTCGCGGGACATCGCCTGGGTGGACGGCCGCTTCTACATCTCCACCACCCGGCTGTCCGGCGAGGACGAGGCCAAGGAGAAGCTGATGCTCGCCTACGGCAAGTGACGCGCCGTTCCGACTTGTTCCGCTGTTGTGCTGTTCCGCCGTCCCCGTCTCCCCGAGGTACCCACGTCATGACCCAGCCGCCGCCTCCGCCGCCCAACCAGCCCCCGCAGGGGGGTGGGTTCGGCTCGCCGCAGCCCCAGCCGCAGCCCCAGCCCCAGGATCAGCCGCCGGGGGCGCCGCCCGCGTTCGGTGCTCCTCAGCCGCCGGGGGCGCCGCCCGCGTTCGGTGCTCCTCAGCCGCCGGGGGGCGGTTACGGATATCCGGGGCCGCCTCAGGGGCCGCCGCAGCCTGGGTACGGGTATCCGCAGCCTCCGCAGCCGAATCCCTACGGGCCACCCGGGTACGGCTATCCGCAGCCGACCGTGCCGCTGCACCCGCAGGCGGGTCAGCCGGGGCAGGCGGCCGGTGGCGGGCGGAAGTTCAACGCGCAGGTGGCCATCATCGTGGCCGCCGTCGTGGCGATCGCGCTGATCATCGGTGGGGGTGTCTGGTACTCGAAGTCGTCCGGTGAGGGCGGCACGGACGACACCGCCAGTTCGAGCGGCGGCACGGGCGACGGCAAGGGGGGCGCCGAGAGCTCCTCCAAGGGCACCGAGAAGGTGCCGGCCGACCCGAACTCCAAGGTGCTGTTCCAGGTTCCGCAGCCCGAGGTCGACAAGGACGACTCCGTGGTCGTCACCGGCTCCTGGCTCACCGACAAGGTGTACGCCAAGACCGGTGTCGCCGAGATCGTCGGCTACGACCGGGACAAGGGCACCGAGCTGTGGACGATTCCGCTGCCCGGGCCGGTGTGCGAGGCGACCCGGCACACGACCGCGGACGGCAGGACGGCCGTCGTCTTCCAGCCCAGGATGCCCGCCAAGAACTCCTCCGAGGGGTGCAGCCAGGTCGCGGCGATCGACCTGAACGCGGGCAAAAAGCTGTGGACCGAGACCGCCACGTCCGGTGACCAGCCGATCAGCTTCGACAACGTCACCGTGAGCGCGAGCACGGTCGCCGTGGGCAGTACGAGCGGCGGTGCCGCGTTCGACATCGACAGCGGCAAGGCACTGTGGACGCCGAAGCCCGCGGACACCTGCTACGACGCCGGGTACGGCGGCGGCGCGAAGCTGGTCGCGGTGCGCAAGTGCGGGCAGTACGAGGCGCGTGAGCTGCACATCCAGACCATCGACCCGAAGTCCGGGAAGGTGATCTCGGAGTACAAGATGGCCAAGGGCATCGAGTACGCCAGTGTCGTGTCGACCGATCCGCTGGTCGTGGCGGCCGACGTGGGTGACTCGGCCGGGGACGGCAGCGGCATCTCGGACTTCTTCTCCGTCGACAACAAGACGGGGAAGCTGCGGGCGCGGATCTCGGCGCCGGGTGACTCCTACGCCGCCGAGTGCGACGGTATCTCCCGGGTCGAGGACTGCACGGGGCTGGCGGTCGGCAACGACCGGCTGTATGTGCCGACGGAGGAGCGGGACGGTTCCGGTGAGTTCGGCCGGACGAACTCGGTCGTGGTGTTCGATCTGGCGAGCGGGAAGCTGACCGGGCAGCGGGCGGACGCGGGGGACGGGTACACGATCACGCCGTTGCGGATGGACGGCGGGAACGTGATCGCGTACAAGAGCGGGCCGTACGACAAGGGTGGGCAGATCGTCAGCATCGACGGCGGCAGCTTCGAGCAGGTCAAGCTGATGGAGAACCCCGGGACCGATGCGGTGCGGGACGTGGAGTCGGGGAAGGAGCCGGGGTACGGCGAAGTCCTCTACTCGCAGGGGCGGTTGTACATGTCCGAGGTGTATGCCAGCGGGTCGGGTTCGGGTGGGGACGAGTACCTCGCCATCGCGTTCGGGGTGAGTGGTTGAGGGGGAATTTCGGCGATCTGGGGCACTTCTCACGAGTAGGGGCAGCGCGACGTCGAACAGCCGTGTAGCTTCCGGGGGCATGGCGGACGTCGGTGTTTGTGCTGGGTCTGTCCGTAGGGCCTTTGGACATCCATAGTGGGCGTCCACTGGGGGACTGGTGGGGGGACTGGGGGGGGTTGCTCGATGGGAGTGCGGCTCATGGTGGTCGACGACCACCGGTTGCTCGCCGAGGCGTTGGCCTCGGCGCTGAAGCTGCGGGGGCACCGGGTGCTGGCCGCGGCGGCGCCGGCCGTGGGGGCGGCGGAGCTGGTGATCGCGCGGGCGCCGGAGGTGTGTCTGTGGGGGACGGCCACGCCGGCCGAGGCGGGGGCGTTCGATCCGGTGGTGCGGATCAAGCGGGAGCGGGGGCAGGTGGCGGTGCTGGTGCTGGGGCCGGTGCCCAGTCCTCGGGGGATCGCGGCGGCGTTCGCGGCGGGGGCGTCCGGGTATGTGCGGCACGACGAGCGGATCGAGGGCGTCGAGCGGGCGATCATGAAGGCGCGGGCGGGGGAGGCGGCGGTGGCGCCGCAGTTGTTGCAGGGGGCGTTCGGGGAGCTGCTGAATCCTGCGGCGCAGCCGGACGACGAGGGGCAGCGGTTGTTGGAGATGCTGACGCCTCGGGAGGTTGAGGTGTTGGTGCGGGTGGCGGACGGGGAGGACACGCGGCTGATCGCGGCGGGGATGGGGATTGCGCCGTCCACTGCTCGGACGCATGTGCAGCGTGTGCTGATGAAGTTGGGGGTGGGGTCGCGGTTGGAGGCGGCGGCGTTGGCTGCGCGTACTGGGTTGCTGGATCGGGCGGGGGCGTTGCCGGGGCGTGGTGACGGCTGAATGCCTGCGGCGGCCTGCGCGGGTGGGTGCGTGGTTGCGGCTGAGTGCCTGCGGCGGCCTGCGCGGGTGGGTGTGTGGTTGCGGCTGAGTGCCTGCGGCGGCCTGCGCGGGTGGGTGCGTGGTTGCGGCTGAGTGCCTGCGGCGGCCTGCGCGGGTGGGTGCGTGGTTGCGGCTGAGTGCCTGCGGCGGCCTGCGCGGGTGGGTGCGTGGTTGCGGTAGCGCCTGCGGTGCGTGGGTGGGTCGGGGCCGCGCCGGGGGGTGTCCGTCCTCGGAACGGCGCGGAATCGGTCACTCACCAACTCGCCCGTGTTGACGCGCCAACCGCTGCGGGCGGACACCCCCCGACACGCCCCCTTCCGTGCGTACGCGAGTGCGGCTGTCGCGGTGGCTGCCGCAGCATGCGTGCGTACGGCCGCGCCATGCCGCTGTCTCGGCCGCAGCCTGCGCAGCTGCGGCCGCGCGTACCCCTCGCCGCGGGTGCGCGCTGCCGCGCTACCGCTTAGCTGCGGGTGCGGGCTGCCGCAGTGGCCCGCCCCAGCCGCGATGCAGGGTGTGGATCGGACGGGTGGGGCGGGAAACCGTGCGGCGTTTACTCCTGGCGGGTGTCGTCCGGGGTGATCGGTGGGGGTGGCGGAGCCGTGGGGCGGAGTTTTAGCCAGGTCAGGAAGAACAGGCCCAGCAGGAGCATGCCCAGGCCTGTCCAGAGGTTGATGTTGACGCCCTCGGCCTTGTCGATCGCCGCGTCGTCGTCCGTGAGGCCCGCGATCGTGACGATGACGCCGTAGACGACGAAGAGGCCGCCGATGATGCGCCGGATGTCGAAGAGCCGGGCGGCCGTCGCGGACTTGCTCTCCAGTTCGGTGACCTCCCGCAGGACGTCACGCTCGGAGTACTCGTGGTGCTGCTCTGACATGGTCTCTCCATCCTCCCGCGGTCAGAACGAGAACGGGATGTAGCAGGCGGCAGCCAGGATCACCGCGCCCCAGCCGAGCAGCGCCGGCTTGCGGTACCACGCCTCGTCGCCCTTCGCGGGCGGCTCCGCCATGCCGGGGGAGCGGGTGCCGTAGACGAGGCCCTGGAGGTCCTCCATGGGCTTGGGGGCGGTGAAGAGGGAGACGGCCACCATGACGACCGCGCCGGCGACGAAGCCCGCGATCGCGGAGACGAAGTTGGCGCCCTGGTCGGAGGGTATGTCGATGACGCCCTGCCGGTAGACGACGAAGTAGTTGACCATTGCGGCCGTGGTGCCGGCGAGGAGGCCCCAGAAGCCCGACTTCATCGACGCGCGCTTCCAGAACATGCCGATGATGAAGACGACGAACATCGGGACGTTGAAGAAGGAGAACAGCGTCTGCAGGTACGCCATGATGTTCGAGAAGGCCGACGCCAGGAACGCCGTGCCGATGGAGGCCAGGACGCCGACCGCCGTGATGATGCGGCCGAAGCGGACGTAGTAGGAGTCGTCCCGGCCCCGGACCGCGTACCTCGCCCAGATGTCGTTGGTGAACACCGTGTTGAAGGCCGACACGTTGGCCGCCATGCCCGCCATGAAGGCCGCCAGCAGGCCGGTCACCGCGAGGCCGAGGACGCCGTTGGGCAGCAGGTCCTGCATCAGGTAGGGGATGGCGTCGTTGTACTGGTAGCCCGACTCGGGGGTGCCGAACCGGGGGATCAGCGCGGCGGCGACCAGGCCGGGGATCATCACCAGGAAGACGATGAAGATCTTCGGGAACGCGGCGATCAGCGGGGTGCGCTGGGCGGCGGAGAGGTTCCTGGCCGACAGGGCGCGCTGGACCTCGGCGAAGTTCGTGGTCCAGTAGCCGAAGGAGAGCACGAAGCCCAGGCCGAGGACGATCGTGAGCCAGTTCGCGCCGAGGGGGTTGGCGTCGCCGATGCCCGTGCCGCCCCAGGCCGTCATGAAGTCATCGCCCCGGGTCGCGGTGAGGGTGTCGGACAGGCCGTCCCAGCCGCCGACCTTCTTCAGGGCCAGGAACGTGAGCGGGATGAGTGCGGCGAGGATGACGAAGAACTGGAGTACTTCGTTGTAGATCGCCGAGGAGAGGCCGCCGAGGGTGATGTAGGCGAGGACGAAGAAGCCCGCCACGACGATCGCCACCCACTCCGGCCAGCCCAGCAGTGCCTCGACGACGATGGCGAGGGCGTAGAGGTTGACGCCCGCGATGAGGACGGCGGCGAAGGCGAACAGGATCGAGCTGAGCAGGTGCGCCGGCCTGTCGAAGCGCAGGAGCAGGAACTCGGGGACCGAGCGGACCTTGCTGCCGTAGTAGAAGGGCATCATCACCAGGCCGAGGAAGACCATGGCCGGGATGGCGCCGACCCAGTACCAGTGGGTGGTGTAGACGCCGTACTGGGCGCTGTTGGCGGCCATGCCGAGGATCTCGGTGGCGCCGAGGTTGGCCGCGATGAACGCCAGGCCGGTGATCCAGGCGGGCAGGGAGCGCCCGGAGAGGAAGAAGTCGAGGCTGGTCTTCACCGAGGCGCGGGCGGCGAACCCGACACCGAGGACGACGACGAAGTAGATGCCGAGGATCGCGTAGTCGAGCCAGTTGGTGGGGAGCCGCAGCTCGGCGGAGAGCAAAGTGGGGGTTTCCATACGCACTCGCTTCGTTGCGTGGACTGATCCGGTGCGGAACCTATGAGATGTTGACTGTGGTGGTGAGTTGTGTTTTGGTGTGTTGAGTTCTGTTGAATGACTTGGGTGGCTCGAATGAGGAGTCCGCGGTGAAGAAGACCTCGACCCGTCTGGCGGACGGTCGTGAGCTGATCTACTACGACCTGCGGGACGACGCCGTGCGCGACGCGGTCGACCGCCGTCCGCTGGAGCGGACCGTGACGACCTCCGAGATCCGCCACGATGTGCTGCTGGGCGACGCGGTCGCGATCGCCTCGCACCGCCAGGGCCGGACCTACCACCCGCCGGCCGACGAGTGTCCCCTGTGCCCGTCGCAGGGTGAGCGGCTGAGTGAGATCCCGGACTCGTCGTACGACGTGGTGGTCTTCGAGAACCGTTTTCCCTCGCTGGCCGGTGACTCCGGGCGCTGCGAGGTCGTCTGCTTCACCTCCGACCACACCGCGTCCTTCGCGGACCTGAGCGAGGAACAGGCGCGGCTGGTCCTGGACGCGTGGACCGACCGTACGTCGGAGCTGTCCCATGTGCCCTCCGTCGAGCAGGTCTTCTGTTTCGAGAACCGGGGTGCGGAGATCGGTGTGACCTTGGGTCACCCGCACGGGCAGATCTACGCCTACCCCTTCACCACCCCTCGCACCGCCCTGATGCTGCGGTCCCTCGCGGCCCACAAGGACGCCACGGGCGGGGGGAACCTCTTCGACGCCGTCCTGGAGCGCGAGCTCGCCGGCGAGCGGGTCGTCCTCGAGGGTGAACACTGGGTGGCCTTCGTGCCGTACGCCGCGCACTGGCCGTACGAGGTCCACCTGTACCCGCGTCGCCGGGTGCCCGACCTGCTCGCGCTCGACGAGGGGGCCCGCTCGGAATTCCCCCAGGTCTATCTGGAACTCTTGAGGCGCTTCGACCGTATCTTCGGCGAGGGTGAGCCTCCGACGCCGTACATCGCCGCCTGGCACCAGGCGCCGTTCGGCCAGCTGGAGGAGTTCGAGGGCGTCAGCCGTGACGACTTCGCGCTCCACCTGGAGCTTTTCACCATTCGCCGTACGTCCGGCAAGCTGAAGTACCTCGCGGGTTCCGAATCCGGCATGAGCGTGTTCATCAACGACGTGCCGCCGGAGCGCGCGGCCGAGCGATTGCGAGAGGTAGCTAGTTCATGAGCGGGAAGTACCTGGTCACCGGTGGTGCGGGATACGTGGGCAGCGTGGTCGCCCAGCATCTGCTGGAGGCCGGCCACGAGGTCGTCGTACTCGACAACCTGTCCACCGGCTTCCGCGAGGGCGTGCCCTCGGGTGCTTCCTTCATCGAGGGCGACATGCGCGACTCCGCCAAGTGGCTGGACTCCTCCTACGACGCCGTGCTGCACTTCGCGGCCTGCTCCCAGGTCGGCGAGTCCGTCGTACGGCCGGAGAAGTACTGGGACAACAACGTCGGCGGGACCATGGCCCTGCTCGCCGCCATGCGGGCGGCCGGGGTGCGCAAGCTCGTCTTCTCCTCCACCGCCGCCACCTACGGTGAGCCGGAGCAGGTGCCGATCGTCGAGTCCGCCCCCACCGCGCCGACCAACCCCTACGGTGCCTCCAAGCTCGCCGTCGACCACATGATCACAGGCGAGGCGAAGGCGCACGGGCTGGGCGCGGTGTCGCTGCGCTACTTCAACGTCGCCGGCGCGTACGGCGAGTTCGGCGAGCGGCACGACCCCGAGTCGCACCTCATCCCGCTGGTGCTGCAGGTGGCCCAGGGCAGGCGCGACGCGATCTCCGTCTACGGCGACGACTACCCGACGCCGGACGGCACCTGCATCCGCGACTACATCCACGTCGCGGACCTCGCGGAGGCACACCTGCTGGCCGTCGAGGCGGCCGTCGCGGGCGAGCACCTGATCTGCAACCTCGGCAACGGCAACGGATTCTCCGTCCGCGAGGTCATCGAGACGGTCCGTCAGGTGACCGGCCACCCGATCCCCGAGGTGGTGGCCCCGCGCCGGGGCGGCGACCCGGCGGTGCTGGTGGCGTCGGCGCGGACGGCCCGCGAGCGGCTCGGCTGGAACCCGTCCCGCGCGGACCTCGCCGGGATCGTCGCCGACGCCTGGGAGTTCGCGCAGCGGCGCGGCAAGTAGAACGTACGAAAGGGTCAGGGGCAGGGCATGAGCGAGGCTGTCGCAGAGGCTGTCGCCGAGCGGTTCAGGGAGCTGTACGGGGCCGATCCGCAGGGCGTGTGGGCCGCGCCGGGACGGGTCAACCTCATCGGTGAGCACACCGACTACAACGACGGCTTCGTGATGCCGTTCGCGCTGCCGCACACCGCGGTCGCGGCGGTGTCCCGCCGGGACGACGGCGTACTGCGACTGCACTCGGCGGACATCGAAGGCGACGCGGGCGGCGTGGTGGAGCTGCGCGTGGACGCCCTGGAGCCGGAGTCGGACAAGAACTGGACGGCGTACCCGGCGGGCGTGGTCTGGGCGCTGCGCGCGGCGGGCCACGAGGTGGGCGGCGCGGACATCCACCTGTCCTCCACGGTCCCGGCGGGCGCGGGCCTGTCGTCCTCGGCGGCGCTGGAGGTGGTGATCGCTCTCGCCCTGAACGACCTTCACGACCTCGGGCTGAAGGGCTGGCAGCTGGCCCGCCTGTGCCAGCGCGCCGAGAACGTCTACGTCGGCGCCCCCGTCGGCATCATGGACCAGACCGCGTCCGCCTGCTGCACCGCCGGCCACGCCCTGTTCCTCGACACCCGCGACCTCTCCCAGCGCCAGATCCCCTTCGACCTGGCCGCCGAGGGGATGCGGCTGCTGGTCGTCGACACCCGGGTCAAGCACGAGCACAGCAGCGGCGAGTACGGCAAGCGCCGGACGGGCTGCGAGAAGGGCGCGGCCCTGCTGGGCGTCGACGCCCTGCGCGACATCCCGTACGCCGAGCTGGACGCGGCGCTGGACCGCCTCGGCGACGACGAGGAGGTCCGCAGGCTGGTGCGGCACGTGGTCACGGAGGACCAGCGCGTCGAACGCGTCGTCTCCCTGCTGGAGTCGGGCGAGACCCGGGCGATCGGCCCGGTCCTCACCGAGGGCCACGCCTCCCTGCGCGACGACTTCCGCATCTCCTGCCCGGAGCTGGACCTGGTCGTCGACACCGCCCGGTCGGCCGGGGCCCTGGGCGCCCGGATGACGGGCGGCGGCTTCGGCGGCTCGGCGATCGTGCTGGCGGAGGTGACGGACGTCGACGCCATCACCAAGGCGGTGGAAGAGGCGTTCGCGGCCGCGGGCTTCATGGCGCCCCGGGTGTTCGAGGCGGTGCCTTCGGCGGGGGCGCGGCGGGTGCGGTAGGGCTGCCGCGGTCAGTTGGTGGCCAGGCGCTTGGTCAGCGTGAACTCCGTGATACCGGGCGGGTAGTCGGGGATCGCGCACACCACTTCGTACCCCTGCTTCCGGTAGAAGCCGGGAGCCTGGAAGTCCCAGGTCTCCAGTCGGGCGGCGGCGCAGCCGCGCTCCACGCGGGCGATGCGCTCCGCCTCGGCCAGCAGGAAGGAGCCCAGGCCGGTGCCGCGGTGGCGTTGGTCGACCCAGAGGTACGTCACATGCAGCCAGGTCGTCCAGGTGTGCCCGACCAGGCCGCCGGCCAGGTCGCCGGTGGCGTCCAACGCCCAGACGTGCAGGGGGGCTTCGCGGCCGGCGGGGGTGCCGCGCAGGGCGCGCAGGACGGGGGAGGCTGCCGTATTGGTGTCGCGGAGCCGGGAACGGAGAAGATCGCGCCGGGCTCTGTCGACTTCTGTCTCAATACGAAACATGCGCCTCACCATAAACGCGCTGGACAACCAGTTCTGCAAATTGCCTTCCGCTCCTGCCCCCCGCCCGTACTCTGATGAACAGCACCGGTGGGGGCCGGTGCTGTTCAGGGGGCGAGACAAGTCGGGTACGACGCCCGAAGTGGGGGTAGCGGTTTCTGCACGGCGGCGGCCGTGCGGCTGCGGCGACCCCGTCCTGGGGAACGGCAGACACACCCACCAGGACTGCTTCGGGCGGCGTACCCGCACCGGTCATTCGGCTCCCGTCGATGGGCGTCCCCTGCTCTTCGAGAGCTCGGGGAAGGGGGTTTCGTGGTTCGCATCCGAGTCCTGGTCGTCGACGACCACCGCATCTTCGCCGAGTCCCTCGCCGCGGCGCTCGCCGCCGAGCCCGATGTCGACGTCTCCGCGGCCGGCAGCGGTCCCGCCGCGCTGCGCAGCCTGGAGCGCGCGGCCGCCGAGGGCCGCCGGTTCGACGTGCTGCTCGTCGACGCCGACCTGGGGGGCAACGTCCCTGGGATACGGCGGCCCGCCGTGCCCGTGCAGGAAGGCGGCGTGGACGGGGTCGTGGACGGCATCTCCCTGGTCGCCGGGGTCCGTTCCGCGCAGCCCGGGGTACGGGTCGTCGTGCTCGCCGAGAAGGACGATCCCCGGCGTGCCGCGCTCGCCCTGCAGGCCGGGGCGGGCGGCTGGGTCGCCAAGGACTGTTCGCTGTCGAGGCTGCTCACCGTCATCCGGGGCGTGCTGCGCGACGAGACGCATCTGCCGCCCGCCCTGCTCACCGGCGTCCTGCGCGAACTGACCGCCGCGCGCAGGCATCGCACGGAGAGCGAACGGCTGGTGGAGTCCCTCACCCCGCGCGAGCGGGAGGTACTGCGGTGCATGGTCGCGGGCCTGGGCCGCAAGGCCGTCGCCGAACGCCTGTACCTCTCCCCGCACACCGTCCGCACCCACATGCAGAACGTCCTCGGCAAACTAGGCGTCCACTCCACCCTCGCCGCCGTCGCACTGGCCCGGCGTGCGGGCGTGGGCCCGGCCGACCTGGGCCCCACCGCCCGACTCACGCCGGAGGAAAGCAACAGCGCCTGACCGACTCCAAAGGGATACGGGGCGCCTGATCGGGTTCGGTCGGGCAGCGCGCTGAAGGGGTGCGCGGACTGCGCGCTCAGCCCTCACCGGCCCGAGGCCGAGGGACGGCCGAGCGTGGTGGTGTCGGCGGGTGCGCCTGATCGGGTTCGGTCGGGCAGCGCCTTGAAGGCGCGGGGACTGCGCGCTCAGCCCCCACCGGCCCGCGGCCGACGGACGGCCGAGCGTGGTGGTGTCGGCGGGGGTGCCTGATGGGGTTCGGTCGGGCAGCGCCTTGAAGGGGCGCGGGGAACTGCGCGCTCAGCCCTCACCGGCCCGCGGCCGACGGACGGCCGAGCGTGGTGGTGTCGGCGGGGGTGCCTGATCGGGTTCGGTCGGGCAGCGCGCTGAAGGGGTGCGGGGACTGCGCGCTCAGCCCTCACCGGCCCGAGGCCGAGGGACGGCCGAGCGTGGTGGTGTCGGCGGGGGTGCCTGATCGGGTTTGGTCGGGCAGCGCCTTGAAGGGGCGCGGGGAACTGCGCGCTCAGCCCCCACCGGCCCGCGGCCGACGGACGGCCGAGCCCGCAGCGCGCCCGCGGGGAACTGCGCGACCGCCCCCACCGGCCCACAGCGCGCCTACCCGGGGATGTTGTCGAACGGCGCGGTCAACTGCCGCAGCAGCGCCGCCAGTTCGATGCGCTGGGCACGGGAGAGCTCCGCGAGGATCGCGCGTTCCTGGTCCAGCAGGCCCGCCAGGGCCTGGTCCGCACGGTCCCGGCCCTCGTCCGTGAGCCGGACCAGGACTCCACGCCGGTCACTGGGATCGGGCAGCCGCTCCACCAGGCCCTTTTTCGCCAGGCGGTCGATACGGTTCGTCATCGTGCCGGAAGTGACCAGGGTCTGGGTCAGCAGCTGTCCGGGCGAGAGCTGGTACGGCGCCCCCGCGCGGCGCAGCGCGGTCAGGACGTCGAACTCCCAGGGCTCCAGATTGTGCTCGGAGAAGGCCAGCCGACGTGCCCGGTCCAGGTGCCGGGCCAGCCGGCTCACCCGGCTGAGTACCTCAAGCGGTTCCACGTCGAGGTCCGGGCGCTCCCGGCGCCACGCTGCGACCAGCCGATCGACCTCGTCCTCCATGGCGATCAGTGTAGTGGTTGTGTCGACGTGAAGTCTCTTGACGTCGAGATACTTGGTTGTCAAGCTGAGGGCATGGCCGACCCCACCTGGGACCCCGCCCAGTACCTGCGGCACGCCGGACACCGTGCCCGCCCCTTCACCGACCTCCTGGCCCAGGTCCCCGACCTGCCCACCGACCCGCCCCGCATCGCCGACCTCGGCTGCGGCCCCGGCAACCTCACCGCACTGCTCGCCACCCGCTGGCCCACCGCCAACGTCACCGGCTACGACAACTCACCCGAGATGCTGCACCGCGCCCGCGCCGAGCACGCGGACCCCGGCCGCCTCGACTTCACCCACGCCGACCTGCGCACCTGGGCGCCCGGTGAGCCGTACGACCTGATCCTCAGCAATGCCACGCTCCAGTGGGTCCCCGGTCACGCGGACCGCTTCGCCGACTGGATCGCCGGGCTCGTCCCCGGCGGCACGTTCGCCTTCCAGGTCCCCGGCAACTTCGACGCCCCCAGCCACCGGCTGATGCGCGAGCTGGCCGCATCCCCGCGCTGGCGGGACCGCCTGGCCGACACCCTCCGGCATGCCGACGCCGTCCTCACCCCCGAGGCCTACCTGGAACGCCTCACCGCCCTCGGCTGCTCGGCCGACGTCTGGGAGACCACGTACATCCATCTCCTCACCGGCGAGGACCCCGTCCTCGACTGGGTGAAGGGCACCGGCCTGCGCCCGGTCCTCACCGCCCTCGCCGACGACCCCGAGGCCGCGCGGGCCTTCGAGGACGAGTACCGCACCGCCCTCCGCGAGGCCTATCCGCCGGGCAGGCACGGCACACCGTTCCCCTTCCGCCGCATCTTCGCCATCGCCCGCAAGGAGACGCGATGATCACCGCTGTGGACCACGCCCAGCCCGCCACCCCACCCGCCTCCGAGGACCGGCTGCGCGCGTACCACGCGGACGTCCCCGGCATGACCGAGATCCCCAAGCCACCGGCACTCGCGGCACGCGGCTGCTGCTGGTCCCAGGCGGGGGCGGCGCAGCTGCACCTCGGCATCGAGCCCGGCTTCCGCCCCGCCCGCGAGGCCCACCCGGGCCTGCGGGTCACCGACATCGAGTCCTGCGCCGCCCGGCTCACCGCCCACGGCGCCACCATCACCTGGGACGACCACCCCCCGGGCCGCCGCCTCTACTCCACGGACCCGGTCGGCAACCGCCTGGAGCTCCTGGAGCCCGGCTGAACGGCACCCACCCGCGTGCGCGGCAGCACGCGGACCGTCGACCTCCGCCGCATCGCCGGTTCCGCAGCGCCGGAACAAGGGGCGCGGGGAACCGTGCGACCCACCACGACGGCGGCGCAGACGATCACGGCGCCCCCGGCACGCCCCGCGGAGCGCTCAGCTCTTGCGGTGTCCGATCAGCCGAGGCTTCTGCTCCAGCCCGTCCAGCCCGTGCCACGCCAGATTCACCAGATGCGCCGCCACCTCCGCCTTCTTCGGCCGACGCACCTCCAGCCACCACTGCCCGGTCAGCGCGACCATGCCGACCAGCGCCTGCGCGTACAGGGGCGCCAGCTTGGGGTCGAAGCCGCGGCTTTTGAACTCGCGGCCCAGGATGTCCTCCACCTGAGTGGCGATGTCCGAGATCAGGGACGCGAACGAGCCCGTCGACTGCGGGATGGGCGAGTCACGGACCAGGATGCGGAAACCGTCCGTGTACTCCTCGATGTAGTCCAGCAGCGCGAACGCCGCCTGTTCGCACAGTTCCCGGGGGTGGCCCGCCGTCAGCGAGCTGGTCACCATGTCCAGCAGGCGCCGCATCTCGCGGTCCACCACGACCGCGTACAGCCCCTCCTTGCCGCCGAAGTGCTCGTACACCACCGGCTTGGACACCCCGGCCTTCGCCGCGATCTCCTCCACCGACGTGCCCTCGAAGCCCTTCGCGGCGAAGAGGGTGCGACCGATCTCCAGCAGCTGCTGGCGTCGCTCCGCACCGGTCATACGGGTACGGCGCGCACGCCGCGGCTTGTCGTTGCTGGAGGTGCTGCTGGAGTCGGTCGCCACGGCGTCAATCATGCCGCCTCGGCGGCCTGCCTCCCCCGCCGGGAGCCGTCCGACCCGGACGTCCGGCGGGAATCGATACGCGAGCGTGACGGCCAGCGCACGTCGTACGCCCACCCGGCGAGTTCGAACCAGCGGATCAGCCGGGCGGAGGAGTCGATCTGGCCGCGCTCCACACCGTGCCGCGCCGACGTCGGGTCGGCGTGGTGCAGGTTGTGCCAGGACTCACCGCAGGACAGGATCGCCAGCCACCACACGTTGCCCGACTTGTCCCGCGACCGGAACGGCCGCTTGCCCACCGCGTGGCAGATCGAGTTGATCGACCAGGTCACGTGGTGCAGCAGCGCCACCCGGACGAGCGAGCCCCAGAAGAACCCGGTGAACGCGCCCCACCAGGACATCGTCACCAGACCGCCGATCAGCGCCGGCAGCGCCAGGGACACCACCGTCCAGACGATGAACTGGCGGGAGATCGCCCGCAGCGTCGGGTCCTTGATCAGATCCGGCGCGTACTTGTCCTGCGGAGTGCGCTCCTCGTCGAACATCCAGCCGATGTGCGCCCACCACAGACCCTTGATCAGGGCCGGGACGGTCTCGCCGTACCGCCACGGGGAGTGCGGGTCGCCCTCCGCGTCGGAGAACCTGTGATGCTTGCGATGGTCGGCCACCCAGCGCACCAGGGGGCCCTCGACCGCCATCGACCCGGCGATCGCCAGCGCGATCTTCAGCGGCCGCTTGGCCTTGAACGAACTGTGGGTGAAGTGCCGGTGGAAACCGATCGTGATGCCGTGGCAGCCGAGGAAGTAGAAGAAGACCAGCAGACCCAGGTCCAGCCAGCTCACCCCCCAGCCCCACGCCAGCGGTACGGCCGCGACCAGCGCGAGGAACGGGACGATGATGAAGAGCAGGAGCACACCCTGCTCAAGAGAACCCTTCCGGGCGCCGCCGAGTGTGGCGGACGGAGTATGTTCGGCGGTGGCCTGCGAGGTCGACTTCGGGGCGTCGTCGATCACATCGGAGCTCGTGGTCATGGGTGCGTCCCCTGTGGGGTCGTGGGTTGAAACAGGTGCCGGGGGGTAGCGGAAACCGGGTACGGCTCGGACGAGACCTCCCTACGGTTCCGTAACCTACGGCGTCGTAAGTATGTCAGCGCGTCGCCCGGCGGCAAGAGCCCGTGACCCTGCGCGTCCCGGCCGAGACCTATCCTTGGAGTCGGTCGGACAGCGCGGTCCGTTCTGATTCCTTTCCCGGAAGTCCGGCCCGTAATGCGGCACCCGCCGTGCGACGGTCACCGGGTTCCCTCCCACACGAGCTTCAGACGAGCTTCAACACTGCAAGGAGCCGCACCTGTGAGCAGTGCCGACGACCAGACTGTGTCCCCGGCGACCACCAGCACCGAGCTGCGCGCCGACATCCGCCGGCTGGGCGACCTCCTCGGTGAGACGCTCGTCCGTCAGGAGGGCCCCGAGCTGCTGGAACTCGTCGAGAGGGTACGCCGCCTCACCCGCGAGGACGGCGAGGCCGCCGCCGAGCTGCTGCGGGGCACGGAACTGGAGACCGCGGCCAAGCTGGTCCGCGCCTTCTCCACCTACTTCCACCTGGCCAACGTCACCGAGCAGGTGCACCGCGGCCGCGAGCTGCGCGCCAAGCGCGCCGCCGAGGGCGGACTTCTCTCCCGCACCGCCGACCGGCTGAAGGACGCCGACCCCGAGCACCTGCGGCAGACCGTCCGCCACCTCAATGTTCGTCCGGTGTTCACGGCCCACCCCACCGAGGCCGCCCGCCGTTCGGTCCTCAACAAGCTCCGGCGCATCGCCAAGCTCCTCGACACCCCGGTCCTCGACACCGACCGCCGCCGCCACGACACCCGGCTGGCCGAGAACATCGACCTCGTCTGGCAGACCGACGAGCTGCGCGTCGTACGCCCCGAACCCGCCGACGAGGCCCGCAACGCCATCTACTACCTGGACGAGCTGCACGCCGGCGCCGTCGGTGACGTCCTGGAGGACCTGACGGCGGAACTGGAGCGCGTCGGCGTCAAGCTGCCCGACGACACCCGCCCCCTCACCTTCGGCACCTGGATCGGCGGCGACCGCGACGGCAACCCCAACGTGACCCCCGAGGTCACCTGGGAGGTGCTGATCCTCCAGCACGAGCACGGCATCAACGACGCCCTGGAGATGATCGACGAACTCCGCGGCTTCCTGTCGAACTCCATCCGCTACAGCGGCGCCACCGAGGAACTCCTGGAGTCCCTCCAGACCGACCTGGAACTCCTCCCCGAGATCAGCCCCCGCTACAAGCGCCTCAACGCCGAGGAGCCCTACCGCCTCAAGGCCACCTGCATCCGGCAGAAGCTGGAGAACACCAAGCAGCGCCTCGCCAAGGGCACCCCGCACGAGCCGGGCCGCGACTACCTCGGCACCGGCGAACTGCTGCACGACCTGAAGCTGATCCAGACCTCGCTGCGCGAGCACCGCGGCGGCCTCTTCGCCGACGGCCGCCTCGACCGCACCCTCCGCACCCTGGCCGCCTTCGGCCTCCAGCTCGCCACCATGGACGTACGCGAACACGCGGACGCCCACCACCACGCCCTCGGCCAGCTCTTCGACCGGCTCGGCGAGGAGTCCTGGCGGTACGCGGACATGCCGCGCGACTACCGTACGAAGCTCCTCGCCAAGGAACTCCGCTCGCGCCGCCCGCTCGCCCCCACCCCCGCGCCCGTCGACGCGGCCGGCGCCAAGACCCTCGGCGTCTTCCAGACGGTCAAGCGGGCCCTGGAGGTCTTCGGCCCCGAGGTCATCGAGTCGTACATCATCTCGATGTGCCAGGGCGCCGACGACGTCTTCGCGGCGGCCGTGCTGGCCCGCGAGGCGGGCCTGCTCGACCTGCACGCCGGCTGGGCCAAGATCGGCATCGTGCCGCTGCTGGAGACCACGGACGAGCTCAAGGCCGCCGACTCCATCCTGGAGGACATGCTCGCCGACCCGTCCTACCGGCGGCTCGTGGCGCTCAGGGGCGACGTCCAGGAGGTCATGCTCGGATACTCCGACTCCTCCAAGTTCGGCGGCATCACGACCTCCCAGTGGGAGATCCACCGCGCCCAGCGGCGGCTGCGTGACGTCGCCCACCGGTACGGCGTACGCCTGCGGCTCTTCCACGGCCGCGGCGGCACCGTCGGCCGCGGCGGCGGCCCCACCCACGACGCGATCCTCGCCCAGCCCTGGGGCACCCTGGAGGGCGAGATCAAGGTGACCGAGCAGGGCGAGGTCATCTCCGACAAGTACCTGATCCCGTCCCTGGCCCGGGAGAACCTGGAGCTGACGGTCGCGGCCACCCTGCAGGCCTCCGCCCTGCACACCGCGCCCCGCCAGTCCGTGGAGGCCCTCGCCCGCTGGGACGCCGCGATGGACGTCGTCTCCGACGCGGCGCACGCGGCCTACCGCCGCCTCGTGGAGGACCCGGACCTCCCGGCGTACTTCTTCGCCTCCACCCCCGTCGACCAGCTCGCCGACCTGCACCTGGGTTCGAGGCCTTCGAGAAGGCCCGACTCCGGCGCCGGTCTCGACGGCCTGCGGGCCATCCCGTGGGTCTTCGGCTGGACCCAGTCCCGGCAGATCGTCCCCGGCTGGTTCGGCGTCGGCTCCGGCCTCAAGGCGCTGCGCGAGGCGGGCCTGGACACCGTGCTCGACGAGATGTACGAGCAGTGGCACTTCTTCCGCAACTTCGTCTCCAACGTCGAGATGACGCTGGCCAAGACCGACCTGCGGATCGCCGGCCACTACGTCGACACCCTCGTCCCGGACGAGCTGAAGCACGTCTTCGACACCATCCGCGCCGAGCACGACCTGACCGTCCGCGAGATCCTCCGGGTCACCGGCGAGGATGAACTCCTCGACGCCCAGCCGGTGCTGAAGCAGACCTTCACCATCCGCGACGCCTACCTGGACCCGATCTCCTACCTCCAGGTGGCCCTGCTCAAGCGCCAGCGCGACGCGGCGGCCGCGGGCGCCGAGCCCGACCCGCTGCTCTCCCGGGCCCTGCTCCTGACCGTCAACGGCGTGGCGGCGGGCCTGCGCAACACCGGCTGACGGCCGCGGACACGACGGTGCCCCCGTGCTGCGTACGAGCACGGGGGCACCGTCCGTCTCCCGCCGCTACGTCAGCCCTGGTCGGCGCCCGACTTCCGGCGCCGGAAGACCAGGTAACCACCGGCGGCGAGCAACGCGGCCGCCGCACCGGCGAGCAGGCCGACGGGGGCGCTGCTACCGGTCTTGGCCAGGTCGCCCTCGGCGCCGCCGCCCTGCGCGGACGGGGCAGCGGACGGCGCGGAGGACACGGCGGGCGCGGCACCCTCCTCGGACGCGCCCGGGGAGGCGGCCGGAGCCTCGGAGCCCTCGGCCGTCTCCGACGGCGTGGCGGACGGTGTCGTACCGTCGGTCTCCTCCTCGGAGCCGCCCTCGTCGGTGTCGCCGCCGGTGTCGTCGGAGCCGCCCGGCGTCGTGCCCCCGGTCACCGGGCAGGTGTGCGACAGGTTGAACAGCTCCAGGTCACCGCCGCGCACCTCGGCGACCGCGGAGGTCAGCTCGGCCCCCGGCAGCGACCACACGTACGCGTGCTTGTCGGACGGCGGACCGAAGTCCGTCACCACCTGCTGCCCGCCCGGCTCGAAGGTGACGGTCAGCTTCACGAAGTCGGAGGACTTCCCCGGCAGCACGAAGTGCCAGCCGTCCTGCCCGTCGGGCACACCGGGGCACTGATCCCGGCCCTGCCGCGGGGCGCCGCCGTCGGCAGTGGTGGCGGTGCGCGGAAGCTGCTGGCGCAGCTGCACGCTGTAGGTGTTGTCACCGGAGTCGGTGGCGTGGGCGGCGGCCGGGGAGACGAGCAGGGCGGCCGCGGCGACGGCGGACAGGGCGCCGGCACGAGTGAGGGTATGCATGGGACGTTCCATCTTCGAAGTGTCCAACGGGGAAGATGTGGAGGGGGCGGCTAAGAATCCTGCAGGTCCCGGCAACAGAACAAGCACGAACAGGCAACGCACAGACCCTCCACAGACATGGAGAGCGACGATACGTCGTCAGATCACCACGAACGCGGCCGTGATGAGCGCACCCCCGGCCCCCGCCAGGACCCACCCGACCCGCGCCCGCCCCAGCCCACCCGCGACCACCACCGACGCGAGCAGCAGCGCCCCGCCCAGCGGCACCCAGGAGTGGAGCACCCCCGCGGGACCCGAACGGACGACCTCGCTGCCGCCCGGCTTCACTACAACGGAGTACGTCTCCCCGTCCCGCACCGCCGCCGAGTTCTCGATGACCACCCGCTCACGGGCCTGCGACCCCGCGGAGACCGGCGTGTACGGTCCGGCACAGGTGTCGTCCCCGCAGCCGGTCACCCTGATCGTCCCGCTCTCCCGTCCCTTGGTGAGCATCACGTACTGGGCGGAACTCCAGGACGCCCACACCCCGGCGATCAGAATCAGCGCCGCGACGACCCCCATCGCCGCGAGCCGCCCGAACCGCAGCGCGACGAACGCGCCCTGACTGGAGACGACGGCAGAAGGCATGGCGGCGATCCTTGGCCATGCCTGCACGGCCAGTCAACCGGGGTGGGAGACACGTCAGGAGTTGTACGAACTCTGCGCCCGCTCAAGCCCCTCGGTCACCAGACACTCCACCGCGTCCGCCGCCCGGTCCACGAAGTAGTCCAGCTCCTTGCGCTCGGCGGCGGAGAAGTCCTTCAGCACGAAGTCGGCGACCTGCATACGCCCCGGAGGACGCCCGATCCCGAACCGCACCCGGTGATAGTCCGGCCCCATCGCCTTCGTCATCGACTTCAGCCCGTTGTGCCCGTTGTCACCACCGCCCAGCTTCACCCGCAGCGTGCCGTAGCCGATGTCCAGTTCGTCATGGACGGCGACGACATGAGCGAGAGGCACCTTGTAGAAATCGCGCAGCGCGTTCACCGGACCACCGGAGAGATTCATGTACGACATCGGCTTCGCCAGCACCACCCGGCGGCTCGCCGGCCCCGGCGGACCGATCCGCCCCTCGACGACCTGTGCCTGCGCCTTGCTCGCCCGCCTGAACCTGCCCCCGATCCGCTCCGCCAGCAGATCGGCCACCATGAACCCCACATTGTGCCGGTTCATCGCGTACTCGGGCCCGGGATTCCCCAGCCCCACGATCAGCCAGGGGGCACCCGCGTCGGTCGTCACGTCGTCCATGTCTCCTTCATAACGCGCCAGCCGCTGCCCCCACGGGGAACAGCGGCTGACAAGACGAAAAAGGTGAGGATCAGGCCTCGGCAGAAGCCTCTTCGCCCTCGCCCCCGGCCTCCTCGCCCGCGGCCTCCTCGGCCTGCGCGGCCAGAACCTGGAGGACCACCGCGTCCTCCTCGACGGCCAGCGTGACGCCGTTCGGAAGCTTCACGTCCTTGGCGTGCACCGCGTCACCGGCCTGAAGACCCTCCACGGACACCGTGAAGCTCTCCGGGATGTGGGTCGCCTCGGCCTCGACCGGCAGCGCGTTCAGCACGTGCTCCAGCAGGTTGCCGCCCGGCGCCAGCTCGCCCTCGGCGACGATCGGAATCTCGACGGTGACCTTCTCGCCCCGCTTGACCAGCAGCAGGTCGACGTGCTCCAGGAAACCCTTCAGCGGGTCACGCTGCACGGCCTTCGGGATCGCCAGCTCGTTGGCCTCGCCGTCGATGTCCAGGGAGATCAGGACGTTCGGCGTACGCAGCGCCAGCAGCAGGTCGTGGCCCGGGAAGGTCAGGTGCAGCGGCTGGGCACCGTGGCCGTACAGCACACCGGGAACCTTGTTGTCACGGCGGATACGACGGGCGGCACCCTTGCCGAACTCCTTGCGGGTCTCGGCGGTGAGCTTCACCTCGGACATACGGATCACTCCTCGTAGGAACTAGGAACGGACGTGGTCACCCGGCCACGAACGGCCTGCTACGAAGAGCGCGTCGATAACGGACCGCCGTACCCCGTCGCAGAACGGACCACGGCCTCCCTCGCCGAGCAACTGCACCAGAATACTCGGCGAGGAAGGCCACAGAGAAGTTGATCATCAGCGCCCTCCGGGCGCGGGCGATCGAGCAGAGGCTTACTGCTCGTCGAACAGGCTCGTCACCGACCCGTCCTCGAACACCTCACGCACCGCACTCGCGATCGTCGGCGCGATCGACAGAACCTTGATCTTGTCCAGGTCACGCGCCAGCTCACCCGGCGTCGGCAACGTGTTCGTGAACACGAACTCACTCACCCGCGAGTTCTTCAACCGATCCGCCGCCGGACCCGACAGCACACCGTGCGTCGCCGTCACGATGACATCCTCCGCACCATGCGCGAACAGCGCGTCCGCGGCGGCACAGATCGTCCCACCGGTGTCGACCATGTCGTCCACCAGCACACACACCCGGCCCTTGACCTCACCCACGACCTCATGGACGGTCACCTGGTTCGCCACGTCCTTGTCCCGCCGCTTGTGCACGATCGCCAGCGGCGCACCCAGCCGATCGCACCAACGGTCCGCGACCCGCACCCGGCCCGCGTCCGGCGAGACCACCGTCAGCTTCTCCCGATCCACCTTCCCGCCCACATAGTCGGCGAGCAGCGGCAGCGCGAACAGATGATCCACCGGCCCGTCGAAGAAGCCCTGAATCTGGTCCGTGTGCAGATCGACGGTCAGAATCCGGTGCGCACCCGCCGTCTTCATCATGTCCGCGATCAGACGCGCCGAGATCGGTTCACGCCCACGGTGCTTCTTGTCCTGCCGCGCGTAACCGTAGAAGGGCACGATGACCGTGATGGAGCGCGCCGACGCACGCTTCAGCGCGTCAATCATGATCAACTGCTCCATGATCCACTGATTGATCGGAGCCGTGTGGCTCTGGATCACAAAACAGTCCGCGCCACGCGCCGACTCCTGATACCGGACGTAGATCTCACCGTTCGCGAAGTCGAAGGCCTTCGTCGGGACGACCCCGACACCCAGCTGGTGGGCGACCTCCTCGGCAAGCTCGGGGTGGGCGCGGCCGGAGAAGAACATCAACTTCTTCTCGCCGGTCGTCTTGATCCCGGTCACAGCACTGTCTCCTCAGAGGTGTCTCAGCTGGATGTTGACACGACGTCTCAACCGAGATACGTCGTCTCAGCTGGTGGGTGCGGGTGTGCACTTATCACGGTACGCCGTCCCGGACGGACCTGTTTCCGGTCAGCCTTCGCCGTCCGACTCCCGGGACGCCGCCTCGGCCGCCTTCGCCGCCGCGCTCCCCGGACGCTTACGAGCCACCCAACCCTCGATATTCCGCTGCTGACCACGGGCCACGGCCAGCGAACCGGGCGGCACATCCTTCGTGATCACCGACCCGGCGGCCGTATAGGCACCGTCCCCGACCGTGACAGGAGCCACAAACATGTTGTCCGACCCCGTCTTGCAGTGCGAACCGACGGTCGTGTGGTGCTTCTGCTCCCCGTCGTAGTTCACGAACACGCTCGCGGCACCGATGTTCGTGTACTCACCGATCGTCGCGTCACCGACGTACGACAGATGCGGCACCTTGGTGCCCTCACCCACGGAGGCGTTCTTCGTCTCCACATACGTACCGATCTTGGCCTTCGGCCCCAGCCGCGTACCGGGCCGCAGATAGGCATACGGCCCCACCGTCGCCTCCGGCCCGACCTCCGCCCCCTCGGACACCGTGTTGTCCACACGCGCACCGGCCCCGACACGGGTGTCCTTCAAGCGGCTGTTGGGCCCGACCTCCGAACCCTCACCGAGATGCGTCGCACCCTGCAGCAGGGTGTTCGGGTGCACGAGGACATCCCGCTCGAAGCTCACGGTCACATCGACCCACGTGGAAGCGGGGTCGACGACGGTGACGCCGGCGAGCATGGCGGCGGTCAGCAACCGGTCGTTGAGGATGCGCCGCGCCTCGGCGAGCTGCACACGGTTGTTGATCCCGGCGATCTCACGGTAATCACCGGCCACCGAGGCACCGACACGGTGCCCGGCCTCACGCAGGATCCCGAGGACATCGGTCAGATACTCCTCGCCCTGACTGTTGTCCGTCCGCACCTTGCCGAGAGCGTCGGCGAGCAGACGCCCGTCGAAGGCGAAGACCCCGGAGTTGATCTCCCGAATCGCCCGCTGCTCCTCGCCGGCGTCCTTGTGCTCCACGATCGCGGTGACCGCACCGGATGCCGGGTCCCGCACGATCCGCCCGTACCCGGTCGCGTCCGGCACCTCGGCGGTCAGCACGGTGACGGCGTTGCCGTCCCCGGAGTGCGTACGGGAGAGGTTCTTGAGGGTCTCGCCGGTGAGGAGGGGAGTGTCACCGCACACGACGACAACGGTCCCGTCGACGGCACCCCCCAACTCCTCCAGGCCCATCCGGACGGCGTGACCGGTGCCGTTCTGCTGCGCCTGGACGGCGGTGCGTACGTCGGGGGCGACCTCGGCGAGATGAGCGGTGACCTGCTCGCGGGCGTGCCCGACGACCACGACGAGGTGCTCGGGCTCCAACTCACCGGCGGCGGCGAGCACATGGCCCACGAGGCTGCGTCCGCAGATGTCGTGCAGGACCTTGGGTGTGGCCGACTTCATACGGGTGCCCTCACCCGCTGCGAGTACGACGACGGCTGCCGGGCGAATGGCGCTCACGGGATGCCCTTCGGCTGTGGAGGGGGTGTGGACAACCGCAGGATACCGGGGTGGGTGCGGGGGGAGATGAGAGCGGGTCCTGACCTGGCTAGGTCAGGACCCGAACTGAAGGGTGACGCACTGTGGCTCCCCCGCAAGGATTCGAACCTTGACCTGCCAAGACCAAAACTTGGTGTGCTGCCTGGTTACACCACGGGGGACAGTGCCTCAGACCTTACCGGAGTCGCGCGGTGGCGCCAGCAGCTATTCCGTTCCACCAACCTTCAATGCGGCAGTACAGCTCGGCTCCTTGCCGGACTCGTACGACAAGGCAGCCGCAATAGTCGTCGCCGATGTTCTTGCGAACGGTCTTGGGGTTGTGCTTCTTGAGCGTGGTCCGTTGCAGAGCGGACACGTCGATGCCCATGGGATCGGCCCAGTACTGCTCGGCGCCGGCCACGTCTGCGCTCTCGTGGATCATGACCCGGAACCCGAGGCGCTCGCGCGCCACACCCAGCAGGTCGAGCCAGGCAAGGAAGACGTGGATCACCGCCGGGTCGCTGTTGACGAAGTTGACAACTTCGCGGCGCCGGTACGGCTTGCTTTTCTGCCCCTCGGCCCAGTAGAGCGCGATTCCGGCCATGAACAGGTCCCTGTCAGTGAGCTCTCCGATCTCCTGTGCAGCCCCCTCCTTGACCCGCTTGCGCTCCTCGTCCTGCGCGTTGCGCAGGCGCGCCAGCCCGGCCTGCATGAGCTCCCGGTGCTCCTCCGGCGTGTAGCGAGGCTCCGGCTTCGGGAGATCCCGCACCCACAGCGACACAGAGGTCCTGGAGCACCCCAGCTCCGCCTCGATCTGGTCGTACGTCCAGCCCTGGAGCCGCAGCTCCCGTCCGCGCGCCCGCAGGTCGTCCTTCGCGTTCGGCCGCTTCGTCCACGCCGGTGGTGGCTCCCCCTTCACCAGCTGGTTGAGGATGTCGTTGTTGAAGATCTTCAGCTCGTCGCGGATCTGCCGAAGGCTGTAGCCCGCCCGCCGCAACGCGACCGCCCGCTCCCGGAGGCCCTCGAAGTCCGCGTACTTGCCAGATGAATGTGCCATACGCATACCGCCCAGCCGGAATAATCCATTCCGGGGGTGAACGTTCGTGGATCGCCTGTTCGAGGGATTCCGGCCGGTTTCGTTGCCGTTCGGCTACGGACTGTGGTGTGGCCAAGTCGTGGAAACTCGCCGGAAAAGCGAAGGCCACCGCCCGTAGGCTGGGAGGCATGACCACGACGGGGGAAGCGCGCGCCGAGGGCCTGACCGGGCCGTGGTGGTGGGCGAGATGGCGTAGTGCGGTGCTGGACGGGACGCTTGCGCTGGTGTCCGCGGTGGAGTGCGGTGCCGAGGGGGTGCCGTTCGCGCGGGACGCGGGGATTCCGGTGGCCGCGGGGGTGGTCTTCGGTGTGCTGGCCGGTTCGACGCTGCTGTTGCGTCGGATGTGGCCGATTGCCGTCGTGCTGGTGTCGATCGCGATCTCGCCGGCGCAGATGGGTTTCCTGCTGACCGTCGTCGGCCTGTACACGCTCGCCGCGTCGGAGCTGCCGCGCCGGATCATCGCGGCGCTGGCGGGGATGTCGCTGCTGGGGACGCTGGTGGTGACGTTCGTACGGGCGCAGCAGGACATGACGCGGGGCGAGGTGTCGAATCTCGGGGACTGGTTCGTCCCGTTCATTTCGATCACCGCTTCGCTCGGGGTGACGGCTCCGCCGTTGCTGCTGGGCCTGTATGTGGGTGCTCGGCGTCGGTTGATGGAGAGCCTTCGGGAGCGGGCGGACAGTTTGGAGCGGGAGCTTCAGTTGCTCGCTGAGCGGGCGGAGGAGCGGGCCGAGTGGGCGCGTAATGAGGAGCGGACGCGGATCGCGCGGGAGATGCATGACGTTGTCGCGCATCGGGTGAGTCTGATGGTGGTGCATGCTGCGGCCCTTCAGGCTGTGGCTCGGAAGGATCCCGAGAAGGCCGTGAAGAATGCCGTGCTGGTGGGGGACATGGGGCGGCAGGCGTTGACCGAGTTGCGGGAGATGCTCGGGGTGCTGCGCAGTGGGGACGGTGGCGCGGGGCGGCGTGAGGGGGCGTCGGTGCCGTTGGCGGCGGTGGGGGCGGCCGCGGCTGTCGCTGCGGCGGCTTCGCGGGCGGTCGCGGACGAGGAGGGTGCGGTGGGGGAGGGGCCCTGCCTGTCCGAGCTGGACGAGTTGATCGGGCAGTCGGCGGCCGCGGGGATGGTGGTCGATCTGTCGGTGGAGGGGGAGGCGCGGGCGTATGCGCCGGAGGTGGAGCAGACGGCGTATCGCGTGGTGCAGGAGGCGTTGACGAACGTGCACAAGCATGCGGCGGGGGCGAAGACGCATGTGCGGTTGGCGCATCGGGTGTCGGAGATCGCGATGCAGGTGGAGAACGAGCCGCCGCCGGAGGTCTCGTCCGCGTCCTCGGCCCGGTTGCCCTCGGGGGGCAATGGGCTGGTGGGGATGAGGGAGCGGGTCGTCGGGTTGGGTGGGGTGTTTGTGTCCGGGCCGACGGACGCGGGGGGTTTTCGGGTGTCGGCGGTGATTCCGGCGTCGTAGGCGTCGTGGGAGAACGGTCTCAGCCCGCTGTCAGGCGTACCGGTTCCATGCCGGAGACCAGGCCGGTGAGGGCCTTGTCGATGTCGGGGCCGAGGTACCAGTCGCCGGTGTGGTCGAGGGCGTAGACGCGGCCTTCGGTGTCGATGGCGAGGAGGGCCTGGGTGTCGGGTTCGGCGCCGAGGGGGCTGACTTCGGTGTCGAGGGCGCGGCCGAGGTCGCCGAGGGTGCGGGCCATGTGGAGGCCGTGCAGGGGGTCGAGGTGGAGGCTCGCGGGGGCTATCTGGCGGCCGGGTCCGGTGGGGGTGATGTGCAGGCCGCCGAATTCGGCCCAGGCCTCGACCGCGGCGGGGAAGACGGCGTGCCGGTGGCCGGCGGGTGAGGTGTGGTCGCGGAGGGTGTCGGCCCAGATCTCGGCCTGTTTGATGTCCCAGCGTCCGGGGTGCCAGCCGGCGGCGCGCAGGGCGGCGTCGACGGGTACGGCGAAGCGGGTGGTGGAGGTGCGGTCGGTGTGCATCGGCCCCTTCGTTCGTCGTGCGTGCGTGTGTCTTGCTGTGGGTCAGTGCTTTGGCGTGGGGTCGACGATGCGGACGCCGAAGTGGGCGCTGAGGGCGGTGCAGGCGCGGCAGGGGGCGGCGAAGCTGCCGTGCAGGGGGTCGCCGTCCTCGCGGATGCGGCGGGCGGTGAGTTTGGCGTGTTTGAGGGCCTTGCGGGCTTCGCCGTTGGTCATGGGTTTGCGGGCGGCGCGTTTGCTGCGGGCGGCGTCGGCGGCGGCGATGTGCCGGGAGATGAGGATGGCTTCGGCGCAGCGGCCGGTGAAGCGGTCGCGTTGGGCGCTGGTGAGGGTGTCCAGGAAGTCCTGGACGAGGGGGTGGAGCGGTGGGGGCTGGTCGCCGCGGGCGGCGGTGCCGGTGAGGGTGGCGCCGCGGACGGAGAGGGCGGCGGCGACGGTCGGGAGTATGCCGTCGCGGCGGTGGCGGAGGGTCGGCGCGGGGCGGGTCTCGGTGGCGCTCCAGCCGATGCGCGGGTCGCCGGATGTCCCGGCGTGTGCTCCCGTTTGCGTCGCGTTCATGATCGTTTGTTCCCCTCCGTGCATCCCCCGTGCATCCCCCCGGCGGACACAGAGTGCCAAATGCCGTGGCCGGTGCGGAAGCTGGGGCACTGCGACACGCCCGGGTCGGGTCGTGCTGTCACGGTGGGGTGACGGCTGGTCACCGTGGGCGGAGTGAGGGTTTCCGGTGCTGTGACGTTCGCCGGTGACCGGTTTCGTCGTACCGCATAGGCTGTCGGCACCGCGATGCGCGGTCAACGCGTTGGAGACAGTTGATACGGGGCGTAGTGGGCCGAAGGGTTCGAAAGGCTTCGCTACGGGCCGTACCAGAGTGCCGCAGGGGGCAACCGCCATGACGACAGGTCGGCTCGGGCAACAAGCCGCGCCGCCGAACGCGGCCTATGCCGGGCAGGTCGTGCATTTCCCGGATCCGGTCCGGGCGGCCCGTCACCCGAGAGGGGTACGGGTGGACGAGCGCGGCTACCCCGACTTCTCGCCCTATGCGCGTGCGGCCGCTGAGATCGCGGAGCCGCCGGCGGGTTTCGGTGTGGACGAGTTGCGGCTGACCGACTATGTGTCGGCGAATGCGGCGCTGTCGGCGTCCGGGCACGAGTTGTGGGACACGGTGTCGCCGGTGGCGACTCCGCACGGGTGGACGTGGCATCACGTGGCGGGTTCGCGGCGGCTGGAGTTGGTGCCGGTCGAGGTGAAGGCGTTGCTGCGGCATCACGGTGGGATCGCCACGGCCGCGGTGGATCAGGTGAAGCGGGGGACGCGGCCGCTGCAGGAGACGCGGCCGGCGCATTTCGGGTTGCCGAAGTCGGGTCTTGCGGTGACGGAGGCGCAGGTGCAGGGGGTCGAGGAGGACCTCGGGTACCGGTTGCCGGGTGCGTACCGTTCGTTCCTGAAGGTGGCGGGTGGGTGTGCGCCCGTCGGGACCGCGCTGGACGCGGAGTTGGGGCTGCTGATCGACCAGCCGTTCTTCACGGTGCGGGACGAGGCGGCGGTCAATGACCTGGTGTACGTGAACAAGTGCCTGCGCGACCATCTCACCAAGGACTACTTGGGTGTGGGGTTTGTGCAGGGTGGTCTGCTGGCCGTGAAGGTGAAGGGCGAGCGGATCGGTTCGGTGTGGTTCTGCGCGTACGACGACGCGCGGGACGTCGATCCCTCGTGGTCGCCCGCGGAGCGGGTGGAGCGGTTGCTGCTGCCGTGCGGGGAGGACTTCGACGTCTTTCTGTCGCGGCTCGCGGGGTCGCCGCCGGAGTTGGAGACGGTGGCGAATCTGATGGTGGACGGCGGTTTCGCGCGGGCGGTGGATGTCTCGTCCTCGGTGTCGGTGGGGGAGTGAGCTGACGATGGTGACCTTCGCGCAGGCGCAGGAGCGCGCCGAGGAGTGGATCAACGGGGATGTGCCGTCGTATCAGCACCGTGAGGTGCGGGTGCGGGAGTTCGAGCTCGGGTTCGTGGTGTGGGCCGAGGACCGCGCGGACGGGCCGCGTGCGGACGGGGGCGGGCAGCGGCTGGTGATCGCGCGGGACAGCGGAGAGGCCACGTTGTGGCCGTCGCTGCCGGTGGGGGAGGTCATTCGGCGGTACGAGGAGGAGTACGGGCGTCCGGACGGGGCTTCGGAGACGCCGGCGCCGGCGGTTGCGGAGCGGGTGGATCTGAATCAGACGTCGTTCTTGTTGAGTCCGCCGGAGTGGTTGCAGGAGGCGGCGGACAGGTTGGGGATTCCGGATCGGCGGGGCGCCGGTTCGGGTTCGGGTGCGGGGGCCGGAGGTTCGGCTGCTGGTGCTGCTTCTGGTGGGACGGGCGCCGCGGGTAGTGGGGTGGCGTGGCCTGCTGCCGGGGGCAGTGCTGACGGGGCGTCGGAGCCTGACGCGGGTTCGGGGGCGCGTGTCGGGGCGTCTGCGCCGGGGGCGCCCGCCGGGGCGACTCCCTGGGCCGGGACGGACACCAACGCCGACGCCGGTGAGGACCGTTCCGTGCCGTTGCCGGAGACGGTGTTCGCGCCGCCGTTGAGTGGGGCCGATGAGGAGGAGGCGGCGCCGGTGGCGCCACCGGAGGCGCGGACGGCGTTGATGGCGGGGGGGAGCCAGCTTCCGCCTACGGCGGTTGCTCCGGCGGTCGGTGAGATCGGTGAGATCCAGGAGACCGCTGGCTTTGCGGGTGCCGCTGGGCCGGGTACGCCGCCGCCTCCGTCGGTGCGGGAGACGCCACCTCCGGGGGCTCCGGGTGCTTCCGGTGGCCCTGGTGCTTCAGGTGGCCCCGGTGCCGCCGGTGCCCCCGGTGGGCCGGTGAGTCCCGTTCCTTCCGCTGCTCCGTCAGGTGGGCCGTTTGTTCCTGGTGGGCCGAGTGGGCCAAGTGCTCCTGGTGCGCCAGGCGGGCCAGGCGGGCCAAGTGCTCCCGGTGGGCCGGTTACTCCCGGTGGCCCGGGTACCCCGGCGTACGGCTATCCGCAGGCGCCGGGCGTGCCGCAGTCGTCGGCCGGTGCGGGGCTGCCGCTCGCTCCGGACGCCGGGGACATCGCCGACGCGGCCACGAGCAAGGCCGCGCCTCCGCCGCGTCGGGGGCAGGGCGCGACGCCGCCTCCGCCGCCGGGTGCTCCGGGTGCGCCGGGTGTGCGCCCGGGGAGTACGCCTCCGCCGCCCGGTGCTCCGGGTGCGCCGGGTGCGCCGGGTGCGTCGGCGGGTGGATACGTGCCCACGCAGCTCGTGTCGTCCCTCGGGCCCGACGGTCCTGAGGGGCCCGCAGCCGGTCCGGGCGCGCCGCAGGCGCCGGGTGCGCCGACTCCGCCCGGGCCCCCGCAGCCGCCGGGAACTCCGGGCACGCCGGGCGGTACCCCTCCCGGCGGTGTCCACCATGCCGCGACGATGCTGGCCGACCCTGGGCAGTCGGGCCCGGGTGGGGGCGCACCGCAGCCTCCGGGCCCGCCTCAGCCTCAGCCTCCGCGTGCGCCTGGTGCGCCGGGCGCGCACGGCTCGGCAGGGGGCGCGCGTGGGGCCGTGCACCATGCGGAGACCGTGCTGGCCGCGCCTCCCGTGGGCGGGCCCGGGACGCCTCCGCCCCCGCAGGCCCCCGGCACGCCCCCGCCCCCGCAGGCCCCCGGCACGCCCCCGCCGCCGCAGGCCCCCGGCACGCCCCCGCCGCCGCAGATCCCGGGCGCTCCGGGCGCTCCTGGTGTCCCCGGCATGCCCCCGGCGCCGGGCGCGATGCCGCCGCCGCACGCTCACCCGGCGCCCGGTCGGCCGCCGATGCCGGGACAGCCGGTTCCGGGTCAGCCGGTTCCGGGTCAGCCGGTTCCGGGTCAGCCGGTTCCGGGTCAGCCGCCGGCGTACGGCTACCCGCAGCAGGGGCAGCCGACCGTCGGCCCGGGCTATCAGGCCGTACTGCGCTACCGCGCGCAGGACGGTTCGGAGCAGCAGCTGATCCGGCGTTCGGCGCCGGGTACGCCGCACCCGGAGTGGCAGATCTTCCATGAGCTGCGGGCGATGAACGTGCCGCCGGACCAGGTGCTGGAGCTGCACACCGAGTTGGAGTCGTGCGAGCTGCCGGGCGCGTACTGTGCGCGGATGATCCGTGAGCAGTGGCCGCAGGCGCGGATCACGAGCATCGCGCCGTACGGCACGGATCACGCGAGCCGTCAGCAGGGTATGCAGCAACTGCTCGCGCACCAGGGCGAGTTGCATCAGGTGGCCGACGGTCCCGCGCGCCCCGCGCCGGTGCGTGCGCCGTTGCCGCCGGTGCAGCCGGCTCCGCCGATTCCGCCGGAGGGTGTGGCGCAGGAGCTGGCGGGGGCGTTCGGGCCGGGTGTGTTCCGGTTCGAGCAGGCGGCGGTGTCCCGGCAGGGTGTGCCGCCGGTCGTGGCGCACACGCTGGTGGTGGCCGGACTGCCGCTGGACATGGGGCCGTTCTTCTGGGCGCAGGCCCAGCCGGGGCGGCCGGTGCCGACGCTCGCGGAGCTGGCGCAGGAGCGGGGGGTGCAGCCGGCGTCGGACGCGGGCTCGTACCTCGTCATGGGCAGCGACTTCGGCAAGGCGATCTGTGTGCAGTACGGCACGGCGCACATCGTGGCCGTGCCGGTGGAGGCCGGGCCGGGCGGTGCGCCGGTGCCGCCGCAGTTCGTGAACACCGGGCTTCCGGAGTTCGTGCGCTGTCTGGCGCTGCTGGGGCGGATGTGGCGTCTGCGGTTCGGGCTGAACCAGGAGCAGGCGGGGCGCTGGACCGTCGACTTCCAGGCCCAGTTGGCCTCGCTCGATCCGGCGGCGCTGGGTTCGCCGGAGAGTTGGTGGTCGGTGCTGCTGGAGCAGATGTGGGACGGGTTGTTGTGACGCGGGCGTCGCGCTGACGCCGTCTGCGGGAAGGGCCGGGCCCGGTCGTGTGACCGGGTCCGGCCCTTCTGTTTGGCTGTCGGCTGCGGAGTGTCGGATTATGACCACTTCTGTCCGATACATCAAAATATGCGCTAAATCGACATCGTTCGAGGGGTTCCGGAATGAGCAGCGCATCCGTGTCGCCGCATGGCTTTGTGACAGTCCGGGGGCGCGGTTACCGCCCCGATCAGGTCGATGCGTACGCCGAGGCGTTGTCCGAGGATCGTGACGCCGCCTGGGAACGGGCCGCCCGCCTCACCGTCCTGGCCAGGGAGATGGAGGAGGAGGTCGAGCGGCTGCGGGTGGCGGTGGCCGAGCTTCCGGCGCAGACGTACGAGGCGCTCGGGGAGGGCGCTCGGCGCCTTTTCCAGATGGCGCAGGAGGAGGCCGCGGCGGTACGGGAGCGCGCGCGGCGCGCGGCGCAGGAGCAGCTTGCGCAGGCCGAGGCGTACGCCGAGGGCGTGCGCCGGGCGGCGCAGGACGAGGCCGACGCGCTCCTGGCGGAGGTCGAGGAACGTGCCCGGCACCGGGTGCTCGCCGCGCAGGCCGAGGCGGACGAGATCCGTATCGCCGCCCGGCGCGAGGTGAAGGAGGGCCGCACCGAGGCGCTGTCGGCGTTGCGCGAGGTCCGGCAGCGCACCGACGCGATGCTGGCCGAGCAGGAGAAGGAGCACGCCGAGCGCTGGGCCGCGGTGGAACGCGAGGCCGCGGAGGGTGCCGCCGCCGTGGACGCGCAGCACGCCGAGCGGGTCGCGCGTGCGGAGGCCGCGCTGTCCGAGGCGAAGCAGGAGTTCGCCGACGCCGAGCAGGCCGACCGGCGTCGGCAGGAGGAGGCGCGGGCGCTGGCCGCCGAGGTGCTCGCGCAGGCGCGGATGCGTGAGGACCGTATCGCCCGTGAGACGGAACGGGTGTTGCGGGAGCACGGGGAGCGCTGGGACGACGTACAGGCGCACATCGACCACGTACGCGACAGCCTCGCGGCGCTGACGGGCGGGCGCGCCCCGGCGGAGTGAACACCGCCGGGGCGTCCCCGTGCGGGGTCAGCCCTTCCTGCGCACGAACACCGCCGGGGCGTCCCGTGCGGGGGCAGCCCTTCCTGCGCACGAACACCGCCGGGGCGTCCCGTGCGGGGGCAGCCCTTCCTGCGCACGAACACCGCCGGAACGTCCCCGTGCGCGGTCAGCCCTTCCTGCGTGCCGCCCCGGCCAGAATCCACCCCTCCACCGCCTCGTACTGCCGCCGCTGCTCCTCCGCCTTTCGCCGGCCGGACACCGTCGTCCCCAGCCATCCGAAGGCGAAGCCCAGGGGGACGGAGACCAGGCCGGTGGTGGTGAACGGGAAGTAGGTGAAGTCGGCCTCGGGGAAGGCGGAGACGGGCGATCCGGAGACCAGGTTGGTGCCCGGCATCAGGATCACGACCGCGAGGGAGCCGCCGATGAGGGTGCTCAGCAGGCCGGTTCGGGTGTAGCGGCGCCAGAAGAGGCCGTAGACGAGGGCGGGCGCGATGGCGGAGGCGCCCAGGGAGAAGGACAGCGTCACCAGGGGCTGCAGGCTGCGGTGCTGGACCAGTGTGGCCAGCAGGATCGTCGGGATGCCGATCGCGACGGCGGAGACGCGGGCCAGCGTCATCTCGCGGCGGGCGGTCAGATCCTGGACGCGTCCGGCGAAGACGTCGTGGGCGAGCGAGTTGGCGCAGGCCAGGATCATGCCCGCGACCGAGGCGAGCACCGTCAGGAAGACGGCGGTGGTGACCGCCGTGAACAGGAACGTCTCCGTGGTCGTCACCTCCGGTCCGAGCGCCGCCTGGGAGCCCAGCAGATAGGCGGAGTTGCCCTGCGGGTCGGCGCGGGCGATGATCTCGCGGCCGATCAGCGCGGTCGCGCCGATGCCGACGACCGTGATGATCAGCACGAAGACCGCGACGCTGGACACCGCCCAGGACATCGACCGGCGCACCTGGCGGGCGCTGGACGCGGTGTACATGCGCATGGTGACGTGCGGCAGGCAGGCGCCGCCCAGCACCACGCACAACTCGGCGGTGATCATGTCGAGGCGGGGGAACGGCCCGCCCTCGAACTGCAGCCCGGAGGCGAGGAACGCGGCGTCCACGCCGCTGCGCTCCGCCGCCGTGTCGAACAGTGCGACGACATCCCAGTCGAACTTGTTCAGCACGAGTAGGGCGACCACCGCGCCCGATCCGAGCAGCATCACCATCTTCAGTATCTGGATGAGTGCGGTCCCTTTCATCCCCCCGATCGCGGCGTAACTGATCATCAGGGCGCCCAGCCCCACGATGCAGCCCGTCTCCACCCCTGTGCCGGAGATTCCCAGCAGAAAGGCCATCAACTGTCCCGTGCCCGCGAGCTGGACCAGCATCATCGGCAACAGCGCGGCCAGCGTCACCACACACGCGGTCACCCGCACACACCGCCCCGGCATACGGCGTGCGAAGGCGTCTCCCATCGTGAAACGGCCCGCGTTCCGCAGAGGTTCCGCCAGCAGGAACATCAGCAGCATCAGCGACAGCGCCGTACTGAGCGCCAGCACGATCCCGTCGTGGCCGTACAGCGCGATCACCCCGCCCGTGCCCAGCACGGTCGCCGCGGAGATGTAGTCGCCGGCGATCGCCAGGCCGTTGCGCATCGGGGACAGGGAGCTGTAGCCGGTGTAGAACTCGTCGAGGTCGTCCCGGTCCGGGCCGGTCATCACACACAGCAGCAGCGTGATCGTGGCGACGACGGTGAACGCCACCAGCGACATCGTCTCCGCCGACTCACTGAATCCCGTCACCGTGCCGCCCCTCGCTTGGCGTCCAGCGCGGCCTGTCGGCGGATCCGGTCCGCGAGCGGATCGACCCGCACGCGCGCGGTGTGCTCGTACAGCGCGATCGCGAGCCAGGTGACGGGCAGTTGCGCCAGCGCGAGCAGCAGTCCGGCGGGCAGTCCACCGGCGACCTCGGCCGTCATGAACCCCGGCGCGAACGCCGACAGCACGAGGAACAGCGTGAAGTACCCGAGCGCGGTGAGCGTCGCCACCCGCCGCTGCCAGCGGTAGGCGCTGCGCAGGATGCGCAGGTCGCTGTGGTGCCCGAGCGGCGCGCGCACCGGCGCACGCCGCGGGGCGGGCTCGGGCTGCGGTTGCGGTTGCCAGGGATAGCTCGGGTACGTCGGTGAGGTGGGCGGGACGTTTCGGGTGAACGGCGAGAAGAAGGGGTCATGGGGCGGTGGACAGGACGGATGTCGCGGCTGTGGTGACAACGGGTCGTGGGACATCCCGTGCTCCTTGCGCGGCTCGGGTCCGTGGCGGTGGACCGCAGGGAGGTGGGGGGCGGGCCACGCACGCTACTCGGCGGGCCCAGGGCGCGCGGCGTTTTGGGCAAACTGAGTGGTCGGTATGCGCTTACTTCGAGGCGCCGGGGATGACCTGCGCTGTTACCCGCGTTAACTCCGACTTTTGGCGCCACAGTTGGGGCCTGCGAGAGATGAACAAGCCTCATGGGCACGGGAACACGCATGCCCGCGCGGATGAGCGGCGCGCGCCGCCGCCCCATCCGGTCGCGCGGGCGACAGCTTCCCGCTTGACCCTCACGCGACGGCAGGGTGCAGCCTGAGTGGGCCGCAGGGAGGAACCGACCCCGAGACGGACTCCACCCAAGGGGGGACTGCCCCTAGGGGGATCTCCGTACCAGGGGTCGGGGAGGGTTCGTCCCGGCGGAGGACGAGGGATGCTCGGGCCGTCCTTAATCTGGCTTTACGCCGCTGAGGGTGCCGCCGGGGGGCAAGGCCGAGGGCGCTGCGAGGCGGTGCACCGCACCTTCGGGGGTGGGGTTTTCCTCAGTGAAAGAGGGGGCTGTGCACCATCGAGCGGTGCCCCCTCCTGCCGCGAGACTCATCGGCGTACCACTGCGCACGCGAGTGAACTGCTGACTGATATAGGAGACATACGGTGACATCGGCTGTAACCATTCCCAGGCACGGGGGCACTGGAGGGCGTACGGCCGTTGCCGCGCGGGCGCGGCAGGTCGTCAAGGCATACGGGGCCGGGGAGACCCGCGTCGTCGCCCTCGACCATGTCGACGTGGACATCGCCCGCGGCCAGTTCACCGCGATCATGGGTCCGTCGGGGTCCGGCAAGTCCACCCTGATGCACTGCCTGGCCGGGCTCGACACCGTCACCAGCGGGCAGATCTACCTCGACGAGACCGAGATCACCGGTCTGAAGGACAAGAAGCTGACGCAGCTTCGCCGGGACCGGATCGGGTTCATCTTCCAGGCGTTCAACCTGCTGCCGACGCTGAACGCGATAGAGAACATCACGCTGCCCATGGACATCGCCGGTCGCAAGCCCGACAAGGCGTGGCTGGACCGGGTCGTGGACACCGTCGGGCTCGCCGGGCGGCTGAAGCACCGGCCGGCGCAGCTCTCCGGCGGTCAGCAGCAGCGCGTCGCCGTGGCGCGGGCGCTGGCCGCGCGGCCGGAGATCATCTTCGGTGACGAGCCGACCGGGAACCTCGACTCGCGCGCGGGCGCCGAGGTGCTGGGCTTCCTGCGCCGGTCCGTGGACGAGCTGGGGCAGACCATCGTGATGGTCACGCACGACCCGGTGGCCGCGTCGTACGCGGACCGGGTGCTGTATCTCGCCGACGGCCGGATCGTCGACGAGATGCACCGGCCGACGGCCGAGGCCGTCCTGGACCGCATGAAGGACTTCGACGCCCGGGGGCGCACGTCATGACCGTGCTGAAGACCTCGATGCGCAACTTCCTCGCGCACAAGGGGCGCATGGCCCTGTCGGCCGTCGCCGTGCTGCTGTCGGTGGCCTTCGTGTGCGGCACGCTGGTGTTCACCGACACGATGAACACGACCTTCGACAAGCTGTTCGCGGCCACCGCCTCGGACGTCACGGTCAGCGCCAAGGGTTCGTCGGACACCGGTGAGACCACCGCCGACAACGGCAAGCCGCCGGTCATGCCGGCCTCCGTCGTCGACGAGGTCGGCAAGGCGGACGGCGTGAAGTCGGCCGAGGGGACGGTCTTCTCGACGTCGGTGACCGTCATCGACGCCGACAAGGACAGCCTCTCCCCGACCAACGGCGGGCCGACCATCGTCGGCAACTGGAACGCCAACGACGCCCGCACCATGGAGATCACCTCCGGTTCCGCACCCGAGGGCGCCGACCAGGTGATGGTCGACGCGGACACCGCCGACAAGCACGGCCTGAAGCTGGGCGACGAGATCGGCGTCATCACCGCCGTCGGCACGCACCGGGCGAAGGTCTGCGGCATCGCCGACTTCACCGTCACCAACCCCGGCGCCGCGATCTTCTACCTCGACACCAGGACCGCCCAGCAGACCCTGGTCGGCGAGACCGGGGTGTACACCAACGTCAACGTCACCGCCGCGCCCGGCGTCAGCGACGCCCAGCTGAAGAAGAACGTCGCCACCGCGCTCGACGGCGGCTACAAGGTGCAGACCGCCAAGGAGGTCGCGGACGCCAACGCCGAGGACGTCCAGGAGTTCATGGGCGTCATCAAGTACGCGATGCTCGGCTTCGCCGGGATCGCCTTCCTCGTCGGCGTCTTCCTGATCATCAACACCTTCTCCATGCTGGTCGCCCAGCGCACCCGCGAGATCGGCCTGATGCGGGCCATCGGATCGAGCCGCGGGCAGGTCAACCGCTCGGTGCTGATCGAGGCGCTGCTGCTCGGCGTCGTCGGCTCCGTGCTGGGCGTCGGCGCGGGCGTGGGGCTCGCGGTGGGGCTGATGAAGCTCATGGGCGCCATGGGCATGAACCTCTCGACGGACGACCTGACCATCGTGTGGACCACCCCGGTGGTCGGCCTCGTCCTGGGTGTCGTGGTCACCGTCCTGGCCGCCTACCTCCCGGCCCGCCGCGCCGGAAAGGTCTCCCCGATGGCCGCGCTGCGCGACGCGGGCGCCCCGGCCGACGCCAAGGCGGGCGCCGTCCGCGCCGTGCTCGGCGTGCTGCTGACGGGCGCGGGCGGGGCCGGCCTGTACCTGGCGGCCGCCGCCGACAAGGCGAGCGAGGGTGCCCTGTGGCTGGGCGCGGGCGTGGTGCTGTCGCTGATCGGCTTCGTCGTCATCGGTCCGCTGCTGGCGGGCGCGGTGGTGCGGGTGCTCGGCGTGATCGTGCTGCGGATGTTCGGCCCCGTCGGCCGGATGGCCGAGCGCAACGCGCTGCGCAACCCGCGCCGCACGGGCGCCACGGGCGCCGCGCTGATGATCGGGCTGGCGCTGGTGGCCTGCCTGTCGGTGGTCGGCTCGTCGATGGTCGCCTCGGCGACGGAGGAGCTCGACAAGAGCGTCGGTACGGACTTCATCGTGCAGTCCGACAGCGGCCAGCTGATCACGCCGCAGGCGGTCGAGGCCGTGAAGGCGGCCGACGGCGTGGACCGCGTCACCGAGTACAAGTGGACGCAGGCCGACTTCACCACCCCTGACGGCAAGACGTCCAAGGACACCGCCATCACGGCCGCCGACCCGACGTACGCGCAGGACCTGCGGGTGGAGACCGTCGCGGGCAACCTCGCCGACGCCTACCGGCCCGACTCGATGTCCGTGCACGAGGAGTACGCCAAGGACCACGGCATCAGCCTCGGCTCCAAGGTCGCCGTCGACTTCGCGGACGGCTCCACCGCCCAGCTGACGGTCCGGGCGATCACCAGCAGCGACGCGGTGATCGACCAGGGCGCGATGTACACCTCGATCGACACCCTCGCCAAGTACGTCCCGGCCGAGAAGATGCCCCTCGACAGGCTGCTGTTCGCCTCGGCGAAGGACGGCCAGGAGACGGCCGCGTACACGGCGCTGAAGGCGGCGCTGGACGACTACCCGCAGTACAGCGTCCGGGACCAGACCGACTACAAGGAGGCCCTCAAGGACCAGATCGGGCAGCTGCTGAACATGATCTACGGCCTGCTGGCCCTCGCGATCATCGTGGCGATCCTGGGCGTGGTGAACACGCTCGCCCTGTCGGTGGTCGAGCGGACCCGGGAGATCGGCCTGATGCGGGCGATCGGCCTCTCGCGCCGGCAGTTGCGCCGCATGATCCGCCTGGAGTCGGTCGTGATCGCCCTCTTCGGTGCCCTGCTGGGCCTGGGGCTGGGCATGGGCTGGGGCGCCACGGCCCAGCAGCTGCTCGCCCTGGAGGGGCTGAACGTGCTGGAGATCCCGTGGCCGACCATCGGCGCGGTGTTCGTCGGCTCGGCCTTCGTGGGCCTGTTCGCCGCCCTGATACCGGCCTTCCGGGCGGGCCGGATGAACGTTCTCAACGCCATCGCCACCGAGTAGCCACCGCACACGGGGGTTGCGGGGGAGGGCCCGGCGTCGAGGAGTCCTGGGGGACTCACGGCGCCGGGCCCGTCGCATGCGCGCGGCAGCGGGGCGTCGTCCTCCTGATCCGGTGTGTGGGTCGGCCAGGAGGGTGACACCCGCGGCGGCGACGTACTCTGGAGAACCCCGGCCCGCCCCGCGTGTCGGGTGGTTCGCGTTGCCCACCCCTGCCGCGAGCCAGCCCCTGACATCAGTTCCCTGTCATCCCGGACGGAAAGCCCCCCATGAGCCTGCACGGTCTGCTCGACGCCGTCGTCAAGGACGCCGCACTCGCGGAAGCGATCAAGGCGGCCACGGACGGCAACCGGATGCACGTCGACCTGGTCGGCCCCCAGGCGGCCCGCCCCTTCGCGGTCGCCGCGCTGGCCCGCGAGAGCGGCCGCCCGGTGCTGGCGGTGACGGCGACCGGACGCGAGGCGGAGGACCTGGCGGCGGCCCTGCGGTCGCTGCTGCCGCCGGAGGGCGTCGTGGAGTACCCGGCGTGGGAGACGCTCCCGCACGAGCGGCTCAGCCCCCGCAGCGACACCGTGGGCCGTCGCCTGGCCGTGCTGCGCAGGCTGGCCCACCCCCGCCCCGACGACCCCGAGACCGGCCCGGTCTCCGTCGTCGTGGCACCCGTGCGGTCCGTGCTCCAGCCGCAGGTCAAGGGCCTGGGCGACCTGGAGCCGGTGGCGCTGCGGACCGGGCAGAGCGCCGACCTCAACCAGGTCGTCGACGCCCTCGCCGCCGCCGCGTACGCGCGCGTGGAGCTGGTCGAGAAGCGGGGCGAGTTCGCCGTACGCGGCGGGATCCTCGATGTGTTCCCGCCCACCGAGGAACACCCCCTGCGCATCGAGTTCTGGGGCGACGACGTCGAGGAGATCCGCTACTTCAAGGTCGCCGACCAGCGCTCCCTCGAAGTCGCCGAGCACGGCCTGTGGGCCCCGCCCTGCCGTGAGCTGCTGCTCACCGACGACGTACGCGCACGCGCGCGTGCCCTCGCCGAAGAGCACCCCCAGCTCGGCGAGCTGCTCGGCAAGATCGCCGAGGGCATCGCCGTGGAGGGCATGGAGTCGCTCGCGCCGGTCCTGGTCGACGACATGGAGCTGCTGCTGGACGTACTGCCCAAGGGCGCCATGGCCGTCGTATGCGATCCGGAGCGGATCCGCACGCGTGCCGCGGATCTCGTGGCGACCTCGCGGGAGTTCCTGCAGGCGTCCTGGGCGGCCACCGCCGGCGGCGGTGAGGCGCCCATCGACGTCGACGCGGCCTCCCTGTGGTCCATCGCGGACGTCCGCGACCGGGCGCGTGAGCTGGACATGATGTGGTGGTCCGTCGCGCCGTTCGCCGCGGACGAGGAGCTGGACGCGGACACCCTCAAGCTCGGCATGCACGCCCCGGAGAGCTACCGCGGCGACACCGCCAAGGCGCTCGCGGACACCAAGGGGTGGCTCGCCGACGGCTGGCGCACGGTCTTCGTCACCGAGGGCCACGGCCCGGCCGCCCGCACGGTCGAGGTGCTCGGCGGTGAGGGCATCGCGGCCCGGCTGGAGGCCGACCTGGGGGAGATCTCCTCGTCCGTGGTGCACGTGGCGTGCGGCTCGATCGACCACGGCTTCGTCGACCCGGCCCTCAAGCTCGCCGTGCTCACCGAGACCGACCTGTCCGGCCAGAAGGCGGCCGGCCGCGACGGCGCCCGCATGCCCGCCCGCCGCCGCAAGACCATCGACCCGCTCACCCTGGAAGCGGGCGACTACATCGTCCATGAGCAGCACGGCGTGGGCCGCTACATCGAGATGGTGCAGCGCACCGTGCAGGGCGCGACCCGCGAGTACCTGGTCGTGGAGTACGCCCCCGCCAAGCGCGGCCAGCCCGGCGACCGCCTCTACATCCCCACCGACCAGCTGGAGCAGATCACCAAGTACGTCGGCGGCGAGGCGCCCACGCTGCACCGGCTCGGCGGCGCGGACTGGACGAAGACCAAGGCACGTGCGAAGAAGGCCGTCAAGGAGATCGCGGCCGACCTGATCAAGCTGTACAGCGCGCGGATGGCGGCGCCCGGGCACGCGTTCGGCGCGGACACCCCCTGGCAGCGCGAGCTGGAGGACGCCTTCCCGTACGCGGAGACGCCCGACCAGCTGACCACCATCGCCGAGGTCAAGGACGACATGGAGAAGTCGGTCCCGATGGACCGCCTGATCTGCGGCGACGTCGGCTACGGCAAGACGGAGATCGCGGTCCGGGCCGCCTTCAAGGCCGTACAGGACGGCAAGCAGGTGGCGGTCCTCGTCCCGACGACGCTGCTGGTGCAGCAGCACTTCGGGACGTTCAGCGAGCGGTACGCGCAGTTCCCGGTGAGTGTGAAGGCGCTGTCCCGGTTCCAGACGGACACCGAGGCCAAGGCGGTCCTTCAGGGCCTGCGGGAGGGCTCGGTGGACGTCGTCATCGGCACGCACCGCCTGTTCTCCTCGGAGACGAAGTTCAAGGACCTGGGGCTGGTCATCGTCGACGAGGAGCAGCGGTTCGGCGTCGAGCACAAGGAGCAGCTGAAGAAGCTGCGCGCCAACGTCGACGTGCTGACGATGTCCGCCACCCCGATTCCGCGCACCCTGGAGATGGCGGTGACCGGCATCCGCGAGATGTCGACGATCACCACCCCGCCCGAGGAACGGCACCCGGTGCTGACCTTCGTCGGCCCCTACGAGGAGAAGCAGATCGGCGCCGCCATCCGCCGTGAACTGCTGCGCGAGGGCCAGGTCTTCTACATCCACAACCGGGTCGAGTCCATCGACCGCGCGGCGGCCCGGCTGCGCGAGATCGTCCCCGAGGCGCGCATCGCCACCGCGCACGGGCAGATGTCGGAGACGGCGCTGGAGCAGGTCGTCGTCGACTTCTGGGAGAAGAAGTACGACGTGCTGGTGTCGACGACGATCGTCGAGTCCGGCATCGACATCTCGAACGCGAACACGCTGATCGTTGAACGAGGGGACACCTTCGGTCTGTCGCAGCTGCACCAGCTGCGCGGGCGCGTCGGGCGTGGGCGGGAGCGGGGGTACGCGTACTTCCTGTACCCGCCGGAGAAGCCGCTGACCGAGACCGCCCACGAGCGGCTCGCCACCATCGCCCAGCACACGGAGATGGGCGCGGGCATGTACGTGGCCATGAAGGACCTGGAGATCCGCGGCGCCGGAAACCTCCTCGGCGGCGAACAGTCCGGCCACATCGCCGGTGTCGGCTTCGACCTGTACGTCCGGATGGTCGGCGAGGCGGTCGCGGACTACCGGCGGCAGCTGGAGACCGGCGGGATCGAGGAGGAGCCGCCGCTCGAAGTCAAGATCGAACTGCCGGTCGACGCACACGTCCCGCACGACTACGCGCCGGGCGAGCGGCTGCGCCTGCAGGCCTACCGTTCGATCGCCTCCGCCAACTCCGAGGAGGACATCAAGGCCGTACGGGAGGAACTCGTCGACCGGTACGGCAAGCTGCCCGAGCCGGTGGAGAACCTGCTGCTGGTGGCCGGCCTGCGCATGCTCGCGCGCGCGTGCGGCGTGGGCGAGATCGTGCTCCAGGGGAACAACATCCGCTTCGCGCCGGTGGAGTTGCGGGAGTCGCAGGAACTGCGGGTCAAGCGGCTGTACCCCGGGACGGTCATCAAACCGGCGGTGCACCAGGTGCTGGTGCCGCGTCCGAAGACGGCGAAGGTGGGCGGGAAGCCGCTGGTCGGGCGGGATTTGCTGGGCTGGGTCGGGGAGTTCCTGGCGTCGATTCTGGGGTCGTAGGGGCGGAGGGCGTAGGGGTCGGGTCGTTGGGCTCGGGGTCGTAGGGCTCGGAGGTCGCAGGGCTCCGTGGTCGTAGGGCTCCCCGAAGGGTGGCCGGAAGGGGTGCCTCGGCGGCAAGGTCCCCACGGTCAGGCGGAGCGGAACAGCATTGTCGCCAGCGTCCGGAACACCGCCTCGGGGTCCCGGTCGCCCACCGGGTCGTCGAGGTGTGGACAGCCCCGACCTGGCGGAGGCCGCCGCCCTCGCCCGGCGTGCGGCCGAGGCGGCGAACCCGGCGGGCCGCCCGCTCGCCGCGGCCAACTCCGCGCTGCCATGGCCAAAGGCCCCGCACCGACAAGTGAAGCCGCCCGCGGATGTGGGCGCCGCGGACGGCTTCTCTTCCGGGGTGGCTCGGTGGGCCGCCGCCCGGGTGTCCTGCCCCGCGCGGTCGGCCAGGAGTCCCCGTGGGTCTCCGGCCTACTGCTGTTCGGGCCTGTCGCGGTCCATGCCGAGCCTGCCCTCGATGTTCTGCTGGGCGGCGTCGACCTGGTCCTGGTGCTTGCTGCCCGTCGCCTCGTTGGCCTTCTTCTCCGCGGCATCGGACATTTTCCTGGCCTTGTCCTGTGCCGCCCTGTTCTTGAACCTGTCGAAGATGCCCATCCAGAACTCCTTCCGGAGGTGACTCAGAACCGACGATACGCCGGAGATGCGAGGTATGCCGTGTTGGGCCCGCTGTGGTCTGGACCTCTCGGCCGCTACCGTGGCACCAGGCACAACCCGCCCGTGGGCGGGCGGAACAAGCTGGGCAGGGGGAGGGGCGCACCGTGATGCGTCTGAGGGGCGGGGCCGCGTCCGCCGCTGCGGCGCTGTGCGCCGTGGCAGGCTGCAGGAAGCGGGCTGTGACGCCCGTGCTATCTCTATGGTTCGGCCGTTCACGGAGGCGTTCGTGCCGTTGGCGCGGGGGAGGGGTGGGCTGTGCTGCGTGAGAGGCAGGTGAGGCACAACCGAGGGGCAGGCTCGCTTCTTCACACTGGCCTGGCGGTGTTCGCCGCCATGGCGTTCGCCGCAGGGTGCGACGGTCTTCCCAGCGGCGGCTCCTCGACCGGTGGTGGCGCGGGGGTGCCAGGGGGGCACGCCGTCAGCCCGTTGAAGAACCCCGACGGTACGAAGTCCGGCCTTGCGTCCGTGACGAACAAGGCCGACAAGGCTGAGGCCCGCAAGCTCATCGAGACCGTGCCGACGAAGGGGCGAGGGCCCAAAACGGGCTACGACCGGGACAAGTTCGGCTATGCGTGGATGGACACAGCCGACGGTGTTCCTTTGGCGCGGAACGGCTGTGACACTCGGAATGATCTTCTGAGTCGCGATGGCCGGAACCTGCGTTTCCGGTCGGGTTCCGACTGCGTGGTCGTCGCTATGACACTGCAAGACCCGTACACGGGCAAGACCATTGAATGGCGCAAGCAGCAGGCCGCCGAAGTGCAGGTAGACCACGTGGTGCCGCTGTCGTACAGCTGGCAGATGGGCGCCTCGCGCTGGCCGGAGAGCAAGCGCGAGCAGTTTGCGAACGACGTGCTCAATCTGCTTCCGGTCGAGGGCCGTGCCAACTCGGCGAAGGGTGACTCAGGGCCGGCTTCCTGGCTTCCCCCGAACAAGCCCATTCGGTGTGCGTACGTGGTCCGCTTCGCCCAGGTCGCCCTCAAGTACGAGATGCCGGTGACCGCAGCCGACCACCAGATGATGCTGCGGCAGTGCGCCGATTGAACTGCGGGCGGCCATGGCTCATCGGGGCAGGATCGGCCGCTTGGCGTTGACGTATGGAGCTGACGCAGCCCTGTCGTCGTCAACGACCCCGTGGGCAACGCCCATTACCCGCGGATCGCCGCCGAACTGCCGCAGTACGTTCAGTTTGCCCAGGACGAGCACGGTGAGGTCGTCGCGCACGCGCACAGCGTTCCCTTCGCGCTCGCCGCCCACGGTCGCGGCGAACTGCCCGGCCGGGGCTGGGACGAGGTGCTCGCGTGGGCCTTCTCCGACCTGCGCCACAGAGTCCGCCCCGACACGGTCAGCGCCATCTCGATCGTCGTCGCCCCGCACGCCCAGGGCCTCGGCCTGTCCGGCCGGATGCTCGCGGCGATGCGCGACAACGCCCGCGCCCTCGGCTTCCGCGAGGTCGTCGCCCCCGTCCGCCCCAGCGCCAAGCACCTCGAACCCCGTATGCCCATGGAGGAGTACGCCCGCCGGGTGCGCCCGGACGGGCTCCCGCACGACCCCTGGCTGCGCGTGCACGCCCGGGCCGGTGCCACGCTCCACTCCGTGGCACCGGCGTCGATGACGGTGGCCGCCCCCCTGGAGGAGTGGCGCCGCTGGACCGGGCTGCCCTTCGACACGGCGGGCGACATCGAGGTACCCGGGGCACTGGTGCCGGTGCGGTGCGAACCGGAGCACGGGTACGCGGTGTATGTCGAGCCCAACGTGTGGATGCGGCACGCCGTTTGAGCCCGGCGCGGGCCCCCGGGCGGGCGTCCCCCTGGGCGGACGGCTTCGGACCAGGTGGGTTCGGATCAGGTTGGTTCGGACAGGTGGGTTCGGATCAGGTGACCTCGGATCGAGCGGTTGGCTCAGCCCAGCTCGTCGAGGTCCAGGATCTCGCCGGAGGGCTTCTGCGCCGGGACCGGCTCGTCGTAGTCGCTGAACGTGAGGGTGCCCCGGTCGCCGGCCGACGTGCTGTCGACGCGCAGCAGATACGGCTTGCCCTCGGTGGCGACGTACACCGTGTAACGGTCCTTGCCGTCCTTCTCCCGCAGGGTGACCGCCGGTGTGCCGTCGACGGTGGTGGTCTTTCCACGGGTCGCGTCCGAGTTCACGTCCTCGGCGCCGTCGAGCATCGTGTCCAGGTCGCAGAAGCTCGCGATGTCCATGGCGTCCTCGCCCTTCGCGGACGTCTTCGTCCACTTCCCGGCCAGCATGTCCACCACCGCGTCGACCTCCGCCGCTGCCTCGCCCTTGCTCTGGGCGCGCAGGAACGCCTCGTCGTACCGCATGTAGATGGTGTCGCCCGTCTTGATCAGATCGGCTTTGCCCCCGTCCAGGCGCATGGTGCCGGCGCACTCGTTCCGCTTGTTCAGGGCCATGTCCATGTGGATCGTGCCGCCGGTCTCGTCGTCGGGGACGTCACCGGTCACGCGCAGCGACGAGGCAGCGGTCGTGGCATCGACGGCCCGATCGGCGATCTCACCGCCGGTCAGCCCGGCGAAGGGTTCCGGCTTGCTGTCCGCCTTGTCCTGGCCAGGCAGGCAGCCGGTGAGGCCGACAGCGGTGGTGGCGGCGAGGCAGAGGGCGGCAAGAGTGGTACGGCGCATGCGAGTTCCTTGGTCGTGATGAGCGGGCGCGTGGTGAGACGCGCTGGTGGTGGGTGTTGTTGGTGGTGGGTGTTGCGGAGTGGTGCTGGTGTGTGGGGATGCGCGGCGCGCGGAGTGGCCGGGACGCCGGGTGCTCTGACAGGCGGGCGTGGGGTGGCCGGGATGCCGGGTGCGCTGTGAGGCGCCCGCGCCCGTTGGCCGACCAGGCTCAGCCGGTGTTCTTCAGCCCTGGCAGCGGGACGTCTTGAAGTACGCGTCCGAACCGACCTGGAAGTCGCCGTCCCCCGGGAGCGCGGCCTTCTTCTCGGCGGCCTCACCGGCACCCGAGCCACCCTGCTCGTCGGCGGGCCTGCGCTCCGCGGACGCCGAAGAGCCGCTGTTGGCGCCGCTGGAGTCGCCGGTGCTGGCGTCACTGGAGTTCGCCGATACGGCGCCGATGACGGCGACGCCGACGATGACGCGGAACGCGATCTTTGCTGTCATGCCCATGGCTGCATCCCTCCCCGACTGCATGGTGACTGCCACCGTCCGGCAGTTCGCCCGTTCGCGAGGTCAATGAGAGCAGAGCCTGTGAACCCAGTCAACAACGTCCATGCGATTGAAGACATACACGGCGTGAACACCTGGATCTTCCGCAGCGCCGCTATGCTCGGCGTCACAAGGGGAATGAGCACGGGGCGACACCGGACGAGCACCGGACGAGGGGAGTCAGGCGGGTGCAGGACAACGCGACAGAGGTGACCGCCGCCGGAATCGCCCGGCTCGCCGGCGTCGGCCGGGCCGCCGTGAGCAACTGGCGCCGCCGCCACGCCGACTTCCCCAAACCGGTCGGCGGCACTGAGACCAGCCCCTCCTTCGCTCTCGCCGAAGTCGAGGCCTGGCTGCGCCGCCAGGGCAAACTCGCCGAAGTCCCGCTACGCGAACGGGTCTGGCAACAACTCGCCGGTCACCCCGAGGGCCCGGTCGTCGCACTCACGCACGCCGGCTGTGTACTGCTGCTCATCCATGACCGGCCGACGGTGTGGCTGGAGGTGAGCGCCGGTTCCGACGAGCGGCTGGCGGCGATGCTGCCGGGGGCGTTGGAGCAGGTGATCGTGCCTCGTTTCGGTGGGCGGCGGGTTCACGGTGGCGCGGCTGGGTCTGCCCGTGTGAACGCCGGTCCGCCTGTGAACGAGGCTCCGCCTGTTCACGCCACACCGGGCGGCGCCACCACACCAGGCGCCCCCACCGCACCTGATGTGAACGCCGCGCCTCGCGTGAATATCGCCGCCCCTGTTCACAGCGCGCCCAGCGCTGCCACAGCCGCTGCCGCTGCCGCAGCCAAAGCACCCACTGTGAACTCCCCGCTCCCCGTGAACACCACCCCCGCTGTTCACGTCCCCAACGGCCCCGCCCTCCTCCCCTCCGCCCCCCTCCTCCGCGGCACCGCCGAACTTGCCGCCGAGCTGGGCGCCCGTCAGACCTTCGAGTTCCTGCTCGGCCGCCACCTCGACGCCAACCCCCGCCAGTACACGCTCACCCCCACCGAACTCGCCCGCCTCATGGCCGACCTCGCCGGCCCCGCCCGCACCGTCCTCGACCCCGCCTGCGGCACCGGCGCCCTGCTGCGCGCCGTCGCCGCCGCCCCCGGCCAGGAGCTCTACGCCCAGGACAGTGCCCCCGAGCTCGCCGCGCTCACCGCGATCCGGCTCGCGATGCACGGGCGGGCCACAGTCCGCGGTGCCGCGGGCGACACCCTGCGCGCCGACGCCTACCCCGAGCTGCGCGCCGACGCCGTCCTGTGCCATCCGCCGTTCAACGAGCGCAACTGGGGGCACGACGAACTGGCGTACGACCCCCGGTGGGAGTACGGCTTTCCCGCGCGCACCGAGTCCGAGCTGGCCTGGGTTCAGCATGCGCTCGCCCGGCTGACGGACGGCGGCACCGCCGTGCTGCTCATGCCGCCCGCCGTCGCGTCCCGCCGCTCCGGCCGCCGTATCCGCGCCGATCTGCTGCGGCGCGGAGCCCTGCGCGCCGTCATCGCGTTGCCGGTCGGGGCGGCACCGCCGTACAACATCCCCCTCCACCTCTGGGTGCTGCGCAGGCCCGAGAAGGCGCCCGCGCAGCCGGAGGTTTTGCTGGCCGATGCGGGGCAGTTCGCGAGCGAGCGGCGTGGCGGGCCCGACTGGCGGGCCGTGCGTGACGCCGTGCTCGACACCTGGCGGGACTTCGACCGGGCGGGCACGCTCGCGGAGCGGCCGGGGCTGGCGCGTTCCGTGCCGGTCATCGAACTGCTGGACGACGACGTCGACTTCGCTCCCGCCCGGCACCTGCCGCCGCCCATCGCGGCCGACGGGGCCGAGCAGCTCACGGCGGTGCGCGAGCGCCTCGGCGAGACCCTCCGGCTGACCTCCGACCTCACCCCGCCGCCCGCGCACACCGCACCGCCCGCGCGCTGGCCGCTCACCACCGTCGGCGAACTCGCGCGCGGGGGCGCGCTGGTGATGCGTACCGGTGGAAACGGCGGCCACGCGCGCGTGCCCGTGCTCACCGATCACGACGTCCTCGCCGGAACCGCACCCTCCGGCACGCTTCCCGAGAGCGACGAGGAAGCCGTGCTGACGGAGGCCGGGGACGTCGTCGTGCCGGTGCTCGGTGGTGGCGCGGTGGCGCGCGTCATCGACGAGACGACGGCAGGTGCCGCCCTGGGGCGCAACCTCGCCCTGCTGCGCCCCGATCCCACGGCGCTCGACCCGTGGTTCCTCGCCGGGTTCCTGCGCGGCACCGCCAACAACCGCCAGGCCAGCAGCTACGCCTCCACCGCCACCCGCCTCGACGTGCGCCGCCTGCAACTGCCCCGGCTCGCGCTCGACGAACAGCGGCGCTACGGCGCACGGTTCCGCGCCCTCGACGAGTTCGAGCGGGCGCTCAGGCACGCGAGCCGACTCGGGGAGCAACTCGTACGCGGAATGTACGACGGCCTGACGGACGGCACGGTCCCGCCCGCGTAACCACCCCGCGGGCTCCACCCACCCGGTCACGCCGCACGAGTCGTACGAAGTGATCGGTGTGACAACGGTTCGGTACAACCCGGGACCGGTTGTCGGTGTCGACCTATACGCTCGAAGCGACCATCACCCGACTGGCGTTGCCCGACGCCGGTCGACCCGGTACGCGCACTTCAGGCACCAGGAGCAGTCATGCATGGCCACGGCTACCCGCAGCCGGTGAAGCAGCCGCCCCCGACGGCGTGGCTGGTGCTCGTGCGTGTGGTGTTCGTGGTGATCTCCATCCTCAGCCTCGGGTTCCTGACCTGGACGATGCTGCTGCGCCTGGCCATCGTCACGCGCAGGTCGCTGGACTGGGGCCTGTTCGTGGCCGTGCTGGCCATCGACATCCTCGCCATGGTGCTGCTCGGTACGGAACCCGGCGAGGAGATCCACACCGCGGGCGGCTGGACCGGCCTCGCGCTGCTGCTGGGCACGCTGGTGGCGGTGATCGCGTACTACCTCGCCGCGGAGGTACGCCACTTCCACCAGCTTCGTTACGGCAGCGGGTACGCGCCGGGCCCGCCCCCGGGGTACGGCACCCCCCAGCCGCAGCCGCCGTACACCACCTCGACGACCGTGCCGCCGACGCCGACGCCTCACACCGCGCCCACCCCTCCCACACCTCAGAGCGCCCCGCACGCCCCCCAACCCCCGCTCCCGCAGATCGCGGCCACCCCGCACACCCCGCCCCCCGCCACCCCCACACCCCAGCCCACCACCGCGCGCCCCCCGATACTCACCCCGCCCCCGCAGCGCCCCGCGCCCGCGCGCATCGACCAGGTGCGGGCCGAACTGGACGAGCTCAGCGACTACCTGCGTAAACAGGGCGGGCAGCGCGACGGCGAACACGAGGGCGGAAGGTGACCGTGACGACAGGACGTGTCGTCGCCGGCCGCTACGAACTGGCCACGCTCATCGGGCAGGGCGGCATGGGCCAGGTCTGGACGGCGTACGACCAGCGGCTGGACCGGCGCGTGGCGGTGAAGCTGCTGCGCCCCGACAAGGTGGCCGGGCAGGAGGCCGACGAACTGCGCCGACGCTTCGTGCGCGAGTGCCGGGTGACCGCGCAGGTCGACCACCCGGGCCTGGTGACCGTGCACGACGCGGGCAGTGAGGGCGAGGAGCTGTTCCTCGTCATGCAGTACGTCGACGGCGCCGACCTCTCCGACCATCTCGCCGAGCACGCCCCGTACCCGTGGCAGTGGGCGGTCGCGGTCGCCGCGCAACTGTGCGCCGTACTGAGCGCCGTGCACGCCGTGCCGATCGTGCACCGCGACCTCAAGCCGCGCAACGTGATGGTGAAGCAGGACGGCACGGTCACGGTCCTCGACCTCGGCGTGGCCTCGGTCATGGACACCGACACCACACGCCTGACGCACACCGGTTCGCCGATCGGCTCGCCCGCGTACATGGCGCCCGAGCAGGCGATGGGCGGCGCGGTCGGCCCGTACACGGACCTGTACGCGCTGGGCGTACTGATGCACGAACTCCTCAGTGGCGAGGTCCCGTTCGCGGGCTCCACGGCGCTCGGGGTGCTGCACCGGCACCTGTACGAGCCCCCGCTGCCCGTGCGCCGGACCCGCCCCGAGGTCCCCGAGGCGCTCGAAGCCCTGGTCCTGCGGCTGCTCGCCAAGGACCCGCAGCACCGGCCGGGCTCCGCGCAGGAGGTGTACGAGGACCTGGCGCTGCTGCTCCCCGCGCGCGGAACCCCCAGCGGTGCACCCCTCGATCCCACGCGCCCCTTCCTGCGCCCGCACGCCCCCTGGCCGGACCGCGCGCGCACGCCCGCGCCCCAGCCCGCCCCCGTGGCGCCGGTCGCCGAGAAACCGGACGTCGCGAGCGCTGTCGACGAGGTCAAACGCCTCCTCGGCGAGGGCCGTATCACCCAGGCCGTCGACATCCTCGGCGCGATCCTGCCGACCGCGGCCGAGCAGCACGGCGAGCACTCCCCGGTGGTGCGCACGCTGCGCAAGCAGTACGCCGCCACGCTCATGGACGACGGCCAGTACCGGCGCGCGCTGCCCGAACTGCGCCGCCTCGCCGACGAACGCGCCGCCGAGGCCGGGCAGGCCGACCCGCAGTCCCTGCGGTTCCGCTACGAGGCCGCCCAGTGCCTCGAACAGCTCGGCGAACCGGCGGCGGCGCTGGCGGCGTACCGGGCGCTGCTGCCGTACTACGAGAACCAGTACGTCTCCGGCGACCCGGAGCTCGCCCACGACGTCCGCCGCCGCATGGGGCACCTCCTGCTCGCCCTCGGCGACCGCGCCGCCGCGCACGACACGCTGGTACGACTGCTGCACGACGTCGAACGGCTGAACGGTCCGGGGCATCCGCTCGCGGTGGAGGTGCGGCGGACGTTGCAGTGGCTGGGACAGGTGCGCGGGTAGTCCCCCTGCGGCCGGGTGGCGTGGCGGTGCCCGAAGTCCTGGTGAATCGTTGGTCGAATGGGTTGGCCAAAGCTGGGCTGCTGCCTACCATCGATCACCGCAAGACTTTGTGCACCGTCGCACAATCTCCCGGGGAGGCTCCCTTGCACCGCCGTCGCCGCACCGCGCTCCTCCTGTCCGCCGCGATCGCCGCGGCTCCCGTCCTGACCGCATGCGGAAACGGCGCTCATCCGGGCGCGGCGGCCGTCGTCGGCGGCCAGCGGATCACCGTGGCGCAGCTGGAGACCCGGGTCAACGAGGTGCGCGAGGCGCAGCGGGCGTCGGTGGGCGACGAGGCGCAGTACGCGCAGGTGATCGCCAAGACCGGCAGCCTGACCCGCGACACCCTGCACGGCATGGTCCTCGACCGGGTGCTGCACCGCGCCGCCCAGGACGCCGGCGTCTCCGTCAGCCGCAAGGAGGTCCAGGAGATGCGGGACGGCCTGGAGGAGCAGGTCGGCGGTGCGAAGGCGCTGGAGACGACGTGGTTGCAGCAGTACGGCGTGGCGCCGCAGCGTCTGGACGAGAACCTCCGCCTCCAGCTGGAGGCCCAGAAGCTCGCCGCGAGGCTCGGCACCGACACCAGCCAGCCGGCCTTCTGGAAGGCCCTCTCCGACGCCTCCCAGAAGCTGAACGTCGACCTCAACCCGCGGTACGGCAGCTGGGACGTCCAGAAGAGCAGCCGCGTGGACGTGAAGACGCCGTGGGTGCGGGAGGTCACCACCGGGCAGGGGCAGCAGACGGCGTAGCGGGACGGCAGAGGGCTTTCGCGGTACGGCGCACGGCTCGGCGGAGGGTGCTCGCGTACGGCGCAGGGCGTTCGGCGGTATGGCGGACGGTCCTCGCGGTACGGCGCACGGCTCGGCGGAGGGTCCTCGCGTACGGCGCAGGGCGTTCGGCGGTATGGCGGACGGTCCTCGCGGTACGGCGCACGGCTCGGCGGAGGGTGCTCGCGTACGGCGCAGGGCGTTCGGCGGTATGGCGGACGGTCCTCGCGGTACGGCGCACCGCCCAGCGGTACGGCGCACCGCCCAGCGGTACGGCGCACCGCCCAGCGGTACGGCGCACCGCCCAGCGGTACGGCGCTCGGCGGCACGGCGAACGGCATTCACGGCACGGCCGTCCCACGGCCGCATACGCCGACACAGCGATCAGACGCCGTTCATCCGATGATCGCACCCCCGCCTGTGGATAACTCACGGCCTTGTCGGCGGCGTGGGTTACGTTCGGATCGTGAACGCAACCAGCTTCGACAGCGCTCCTGACGCCGGTCAGGGCAAGACCACGCACCCGGAGACCGGCACCCCCGCCCCCGGCCGTATCGTCCTGCTCACCACCAGCCACCGCGTCGCCCCCGGCCTGCTCTCCTGGCCCGCGTGGCAGGCCCTGCACGCCGCCGACCGTGTGCTGTGCGCGGACGGGGCGCACCCGCAGCTGCCGTATCTGCGCGAGGCGGGGATATCGGTGGAGGAGGCCGCCCCGACCGCCGAGGAACTGGTCGATGTGTGCGCCGACGGGCGGACCGTGGTCGTCGTCGCCACCGGTGAGGGCGAGCCGGAACTGACCGACGGCCTGGCGCGGCTCGCCGGCAGCGGGCGGTTCCGTATGCCGGAGCTGGAACTGCTCCCCGCCTCCTACGACCTGCCCGGCGCCCGACTGCTCGACCTCGTCCAGGTCATGGACCGCATCCGCGCCGAGTGCCCCTGGTCGTCCCGGCAGACCCACCAGGGCCTGGCGAAGTACGGCATCGAGGAGGCGTACGAACTCGTCGAGGCGATCGAGGACGGCGACCGCGACGAGCTCCGGGAGGAACTGGGCGACGTCCTCCTCCAGGTCGTCTTCCACGCCCGGATAGCCGAGGAGGACCCGGACGCCCCCTTCTCCATCGACGACGTCGCGGCCACCATCGTCGCCAAGCTCATCCACCGTCACCCGCACGTCTTCGGCGAGGAGACCGCCTCCACCCCCGAGGAGGTCAAGGAACACTGGCTGCGCACGAAGGCCCAGGAGAAGCAGCGGACCTCGGTGACCGAGGGCATCCCGCTGCACCAGCCCGGCCTGGCCCTCGCGGCGAAGCTGGCGTCCCGGGTGCGCACGGCGGGGCTGGACGTGCCGCTGCCGGTGGGCGAGGGCATCGGGTACGAACTGCTCGCGCTGGCGATACGCGCCGAGGCGGCGGGCGTGGACCCGGAGGCGGCACTGCGCTCGGCGGCCCGGGCCTACCGGGACGCGGTGCGGGCCGCTGAGGGGGTTGCCCTCGGCGACAACCCCGCCCCTCCGGATACCCCCGCCCCTCCGGATACCGTCGAGGAGTGACCAACCAGCACCACCCCGACACGCCCACACCCACACGCACGCCCGCCGCCACCCCGGCGCCCGAGCTCTTCACCTGGGAGTTCGCGACCGACCCCTACCCCGCCTACGCATGGCTCCGCGAGCACGCCCCGGTGCACAGGACCAAGCTGCCCAGCGGGGTGGAGGCCTGGCTGGTCACCCGTTACGTCGATGCCAAGCAGGCGCTGGCCGACCAGCGGCTGTCGAAGAATCCCGCGCATCACGACGAGCCCGCGCACGCCAAGGGGAAGACGGGTATCCCCGGTGAGCGCAAGGCCGAGTTGATGACGCATCTGCTCAATATCGACCCGCCGGACCACACCCGGCTGCGGCGGCTCGTCTCGAAGGCGTTCACACCGCGCCGCGTCGCCGAGTTCGCTCCCCGCGTGCAGGAGCTCACCGACGACCTCATCGACCGGTTCGCCCGCAACGGCTCCGCCGACCTCATCCACGAGTTCGCCTTCCCGCTCCCCATCTACGCCATCTGCGACATGCTCGGCGTCCCCCGCGAGGACCAGGACGACTTCCGGGACTGGGCGGGCATGATGATCCGGCACGGGGCCGGTCCCCGGGGCGGGGTCGCGCGGTCGGTGAAGATGATGCGCGGGTACCTCTCCGAGCTGATCCACCGCAAGCGCGAGGCGCTCCCCACCGAACCCGCCCCCGGCGAGGACCTCATCTCCGGCCTCATCCGCGCCTCCGACCACGGCGAGCACCTCACCGAGAACGAGGCGGCAGCCATGGCGTTCATCCTGCTGTTCGCCGGTTTTGAGACGACCGTGAATCTCATCGGCAACGGCACCTACGCCCTCCTCACCCACCCCGAGCAACGCGCCCGCCTCCAGCAGTCCCTGGCCCGAGGCGAACGCGTCCTGCTCGAAACCGGCGTCGAGGAACTCCTCCGCTACGACGGCCCCGTTGAGCTCGCCACCTGGCGGTTCGCCACGCAGCCGCTCACCATCGGCGGACAGCACATCGCACCCGGCGACCCCGTCCTCGTCGTACTCGCCGCCGCCGACCGGGATCCGGAGCGGTTCGCGGACCCGGACACCCTCGACCTCGCCCGCCGTGACAACCAGCACCTCGGCTACGGCCACGGCATCCATTACTGCCTCGGCGCGCCCCTCGCCCGCCTGGAGGGCCAGACCGCGCTCGCCACCCTCCTCACCCGCCTCCCCGACCTGCGACTCGCGGTGGATCCCGGCGAATTGCGGTGGCGCGGCGGGCTCATCATGCGGGGACTGCGGACGTTGCCGGTGGAGTTCATCCCCACTCCGTAGCCGACCGGCACCAACGCGGGGCACAAGCAGTGCACCAGCGCAAACGTGACACGCACTCAACTCTGTGATCTTCACGTGATCTGCGCGGCATTAACTTGTGACAAGTGATCGACTGCCGATACGTTCACCCATCAGCGCGGCGCCCCCCGGCATCACCCGCCGCGCAGGTCCCTGCAGTCTCGCGAAAGGCCCCCGCATGCTCTCCGGGAACGGTCGTCACCGTCGCCCCCGCCAGGCACCCGCCCTCGTCGTCGCCGCCGGCGTGACCGGCTCTGCCATCGCCATCCCCCTCCTCGGCGCCACCGGCGCGAGCGCGGCCAGCGGGACGACCTGGGACCGGGTCGCGGAGTGCGAGACCGGTGGCTCCTGGAGCGCCGACACGGGCAACGGCTACTACGGCGGGCTGCAACTCTCCCAGGAGGACTGGGAGAAGTACGGCGGACTCACCTACGCCGCGAGCGCGGACCGGGCCAGCCGTTCGCAGCAGATCGCGGTCGCCGAGAAGGTGCTCGCGGACCAGGGTGTCGGCGCATGGGCGACCTGCGGTCCGCTTGTGGGGCTCGACACGGACTCCGCGTCGGCGCGGGTCGACACCGGTGTGGCCGGTGACGCGTCAAGTACGCCGTTGAACACGAGATCCAGCGATTCGGGCGGTCTGTCCAACTCGCTGGGTTTGTCCAACTCGTCCGGCTACTCCGGCAGCACCGGCAGCGCCGACGACTCAAACGGGTCCAACACGTCCAACGGTGCCGACGACTCCAACAGCTCCAATGGGGCAAGCGGGACCAATGGGCCCACGGATTCCGCGGATTCCACAAGCTCCACCAAGCCTACCGAATTCGTCGAATCCACCCCATCTGTCGGCTCCGCCACTTCCATCCCGTCCACTCCCTCCACCTCCACCTCCGAGCCCGGTGGATCCACCGCATCCCCCAACGCCACCCAATCCCCTGAATCGGGCGAATTCCTCCCAACTTCCCCGTCCCCTGACGTGTCATCGAGCACGCCGAGCACCTCGAACCTGACCGACACGGGCGCCCTCCTCGGCATCGGCAAGCACCGCGGGTTCAGTGCGGACGAGGGTGCGGCTGGCGGTCGTACCGCCGAATCCTCCGGGCGGCACGCCTCGCGCGGTGGCGCCACCACCCGTGCGGCCGTCGACGGTTCGTACACCGTCCGGGAGGGCGACAGCCTCTGGGGGATCGCCGACTCCCTTGGTGTGCAAGGCGGGTGGTCCGCTCTCTACGCCGAGAACAAGGACTCCCTCGGTACCGACCCGGACCTCATCATCCCCGGTCAGATGCTGGATGTCGGCGTCGAGTCGGGTGGCTAGCGGGGGACGGAATCAGCCCGGGAGCAACGGGAGTTCACGTCATACTTCGCGCTGAATGTCCGATTTGGCGAAAGTGTGGGATGAGTCTCAGAAGCCCTGATCGTCTTTGAAATTCCGCCGATCGCGTGTCTACGGTCATGACCGCTCGCCAACACGAGCCCCGGTCGCCGCAACGCCGAATCCTGCCAGCGGCTGCCCGGGAACAGTCGTCGCGTCAAGCGCCGCAGGCAGGAGCGGGGGACCCAAGGTAAGTGCCGGGCCCGGCAGTTGAGGCAACTCAGCGCCGGAACCGGCTCGGGGTGAAGCCACGCCTCCCGCGGAGGTGTGGCCGGGCAACTCAACCGGCCCGAACCCGACAGCTCACCTCGCAGGCGTCGGTGAGGGGATCCAACCATGCTGTTTTCCGGCAAGGGCAAGCACCGTCGTCCGTCCAAGACCGCTCGCGCCATCGCCGCCGTCGGCGTCACCGGCGCCGCCGCCGTCGCCGCCCCGCTGATGGCTGCCGGCAACGCCTCCGCCGCCACGGCTGCCGAGTGGGACGCCGTCGCCCAGTGCGAGTCCGGCGGCAACTGGTCCATCAACACCGGCAACGGCTACTACGGCGGTCTGCAGTTCTCCGCCTCGACCTGGGCCGCGTACGGCGGTACGCAGTACGCCGCCACCGCCGACCAGGCCACCAAGGCGCAGCAGATACAGATCGCCGAGAAGGTGCTCGCGGGTCAGGGCAAGGGCGCCTGGCCGGTCTGCGGCAAGGGCCTGTCGAACGCCACCTACACCGGCGGCGGCTCCACCGGCAGCGGCTCCTCGCAGAGCACCCAGCAGAGCACCGAGACCAGCACGCGTGCGACCGAGCAGCAGTCGGCCTCCCGTTCGCAGGAGCGCCCGGCCGCCAAGGAGACGGTCACCACCCCGACCGGCGGCAAGGTCAAGAAGGGCGACGGCGAGTACAAGGTCGTCGAGGGCGACACCCTCAGCACCATCGCCGCCGAGCACGGCGTCAAGGGCGGCTGGCAGAAGCTGTTCCAGCTGAACAAGGACATCGTCGAGGACGCCGACCTCATCTACCCGGGCCAGCAGCTGCACCTGAAGTAACACGGGTTCGGCTACGGTCCGAGGGGCAGGCCCGTGAGGTTCCCCCCGTCCCCACGGGCTCCCCGCCCCGGTGCGTGTTCCCCCGTACGCACCGGGGCGGGGCTTTTCGTGTCACCGTTGGGCGTCAGCGTCTTTGTTCCGTTCGGAAACAATTTACTCTCGGTTCCGTCCACGGGGTGGGCGACCGGCTGGCCGATCGGCCCGAGCCGGTTAGGCTCGTCTCGCAGAGCCGCTGCGGTCCTGCTTAACCGCGTCACATCCACGAAGGAGATGCTCGTGCCGTCCATCGACGTCGTCGTAGCCCGGGAAATCCTGGACTCCCGAGGCAACCCCACGGTCGAGGTCGAGGTCGGCCTCGACGACGGCAGCACGGGCCGTGCCGCCGTCCCGTCCGGCGCCTCCACCGGCGCCTTCGAGGCCATCGAGCTCCGCGACGGCGACCCCAACCGTTACCTCGGCAAGGGCGTCGAGAAGGCCGTCCTGGCCGTCATCGAGCAGATCGGCCCGGAGCTGGTCGGCTACGACGCCACCGAGCAGCGCCTGATCGACCAGGCGATGTTCGACCTGGACGCCACCGACAACAAGGGCTCCCTCGGCGCCAACGCCATCCTCGGCGTCTCGCTCGCCGTCGCGCACGCCGCCTCCGAGGCCAGCGACCTGCCGCTGTTCCGCTACCTGGGCGGCCCCAACGCGCACCTGCTGCCGGTGCCGATGATGAACATCCTGAACGGCGGCTCGCACGCCGACTCCAACGTGGACATCCAGGAGTTCATGATCGCCCCGATCGGCGCGGAGTCCTTCTCCGAGGCCCTGCGCTGGGGCGCCGAGGTCTACCACACCCTGAAGAAGGTCCTGAAGTCCAAGGGCCTGGCCACCGGCCTCGGCGACGAGGGCGGCTTCGCCCCGAACCTGGACTCCAACCGCGCCGCCCTCGACCTCATCCTCGAGGCCATCAAGGAGGCCGGCTACACCCCCGGCGAGCAGATCGCCCTCGCCCTCGACGTGGCCGCGTCCGAGTTCTACAAGGACGGCGTCTACACCTTCGAGGGCAAGGAGCGCTCGGCCGCCGAGATGACCGAGTACTACGCCGAGCTGGTCGAGGCGTACCCGCTGGTCTCCATCGAGGACCCGCTGTTCGAGGACGACTGGGAGGGCTGGAAGACCATCACCGCCAAGCTCGGTGACAAGGTCCAGCTCGTCGGCGACGACCTGTTCGTCACCAACCCCGAGCGCCTCGCCCGCGGCATCGAGGAGGGCGCGGCCAACGCCCTGCTGGTCAAGGTCAACCAGATCGGCTCGCTCACCGAGACCCTGGACGCCGTCGAGCTGGCCCAGCGCAACGGCTTCAAGTGCATGATGTCCCACCGCTCCGGCGAGACCGAGGACGTCACCATCGCCGACCTCGCCGTCGCCACCAACTGCGGCCAGATCAAGACCGGCGCCCCGGCCCGCTCCGAGCGCGTCGCCAAGTACAACCAGCTGCTGCGCATCGAGGAGATCCTCGACGACGCCGCGGTGTACGCCGGCCGCAGCGCCTTCCCTCGCTTCAAGGGCTGACAACAGACCGTAGGCAGCGTCGTACGTACGTCCCCGCACCCGGTCCCGTACCGTGTGCGGGGACGTACGCGCGTGGACGGGAGGCGGAAGCCAGATGGCCGTGAAGGACCGGGACCGTTTCTCCACCGCGACCAGGATCCGGCTGCTCGGCGAGCAGACGGCCGCCCGCGTCTACCGCTCGCAGACCCGCCGCCAGGCCCGCCGCTCCCGGCTCACCGGCCGGGCCGCCCTGCTCGCCCTCGTCGTCTGCTCCCTGGTCGTCGCCCTCGCCTATCCGATGAGGCAGTACGTCGCCCAGCGCGCCGAGATCGCCGACCTTCAGCAGGAGAAGGAACAGGCCCAGCAGCGGGTCGAGGAACTGCGTGATCTCAAGGCACGCTGGCAGGACGACGCGTACGCGGAGCAGCAGATCCGTGAGCGGCTGCACTACGTCATGCCCGGGGAGACCGGCTACATCGTGATCGACCCGGACGCGGCCAAGCAGCCGCGCACCGACCTGGGCCTGGCCGACCGCCCCTGGTACGCGAACGTCTGGGAGGGCGTCGACAAGGCCGACGCCTCCCATCAGTGACCACAAGAGAAAGAACGTCATGGAAACGCCCCCGCCGCCCACCCCGCGCACCGAGCCCACCGACGCGGACGTCGAGGCCTTCAAGCAGCAGCTAGGGCGGCCGCCGCGCGGGCTGCGTGCCATCGCGCACCGGTGCCCGTGCGGGCAGCCGGACGTCGTGGAGACGGCCCCGCGGCTGCCCGACGGCACGCCCTTTCCGACGCTGTACTACCTGACGTGCCCGCGGGCCTCGTCGGCCATCGGCACGCTGGAGGCCGAGGGCGTGATGAAGGAGATGACGGCCCGGCTGGAGACCGAGCCGGAGCTCGCCGCCGCGTACCGCGCCGCGCACGAGGACTACATCCGGCGCCGGGACGAGATCGAGGAGCTGACGGGCTTCCCGAGCGCGGGCGGCATGCCGGACCGGGTGAAGTGCCTGCACGTGCTCGTGGCGCACAGCCTGGCCGCCGGGCCGGGCGTGAACCCGCTCGGCGACGAGGCCCTGGCCATGCTGCCGGAGTGGTGGCGCAAGGGGCCGTGTGTGTCCATGGCGGACTCCGTGGCGGACTCCGTGGCGAACGAGGAGGACGACAAGTGACCCGCGTGGCCGCCATCGACTGCGGCACGAACTCCATCCGGCTCCTCGTCGCCGATGTCGACCCGGCCACCGGGGAACTCGTCGACCTGGACCGCCGTATGACCATCGTGCGGCTCGGCCAGGGCGTCGACCGCACGGGGCGGCTCGCCCCCGAGGCGCTGGAGCGCACCTTCGCCGCCTGCCGTGACTATGCGGCGATCATCAAGGAGCACGGCGCCGAGCGGCTCCGCTTCGTCGCCACCTCCGCCTCCCGGGACGCCGAGAACCGGGACGTGTTCGTCCGGGGGGTCATGGACATCCTGGGCGTCGAGCCCGAGGTCATCACGGGGGACCAGGAGGCCGAGTTCTCCTTCACGGGCGCGACGAAGGAGCTGGCGGAGCACGATCACCTGCCCAAGCCCTACCTCGTGGTCGACGTCGGCGGCGGGTCGACGGAGTTCGTCGTCGGGGAGGAGCACGTCCGCGCGGCCCGCTCGGTCGACATCGGCTGCGTCCGGATGACCGAGCGTCACCTGGTCCGCGACGGCGTCGTCTCCGACCCGCCCTCCGAGGAGCAGATCACGGCGATGCGGGCCGACATCGAGGCCGCCCTCGACGTCGCCGAGGAGACGGTGCCGCTGCGCGAGGCGAAGACGCTGGTGGGGCTTGCCGGTTCGGTCACCACGGTGTCGGCGATCGCCCAGGACCTGCCCGAGTACGACCCGACCCGCATCCACCACTCCCGGGTCACCCTCGACCGGGTCCGCGAGATCACCGACTGGCTCCTGCACTCCACCCACGCCGAGCGCGCGGCCGTACCGGCCATGCACCCGGGGCGCGTCGACGTGATCGCCGCGGGCGCGCTGGTGCTCCTGTCGATCATGGAACGGATCGGCGCCGAGGAGGTCGTCGTCAGCGAGCACGACATCCTCGACGGCATCGCCTTCACGGCGGCAGAGGATGCGGAAGCGGCCAAGCACATCGACTGACCCGCGGTGACACGGAACGGCCCCGGTACCTCGCGGGGAGGGACCGGGGCCGTCGGGTCAGCCCATGCGGACTATCGGTCAGTTGCAGAGAAGGACGATGACGCCGCTGCACCCCCATCGTCGCCATAGCCGCCGAGGGCCGGGCTCGACTGGGCGGCCGCGGCCTTCGTGGCGACGTGGTGAACGGGTATCGCGGCGGCGGCGGTTGCGGCCGTCGCGGCCCCCACACCAAGGGAGATGCACAGGGCGGCGCCGACAGAGACTATTCGCATGGTGGCCCGCTTGAGGGCCTTCTGAGAAGTGATCATGGCTGCACGTTATGCGGCCTTGCGACCCATTTCGCGCGGAGTGTGGCCGACCGGGTGACGGCGACTCGGATCAGCGTCTGCGGGGTGTTCCGGGTCTCGTTTACTACCGGTCAGTAGCCATCGGCTGAGCAGGTCGGCTAGCGTATGAGCACTTCCGGGAGGGGTCCTCGGCCGCCTCGGCAACCCCTCGAAGACGCCCGCCGAAGAAACTTCGTGAAGTTCTTCACAAGGAATTCGGTCCTGTCGGACCACGGATGCGCGCCGGTTGACCCTTCCGAGGGGTGAACACGCACTTGAACATGTTCAGGTGGGCGGTGCAAGGGTGCTCCGGACGCCCCTGGCCTGAGGGTGTTTCGGCCCGCTCGCAGGGGGCTCCGCATCCCAGAGAGGCAGCTCACGCGGCCTTGACAACGGTCCGCCCTGCACGAAGGTTCCCCGCGGCCGCCATGATCTCGGTCACGCGGGCCGCGCAGTGTAGCAGAGGGCGTGGGCAAGCTTGTGAAGGGGCGCACGAGCTACCCCTCTGAGACGGGTGGATACTCGATGGCATGAGCACCACGGAGCGTCCCAGGATCCTCGTAGTAGGCGGTGGGTACGTAGGCCTGTACGCGGCTCGGCGCATCCTGAAGAAGATGCGCTACGGCGAGGCGACCGTCACGGTCGTCGACCCCCGGTCGTACATGACCTACCAGCCCTTCCTCCCCGAAACCGCCGCCGGCAACATCTCCCCGCGCCACGTCGTCGTCCCGCTGCGACGCGTGCTGCCGAAGGCGGAGGTGCTCACCGGTCGGGTCACCACCATCGACCAGGACCGCAAGGTCGCCACCATCTCCCCGCTGGTCGGCGAGGCGTACGAGCTTCCCTTCGACTACCTCGTCGTCGCGCTCGGCGCGGTCTCCCGCACCTTCCCGATCCCCGGCCTCGCCGAGCAGGGCATCGGCATGAAGGGCATCGAGGAGGCCATCGGCCTGCGCAACCACGTCCTTGAGCAGCTCGACAAGGCCGACTCCACGACGGACGAGGACATCCGCCGCAAGGCGCTCACCTTCGTCTTCATCGGCGGTGGCTTCGCGGGCGCGGAGACCATCGGTGAGGTCGAGGACATGGCCCGGGACGCGGCCAAGTACTACAACAACGTGTCCCGTGAGGACATGCGCTTCATCCTCGTCGACGCCGCCGACAAGATCCTTCCCGAGGTCGGGCCCAAGCTCGGCACCTACGGCAGGGAGCACCTGGAGAGCCGGGGCGTGGAGGTCTACCTCTCCACCTCCATGGACTCCTGCGTCGACGGTCACGTGGTGCTGAAGAACGGCCTGGAGGTCGACGCCAACACGATCGTCTGGACGGCGGGCGTCAAGCCGAACCCGGCGCTGGCCCGCTTCGGCCTGCCGCTCGGTCCGCGCGGTCACATCGACTGCGAGCCGACGCTCCAGGTCAAGGGCACGGACTACATCTGGGCCGCGGGCGACAACGCCCAGGTGCCCGACATCGCCGCCCGCAAGGCCGGCGTGGAGAACGCCTGGTGCCCGCCGAACGCCCAGCACGCGCTGCGCCAGGCCAGGGTGCTCGGCGACAACGTGGTCTCCGGGATGCGGGGCTTCCCGCAGAAGGAGTACAGCCACGCCAACAAGGGCGCGGTGGCGGGTCTCGGCCTGCACAAGGGCGTGGCGATGATCGTCATGGGCAAGATGAAGATCAAGCTCAAGGGCCGTCTCGCCTGGTACATGCACCGCGGCTACCACGGTCTGGCGATGCCGACCTGGAACCGCAAGATCCGCGTCTTCGCCGACTGGACGCTCGGCATGTTCCTCAAGCGCGAGGTCGTCGCGCTCGGCGCCCTGGAGTCTCCGCGCGAGGAGTTCTACGAGGCGGCGAAGCCCGCGCCGGTCGCTGCCGCCGCTGCGAAGACCGAGGAGAAGGCGAAGGCCTCCTGACCCCCGGTCACTCTTGAGCACCCCAGAAGGGGCCGCCTGCCATCCGTGGTGCGGGCGGCCCCTTCGGCGTGTGTGCGCACCGAGGGCTTTGGCGGTCAGGCGGCCCGGCCGCGCTTGTCGGCGGGCAGCTGGATGCTGTCGACGAGCTTCTCGTGGTCCCTTTCCACGGTGTCCGGCTGTACGTCGATGCCGATCGTCGCGATCTGGATCACGTGATCGCCCACGTGGATCAGGCCGAGGCGGCCGACGGTGCCGTCAGGGGACGTGACGTCCGCATGGATGGTGTGATGGCCGTCGGCCGTGGTGCCCTCGCGGACGTTGTCGCTGGTGAGTTTCTCGTTGGGGGACTGCATGGTCCCGTTGAAGCCGATCAGGTAGTTCTTGACGGCGTCCCTGAGATCGTTCCGACCGAGAGCGGTCGCGTCGAGGACCGAGAACTGGACGACCTCCGAGTCGGTCGTCGCTACGTACGTACGACCACCGGGCACCTTCTCGGCCTTGGCTTTCGCGGGAAGCTGGGCGGTGATGCCGCTCGGAGCGTCCCTGGCCTCCACCCATCGCGCCTCAGCCATGGCGACGCTCGTGGTCTGCGGCGCCGGGGCGGCGAACGCGGTGCCCGGCAGGAGGGCCCCTCCGGTGATCACCGTGGTGGAAGCGGTGAGCAGGGCGAAGCGCTGGAAGCGGGAAAGACGAGTCATGGCCGTTCACATCCGAAGGAAGTAGGGAAGGCGGATATGTCCATTACGGCCCGCCGCCCGAAGCCCGTCATGCCACGGCCTTCCGTGACAGGGAAACTCGGGACTTGACCCACGTCGGCGCGTCCCGCACCATGCCCTCGCCCTGATACGGACCGGGATGCCGAGACCGTCCTGGACAGCGCACGGGCGCTCTGACAATTTGCCCGAACGTGACGCCGTGGCGGGACGGCGTCGCGGGCATTCTGGTGTTTACGTGGTGACCGACATTCCGGGATCGCTGTCACGGAGGTGTGCGCCATGACTGACGCCGCGTCGCGGCTGAAGGGGCTGCTCGAGCAGCTGGTGGGAACTCCGCTCCTAGTGCGTATCCGCGCCTGGGACGGTTCGCAGGCGGGGCCGCCGGACGCGCCGGTCCTCGTCGTACGCAACCGGCGCGCCCTGCGCCGACTGTTGTGGAAACCCGGCGAACTGGGCCTGGCCCGCGCCTGGGTGGCCGGGGACCTCGAGATCGAGGGCGATCTGTACACCGCCCTCGATGTGCTCGCCGGCCTGATCTGGGAGCGCGGCGAGGACGCCCGCGGCCTCGGCGAGGCCCTGCGCGACCCCGAGGTACGCGCCGCCGTCCGGGGCCTGGTACGGCTCGCCGGACCCTCGCTGCCGCCCGCCCCGCCCCGCGAGGAGGTGCGCAGGCCCCGTCGTCACCTGCACACCAAGCGCAGCGACAAACGCGCCATCAGCCACCACTACGACGTGGGCAACGACTTCTACGAGCTCGTCCTCGGGCCGTCCATGGTGTACTCCTGCGCCTACTGGCCCGCCCCCGACGCCACGCTGGAAACCGCCCAGCGCGACAAACTCGAACTCGTCTGCCGCAAACTCGCCCTGACCCCCGGTCAGCGCCTGCTCGACGTCGGCTGCGGCTGGGGCTCCCTGGCCATCCACGCCGCCCGCGAGCACGGCGTGAGCGTCGTCGGCATCACCCTGTCCCAGGAACAGGCGGCGTACGCCCGCAAACGCGTCGCCGACGAGGGCCTGACCGACCGGGTCGAGATCCGGGTGCAGGACTACCGGGACGTCCGCGACGGGCCCTACGACGCCGTCTCCTCCATCGGCATGGCCGAACACGTCGGCGCCGAGCGGTATCTGCAGTACGCGCGGGACCTGTACGCCCTGCTCACCCCCGGCGGTCGGCTGCTCAACCACCAGATCGCAAGACGGCCGCAACAGGACGAGTCCACCTATCACGTCGACGAGTTCATCGACTCCTATGTCTTCCCCGACGGCGAGCTGCAGCCCATCGGCACCACCGTCACCCAGCTGGAACGCGCCGGCTTCGAGGTGCGCGACGTGGAGTCGATCCGCGAGCACTACGCCCTCACCCTGCGCCGCTGGGTCGCCAACCTGGAGGCGGACTGGGCCCGCGCGGTCAAGCTGACCAGCCCCGGTCGCGCCCGCGTCTGGCGGCTGTACATGGCCGCCTCGGCGCTGTCCTTCGAGCGCAACCGCATCGGCGTCAACCAGGTCCTGGCCGTGCGGACCCCCGACTCCGGCGCCTCCGGAATGCCGCTGCGCTCGCGCACCTGGAACGCCTGAACAACCAAGGGCCCCGCCTCCTGAGGGAAGCGGGGCCCTGATCGCCGTACACCCCGACGGACTACTCCGACTTGATCGCCGCGAGCATGTTCAGGCGCGCCGCCCGGCGGGCCGGCCACAGGGCCGCGAGCACGCCCACCGTCGCGGCCAGCAGCAGGAAGACCGCCATCCGGGCCCAGGGCAGGACCAGTTCGTACGTCGGCATCTTCGTGCTCAGCAGCTCACCGGCCGCCCAGCCGAAGAACACGCCCAGGCCGATGCCGAGCACGCCGCCGAACAGGGAGATGACCACGGACTCCAGGCGGACCATCCGCTTGATGCCCTTGCGGTCCAGGCCGATCGCGCGGAGCATGCCGATCTCCTGCGAGCGTTCGAAGACCGACATGGCCAGGGTGTTGATGACACCGAGGACCGCGACGATCACCGCCATCGCCAGCAGGCCGTACAGCATGTTCAGCATCAGCGTGAACATCGACGCGATCTCGTTGGAGATGTCCTTCTTGTCCTGGACCTTGATGCCGGGGTTGGTGCCGAGGGCCTTCTCCAGCCGGTCCTTCGTCGCCTCGGACGCGCCGTCGGACGTCTTGACCATGACCCGCATGTCGGTCGGGTCGGACAGATGCGGCGTGAGGGTCGCGTTGTCGAGCATGATGCCGCGGATCAGGTCGTTGCCCTCGTAGACCCCGGCGACCGTGAACTGCTGCTTCTCGCCGTCCTCGAACGAGGCGCCGAACGTCGAGCCGGCCGTCCAGTCGTGCGACGCCGCGGTCTCCGCGTCGACGACGACGTCCGTGCCGCCCACCTCGAAGGTGCCGCTGTCGACCTTGAGGTCGGTCAGTTCACCGATCGTGGAGCCGGTGACACCGGTGACGTACTCGGTCTCGCCGCCGATGCGCGCGGGCGCGTTGCGCAGCGGGCTGGTGGCGGTGACGCCCTCGGTCTGCCGCAGCTTCTCGTCGACGTCCGGGGAGAGGAAGTTGCCGTTCGCCATCGAGACGACGTAGTCCGCGCGGATCGCGGCCGAGGCCATCTTGTCGATCGACTTCTGCAGGCTGCCCGCCATCACTGTCATACCGGTGATCAGGGTGAGGCCGATCATCAGGGCGGAGGCGGTGGCGGCCGTACGGCGCGGGTTGCGCACCGAGTTCTGACGGGCGAGCTTGCCCGAGACGCCGAAGACGCGCAGGACCGGTGCCGCCGCCGCGATCAGCGGGCGGGACAGCAGCGGGGTCAGGACGAACACGCCGATGATCAGCAGCACCGCGCCGAGGCCCATCGGAGCCTGACCGTCCGAGCCGCTCATCGTCGTGGCCGCGAGGATCACCGCGACGCCGGCCGCGGAGAACAGGGCACCGATGGTGTTGCGCAGCACCAGCGACTTCACGCTCGCCTGGGCGTGCACGCTGCTCATCGCCGCGACCGGCGGGATCTTCGCGGCCCGGCGGCCGGGCAGCCAGGCCGCCAGCATGGTGACGAGGACGCCGACCGCGAGGGCGGTGCCGATGGTGCCGGGGGAGATCACCAGCGGGCCGTCGGGCACGGTGGCGTCGAGCGTGCCCATCAGGGAGCGCAGCCCGGCGCCGATGCCGACGCCGGCGATCAGACCGGTCACGGCGGCGATCGCGCCGACCAGGAACGCCTCGATCAGCACGGACCGGGTGACCTGCCTGCGGGAGGCGCCGACGGCGCGCAGCAGGGCCAGTTCCTTGGTGCGCTGGGCGACCAGCATGGTGAAGGTGTTGGCGATGATGAACGTACCGACGAAGAGCGCGATACCGGCGAAGACCAGCAGGGCCTGCTTCAGTCCGCTCATCGACTCGGCGATCATCATCGCCTGGTCGTCGGCGAGTTCGCCGGCGGTGGTGGTCTCGACGACGTCCTTCGGCAGCGCCTTGTCCAGCTCCGCCTTGAGCGCGGCCTGGCTGACGCCCGCCTTCGCGGTCACGTCGATCTGGTCGTAGGTGCCCGTCGTGCCGAACAGGCGCTGCGCGGTGGCGGTGTCGAAGAGGGTGAGGCTGCCACCGGCGGCGACGTTGCCGTCGTCGGTGGTGAAGATGCCGGTGATCTTCGGGGTGAGGACCGGGCCGTCGATGGACAGCCGGACCGTGTCGCCGACCTCGTATCCGACGCGCTTGGCGGTCTCCGAGTCGACGAGCACCTCGTCGGGGCCCTTGGGGGCGCTACCGCTGACCAGCGGGTAACGGGGGTCCTTGTCGCCCCAGTAGTTCCCGCCCTGCGTCTGGAAGCCGTCGCCGATCAGCTTGCCGTCCTTGTCGGCCATGGCGGTGAAGCCGCTGACGACACCGATGGCGTCGGCGGCCCCCGGCACCCGCGCGGCGTCGTCGAGCAGCGCCCGGGTCAGCTCGGGGGCCTTGCCGAGGGTGTCGCCGGTGTCCTGGCGTCCCTCGGCCGTCACGGCCACGTCGACGTGCTCGAAGCCCTTGGCGGAGCTCTTCTGGAGGGCGTCCGAGATGGTGTTGGTGAAGACCAGCGTCCCCGAGACGAACGCCACGCCGAGCATGACGGCGAGCACGGTCATCAGGAGCCGGGCCTTGTGCGCGAGTACGTTGCGCAGGGCGGTGCGGAACATGGAAGTCTCAGTCCTGGATCTGTGGATGAGGGAGCGTCAGCTCGTGCGGCCCTTGGCGTCGAATCCGGGGGTCTGGGGGGTCCCCCCAGAAAGATGCAGCATGCGGTCGAGGACCGAGTCCGCGGTCGGCCCGTACATATCGTCGGTGATCCGGCCGTCGGCGAGGAAGACCACCCGGTCGGCGTACGCCGCCGCCACCGGGTCGTGGGTGACCATGACCACCGTCTGGCCCAGCTCGCGCACGGAGTTGCGCAGGAAGCCCAGCACCTCGGCGCCGGAACGGGAGTCGAGGTTTCCGGTCGGCTCGTCGCCGAAGACGATCTCGGGGCGGGAGGCCAGGGCGCGGGCGACGGCGACGCGCTGCTGCTGGCCGCCGGAGAGCTGGGACGGGCGGTGGCTCAGCCGGTCCTTCAGACCCACCATCTGGATCACGGTGTCCAGCCACTGCTGGTCCGGCTTGCGGCCGGCGATGTCCATCGGAAGGGTGATGTTCTCCAGGGCGGTCAGCGTCGGCAGCAGGTTGAACGCCTGGAAGATGAAGCCGATCTTGTCGCGGCGCAACTTGGTGAGCTGCTTGTCCTTCAGGGAGCCCAGTTCGGTGTCGCCGATGCGCACGGAGCCGGAGGAGAAGGTGTCCAGGCCCGCCACGCAGTGCATGAGGGTGGACTTGCCGGAGCCGGAGGGGCCCATGATCGCGGTGAACTCGGCCTGCCGGAAGTCGACGGAGACCCGGTCCAGGGCGACCACCTGGGTCTCGCCCTGTCCGTAGATCTTCGACAGATCCGTGGCGCGCGCGGCCACGGTGGTGGTCCGGCCGGCGACGGGTGTGGTGGTCACGGGGTGGCGCTCCTGTCGGGACGACGGGTGGTTCTTGGGACGTGCTCCATCGTCTCGGCCGTACGGCGCCGTGTAGTCAGTCGCTGTTCCGGTTCCGGGGGCAGACTCCGGTGGGACTGCGGACGCCCGTCTCATACCTGGGGATGACGGACGGTCCCTACGGGGTCCCGGATGGGGGCACCTGTCGAGAACAGGGGGAACCCCCTCGTTCGGGCGGTGTTGGGACGGTGAAATTCCGTCATTCCGCATGCGCGGCCGACCCTCGGCGGTAAGGCTATTGGCAAGTGCGGACGGCTCGTACCGAGTGCTGATGCACCCTCAGACGTCAATAAAATAAGACAACATCGGTCCGCCCTTCCGCTGTTCGGGGGATGTATCCCGATAGGCTCGAACCTCGACGCGGAGCCCATGGCCTGCCCGGATGGTGGAATGCAGACACGGCGAGCTTAAACCTCGCTGCCCCTCGCGGGCGTACCGGTTCGAGTCCGGTTCCGGGCACAAACGTCCCACGTCGTCTGACCTGGCGAAAAGGCCGGGACTCGCGGTCACTCGGCCGTGTCGCCGGCGCACCGCTGGCGCACGGATTGGCCCAGCTCCTCAAGGGCGAGTCGGTCATGGCCCGTCTCACCCGCCAGCGGCTGTCGGAGCAGACGTCAGGCGAGGACCGAATAGGCCAACAGCGTCCCCCTGAGGTGCGGCCCCCTTCGTCGTACCGGAACCCCTGCCTCCTGCCGTGGCAAACGTGTACACCTCGCCCGGCCGCCACGCCCGATTCGAAGGTGGAGAAGGCTGGGCTCGGGCTGCTGAAGGACCGTGTGCCCAGGGTGTGCGCGGCAGGGGTGAGCGAGGCGTGAACTCGCCTTGATCTCGCCCCTGGTGTGGGGCTGCGCCCCGAGATCACCTACGCCCAGTGCCTTGCCCGTGTGGTCGACGGCCTGCTGCGGCACCTGGAGATCCTGCGCGCTGAGCAGCCGTGACGCGGATGCTGGGAGACCCTCGCCGACTACCTGGCCAAGGTCAGCCCACGACTGACACAACCAAGCAGAAACAAGACTCAGGGTTCCAGAGGCATGACACTAGGCAAGCTCCGGCACCTGGTCCGCCGCCAGGTGAGGCGCGCCCATACCCGCGTGCCAGGCGATGCGAGCGGCATGGAGCCGGGGCCGGCTCCGGCGGCATCATGCTGCGCTCCACCGCCGAGGCGCTCCAGCTCCCGATCCAGACCGACGGCCCCGGTCATGGTCACCGGCGTCTCCGCCGACCGGGCCCATGCCCTGCAACAGGCCGTCATCAACGCCGGCATGGACGCCGGCGCCGTCCTGATCCACGTGAAACCGGACGATCCCGTGCCCCCTGCGGCACTGCTGGCCACCGCCGTGGGCCTGGTGGTCCTGGCGCTCTTCGCCGTCCTGGCCGCCACCCGCAGCCAGACCCGCATTCTGCGCCGATACGTGGCCCGCCTGATCGCCGCCGGCATCCCCCCCGCGCTGGGCGCGCCACGTCCTGCTCTGCCAGCACGGCGCCCTCATCGCGGTGAGTACCGTACTCGGCCTGGTGATCGCCGTAGTGCCGAGCGTGGTCCTCGCCTCGCAGATCTCCGGCTTCGTCCTGAGCGTCCCGTGGTGGCAACTGGCCGTCCTCGCCGTGGCCCTCTACCTGGCCGCCTTCCTCGCCGCGCTTCACTCCGCCCACAAGCTCAGCGTCACGGAGGCGGGATCGGGCTGAAACGGCCAAGGGTGTCGGCGTGTCCGCCCATGACGTCGACAGCGGTGACAGCGACTGCACACCCCGCCGACTCGGGCCTGCGCCGCCACGGGTTCCGCGATACCGCGTGACGCAGTCATGGAGGACCGCGTGCCCGCCGCCCGGGTGCAGCGCCCCGGCCGCCTGTCGTAGCAGCAGGCCACGCATGTGTGCAGCAGCTCGGCCGCCGCGCATGGCTCGCCGAGCCGGACCCGGGTGAGCGCCTGGTAACGACGATGGCCCGCTGCACATGCTCCCGTGGAGCCGACAACACCTGCGCGGAACGGGCGAAGCGATCGTGCAGGTGATCGGGCTGAGAACGAGGTGGGCGCCGGGTCGTCGGTGTGATGGGCCTCGATGCCGTACCAGGCGAACGCGAGTGCCGCCTGTGCCTGCCGCGCGTGTCCGGCCCGTGCGGCGATGTCCGCTCCAGGCCCTGCGTCGAGTGCAGAGTGGGGTGTCGTCTCCGGTTCGAATCCGTTCCGGGCACTTACGATGAACGCCGTTTGTCCGCATCGTCCATGGAGGACTTCAGCCCGCAGACCCGTTGACACTCGGCGGATGGGAGCGGAGACTCACGTCCCGAGGAGGGTGAAGTTAATTTCACCTTGCGAACTTCACAACAGGCGAAGGGAACCGCCCGATGCGCACCACCGTCGGCATCATCGGAGCCGGCCCGGCCGGCCTGCTGCTCGCGCGGCTGCTGCACAACTCCGGGATCGACTCGGTCGTGCTGGAGAGCCGCGACCGGGCCTACGTCGAACGGCGGCAGCGCGCCGGGATCCTGGAGCAGGGGACGGTGGACGTACTGCGCGCGGCCGGGGCCGGGGAGCGGATGGACCGGGAGGGGCTGCGGCACGACGGCATCGAACTGCGCTTCGACCGACGCCGCCACCGCGTCGACTTCCCCGCCCTGACCGGCGGCCGCTCCGTGATGGTGTACGCCCAGACCGAGGTGTGCAAGGACCTCATCGCCCTGCAACTGAAGGAGGGCGGCCCGCTGCTGTTCAAGGCGGAGGCGCTCGCGGTCGAGGACGCGCAGAGCGATCGGCCGCGTGTGCGATTCCGGCAGGAGGGAAGCGAAGGCGTACTGGAGTGCGAGTACGTCGTCGGATGCGACGGCTTCTGGGGCGTCGCCCGCAAGGCCGTACCGGCCTCACTCTCCCGGGTGTTCGAACGGATGTACCCGTTCGGGTGGCTTGGCGTCCTCGCCGATGTACCTCCCTCGCACGACGAGCTGGTCTACGCCCGGCACGACCGCGGCTTCGCCCTGCTGTCCATGCGGTCGACGTCCGTGTCCCGCCTCTACCTCCAGGTGCCGGACGGCACGGACGCCGAGGAGTGGGACGACGACGACATCTGGGCGGAGTTGGAACGGCGGTTCGAGACCGCCGACGGATGGCGGCTGCGACGCGGGCCGATCACTCAGAAGTCGGTCACGCCCATGCGGTCCTTCGTGCACGAGCCGATGCGGCACGGGCGGCTCTTCCTCGCCGGTGACGCCGCGCACATCGTGCCGCCGACCGGCGCCAAGGGCCTCAACCTGGCCGTCGGCGATGTCGTCACCTTCGCGCGGGCCCTGACGCACCAGCAGAAAACGGGATCGGCCGAGCTGCTCGACGCCTACTCGGAGACCTGCCTGCGCCGCGTCTGGCAGGCCGAGCGGTTCTCCTACGACATGACGACGCTGCTGCACAAGGCCCCGGACGCCACTGACTTCGAGGACCGGCTCCAACTCGCCCGGCTGGACCGGATCGTGACCTCACGGGCCGCGGAGACCGACCTGGCCGAGGCGTACACCGGGTTCCCGATCGGCTGACCTGTCCGGCGGATCACCGACCGGTTCCGGCCAGGTAGCGAGTTCGTCAGGAATGACGCCCTCCGGTGGCGGGAATCACGCACCCGGCTAGCGTGTTGCCCAGCACGGCGGGGGAAAGATCCTCCCCAAGCACTAGGGTGATTCCTTTGCCTGTCCATTACTCTTGGGCCAGAGCCACGCAGGGTGGCCATGGAGGAGTGAAATGAGGAGCAGCAACCCGGTCTTCTCGCGACGGGGGTTCAGCCGCGACAACGGCTACGCGGGCTTCAACACCGCGCCGCAGGCCGGGGGCGCCGCTGTAGGCACCCAGGGCAACCCCTACGCCCAGCCCGGCGCCGGCAACCCCTACGCGCAGAACCCGTACGCCCAGAACCCCTACGCGCAGCAGGACCTGCAGTACGGCGCGCCGCCGCAGGCTCCGGCCGGCACCGGCCGGATGACGATGGACGACGTCGTCATGCGCTCGGCGATGACGCTCGGCACGGTCGTCGTCGGTGCCGTCCTCGCCTGGGCCGTGCTGCCGGTGTCGTCCAGCAGCTTCGGCCTGGCGATCGGCGCCGCGATCATCGCCTTCGTCCTGGCGATGGTCCAGTCGTTCAAGCGCAAGGCGTCGCCCGCGCTGATCCTGTCCTACGCCGCGTTCGAGGGTGTCTTCCTCGGCGTGTTCAGCGAGATGTTCAACAGCCGCTGGTCCGGCGCGCCCTTCCAGGCGGTGCTCGGCACCATGGCGGTCTCCGGCGCCACGCTGCTCATCTACAAGGCCGGCTGGGTCCGCGTCACCGCGCGCTACGCCCGGATCGGCATGGCGATCGCCTTGGCCTTCATCCTGGTCATGGCCGTCAACCTGCTGCTGGTCGCCTTCGGCGTCGCCGAGGACGGCGGACTGCGCAGCATGGGCCCGCTCGGTGCGATCGTCGGCATCATCGCGATCGTGCTCGGTGCGTTCTTCCTGACCCTCGACTTCAAGCAGATCGAGGACGGCATCGCCTACGGTGCGCCGCGCGAGGAGTCCTGGCTGGCCGCGTTCGGTCTGACCATGACCCTGGTGTGGATCTACATCGAGATGCTGCGGCTGGTCGCCATCTTCAGCGGCGACGACTGAGGCACCGCGCGGCTGAACTCCGATGGGTGAAGGGGCCCCGGATTCTTCCGGGGCCCTTTTCCATGGTGTGTCGCACGGTCAGAGCAGTTTGCGCGCGGCCCTCCTCAGGTCGTACTCGTGGATGATCGCCTTGGCGTGGCCGTACGCGAGGTCGTACTCGTGACGCAGCCAGCTGACCTTCTCCTCGAAGCGGAGAGCGGGTCCTTCTTCTACGGTGCGCAGCCAGTCGGAGACTTCACGACCGGTGCAGTGCGGGATACGGGCGAGCAGATTGCGGTGGGTCTCCTCGGAGAAGACTTGGGACATCGGCGCCTCCGGTTGCCATCGGGTGTAAGCCGGTCCTTCAGGTCACGGTGCCTGAGCGTTCGTCTGTTGGCAACAGTGCGGGTAGCCTGCCGGCGTGGTTGATACGACGCGTCTGATCAGTGCGGTTGATCAATTTGCGGATCGGTTGAGGGCGGCGCCGCAGAGTCGGTTGCAGCGGGGAGCCGCGGCGGAGGCGTTGGCGCTGGCCAGGGAACTGTCTCGGTGGGCGCAGTCGGTGGAGGCGCCGGGGAGTGAGCCTCGGGAGATGCCGGATGCGGGGATGTTCGCGGCGGCGGACCAGATCAGCGTTGCGGGGCGGGATCTCGCCGTCGTGTTGACGAGCGAGGCCGAGGTGGAGGAGGCCGTACGGGTGGTGGGGGAGGCGCAGAAGCGGGCGGGGGTGTGACGGTTTGGTCGCGGGTGCGGGTGCGGGTGCGTGGTGGGTTGCTCGCGCCCACGCGGCGGAGCCGCATATTGATACAGCCCCGCGCCCCTGAAAGCGCGTCGCCGTGCTCGGCGTCCTAGAAGGACGCGATCACCCTGTCCGCCAGGAGGTACACCGTCTCCTCGCCGCAGGTGAACGTCAGCGTGTACGCGCCCGAGATGCCCGAGCCGCCCAGGAGGACCGGGGTCTCGCCGGAGCGGAGGGCCGCGGCGAGGCGTTCGGCGGTTTCCCGGTGGCCGGGGGTCATGCAGAGCGTCGTACCGTCGGCGAAGACATAGACGTCGAGGGTGCCCAGGGGGCCGGGGCGGACGTCGGTGAGTTCGACTCGGGACGCGGCCAGCCGCTCCAGGATGGACACGGTGCGTTCGTGGTCGTTGACGACCGGTGACGGGGTCGGAGTGAAGTCGGGGTGGGAGGGGTGGCGGCGGCGGGCCGCGGCCAGTTCGGGGGAGTCTCCGGCGAACTCGTCGGGCTCGGCGCCGGGCTCGGCCACCGGCTCCAGGCCCGCGAAATCGGCCTGCCGGGGAAGAAAGAGGTCGTTGTCGGGCAGCCCCAGCAGCGAGGGCGCGTCGGAGACGTCACGCGCCTCCTGGGCGGCCCAGAAGGCGCGCGCCTCGGCCAGCTCCCGCTCCCGCTCCTCGGCCAGCGCCTCGGCCACGGCCGCGCGTATCTCCTCGGCGTCCGCCGGGGTGCGGGCGGCGGGCAGCAGGGTGCGGGCGGTGGCGCGGCCCTCGGCGAGTTCGGTGTGCAGGGCCGCGACCTGGCGGCGCAGCTGCAGGAGGGTGCGCAGGACGGCTACGCCCACGGCGCCCGTGGCGGCCGTGGTGACCAGCAAGGCGATCGGCATGGCGCTCACTGACGTACTCCCGGTTCAAGGTCGACCCCCGACTTCCTACATCAGCTTGATGGGTGAACTAACCAGCTGTCAGTGCGTAACGTCACGAAACGGACAGGACTTTGCGTCGGATGTTTCCTCTGAATCCGCTCTGACCTGCGGTGATCCCTGTGGCGAGGGAGATAGGTCACATCCTGGGGGAGATTGGGTCACAAACGGCCCGGAACCCCCGGGTTCCGGGGTTCCGGGCCGATGCGTGACGGCGGGTGCCGTGCCGGTCACGCGGGGGGTACGGGTGTCAGCTGAGGCGCTCGATGACCATCGCCATGCCCTGGCCGCCGCCGACGCACATCGTCTCCAGGCCGAACTGCTTGTCGTGCCACTGCAGGGAGTTGATGAGCGTGCCGGTGATCCGGGCGCCGGTCATGCCGAAGGGGTGGCCGACGGCGATGGCTCCGCCGTTGACGTTCAGCTTCTCCAGCGGGATGTTCAGGTCGCGGTAGGAGGGGATCACCTGGGCGGCGAACGCCTCGTTGATCTCGACCAGGTCGATGTCGTCGATGGTCAGGCCCGCGCGGGCGAGGGCCTGCTTCGAGGCCTCGACGGGGCCGTAGCCCATGATCTCGGGGGACAGGCCGGAGACGCCGGTGGAGACGATCCGGGCGAGCGGGGTCAGGCCCAGCTCGCGGGCCTTGGTGTCCGACATGATGACCAGGGCCGCGGCGCCGTCGTTGAGGGGGCAGCAGTTGCCGGCGGTGACCAGGCCGTCGGGGCGGAAGACCGGCTTCAGGCCCGCGACGCCCTCCATGGTGACGCCCGGGCGGGGGCCGTCGTCCTTGCTGATGACCGTGCCGTCGGGGAGGGTCACCGGGGTGATCTCGCGCTCCCAGAACCCCTTCTTGATGGCCTCCTCGGCGAGGTTCTGCGAGCGGACGCCGAACTCGTCCATCTCCTGGCGGGTCACGCCCCAGGAGCGGGCCAGGTTCTCGGCCGTCTGGCCCATGGCGATGTACGGGTCGGGCAGCAGGCCGTCCTCGCGCGGGTCGTGCCAGGACGTGCCCTCGGACGCGGCGACGGCGGCCGTACGGGCCTCGGCGTCGGCGAAGAGCGGGTTGTGGGTGTCGGGCTGGTCCGAGGTGCCGTACTGCGAGCGGGAGACCATCTCCACGCCCGCGGAGATGAAGACATCGCCCTCGCCGGCCTTGATGGCGTGCAGCGCCATCCGGGAGGTCTGGAGGGAGGAGGAGCAGTAGCGGGTGATCGTGCAGCCCGGCAGGTGGTCCATGCCCATCTGTACGGCGACGATCCGGCCGAGGTTGTGGCCCTGCTCGCCGCCGGGCAGACCGCAGCCGAGCATCAGGTCGTCGATGTCCTTCGGGTCCAGCTCGGGCACCTTGGCGAGGGCCGCCTGGATGATCGTGGCGGTGAGGTCGTCGGGGCGCAGGTCCTTGAGGGAGCCCTTGAAGGCGCGGCCGATGGGGGAGCGGGCGGCAGAGACGATCACGGCTTCGGGCATCACGGCTCCATTGGCATGCGGGGATGAGGCAGGGCTGGTTGGGAAGTTACCCGTACGTATGGTCGAGGTCACGGGTGTCGTGGTGTGACTCAGGCCGCAATTTTCTAAGCGCTTGCTTTTCTGTCGTGGCTGCTTGGCTAACGACGGCTGCGGGCGCTACGACGGCTGCGGTGACGGCTCCGCCTCCGTCACCCGCCGCCTGCGCCTGCGCTTCAGCAGGGCCCACGGCCCGCGCGGCCCCGTCGGCATCGCCGCCGTGACCTCCGTACCGGCCTCCGAGGCCGCCTCCGCCGCGGCCCGGGCCACCGGCAGGAAGCCCTCGCGGCGGGTGAGGTCGGGGCGCTCCTCCTCCGCCGGCCACAGGCCCAGGGCGGCGCAGACCGTGGGCAGCATGGCCATCGCGGCGGTGGCGTAGCCCTCGGCGGAGGGGTGGTAGTTGTCGGGGCCGAACAGCTCGCGCGGGTTCGCGGCGAACTCGGGGCCCAGCAGGTCGCCCAGCGACACCGTGCGGCCGCCCTGTTCGACGACTCCGATCGTCTGGGCGGCCGCCAGCTGGCGGGAGGCCCGTCTGGCCAGCCAGCGCAACGGCTGCTGCACCGGCTCGATCGTGCCCAGGTCGGGGCAGGTGCCGACGACCACCTCGGCGCCGGACGTGCGCAGTCGTCGGACCGCCGCCGACAGGTGCCGTACCGAGCGGGTCGGCGGGATGCGGTTGGTGACGTCGTTCGCGCCGATCATGATCACGCAGACGTCGGGGGTCCGGTCCTGGTCCGCGAGGACCAGCGTCACCTGGCGGTCCAGATCGTCGGACATCGCGCCCGGCACGGCGACGTTGCGCAGGTCGACGGGGCGCTCCGCGACCGCCGCGAGGCCCGAGGCCAGCAGCGCGCCCGGGGTCTGGCCGGCCCGGTGGACGCCCTGGCCGGCGGCGGTGGAGTCGCCGAGCATGGCGAGCAGGAGGGGCGGGACGCCCGGAGTGTCGTACGTCCGTCCGTACCGCCCGTTGGCGTTCGGCACGTACGGCGTCGCGCCGTTGCCCACCTGGCGGCGGGCCAGCTGCACCTCGGCCAGCACCAGACCGACGACCGCGGCACCGGCCAGGCCGATGCCACCACCGCCGTACGCCGCACCGGCTGCGATGCGCCGGGCCACCCTCGCCCTCGACATCCTGGTCATGCGTCGCCGACACCTCCTCGCACCCGTACATCCACTCCTTGCCCCGAAGCGAGCCCCCGCCAATCTCAACGGTGAGTGAACGCCGGTGCCAGGCCTCAGGGCCTGCCCGGCGGACCAGGCCACCAGACGCGGGGGCCGGCACGCACATCTGCCGCGTTGTCGTCAGTCGCCGACTCCCCCACGCTCGAATGCGCTCGCGCGGGGGCACCCCCATCGCCCCCGCTCACCGGCGTGATCACCGGCCGTAGCTTTCCTGAGGCCTGATCCGCCGGGCAGGCCCTAGGCTGGCGCTACTACCACGACCACCTCTTCTGCAGCATCCGGAGACAACGGTGCAGTTCCACGACTCGATGATCAGCCTCGTCGGCAACACCCCACTGGTGAGGCTCAACAACGTGACCAAGGGCATCCGGGCGACCGTCCTGGCCAAGGTCGAGTACTTCAACCCCGGCGGTTCGGTGAAGGACCGCATCGCGCTGCGGATGATCGAGGCGGCGGAGGAGAGCGGCGCGCTCCGGCCCGGCGGCACGATCGTGGAGCCGACCAGCGGCAACACCGGGGTGGGGCTGGCGATCGTGGCGCAGCAGAAGGGCTACAAGTGCATCTTCGTGTGCCCCGACAAGGTGTCCACGGACAAGATCAACGTGCTGCGGGCGTACGGGGCCGAGGTCGTCGTCTGCCCGACCGCCGTGGCACCGGAGCACCCGGACTCGTACTACAACGTCTCCGACCGGCTGGTGCGCGAGACGCCGGACGCCTGGAAGCCCGACCAGTACTCCAACCCCAACAACCCGCTGTCCCACTACCACTCGACCGGCCCCGAGCTGTGGGAGCAGACGGAGGGGAGGATCACCCACTTCGTGGCCGGCGTCGGCACCGGCGGCACCATCTCCGGGACCGGTCGCTACCTGAAGGAGGTCAGCGACGGCCGGGTCGAGGTCATCGGCGCCGACCCCGAGGGCTCCGTGTACTCGGGCGGTTCCGGGCGGCCGTACCTCGTCGAGGGCGTCGGTGAGGACTTCTGGCCGACGGCGTACGACCGGACCATCGCCGACGAGATCGTGGCCGTGTCCGACAAGGACTCCTTCCAGATGACCCGGCGCCTCGCCAAGGAGGAGGGCCTGCTGGTGGGCGGCTCCTGCGGCATGGCCGTGGTCGCCGCGCTGCGGGTCGCCGAGCGGCTCGGCGAGGACGATGTGGTGGTCGTCCTGCTGCCGGACAGCGGGCGCGGATATCTGAGCAAGATCTTCAACGACGAGTGGATGGCCGACTACGGCTTCCTGGAGGACACCGGTCCGAGCGCGCGCGTCAGCGACGTGCTCAACGACAAGGAGGGCGGCGCCATGCCGTCCCTGGTCCACATGCACCCGGACGAGACGGTCGGCCAGGCCATCGAGGTGCTGCGCGAGTACGGCGTCTCGCAGATGCCGATCGTCAAGCCGGGCGCCGGGCACCCGGACGTGATGGCCGCCGAGGTCGTGGGCTCGGTCGTCGAACGGGAGCTGCTGGACGCGCTGTTCACCAAGAGCGCCTCGCTGGACGACCCGCTGGAGAAGCACATGTCGGCGCCGCTGCCGCAGGTCGGCTCCGGCGAGCCGGTCGGCGACCTGATGTCCGTGCTCGGTACGGCGGACGCGGCGATCGTGCTCGTGGAGGGCAAGCCGACCGGTGTGGTCAGCCGGCAGGACCTGCTCGCCTTCCTGGCCAAGACCGCGAAGTAGCGGCGAACCGCCGGTGAACGGCCCATGCCGGCGGCCAACTCGCCGTGACGTGCGCGTTTGTTGGTCTTCTCGGAAGTGGTACGAGCGCGTCACGTCCGCGCAGCACCCGCTTAACACGGGTCCGGCACATTAGTGCCTGTCGGCAGGGCGGGAGCGGCTCCCCGCCCCGGCCGGCCCGTACGGCGCCAAGGACCTCCGGAGCGGCTCCCGGACCTCCATGGACGCCACGGACGCGCAAGCCCGGCCCTGACCCGGCCCGCGTCCCTCGCGGGGACCGCCGTCGTCCCGCCCCCCGGCAACGGGGGTGCGGCGGTCCCCGCGCACAGCCTTTCCCCGCGGTCAGTCTTCCCAGTCACTGTCCTGGTTCGGCTTGCGGCGCCTGCCGAACAAGCCGGGGTTGACGCGGGCCGCCTGGAAGACGTTGACGCCGACGATGCCGGCCCAGGCGACGAGCAGGCCCGGCAGACCGGCCACGCCGCCGCCGATCGCGGAGAGCGGCACCGCCAGGACCAGCGAGACGATGCCGAAGCCGAAGCGCTCGCCCCAGGAGTCCGTCGGCTGCGACGACCGCGAGTCCCGGGCCACCACCATCTGCTGCTCGGCCACCTGCCGCCGCACCCGGCGCTCCACGGCCCCGTCGATGCGCTGGTCGACCTTCTCCAGGAACGAGTCGACCAGCGCGGACTCGTACTCCTCGCCCAGTTCCCTGCGCGCCTGCAGGGTGGCGTTGAGTTCCTTCTTCAGCTCGGCGTCCCGCGCGTCCATTCCGCTCATGCGCTTCACGGTAGGCAGCGCCGAGGCGGGCCGCACTGGGGTTAGCCCCCCTGTTGGCGGCGGGTGGGAAGCGCTTGTGGACCGCGTCGTGAGAGCGGCCGCTGGAAATGAGAGTTGACAAGGCCTCTGACCTGCTCACTATCACTTTCACGGTCATCGAAGTAGCTTGAGTTCGTGAAGCTGAAAATGAGAGTGGGCCTGACCAGCTCATATCAGGAGGGCGACGGCATCGCGCAACGGTTGGCGCCGTGATCGACTCCTGTTGTCAGAGCTGACCTCGCATCACTTCGAGGCCCGTGGCCCGGGCCGCGTTCGATCGATCTCGCGGATATGGAGTGCCGAGGTTCATTCCACCGTCGGTGGGGATCGGCGGTTGCTGCCAGGCGGAGACTCATCTGCGCTGACCGGGCCATGGGAGGGGTGAGGGGTGGGGCATCGTCCGCGCCGGGACGAGCTCGGGGGTGGGGCATCGTCCGCGCCGGTCAGACCGAGTCGCGGACGATGACCCGCCCCCGCGCCGGGACGAACTCGCCGACGTCGAGCCCGAGGACGCTGCGTGCGGCGAGCGTCCCAGGGCCTCAGTGTCGTTGCCACGCTCGTCGCGGCCGTGTCACGCAGCGTCACCCGCCCTGAACGGCCCAAGTACCACCACACTCCGCACTGCCGAGCACCGCACCGCTGGTCGCACGAAGTCCCGGCGACGGTGGACGCGGTACGCGTCGCCGAGGCATGGAACGCGCTGTACCCCGAGAGTGCCGCCGGGGCGTGCCCCACGAAAGCCGGTGGCGGCCACCCGCACTGCCACCGTGCTGCCGGTGTACGGCAGTTTCCGGAAGTGGAACCGGCCGTGCTCGTCGGTCAGGCCAGCCGCGAGCACCGCGCCGTACACGTCCGTCACGGTCACGGCAGCTGCCTGTGAGGGAGCGGCCGGCCTCCCTCTGGGCATGGTTGCCGAGCGGCTGGGGATGACGTATGAACGCTGTCAGTGGGCTCCGGCTCCAAGCGTTCCGTCGCCGTCGGACGGAGCCTGTGGTGCGGTGCGCCGGGTGACGACGGCCAGCGCCGCGACCGTCACGGCGACGAGCAGCGGGTGCTCGACCAGCCACGTCTGGATGCCTTCGAAGGGGTCGAACGATGTCAGGGCGGCGCGTTCGAGCGTCCAGGAGACCGAGAACAGCAGGCCGATCAGGGCCACCCCGACGCGGAGCGCAGGGTAGAGGGCGGTGCGGGCCAGGACGATCAGGGAGGGCATCATCAGGGCGACGACGAGAAGCTGGGTCAGCTCGATGCCCAGGTTGAAGCCCAGCAGCGTGGTCACGAGCGAGCCGCGGTCGAGGCCGAGGTCGCTGATCAGGGAGGCGAACGCCAGGCCGTGGACGAGACCGAAACCGGCTGCGATGAGTACTTCGCCGCGGGCCACCAGGGGGCGTAGAGCATGGACCGCGGACACCGCGATCGACAGGGCGATCAGGGTCTCGACCGGGTGGGTCGGCAGGTCGATCACCCCGGTGGCCGCCAGCGCCAGGGTGAGCGAGTGGCCGATGGCGAACGCCGTGACGACGTGGACCACACGGACGATGCTGCGGCGCGCTGACGGTGCCGCACGCCATCGCCCCCCTGCGGCTACCAGGGGGGCCGGGATGAGCAGCATGAGCAGGAACAGCAGGTGGTCGGCGCCCTCGCCCACGTGCTCGATGCCCAGGCCGGCGGTGGTGGCGAAGCCTCGTAGCCATGAGCCCTCACCCGCGGGGACTTCGAGGCTCTGGGTGTCGAAGCCGACGACCCCGAGGGTCTCGGCGTCGTCGGTCTTCAGGATGCCGCGGTCGAAGTCGTACCGGACGGTGACGACAACCTTGTGGGTCAGCAGTTCCTCGACGATGACGTCGTAGCGCAGACGGAAGTCGGTGACCCGGCCGTCGGGCGGGCGGAGTCCGAGCGGATAGACGAGGTGTGCGACCCCGTCGATCGTGCGGACCGACCCGGTGCCGAGCGTGACGGTCCAGGGCCGGTCGTCGTCGCCGACGGCCGCGATGTGCTCGGCGGTGTAGCGCTTGAGGAACGTCCGATCGGCGCCGAGGACGCTCGCCCGGGTGAGGTCCCTGTCCACTGCGACGGCCAGGCGGTCGACGGGCAGCTGTACCTCCCCCTCGACCCGGTCGTCGCGGACGTCGAGGAGGACGGCGGAGGTGCTCATCGGGTGGGCGCCGGCCGGCGACGCGAGGCCGCCGACCAGCATGAGTGCCGCGAGCAGGAACACCGGCAGCAGACGCGCCGCAGGCGTACGTGCGGGCAGGAGACGGGGCACTGTGAGGATCCCTTGCTCCGGTCAGTTCCAGCCGTAGTCGGCGGTCTGGTCGCGGAAGATCGTGTGCTGGTGCACTCCGTCGACCACGATGCCGCCCTGGTTGGAGAACTCGATCCAGACCGACGGGCCGTCGATCCGTACGTACGTCTCCTTGTTGTCGATGCTCGTCGCGCCGCTCCAGCCGAGGTACGTCTCGTCGTACTCGGAGACGTACTTGGCGACGAGCGCCTCCGCGGCCTCCTCGTCCAGGTCGTCGACCCAGGTGCGGATCATCGCGGTGACCTTGTCCTGCTGCTTCTCGGTGAGATCGCCGACCACGACACCCTCGGGGTCCGGGAACGGGCCGTCGTTGCCGGGGCCGAGCAGCAGGTCGTCGAAGCTGCCGTCGATCTCGGCCTTCTCCAGTTCGTCGTCGCTGAGCGATCCGATGGCCGCGATGGTGGTGTCCCGCTTGTCCTGGAGAGGGGCGTACGACTTACCGTCCGTCTCGAACTCCGACGGCTCGATGGCGGTCAGTGTGGGCGAGAGGCTGACGTCGTCCTTGTAGTACGTGAGGTTGTAGGCCGCGTGGTGGCCGCCGAACTGGACCATGAACTGCTCGGTCTCGCTGGGCTCGCCGAAGAATGCCAGGAAGTACTTGTCCGCGCTGTAGTCGTCGCCCCCGCCGGGGCCACCCCCGTTGCCGGACGACCCGACCTCGCCGAGGTAGTCGTCCGCGATGCGGATCTCCTCCAGCTCCTCGTAGCCCTGCTCGCTGAGGGCGGCCTCCATGACCTTGAGTGCCGCGGCCTTCTGGTCGTCGTCGAGGTCGGCGAACTCGATGCCGTTGCGCTCCACGAACGAGGTCGGGAAGTTCGACCAGCCCTTCGCCTTGGCCTCGTCGTCGAAGTCGTAGAGGGCGGTGTCCTTCTCGTCGTCGGAGAGCGTCTTGAGGAACGCGTTGGCGGCGGTCACGACCTCGGCGGTGTTCGCCTTTCCGGCGCCCGTGCTCGCCGTCGCGGACGAGCTCTGGCTCGACGACGTCTCCGACGAAGAGGAGGACGAGGAGTCGTCGGAGCCGCAGCCGGCGACGCCGAGACCGACGCACGTGGCGAGGGCGGTGGCGCGGCGCACGAGTGCCCGCCTCCGTCGTCCGCCGTGCGGCGGCCATCCGTGCGTGGCGGGGCCGGCGGGGCCAGAGGCAGTGAGGGAATGGGTGACGCTGGACATGGCGCTCCTGGAACGGTGCATGGAGGGGACCCCCATCGTGATCGAGCCGAATAGGACCTGCATGGGAGCCGTTTGGGAATTGGGTAAAGTCCGGGTTCACCCCGCAGGAGCCGAAAGCGTCCGGAGTGCTTCGAGGGGGACTTGGTTTCCAGGGGCACCGGCCGCTGGACAACGGGCGGTTTTCGGCCATCATGTGGGGGTGCCGAACCGTGTCCTCATCGCCGACGACGATCGAGCGGTCCGCGAGTCCCTCGCACGAGCGCTGAAACTGCAGGGGTATGAGGTCGTCACCGCCGCCGACGGGGTGGAGGCACTGACCCGAGCCCGTCGGGAGTCGTTCGACGTCCTCGTGGTCGACGTGCTGATGCCGTACGTCGACGGCGTGGTGGTGTGCCGTGTGCTGCGCGCCGACGGTGACCGGACCCCGGTGTTGATGCTCACCGCGCGCGGTGACACGGCGGATCGGGTCGCGGGCCTGGACGCGGGCGCCGACGACTATCTGCCCAAACCCTTCAAGGTCCCCGAACTGCTCGCTCGCCTGCGCGCGCTGCGGCGCCGGGCCACCTTCGCGCCTCGGGCCCAGGGGGAAGAACCCGTCGGCGGCGTGCTGCGGTTCGCCTCCCTGCGCATCGACCCGGACGCTCGCCGCGCTTGGTGGGCCGACGAGGAACTGCGGCTGTCGAAGACCGAGTTCGACCTGCTGGAGCTGATGGTGCGCAACGACGGGATCGTGCTGGCCCACTCGACGATCTCCAGTCGCATATGGGGTTACGACTGTGGGCCGCACACGAACAATCTGGCGTGCTACATCGGCTATCTGCGGCGCAAGCTCACCGACGCCGGCGCGCCCGACCTGATCCACACGGTGCGTGCCGTGGGCTACGGAGTGCGGCGGCCATGAGCCTGCGTCTGCGTTTCACCCTCGCCTTCACCGCCGTCGGAGCCCTGGTGGCGGTACTCGTCGGTGTACTGAGCTTCCGTGTCGCCTCCGAGCGCGTCATCGACGGGGCCAACCGGACGGTCCGACTGGTCGCGCTGGCCGTGGCCGAGGAGCAGGACACGGCACAGGCCCTCCCCGACACGGTCACCCGGGACTCGGACGGCTACCCCGGCACGGGCGACGAAGCGGAGCAGCCTGCGATCGTGCGGGCTGTGGCGCCCGACGGCACGACCACCCGTCTGGGCGGCCCGGACGTGGCGCTGCCGGTGTCCGACACCGGACGTGCCCTCGCGGCCTCCGGAGCCGCCGGGCAGGAGGAGGCCACCATGATCGAGGTGGGCGGCGACACCTACTGCCAGCTCATCATCGCCCTGGGCGAGGGCCAGGGGGCCCTGCAGGCGGCCATCCCCCTGGAGCCGACGCGTGACGTGCTGGTCGGCATCGCCAAGGAGATCGCGGAAGCCATCCTCGTGGTCATGCTGGCCGCGGCGGGCGCGGGCTGGCTGCTCGCGCGGCGCATCACCCGGCGCCTGGTGCGGCTGGCCGGGGCCGCCGAGGAGATCAGTGCCGACGATCACGCCGACCGCGAGGTCCCGGTGGACGGCCGCGACGAAGTCGCCCGGCTCTCGGCGTCCTTCAACACGATGACCCGCAGGCTCGCCGCCTCCCGCGCCCTGCGGGAGAGGCTGGTGCAGGACGCCGCCCACGAAGTCCGCAACCCGCTGACCAGCCTGACCACCAACGCGAGCGTGCTGCGCTACGTCACCGAACTCTCCCCGGACGACCGTGACCGGCTTCTCGATGATGTCGAGGACGAGACGCGCGAACTCGGCCACCTGGTCGACGAGCTGGTCGGGCTGGCCCTCTCGCGGAGCCGCCACGAAGCCGAGGAGCCCGTGGAACTGGCCGAGGTGGCCGGCCGGGCCGCACAGCGCCTGCAGCGGCGCACCGGCCGGCTCGTCCTGCTCGACGCCGACGACTGCGTGGTCAGCGGCCGCCGCCAGGGACTGGAACGCGCCGTGAGCAACTTGCTGGAGAACGCCGCCAAGTTCGACGGTGACGGTGACGAACCCATCGAAGTGCACATCCGTCGAGGCACGATTACGGTCTCCGACCGGGGACCCGGTATCGACGCAGACGACGCCAAGCGGGTGTTCGACCGTTTCTATCGGGCCGATACGGCCCACGGCCTGCCCGGGTCCGGGCTCGGCCTGGCCATCGTCCGCGATGTGGCGGAGATGCATGGCGGCACCGTCTTCGCGGGAACACGATCCGGCGGCGGGGCCGCCGTGGGGTTCACCGTGGACACCTCCCGGCTCCTGCCGGAACGGGCACCGGATTTCGCCGAGCCGCAGGACAAACGGCTGTCACCCGAACGTTCCGCGGAGCGGCGTTCGGGCTGAGAGCGGCGGCACAGGCAGCACCTGCCGGACCCGCAAACCCTCCCCCCGCACGCGGGCAGCCGCCTCCCGCTCCTCCAGCATTCCCAGCACCGACGCCACCGCGCGCGACCGCCGTCACCGGGCACAAGCTCGTCCGGTCCTTCTGCGAGTGGGGCACCGGACTGCCCTGGAACTGGGCTCGGCGGCCGTATCGGGGCGACAGGTTCTCACGTTCCGTGCAAGAGCCCGCCTCGTTGGCGGCGGCGATCTGCTTGTAAGTGGTCTCCTGGTCCAGGCCCTCCACGCGGCCGCCGCACCAGTCGATCTTGACGTAGTCGAAGCCCCAGCGCTGGAAGGTCTCCAGGTCCTGCTGGTAGTGGCCCTCCATGCCGGTGTTGGGGGCGGCGGGGCGGGTGGTGGGGTAGTAGTAGCCGCAGCCGTTCTTGCCGGCGTCGGTGTAGATGCCGGCCTTCAGGCCCTTGCTGTGGATGTAGTCGGCGATGGCCTTCATGCCGCCGGGCCACAGGGTCTCGTCGACGGCGATGGAGCCGTCGGCGTTGCGGTCGCCCTGCCACCAGCCGTCGTCGAGGTTGACGTACTGGTAGCCGGCCGCCGCCATGCCGGAGGAGACCAGGGCGTCGGCCTGCTGCTTGATGACGTCGTAGTCGATGCTGCTTGCGAAGCTGTTCCAGGACGCCCAGCCCATCGGCGGCGGGGCGATGGTCAGGTGGGTGGCGTCGAAGGAGCGGACTGTGTAGTTGCGGAGGCTCAGGTCGATGTTGCGGTAGAGCGGATAGGCGTAGAAGAGAACGAGGGAGAGGATCACCGGGGCGAGGAATGCCCAGGCGGCCCACTGCTGGGAGGCCGGACGGCGCCGTGCTCGCGCGGGGGCCGGGGACGGGGCGGCGATGTCCGACCCGTTCCGGGCGCGCGCGGCCCGGCGGTCCGACAACGGTGTCGTGTGGTTCACCTGCGGACCAGGAATCCTGGGCTACTTGACGGCGGACAACGACGAACAGGCCGCGTTCAAACTGGAGTCGGCGGAGGGGAACCTCGACTCCACGTACTTCGCCTGGTCGGGCTCCACGTCGAGCGACCAGCCGATCTACTACCGCGTCCAGAGCCCCGACTTCACCATCGAGTTCGCCCACCAGCAGAACATGGGAGGCACCAGCCACATCCACGCCATCTACCGCGAGAACGGCAACGACTACGGCGCAGAGGACTGATCCGTGACCGTGATCGCTCTCGGCACGGCGGTACTGTTCGCGGGCCCGCCGAGGACGTGGCACACCTTGTCGTGCAGTCCGGAACCGGCCCCCGCGAAGGCGACCGCCCCGAGGTAGGTGCCGAAGAGGATCTCGCGGCGGGCCGCCATGTCCTGCCCGTCGGCGACGAGGCGCGGCAGCGCGGAGATCAGGGACCTCACGCCCTCGACGGCCAGGGCGGAGCTGATCGGGTTGTGCAGGGCGCCCACCACACGTCGACGCAGCGGGCGAGCGCGTTGAGGCCGGACGCCATCGACAGCCATGTCGGCAGCGACAGCATCAGCGTGGTGTCGTGGACGACGACCCAGGAGAGCACCTTGGGGGGCGACGCCGGTGTGCTTGTGGCCGTCCTCGGTGAGGCCCCGGACGGGGGTGGCCTCGGAACCGGCGTAGGTTGTGGGGACGGCGAGACAGGCAGCCCCGTGGTGAGGGCCGCCGCCTTGGCGGTGCCCGTCGTCGGGCAAGCCTGCCGATGCTCAGCGGCAGGTCGGCCGCGTGCTCGCGGGCCGCGATCCGCACCGCCTCAGCTACCTCGGCCGGCACGTGCGGTCGGACACCGCCGGAGACGGCCACGACGGGGACGTCCTCGCAGATGTCCTCGGCCAGGGCCGCTCGGCGTCGGCCGCGATCACCAGGACCCGGCTCGCGCCGAGCCTGAACAGCCCGAGGCGTCGACGAGCCCCGGCCCGTCATAGGGTCGACTCGCTGCTCCGAATGGCACCCTCCGGTCTCTGGCGCCACCCCGTGATCACCGCTTGCGGCTCTCAACCGCTCTATGTCGCCGCTGAGTTGGCGGTGTCCGTCGACTGGTCCCGATCGTACGGCTCACACGTCGTCGCCGCGTGTCGCCTTTCACACTCGGGACATGTCGCCGCAGGGGGCTCGGTCGGCCCGGGCCGTGCGTGCCGACGGGTGGTCAGGGTCCAGGCGGTGGCGGCGAGTGCGGTCACCGTGAGGGCGGCCAGCATCGCAGTGGTGTGGGATCCGGCGCTGTCGGCCGCCCGGGCGACGGGGTTGGGCAGGCCGAGGCGGTCGGCCAGCCAGCCGACGGCCGCCGTGGCGGTGAGCAGGGCGCCGGCCAGTCGTAGCGTGGGCTGGATGCGCAGGCGGGCGAGGACCAGCAGCGAGGGCAGGGTGAGGCAGACCAGCAGGAGCTGGACCAGCTCGATGCCGAGGTTGAAGCCGAGGAGGCTGGTCACGAGCTGTCCGGTGGACAGGTGCATCTCCGCGAGTACGAAGGAGAACGCCATGCCGTGGCCGAGCCCGAAGACCCCGGCCACGAGTGCCTCCTTGCCCGGGAAGAGGGGGCGGATGGCGTGGATCGCGCCGACGAGGATGCTGCCGGCGATGAACGCCTCGACCGGCCAGTCGGGGATGTCCAGGCGGCCGAGCGCGGTGACGGCCAGTGCGACGGAGTGGCCGGCGGTGAAGGCGAGCGTGATGCGGCCGATCCGCAGAAGCGCGGACCGGGCGCCGACCAGGCCGTCCCAGCGGCGGCCGGTGGCCGCGAGCGGCGCGGGCAGGAGCAGGATCAGCAGGAAGAGCAGGTGGTCGGTGCCGGTGAGGATGTGGTCGCCGCCCAGCTTCAGCATGGCGAGGAAGCCGCGCCAGGCGCTGCCCTCGCCGAGGTCGACCTTCAGGGCCGGGACGGTCATGGTCCGGGTGTCGACCCGGATGGTGCCGACCTGGGTGGTGCCCTCGTCCTCGATCTGCCCGGCGGCCCAGTCCTGACGGACCGTCACCAGGGCGGTGTGCGTGATGACCTGGTGGACGATGACGTCGTAGTCGAAGGTGAAGCGCCGTACGTCGGTGCCGGCCGGCGGGGTGAGCACGGCCTCGGCGACCAGCTCACGGTAGGGGCCGGTGGAGGTCTGCTCGGTGCTGCTGAGGCTCAGTTCGCCGATGCTGACCTGCCAGGCCTTGCCCCCGGTGCTGGTCGGGTGGATGTGCTTGCCGAGGTAGGTCCGGATGGCCTCGGCCTTTCCGGACAGCGTGGCCTGGGTGGTGTCGCTCAGGTCGATCCCGCTGGCCCGGGAGAAGTCGTCGGCCGGCAGTTCCAGACGAGCACTCACCGAGGCCTGGTACACGTCGAGTTCCACCACCGAGTGCGGCATCGGATGCGCGGCGGCCGGCGACGCCCCGAGGAGGAGCGCCGCCGGTACCGCGATCGCGATCCCGGCCACCAGACGCAGTGCTGTGGTCAGCCAGTTTCGTGGTCGGGTCATGAGAAGGAGAACTCGTTGCCGTAGTCGCGGGTGTGGTCCCGGTAGACGGTGTGGTAGTGGACCTTGTCCTGGTAGACGAAGCCGTTCTGGCAGACGAACTCGATCCACACGCTGGGGCCGTCGATGCGGACGTAGTCTCCCTGGGTATCCAGGCCCGTGCCGCCGGAGTAGCCGATGTAGGTCTCGTTCAGCTCACGCGCGTAGGTCTTCATGAGCTTCTTCGCGGTGGCGTCGTCCACGCCCGCGACCCAGGGGTGGATCGCCTCCAGGACCAGCTTCTGCTGCTTGGGCGACAGCTCGCTGGCCTTGATGCCCTCCTTGGTCTCCGGGAACTGACCGTCCTCGCCCGGGCCGAGCAGCACGTCGTTGAAGGACTCGGACAGCTTGGCCTTGGCCAGCTGCTCCGTGCTCAGGCTGCCGGTCAGGGCGAGCATGCCGTTGCGGAACTTCGCCATCGGCTCGTACGTGGTGCCGTCGTCCGCGGTCCAGCTGGTGGGCTCCACGCCGGTGAAGAACGGGCTGGCGCCGGCCACCTTGCCGTCCTTGTAGGTGACGTTCACGGCGAGGTGGTGGCCGCCGAACTGCAGCTGCCAGGTGCCGTCGACCGACGGGGTGCCCAGGAAGGCCATGAGGTAGATGTCGCTGCCGTACCCGGCGCCGCCGCCTGCGCCGCCGCCGGGGTCGCCGGACGGTGGGGTGCCCGTGGGGGCGTCGGTGGCCGTGGCGCTCGGGTCCGCCGAGGCGGAGGGGTCGGCCGAGGCCTCGCTCGACGCGCTGTCCGTCGGCGCGGCGGGTCCGGAGCCGGAGCTCTCCGCCGAGGCCAGCTGGTCGTCGGCCAGGAGGGTCTCAAGGACGTGCTCGTAGCCGGTGCCCTTGCCGGTCCCCAGGGCCACCTTCAGCACGTTCTTCAGGGCGGCCAGCTGGTCGTCGCTCAGCGAGCCCGTCTGGATGCCGACCCGGCAGGACGACCCGCACGGCAGGTTCGACCACGCGGTCGCGTTCGCCTGGGAGTAGTCCAGGACCGTCGCCGCCTGCTGGTCGGAGTCCAGCGTGTTCAGGAACGCGTTGGCGGCGCTGACCACGGCCGCGACGCCGTTGGCCTTCTTGTCGACCGGGTAGTGGACACCGGCCTTCCTCGCGGCGCCCGTGGTCGTCGCGGCGTTGGCCGCCACGAATCCGCCCCCGACGAGGACCACACCGGCGGCCACGCCGGCTATGCCCCGCCAAGTCCGTCGGTTACGAGCCCGACTTGTTCTCTCTTTGCTCACGAACACTCCCTGAAGAAAAGGGTGGGGGACGGTGCGCCGACTCTGCGGGCGGCGGCGTCCAGAACACGCGCGCGCTGGATGAGAGAGCTATCAGCAATATTGTTGACGGCTCAAGGCGCGAGCCCTTCGGGCCTGTCCCAATTGGATGGCGGGCACCCTATATATGGGAAATATCCTGTGCTCGTTGACAGGTTTTTCTCATCGCGGCCTAAGCCGCCGAAACGGGCGCGCGTCACGAGAAGACCGCCGGCCCGGCACCTTCTCCACCGTCGGCAGGACCTCCGCGCTCCGGCCCGCTGAACAGCGTCCGACGCGTGATCGCGTCGACTGCGACCGGCCCTGACACGGCGGTCGCGGCCGGTTTCCCCGGTCGTCGGTGCGGTAGAAGGAGGCCGGTGCGATGCCTGTGGCGACGAGTCTGAACAGCAGGCGGGTGAACATGTCGGGCACGTTCAGCTGATCGGCCGCCCGATCCGCCTGCCCGACCTGGACCGCGACGACGCCTCGGCCATCTGGCCCGGTCCGTCCTCCCACTGATTTCGGGCGGTGCAGCCGCCCGGCAGACGACACCGCCCGCCGCCGGGACCGGTTCGACGGTCGGCCCGGCGACGGGCGGTGTGGCGGTGCAGGTCAGGTCAGTTGAGGGTCCACTGCTGGTTGGTCTGCCCGTTGCAGGTCCAGAGGAGCAGTTTGGTGCCGTTGGCGGTCGCCGCCCCTTCGGCGTCGAGGCACAGTCCCGACAGGTCGTTGGTGATCGTGCCGTCGGAGTGGACGGTCCACTTCTGGTTGGTGCCGCCGTTGCAGTCCCAGATGATGACCTTGGTGCCGTTGGCGGTGCCGTTGTTGTCGGCGTCGAGGCACTTGTTGCCGTAGACGACGAGTTCGCCGCGTGAGGTCTGCGTGAAGGTCTCGTTCTGCCCGCCGAAGCAGTCCCACAGGATGGCCTGAGAGGTGTTGGTGATGGTGTTCTTCTCCAGGCCGACGCAGCGGTTCGAGGCGGCGCCGACGAGGGCCACGCCGTTGGTGCCGGGGATGCCCTGGACACGGATCGCGTCGATGTTGGGCGCGGTGCTGCCGGAGACCGTCGCGAAGCGCACGGTGTTGGTGCCCTTGGCCAGGTGCGCCAGTACGGACACCGTGCGATGGGTCGTGGCCGAGCCGGTCGGCGGGAAGGCGACGACGTAGCTGTACTGGCCGTTGACCTTGATGGTCGCCTTACGGGCCGTGCTGCCGCCGTTGGCGTAGGTGATGTCCACCAGCTTGGTGCCCGCCGCGCCGGTCGTGACGGCACTGAACGTGGGTGTGGTGGCCGTGGTGGTGTCCTCGTAGGTCGACCCGGACGCCTCGATGCCGGAGACGGTGAGCAGGACGGCGTCGCCCGCCGGGACGGTGGTGGAGTAACTCGTGGAGTGGGAACCGGCGTTGGTGCCGGTCCACACGTTGCGTACAGACGCCGAGGCACTGGTCAGGCCGAGGTCGGCCCAGCGGACGGTCATGGACGCCGACGAGGACGTGCGGTTGAGCAGCAGCACGGCGCGCTTGCCCGTGCCGGCGAGGACCTTGCCGTACACCTGCAGGTTGCGGGTGTCCTCGGCGACCTTGACGCCCTGCAGCCCGCGTGGGTCCTGGTCGATGGCGATGACCTCGCGGTTGGTGAGGATGTCGCGGGTGGTAGTGCTCATCGTGGCCAGGTTGTTGCCGGCCAGCAGCGGGGCGCCGGAGATTGCCCACAGGCCCATGTGCAGCCGGTTCTGGGCGGCGGTGAGGCCGCTCATGCCGACCATCAGCATGTCGGGGTCGTTGTAGTAGCCGGTGTGCTGGGCCGCGGGGTGCAGCCCCTT
>NZ_JAHUXH010000026.1 GCF_019219825.1 Streptomyces sp. TRM70350 | reverse complement strand
TCTCAAACCTTAGCGGATCCTCTCGGCGATTCCCAATCGACTCTCATTCGAGTCGACCGACGCCACCGAGTCCCATTCGGAATTGAATTCGGGCACGCCGAAATCGACCCCGTCGGGAGATCGTGCTGGAGGTTTGGTTTGCCGCTCTCGCGGCGGGAGGCGCTGCCGAAGAACCGTTACGGCTCCGTGGCAACCCGAAGAACCTTACGGATCGGGCGGGGGGCTGTCAAGCACCCCCTGTCCATCCCCTCGTAAGGAGCCGGAGGGCCCCGTCAGTCGAGGTCGCTGAGGCGGCCGCCCGCGTCCGGCTGGGCGTGTTCCACCCTGCGCAGGAGCCTGGTCAGGACCTCGCCGAGGGTCGTCCGCTCGTCCGGGGACAGGTCCTGGAGGAGGTCCTCCTCGAAGACCGACGCGAGGCGCATCGCCTCCAGCCACTTCTCACGGCCCTCCGACGTCAGCTCCACGATCACCCGTACGCGGTTGCTCTCGTCCCGCTCCCGGGTCACCAGTCCCTCGGCGACCATGCGGTCGATCCGGTGGGTCATCGCGGCCGGCGTGAGGCCGAGGCGCTTGGCGAGGTCGCTGGGGCCCATGCGGTAGGGGGCGCCGGACAGGACGAGGGCCTTGAGGACCTCCCACTCGGCGTTGCTGATGCCGAGAGCGGCGGTCTGGCGGCCGTAGGCGACGTTCATACGGCGGTTCAGCCGGGACAGCGCCGAGACGATCTTCTCGACCTGCGGATCGAGGTCCTGGAACTCGCGCTGGTACGCGGCGATCTGCTCTTCGAGGGTCGGCTCAGTGACGCCGGGGGTGTCGCCCATGGGGCGAAGTATCGCACGAGGCTCGTTGGCATTGAAGTCCTTCTGTATGTAGTCTTTAGCTTCGAAGTTTAGTTTCGAAGTCTTCAGGTCTAACCTCTGAAGCCTTCGCGATCTTGAGAGAGGTGAACGTGACCAGGGCGATGGGCGCAGCGATGCGCCGGATCCACGTGGGTAACGCACTCAGCGCCTTCGGGCTCGGCTTCACCGTCCCCTACCTGTACGTCTATGTGGCGCAGGTGCGGGGACTGGGGGCCGTGACGGCGGGGCTCGTCCTCGCCGTCTTCGCCGTGGCCGCGCTGATCGTGCTGCCGTTCGCCGGGCGGGCCATCGTCCGGCGCGGCCCGCTGCCGGTGCTGCTCGCCGCCCTGGTCACCGCCGCGATCGGCGCGCTGAGCCTGGGCCTCGCGGGCAGCGCGGCCGCCGTACTGCTGTCGTCGGCCGCGCTGGGCGCCGGGCAGGCCGTGATGCAGCCGGCGCTGGCGACGATGATCGTGGACTGCTCGTCGGCGGAGACGCGGTCGCGGGCGTTCGCCATGCAGTTCTTTCTGCAGAACCTCGGGCTCGGCGTCGGTGGGCTCATCGGGGGGCACCTCGTCGATGCGACGCGGGTGTCGTCGTTCACGCTGCTGTTCGCGATCGAGGCGGCGATGTTCCTGCTGCTGGTCGTGGTGATGGTGACCGTGCGGATGCCGCACTCGCCGCGGATCGCGGATGCGCCGACGGCGGCCGTGTCCGCCAAGGGCAGCTGGAAGCAGCTGCTGGGGAACCGGGCGATGGTGCAGCTGTGTGTGCTCGGGTTCGTGCTGTTCTTCGCCTGCTACGGGCAGTTCGAGTCGGGGCTCAGTGCGTACGGGGTCGAGGCCGCCGGGATCTCCACGTCCGCGCTCGGGACGGCGCTGGCCGCCAATACCGCGATGATCGTGGTGGCGCAGTTCCTGGTGCTGAGGTTCGTGGAGCGGCGACGGCGGTCGCGGGTGATCGCCGCCGTGGGGTTGATCTGGGCCGTGGCCTGGGTCGCGGCGGGGTACGCCGGGCTGGGGCACGGCAGCCAGGAGATGGCGACCGCTGCCTTCATCTCGACGTACGCGCTGTTCGGGCTGGGTGAGGCGATGTTGTCGCCCACGGTGGCTCCGCTCGTCGCCGATCTTGCGCCCGGTGGGATGGCGGGGCAGTACAACTCCGCCTTCGCCCTGGTGAAGCAGCTGGCCCTGGCCGTCGGCCCGGCGGTGGGCGGGCCCATGGGGGCCTCGTTGCACGCGCCGTACATCGTGACGTTCCTGCTGTTCTCGCTGGGGATCACCGTCCTCGCCCTGCGGCTGGGGCGGCAGCTGACCGAGGCGCAGGACCAGCCGTGGCCGGCCCGCAGCCGTGTCGTGACGCGGGGCGGGGCCGCGGAGCCGGTGCCGACCAAGGCGTAGCCGTACGGTCCGCAGCCGCGCCGGTCAGATCGACTTGCTCGGCAGTGCGAACTCGCACCACACCGCCTTGCCGCCGCCCGGCGTTCTCCGGCAGCCCCACGCCGAGGCGATCGTCGCCACGATCGCGATGCCGCGGCCCGACTCGTCCCCCGGCTCCGCTCGGCGGCGGCGGGGGAGGTGGTCGTCGCCGTCGGTGACTTCGATGATCAGGCGGCGGTCGGTGCGGCGCAGGCGCAGGCGCATGGGTGGGGTGCCGTGCTGGAGGGAGTTGGCGACCAGTTCGCTGGCGGCCAGGACCCCCAGGTCGTGCAGGTCGGTCGGGAAGCGCCAGCTGGTGAGGACGCCGGAGGCGAAGGCACGCGCGCGTGGGGCCGCTTCCACGCCGCCGAGGAGTTCCAGGGCGGCGTTGCGGAAGAGGTCGCTGTCGGCGCCGGTGCGGGCGGGGTGCTGGAGGACCAGGACGGCCACGTCGTCGTCGTGGTCTGCGGTGACGCCTGCCGAGCGGAGCAGGCGGTCGCAGATCACCTGGGGCGTGCCGGTGGCGCCGGCGAGGGCGTTCTGGAGGGCCTCGATGCCCTCGTCGAGGTCGGCGTCCCGGCGTTCGACCAGGCCGTCGGTGTAGAGGACGGCCGTGGAGCCGGGGGTGAGCGGGACCGAGCCCGAGGCGTGCATCCAGCCGCCGGTGCCGAGGGGTGGGCCGTTGGGCTCGTCGGCACGCAGGACCGTGCCGTTCTCGTCGCGGACGAGGATGGGGAGGTGGCCGGCGGATGCGTACACCAGTCGGCCCTCGTTCGGGTCGTGGATGGCGTAGACGCAGGTGGCGATCTGGTTGGCGTCGATCTCCGTGGCCAGGCCGTCCAGCAGTTGCAGCACCTCGTGCGGGGGCAGGTCCAGACGGGCGTAGGCGCGGACCGCCGTACGGAGCTGGCCCATGACCGCCGCCGCGCGGACGCCTCGGCCCATGACGTCGCCGATCACCAGGGCCGTGCGGCCGCCGCCGAGGGTGATCACGTCGTACCAGTCGCCGCCGACCGCGGCCTCCGTGCCACCCGGCTGGTAGGCGACGGCGATGCGCAGGTCGTCCGGTTGTTCGAGTTCCTGGGGGAGCAACGATCTCTGGAGGGTGACGGCCGTCTCGCGCTGGCGGCGTTCGCTGGCCCTGAGGCGTTCGGCAGCCTCGGCGTGGTCGGTGACGTCGGTGGCGAAGATCAGGACGCCTGGGCCGTCGCCGTCGGCCACGGGGGTGCAGGTGAAGGTGTAGGAGCGGCCGTCGGGGGCCTTGCGGGACTTGACCGTGCGGGGCTTGCCGCTGCGCAGGACCTGGTCGAGCAGGGGCAGCAGGCCCAGGTCGCGGAGTTCGGGGAGGGCCTCGCCGGCCGGTTCGCCCGGCGGGCGGCCGCCGAAGGCCGTGGCGTAGGCGTCGTTGACGTAGGCGAGGCGGTGGTCGGGGCCGTGGACGAGGGCGACGAGTGCGGGGACGCGTTCGAGGACCGCGCGTACCGGCAGTTCGTCGACGGCGGGGGTGGACGGCGGGTCGTCGGTCAGTTGTTCGGCGCGGGCGGCGGGGACGGAGCCGTCCCCGCGACGGTTCGTGGTGACCGTCTGGTCGGTCCGCGCTGCGGCGCGGCGCTGTGTTCCGGGGAGCCGGGCGCTCCAGCGCGTGAAGTTCACGAATCCTTGCCTCGTGTAGTCGTCGTCGACCGGCTCCGGACCCGGCCCGGTCCCCCAGGGGTGACGCGGCGGTGGCCGTGCCTTGTCACGGCCCCTGGGAAGTGCAGCACTTGGGAAAAGCCTCGTGGGTTCGGTGGGCAGGTGGGTGGCGGCCCGCCCTCGCGTGGACCAGTCTGGCAGGGTGGCCGACCGGGCCGACATCCGTCAGACGCCGGGGTGGCCGTAGGAGTTCCTCGGGATGGTCAGGTCGACCCCTTCGGGTCGTAAGGAGGCTTTCCACCGGCCGCGAGTTCGAACTCCGCTCGGGGGTGTTCGAGTGAACCGAGGGAGACGATCTCCCGTTTGAAGAGGCCGGAGAGGGTCCATTCGGCGAGTACGCGCGCCTTGCGGTTGAAGGTCGGCACCCTGCTCAAGTGGTAGGCCCGGTGCATGAACCACGCGGGGTAGCCCTTCAGTTTGCGCCCGTAGACGTGGGCGACGCCCTTGTGCAGTCCGAGGGAGGCGACCGAGCCGGCGTACGTGTGGGCGTACGTCTGGAGGGGCTCGCCGCGCAGGGAGTGGACGATGTTGTCGCCGAGGACCTTCGCCTGGCGGAGCGCGTGCTGCGCGTTGGGGGCGCACTTCGCGGCGGATGCGCCGGGCTCGCGAGGCGCGTCGGCGGTGACGTCGGGCACGGCGGCCGCGTCACCGGCGGCCCACGCGTGCGCGTGCCCCTCGATCGCCAGCTCCGGGGTGCACTTCAGGCGGCCTCGCCCGTTGCGCGGGAGGTCGGTGGCGGCGAGCAGCGAATGGGGTTTGACGCCGGCCGTCCAGACGACCGTACGGGTGGGGAAGCGCTGTCCGTCGCTGAGCACCGCCACCCGGTCGGCGCAGGACTCCAGGCGGGTGTTGAGGAGGACCTGGATGTTGCGGCGGCGCAGTTCGGTGACCGTGTAGCGGCCGAGTTCCTCGCCGACCTCGGGGAGGATGCGGCCGGAGGCCTCGACGAGGATCCACTTCAGGTCCTCGGGGCGGATGTTGTGGTAGTACCGCGTGGTGTAGCGGGCCATGTCCTCCAGCTCGCCGAGCGCCTCGACGCCGGCGTAGCCGCCGCCGACGAAGACGAAGGTGAGGGCCGCGTCGCGGATCGCGGGATCGCGGGTGGAGGAGGCGATGTCCATCTGCTCGATGACGTGGTTGCGCAGGCCGATGGCCTCCTCGACGGTCTTGAAGCCGATGCCGTGGTCGGCGAGACCGGGGACGGGCAGGGTGCGCGAGATCGAACCGGGGGCGAGGACCAGTTCGTCGTACGACAGCTGCTCGGCGCCCGTGCCCTCCTCCTCGGTGGCGAGAGTGGTGAGGGTCGCGAGGCGTTCGGCGTGCCGGATGGAGCGGACCTCGCCGACGATCACGCGGCAGCCGGGCAGGACGCGGCGCAGCGGTACGACGACATGGCGCGGCGAGATGGAACCGGCGGCCGCCTCGGGGAGGAACGGCTGGTACGTCATGTAGGGGTCGGGCGTGACGACCGTGATCTCGACCTGGCCTCGCCCCAGTTCCCGCCTCAGCTTCCGCTGCAGGCGCAGGGCCGTGTACATCCCGACGTAGCCGCCGCCGACAACGAGAATGCGCGCACGTTCCTTCACCATCCCATGACGCACCCGTCGCTTGCGTTTGTCCACAGCCCCGACAATTTGTGTGACCGGGCGGGGAGCGTGCCCATGGTTGGCCGAAATGACCGGGCCGGAGGGAGCCGTGCAGGTCAGGTGGTGTATGCCGGGTGAGACAGGGGGGCGCAATCAGGACGTATACGCCCCGTACTCCGATCGGGGGGCGCTCCGTGCGGAACCTGCCCCTTCTGAATTGACTGTCTCTCAACTATGTTCGTGTGTCGACGGGGTGTAGGGGGATGCGCTCGTCGGTTCTCCGGGTTCGCGACGGGCGGGCCCGGCGGCCCGGCGGGCCGGCTCGCGGGTAGGGGCCTGTTCCACGCGCTCCGGCTACCAATGGCGGGGAGTGTCTCCGGGGGGAGACGTCATTACCGGGGGATTTCGTATGCACATTCAGGATTCTCGTTGGTCTTCCGCGTCTGCCATCGCACCTGGTGGCGCGGTCGGCGCGGTGGCGGGGAACGGACGCGGGGACGGCCCGCGGACCGCGCCGCTGCGTGTGGACGCACAGCGCAACCTCGAACATGTACTGCGGGCCGCGCGCGAGGTCTTCGGCGAGCTGGGCTATGGCGCGCCGATGGAGGACGTGGCACGCCGCGCGCGGGTCGGTGTCGGCACGGTGTACCGGCGCTTCCCCAGCAAGGACGTCCTGGTGCGGCGAATAGCCGAGGAGGAGACCTCCCGGCTCACCGACCAGGCCCGGGCGGCGCTCGGCCAGGAGGACGAGCCCTGGTCGGCCCTGTCACGCTTCCTGCGCACGTCGGTGGCGTCCGGCGCCGGGCGGCTGCTGCCGCCGCAGGTGCTGCGGGTCGGGGTCGCCGAGGAGGGCGAGAGCGACGAGGCACGCGTGCCGCAGCAGCGGACGCAGCCGGGCGGCGGTGAGCTGCGGCTGGTGCCGGAGGCGCCCGCGGCGGCCGGGGACGACGCGGGTGCGGCGGCGCTGCTCGACGTGGTGGGCCAGCTCGTGGAGCGGGCGCGTGCGGCGGGCGAGCTGCGGCCGGACGTGTCGGTCTCGGACGTCCTGCTGGTGATCGCGACGGCGGCACCCTCGCTGCCGGACGCGGCGCAGCAGGCGGCGGCCTCGGCGCGGTTGCTGGACATCCTCCTGGAGGGCCTGCGGTCGCGGCCGGTGTGACGGTGGGCGTGGGCGCCGCGCCGCCCACGCCTCGCCCGCCCCTTTCCGACCGGTGTCCCACGGCAACGCGTGGTCTGCTGCTCCGAACGACTGAGCCCCAGCACTGGCTCACGACAGGCCCCCACGGACGGGTGGATGGTCTCCGCGACCACCTCCTGAACAAAAGCCAATATGGCAACCTGGCCCCTGTTCGGCACTGGTTGGGCAGGCGGCGGGGGCTTTCCGGGATGAGCGCTGACGGGCGGGACGAGTCACGGGGTGACGAGGGCGGTGAGGTCGACGGTCCGACCGCACCCCAGGTGCCGGCACAGCGCGAGCGGCGGGAGGACAGTGTCCTGCCGCCGCCGATCGAGCTGCCACCGTCCGACACCGAGCTGATCGGCCGGATGCGCACGGGTGACGACACGGCCTACGAGGAGCTGTACCGCCGCCACGCGCAGGCCGTACGCCGGTACGCGCGCACGTGCTGCCGCGACCCGCACACCGCCGACGACCTCACCGCCGAGGTCTTCGCCCGCATGCTCCAGGCGGTACGCGGCGGGCACGGCCCCGAGCACGCCGTACGGGCCTATCTGCTCACCACCGTCCGGCGCGTGGCCGCGCACTGGACGAACTCCGCCAGACGCGAGCACCTCGTCGATGACTTCGCGGTGTTCGCCGCCCAGTCCGCCCGCGCCTCCGAGGTGTCCGACACCGACACCCTGGACCTCGGCGCGGACGTGCGCGCCCTGCACGCGGCCGAGCAGTCCCTGGCGATGCGGGCGTTCCGCTCGCTGCCGGAGCGCTGGCAGGCCGTGCTGTGGCACACCGAGGTCGAGGACGAGTCGCCGAGCGAGGTCGCCACGCTCTTCGGGCTCGACGCCAACGGCACGCGCGTGCTCGCCAGCCGCGCCCGCGAGGGCCTCAGGCAGGCCTACCTCCAGGCGCACGTCAGCGCCACGCTCACCAGCGACGAGGAGTGCGCCCGCTACGCCGACCAGCTCGGCACGTACGCCCGCGGCAGACTGCGCACCCGCGCCGAGCGGGGGCTGCGCAAGCACCTGGAGGAGTGCGCCAGGTGCCGGCTGGCCGCGACCCAGATCGAGGAACTGGCGAGCGGCATCCCCGCCGTCGTGCCGGTCGCGGTCATCGGCTGGTTCGGGGCCGCCGGGTACGCCAAGGCGGCCGGGATCGTCGCGGGCGGCGCCGGGGCCGGTGCGGCGGGCGTGGCGAGCGGCGGGGGCGGTGCGGCGGCGTCGGAGGGCCTGGGCGCGCCGGTGAAGGCCGGGGTCGCGGCCGGTGTGGCGGCCACGGCGATCGCGGTCGTGGCCATCGCCCTGGCCGGCAACGACGTCCCGGCCGAGAGGAAGCCGGCGGCCAAGCCCCCCGCGTCGGCCCCGGCCGCCCAGCCGGAACCGCCCCCACCCACCCCGCCGGTACAGGCCCCGGAGCCTCCCCCAGCGCCCCCCGTCATCCCCGCGGCCAACCCGACCCCCACGCCCGCCCCGTCACCAACCCCAACCCCGACACCGACCCCCACCCCGGAGCCGACCCCGACACCCCGTCCGACGCCACCCCCCACGCCAACGCCCACTCCGCCCCCGGCACCGACTCCCCCGCCCCCCGTCTCCTACCAGCTCAACGAGCTGTCCTACGACGCCACGGGCGACGGCACCGAGCCCGAGCTGCGGCTGAGCGAGAGCGGCTGGGTCTGGCAGCGCTACGGCCTGTCGATCGGCGGGACGGCGTACGCGCGCGGGGTCAGCGTCCACGCCCGGTCGTCCGTCACCGTCGACCTGAACCGCGCGTGCACGTCGTACGACGCCCTGGTCGGCGTCGACGACTCGACGATGGGCCTGGGCACGGTCTCCTTCTCCGTCTACGCCGACGGCGCCCGGCTCTGGAAGTCCGGCCTGATCAGGGGCGGGGACGCGGCGACACCGGTGCATGTGAACCTCACCGGGCACAGGACGGTACGCCTGGTCGTACAGCCGCACGGCCACGTCGGCCACGTGGGGGTGGCGGACTGGGCGGAGTCCGAGTTCACGTGCGGGTGAACCCTCACCCGCCGGACGCCAGCGCTCCTCGCCGCGGCGTGATCCCCGCGGGCACCGCACGCGCGCGTGCGGGCGTCCCGGTCCAGCACGTGCCCCGACGGGCCAGCAGCCGTCGTAGCCACAGCTCCAGGGACACCAGGTCGGCCAGGCCGTCCAGGGGCAGCGGTTCGCCCTGGGTCGCCGCGCGCAGTGCCTTGCGGACGACGCGGGCCTCCACCAGACCTGCCTCCGCCAGCAGGGGCGTGTCGAACAGTGCCATCAGGGAGTCGACCGCCACCCGGAGACCGGCCCGCGCCGCGGCGGCCGCCGGTGCGTGGGAGGGGGCGCCCCAGCCGGGCGGGAGGTCGGTGATGCCCGCCCCTTGCAGGACCGTACGCAGGATCGCGGCGCGCGCCCCGGGCTGGACCCGCAGGGCCTCGGGCAGGGCGCGGCAGGCGCGTACGACCTGGTTGTCGAGGAACGGTGCGTGCAGGCGCTGGAAGCGGATCTCGGCGGCCTGTTCCAGCACCCGGATGTCCGCCGCCGTACGGGCGAGCGCCGCCCGCGCGCGGAAGTCGCCCGGCCGCTGACCGGGTCCGAGCCCGGCGCCGGAGCGATGTGTGGCCCCCTGCAAGCGAATCGATACTTCAGCCAGCGCCTCTCCGGTCAGCCAGCGCGCCGCCGGTCCGGGTCTGGCCCAGGTCAGCGCGGCGAGCGAGGCACCGACCGCGCCCCCGGGTTCCTCGAACCGCTTCTGCAGCAGCCGCTCGGCGAGGCTCTCCAGGCCCGACCCGTAGGGCGTGCGGGCGAGCCGCCGTGCCGCCGCGTACACGCGCGCGGGGACCAGGACGGACCCGTCGGCCTTGGCGAGGGCGGCCACCGGCCGGACGAGGTGGCGCCGCTGCCGGTCCATCAGCAGGTCGGCGAGGCGGGCCGGATGGGCGTCCAGCACCTGGCGGGCACCGTAGCCCGTGAGGTGGTCCGCGCTGCCGGAGGCGAGCCGGGCGCGGTGCCGGACGGCGGTGACCAGGCTGGGGCCGGGTTCGTCGGTCAGGGGGCCGTCGAGGTCCGCGTACGGCAGGGTCTCCTCGCCGCCCGCCACCACCACGTGGTGGAAGCGGGGGTTGGCCGCCAGTGCTCCCGCCCGTTCCAGCTCGGCCTCCCGGCCGCCGACCGCCAGATCGTTGAAGGTGACCGCCAGCAGCCGCTCCCCCGCGCCGGTGCCGTGGCCCAGCACGGTGCCCGGCATGCCCGGCAGCCCTGCCGCCAGCAGCGCCAGCGTGCCCGAGGCGGGCCCGCCCGACAGGTCCGCTCCGATGCCGGGGACCGGCATCCCGCGCGCGGCACGTCGTTCGGCGGGGCCCATGCCGGGAACGGGCCCGGGGTCGATGTCGGCGCCGGGGACGTGCCGGGGGGCGGCGAGGCGGGTGCGGACGGCCTCGACGAGGGCGTCGCGGACGGCGTCGACCGCGCGGTCGGGGTCGGCGGGCGGTGCGGCGACGGCGAGGGAGGCGACCGGTTCGTATCCGGCGACCTCGCGCGCCCCGGCGCGCAGGATCAGCGCATGCCCCGGCGGAACGCGACGTACGCCGTCGTACGGGGTGGAGTCGTGCAGCGCGGCGGGGACGTCGGGGGCGGCCAGCAGCGCGGCGAGGTGCCCGAAGTCGAGGTTGGCCTCGATGAGGTCGGCCAGCGGCAGCGCGGCGGTCGCGTAGGCGGTGCCGCCCGCCCAGGGGGTGTGGAAGACGGGCCTGGCGCCCGCCAGATCACCGCAGACGGTGATGCGCCGGCCGACCTGGACGACCGCCGTGTAGCTGCCGGGCCAGGCCGTCAGATGCCGAAGTGCCCCTCCGCGCGCGGTGAACAGCCCCAGGCGCAGTTCCTCGTCGGTCGCGCCGCAGGTGCCGAGGACCGCGATGCGGGTCTGGGCGTCGGCCGTGACGAGGCGGACCTCGTCGGGGCGCCAGTCGCCGACCGCCCACAGCGGATCCGGGTCGCCCCACAGGAGTTGGGAGCCGACCGGGTGCAGGCTCTCGCCGTCGTAGCCGGTGGCCCCCGCCGAGCCGATCCCGGCGGCTCCCGCGGCGGTGCTGCTCCAACCCACCAACCACCGCATCGACGCCTCCACAGGCTGTGGACAACCAGTGCACCGTACGAACCGGTTCACCATGCTGCCACGAAGAACGCGCCGCAGAGCGGCGGCGGTGCCGCTTGTGATCCCTCGAATGCGCCCCGCGCACCGCCTCGCGCAACCCCGAACCACCCCGGAGATACCCCGGAGGCCGCCGCATGACGCCCTCGGGGCCGCCCCAACAGCGGCTGGACGCAAGGCGACTACGACGCGAATGCGCCCCCGATACGCTCCCTGGTGACCCCCAACGCGCCCTCAAACTCCGTGGTGGCCACGGGAATTGCACACAGAGGGCGGGGTCTATTTTCGGCCAAATCGACCCCGGGCAGGTGCACGTGCATACGCTCCGTGCACGCTCCGTACAGGCTCTGCGCACCGCTCCCCGTACGCACGGTCCGGGAGGCGGAGCACGCCTCCCGGACCGGTCCGCCGCCCGCGGGGATTGAGGCGGCGGTATCCCCCAGCCCACTGGTCCAGTACAGCGGGCCGACCCACGCAGAGCCATGGAATCGCTCCCCCGTTGGCCGGAGAAGAGCGCACGGACGGGCGCACGGCCACACACCGGGAGCACGCCACAACTGTGCGTACCGGGACCGCACTTCCGTACGGACCACAATCCCGCCATCCGGAACAATGCCCCTTAACGCTTGGGATGCGGCGAACTACGCTGGGTTTACGAATGCCGCGTGGTTATGCCAGCACGGCAGCCGTCTGTGTCGAGGGGTGGCGCATGTCCAGGGAGCAACGCGGGCCGAACGAAAAGCTCGGCGCCGTTCTCGCCCTCGCGGGAATCAGCAACGCGGGACTCGCACGACGCGTCAACGACCTTGGCGCCCAACGCGGGTTGACGCTTCGCTACGACAAGACGTCGGTGGCGCGCTGGGTGTCGAAGGGCATGGTGCCGCAGGGTGCCGCGCCGCACCTCATCGCGGCCGCGATCGGCCAGAAGCTCGGCCGTCCGGTGCCGCTGCACGAGATCGGCCTGGCGGACGCGGATCCCGCGCCGGAGGTCGGCCTCGCCTTCCCCCGGGACGTCGGCCAGGCGGTCCGGTCGGCGACGGAGCTGTACCGCCTCGACCTCGCCGGCCGCCGGGCCGGTTCCGGCGGCATCTGGCAGTCGCTCGCCGGTTCGTTCGCAGTGAGCGCATACGCAACGCCCGCCTCACGGTGGCTGATAACCCCGGCCGACAGCTCGGTCGCGCGCGAGGCGAACGCGGCGGAAGGTTCCGGCGCACCGATCAAAGTCGGCCACAGCGATGTGCAGAAGCTGCGGGAGGCCGCGGAGGACGCCCGGCGCTGGGATTCCAAGTACGGGGGCGGCGACTGGCGTTCGTCGATGGTCCCGGAGTGCCTGCGGGTGGAGGCGGCACCGCTGCTGCTCGGCTCGTACTCCGACGAGGTGGGGCGGGCACTGTTCGGGGCGAGTGCCGAACTGACGCGTCTTGCCGGGTGGATGGCCTTCGACACCGGGCAGCAGGAGGCCGCGCAGAGGTACTACATCCAGGCGCTGCGGCTGGCTCGGGCGGCGGCTGACGTACCCCTCGGGGGGTACGTGCTGGCGTCGATGTCGCTGCAGGCGACCTACCGCGGTTTCGGCGACGAGGGCGTCGACCTCGCCCAGGCCGCACTGGAGCGCAACCGTGGGCTGGCCACCGCCCGCACCATGAGCTTCTTCCGCCTGGTCGAGGCACGTGCGCACGCGCGCGCGGGTGACGCCCAGGCCGCCGGGGCGGCCCTGAAGGCGGCCGAGGGCTGGCTGGAACGATCCCGCGACGGTGACAATGACCCGTCCTGGCTCGGTTTCTACTCCTACGACCGTTTCGCCGCCGACGCGGCGGAGTGCTACCGGGATCTGAAGGCGCCGCGGCAGGTACGGCGGTTCACCGAGCAGGCGTTGTCGAGGCCGACGGAGGAGTTCGTCCGCTCGCACGGGCTGCGGCTTGTCGTGTCCGCGGTTGCCGAACTGGAGTCCGGAAACCTCGACGCGGCGTGCGAGCAGGGGGTGCGGGCGGTGGAGGTCGCGGGGCGGATATCGTCCGCGCGGACCACGGAGTATGTGAGGGATCTTCTGCATCGGCTGGAGCCGTATGGGGATGAGCCGCGGGTTGTGGAGTTGCGGGAGCGGGCTCGGCCCTTGCTCATGGCTCCCGCGTAGGCCGAGGGTCCCGGAGCGTCTGCCCCATTGCTGTGGTCTTGGGACTGCGGGTGGTTCGTGGTTGGTCGCGCAGTTCCCCGCGCCCCTGTGGGGGCCTGCGGCCCCATAGGCGGCGCGCTGGTTTGAGGGCGTTGTCAGTGGCGCAGTGCACTATCGATAGCGGGAGGTGGTGCGGGTGCGGAAGGTCGCCTACGACTGTGACGTGCTGGTGATCGGCGGCGGGATCGTCGGGCTGTCGGCGGCGTATGCGATCACGCGTGCCGCGCCGGGGACACGGGTGACGGTGCTGGAGAAGGAGGCGGGGCCCGCCCGCCACCAGACGGGGCGCAACAGCGGTGTCATCCACAGCGGGATCTACTACCGCCCCGGCTCGCTCAAGGCGCGGTACGCGGTGCGGGGCGCGGCGGAGATGGTGAAGTTCTGCGCGGAGTACGACATCCCGCACGCCGTCACCGGCAAGCTGATCGTCGCCACCGAGCGCTCGGAGCTGCCCCGGCTGCACGCGCTCGTGCAACGCGGCCGGGAGAACGGCATTCCGGTACGGGAGCTGGTCGCGGGCCAGATCGCGGAGTACGAGCCGGAGGTGCGGGGCCTGGCGGCGATACACGTCGGGACGACCGGGGTCTGCGACTTCGTCGCGGTCGCGCGGCAGCTGGCCGAGGCGTCCGGGGCCGAGATCCGGTACGGCGCTCAGGTGCTGCGCATCGACCGGCGCCCGGAGCTGGGGGTCGCCGCGCGGACGGCGGACGGGGCCGTGGTGCGGGGGCGGGTGCTGGTGAACTGCGCCGGGCTGTACTGCGACGAGGTGGCCCGGATGACCGGGGACGATCCCGGCATGCGGATCATCCCGTTCCGGGGGGAGTACTACGAGCTGGCGCGGCCGGAGCTGGTGCGCGGCCTGGTCTATCCGGTCCCCGACCCGGCGTTCCCGTTCCTCGGCGTGCACCTCACGCGCGGCATCGACGGCGGCGTCCACGTCGGCCCCAACGCCGTACCGGCGCTCGCCCGCGAGGGCTACGGCTGGGGCGTGGTCCGGCCCCGCGAGCTGGCCCGGACGCTGGCCTGGCCCGGAGCGTGGCGGATAGCGGGCCGGCACTGGCGGTACGGGGGCGGGGAGCTGTGGCGATCGGTGTCGAAGGCCGCGTTCACCGAGGCGGTGCGGCGGCTGCTGCCCGCGGTGACGGAGGCGGACCTGGTCCCGGCGGCGGCCGGGGTACGGGCCCAGGCCGTGCTCCGGGACGGCACGCTGGTGGACGACTTCCTGATCCAGGAGGGTGCGCGCGCCGTGCACGTCCTGAACGCCCCGTCCCCCGCGGCGACGGCTTCCCTGCCGATCGGCCGAGAGGTGGCCCGACGGGCACTGACCGCACTGGCCCGGGCATGAGCCGCGTACAGCAGCCCGCACTGTCAGGTCGGCAGCGGCCGCGTGCCTCGCGCCCGTGCCCGCGGTCCCGCACGCCCGTCCACAACCCCCGAACCTCATCCACAGCCGCCTCCGCACGACGCCCGCAGATACCGCGTGCCCGCTCCCGGACCCCGCACGCGCGCCCGCAGCCCGCACGCCCATCCACAGCCGCCGCAGGCGCGCCCACAGCCTCCGCACGCACACCGGCACACCCCGCACGCCCGCTCCCAAGCCCCGCACCCGCCTCCACAGCCGCCACAAGCGAGCCCACAGCCTCGGCACTCACAACCGCACACCCAGCACCGGCGTCCACAGCCCCCGCACGCGAACCCGCCCAACCCGCACGCGCGTCCACAGCCCCCGCACGCGAACCCGCCCCACCCCGAACCCGTAAAATCGAACCCACTGTGTCTGACTCCCTCAACTCCCCCGAAGCCCCCCACCCCACCCCCGACGGCGGGATCCGCCGTCCCCGGGACAAGGGGGGGCCGCGCTTCCCGGACGGTCCCAAGGCGGACCCCGCCGGTTCGCACTTCGAGCGGCGGATCCGGAGTTTTCAGCCGCGGCGGAGCCGGGTGACCGCGGGGCAGGCGGACGCGTTGCAGCGGCTGTGGCCCAAGTGGGGGCTGGACATCGACGGGCGGCGGGTCCTCGACCTCGCCGAGCTGTTCGGCAACGACAACCCCGTCGTGCTGGAGATCGGCTTCGGCATGGGCGAGGCCACCGCCCGGATGGCCGCCGCCGACCCGGACACCAACATCCTCGCCGTGGACGTACACACCCCCGGCCAGGGCAATCTGCTCAACCTCGCCGACCAGGGCGGCCTCAGCAACATCCGGGTGGCCAACGGCGACGCCATCATCCTGCTGCGCGAGATGCTCACCCCCGACTCCCTCGACGGGCTGCGCGTCTTCTTCCCCGACCCTTGGCCCAAGAAGCGGCACCACAAGCGCCGGCTGATCCAGCCGGACTTCCTCACCCTCGCCGCGAGCCGCCTGAAGCCGGGCGCGATCCTGCACTGCGCGACCGACTGGGAGCCGTACGCCGTGCAGATGCTGGAGGTGCTCACCGCGCACCCCGCCTTCGAGAACACCCGGCCCGACGGAGGTTTCGCGCCGCGCCCCGAGTTCCGCCCGCTCACCCGTTTCGAGGGTCAGGGCCTGGACAAGGGTCATGTGGTGAACGACCTGCTCTTCCGCCGCGCACCGCACGACGACCAGCACGAAGGTCAGCCGTAAAACCTTCCCTCGTTCGAACCTCCCCTCGTTAGGGTCAATGCCGTGGCGATCAGTCCCCCGTACCCGACGAACCCCGGCGTCCCCACCGGCGGCACCCTGCGGCACGCGCACTGGTGGCAGCAGCGGTGGGTGCGGTACGGCGCACTGATCACGCTGCTCGCGCTGTCCGGCCTGGTGATCCTCGCCCTGGTCCGGGAACAGACCGGCACGGAGGGCTTCCTGGTCGGCCTCGGCCTCGCGATCCTGCCCGTACCGCTGCTGATAGCCGCCTTCCGCTGGCTGGACCGGGTCGAGCCCGGCCCCTGGCGGAACCTGCTGTTCGCGTTCTCCTGGGGCGCCTGCGCGGCCGCACTGATAGCGATCATCGCGAACAGCTTCGCGACCCAATGGATAGCCACCGCCACCGCCGACCCGACCAGCGCCGACACCTGGGGCGCCACGGTCATAGCCCCGATCGTCGAGGAGTCCGCGAAGGCGGCCGCGATCCTGCTGCTCTTCCTCTTCCGGCGCCGCGACTTCACCGGAATCCTCGACGGCGTCGTCATAGCCGGTGTCACCGCCACCGGCTTCGCCTTCACCGAGAACATCCTCTATCTCGGCACCGCGTTCGGCACCGACCAGCTGGCCGGCCACAGCGGCATCGCCTCCGTGACCGCGGCGACCTTCTTCGTGCGGGTCATCATGTCGCCGTTCGCGCACCCCCTGTTCACCGTGCTCACCGGCATCGGCTTCGGCATCGCCGCGCTCGCCGGGGAGCGCCAGCGGCTGCGCCGCGTCCTGCTGCCACCGGCCGGGCTGCTGCTCGCGATGGGCATGCACGCCTTCTGGAACGGCTCGGCGACCTTCGGCGACTACGGCTTCTTCGCGGTGTACGGCGGCTTCATGGTGCCCGCGTTCGGGCTGCTGACCTGGCTGGTGATCTGGACCCGGCAGCGTGAGCTGCGGACCGTACGCGAGGAGCTCCCGGCGTACGTCGTCGCGGGCTGGCTCTCGCCCGCCGAACCGTTCGCCCTGGGCTCGATGCGGGCCCGCCGCCTGGCCCGCGAGTACGCTGGCCACCACCTCGGCAAACCGGCAGCCCGGGCGGTCGCGCAGTACGAGGCGTACGCCACGTCGCTGGCCTTCCTACGGCATCGGGGCCGCCGGGGCCGCGCCCGGGCGGACTTCGTCGTCCGGGAACGCGAGCTGCTCCAGGAGCTGTGGAGCCGCCGGGAGATCGCCCGCCCGGCGCTGGAGTACGCGGCACGGGTGACCGCGCCGCCGGTGCCGGTGATGATGCCGCCGGTGTACGGCTGGACGCCGGGGTACGGGCCGACGGCGCCCTACCCGGCGTACAACCCGTACCGGTCGTAGACCCCCGACAGGCTGGGGGCAGCCGAACCCGGCAGCCCTGACATCGGGGGGTTGCCGTCAGGGCCACCGGCGTTCGAAAGAAGCGTCACTCAGGCTCTCTCAGGCGCGTTTCAGGCACCTCTCAGGGGTTGAGCCCCTTGCTCCGCAGCCAGGCCAGCGGGTCGATCCCGCCGGATCCGCCGGTGTGCACCTCCAGGTGCAGGTGGGCGCCGGTCACGTTGCCCGTCGCGCCCACGCGGCCGATCACCTCGCCCGTGGTGACCTTCTGGCCGACGCTGACGCCGATCGAGGACTGGTGGGCGTACCAGATCTCGGTGCCGTCGTCGAGGGTGAGCACGGTCTTGTAGCCGTACGACCCGCTCCAGCCGGCCTCGGTGATGGTGCCGCTGTGGACGGCCTTGATGGGCGTGCCGGTGGGGGCGGCGAAGTCGAGGCCGGTGTGGTAGCCGGACGACCACAGGGCGCCGGCCTGGCCGAAGGTGGAGGTGATGGTGTACGAGGAGGTCGGCAGCGCGTACTGCTTGGCCAGCGCGGCGAGCCGCTCGGCCTCGGCCTTCTTCCGGGCCTCCTCCTCGGCCTTCGCCTTGGCGGCGGCGGCCTTCTCCTCGGCCTCCTTCTCCGCCTTGGCCGCGGCTTCGGCGGCGGCCTTCTCGGCGGCGGCCGCGGCCTCTGCGGCGGCCTTGCTCTCGACCTGCTCCTGCTGCTGCTCGGCCTGCGCGATGATGCGGGCGCGCAGCGCCTCACCGGCGTCGGTGGTGCCGTCCGCGGTGTCCGCGGCGGTCGTGCCGAGGCTGCTGAGGGGGGCGCTCGCGGCCTTGGTGTCGGCGGTGTCGGAGTCGTCGTCGGATATCAGCGCGCCGACGGAGGGCAGGTCGGGCAGGGAGATCGACACCGGCGGCTTGCCGGTGTTCGCGCTGGCCATGCCGCCCGCGCCGACCGCGGCTATGACGCCGACGCCGAGCACGGTGGAGCTGCGGGCGAGTCCGCCGCCGCGCTGCTTGGTGACGCGATGCCGGCCGCGTACGGGACGGATGGAGTCCGCGGTGGGGTTCCACTCCTCCCACGGGCCCTCGTCGGTGCGCTGTGCGCCGTAGACGAACGTGTCGGTGCTGTCGGCGGTGCGCTGGTCCGGCACGAACGGGGCTTGTGGGGCAGGCCGGTTGGACGCCACGTAGGCGTACTCCTTTCCTTCCTTCTCGCCTACCGGGTTAGCTGACGGGTTCGGAGCAGGAAGGTCTCCTACGCGCGTAAACCAACCGTACTGGTACGGCGGCATACGCCCGATTCACCCCAAGGTGGTGGTTCCCCGGTTCCCTGTGTGGCCGGTGAGGGCCGCGCGCGGGATTCGGCGCGTGCGCACGGAGCCGCCTCTTGTGACGGCTGGGACGACCGCGCTGCGTTATCGGACGTTAATAGAACCGGGGCCTGATTTCCAAGCTGTTCCGCTTGATCATTAACGTCTCCTGCCAGGACGTACTGGCCATGAACGGCGAAATCGGGCGAGTTGACCGACATTCAGGATCGTAATCCTGCCTGACTGTGTGTCAGCTGTTACGCGGAGGGCGCTCCCGGGAACGACTCGGGGCCGGAATCCCTGATCTGGATTCCGGCCCCGGGCCTTCAGTAGCGGGGACAGGATTTGAACCTGCGACCTCTGGGTTATGAGCCCAGCGAGCTACCGAGCTGCTCCACCCCGCGTCGTTGTGTCACCAGTGTACGCCATGCGCGGGACCGGTCACGCCACCCGATCGAGCAGTAGCCGGTCGCCCATGTCTCGCGTTCCTCAATCTCGTCGTGGCCGCCGAGGAGGAGTTCGGCGTCGCGCTGCCCCACGAGCCGCTGGACCTGTCCCCCGCCTCCACGCTCGGCGAGGCCGCCCGGGTCTTCTGCGATGCGTCGTGACGCCGCGGTCACCAGGGGCCGGGCCGGTGCCTTGATGGGAAAGCGGCGCGTCGGCGCGACCGCCGGGGACCGTCCCCGCAACCGTCGGGGACCCCTCCCGCCGCCGCAGCCCTGGCTTCCGTACGGAGGCGACGCCCTCCGGCCCGTCTCCCAGCACGCCCGCCCCACCTCGCGCCGGCACCGGAACTCGCCGCCTTCGGAGTCACGCACACCCTCGCGAGATCGACCTACTCCTTCAGCACCTTGATCAGGCGGTACCGGCCGGACGCCCCCAAGGACACCTGCGGGACCGCCGCCGCGTTCAGCAAGCTGGTCATCGACAAGCTCCGGCAGTCCGACCCGCCCGTGTGGGCACTCCGGCTCACCCCGCGTTCAGCTCCGCGAGCGGCAGCGTGTGCTGGGTCTGGAGGACCTTGGCGCGCAGGTAGCGGACGTTGTGGGCGGTCGTGAAGACGCCGGTGGGGATGCGGTCGTGGACGGTGATGCCGACCCCGCGGAGCTGGTCGGCCTTGTCGGGGTTGTTGGACAGGAGGTCGAGGTCCGTGATGGACAGGGCCCGGAGCATCTGCGCCGCCGCCGTGTAGTCGCGGGCGTCCTCCGGGAGACCGAGCGCGGTGTTCGCCTCGTACGTGTCGAGGCCCTGGCTGCAGGGCGTACGCGTCGAGCTTGTTGTAGAGACCGATGCCGCGCCCCTCCTGGCGGAGGTAGAGCAGCACGCCGCCGCGGGCCGCGATGCGCTCCACCGCCTCGTGCAGCTGAGGGCCGCAGTCGCAGCGGGCGGAGCCGAAGAGGTCGCCGGTGAGGCATTCGGAGTGCAGTCGCACGAGGGGGCGGGGGCCGGGTTCGCCGAGGACGACGGCCACGTGTTCCTGGCCGTCGGTCAGGCCGTGGAAGGTGACCAGGTCGGCGTCGGCGCTGTAGCCGTCATGGAAGCGCAGCGGTACCCGGACGCGGGCGCGCGGCGTGGCGGCGGGGAAGTCGGGCATACGGGTCTCCGGGTGAGTGTTTCAGATTTGAAGCAGCTCCTCGACCGGCGACCCTACTGCATGCTTTAAATTTGAAGCAACAACTTGTGCGTGACCCATCTCACGGGCCCCCATGAGGCGGGTCACGAGCACGGTGACGACCGGCGCCGCCACGGCACATCCCCCGCCGCATTGCCGCCACCGTCTCCCTGAAGGGCCTGCGCGACCTCCGTGAAGATCTCCTCCAGCTGCCCCACCTGCCGCGGCGTCAGATGATCGAACAACGTCGCACGCACCGCCTCCACATGCCCCGGGGCCGCCCGCTCCACCACGGCCATCCCCGCGTCCGTCAGCGCGGCCACGCTCCCCCGCTTGTCCCCACGGCACTCCTCGCGCCGTACCAGCCCGTCCTTCTCCAGCCGGGTGACGGCGTACGTCAGCCGACTGCGGGTGATCTTCAGCTTCTCCGCGAGATCGGTCATCCGGAGGCGGCGTTCCGGGGCCTCGGAGAGGTTGGCGAGGATGGAGTAGTACAGGTGCGGCATGCCGGCCTCCTGCTGGAGCTGCCGGTCGAGCGCGTCCTCCAGGAGGAGGGTGGCTCCCATGTACGCGCGCCAGGCGCGCTGCTCCTCCGGGGTGAGCCAGCGAGTCGTCATGCCGCCAGTGTAGGTTTGTTTAAAATTTTAACCAAGCCCGCCGGTTCCCTCTCCGGTCCGCCGGCCCCGAGGTGGAGTGCGCCCATGCCCTACCCCTACGTCCTGCTGTCCGCCGCCGTCTCCCTCGACGGCTACCTGGACGACACCGGCCCCGAACGCCTCCTCCTGTCCAGCCCGGCCGACTTCGACCGGGTCGACGAGGTACGCGCGTCCGTCGACGCGATCCTCGTCGGCGCCGGCACGATCCGCGCCGACAACCCCCGGCTGCTGGTCAACTCCCCCGAGCGGCGGGCGGCCAGGGTGGCGGCGGGGAAGCCGGAGTACCCCCTGAAGGTCACGGTGAGCGGTTCCGGCGAGCTGGACCCGACCGCCAACTTCTGGCACACGGGCGGCGAGAAGGTCGTCTGTACGACGACGGAGGGCGCCCGGCGCCTCAAGGAGACGCCCGTCGCGGCGGACGTGGTCGCACTCGGCGACACCCTCGACTGGCGGGCGCTGCTCGCGCATCTGCACGACGTACGCGGCATCCGCCGCCTGATGGTGGAGGGCGGCGGCACCATCCACACCCAGCTCCTCCTGGAGGGCCTGGCCGACGAACTCCAGCTCGTCCTCGCCCCCCTCTTCGTCGGCGACCCGTCCGCCCCCCGCCTCTTCGGCCCCGGCCACTACCCGCCCGGACGCCTGCGCCTGGTCGAAACACGGCCCATCGAAGACGTCGTCCTCATGCGCTACGAGCCCACCGCCCCCGGCGTCGGGCCGCTGGCCTCGGCGGCCGACCGCCACTGGCTGGCACTGGCGTGCGAGCTGGCGGCGCTCTGCCCGCCGTCGGAGACGGCCTTCAGCGTGGGCGCGGTGGTCGTGGCGGAGGACGGGACGGAGCTGGCGCGGGGCCACTCGCGGGAGGGCGGCGACCCGGTCGTACACGCGGAGGAGGCGGCCCTCGCGAAGATCGACGCGCGGGACCCTCGGCTCCCCAGGGCCACGGTGTACACCAGCCTGGAACCATGCACCCACCGCGCCTCCCGCCCCCGCCCCTGCGCGCAGCTGATCCTCGACGCCGGTGTGGGTCGCGTGGTCACGGCCTGGCGTGAGCCGGACACGTTCGTGGCGGGGGCCGACGGGAGTGGGGTGCTGGCGGGGGCGGGGGTGGGTGTGGTGGTGCTGGCCGAGTACGAGGGGGCGGCCAAGGGGCCCAATCGGCATCTGGCCGGGTGAAGTGTTACGCGCATGCTTCGCCCGCCACCGAAACGTCGCGGGCCTAGCGTTCGCGCATGACGACCGACACCACCGCCGCCACCACCACTGGCGTGACCGGCACCCCTGGTACGACGAGCACACACCGCGTGATCCGCCCCAGCATCCTCTACTTCGGAACCCCGGTGGTCCTGCTCACCACCGAGAACGAGGACGGGTCCTTCAACCTCGCTCCGATCTCGTCGGCTTGGGCGCTGGGGCAGCGCGTTGTCCTGGGCCTGGGAAGCGAGAGCCAGACGGTACGGAACCTCCGGGCGTGCCCGGAGCTGGTGATCAGTGTCGCCTCACCGCAGGTGTGGGAGCACGTGGAGCGCCTCGCACCGCTCACCGGGGCGAATCCGGTACCGCCCGGCAAGAGGGCGGTGTACCGGTACGAGCGGGACAAGTTCGCCGCGGCCGGACTCACGCCCGTGGACTCCGACGTCGTACGGCCGCCGCGGGTCGCCGAGTGCGGCCTGCAGTTGGAGGCGCGGGCGGTCGGGTTGACGGCGGGCGGCGAGGGTCTGTTCTTCAGCGTGGAGTGCGAGGTGCTGCGCGTGCACGCCGACGAACGCGTCGTCATACCGGGCACGCACCACATCGACCCGGCCGTGTGGAGCCCGCTCATCTACAACTTCCGGCACTACCACGGGCTGGCGCCCGAACTGGGGCACGGCTTCCGGTCGGAAACGGCGCGAACGCCGGCCCAGCCGTGACGCCCGGACCCCTCAGCCGCGCTCGGGTCGACTGCCCCGAGGCCCCGGAACGCCTCGACCCCGGATCAGGTGCGCCCTGACCGGGGTCGATCCGTAGGCCCTGTGGGACTCGAACCCACAACCAATGGATCAAAAGTCCTGGCCAAGGCTTGCTGGGCGGTTCCGGGCCGTTCGTCGGTGTCCGGAACCACCTGGTCAGGGTAGGTGCTGCCGCATGCTCAGTCCACGCCGTGATGGCCTCTGCTACATCATCCGCTCACGCATCGCTCACGCACGGCACGCCCCTGAACAGCGGCTTTCGGTCTACAAGAGGACGACGCACCCTCGCTGCTCCAGTGCGGTCAGCAGCGAGGGGGAGGGCTCGCAGGCGTTCCAGCGCAGGTCCAGCTTCTCCAGCGCAGGCATGTCGGCGACCCAGCCCGGCAGCCGTGTGAGGCGGTTGCTCCGCACGTCAAGTTGGCGGAGTCGGGGCAGGTCGGCCAGTGCTTCCGGGAGCTCGCCGAGGGCGTTCTCCCTCAGGTCCAGGTGGCACAGTTCGCGGAGGTCCGCCATGGACCGCGGCAGGCTTTCGACCGCGTTGCCCCGGAGCCACAGCTCGCGCAGGCTGTGCAGGTAGCCGATGCCGTCGGGCAGCGTGGTCAGCCGGTTGTGCTGCGCCCGGAGTTCGATCAGGCCGGCCATCCGGCAGACGGTTTCGGGCAGGGCGGTCAGCGCGTTCTCGCCGACGTTTAGGTAACGCAGCCTCGTCAGGTTTCCCAGGGCGTCGGGGATCTCGGTCAGGTCGTTGTCGTGCAGGTAGAGGCAACCGCTGAGGCCAACCAGGTCACCGAGTTCGTCAGGCACCGAGGTGAGGTGGTTGTGCCCGAGGTCCAGCGTCGTCAGCCGGAGCATCTGTCCGATCTCCGGCGGGAGGTCCGTAAGCCCGTTGTCCGCGAGGATCAGTACCTGGAGTTCGGTGTGCTGCCAGACGGACTCGGGGACTTTGCCCAGCTGTTGACGCCACAAGTTCAGTAGGTGCGGCACGGCTTGATCCCTTCCCGGGTATGCGAGCGGGCCAGTCCTACAAGGAGTCACCTCGCGCGGACTACAGCGAATCGGTCGACGCGGGAGAACCATCAGAGCGGGCAGAGATTCTTTGAGCGATCCTTCGCGCACGCTTGATTAGGTCAGCAGCTTTATCTGGCGATAGATCGAATTCCATCCCGTGAGCAATCCTGTTTCTAACTAGAAGAATTTCCCTCAAGTCTTGGCGGAAGTCTTGACCCAAGCCATACTGGTCGGCGTGGTCATCGATTAGCGCACCAATCGGCCGAGCGGCTGTGTCTGCTCCTGCCGTTGCAGCAGAACTGTCACGAATCGCGCGCTCGATCTCGATCCAAGCTTCCATTACTTGCCACCTCGTATGCTCACGAGACGCGACAACAGCCTGAGCCTTCGCTGCCCTGGATGCGTAAAAGGCCCCAAGCGCTGCAACAACTGCACTAATTGAAGCTGTAAGCACACTCAGCCCAGCTACCACAAAGCCTTGCGAGGGTACAGTCACATGCCGCAGAAGGAGCCAAGACAGGAAAGCCCCAACCAGAACACCAACAGTCACGGTCGAAGCACGAACGATCGTCTTCTTCTTAACCTTGAGGTAATCACCAAAGAGCTCAGAAGGAGCGCCCTTTGCTGCAATTGCAACATCTTCTCGGGTGACTACAGCAGAGCCCCTTTGGTCTGCACAGAGCCGGGCGCGCAGAAGCAGCTCCCTCTCTGCCTTCTCGGACCAGCGTCGCAACTCCGACTGAGCATCCTCTGTAACCGAGTATCCAAATACCTCTCGTGATGACTCAGCCATCATTGCGCCCCAGGAAAAATGCGATAATGCCCGTCGTTGCAGAAACGGCGAACCCAATTGAACCAGTCGCCGTGTCCATACTTCCGGCAAACACACCAGCTACTACGGCCGCCGCATACGAGACGAGCTGCATAGCGTGTTTGAACTTAGGCGTTGGTCGCTGGATATGGCCTCGACGCCCAAGGAGATCCGCCTCTTGCACCATGCTGTTTGTGATCATCGGAGCGCCCCCTCCGACATGCAGGCTCGCCTCCAAGCGTCCGGCCTCGCGGAGCACGTCCTCCCCGTACGCCTTCATGCACTCTTCGAGTGCCTGTCTCGCCGGCGGAGCAAGCGAGGAGCTGCCTGCAACTTCGATCGTCAGGTCATCTGATGCCACAACGGCCAGACTATAGGCTGAACTGAGTCTCTGTCAGCCGCAGACAACAAACCAGAGTCCCCTGCCGACAGTTCAATCCTTGCGCTTCGAGTGAGCGCCGAGAGGGATTGAAAATCGCTAGCCAATCGGACTGTAATACATTCCCCAGCGGCTATTGGAGCAGGTGCCGAGAGAGCGCTCCAGGTGGGTGTAGATGTTCTGGTCGAACGGGACGCGCGCTTTGGGAACGTTGCTGTAATGCCCCCACTCTGCAAGATTTTGTTCGCTCGCGTGGTGGACGCAGTAGTTAAAGCAATCAAAGAGGGGCGGATCGTTGAACAGAAACCAGAAGTAGGGGAAGCTCCTCGGCACGCTGTCTATAAGGGCGCGCAGATCGCTGGTGCCCGCATCAGCAACATACTTCGAGGGTGCACCTTCGAGGAGTGCTACGGCTTCACCAAACAACCCAGCCAGGGAGTAACACACATACAGTGATGCCAGCAGGACCGATAGCTGCGAATAGTCTTGGCCAATACCAACTCCCGTCCCGCCGTAATGGATGTTGCTCCTTTCGCGCAGCTCACGCGCAGCTCCATGCGTTGGGTGGAGGAATTTTCCGAGGAAGGTGTAGTGCGCCTCGATCCGCGCAATGGCAGCCGAATCAACCAAATCATTTAGCTCGAGGCTTTGCAGCAGGGCGTCGTAGGCGAGGTAGTGCCGGTAGCTGAACGTTGCCCCTCTCTGGTGCTCCTCTAGGGCCTTCTTAGTTTCTTCCGGACGCGGGTAATACTGGAAGTAATCTTCATCATTAAGGCGCATCACCTCAGGCCGGAACTGCTGGAACTGGAAGTAATGGATAGGGATCACGAAGTCAGGGTCTTCTTTGTCCTTCAATCCCTCGAAGATGTGCATGAGGTGCCTGGCGGGCGCTCTGGGGTACTTACGCACCGCGATGCGCTGTGATGTACCAGCTGCCCGCTTCGCTTCTAGTTCCTCTTGTTCCTTCCGAAGACGTACATTGAATTGCCCTTTGGTCAGGTTTGAGAGGTCTTGCAGCCGAAAGTATTTACGTCCTCGGCACATCAACATAAAAAGGAGGTAGTGCTCCAGCAGCGATCGACTGAGCCCAAGCGAATCGGCGATCTTGCGGTTTCCGATGAGCGTGAGACAGCTATCCGCAGTTTCAGTGCGGAGGTTTACGAACTCCAGCATCTCATCGTACAGAGCATAGTGGACCTCCCCATGCCTGATCTTTCCGCCCCAGGCTACGTATTCGCTAATCATGGAGCGAGTGTGCTGATTTACGCGGCCGATCTCACGAGTCAGACTGGCATCTTCCATGTGCCTGCATCCTTTGCCGACGATTGGTGGTGATCACTCGTCACAGGTTTAGGTCTTCACCATGCTGGTGTCTCAGCTGCGTCAGGATCAGACTCCCGACCCCCAGGACGCCGAACGCGTACCGCTTAGCATCGTCCCGCCTCTGGATGTTGTGGCGGTCAACGTTGCTCAGAGCCTGGGCGAAGCCCATGCCGAGCATCCGCCAGCCCTCCCACTCGCCGCTCTCCTTGCCCAACCGGAACTGGGCAGCATCCGCGAAGACTGTCGAGTACAACCCCTTGCCGACAAGGGTCTTGCCATTCTTGTCTTTGGGATCGCCACACCACTGACGTACGTGGTGTTCGACAAAGATGGCCGTCTGGCTAGCTACCGCCTGCCAGTCTTCGTTTTCCACGTAGTTTTTGACGAACGCCCAGAGATCCGGGTCAAAGGCGGTCTCATCCACTGCGTCGTCACTGGTGCCTGCGTCCTCCAGCTCGAAGATGGCCGCCTCGATGACACCACAGGCCCGCTTGAGCCCGCTAAGGAATGACGAGTCAAATGAAGACTGCGGGCTGTCAGTCGAGAAGACCATGGGTCGGTAACGAACCGCCTCGAAGTCCTTGAGCAAGGCGTGGTCTTTTCCGAGCGATCGAGTAAGTACGGATCGCACCTGCCCCTTCCAGGACGAGAAGCGGTCGGGGCTCTTCAACGCGAGGCCCTCAGTTCGCGCCTGTTCCTGGAGTTGCTTCAGACTCGCGATGGCCTTCTGTGTCTGCATGCGGGACTCCTCCTCCAGAAGCCGACAGCTCCGCGGCCATGGTCAACTATCGACACACAGTAACCCCAACAGACCGGCAATCACTCACACTCCGTCAAGCCTTGGGCGGGCAAAAGGAATAGACCACCGTTCATACGTGACTTTTTGTGATCACTTCTGTCGACTAGTGACCGTGCCCATCTCCCGCTCCAACACCCGCACGAAGGCCACGCCGCCCTTGGAGAACGACCATCCCTCATAGCAACCTCGACGCTCGGTAACGGGTCCAGCGCTGCGAGTTGGGTGTACCTCGGCTGACGCGGCCCAGATAGGCAATCCAAAACGTTCATGTAGCGGATACTGCAATCGCCGTACCAAAGCTCAGCCCGGAAGTCCTTGGTTGGCAGGGGCGATGCGTTCTCAGACTGTGAGTCGGAGTATGGCTGTCGCGTGCTGAGGGCGTGACCCGTAGTGATCGGCTGCGGCGGCGATGTTGGTCCAGTCTGCTTGGCGCATGATGCAGCCCAGTTCGTTCGAGGGACTCGTTCGGCACGTTTCAGGGTTGCTGGCCTTCGCCTCGGATATCGAGCCGGAATGGGCAGAATCGGTAGAGCAACGGTGGACTGCGGCATTCCAACGTGATGGTTGGTCAATACCGGGAGAATGATCGAGCAAGCGTCGTACCCCACGCATCTCTTGGGGCACGACCGAGCAGTGATGAGAGACTGCAGTGCGGGGCAGACCGCGCGACATAGCGCGAAAGACTGGGCCCAGAACTACAGCACGATGCTGGATTCCTCCCAGGTTGTCGTGGACGCTGGTCAGCCGACGGCTCGGATCATCACGGTGAGAACCGGTGAGGCTGGTGATGGCTGGCTCTGCCCGATGTCCTCGTACCCCCACGACCTGTAGAGCGCATGGACCTTTCCGTCGCCGGCCGCTGGGTTGACCATGAGCGTGACGAATGGCTCGTCGCGGGTGGCGAGAAGGGCGTCGTGGATGCGGCGGGCGGTGCCGGTCTTCCGCCAGGTCGGCCGGACGCCGATTTCCTTCAGGGCCAGGGCCGGGCGCTCGGTGTACTTCGCAGCCGGCGTCGGGCTGGTGCGCTGCCAGTAGCGGTCGCCGTGCTCGATGGTGTTGCTGTAGGCGTAGCCGACCGGATGTCCGTCTGCATATGCGAGGACGGCTGTGAACCCCGGCTCCCCGCCGTGTCGGTCCAGGCGCTCGCCGAACGAGGTGACCGCGTAGTTCGGCAGGTGGAGGAGTGGGGCGCGTACGTCGGCGTACACGTCGAGGAGGTCGCCGCGGGCTGTGTCGAGGGTGGTGAAGGTGCGCAGTTCGATGGCGGGCGCCGTTGTCATGCAGCCATCCTCCAGGCGGCGGTGTGCTCGGTCCAGGTCTGCACGGTGGAGCTGCCCGGCGCCGTGGCGCGCAGCGCGGCCCCGAACTCCTGCAGCATGCGCGTGACCCGGGCGTGCTGGGTGGCGGCTTCGGCAGGGACCTTCATCGCGGTGGCCGTGGCGGCGTCGGGGGCACCCTGCGCGAGCTAGGCGTGTGCGAGCCGGGTGGTGGTGATGGCCCGGGAGCGGATCATGTGGGGCCGGAGGGCGGACAGGCAGCGGTGGGCGTGGTACTCGGCGGTCGAGTAGTCGCCGAGCGCCAAGTGTGCGGAGAGGGCCAGGGAGTCCAGCTCGGCCTGGTCGTAGAAGGCGAGCATCCACACCGGCCGGTAGTCGGCGGGGTCGGCGCGCAGCATGGCGTCTTGCGCCTGATCGAAGGCGCGGCGGGTGCCGGTGCGGTCCTGCGCTGTGCCGTGGATGGCGCCCTGGCGGGCCAGGCCGAGCGAGGCGAAGAGGGGGTCTCGGCGGGTGAGGTGCAGGTTGCGGGCGACGTCGTTGGCGGCGAACGCGTCGGCGGGGCGGCCCATGTGGCGGTACATGGTGCCCGCGTGGCTCCAGATGCGGAACTTGATTGCCTGGTCGCCGGACATCTCGGCGAGGGCCTGGGCCTCGCGCATGTGTGCCTTGGCGACGTCGTAGCGCCGGCCGTCGATGGCGGCCCACATCGCGGAGGAGCGGAAGGCGGCTGCGGAGGCGTAGAGGTTGCTGCGTACGCGCTGGGTGGCGCTGCCCGCGTTCTGGAGGTTCAGCGCCTCGTCGGCGAGGGCGGCGGCCCGGTGCTCGATGCCAAGTTGTCCGCCGTGGCGGTGGTCGCTGGCGATGATCTCGGCGAAGCGCTTGTTCAGGCGGTTGACGTCACTCATGCCGATACGGCGCGGCGACGCGGTACCGGGTGCGGCTGCCGCGGCGGCAGCCGCAGCAATGCTGCCGACGAGGGTACGGCGCTTCATGTCGGGGTCCTCCTGCTGCGGTGGGGCCGGGATGGACGAAGGCCGGCCCCGTGGCACGAACCCTAAAGCGACGGCGGGTAATCCGGTGACGTCCTCAAGTGCCCTGCGGGCAGCTGACTTTGGCCACGTGACCCGGCCCGCTTTCCATGCCCTCACAGATGAGCCGTCGAGCCCTCCAGGGCGCCCGGTCAACCGTTCAATGGCCCTGTTCACGGCCTCGGCGAGGCTGTTGGAGCTGTAGCCGTGTTCGGTCATCCACGCCTCAAGAACGGTGTTGCGGGTGGTGTCCATGCGGGCACGGTAGCCCGCGCGATCCTCACCCGCCAGGTAAAGGAGAGGTCAAAACGCCCTAGGTCGGTCCGTCGACTGAGCACCTGAACGTCCTAACCAACCTGCTGTGAAAGGGAGTTGTCTGGGTGCTGGTCGCCCGCCGCGCCCCACCGTGCGGGCGGCTGTTGACGGCCCGGCCCGCCCCTGAGGTTCCCCCGCGGGGGCGGGCCGGGCGCCGAGACGACACGAAGGCTCCACCCCAATGACGAGTCTGAGAACACCAGTTGAGGCCCTCTCCGTCGGCCACCCCACGTACAGCCAGACCTTCCCGTGCAAGCCGTCCACGGCCGAGATCGGCCGCGGCCTCGTCCGAGACGTCCTCGGTGTGTGGCACCTCGACGGCCTCGCCGACCGAGCCGCGCTGATCGTCACGGAGCTGATCGCGAACGCCTCCCGGCACACCCCATGTTCCGAGATCCGCCTCACGGTTGCGCGACCGGACGCGACACGACTGCGTGTCGGGGTCGTGGACCGGGAACCAGCGCGTCTGCCCATACTCAGCCAGGCGGCTGACGACGACGAGTCGGGGCGCGGACTGCTCCTCGTCGATGCGGTCGCCGACCGCTGGGGCTATGACCTGCACGGCTCGGGCAGACGCCCCTGGGGCAAAGAGGTCTGGGCGGAACTCCGCACCGGGGGCGGCGAGTGAGCATCCCGGCCACGGCGCCCTCGCCCCTTCCGGATCTCGCTCGACTCCGGCCCCGCCAGCAGATGGCCATGGACTGCGCCCTCTGCGCCTGGCCGCTGGGAGCGAGCGGTCGACGGCTGGGCGAGATACGCCACCGGGGCCTGCCGTTCCAGCTCTGGGCCTGCGCTCCCAACTGCCAGGCCGCCAGATCGACCATCCCGACCAGCTGAGAAAGGGGACGTCCTTCCATGGAGTGGCCGTGGATCACCGGTGATTGCTGGCTCGGCTGCGGGCGTACCGGAGTCCTGGTGATCTGGCTCGGCCCGGTGCAGTGGGACGGGCAGCACGCACCCTTCTACGCGTGCGAGCCGTGCCTCGATCGTCTCAAGGCCCAGGCACTCGCCTACTTCATGAAGCGGCGGCCGACATCCGCTTGATCGGACTCACGGCACACGACTTCCCGGCGTGAGGCAGGCAGCCCGCGAGGACTTTCCTACGCGGAGCACGTCCCCTCGTGCCGGGCGGCCAGGAGCCGTCCGGGGAGCAGCCGTCTGGCGACGCTCCCGTGGCGGCACCTGGTGGGCACTCCAGCCCAGTAACACCACAACGATTGCGAGGAGTTGCAGCATGACGCGCAGCACCGTAGTTCCCAGCCGCACCGAAGTACGCCCCCAGATCCCGGGGGCGTCGGACGGCTTCGACCTGGACGTCTCCCTCGTCGAGATCGCCGACCCGGCGGGCTTGGTCAACCTGACCGACGACAACTGCGGGTCCACCTGCGGCGCCTGCACCACCAACGTCGCCTGACCGGCCCGAGGTCAATCCGGTCTGGTGCCGCCGCGTCTCCGCGCGGCGGCACCAGCCGCCCGCCCCCACCTACGGAGGTACTTGGTGGTTGCTCCGCCCGCAGCTTTCCGCACCGGCTCCACTGCTCTCGTGCGCGCCGTGGCCCGGCCCTCCCTGCCGTTTCCTCCCTGCCCTGACCTCGATGACCGCTCGCCCACTGGTTCGTCTACCCGCATGGCGTGGCTACGCGCGGTCTGGGCGAACAAGGAAGTCGCCGAGGCACTCCAGCACTCCAGCCCGGTCCTGGCCGCGCAGGTACGGGCTCTGTGTACGGCCGAGCACCCCGCCCGCCGCGACGTGCAGCGCGCGACGCTGTCCGTAGCCCGCTACCTGCTTCGCGCCCAGCACCGGGCGACGCCCTTCGGCCTGTTCGCCGGCGTTGCAACCGCTGAGTTCGGCCCGCAGGCGCGGGCAGACTGGGGCGAGGAACACATGGCCGTCGGCCGCGCGGGGGCAGAGTGGCTGGCGGCCCTGGTCGCACGGCTGGAGTCATGCCCGGACCTCCTCGAACGGCTGCCCGTCGTCATCAACAACACCGTGGCGTACCGGGGAGACCGGCTCATCGTGCCCTTCCAGCCCGACGTCCAGGACGACCGGACTCGCGCAGTCGAGGCGTCTCTGGCCCTGACCGGACCGGTGCGCGCGGTCGTTGCCGCGACCCGACTGCCGATCCGGTTCGGCACCCTCGCGGACAAACTCCAGGCGGACTTCCCCGAGGCCGGTCCCGAGAAGTTGTGTCAACTGCTTACGGAGTTAATCCGGCGGCGGGTGCTGATCACGGGCCTGCACTCTCCGAGCACCGAGACCGATGCCCTCGGGTATCTGGTGGGCCAACTCGACGCGATCGACGCCGGGAGCCTCGCCCCGGTCGCGGAGACCGTACGCGAGCTCCACGCAGTGCGGGCGGGCCTGGAGGAGTGCGCCACATACGGCGGCCGGGACAGCGTCGCGGCGCGGATGCGAGACCTCGTCCCTGGCCTGCGTCGCCACCCCGTCGCGCTCGACCTCCGTCTGGGCGCGCAGATCGTTCTGCCGGAAGCGGTCGCCCGAGAGATCGAGCGCGCCGCTCTCACCCTGACCCGCTTGAGCATCCGCCCGTACGGGACCGCCGCCTGGAACGAGTACCACCAGCGGTTCTACGAGCGGTACGGCATCGGCACGATGGTGCCGCTCGCGGAGGTCGTCGCGGACAGCGGCACCGGCTATCCCGACGGTTACCCAGGCGCTCCGGCCAGCGCACGCAGGCCCCGCGTCTCCGCTCGGGATGACACCCTCGTACGGCTGGCTCAGGCCGCCGCGCTTGACGGCCGTGACGAAGTGATCCTCACGGACGAACAGATTGAGACCCTGGACGTGGGTCCCGATGAGCCACGGCTGCCGCCGCACTTGGAGATCGGAGTGCAGGTGCACGCGGCCAGCCTGGAGGACTTGCAGCGTGGGCGGTTCCGGCTGGAGATCACGAGCGTGTCCCGAGGCGCCGGCGTCTCCACAGGCCGATTCCTCAGCGTGCTGGCCCCCGCCGACCGCGAGGCCCTGGCCGCCGAGCTTGCCGACCTCCCGGCCGCAGACGGCAACACCGTGCCCGCGCAGCTCTCTTTCCCACCCCTGCTTTCCGAGAGCGCCCACGTCACCCGCTCCCCACAGGTTCTACCCACCGTGATTAGCCTTCAGGAGCACCGCGCCCCGCAGGACACCATCCTCACCCCGGAGGACTTGGCTGTGGGGTGCGACGGCCGCCGCATGTACCTCGCCGTCCCTGAGCGAGGCCACCGCGTGGAGGCCGTCGGGATGCACGCGCTGAACCTCCGCACCCACACCCCACCACTGGTGCGGTTCCTCACCGAACTGTCCCGCGCCCAGTGCGCGCAGGTCACCGTCTTCGGCTGGGGCGCCGCAACGGCGATGCCGTTCCTTCCACGTCTGCGGTACGGCCGGACAGTGCTGGCCCCGGCGCGCTGGCGGCTGGAAGCGTCCGAACTGCCCGGCCGTGCCCGTCCTCGGGCTGAGTGGGACGCCGCGCTCAGCGACTGGCGTGCCCGGCGGAGACTGCCGCGCCGCGTCCATCTCGTAGAGGACGACCGGCGCCTCTTCCTCGACCTCGACGAGGCCGGCCACCGTGCGCTCCTGCGCAAGCACCTCGACCGGACGCGCCTGGCCGTACTCGTCGAGGCCCCGGAACCAGATGCGTATGGCTGGTGCGGCGGGCGAGCCCACGAGGTCGTGGTGCCACTTAAAGCAACCAGGCCGTCGACATGGCCGCCACTGCCAGCCCCCAGCCGGGCCCGTGCCCTGTCTGCGGCCCAGATGCAGACGCCTGCCTCTTCGTCGGTTCTTCTGGCCGCGCTCTACGGTGACCCACGCCGCCAAGACGTCTTGCTCTCCCGGCACTTGCCCGGCCTCCTCGAACAGCTCGGCAACCCGCCGTGGTGGTTCATCCGCTTCCGCGACCCGGACCAACACCTCCGCGTACGCATCGCCCTCCCCAACCCGGAAGCCTTCGCCAGCACCGCTCGAACGGTGAGCGCTTGGGCCGACGAGCTACGCAGCATCGGCCTGCTGGCCGACCTGCGCTATCCCACCTCCTACCGGGAGATGGGCCGTTGGGGCTCCGACACCGCATGGGAGGCGGCCGAGGAGGTGTTCCGGGCGGACTCGCGCGTCATCCTGGCCCAGCTCACGCAGCCACAGCGCCCCAGTCAGCGCACGCTGGTGGCGGCCCACACTGTTGCGATCGCCTCCGCGTTCCTTGGCAGCACCGAGGCCGGGATGCGGTGGCTGATCGATCACATCCCGCCGACAGCCCCCGCTCCCGTTCCACGCCCGCAGTTCACCGCCGCCGTACGGCTCGCCGACCCGTGCGACGACTGGGCGGGGCTGCGCCAGGTCCCGGGCGGGGACGCCATCGTGTCGGGATGGGCTGACCGGGATACGGCGCTCGCCGCATACCGGCCGCACATGCCCGGCCCGGACACCCAGGGCATCGCCGTCGACGACGTCCTGACCTCGCTGCTGCACGTTCACTTCGTGCGCCACGTCGCCGTGAACTTCCCGGAGGAAGAGGTGTGCCTCTACCTGGCGCGCTCTGCTGCCCTGGCCTGGACCGCCCGCACCAGGAGGACGGCGTCGTGAGCCTCCACCCCGCGCTCGGCCTGGTCGACGCCATCGCCGCCCGGCTCGCCGACCCCGACACCGCGCCCCTCGGCTCCAGGACGCTTTCCTCGGACCGGCAACACCTTGCATACGGCCCGCCGGGAATCGCGCTCCTGCACATCGAGCTGGCCGCTAACGGCCGCGGCCCGTGGCACCGCGCCCACGCCTGGCTCACCGCCGCCTCCCGGCAACCGCTCACCAGCGGCCCGGACAGCCACCCGTTCTACGGAGTTCCCGCCTTCGCCCATGCCCTGAGCTGTGCCGCCGACCACCTTCCCGGCTCCTACCTGCGCGCCCTCGACGTGATGGACGGACAGATCACAGTCGACGTCGGACGCCGTCTCGACGCCGCACACCGCCGCATCGACGCCGGACGCCTGCCGCAGCTCGCCGAGTTCGACGCCATCCGGGGCCTCACCGGATACGGCGCCTACTTACTGCGCCGAGACCCCGGCAGTTCCACGATGCGCGCCGTTCTCGACTACTGCGTGCGCCTCACCGAACCGATCACCCACCACGGCGAGACCCTGCCGGGCTGGTGGGCGGAGACCGGGCCCTCGGGCAGCCCGGACGACCGATTCCCTGGCGGGCACGCCAACACCGGTATGGCGCACGGCATCGGCGGCGTGCTCGCGCTCCTGGCCCTCGCAGCTCGGAACGGCTACGTCATCCACGGGCACCATGCAGCACTGCGCACCATCCTGACCTGGCTGGACCGTTGGGAGGAGATAGTCGACGGCGGACCGGTCTGGCCGTACTGGGTCACTCAGGGCCAACTGCGCAGGGGATGTCTCGGCCCGTCAGCCCCCAGGCGGCCATCCTGGTGCTACGGCACCGCCGGCCTCGCCCGCGCCCAGCAACTTGCGGCGCTTGCCTTCGGCGATGCCAGCCGCCAGATCGACGCGGAGAACGCGCTCGTGGCCGCCCTCACCGATCCCGAGCAGCTGAAGGCCACGACGGACAACGGCCTCTGCCACGGGTTCGCCGGCCTCGCCCACACTGCCGCGCGTACGGCCGACGACGCCCACCCCTCGACCGCGGGAAGACTCCGCGCCGCGATCCCGGCCCTCCTGGCTGAGATCACCCCGCCGGGCACCGACCCCGAACTCATGGCCACGGCGCTCATCCAGGACCGGAAAGGCGGCCCCGGCCTACTCGACGGCGCCGCCGGCATAGCCCTGGCCCTCCTCGCGCCCAGCACCGCCGCACCACCCCAGTCCGCCTGGGACGCATGCCTCCTCACCGCTTGAACCACCGACCGAAGGACCTCTATGCCTCCCGACCGCTGGCAGCAGCACAACATCACCTTTCTCGACCGCGAGAGCGCCCGGCGCACCATCGCCGAACGCCTCGGCCCCGCCCTGATCCAGGCCGAGGCCGACGGGCAGCTCACCGGCTGGTGGTTCATGAACAAGCAGCCCTGGCCACTGCGTTACCTCGCCGACAAGCCCTCACCAACCATTGAGTCGCTCCTGAGCGATCTAATCGGCGACGGCGTGGCCGTGTCGTGCCTGCCCGGCATCTACGAGCCCGAGACCGACGCATTCGGCGGACCCGAGGCCATGGACGCAGCCCACGAACTGTTCCACAGCGACTCCCGCCACCTGCTCACCTACCAGACGAGCCCGATGCACCTGGGACGCCGGGAGACCACAGTCTTGCTGGCGAGCGTCATGATGCGCGGCGCTGGACTCGACTGGTTCGAACAAGGCGACGTATGGGCGAAGGTAGCGGCCCTTCGACCGGCCACCAATCCACCACCACCCGAACGAGCCGCCGAACTGGCCCCGCCCATGCGGAAGCTCATGACCGCCGACGCCCACAGCCTCTGCCGCCTGGGCGGCCCACTCCACGCTCACGAGGAATGGGTGACCGCCTTCGAACGGGCTGGTGCCACGCTCGCCGACCTCGCAGGCCGCGGCGCCCTCACCCGCGGCCTGCGAGCCGTCATCGCCCACCACGTGATCTTCCACGCCAACCGCGCCGGTCTCCTCCGGGACGACCAGAGCGCCCTGTCCCACATCGCACGAGAGGTAGTCATGGGAACGAGTGACCACACCGAGTCGCCCACCGAGGCAACGGCCAGCATCGATAGCGTCAGCGCGGTGAACACCGACACGATCACCACCCCCACGGCGGACGCCGAGCGCCTCCGCAACACCCTGGTCGACCAGCTCCGCGCGGACGGACACGCCCGCACGCCCGCCGTCGAGACCGCGTTGCGGACCGTGCCCCGCCACGTGTTCGTGCCCGACGCGTCACTCGAAGACGCCTACGCCAACGCACCGGTACACATCAAGTACAACACCGACGGCACGTCCATCTCCTGCGCCTCCCAGCCAGGCGTCGTCGCCCTCATGCTGGACCAGCTCGACGCCCAGCCCGGCGAGCGCATCCTCGAACTCGGTGCCGGCACCGGCTACAACGCCGGTCTGCTCGCCCACCTGGTCGGCGAGAACGGACACGTGACCACCCTCGACGTCGATGACGACCTCGTGGAGGGTGCCCGCACGCACCTCGCCGCCGCCGGAATCACCAACGTCGAGGCCGTGACCCGCGACGGGGCACTCGGCTACGCCGAAGCAGCACCGTACGACCGGATCATCGCCACCGTCGGCGCGCACGGCGTACCGCACGCCTGGCAGCAGCAACTCGCACCCGGCGGCCGGCTCCTCGTCCCCCAGCGCCTCAAGGGCACCGTCTCCCGCTCCATCGCCTACGAGCAGCGCGACGGCCGGTGGGTGTCCCTCGGCAGCGAGATGAACACCTTCATGCCGCTTCGGCGGGGCATCGCTGACGACGACCGCCGAGTGATCCCTCTCAGCACGGACGGCGCCGTACGACTCCAGGCCCCCGCCGGGCTCAACATCGACGCCGACGCCCTCGCGGGCGTACTCGACCAGCCGCGCACCGAGGAATGGACCGGCATGACGGTCCGCGCCATGGAGTCGCCAGAGTGGATGGAACTGTTCATCACCTGCTCCCTGCCCTCCGGTCTGATCCGGATGCTTTTCCCCCAGAGCGCCAAGGGCACCCTGCTCACCGAGGACCCCTACCCCTCGTCGACCGCGGTCGTCGACAAGGGTGCCGTCACCTACCTCGCCCGGCGCCTTTCGAAGGAGAAGACCCCCGAGGGTGGCAAGCTCTGGGAGTTCGGTGTCGTCGGCCACGGCCCCGGCAGCGATGAGCTGGCCGCGAGGGTCGCCGACGCCATCCGCACCTGGGACCGCGACTACCGCGACCGTGAGGCCACGTTCGAAATCCAGCCTCTCGACGCCCCCGAGATCGAGCAGCGCCCGGGGCTCTTCGCCCTCGACACCCCGCTGAACCGCATCGTCGTCGACTGGCGGTGACGCCCCACGTGTAGCGGACGGTGCCTGCGGCACGCAGGCGGCGGGCACCGTCGCCCCACCAGCCCTCACTCACACACTGGGGGACCCATGGATCCGCACGGACCCACAGCCCAGCGCTTCCCGCTCGTCGCCCGATTCCGGCCCGCCTGCCTGCCCCTGCCCGAGCGTGTGCGCAGTCTCGTCGACCTGGCCGACACCGTGGTGAACAAGACCGACCAAGGGCTTGCATCGGCCGTCTACAACCAGGCCGCGCTCATCGCCTCCGACCTCGGCCTTCCCGATCTCGCCCGCGAGATGTGCCACCAACACGCCGCCGCCTACCTCCACGCCTGCCCCCTCCCCGGCATGAGCGCGATCCGAGGGTTGGAACCGGTCGTCAACCTGGCCCGCCTCCAGATTCGCGCCGGCCGCGCAGATGAGGGGCGTCAGCGACTGCTCGACCTGTACAAGGCCGTCGAGGCGGGCACAGCCGCCCGGTTCGAAGGCGTCAACGTACCTGCGGACCTCACTACGACCGGTGAAGACCGCCAGGAGGTTCGCGCGTGGCTGTGGCGCGTCCTCCTCGCCGACGGCACACGCACCCTCACCGCCGAGGGGCGATGGGCCGAGGCGCTGGCGCACATCGAAGCCCACCATGGCATCGGAAAACGGATGCTCGACGGCCGACAGGTCGCCGTACTCGCCGCCCTCGCCGCGGGTGACACCGCCTGGGCAGCTGTCCTCCTTGCCGACACGATGCCCGGCGACCCGTGGGAACAAGCCGTCACGGCATGCCTGACCGTTCTATGCCGCCGCGACGCCGGGCAACCGATCGACGGTCACCTGGCAGACCTGGTGACGGCCTACCTCGGACGGAAGACCGAACCCGGGATGACCGTCTTCGACACCCGGCTCGGACTTACAGTCCTCGACGCGATCGGTTCCGCCGGGGCGCTCGCCGCGCACCGCATCGTCGAGCACCTCCACCGCAGGACGACGGACGCAGAAGACGGCTACGCGGCCCGCGAGAACTTGGCTCATCCTCTGTACACCGAGATCGCCACGGACCGGCAAGTGCAGGACTGTCGCACCCTGGTGTGCGCCTGCGCCCTCGGCGCTGGGATCCTCCCGGACGAGCTGAGAGGAGAACTGACGGCGGCTCTGCGCGCCAGCGATAGCGTGATCCGGGAAAGCGTCACACGTTCCTCCGATCCCGGAGGAACGCGACCCCTGCGGTTCTGACGGTGTCTATCGGCGCTGTTGTTTGGTAGGCGATGGAGGCACTGAGGGGAGTCGCCCGTTTCCGGTCTGCCGAGTGGGGATCGAGCCTGCCATGGTCGACTGCAGGCGGGCAGCTTCGGCGCGGCGGTTGGGTGCTGGGTTTCGGCCGGTGTGCGCGATGCGGGTGATCAGGACGCGGGCGGGCTGTCGTGCGGTGGTCAGCTCGCGCTGGGCAGCGGCTTCCTTGAGGAGCTGGTGCGGTTGATGCCCGCGGGCTTCCGCGTTGGCGAGGACAGTGGCGAGCGCGGGCCAGGCCGGATCGGTGAGGATTCGCTCGGCGTGGTCGGGGACGGCTGCTCGTACGTCGCTGGCCAGAACGCGGCGGGCTTGATCCCTGGGCGGTCGGGCTGTGAGTTCGGCGAGCGTCGGGGCGAGGGCCAGGTCGGCGGCTGTCTGGAGGTGCTGGACGGCCTGGCGGGCGGCGTCGGCCTGGTGGGCGTGGTGCTTCGCTTCGTGCCAGCGCCCGGCGACGATGGCGGCCCAGACGAGGGCTGCGACCAAGGCGGCCAAGGCGCTGCCGTCGGGGCCGGTGGCGGTGTGCACGATGTCGCGTGCCGCGCTGCGCAGGGCGTGGGCAGCTCGGTCTTCCGCCCGTACCTGGGAGCGCTGGGCCCGGGCGAACGCCTTGGAGGCGGCGTGGAGTTCGGCGCGCAGATGGGCGGGTGCCTTCTGCGCGGTGGCTTCGAGGAGTTCGCCGAGGGCGGTGATGTGGGCTTGGGCGTGGATGTCGTCGGCGAGGTCGGTGTGGAGGGTGTCGAGTGCGTCTGTGGCTTGGTGCCAGGGGGTGCTGGGGTGGTTGCGGCGGGCGGTGGGGTGTTCTTCGGGCCGGCTGGATTCGAGGCGGGCCTTGATTTTGGGCAGGGAGAGGTCGGGGGAGATCTTGCTTCCGGGGTGGTAGATCTGCTCGCCGGCCTCGTTGAGGTCGCCGGGTCGGCCGGCGGCGTAGCCGAGGAGGTCTCCTGACGGGCCGCGCCGGACCTGGACCTCGACGCCGCTGGCTTCGAGGTAGGCGATGAATTCCTCGGCGCCTGTCACGTGGGGGATGGCGGCGCGGATGCGGTCCTGGAGCCACTCGGGGCTGGTCTGGTTCCAGCCGAGGCGTTCGGCCTTGTGCATCTCGGCCTGGGTGGGACGGCGGGCGCCGGTGCGGTCACTCTTCTTCAACTGGCGCAGCCCGTAGTCCTTCTCGATCTCGCGGCAGGCGTCGCCGACGCGCAGGCCGCTGTCGTGGAGTTTGGGGCGACGGCCGTCTTCGCGGACGGTGGTGGCGAGGATGTGGATGTGGTCGTCGGCGTGGCGTACGGCGATCCAGCGGCAGGCCAGGTCGTCGCCGGTGGGGGCGATGCCGGCCGCCTCGACGATGCGCTGGGCTATCTCGCCCCACTCGGCGTCGGAGAGGTAGCGGTCCTCGGGTGCGGCGCGGACGGGGCAGTGCCAGACGTGGTCGGTGACCTTCTTGCCGAATTCGCCGTTGCGCAGCCGCACGGGCTCGTCGAGGTAGCGGGCGAGTTCGGTGAGGGTGGCGTCCTCGTCGCGGCCGGGGTCGGGCATGCCGAGCATGGCGAACCCCGCCACGATGTGCGGGTCGAGGTGCTCGTCGTGCTTGCCGGGGCCGTAGAGGTAGGCGAGCAGGCCGCGGGTGTTGGACCCGGCCGGTTTGATGGCGGCGATCACGCGGATGCCTCCGTCTCTGGATCGACGGGCTGACGCAGGGCTTCGGCGATCAGCTCCAGCAGGTCGTGGAGTTCGGTGAGGCGCTGGCGAATGTCGGGTGGGGTGTGGTCGCTGTTGAGGGCACGGGCGATCTGGTTGATGTTGACGCCGATCCTGTTGAGCTGGCGCAGGGCCTGGGCGCGGAAGATGTGCGTGCGGCGGCGGTCCTCGGACAGGGGCAGGTTGGCGGTGAACCGGCCGGTGATGAAGGCGAGGACGATGTCGGCGGCGAAGCCGGAGTCCCCCTTGTAGCCGTGCTCGACGGCTGCCTCCTGAAGACGGGCTCGCTGGTCGCCGGTGAAGCGCAGCGGGCCGACACGGTCGTTGCGCTTGGTGCCGGTGAAGCGGCGGATCGTGGGCTGGACGCTCTTCATGACAGGCTCACCGCCGACAGCCTCAGCGGTGTCGGTGGCGCGTACGGGGCGCAGGGTCTCGCGCTGGACGGTGTGGAGTGTGTCCTCGTCGGGGCCGCCCTCGACCCCGACGTCCTGGCCTGGCGCCCCCTGGCGCTGGGCCTCCTCCGCCACCCCCGGGGCGGAGACCCCCGAAGACCGGCCTTGAGTCGGACTCGGGGTACTACTGGCTCCGCCAGGGGCACCCCGTCCGAACGCACGGCGCCAACGGTCCATCAGCGTAGGGGACTTCGTCAGCTGCGGCAGCTCGTCCGGGGCGTTCTCGGGGTGGAGCGGGTCGTGCGTCATGGACGGTTCTCCAGAAAGGCGTGGGGAGGGCGCGCGGGGCAACGCGAAGATCAGACGGAGTTCGGACGGCTGCCACCTCATCCACAGGTGTGGACGATCACGCGTTACACGGGACGGTGACCGGCGGGCCGGGTGACCGGAAGGGTTCCGGTCACCCGGCAGCGGTTCCGGTCAGCCGCCGGGCAGATCGGGCTCGGCGGAGGGTTCGAGTTCGGCCCGGAGGATGTCCATCACCTCGGTCAGCCGCTTACTGCCGACCGTCAGCCCTTTGTCCTCAACCGCCGTCCGGACGACGGCCCGGGTGAGTTTGCCCTGCTCAGCGGCAGCAGCCCGGCCGATCTCCACGAGTACCTGGAGCGGGGCGCCGGGCGGACGGCCACCGCGCAACTTGCCCGCTGCAGCATCGGTCGGCGATTCCGGCGACTGGACGGATACGGCAGCCGACGGCTCAGCGGCCGGGCCGGGCTCAACCAGTAGACCGGCGGGCCGGACGCCCTCAGCCGGAGCCTCGCCGGACTGGACGACCGTGGTGGTCAACAGCTCGGCGGGCTGGACGGATGTGGTGGCCGGTTGTTCCGGCACCTGCGCGTAACCGGGGGCCGAATGGTCGACAACAGGCTGCGCGACGAGCTCGTGGATCTGCCGCATCAGCACGCCGAAGGCCACCATCGCGGCGGCCGGGGGAACCGCGGCAACAACGTAGTCGAGCAACGGGACACTGCCGACTTCGCGCGTGCCGGTCACCCCGGCCACGTTGAGCCCGATGGAGCCGAATGATCCGATGGCGGTGACGCCGATGGCCCATTTGTCAGTGACGCGGCGCAGGCCCGCACGGAGCATGAGGAGCTCGCCCGCGACGATGAACGCGTCCAGTGTCGCGGGCCACGCCCATCGGCGGGTCGGCGAGTCGCGGAGTCCGTGCTGGGCGGCGACCTCGGCCAGGTGTGCGTAGGAGAGCCAGAACGCACCGGCGGTAAGGGCGACGATGACGATGCCGGCCGTGCGGAGCACGTACTGCTCCGCGGTGAGCTTCGTCTTCGCTGGTTGCTCCTGACCGGGCTGGTCACCGCGCGGCGGGCGGTCTCGGCGACGGGACATGAGAGGGATCCTCAAGCGGGATACTCCTGGGGTATTGGTGTGGTGCGTCTTTGGCGTCTTGGCCGTTGCAGGCGCAGGTCACAGCGGGTACGGCAGCCGTCTGGCCCTCCGTCCTGGCAGGCGCTGCCGACGTCTTGTTCCGAGACGGAACCCGCGCGGGATGTCCTGGCGGGCCTGGCTTCGGTGTGGCCGTGCCCCCGGCCGGGACGGTGGCGTTGCGTCTTCCGTCCCGGTGGGCAGGGCTGCGACCTGCGGCGATACGGCAGGACGGCGGCGGACGGCACAAGACGGATACGGGCGGCGTCTTGGTGGCAGGGGTGCGATTGATGATCGCGTTTCCGTCTTGGCACCGGTTGCCGTCTTGCCTGTAGGCCGTGTGACCTGCGAGATCACGGCAGGGACGGCAAGTACGGCAACCAGGGGGCGGGCATCAGTCCTTGCCGCGAGGGGTGTCGGCGTCGACGGGGTGGACGGCGGGGCAGTACCGGCGCCAGGCATCGAGGAACTTGTTGCGCATGTAGCCCTTGCGCTGGGTCCGGTCGGCCATGCGCACGTTGCCGGGCTTGATCTCGTACGCGCGCAGCATCCTGCTCAGCTCACGCGCGGTGAGCCCGCCGCGTCCCCACTCGGCCCACGGAGCCTCGGGGTCCTGGCGCAGGTGGTGTAGGAGTTCCTCGGTGGACAGGCTGTCCACCTCGCGCTGGGCGTAGAAGACCCGGCGGATGTCGGCGAGGATCCGCGCCCCGCTGGGGTGGTCCTCCTCGGCCGCCGCTTCGGCGGCGACCATCCGCGCACACGCCGCCCGCGCCAGCCTGGGCCAGTGCCCGCCGGCCAGGTCGGCGACGATGACCAGGGGTTCCCAGGTGTCCGCGGCACGGTCCTCGACGGGCATGTCCGGCTCCAGGTTCGCGGCCTCGTCCAGTAGAGGCTTGGCCCACGCGGCAATGCGGTCGCGTAGATCATGCAGGGCTGGGATGTCACGGCGAGAACGGAAGGGCTTGACCTTCTCGCCCTCGGCCCGGCGCCGCATGCGGATCACGACCGACCGGTCCATGACCGTGTCGGGCAGGTCGCCGATTCCCGCGATGGCCGCCATGGCGAAGGTGGCGAAGCGGTGCGGGGTGTGGTCGTTGCCGACGACGCGGGTCACGTAACGGCCCCGCTGGTGACCGGCGTTGAGCAGGCCGCGCGTCTCCTCGTTCTTCTCCGCGACCTTCGGGCCGAAGATGGTGTCCGCCTCATCCACCAGGAGCGTGGGCGGGTTGTCCTCGGAGATCGACCGAAAAATGGCCGCCGGGGTCGTGTTGATGGTCAGCATCGGATCGTGGACCGTCTCGGTCAGCACGTCCAGCAGCCGCGACTTACCGCACCGCTTCGCCGGTCCCACCACCGCCAGCCGAGGGGCGTGCTGCCATGCGGGCTGCAGATGCGTCGCCACCACCCACAAAGTGATCGCGTCCAGCGCCTCCGGCGAGGGAAAGATCACGAATTGGGCTATCCGTGCGCGCAGTTCGTCCAGCAGCTCGGAGCCGTGCGTCGGCTCCGCATCGGGTATCTCCTCCGGCCCGCCCGGCGTAACCGCCTCGTCGCTGCTGCGGGCGGGCACACCGCCGCCCTGGCCCGGATCCGCGTCGCCGACCGGCGTGGCGTGCAGGTGGGCGCCGGGTCGGCCGGGGATGGCCGCTGCGGGCCAGATGGCCTGCGCGGGGGCGGAATAGGGCTCGGGGTTCTCGGGTTGCACTCGGCAGCTCCTCGTCTGGCGGTGGCGGGCTCGCACGCCCGTGCCGCCGGGTTGGTTCGTCCAGGGCCGTTCGGGGTTGCTCGGGCCTCCGGCGTTGCACCGCCGGGGGCCCACCCCTTTCTCGCGGGCGCCAGGCCATCGCGAGGGAACACGGACCGTACGTCCACGCGGCAACAGTCCAGCGCTTCTGTGTCAGCTCAGCGCAGAATGGTCTGCTACGGCTCCCCGCTCTCACGCGGCCAAGCCCAGCAGCGCCAACAGGTCAGCGGTCACCACCCGGTAGGCATTGCCCAGCCGCAGCACCTTGCACGGGTACTGGCCGCGCTTCGCCAGCTCGTACCCCTTACTCCGCCCCAGCCCCAAAGCCCGGTTGCCTGTCTCCAGGTCAACAGCGGCGGGAAGCTCCAGCAGCTCCTCGCGGCTCATGCCCTTCACCCGGCCGACGGGTTCGTTCTCGCGCATAAGCGCTCCCTCCATGACTGAGCCCTCGGCGAACACGGCGATCGCGCTCGTCTCCAGGCCATGGAATCAACGCTAGGCAAGTTAATGTGTCTTCATGACACAACGCCGTTCCGACCATGGATACGAGAAGGACACCGAGGTCGACGACCTCGAATGGGAGGACCACGTCATGGCCACCGTGGCAGGCGAGGTCCGCAGACGACGGAAGGAACTGCGGTGGAGCGCACAGGATCTGGCCGACAGGTGCGAGGAGATCGGCTACCCGATCCCCCGCAACGTGATCGCCAACATGGAGTCCGGCCGCCGCGCCGTCCTCCCCCTGGTCGAGATCATGGTCCTCGCGAAGGCCCTACGCATGTCCCCGATCAGCCTGTTGTACCCCGTCGGCTACGTCGACGAAGTCCGCCAACTCCCCTACGAGGACCCGCGACCGACCTGGGACGCGTTGCAGTGGTTCATCGGCAACTCACCCGCCGAGGGCGCCACCGACTACATGCTCGACCACTTCCTCGCCCACGACCTCGAACTCCGCTCGGCTCTGGCCGCCGTGAAGAGCGAGGACTACGAACGCTGGAAGGTCAAGACCGCCGCGAACCGCGTCCAACGGGAAGCGGCCGAGCGCGCCCTGGCCCGATACGCCGACCAGGCAGCCAAAGCCAAGCGCGAGCTGCTCCATCACCGCGACGCCATCCGGGAAGGCGGCGGCACCCCACCGCACCTGCCCCCGCAGCTCGACGACGTCGATCCACCGGACACCGACCCCACCGAGGAGAATGATTTTTGAAGGGTTCCACCCACCGCCGCTGCTACTGCCGCGACCCACACACCGGCAAGCCGCTCGGCAAGAAATGCCCCAAGCTCTCCGGCCGCAAGCACGGCTCGTACTCCATACGCCAGGAACTCCCGCCCCGCGAAGACGGCACCCGGCGCTCCTTCAACCGCGCCGGCTACGACTCCCTGAAGACGGCTCAGGCCGACCTCGACCACGTCCGCGCTCTGCTCGCCCTGGCGGACAAGGATGACCCCGACAGCCTCCAGCGCCTCATCGCCCTGCTGGAGGCGGTCGCAGCCGAGAAGGCCCCGCTGCCCGCCATCGAAGAGACCCGACGCCGCCTGAGGGCGGGCCTGGCCCTCCGTGGCAGCCTCACCGTCGGCGAGTGGCTCGACCAGTGGTTCGCCGCGAAGAAGCGCCGCAAGACCACGCTCAACGGCTACGCCTCCCACATCCGCGTCCACCTGAAGCCACGCATCGGCCACGTACGCCTCGACCGCCTCAACGTCGGCCACTTGGTGGAGATGTTCGACGGGATAGCCGACGACAACGAGGTCATTGCGGCCGAGAACGAGGCCCACCGCGAGCAGATCGCCCGCTGCAAGCCGAGCAAGCCCGGCCGCCCCGTAGGAGCCGAGCGGAAGCTGCTCGCGGCCGAGCGGGCCAAGCTGGCGGAGATGAAGCCGTTCCGGAAGATCACCGGTCCGGCATCCCGTCAGGCGATCCGCCGCACCTTGCGCGCGGCCCTGAACTCCGCGATCGCCCAGCAGCTCATCACCTTCAACCCGGCGGCCCACGTCGAGTTGGAGTCCGGCAAGCGCCCGAAGCCACTCCTCTGGACCGATGAACGAGTCCGGCGCTGGCGTGAGACGGGCGAGATCCCCGGCCCCGTGATGGTGTGGACCCCGCAGCAGTTCGGCGCTTTCCTCGACGCAGCCGAGGGCGACCGCCTGTACGCGATCTTCCACCTCATGGGTACCCGCGGTCTCCGTCGCGGCGAAGCGGTCGGCCAGGACTGGCACGAGATCGACCTCGTTGCCGGCCTTATCACTCCCGCCAAGGAGATCGTGGTAGATGGCTGGGACCCCTACGAGTCCGAGCCCAAGACGGACGGTAGCGCCAACACGATCGCGCTCGACAGCACGACCATCACGGAGCTGCGCGACCACAAAACCCGCCAGGAGAAGGAGCGCGCGCAGTGGGGCGACGCCTGGCAGGACACGGGCAAGGTCTTCACCAAGGAGGACGGCTCCTGGCTGCACCCGGAGACCGTCTCCGAGACGTTCCGCCGCATCCTCGCCACGACCGACCTGCCACCCATCACACTGCGGGACCTGCGCCACGTCGCCGCGACGCTCACGCACGGAGGCGGCGGCGACATCCACGCGGTGAAGGAGACCTTGCGGCACTCCACCATCACGCTGACCTCGGACACATACACGAGCCTGCTCCCTGAGCTGGACCGTGAGATCGCCGAGAAGGCAGCGAAGCTGATCCCTCGATCGCGTCCGGCAGCTGCTGATTCGTCCGCCCAAGCGGCACCCGATCCGCAGGCCACGAGCGCATCCGCTCACGCATCGCTCACGCAGTGGCTTCAAAACGAAGCAGCGCCCGACCCGACCGAAGCCGACTCAGGCGCTGCGTAGCAGGTCAGAGGCTGTTTGCCTCCCCCGCCACCGGTAGGCCCTGTGGGACTCGAACCCACAACCAATGGATTAAAAGTCCACTGCTCTGCCAATTGAGCTAAGGGCCCAGGCGATGTTGCCTCCCCGAGCATAGCCCGAGGAGGCCGCGTCGCCGATCGGGTATCCGGGGGACGGGGCCGGGTCCGGGGTGGAAGGGCCCGAAGTGCTAGGGATCCACCGGTTCGCGATCTATCGGCGGCACCGGGCCGGGCGCGTCACCGCGTTCCGTCGTCCGGCGCGCCGCCTCCCTCCCCACCGTCCGCTCATGCTCCGGGTTCAGGAACCAGTGCCGAGCCGACGCCACCCACCAGCTCGCCGCGAAGCCCAGGACGACCAGGACCGCGATCGGGGCGTAGTTGAAGGTCTCCCAGGTGACCGGGGAGACCTGCGGGAGCATGAACAGGATCGTGATGACGGCGACCCAGCCGACGGCCACGACCCCGACCGGACGCGACCAGCGGCCCAGATGCCACGGGCCCCGTTCGAAGGCCTCGCCCTTGCGCAGGCGCAGCAACGTCGGGATGACGTACGCGATGTACAGGCCGATCACCGCGATCGACGTCACCGCCGCGTACGCCGTGACATTGATCAGGTAGGGCAGGCCCAGGGCGAGGGCGCCCAGCGCGGCCAGCCACACCGCCGCCACCGGCGTGCGGGTGCGCGGGCTCACCGTGTGCCAGACGTGGGAGAAGGGCAGCGCGCCGTCGCGCGAGAAGGCGTAGATCATGCGGCTGTTGGCGGTCACGGACGCCATCCCGCAGAACAGCTGCGCGCCGATCACGACGAGCAGGAGCAGTTTGCCCGCCGTGGCGCCCAGGGCGTCGAGCAGGATCTGCGCGGGCGGCGCGCCCGTCGGGGACGTGCGCGCGCCCTCGTACGACTGGATGGCGAAGGTGAAGCCGAGTAGTAGGACGAAGCCCGCTATCCATGACGTCCAGATCGAGCGGACGATGCCCTTCGGGCCCGCCGTGGACGCGTCCCGTGTCTCCTCCGTCATGTGGGCCGAGGCGTCGTAGCCGGTGAAGGTGTACTGGGCCATGAGGAGGCCCAGGAGGACCACGTACACCGCACTGCCCCAGCCCGTGTTGTTCACGAACTCGCCGAAGACGAACGACGCCGACTGGTGGTGATCGGGTACGAAGGTCAGCGCGCCGACGATCACCGCGACGCCCAGCACGTGCCACCACACGCTGATGCTGTTGAGCAGCGCGACGATGCGCACGCCGAAGGTGTTCAGCAGGCCGTGGAGCAGCAGGATCCCCGCGAAGAGGAGCATCGTGCGGCCGGGGGTGACCTCGAAGCCGAACTGCAGGTTCAGGTACGCGCCGAGGAACGACGCCGCGCCGAAGTCGATGCCCGCCGTCACCGCCACCTGGCCCAGCACGTTGAACCAGCCCGTGAACCACGCCCAGGCCGCGGCCGTCCGCGAGGGCGCCAGCCGGTGCGCCCAGAAGTACAGGCCCGCCGAGGTCGGGTACGCCGAGCAGATCTCGGCCATGGACAGACCGACGAACAGGGTCATCAGGCCGACCGCGACCCAGCCCCAGGTGATCACCGCCGGGCCGCCGGTGTTCATGCCGAACAGGTAGAGGGTCAGGCAGCCGGACAGGACCGAGATGATCGTGAAGGAGACCGCGTAGTTGGAGAACGCCGACATACGGCGGGCGAGGACCTGGGTGTAGCCGAGCTGGGCCAGACGTTCCTCGTCCGTCGGCCCGCCACGCAACGCGTCATCTGTCATGCCCCCAGCAATTCCCTCGCCGGGGGCGTGACACACGTCACAGGCTGACCAGAACAGGCCCTTGCCGGCTAGGACAGGCCCTTGTAGCCCTGCCAACCCGTCCCGATCCGCACCCGCGCCCCGAACGAACCCTTCCCCGTCCCGGGCACCCGGTACAGCACACCGGCCGTGTCCCGCGCGACCAGATCGGCCGTCCCGTCCCCGGTGATGTCGCCCACCCCGACGACCACGTTGTACGACCCGCCCCAGTTCGACGACAGCTTCACGCGCGATGTGAAGGCGCCCTTGCCGGTGCCGTAGTACCGGTACAGCGCATTGGCCTTGTCCTGGGCGACCAGGTCCCCGATGCCGTCCCCGTTCAGGTCACCGGCGCCGACGACCTTCTTGTACGTCTTCCAGTTGTCGTACAGCTTCACGCGCGCGGCGAACTTGCCCGTGCTGGTGCCCTTGTAGACGTACACCGTGCCGGTGGAGGCCGTGCGGGCGAGCAGGTCGGGCCGGCCGTCCTTGGTGATGTCGCCGGGCGAGGTGAGGATGTCGTACTGGTTCCAGCCGGTGCCCGTCCCGATCGTGGTGTACGGCGTCGACGGCTTCAGCGCGGCGCCGCAGGCCGGCTTGTACAGCCGTACCGTCCCGCTGCTGAACTTCACGAGCACGTCGTTGCAGCGGTCCCCGCTCGGATCACCGACCGGCACCGCCCTCACGCTGGTGGACCAGCCACTGCCGGTGACCTTTCCGGAGAACGTGCCCCTGCCCGTGCCCTGCTGGAAGGTCAGGCGGCCGGAGGAGTCGAGGGTGAGCAGGTCACCGATGCCGTCCGGTCTTCCCGACGGGCCCACGTGGTCGTGGCGCACCGGCCCGCCCTTGTGCAGCCGCGCCGTGCCGCGCGTCTGCAGCGGGCCGCCGACGCCGTCCGCCGGAGTGGCCTGGAGGGTCCAGTCGTAGGTGCCGTTGGGGAGGAGGGTGCCCCCGGTGCCCCTGCCGGCCCAGCCGACGCTCAGCTCGCCGCGCGCGGCCCCACCCCCGTGGACGGCGACGACCTTGCCCGTCGCCCTGTCCCGCACGGTCAGCTCCCAGCTCGCCGACGGCTTGGACAGCAGCACGGTGGTCAGCGTGTCCGGCACCGCGTCGATCTCACGGGCCTGAACGTACGCCGCGTTCTGCGCGGGCCCGAGCAGCCGCAGCGGCTGCTGTGCCACGCCGGACGGTACGAGGTGCACGCGCTCCTGCCCGTCGACGTAGACGGCGTTGGCGCCGGACTCGTCCACCGTCCAGCGCACGTCCCGCTGCGAGACCCCGGTGTCGGGCAACTCACCGATGACCCGGCTCGCAGGCGTGCCGTCGGTGACCGTGGTGAGGGTCAGCTTCCCGGCAACCTTGTCGTGCGTGACGACGTACCCGTCGCCGAGCTTGGCCTCACCCGTGGGGACGGGCACGGACCTCTTCGCCGTACGGTCGTAGACCCCGGCGCGGCCGTCGCAGCTCCAGTACAGGTAACGGCCCAGCGCCTGGAGCTCGTTCGGCGTGCAGCCGGCTTCGGTGGTGAGGGTCTCGGTGGTCTTCTTCGCGGCCAGGTCGTACGCCGTGACCGCCCCGGCGGCCGTACCCGCCGTCCACAGCACCCCACCGGCGAGCGCGGCCGCGCCCGGGGCGCGGGTGACGGGCGAGGTGGCCCAGTCGTCGATCCGGTACACGTACTGCTTGTCCGCGGTCGTGTGCAGCACGTACCGGCCCGAGACATCGGTGATCCGGCCGCCTGCGGGCACGGTGCGCTGCCACGGCCCCGTCGGGCCGTCAACGCGGATCGTGTCCTCCTGCGCCGAGCCGTGCTCCAGCCAGGCGATCCGGCCGTCGGCCGTGCCGAACAGCCGGGAGCAGGCGACGTCGGTCGCCGGGCAGGCCGTCATCCGCGAGCCGGTGTCGGGCGTGAACGACGTGCGCGTGCCGAACGTGGGCGTGCCGTGGGTGGCGACGGTCCGTGCGTAGTCGTCACGCTGCCCGGCGGCACTGGTGTCGGTGACGACCAGGCGGCCGTGCTCCAGGGAGATGCCCTGGATCGGGGCCGGCGGCCTCGGCAGCGGCTTGACCCGCGTGACCACCGGCTTGCCGTCCGGGCCGGCGTGGATGCGCTGGATGCCCCAGTCGTCGGCGCCGGTACGGCCGACGGTGACGGCGGAGCCGTCCGGCACCGCGGACACCTCCAGGCGCGTGGCGGTCAGCAGCGTCACCTCCGGGCCGCCCGCTATGGGCCGGGCCTTCACGTCGTCGGAGCCGCTCGGCTGGTGCACCAGCCAGTCGCCGACCACGGCCAGGTCGTCGACGCCTCCGTTGCCACCGCCCACGGCCACCTCGACGGGGGTGGCCGACAGGTCCGAGCGGGGCACCACCAGCACCTTGGCATCCTGGACCCGGTACATGGCGACGTACTCGGGCGAGATCTTGACCAAGGCGTACGTCGTGCCGGGCAGCGCCCGGGTCCAGCCCTGGACCTGGCCGGTCGTGCGGTCGACGGCCACCATGCGGGGGGTGCCGTCCAGGTCCGCGTTGAAGAACAGACTCGACGCGTCCGCGCCCCGCGCATGCCCCAGCCGCATGCCGGCGGGCAGCCCGCCGACCTCCCTGTCGACGACGGTGCCGTCCGCGGCCACGGTCAGCAGATGCAGCACGCGCCGGGTCGTGCCGTCCGGGTCGGTCACGGACTGGGCGGTGACCACGGTGGTCCCGTACACCCCGAGCAGCCCCTGGCCGGCCGGCAGTCGAACGGTGCGGGTGCTGCCGTCCACCGGGTTCCACAGGTCGATACGTCCCTCGGGGTGGCGGTACGCCAGGATGTCGCTGCCGGTGCCGCTGAGGGCCACGGTGCGTGCGGCCGCCGGTGCCTCGAAGCTCCTGCCGTCGGAGTACCGGGTCCACAGCAGCCCGGTGTTGCCCTCCAGCCGGTGGTACACGCCCTCGGTCCCGGCACCGTCGGTACCCGTCTGGGTGTCCGCGTGGTGCAGCACGGCCACGGTTTCGCTGTCGCGCAACGCGGCCGGTACGACCGTCTCCTGCGGCGTGTCCGCCACGGCCGTGGTCGGCAGCAGCGGGCTCAGACCGGCCGCGAGCGCGGCGGACGCGGTGACGAGTCGTACGAAGGCATGGCGAGCCAAGGAAACACCCTCCCCTGCGGGTGAGAGGGAGCCTGTGCCCCGCGCCGGTTCCCCCCGCCCCGGGGTCACATCCCTCTCAGAAGTCGGCTGATCATACAGTCGTCGCACATGCTTTCGGGGTGGAAAAAGCGCCGTGGCCCCACCCGGCGAGAGGTGGGGCCACGGCGCTCATGGCTCACGTGCTGCGGAGGTCAGCCGTTGCGCTTCCAGCGCGGCTTGTCCTCGCGGCGCCCGAAGGAGCCGCCGCCGCGGTGGTCGTCACGGCGGCCGTTCGGGCGCTCGTGACCGCCGCTGCGGAAGCCGGGGCGGTCGCCCTGGCGGTCGCGGTTGAACGGACGGTCGCTGCCACGGTGGCCACCGCGCTCGTCACGTCGGTCGAAGGAACGGGCGGGACGGTCGTCCCGGCGGAAGCCGCCGCGGTCGTCGCGACGCTCGAAGGAACGGCCGCCACGGTCACCGTCACGGCGCTCGAAGGAACGCCCACCACGGTCGTTGTCCCGACGCTCGTCCCGGCGGAAGCCGCCCCGCTCACCGTCACGGCGCTCGAAGGAACGGCCGCCCCGGTCGTCGCGGTCGTCCCGGCGGAAGCCACCCCGGTCGTCGCGGTCGTCCCGGCGGAAGCCACCCCGGTCGCCGTCCCGGCGCTCGAAGGAACGGCCACCCCGGTCACGGTCGAAGGAACGACCGCCCCGGTCACGGTCGAAGGAACGACCACCACGGTCACCGTCCCGGCGGTCCCGGCGGTCACGCCGCTCGTACGACGCCGAAGCCCCCGTACGCTCCGGCCGATCCACCCGTTCGGGCCGCTCGAACCGCTCGGACCGCTCGGACCGCTCGGACCGCTCGACGTCCCGCGCCGCCACCTGCCCCGGCACCGACACCTCGACCACGTCCGGCACCTCGGTCACCGCGGCCGCCTCGGCCACCGCGACCTGCGCGCCCTGCGCCTCGGCCACCGCCGCCTGCGGGTCCTCGCCCCGCTCGCGGGCGACCCGGGCGATCAGCCGGTCGGCCTCCTCGCGCAGCTCGGCGGCGCGCCGCTGCGCCCGCTCCAGTTGCTTGGTGAGCTGGGCGACCTCGCGCTCGGCCTGCTGCGCGGCGTTGCCCGCGGACTCGGCCTGCACCTCGGTCATCGACCGGGCGCCGGTGATCTCGGCGACCTCGGGCTCGAACGCGCCGGCGCCCTGGATGATGTGGCGCGAGGCGTCGACGCCCGCGTCCTCCATCAGGCGGAAGATCTGACGGCGCTGGTGCGGCAGGGCGAGCGACACGACCGTGCCGGTGCGCCCGGCGCGCGCGGTACGGCCCGCCCGGTGGAGGTAGTCCTTGTGGTCACCGGCGGGGTCGACGTTCAGCACCAGGTCGATGCCGTCGACGTGGATGCCGCGCGCCGCGACATCGGTGGCGACGAGCACGTTGACGTACCCGTCCTTGAAGTCCGCCAGCGTCCGGGTGCGGGCGCCCTGCGTCATACCGCCGTGCAGCGCCTCGGCCTTGGCACCGGCGTCGCGCAACTGCTCGGCGACGCGGTCGGCGCCCAGCTGGGTCCGCACGAAGATGATGGTCCGCCCCTTGCGGGACGCGATGGCCGCCGTGACCGGCGCCTTGTCCTTGGGCTTCACGACCAGGATGTGGTGCGACATGGTCGTCACCGCGCCCTGCGCCGCGTCCACCTCGTGCAGGACCGGCTCGCTCAGGTAGCGGTCGACCAGGGTCTTGATCTCGTTCTCCATCGTCGCGGAGAACAGCATCCGCTGACCGCCCGCCGGGACCTGGTCGAGCAGCTCGGTCACCTCGGGCAGGAAGCCCAGGTCGGACATCTGGTCGGCCTCGTCGAGTACGGCGATCCGCACGTCGTCGAGCGAGCAGGCACCGCGGTTGATGATGTCGCGGAGGCGACCCGGGGTGGCGACCAGCACATCGACGCCGCGCTCCAGGGCGTAGATCTGGTTGCCCATCGACGTACCGCCGCAGACCACCTTCATCTTCAGCCCGAGGACGTCCCCGTACGGCTGCAGCGCGTCGGCCACCTGCATGGCGAGCTCACGCGTCGGCGTGAGGATCACGGCCCGGGGCCGCTTCTTCTCGGTGCGGCCGTCGGCGAGCCGGGCCAGCGTCGGCAGCCCGAAGGACAGCGTCTTGCCGGAGCCGGTACGGCCCCGGCCCAGGATGTCCTTCCCGGCCAGGGCGTCCGGGATGGTCGCGGCCTGGATGGGGAAGGGGGTGGTCACACCGTTCTGCGCGAGCTTGCGCACGACGCCCTCGGGCAGGCCGAGGGCGGCGAAGGTGATCTCGGGGGACTGCTCGTCGCCCTCCGCGGGCAGGACGGCGTGATCAGTACTGGCGATAGACATACGTCTGCGAAACCTTCCGGAGTCTCGTCGGCACGCGCCCGTCAACTCCGTGATTCGCACACGACCGCCTCAATGCGGTCCGCCACGGCAAGGGAGAGTACGCGCCACACGGCGCGCTCTGCGATGGCGCCGGGCAAATGGGATCAAACGATCTACCAAGATACGCACCCACCACCCCGAAAGGCAAACCGGGGCCGTTACGGCAGGTCGGCGCCCCTACCGACGGCTCAACGAGGCGACCCGACCGGCAACCGCCCCACCCCTAAACCGGCGACCCCGCCTCCGGCGCCGGTTCCCGCTGGGCCAGCTGCGGTCCCGTCTCCTCATGTGCCGACGAGGACGGCTCCGCGGCCGTCGGGTCGGGAGAGGGCGGCGGTTCCGGGGAGGGAGGAGGCGGCTCGGGGTCCGGCGTGGTGCGGGTCGGGGTCGGCTCCGGTGGGGGCGGCGGTGGGTCGCCCGGCTCGGCGGGGTGGCCGGGCCTCGCCGGTGGCGTGGCCGACGTACTCGCCCCCGGCGCCTTCGCCGAGCCCGACGGCTCGGGCGTCTCGCCCGGCTCCGCCGAGCGGTCGCCCTTGCCGTCCTTGCCGCGCACGGCCTTCGCGCCGCCCGCGCCCCCGCCGCCCGCTACACCGCCGCCGGACACCGCGGTCCCGCCGTCGGGCGCCGCACCACCCCGCGGAACCGCCGAGTGCGACGGCCTGGCCCGGTTGCCGTCGTCGTCACCCACGCTCATACAGCCGGCGGCAGCGGCGACGGCCGCGACGGTGGCGGTCAGGCGGACGGGTACGTACAAGGGGCGCACGAGCAGCCACCTCCGAGGCGGGGTGATGGAGTCAACCTGCCCAACTCCCGCCGCCCACAAGAGGACACGCGCCCTGTTACCCGTATCCGAGAGCGTGCAGCCGCGCGTCGTCGATCCCGAAGTGATGGGCGATCTCGTGCACGACCGTGATCTCGGTCTCCACGACGACGTCCTCACGGGTCTCGCACATCCGCAGCGTCGGCCCCCGGTAGATGGTGATCCGGTCCGGCAGCACCCCGGCGTACCACTCCCCGCGATCGGTCAGCGGCGTCCCCTCGTACAGCCCGAGCAGCTCGGGATCGTCGGCGGGCGGTTCGTCCTCGACGAACACCGCGACGTTGTCCATCAGCCGCGTCAGCTCCGGCGGGATCCGGTCCAGCGCCTCGGCGACCAGTTCCTCGAACTCCTCGCGCGTCATCTCCAGCACAGGCCCATTGTCCGGTACGACACCGCTTACGAGCCCCCTGCCACCACATCCCGTACGACTCGCTCCGGCCCGCATATCCACCGGCGGGCATGGGCATACGGGACCAATGGCCCGCGCCCCAGCCGCCGTCCGGAACACGATGAGCCGTATCCGAAGCATCCGCCGCCCCCGCCCCACCGCCGAAACAGCCGCACTCGACCTCCTCCCCCTCCCCGCCAACCGCTGGACCCGAGCCCTGGGTCTCATGGCCGTCGTCCTGCTGGGCGCCTGGCTGGGTCTGCTGGTCGTGGGAAACGTCCGGGTCCCGGTCGGGCCGATGGACACGACGATGACCCTGCGCCCGTCCCTCACCGGCGGCACGAAGATCAACGTCTCCCCGCTCGGCGCCCTGCACCTGGACAGCCACATCGCCCCGGTCCGCCTGGACGTGAACGTCGACCAGCTCGACCCCGACCGCTCCCAGGCCCTGGTCGACCACCCCGAACGCCTCTCCGGCCTGCAGGACGAGGTCGCCCGCGACGTCGGCCACGGCGCCCTCGACCTGGCCGCCCGCTCCTGCGTGGCCGTCGTCGCCGGCGCGACCGCCCTCGGCCTCGTGGTCTACCGCCGCCCGCGCCGCGCCCTCGCGGCCGGCGGCCTCGCGCTCACCCTCCTGGCGGCCTCGGGAGCGACGGCGTACGCCACCTGGAACCCCAAGTCGGTCCTGGAGCCGAGGTTCTCCGGCCTGCTCACCTCCGCCCCCTCCCTGGTCGGCGACGCCCGCAGCATCGTCACCGAATTCGACGTGTACCAGAACGAGTTGGCGCGGCTGGTGACGAACGTGACCAAGCTGTACGACGCCACGTCCACGCTCCCCGCGTACCGGCCGGACCCGACCACCATCCGCGTCCTGCACGTCTCGGACATCCACCTCAACCCGGCGAGCTGGAAGATCATCGCCTCGCTGGTGAAGCAGTACAGGGTGAACGTGATCGTCGACTCCGGCGACACCATGGACCACGGCACGTCGGCGGAGAACGGCTTCCTGGACCCGATCGAGGACCTGGACGCCCCGTACGTCTGGGTGCGCGGCAACCACGACTCCCGGACCACGCAGCGCTACCTGGAAGGCCTGAAGAACGTGCACGTCCTCGACGACGGCCGCGCGGTGTCCGTCGCGGGCCTGCGGTTCGCGGGCATCGGCGACCCCCAGTTCACCCCCGACCGCACCAACAAGCCCGGCGCCGAGGCCTCCCAGGAACTGGCCGGCGCCCGGCTGGCCACCGCCCTGCGCGACCAGCGCGCCGCCGGTACCCCGGTGGACGTGGCCGTCGCCCACGAACCGGAGGCCGCCCGGCAGACGGACGGCGAGGTCCCGCTGGTCCTGGCGGGCCATCTGCACCACCAGGAGATGGAGGTGCTGCCCTACGGCACCCGGCTGCGCATCGAGGGCTCGACCGGCGGCAGCGGACTGCGCGCGGTGGAGGGCGAACACCCGGACCCGATCGAGGCGTCGATCCTCTACTTCGACCGTGACACCCGCCGCCTCCAGGCCTGGGACGCGATCCGCCTGGGCGGTCTCGGCCTGACGACGGCGGAGGTCAGCCGCCATCTGGTGGAGGAGAACCAGCCGGGGGCCACCCGGTCCCCGTCACCGTCCCCCACCCCGTCCGGGGAGCGGAGTCCGTAAACCGTTTTGGCGATCCCTCCCGCCATCCCATATGCTTCTCACGTCCCCGACGCGCTGAGAAGCGCCCAGGCGGGCCGATAGCCCTCATCGTCTAGCGGCCTAGGACGCCGCCCTTTCAAGGCGGTAGCACGGGTTCGAATCCCGTTGGGGGCACCAGCGAAGACGTATCTGAGCCCACTCCCCGTGCGGGGGTGGGTTTTTTGTTCGCCCTTTCTCGTACGGCGTCTCACACGTGCTTGCGCAGATGTGCCGTCACCTGCATGCCGACGGCCGGGGACAGCCGCCCGGGCGGTACGTCGAAACCCAGCTCCCGGGCGAGCGTCGCGCCCCGCAGGTCGAACGCCGCCTCGGTGAGGTGCGCCAGCGTGTCCACGGCGGCGCGGGTGCGGCGCAGGCCGGTGACGAACACGGCGGCCGCGACGGGCAGCGCCGGCCACCACCACAGGGCCACCGGCACGGTCAGCACGCCCCACCCGGCGAGCGCGACGGCCGCGTCGAGTTCGGAGCGGGCGGTGCGCAGGGCGTTCTGCTCGGAGTCGGTGAGGACCAGCCACAGCCGGGGCCAGGCGAAGACCACGTCCAGCCGGTACCAGCCCCAGACCCGGGCGTCGACCGCGCCCAGCCGGTCCCCGGCCCAGACGGGATGGGCGGGCGGCCGCAGGGCGACGGCGTTGCGCCGGGCCGCGAGCGCGTCCAGCCGGGCGCTGTCGGCGGCCGACGGCCGGACGCCGACCCGGTCCAGCTCCTCCCGGTACGCCTCGTCGGCCGCCGTCCACCGCGCGGCACGGGCGGCCGTACGCCGCTGCGCCAACCGGCCGAGGCCGCGCGGCCAGGGCTCGAACCACAGCCGCACCAGCACCGTCGCGGCCCCTCGGGCGGCCAGCCCGGCGGCGGCCGACAGCAGGGGCAGCACCACGATCACGAACAGCCACACCGACGACACGCCCCGGCCGATCAGCGGGCCGCCCGGTTGCAGCAGGCCGGTGAGCCGGCCCAGGTCCGCCCAGTGCGCGTGCCCCAGCCGGTACGCCGCCGCCGCGCCCGCCACGTACAGCAGTCCCGGCAGGACGAGCAGCGCCATCCAGCGCTCCACGTACCTGCGGCCCAGCTCGACCAGTACCGCGTTCATCGCTTCCGCCGCCCGTCAGCCGAAGCGCAGCGGGCTGTCGTGCAGCGCGCACACCGGCAGGTCGTCGCCCGGGCGGGGCAGTTCGGCGCGGCGGCAGGTGCCGAGGGGGCAGCGGTAGCGGCCGTGCGCGACGTGCCCGGAGTGGTCGAGGCCGGGCAGGTCGACCAGGCCGCCGGGCGGTTCGGCGCCGACCGCGTCGGGCGGCACCGTGCGGGCCGTCCAGGACTCCAGCAGCTCCAGCAGGCCCAGGTCGCGCAGCCGGTCGGTGACCGGTTCACCGCGCCGGGCCGCCGCCAGGGTCTCCTCCAGCGCCTGGCTGTCGCCGGTCTCCGCGGCGACCGTGCGCAGCGCGGGAAGTTCCCGGCACAGCGCGCCGAGCAGCTCCGCCGTCTCCACGAATGGCTCTCCTCCCCCAGAGAGTTGATGGACCATCATGATGCCCTGAACCAACACCGGCAGCGGCGGCCGACGGGGGCGGACCATGCGGGAGGACATCGGCGAGCACATCGGCGAGCACACCGGCGACCACACCGGCGGGGACATCGGCTGGGCACGGGCGGAGCTGCTCGCCGAACGGCTCGGGCAGCGGCTGGAGTCCTTCTGGGCCCAGGGTGTCCGGGAGGCGGTGATGGCTCCCGAGGCGGTGGCCGAGGCGGACGAGCTGCGCGCGTACGTGCTGCGGACCGGCGGCGGGGAAGGCGGCGGGCCGCTGTACGTCCTCGACCGGTCGGTGGTGGCCGCGATCGCGCATCTGCACTACGCCCGGTGCCTGGTCATGGGCCCGGACAGCGCGCAGGCCCGGCCCGAGGCACAGCTGACGCTGATGCTGTTCGCGGTGGTCGCCCGGTTCACGCCGCAGGAGGTGCCGGATGATCTGCGGCCGACGGTGGCCACGCTTGCGGCGTTCGAGGCGGAGGACCTGGAGGAGAGCGCCGCGCGCGCCCTGGAGCTGCTCGGTCGCTGGCAGACCGCGTCGGACGCGGCCGCGCTGAAGGAGGCGATCGCCCGGTGGCAGCAGCTCCTGGAGGTGCTGCCCGCGTCCCACCCCGGCCGGGCGATGCTGCTGTCCAACCTGTGCGCGGGCCTGCGCTCCCAGTACACGCTGCACGGCGTCGAGGCGGACGTGGAGCAGTCCGCCGACCTGGGCTTCAAGGCCGTACGCCGGGCCGCGCCCGACGACCCGAACCGGGGCATGTACTACGCCAACCTGTCCGGAACGCTGATCCTGCGCTACGCGCTCCGCCGCGACCCGGCCGACCTGGAGGCCGCCGTCGACACCGGGCGGCAGGCGGTGCGGGTCGCGCCCGAGCCGCACGCGCTGTTCCACTCCAACGCGGGCCTCGCGCTGCTGGAACGGTACGAGCGCCACGCGGCGGCGGCGGACCTGGACGCCGCGACCGAGGAGTTCCGGGCCGCCGTACGGCATGCGCGGCACGACGATCCACAGCGGCCGATGTACCTGTGCAACCTGGGGCGCGCGCTGGAGAAGCGGTACGTCCGTCTCCGGCAGCCCGCGGACCTGGAGGCCGCCCTCACGGCGGCACGGCAGGCCGTGGCGGAGTGCCCGCCCGCGCATCCGGGCCGCCACGGCTTCCTGCTGGCCCTCAGCCAGACCCTGCGGACCAAGGCCCAGGACACCGGGGCGGACGCCGATCTCGACGCCGCCGTGGACACCGCCCGGCAGGCGGTGGCGGCCGTACCCGACGCCAGTCCCGACCGGGGCGACACCATCGGGAACCTGGGCCTGGCCCTGCGGCTCAGGTTCGACCGGCGGCAGCGGCGGGCGGACATCGAGGAGGCCGTGGCGCTGCTGCGGGGCGGCTTCCCCGACGGCGGCGGCGCGCACCACCTCTACAACCTGGCCCGGGTGGAGCTCGCCCGGTTCCGGCAGACCGACGACCGCGCCGACATCGACGCCGCGATCACCGCCGCCCGGCGCAGCGCCGACGCCGCGGCCGGCAGCCACGAGCAGGGCGTGCCGCTCAGCCTGCTCGGCGAGGCCCTGCTCGCCCGGGCGAACCGCACGAACTCCCGGTCCGACACCGATGAGGCGATCACCGTCCTGACCAGAGCCCGGGCACTGCTCGCCGACTACCACCCCACCGCCCTCAGCGTCTGCCTGTCCGAGCTGGGCAACGCCCACACCCGCCGCTTCGACACCACGGCGGACCCGGCCGACCTCGACCGGGCGATCGACGCCTTCCAGGAAGCCATCCGGCACAGCCCCGACCACCCGGACCGGGTCGTCGACGAGTCCCACCTCGGCGGCTCCCTGCTGCTGCGCCACAGCCGCACCAACTCCCCCGACGACCTCGCCGAGGCGCTGGCCTGGAACCGCCGCGCCGCCGACCGGATCGCAGACGTCGGCCACGAGCACGCGGGCCAGGTGCTGTTCAACCTGGGCCGCACCCTGCAGGCGGTGTACCAGCGGAACGACGACCTCTCCGCCCTCGACGAGGCGGTACGGCGCCTGGAGGACGCCCTGCGCGCCCGGCACCGCGGCCCCGCGGACCGCGCCAAGTGCCTGTCCAACCTCGGCGCCGCCCTCCGGGTCCGCGCCGAGCGGCTCGGCGGCCGCGCCGACCTCGACCGCGCCGTCGACCTCAGCCGCCAGGCGGTCGCGGCCCTTCCCGCCGACCACCCCGACCGCGCCATCTACCTGTCCAACCTGGCGACCACCCTGCAGGCCCGCTACGGCTCGTACGGCGCCCAGCAGGACCTGGCCGACGCGGTGCGGGCGGGCCGGGAGTCCGTCGAGGCGACGGCGCCCTCGGACACCACCGTCCTCGTCGTCCACCTGACGAACCTGGGCATCGCCCTGCGCCGCCGGTACGAGTGGTCGGGCGCCCTCGACGACCTGGACGAGTCGATCGAGGTGTGCCGGGCCGCCGTACGCGCACTGCCCCCCGGGCACGTCGACGAGTCCCTGCACCGCAGCAACCTCGCCGTGGCCCTCATCTCCCGGTACGGGCGCACCGGCGTACCCGCCGACGGCGACGAGGCCGTCGAGGCGGCCCGCGCGGCGGCCGACAGCGTCCCCGACGACCACCCGCAACGCGCCACCCACCTGTCCAACCTGGCGCTCGCCCTGCGCGCCCGCTCCGACGGCCGGAACCGGCCGGCCGACGCCGACGAGGCGATCGACCACATCAGACACGCCATCCGCCTCTGCCCCGCCGGGCACCCGCGGCGCCCGCTCCTGCTCACCAACCTCTGCACGGCGCTCCTGGCCGCCGAGCGCGACGACCCCGCCACCCTCACCGAGGCGGCGAGCGCGGCCCGCACAGCCCTGCGGGCCACCCCCGAGGACCACCCCCAACGCGCGTCGAGCCTGTCCACCCTCGGCCAGGCCCTGGTCGCCCGCGCCCGCCTGGAGGGCGACCCCGACGACCTGGCCACCGCGTTCGACCTGTTCCGCCAGTCCACCGGCATCGCCACCGCCCCCGCGGCGGTCCGCTTCCGCGCCGCCCGCACCTGGGCCATGGCGGCCACCGCCGCCGGCGAGTGGCACGAGGCCCTGGACGCCTACCGCGCCGCCATCGCCGAACTGCCCCTGCTGGCCTGGCACGGCCTGGACCGCCGCGACCGCCTCGACGCCCTCGGCCGCGCGGCGGGCGTGGCCGGCGAGGCGGCCGCCGTCGCCCTCAGCACCGGCCGCCCCCACGAGGCCCTGCGTCTGCTGGAACAGGGCCGCGGCGTACTCCTCGCGCAGGCCCTGGACGCCCGCGACGACATGACCGACCTACGGGAACGGGCCCCGCACCTCGCCGACCGCATCCGGGAGATCCGCGCCCTGCTGGACCAGCCCTCCGCCGACACCACGGGCGCCCCCCACCCGGCGCGCGCCCAGCGAGCGGCGGCGGAGCAGCGCCGGGAACTCGCCCAGGAAATGGACGCCTTGGTGGCCCGCGTCCGGGAGCTGCCCGGCCTGGAGGACTTCCTCCGGCTCCCCTCCCTCGAACGGCTCCAGTCCGCCGCCGCGCACGGCCCCGTGGTCGTCGTCAACACCAGCACCGTGCGCTGCGACGCCCTCGTCGTCACCCGAACCGACGTCCACACCGTCCCGCTCCCCGACCTCCACCTCACCGAGGACGACGGCCTGATCCACCGCACCGAGGCCCTGCTGGACGCCCTGTCCGCCATCGGCCGCTCCCCGGCCGACGCCTGGCGGGCCCAGCGCATCCTCACCCGCACCCTCGCCTGGCTCTGGGACACGGTGGCGGCCCCGGTCCTGGCCGCCCTGCCCGACGACACCCCCACCTCCCGCCGCCTCTGGTGGTGCCCCACAGGCCTGCTCACCCTCCTCCCCCTCCACGCGGCAGGCCACTACACGGGCAGAAAGGGCCCCTCCCTCCCCGACCACTACATCTGCTCCTACACCACAACCCTCCGAGCCCTGTCGGCCGCCCAGACCCGCCCCACGCCTCCCGCCACCCCCCGCATGCTGGCCGTGGACCAGTCCGCCACCCCCGGCCTCCCACCCCTGCCCCACGCCGCCGCGGAAGTACGACGACTCTCCCACCGCATCCCGCACACCACCGTCCTCACGGGCCCCCAGGCAACCCGCGAGGCACTCCTCCAGCACCTTCCCACCCACCCGTGCCTGCACTTCTCCGGCCACGGCACCCAGGACCCCACCGACTCCGCGAGCGGCGCCCTCTACCTCCACGACCACGAGCAGTCCGGCCCCCTGACGGTCGCGGACATCTCCCGCCTCCGCCTGACCGACGCCCAGCTGGCCTTCCTCTCGGCCTGCGAGACGGCCCGGGGCGCCGCCGCCGTCCCCGACGAGGCCGCCCACCTCGCCGGCACCCTCCAGCTGGCGGGCTTCCCCCACGTCGTCGCCGCCCAGTGGGCAGTGGACGACGCCTGCGCCCTGAAAGTGGCGGACACCTTCTACGCGGGCCTGACCACCCCCGACCAGGCGGCCCAGGCCCTCCACACCGCCGTCCAGCGCCTGCGCCGCGAGAACAGCGACCCCCTCTGGTGGGCGGCCTACGTCCACACGGGCCCGTGAGCGGAATTAACCGGTACGGGGCACCATCCACCCTCTGATATGCTGATCCAGCGACATCGGGCACCAAGAAAGTGCAGGTCAGCCAAGGGGAGACCAACTCCCGGCAGCTTTCTTCCACTCGTTTTGGAGACCCACCTCGCCGTGTGCGACACTGTCGTACGCAACAGCCTGGTCCTGTGGAGCAGTTTGGAGTGCTCGCCACCCTGTCAAGGTGGAGGCCGCGGGTTCAAATCCCGTCAGGACCGCTCGGGGTTCCACAAACCCCGTGGCTGGGTAGCTCAGTTGGTACGAGCGTCCGCCTGAAAAGCGGAAGGTCGCCGGTTCGACCCCGGCCCCAGCCACAACAGCCCACCAGGGCAAGCAGCCCCTCTCCGGACAGATCGGAGAGGGGCTTTTTGACGTCGGTGTGGTGTTTGCCTCCGTGCCGCTCCCAGCCGTGCCCCGAGCAATTGGTTCGCCAGTCGTTCGGGCGAGGTGCGATCCTGGATCGCGTATGTCTACGCACCCTGCCCCCGCCCCCGGCGCGCTCGCCCCCCGCCTCACCGCCCTCTCCCTGCGCGACGCGCACCGGCTCGGCCGCAGGCTCGAAGGCGCACGGAAGATCCGCAAGCCGGAGGCCCGTGCCGCCGTGCTCGCCGAGATCGAGGCGGAGATCGAGAAGGCCGAGGCACGCATGGCCGACCGGCGTGCCCAGGTGCCCGCGGTCACCTACCCGCCGCAGCTCCCGGTCAGCCAGAAGAGGGACGAGATCGCCGACGCCATCCGCGACCACCAGGTCGTGATCGTCGCCGGTGAGACCGGGTCCGGAAAGACGACGCAGATCCCCAAGATCTGCCTCGAACTCGGTCGCGGCGTCCGCGGCATGATCGGCCACACCCAGCCCCGCCGTATCGCCGCCCGTACCGTCGCCGAGCGGGTGGCCGAGGAGCTGGACACCCCGCTCGGTGAGGCCGTCGGCTGGAAGGTCCGCTTCACCGACCAGGTGAACCCGGACGCCACCTTCATCAAGCTGATGACCGACGGCATCCTGCTCGCCGAGATCCAGACCGACCGCGAGCTGCGCGCCTACGACACGATCATCATCGACGAGGCCCACGAGCGCTCCCTCAACATCGACTTCCTGCTCGGCTACCTCGCCCAGCTCCTCCCCAGGCGCCCCGACCTCAAGGTCGTCATCACCTCGGCGACCATCGACCCCGAGCGCTTCTCCCGGCACTTCGGCGACGCCCCGATCATCGAGGTCAGCGGCCGCACCTACCCCGTGGAGGTCCGCTACCGCCCCCTGCTCGAAGAGGACTCCGACGACGCCGACCGCGACCAGATCACCGCGATCATCGACGCCGTGGAGGAACTCCAGCAGGAGGGCCAGGGCGACATCCTGGTCTTCCTCTCCGGCGAACGCGAGATCCGCGACACCGCGGACGCCCTCACCAAGAAGCAGTACCGCTTCACGGAGATCCTCCCCCTCTACGCCCGCCTCTCCCACGCCGAGCAGCACCGCGTCTTCCAGCCCCACACCGGACGCAGGATCGTGCTGGCGACCAACGTCGCCGAGACCTCCCTCACGGTCCCGGGCATCAAGTACGTCATCGACCCCGGCTTCGCCCGGATCTCCCGCTACAGCCACCGCACCAAGGTCCAGCGCCTGCCCATCGAGCCGATCTCCCAGGCCAGCGCCAACCAGCGCAAGGGCCGCTGCGGCCGCACCAGCGACGGCATCTGCATCCGCCTCTACAGCGAGGACGACTTCCTCGCCCGCCCCGAGTTCACGGACGCGGAGATCCTCCGCACCAACCTGGCCAGCGTCATCCTGCAGATGACCGCCGCCGGCCTCGGCGACATCGAGAAGTTCCCCTTCATCGACCCGCCGGACCACCGCAACATCCGCGACGGCGTCCAACTCCTGCAGGAACTGGGCGCGCTGGACCCCACGCAGAAGGACCCGCGGGGGCGCCTCACGGACACCGGCCGCAAGCTCGCCCAGCTCCCGGTCGACCCGCGCCTGGCCCGTATGGTCCTGGAGGCCGACAAGAACGGCTGTGTCCGCGAGGTCATGGTGATAGCCGCCGCGCTCTCCATCCAGGACCCCCGCGAACGCCCCGCCGACAAACAGACCCAGGCCGACCAGCAGCACGCCCGCTTCAAGGACGAGACGAGCGACTTCCTCGCCTACCTCAACCTCTGGCGCTACCTCCGCGAGCAGCAACGCGAACGCGGCTCGTCGTCCTTCCGCCGCATGTGCAAGCAGGAGTACCTGAACTTCCTGCGCATCCGCGAATGGCAGGACATCTACACCCAGCTGCGCACGGTCGCCAAGCAGATGGGCATCCACCTCAACGAGGACGAGGCCCCCGCCGACCGCATCCACGTCTCCCTCCTCGCCGGTCTGCTCTCGCACATCGGCATGAAGGAGGTGAAGGACGGCAACAAGAACGAGTACCTGGGCGCCCGCAACGCCAAGTTCGCGATCTTCCCCGGCTCGGCCCTCTTCAAGAAGCAGCCGCGCTTCGTGATGTCCGCCGAGCTGGTGGAGACCTCCCGCCTGTGGGCCCGCGTCAACGCCAGGATCGAACCCGAGTGGGTCGAACCCCTCGCCGGGCATCTGATCAAGCGGACGTACAGCGAACCGCACTGGGAGAAGGACCAGGCCGCCGTGATGGCGTACGAGAAGGTCACGCTGTACGGCGTGCCGATCGTCGCCCAGCGGAAGGTGAACTACGGCCGGATCGACCCGGAAGTCTCCCGGGAGCTTTTCATTCGCAACGCGCTGGTCGAGGGCGACTGGCGCACGCACCACAAGTTCTTCGCCGACAACCGCAGACTCCTCACCGAGGTCGAGGAGTTGGAGCACCGGGCCCGCCGCCGGGGCATCCTGGTCGACGACGAGACCCTGTTCGACTTCTACGACCAGCGGGTCCCCGAACACGTGGTCTCCGGCGCCCACTTCGACTCCTGGTGGAAGCGCAAGCGGCACGAGCAGCCCGACTTCCTCGACTTCGAGCGCGAGATGCTGATCCGCGAGTCGGCGGAGGCGGTCACGAAGGCGGACTACCCGGACTCCTGGCGTCAGGGCCCGCTCAAGTTCAAGGTGACCTACCAGTTCGAGCCGGGCGCGGACGCCGACGGCGTCACCGTCCACATCCCGCTCCAGGTCCTCAACCAGGTCACCGAGGAGGGCTTCGACTGGCAGATCCCGGGCCTGCGGGAGGAACTGGTCACGGAGCTCATCCGCTCGCTCCCGAAGCCGATCCGCCGCAACTACGTCCCCGCGCCGAACTTCGCGAAGCGCTTCCTGGACACGGCCGTGCCGCTGCAGGAGCCCCTCACCACCACCATGGCCCGCGAGCTGAAGCGGATGGTCGGCGTGCCCCTCACCGCCGACGACTTCGACTGGGCGAAGGTCCCCGACCATCTGCGGATCACCTTCCGGATCGTCGACGAGCGGCGCCGCAAGCTGGCCGAGGACAAGGATCTTCAGGCACTGAAGCTCCAGCTGAAGCCGAAGGCCCGCAAGGCCCTCTCGCAGGCCGCCGCGGCCACCGCGGAGCGCCGGGGCGGCGAGTCCGTCGAGCGCAAGGGCCTGACCGACTGGACCATCGGCACCCTCACCCGCGTCTTCGAGACCCGCCGCGCCGGCCAGCCGGTGAAGGCGTACCCGGCGCTCGTCGACGACGGACCGACGGCGAACACGGTCTCCGTACGCCTCTTCGACACCGAGGCGGAACAGGCGGAGGCCATGTGGCAGGGCACGCGCCGCCTCATCCTGCGCAACATCCCGGTCAATCCCGCGAAATTCGCGAGCGACCGCCTGACGAACGCCCAGAAGCTCGCCCTCTCCGCCAACCCGCACGGCTCCATCCAGGCCCTGTTCGACGACTGCGCGATGGCGGCGGCGGACAAGCTGATCGCCGACTTCGGGGGGCCGGCGTGGGACGAGGGGTCGTATCGCAAGCTCTACGACAAGGTGCGCGCCGAGATCGTCGACACGACGGTGCGTACGGTGGGCCAGGTGCAGCAGGTCCTCGCCGCCTGGCAGTCCTGTGAGCGCCGCCTGAAGGCCGTACGCAGCCCCGCGCTGCTGCCGAACCTCCAGGACGTACGCAGGCAGCTGGACGCCCTTGTGAAGCCCGGGTTCGTCACGGAGACGGGGCTGGGCCGCCTGCCGCACCTGATGCGCTACCTGGTGGCCGCGGACCGCCGCCTGCAGCAGATGCCGACGAACGTCCAGCGGGACACCACGCGCATGGAGAAGGTCCACGAGATGCAGGACGAGTACGCGTGGCTGCTGGAGCAGATGCCGCAGGGCCGCCCGGTCCCCGCCTCGGTGCTGGACATCCGCTGGATGATCGAGGAACTCCGGGTCAGCTACTTCGCGCACGCGCTGGGCACGGCGTACCCCGTGTCGGACAAGCGGATCGTGAAGGCGATCGACGCGGCGGCCCCGTAACGGATCCTGCACACCAAGTGAGTTCGACCCGGCGCCCACGCTCCTGTACAGTCTCTTCTCGCAGCGCAACGCACGAATGGCGCCGCGAAACCTGGTCCTGTGGAGCAGTTTGGAGTGCTCGCCACCCTGTCAAGGTGGAGGCCGCGGGTTCAAATCCCGTCAGGACCGCACAGAGCGAGTGAGGCCCGCGCCCATCAGGGGAAGCGGGCCTCACTCATGACCACGCCCCGAACGCCGCGACCCACCCTGTCAAGGTGGAGGCCGCGCCCGCGGCGCAGCCGCAGTCGAACAGAGCACATCCCGTCAGGACCGCATCAACAAGGAGCCCGGGTTCTTCGGAACCCGGGCTCCTTCGTATGCGCTCTACGCCGTCTTGACGGCGTCACATTCGGTCGGTACTCAGAAACCAGGGCAGCACGCCCGCAGGGCCCCCGGAGGTGGCGTATGGCGGCATCGGCGAGGCATGAGACGCGGGCGCTGCTGCGTGCACATCTGTCGGCCGCGTCGTCGTACCGGCATCTCACCCGGCACTGCCCCGTCTGCCATCGCCTGCTGCGGCTCGCCATGGACTCCACGCCGCGGGCGTCGGACGCCCCGGAGGAGGGCGTCGAGCGGGAGCGTCCTTCCGGTGCATGACTCTCAACTCCCCTACCGCACATAGGTCAGAGGCAACAAGCACCCTGGCATGTGACGGGAGTCACTGCATGAGTTTCTGAAACGACGGTACTTACCCATCTCCTACAACCGGTCAATTTAATATGTGCAATTGCACCGCCCCGAAGAGATCCCTCACAGCAGCTCCGACACCCCTCCCCAGACTCCGACAAGCCCACCCACAGCCTGGTGATCCCGCGCACAAAAAAGATCGCGCTGGACCCGGCGGAGTCCAGCGCGATCGACGACGCACCCTGTCAGTTGCCTGAAGCCTTGGGCGAGGGCCCTGTTGGGGCAGAACCCGCGTCGCTTGGAGCTTGCTTTCGGACGCCTCGGCAGGTTGGGGGACCGGCCGGTTCGTCCCGTTATTCAGTTGTTCAGGCCTCGCTGCGCTGCTGCGGGATGCCCGCGAGCAGAGCGCGGACCTCGGCCTCGCGGTAGCGGCGGTGCCCGCCGAGCGTGCGGATGGACGTGAGCTTGCCGGCCTTCGCCCACCGCGTGACCGTCTTCGGGTCGACGCGGAACATCGTGGCGACCTCAGCCGGGGTCAGCAGCGGCTCGGCATCAGGGGTGCGAGCGGTCATGAGCGGCCTCCTCGGGAGAACCGAACCTTCTCGGTTCTTTCCTCTAAATTCTGCACCTTGACCCGCGTTGCCCGAAATGGCAGACGCGAGTCGAGTCGGTTATAGGACGAACGGCTTGTCCTCGGCACTACAACTACACCATCTGTCCAGCCGCGTCGGCCAAACCGATGGAATTGCCCTCCCAGGTGTTCATCAGCGACGGATGCCGATGGACCATGCCATAGCGGACAGTCACGCCACTGTGACGATCAGTCACAGGGCGATCAGGAGTCACCAGACCCCCTAAAGCGTGCAATGCGGAGAATCCACCCACAGTTGAGCACATAGGGACGGACGGAGTCCTCCCCGGACTCCTTGTCCTATTTTGGCATGAGGGCGGGCAAGGTCCGCAAGGGACGTGTACGTGCGCTCCATCACGCATGTCGCACGCATCACACACTTGACATATACGCCCAGATAGCGCTCTAGATCCCTTGTTGACGCCACGTAAGGTACGTCACAGAACAGTACGTCAGTTCGCCGAACGCAGGTCCCGCACCGACCGCCAGCGCTCCACCAGCCGCCCGTAGGCCTCGCCCGCCGCGACCCCGTCCCCGACGCGCAGCGCCTCGATGCCCTCGGCCACGTCGGCCGCCGAGTGGTCGCCCTCCAGGTCACCGGCCGGCAGGGCGTGCACCAGCCCGCCGTAGTCCAGCTCCACCAGCGAGCGCGGATGGAATTCCTCCAGCCACCGCCCGACGTCCACCAGCCCGTCGATCAGCGGCCCCTCGTCCATGGCGTTCTTGAGCGTGCGCAGGGCGCGGGCCACCCGGCGCCGGGCCTGCACCATGGGCGTGCGGTAGCGCAGCACCGGCGGGGCGTCGTCGGTGCCGCCGGAGCCCTTGTCGTACTCCCGCTCCTCGTCGGAGACGAGGACGAACCAGTTCAGCGGCACCTGCCAGGTCGCCGTGCGGATCCAGGGGCGGGCGTCGGGGTTGCCGGCCAGCCAGCGCTCGTAGTCCTGGGTCGCCTGGTGGCGCACCAATGGCGGCAGCACGGCGTCCAGGAGCGGGGGCGGGAGCTCCTCGGCGAGGCCGCCGAGCGCCTGCCAGCCGCGCAGCCGGGTCCGCCAGGGGCAGATGTGGATCACCCCTTCGGCCTCCAGCACGAAGGCGTCACCGCTCTCGTGCACCGGCACCGGGACCGGCGGCGTGGGCAGCAAGTCGGCCAGGGAGCGGCGCAGTTCGTCCTGGTACGAGGGGCGGTCGGGGCGGCGCGCGTAGCGTGCCCAGTGGTCGCGCTCCGGCTCCGGGAAGGCGGCCAGCGGCTCGTACACGCGCAGATACGCCGCATACGGAACGATCAGCGAGGACACCTTGGGCACGCCTGCTCCCTCCCCCGCCGCCTGCCGGGGAAACCTGCGGAACCCGCTCACAAACGCGCGGGAAAACTATGCAAATCGTCGCACGGACGTACTCCGTGCGGAGGTGATCCTGAGCACTGCCCGGTCGGCGCGGCCCGGAGGCTCTAATCTCGTGCTCACAGGCCCCGCCACCCGCACGGGACCCCGTCCGATCGCCGCTCTTTACCTCAGGAGTCACCACCGTGACCGACGTAACCGGCGCACCTGCTGATGTACTGCACACCCTTTTCCACTCGGACCAGGGCGGTCATGAGCAAGTCGTGCTCTGCCAGGACCGCGCGAGCGGCCTGAAGGCCGTGATCGCCATCCACTCCACCGCCCTGGGCCCCGCGCTCGGCGGTACCCGCTTCTATCCGTACGCGAACGAGGCCGAGGCCCTCGCCGACGCGCTCAACCTCGCGCGCGGGATGTCGTACAAGAACGCCATGGCCGGGCTGGACCACGGAGGCGGCAAGGCCGTGATCATCGGCGACCCCGAGCGGATCAAGACCGAGGAGCTGCTGCTGGCCTACGGCCGGTTCGTGGCCTCGCTGGGCGGCCGGTACGTCACCGCCTGTGACGTCGGTACGTACGTCGCCGACATGGACGTCGTGGCCCGCGAGTGCCGCTGGACCACCGGGCGCTCCCCGGAGAACGGCGGCGCCGGTGACTCCTCCGTCCTCACCGCCTTCGGCGTCTACCAGGGCATGCGCGCGTCCGCCCAGCATCTGTGGGGCGACCCGTCGCTGCGCGGCCGCCGGGTCGGCATCGCCGGCGTCGGCAAGGTCGGCCACCACCTGGTGGAGCACCTGATGGCGGAGGGCGCCGAGGTGTTCGTCACGGACGTGCGCGCCAAGGCCGTACGCCGGGTCACGGAGCGGCATCCGAGCGTCACGGCGGTCGCCGACACCGACGCGCTGATCCGCGTCGAGGGCCTCGACATCTACGCCCCGTGCGCGCTCGGCGGGGCGCTGAACGACTCCTCCGTTCCGGTGCTGACCGCGCGGGTGGTGTGCGGCGCGGCCAACAACCAGCTCGCCCACCCGGGTGTCGAGAAGGACCTCGCCGACCGCGGGATCCTCTACGCGCCCGACTACGTGGTGAACGCCGGTGGGGTCATCCAGGTGGCCGACGAACTGCACGGCTTCGACTTCGACCGGTGCAAGGCGAAGGCGGCCAAGATCTACGACACCACGCTGGCCATATTCGCACGTGCGAAGGACGATGGGATTCCGCCGGCCGCCGCGGCCGACCGGATCGCCGAACAGCGGATGGCGGAGGGTCGCGCGGCCCGCGGATGGTGACGTTCCGCGGGGCCCATCCGTGGGATGGAGCGGTACCTGCCGGTGGACAGTTGGAGAGAACTCTCACTTCGACCGGCGGGTCGTCCGCCAATAAGTGGTTAAAATCGCCACTGACCAGCGAGGACAGGGCGCCTCAAAGGTTCTGGGCACACGCGCGTGCTGCGGGCGACGTACCGTATGGGCGCGGGCTCAGGTACCGTGGAAGCCCTACGGACCGGTCTCTCCACGGGGAGCCCGTTCCGGATCATGAACGCGTGTCAAGACTCTGGGGCCGTCGAGCCCCGTCGTTGAGGGGGTCGAGCCATGGGGCGCGGCCGGGCCAAGGCCAAGCAGACGAAGGTCGCCCGCCAGCTGAAGTACAACAGCGGTGGGACGGACCTCTCACGCCTGGCCGAGGAGCTGGGCGCATCAACGTCGAACACGTCACCGAACACGAACGGTGACCGGTTCGAGGACGATGAGCACGACGACGACCTGTACGCACGGTACGCCGACCTCTATGAGGACGACGACGAGGACGAGGACGACGAGTCCTCGCGTCACCGTCGCGGCGCTTGACCTTGCACTGAACAGCAACCCGGTCGGTGACCTCGGTCACCGACCGGGTTCTGTGCTGCCCGCAGGGCGTCAGCCGACGGCGCTTTTAGTGTGAATGCGTCCCCACGAGGGCCGCGCCCGTCGTGTGCTCGCCCCGGTCCGTGATCTCACCGGCGACCCATGCGTCGACCCCGCGGTCGGCCAGGGTGGCGAGGGCCACCTCGGTGGACTCCTCCGGGACGATCGCGATCATGCCGACGCCCATGTTGAGGGTCTTCTCCAGCTCCAGGCGGTCGACGTCACCGGTCCTGCCGACGAGGTCGAAGACCGGCGCCGGTGTCCAGGTGGAGCGGTCGACGATCGCGTGCAGGCCGTCCGGGATCACCCGGGCCAGGTTGGCCGCGAGTCCGCCGCCGGTGATGTGGCTGAAGGCGTGCACCTCGGTGGTGCGGGTGAGCGCGAGGCAGTCCAGCGAGTAGATCTTCGTCGGCTCCAGCAGCTCCTCGCCGAGGGTGCGGCCGAAATCCTCGATGTGGGCGTCGAGGGACAGGCCCGCCTGGTTCAGCAGCACGTGCCGGACCAGCGAGTACCCGTTCGAGTGAAGTCCGGAGGACGCCATGGCGATGACCGCGTCACCCGTTCGGATACGATCCGCGCCGAGCAGCCGGTCGGCCTCCACCACGCCCGTACCGGCGCCGGCGACGTCGAAGTCGTCCTCGCCCAGCAGCCCGGGGTGCTCGGCCGTCTCACCGCCCACCAGGGCGCAGCCGGCCAGCACACAGCCCCCGGCGATGCCCTTGACGATGGCGGCGACCCGCTCGGGGTGGACCTTGCCGACACAGATGTAGTCGGTCATGAACAGCGGCTCGGCGCCGCACACCACGATGTCGTCCATGACCATCGCGACCAGGTCGTGGCCGATGGTGTCGTAGACCCCGAGCTGCCGGGCGATGTCGACCTTGGTGCCGACGCCGTCCGTGGCGGAGGCGAGCAGGGGGCGCTCGTAGCGCTTGAGGGCGGAGGCGTCGAAGAGGCCGGCGAAGCCGCCGAGGCCGCCGAGGACCTCGGGGCGCTGCGTCTTCCTCACCCACTCCTTCATCAGCTCGACCGCGCGGTCGCCCGCTTCGATGTCGACGCCCGCAGCTGCGTAGCTGGCACCAGTTGTCTCAGACATGGCGATGAGAACCTTCGTGTCGTACGGCAGGTGTGACGGGCGCCTACGGGCGGCGGATCGCGTCCGTGGCAGCCGTGGCGGCGGGCCCGGCCGCCAGCTCGGTCTCCAGGAGCTGCTTGCCCAGCAGCTCGGGGTCCGGGAGCTCCATCGGGTACTCGCCGTCGAAGCAGGCGCGGCACAGGTTCGGCTTGGCGATGGTGGTCGCCTCGATCATGCCGTCGATGGAGATGTACGCCAGGGAGTCGGCGCCGAGCGAGGTGCCGATCTCGTCGATGGTCATGCCGTTGGCGATGAGCTCGGCGCGGGTGGCGAAGTCGATGCCGAAGAAGCACGGCCACTTCACCGGCGGCGAGGAGATCCGGATGTGCACCTCGGCGGCGCCGGCCTCGCGGAGCATGCGGACCAGGGCGCGCTGGGTGTTGCCGCGGACGATCGAGTCGTCGACGACGACCAGCCGCTTGCCCTTGATGACTTCCTTCAGCGGGTTCAGCTTCAGCCGGATGCCGAGCTGGCGGATGGTCTGGGAGGGCTGGATGAACGTACGGCCGACGTACGCGTTCTTCACCAGGCCCGCACCGAACGGGATGCCGGAGGCCTCGGCGTAGCCGATGGCGGCCGGGGTGCCGGATTCCGGGGTCGGTATCACCAGGTCGGCCTCGACGGGGGCCTCCTTGGCGAGGCGGCGGCCCATCTCGACGCGGGAGAGGTACACGTTCCGGCCGGCGATGTCGGTGTCGGGGCGGGCCAGGTACACGTACTCGAAGACACAGCCCTTGGGCTTCGCGTCCGCGAATCGGGAGGAACGCAGGCCGTTCTCGTCGATGGCGAGGAACTCGCCCGGCTCCACCTCGCGGACGAAGCTGGCGCCGACGATGTCCAGGGCGGCGGTCTCGGAGGCGACGACCCAGCCGCGCTCCAGGCGGCCCAGGACGAGCGGGCGAATGCCCTGCGGGTCGCGGGCGGCGTACAGGGTGTGCTCGTCCATGAAGGCGAGGCTGAAGGCGCCCCTGACCTGCGGCAGCACGACGGGGGCGGCTTCCTCGACGGTCAGCGGTTTGCCGTCGGCGTCGACCTGGGCGGCCAGCAGGGCCGTCAGCAGGTCGGTGTCGTTGGTGGCGGCGACCCGGGTGGTACGGCCGTCCTGCTTGGGCAGGTCGGCGACCATCTCGGCGAGCTGGGCGGTGTTGACCAGGTTGCCGTTGTGGCCGAGCGCGATGGAGCCGTGCGCGGTGGCGCGGAACGTCGGCTGGGCGTTCTCCCACACCGAGGCGCCGGTTGTGGAGTAGCGGGCGTGGCCGACCGCGATGTGTCCCTGCAGGGAGCCGAGTGAGGTCTCGTCGAAGACCTGCGAGACCAGGCCCATGTCCTTGAAGACGAGGATCTGGGAGCCGTTGCTGACCGCGATTCCCGCGGATTCCTGACCCCGATGCTGGAGGGCGTAGAGCCCGAAGTACGTGAGCTTTGCGACCTCTTCGCCCGGAGCCCAGACACCGAAGACGCCGCAGGCGTCCTGGGGGCCTTTCTCACCGGGAAGCAGATCGTGATTGAGTCGACCGTCACCACGTGGCACGCCACCGAGTGTAGGCGAGGTCGACCACTGGTCCGAATTGGGGATACCGGGCGGTAAGGGGTCAACGCTCGGCGACAGCCGTCACCGTCTCGCCGTTTTCGCTGGTCAGCGTGAGGGTGCGGTGCTCCAGGCGGTAGCTCGCGGTGCCGTCGAAGAGACGCAGGAGACGCTTTTCGACTGCCATGAGTGAGGCTTCGCACATCATGCGCGTCGTGGACGCCGGCCCGAGGGTGATGCGGCCGTCGCGGACGGTGGCCTCGGCGTTGACCTTGTTGCAGGTGAGGCGGCCGCTGACCGTGCCGGTGGCCTTGTCGAAGGTGAGGTGCGCCGTGCCCTCGGCGCCCTCGGGGAGGGGCTCGGCGACCCCGTCCGGGCCGCCCTCGCCGAGGGTCGTGACCGTCCACTTCGTCCCGTACAGCGGGGCCGGGCGCTCCTCCGTCAGGCGGACGGTGTCGCCCGCGCCCGTGGTGAGGGTCAGGCGGTCGCCGCTGACCTCCGTCTTCAGGGGGCCGTCGGCCAAGGTGCGGGCGAGGTTCTCCTCGAAGGCCATGGGCTCCTCCGCGCAGGCCATCTCGGTCACCGTCGCGTCGCCGAGCCGGACGCGGTCGCCGTCGAAGGACGCCTGCGCGCTGAAGTGGTTGCAGCCGTAGTTGCCCTGGGCCGTGCCGCTCTCGTCAATCGTGACGTGCGCGTCGGTGGGGGCCTCGTGCTTCTTGCCGTCGACGGTGACGCTGTCGACGGCCCAGTGAACGCCCGTGACGGGCTTTTTGACGTCGGCGGTCGTACTGCCCGCCTGCTCGCTGCCGCAGGCGGCGGCGAGGGGGAGGAGCGCGACGGCCGCGGTGAGGGTGATGCGCTGCTTCTGCCTGTACATGCCGCTTCGACGGGGCGGGTGGGGTGGTTGGTTCCCGTCCCAGGACATCACCGGGTCTCACGACATCAGCGGAAGGAGTTTCTCCAGATCGGCCCGCTCCCCGCTCGCGCTCACCTTGGCGTTGGTGACCGCCTCCTGCCAGCTGAGGCGGCCGGTCGCGAGTCGGATCCAGGTCAGCGGGTCGGTCTCGACGACGTTCGGCGGCGTGCCCCGGGTGTGCCTCGGCCCCTCGACGCACTGCACCACGGCGTACGGCGGGATCCGCACCTCGGTCGAACCGCCGGGGGCCTTCGCGGCGAGCGCGTCGGCGAGCAGCCGGGTCGCCGCGGCGAGGGCCTGCCGGTCGTACGGGATCTGTAGCCCCGGCACGGCGGCGTTCAGGTCGTCGGTGTGGACGACCAGCTCGACGGTGCGGGTGACGACGTAGTCGGCCAGGGGGAGCGCGCCGGCGCTGGTGGGAAGCAGCCGGGCGCCCGGGTGGGCGTCGAGGTCGGCGGTGAAGCGCCGCTCGACGGCGGCGAGGTGCGCGTCGAGGTCGGGGTGCTGTTCGGCCAGGTGACGGGCGGTGTCGGCGATGGCGGGGGCGTCGGCTGCGATGGCGGAGGGCCAGTCGAGCAACTGGGCGTCCTGCCGCACCGGCTCGGGCTCACGGAGCAGCCTGGTCACGGCCGCGAGGGCCATCCCGGTGTGCGCGACCAGGTCACGTACGGTCCAGTCGGCCAGGCGGGTGGGCAGGGCGAGCTGCTCGGGCGTGAGCGTCCGGACGGCTTCCCGGACGGCGCCGAACTGGGCCAGCACGGCCGCGCGGGTCCTGGCGGGGTCGTAGGTGCGGGTGCGCTTCTTGGCCGGGGGCATGGCGGTGAGCCTAATGCTCGGGGGCTTCGTCGTGGCCGGGCCCGTGAGATGGACGTTCCTCGCGTTCTCGCCGAGGTAGGAGTGCAGGGAGACGAACCACTGGCCGGGTCTTTGCGGCTCGACGAGCACGTCGTGGCGGCCCGCCTCGGAGAGGTCCACGCGGCTCGCGGTCGGCCGGAAGCGGGTCCTCGGCCAGGGCGGGTATGTCCTGGGGCGGGTCGGACAGGTGGTCGGCGCAGCCCAGCCGCTCGGCGAGACCGTTGGCGGTGAGGACGGCGGTCTCGGCGAGGATGTCGCGGTCGTGGGCGGTGAGCCGGCCGTGGTCGGTGAACTTCGATCCCACCATCAGCTCGGCCCGCGCCCACAGTGCGCCGACGGGCCGCCCGTCCGCCTTGCCCTCGGCACACGGAAGCTGGACGACCACCCCGGAGTCGGTGAGAACGCCGGTGATCCCGCCGCCGAGCGGCTGCTGGGGGTAGGTGTGCCTGCCGTAGGGATCGACGAGGTTCTCCAGCGGGTCGTCAGCGACCACGGGACTGTCCGCGGGCAGGGCACCCACCGCGCCGGTGAAGGACCAGCGCTCGCCGCTGTCCGTGCCGTACGTCTCCCCCGCCTCGGTGCCGAAGATCTCGCAGTCCTGGGGCAGCCCGGCGGCCGGCTCGGTCGTGCCCTCGTCGGCGACCCGGTGCGAGATCGTGCCGCCCGCCGGGGACGGGGCCAGCACCCGGCCGGGCGGGACGAGTCCGGCGCACGCCTCGTCGATCTGCCGCCTGGCCTGCCAGTACCGCCACAGATCGGTGCCGCTCCGGCCGATGCCCGCGACGGCGACCAGGCACAGCAGTACGTTCGCGAACTTCCGTACGCGGTCAGCACGCGGGAGTCGACGTGAAGGCCCCGCCCTGGCAACGGGCGGGGCCTTCACGGTCGTATGGACGACGCTCAGGCGAGCAGCGCCGGAATCGTCCCCTCGTGCGCCTCGCGCAGCTCCCCCAGGGAGAGTGCGAACTCGCCCTGCACGTCCACCGAGTCTCCGTCGACGACGCCGATGCGGGTGGCCGGGAGGCCGCGCGCACCGCACATGTCGGTGAAGCGGAGTTCCTCGGAGCGCGGGACGGCGACGATGGCGCGGCCCGCGGACTCGGAGAAGAGGAACGTGAAGGCGTCCAGACCGTCGGGGACGACCAGGCGGGCGCCCTTGCCGCCGAGCAGCGCCGACTCGACGACCGCCTGGATCAGGCCGCCGTCCGACAGGTCGTGCGCGGAGTCGATCATGCCGTCGCGGGAGGCGGAGATCAGGATCTCGGCCAGCAGGCGCTCGCGCTCCAGGTCGACCTCGGGCGGCAGGCCGCCGAGGTGGTCGTGGACGACCTGGGACCAGGCCGAGCCGCCGAACTCCTCGCGCGTGTCGCCGAGCAGGTAGAGCAGCTGGCCGTCCTCCTGGAAGGCGACCGGCGTGCGGCGCGCCACGTCGTCGATCACGCCGAGGACGGCGACGACCGGCGTCGGGTGGATGGCCGCCTCGCCCGTCTGGTTGTAGAGCGAGACGTTACCGCCGGTCACCGGCGTGCCCAGCTGCTGGCAGGCGTCCGCCAGACCCCGTACCGCCTCCGCGAACTGCCACATCACCGCGGGGTCCTCGGGGGAGCCGAAGTTCAGGCAGTCCGAGACCGCGAGCGGCTTGGCGCCGGTCGTGGCCACGTTCCGGTAGGCCTCCGCGAGGGCCAGCTGCGCGCCCTTGTACGGGTCCAGCTTGGCGTACCGGCCGTTGCCGTCCGTCGCGATGGCGACGCCCAGGCCGGTCTTCTCGTCGATCCGGATCATGCCGGAGTCCTCGGGCTGGGCGAGGACGGTGTTGCCCTGCACGAAGTGGTCGTACTGCGAGGTGATCCACTTCTTCGACGCCTGGTTCGGGGACGCCACCAGCCGCAGGACCTGGTCCTTCAGCTCCTGGGAGGTCTCCGGGCGCGGCAGCTTGTTCGCGTCGTCGGCCTGGAGGGCGTCCTGCCAGGACGGGCGGGCGTAGGGGCGCTCGTACGTCGGGCCCTCGTGGGCGACGGTGCGCGGGTCGACGTCGACGATCTTCTCGCCGTGCCAGTAGATCTCCAGGCGGTCGCCGTCGGTCACCTCGCCGATGACCGTGGCGATGACGTCCCACTTCTCGCAGATCCGAAGGAAGCGGTCGACCTTGCCCGGCTCGACGACCGCGCACATCCGTTCCTGCGACTCGCTCATCAGGATCTCCTCGGGGGAGAGCGTCGAGTCGCGCAGGGGTACGTCGTCGAGGACGACCGTCATGCCGCCGGAGCCGTTGGAGGCCAGCTCGGACGTGGCACAGGACAGGCCCGCCGCGCCGAGGTCCTGGATGCCGACGACCAGCTTCTCGGCGAACGCCTCCAGGGTGCACTCGATGAGGAGCTTCTCCTGGAAGGGGTCGCCGACCTGAACGGCGGGGCGCTTGGAGGGCTTGGCGTCGTCGAAGGTCTCGGACGCCAGGATCGACGCGCCGCCGATGCCGTCGCCGCCGGTCCGGGCGCCGTACAGGATGACCTTGTTGCCCGCGCCGGACGCCTTCGCGAGGTGAATGTCCTCGTGCCGCATCACGCCGACGCAACCGGCGTTGACCAGCGGGTTGCCCTGGTAGCAGGCGTCGAAGACGACCTCGCCGCCGATGTTGGGCAGGCCCAGGCAGTTGCCGTAGCCGCCGATGCCCGCGACGACGCCGGGCAGGACCCGCTTGGTGTCGGGGTGGTCGGGGGCGCCGAAGCGCAAGGGGTCGACCACCGCGACCGGGCGGGCGCCCATCGCGATGATGTCGCGGACGATGCCGCCGACACCCGTGGCCGCGCCCTGGTAGGGCTCCACGTACGACGGGTGGTTGTGCGACTCCACCTTGAAGGTGACCGCGTAACCCTGGCCGACGTCCACGACACCGGCGTTCTCGCCGATGCCGACGAGCAGGGCGTCCGACTGGGGTGCCTTCTCGCCGAACTGGCGCAGGTGGACCTTGGAGGACTTGTACGAGCAGTGCTCGGACCACATCACCGAGTACATGGCGAGCTCGGCGCCGGTCGGGCGGCGGCCGAGGATCTCGACGATCCGCTCGTACTCGTCCTTCTTCAGGCCCAGTTCGGCCCAGGGCAGCGCGACGTCGGGGGTAGCGGCCGCGTGCTCGACCGTGTCCAGAGGCGTCCTGCTCATGCGCCCACCAGCTTCTTGATGATCGAGGTGAAGAAGGGGAGACCGTCGGTGCGGCCGGTGCCGATGATCGGCTCCACGGCGTGCTCCGGGTGCGGCATCAGGCCTACGACGTTTCCGGCCTCGTTGGTGATGCCGGCGATGTCCCGCAGCGAACCGTTCGGGTTGAAGTCGAGGTAGCGGAAGACGACCCGGCCCTCCGCCTCCAGCATGTCCAGGGTGCGCGCGTCGGCGACGTACCGCCCGTCCATGTTCTTCAGCGGGATGTGGATCTCCTGGCCGGCGACGAAGTCGCTGGTGAAGGCGGTGTTCGCGCTCTCCACCCGGAGCTTTTGGTCGCGGCAGATGAAGTGCAGGTGGTCGTTGCCGAGCATCGCGCCGGGCAGCAGATGGGCCTCGGTGAGGATCTGGAAGCCGTTGCAGATGCCGAGGACCGGCAGTCCGGCCTTCGCCTGCTCGATGAGGGGCTCCATCACCGGCGAGAAGCGGGCGATGGCACCGGCGCGCAGATAGTCGCCGTAGGAGAAGCCACCGCACAGCACCACCGCGTCGACCTGCCTGAGGTCCTTGTCCTTGTGCCACAGGGCGACGGGTTCGGCGCCGGCGAGGCGGATCGCGCGCTGCGTGTCCCGGTCGTCGAGGCTGCCCGGGAAAGTGACGACGCCAATACGAGCGGTCACTTCACGGCCTCCGCGACTTCCTCCACCTTGACGGTGAAGTCCTCGATCACGGTGTTGGCGAGGAAGGATTCCGCGAGCTCGTGGATGCGGGCGAGCGCGGCCTCGTCGACCGGTCCGTCCACTTCCAGTTCGAATCGCTTTCCCTGACGTACGTCGGAGATGCCGTCGAAACCGAGGCGCGGCAGTGCGCGCTGCACCGCCTGGCCCTGGGGGTCGAGGATCTCCGGCTTGAGCATGACGTCGACTACGACGCGTGCCACTGGCACTCCCGGTGTGTGGTGCTGAGCAGGTTCCTTCAGACTACCCGCACAAAATTTCTACGCGGGTAGAGTTGTAGGAAGCTACGGATCGATGGTCACGGTCAGGCATCGGCATGCGCGTGTTCACGAAAAGTTCCAGGAAAGATCCGAGATCCACCCGCGAGAGCTATTGCGTTGGGACACGCGGAGAGATTTAGTCGGGCTTCACAATGCTTTGCCGGGCACTGTACAAATGAATTGGCAAATAGCCGACACTCGGCACGTCGTCGCAGCTGAGCTGGATAGACGGCCGTACGAAGGGACCGATATTCGTGGCGCAGAAGGTCGTGGTCACTCTCTTTGACGACATCGACGGCTCGGAAGCGGCGGAAACGATCGCCTTCGGACTCGACGGCAAGTCGTACGAGATCGACCTGAATGAAGCCAATGCCAGGAAACTGCGTAAGGCGCTCGCGCCCTACGTGGAGGCCGGCCGCAAGCGGTCGAAGTCGGGCAAGGCCTACCGGCAGACGGAGGTCGCCCCCGACCCGGCGGCCGTACGGGCCTGGGCGCAGGCCAACAAGATGGACGTCCCCGCGCGGGGCCGCATCCCGAAGAAGGTCTACGAGGCGTTCGCCGCGGCCCAGTGAGCCGCGCTCGACGGCCGCTCACGCGCCCCTCGGAGCAACCGACTTGCACAGCACCCCAGGTGATCAGCTAGAGTCTGGAGCACGCCGAGGGGCGGGGCCGGAAAAGCCCAGCTCACGGAGTTATGCGGGTGTAGTTCAGTAGTAGAACATCCCCCTTCCAGGGGGAAGGCGCAGTGTGCGATTCCTGTCACCCGCTCCAGCATCGTCGTACCAACCACTCTTGTGGATCAGGTAGGCTGGTGCTCGCACCGGTCAGTGAAAGCTGATCGGGAGCAATGCGGACGTAGCTCAGTTGGTAGAGCGCAACCTTGCCAAGGTTGAGGTCGCGAGTTCGAGCCTCGTCGTCCGCTCCATTGTGAAAGGCCCCGGTCATCGACCGGGGCTTTTGACGTGTTCCCCGTGTACCCCGAACTCCTCTATGCCTTCTGACATTTGTCATGTGCAGTGATGACACCGCGCACTGCTCCCGGGTTTCCGCCGCCGGGATGCTGAAGCCATGAACACGGACGAACACGAGCACGTGATCGAGGTCACCGACCTGAGGCGTGTGTACGGGGGCGGGTTCGAGGCGGTGCGCGGGATCACGTTCCACGTGAAACATGCCGAGGTCTTCGCGCTGCTGGGCACCAACGGGGCGGGCAAGACCTCCACCGTCGAACTGCTGGAGGGCCTCGCGGCACCGGCCGGGGGCCGGGTGCGGGTGCTGGGCCACGATCCCTACGCCGAGCGGGCCGCCGTACGGCCACGGACCGGGGTGATGCTGCAGGAGGGCGGCTTTCCGTCGGAGCTGACCGTCGGGGAGACGGTCCGGATGTGGGCGGGCTGTACGAGCGGGGCGCGACCTGTGGACGAGGCGCTGGAGCTGGTCGGGCTCGGCAAGCGGTCCGGCGTCCGGGTGAAGCAGTTGTCCGGGGGCGAACGGCGGCGGCTGGATCTGGCGCTCGCGCTGCTCGGCAAGCCCGAGGTGCTGTTCCTGGACGAGCCGACGACCGGGCTGGACGCCGAAGGTCGGCGGGACACCTGGGAGTTGGTCCGGCGGCTGCGGGACACCGGGACGACGGTGCTACTGACCACCCACTACCTGGAGGAGGCCGAGGGGCTGGCCGACCGGCTGGCGATCCTGCACGAGGGACGCATCGCCGCGGCCGGGACACCCGCCGAGGTGACGGCATCCCAGCCGGCCCGGATCTCCTTCGAGCTCCCCGAGGGCTACTTCCTCGGGGATCTGCCGTCCCTGAGCGAGCTGGGGGTCGTCGGACACGAGGTGGACGGGCGGGTCGTACGGCTGCGGACGCACGAGGTGCAGCGGACGGCCACCGAGTTGCTGGTGTGGGCCCGGGGAGCAGGGGTCGAACTGCGCAGGCTGGATGTGCGGTCGGCCTCGCTGGAGGAGGCGTTCCTGCAGATCGCGGGGCGGATGTCCGCTGACCGGAAGGAGGAGGTGGCGGCCGTATGACCACGGTCACCGGACGCATGAACGCCCTCGCGCGGGCGGAGCTGACCCTGCTGGGGCGCAGCCGGGCGACGCTCGTCACTGCGGTGCTCGTACCGCTTCTGCTGCCACTGAGCGTGCGGTCCGCGATCGTCGGGATGGATCTGGCGGACGCCGGTCTCACGGTCGGGACCGTGCTGCTGCCCGCCGCGATCGGGTTCTCGCTGCTCTTCGCGGTCTACGCGGCGCTCACCAATGTGTATGTGGTGCGGCGCGAGGAGCTGGTGCTGAAGCGGTTGCGCACCGGTGAGGTGCGGGACGGGGAGATCCTCGTCGGGGCGGCGCTGCCGGCCTCCGGGATCGGGCTGGTGCAGTGCCTGCTGCTCGCGGCCGGCTGCACGGTCCTGATGGACCTCGGGGCGCCGCCCGCTCCACATCTCGCGGTGGCCGGTGTGCTGTTGGGGCTCGGGCTGTGCGGGGCGCTGGCGGCGGTCACGGCCGCGTTCACCAGGACGGCGGAGAGTGCCCAGGTGACCAGTCTGCCGGTGATGTTCGTGTCCATGCTCGGCTCGGGCATGGTCGTCCCGCTGGAACTGCTGCCCGACCGGCTGGCCTCGGTGTGCGAGCTGCTGCCGCTGACGCCCGCCATCACGCTGGTGCGCGGCGCGTGGACCGGGGATCTGCCGGTGTCCGAGGCGCTGGGTGCCGTGGCGGTGGCACTGGCCTGGACTGTCGTCGCCGTGTTTGCTGTACGGCGGTGGTTCCGGTGGGAGCCGCGGCGCTGACGGAGGGGAGTGGCGGGCAGGTGTCCGGGCCGGGGAGCTGGTGGCGCAAGAAGAGCACGCCGGCGAAGGTGGAGACGTACACGCGGTGGTCGTTCCACTTCTTCGCGCTGATCGAGGTCGGGCTGTTCGGTCTCCCGGTCCTCGGTCAGGGGCGGCTGCCGCACGCGGTCTGGCTGTTTCTGCTGGTGTGCGGGCACGCCCTGTTCGCCGCGGTGGTCGCTGCCCGGGCGCTGGACTGGACGCGTGGTGTACGCCCGCAGCCCCTGCGGCTGATGGGGGCGCTCGGGGCGGTCAGCGCGCTGTTCGCAGTCACCGTGCTCGTGTTCGTCGACCGTGGGCTGGCCGGCGATGACGCCAGGAACGCCCTGAGCACGCTGTTGGCCGGTCTGCTGGCCTTCGGCGTCGGGGCGATCACGATCGGCATCCGCAGTCGGCGCCGGGTGCTGGGGCTGGTGCTCGGCTTGTCGGCGGGCACCGGCCTGGTGGCCTTCGCGCTGGGCGACCCCGCCGTGGCGGCGCTGGCCATGGCGCTGGCGGTGCTGTTCGCCATGGGCTTCTTCGCCTTCACCTCCGTCTTCTCCGTCTGGCTGCTCAACGCCGTCTACGAACTCGACACCGCCCGTGAGACCCGGGCGCGGCTGGCCGTCGCGGAGGAACGGCTGCGGTTCGGGCGGGACATGCACGACGTGATGGGGCGCAACCTCGCCGTGATCGCCCTGAAGAGCGAGCTGGCCGTGCAGTTGGCGCGGCGCGGGCGGGCCGAGGCCGTGGACCAGATGATCGAGGTGCAGCGCATCGCGCAGGAGTCGCAGCGGGAGGTACGGGATGTCGTACGGGGTTACCGGGAGGCCGACCTCGGTGCCGAACTCGCCGGGGCGCAAGGGGTGCTGATGGCGGCCGGGATCGCCTGCGAGGTGTCCGGGGAGGGCGCGGCCGCCGGGCTGCCGGGTGAGGTGCAGTCGACGCTGGGCTGGGTGGTGCGCGAGGCCACCACCAATGTGCTGCGGCACGGGGATGCCGGGCTGTGTGTCGTGGGGCTCAGGGTCGCTGAGGGGCGAGTGGTGTTGACGGTGGAGAACAACGGTGCTTCCGGGGCCAGTGGTGCGGGAGGGGGGTCGGGTCTTGCCGGGCTGCGGGAGCGGTTGGCCGCCGTGGAGGGAACGCTGGAGGCCGGGCCGGTCGGACAGGGTGTGTTCCGGGTGGTGGCGGAGGTGCCGTTGACTGCCGCTGTGCGTGAGGTGGCCTCGTGACGGTGCGCGTGCTGCTCGCCGACGACGAGCATCTCATCCGGGGTGCGCTGGCCGCCCTGTTGGCGCTGGAGGACGACCTCATCGTGGTCGCCGAGGCGGCGAGCGGGCCGGAGGCGCTGGCGATGGCCCGGGCGCACGAGCCCGATGTGGCGGTGCTGGATCTCCAGATGCCGGGCGCCGACGGTGTGAAGGTCGCCACAGCGCTGCGGGCCGAGCTGCCCGGCTGCCAGGTGCTGATCGTCACCAGCCACGGCCGGCCGGGGCACCTGAAGCGGGCGCTGGCTGCGGGCGTGCGGGGGTTCGTGCCGAAGACGGTCAGCGCGCAGCGGCTCGCGGAGATCATTCGTACCGTCCATGCCGGGAACCGGTACGTCGACCCGGAGTTGGCCGCCGACGCCATCTCCGCCGGGGACTCCCCGCTCACCGCGCGGGAGGCCGAGGTGCTGGAGCTGGCCGCCGACGGGGCGCCCGTCGCCGAGATCGCCGAGCGGGCCGCGCTGTCCCAGGGGACCGTGCGGAACTACCTGTCGTCGGCCGTGTCGAAGCTCGGGGTGGAGAATCGGCATGCGGCTGTGCGTCTCGCTCGCGAGCGAGGTTGGGTATAGTTGCTGTCGCGCCCCGGCGCACTGCGGACGTAGCTCAGTTGGTAGAGCGCAACCTTGCCAAGGTTGAGGTCGCGAGTTCGAGCCTCGTCGTCCGCTCTGTATGAGCCTCCCGGTTTCGGCTGGGGGGCTTTTTCGTTCGGGCCGGGGGCTTTCGTTCGGCTCCGGGGTTTCTCCTCGGGCCGGAGGCTTTCCCATCGGGCCGGGGGCTGCCCGACCCGGCCGGGAGCTTTTCCATCGGCCCGGGGGCTGCCCGACCCGGCCGGGAGCTTTCCCATCGGCCCAGGGGCTGCCCGACCCGGCCGGGAGCTTTCCCTTCAGCCCGGGGGCTGCCCGTCGCTTACGACCAGCGGGTGCCTGTCAGGCGCTCGTACGCCTCCACGTACTTGGCGCGGGTCGCGGCCACGACCTGCTGTGGCAGCGCGGGCGGGGGCTGTTCGCTGCTGCGGTCCCAGCCGGACTCGGGGGAGGTCAGCCAGTCACGGACGTACTGCTTGTCGTACGACGGCTGCGCGCGGCCCGGCTGCCACTGGTCGGCCGGCCAGAAGCGGGAGGAGTCCGGGGTGAGGACCTCGTCGGCGAGGACCAGGGTGTCGCCGTCGAAGCCGAACTCGAACTTCGTGTCCGCCAGGATGATCCCCCGGTCGCGGGCGATGTCGCGGGCGCGGGAGTAGATGGCGAGGGTGGCCTGGCGCAGCTGGGCGGCGGTGTCGACGCCGACCTGGCGGGCCACCTCCTCGTAGGAGACGTTCTCGTCGTGCTCGCCGACCTCGGCCTTGGTGGCCGGGGTGAAGATCGGGGCGGGGAGCTCGGAGCCGTCGACGAGGCCTTCGGGGAGAGCGAGGCCGCAGACCGTACGCGACTCGTTGTACTCGACGAGGCCGGAGCCGGTGAGATAGCCGCGGGCCACGCACTCCACGGGCACCATGCGCAGCGACTTGCAGACCAGGGTGCGGCCCGCCCAGTCGGCGGGGGCGTTGTCCGGGAGGTCGGTGCTCACGACGTGGCCGGGAACCAGGTCGGCGAGCTGGTCGAACCACCACAGGGAGAGCTGGGTGAGGACACGGCCCTTGTCGGGGATCTCGGTCGGCAGCACCCAGTCGTAGGCGGAGATACGGTCGCTGGCGACCATCACGAGGTCGCCCGCCTCGTTCTGGTACAGGTCGCGCACCTTGCCGGTGTGCAGATGCACCAGGCCCGGAACCTCGGTCGGCTCGGGCTTTTCGACGAATCCGGACACGGTTCCTCCCCGTGGTTCTGTCCAAGTGAGTCGATTCTCCCGTACCAGGGAGTGATCAAGGACAGTGGGTCGGCCGGGCGGGCCGTCAGTCGCGTTTGCAGATGCGGTCCAGGAGGTTGGCGGTGGCACGCTGGATACGGGCATCTACGTGGCCGGGGCGGTCCAGGGCCGGGGACCATGCGAACGTTCCGGCCGCGAAGACCAGGGCGCCGGAGGGCGCGCGGTAGAGGGACGTCTCCTGGTGGCGGAGGACGCCTTCGCTGTCGGTGTAGGGGGAGTGCGCGAGCAGGATGCGCTCGTCGTGGTCGGGGAGCGGGGTGCGCGGGAAGTAGCGGTCGGCCTCGCCCGCGACCAGGCCCGCGATCTCGTCGCCCTCGTGCGCGCCGGTCGCCTCCCACAGCCAGTGGTCGGCGTTACGGACGATCAGCGGGTGCGGCTCGGGGACCCGGCCCTGGTACTGGATGCCGATCAGCTGCTGCTCCGGGCGGTCGATCTCCCGCCACAGCACCGGCTTGCCCGGGCCCTTGCGCTTGCGGCAGGTCAGGAGGCGGTCCGGGGTGCCGGACGGGGAGGGGCCCAACTCCACCTGCCAGTACAAGGTGTTGGAGGAGAGGAAGACGAGGGATGTGCCGTTCTCACGGGCCAGCTCCACCGTGCGGCGCATGTTCGCCGACCAGTACTCGTCGTGGCCCGGGAAGACCAGGCCCCGGTAGCGGGTGGGGTCGACGCGGCCGGCGTGCAGGTCGCGGGCGTCGGCGTAGGCGAGGTCGTAGCCGTAGCGCTCGACCCAGCGGATGAAGTCGTAGGCGTGGCCCACGTGCAGGGGCAGGCCCGCGCCCGCGTACGGCCGGTCGAAGGAGACGGTCGTCGCGGCGTCGGCCTCGCCGAGCAGCCGCCCGTTCTGGTCCCAGGCGTGGTAGAGGCTCGCGCCGGTGCGGCCGTCCTCGGGATAGAGGTTGTACGCCTGCCAGGTGATGTCCGGGAGTAACAGCAGCAGGTCGGCCGGGTGGTCGTCGCGGACCGTGAACGGGACGTGGGAGCGGTAGCCGTCGGCGGTGGTGAGGACGGCGACGTACGCGCCGACGGTCCAGTGCGACGGGATCTGCAGGCGCCAGGAGAGCCACCAGTGGTGGCAGGAGACCGTGCGGTCGGCGGTGAGCGGTGGGGGCTGGACGATGCCGGAGAGGCGGGGGCTGGTGGTGATCTTGGCCGCGCCGTCGCCGCCGTAGTGGCCGATGCGGTAGATGTCGACGGCGAATTCCTGGGGCGGGTCGACGGTGACGTGGAAGTCGACGGCCTCGCCGGGGGCGACCGCGCCGGTGGAGACGAAGCCCTTGATCTGGCGGTGTACGTCGTCGGCGGCTCGGGGGCCGCCGGAGCGGGGGGCGGGGACGCGCGGGGTGGTGGCGCCGGGGGGCTGCGTCTGCTGGGCGCCGGGGGCCGGGTCCACGTACCAGGGGACCACCTTTCCGGTGTCGTCGAAGTATGTCTCGCTGCCGCGCAGCCAGGGGAGCGGGCCCTGGCCGAAGGGATCCGTCACGGCGTGTGCCAGTGCTCCCGACTCCCAGCGACGAATCTGCTCCGACTCCATGGTCGCTTCCCCTCCCTCGGCGCCGTTTTGTCGTGCTGCTCGCTTGTCGTGGGTCTTCGTGGGTCTGTCGTGGGTCTTCGTGGGTCTTCGTGGGTCGTTCGTTGAGCGGCGGGCGTGCTGTGGCGTTCGCGCGGCGTTCGTATGACTGTCTTATGTCGAGCGCGATTGCCATGTGCGAGTTCAGTACCAGCACATCACATTACGCACGGAGTCCGTCACGGTTCGTTTCGAATTGACCGAAAGGGAAGCGTGGGCTCCGGATGGGATCTGGGGTGGGTCTGGCGAGGAGGACTGGGGAAGCGGTTCGGGGATGGGCGGCCGGAGGGCTCAGACGAGTCGTACGGGCTTCTCCGGGCGTATCCCGACCTCGGCCAGCCAGGCTCTCAGCGGGGCCGGGTCGCCGTCCTCTATGAGGCTCAGGACCCTGGGGGTCAGATCGGCCGCACGTTCGCCCTTGACCAGCAGGGACGGGCCGTCGAGCCAGTCCAGGCCGGGGGTGGCGCCTGCGGTGTCCATCGCGGCGCAGCAGACCATCGCGGTGACGTGGTCGGCGAGCAGCTCGCGGGGGGTGCGTGGGGGCTGGAGAGGGAAGAGGGGGAGTGCGCCGTCGTCCCAGAGGGCGTCGAGGGCGGGGGTGGGCGCGGCCGTCCGGGGTGGGGAGCCGGCGGCCTCTTCACGAGCGAGTTCCGCGCTGAGGCCTGCGGCGAGGGCTGCGCTGCGGGGGTCCGTGGGCGGGGGGTCTTCTGGGTCTGTGTCCGGGTCTGTGTCCGGGTCTGTGTCGGGGTACGTGTCCCGGTTTGGGGTTATGCCCGGCGCTGTGCTTGCGGCTGGGGCTGCTGCCGTGCCTTGGGCTGCGGCTGCGGCCGTGGCTGCGGCTTGGGCTGAAGTTGTGTCTGCGGCTGCCACCGTGTCTGCGTCTGCGGCTGCGGCTTGGGCTGAGGCTGTGTCCCCGGCTGCCGCCATGTCTCGGGCTGCCAGTCTGTCTGCGGCCGCATCTGCGTCTCGGTCTGAGGCCGCGTCCGAGGCCGCCGCCGCGTCCCCGGCTGCCGCCGTGCCTCGCCCTGCCGCCATCTCTGCGGCCGCGTCTCCGTCTCGGGCTGAGGCCGTGTCCGAGGCCGCCGCCGCGTCCCCGGCTGCCACCGTGTCCCGGGCTGCCGCCATGCCTCGCCCTGCCGCCATCTCTGCGGCCGCGTCTCCGTCTCGGACTGAGGCCGCGTCCGAGGCCGCCGCCGCGTCCCCGGCTGCCGCCGTGGCTGCGGCCGCGTCTGCGTCTGCGTCTTGGGCTGAGGCCGTGTCCGAGGCCGCCGCGTCCCCGGCTGCCGCCGTGCCTCGCCCTGCCGACGTGGCTGCGGCCGCGTCTGCGTCTTGGACTGAGGCCGCGTCCCCGGCTGCCACCGTGCCTGCGGCTGCCGCCATGCCTCGCCCTGCCGCCATCTCTGCGGCCGCATCTGCGTCTCGGGCTGAGGCCGTGTCCCCGGCTGCCGCCGTGTCTGCGGCTGAGTCCGTGGCTTGAGCTGAGGCCGTGTCCGAGGCTGCCGCCGTGTCGATCTCGGCGTCGGTGTGGTGGTCCGGGGTCGGGGACGGTTCCGTGAGGTGGTCCAGGACTCGGGCCAGGGTGGGGCCGTGGTCGGTGTCGCGGGTCGTGCGGCGTACGCCGAGGATGTCCAGGACGCGGTGGAGGCGGGCCGCGTCGGTGCGCCACTTGCGGTCGACGACCTCGTCCGGGTACTCCTGCCAGTCCACCGGCGACCAGTCGGGGCCGGACTCCGCCGGGCCCCCGTGGAAGAGGCGGGCGGCGAGCAGGGAGGCGGCCTCGTCCACCATGCCGGGCTCTTCGAGCAGGTCGCAGGCGGGGCGCTCGCCGAGGCGGGAGGCGAAGCCCTCGGCCAGGCGGTCGCGCCGGGACAGCTCGGTGAGGGCGGCGACGACGCCCGCGTCCAGCCGGGACGGCCAGCGGCCCATCCGCCAAGCGGGCAGCGCGACCCGGGTGAGCAGGCGGTCCCAGCCGGCGTACGCCAGCCCGACCTGTTCCTGCGCGACGATCCGCAGCCCGTAATCCACAGCCTGTGCACGCTCGGCCGCCGCGGCGGCGACCCCGCGCTCCATCTCGGCCGCGTGCTCCCGGCAGCCGCGCAGCAGCAGGCGGGCCAGCCAGCCGGCGCCCGTGTACACCGTGCTGACCACGGGGCGGCGGCCCGGTGCCGAGGCGACGGCCACCGCCGCGTCCAGGCCCCGCACGAAACGCCGGGCGGCGGCTATGTCGGGGTGTGCCGAGGGTCCCGTACCGGCGACGACCGGGGCGAGGACCGCGCGCAGCTCGCCGACGCGCATCCACCACAGGAACGGGGAGCCTATGACGAGGACGGGGCTGGCCGTCGTACGGCGATGGCCGTGCCGTCGTATGAGACCCGCCACTTCGTCGGGGTCGTCCGGTGGGGGCGGGGGGCCATGGGCCGGATGGGTGCGGTCCTCCAGCCAGCTGTCGCAGTCCGGGGTCAGCGCTATGGCGGAGGGCGCGGGGACGTCGAGGCGGTCGGCGAGGTCCCGCACCAGCCGGTAGAGGTCGGGGGCCGCTTCCTCGGCGATCGGGACCGTCGGGCTCATGGCGGGGCGGGCGCGGGCGAGGAGCAGCGCGAAGCCGCCGGCGGCCAGCAGGGCGAGAAGCGCGACCGCGCTCACCGCCCAGCGGGCGATGTCCCAGCCCCCACCGACGAGATGGCCGGTGGAACCGCCCGCCAGCAGGACCACGGCGACGGCCGCGGGCAGCACGGCGACGGCCAGCGCGCGGCTGCGGATCCGCAGCACGGCCAGTGCCCGGGAACGCGCTGTCTGCGTCCCTGCCTCCACTCCCATGCCGGTCACGTCCTGACCTCACCCCCTCCCGTCCTGGCAGTCCTGGCGTTGCTCACTCCCCCACTGTGGCACCCACCACTGACATCGCAATGCCGGTGGGCCAAGTGCCGGAACGCTTGCGCCGCACCCTAGTTGGGGCCCCGGCCCCCGTCAGCCGGATGGGAGATCGGTCACTCGATGGAATGGCTTTGGGGAAAGGTGGATGACGGAGGGCAAGGATCAGGCCCCGGATCCGAGGGGGTCCGGGGCCTGTGTCGTGCCAGGTCAGGCAGATGATCGGAGTGATCGTGGCGTGGTGTGGGCGGTGCGGGGCGTGGTGCACGCGGTGTGCGGGGTGTCGGGCCGTGTGGCCTATGCGCCCGTCGCCGCCTTCGCCGCGATGTCCGTACGGTGCTGGGAGCCGTCCAGGTGGATACGGGAGACGGCGCGATACGCCCGTTCGCGGGCCTCGGCGAGGTCGCCGCCCGTCGCGGTGACGGACAGGACGCGGCCGCCCGCGCTGACCACGGTGTCGCCGTCGCGCTTCGTACCGGCGTGCAGCACGTACGCGTGCGGGGCGTCCAGCTCGGCCACCGCGTCGAGGCCGGTGATCGGGTCGCCCGTGCGGGGGGTGCCGGGGTAGTTGTGCGAGGCCACGACGACGGTGACGGCCGCGTCGTCGCTCCAGCGGAGCGGTTCGAGGTTGGCGAGGTTGCCGGTGGCGGCGGCCATCAGGATGCCGGCGAGGGGGGTCTTCAGGCGGGCCAGGACCACCTGGGTCTCCGGGTCGCCGAAACGGGCGTTGAACTCGATGACCCGTACGCCCCGGCTGGTGATCGCCAGACCGGCGTAGAGCAGGCCGGAGAACGGCGTGCCGCGGCGGCGCAGCTCGTCGACGGTCGGCTGGAGCACGCTCTGCAGGACGTCGTCCACGAGCTTCGGGTCGGCCCAGGGCAGCGGGGAGTACGCGCCCATGCCGCCGGTGTTCGGGCCCTCGTCGTTGTCCAGCGCCCGCTTGAAGTCCTGGGCGGGCTGGAGCGGGAGGACGGTCTCGCCGTCGGTCACGGCGAAGAGGGAGACCTCGGGGCCGTCGAGGTACTCCTCGATGACGACCCGGTCGCAGGCGCCCGCATGTGCCTTCGCGGCATCGAGGTCGGCGGTGACGACGACGCCCTTGCCCGCGGCCAGGCCGTCGTCCTTGACCACGTACGGCGGGCCGAAGGCGTCGAGCGCCTCGTCGACCTCCGCTTCCGTCGTGCAGACGTACGAGCGGGCGGTCGGGACCCCGGCCGCGGCCATGACGTCCTTGGCGAAGGCCTTGGACCCCTCCAGCCGCGCGGCCTCCTTCGAGGGACCGAACACGGCGATGCCCGCCTCGCGCACGGCATCCGCGACCCCTGCGACCAGCGGGGCCTCCGGGCCTACGACCACCAGATCGACGCCGAGCCGTGCGGCCAGCGCGGACACGGCCGCGCCGTCCAGGGCGTCGACGGGGTGCAGCTCGGCGACCTCGGCGATGCCGGCGTTGCCGGGGGCGCAGTGCAGCGCGGTGACGGCGGGGTCGAGGGACAGGGAACGGCACAGGGCGTGTTCGCGGGCGCCGGTACCGATGACGAGGACCTTCACGGGGTTCAGCCTAGCGGGAGCGGGTGGGGTGGGTTTGTGGGGGATGCCGAAGGGGTGGAAGGTGCGGAGTTGTGGGTTTCTCCGAGAGCGCGGCTCAGGAAAGGCCCCTTGGGGGGAGCGGTGCCGCCCTCGGCGTCAGTCGTTGTCGATGGTTGTCAGTCGTTGTCGATGGTTGTCAGTCGTTCGAGAGCTCCTCCACCACCGTCGCCCCCAGCTCCCGCACGATCAGTTCCTGGCCGGAGAGGGCCGACTCGTCGAGGTCGGGGTCGTCGTCCTCGGGGATGTCGTCCTCAAGGGAGACGGGTGCCGGCTCCGGCGCGGAGGGCGGCGCAGGGGTGGGGGCAGGTGTCGACGCCGGGGCCGGTGGGGTGGTGGGCTGGGCAGGGCCGGCCGACGTGGGCTGCGTCGACACCGGGCGCTGGGCGGTCGTAGCACCGCCGCCGGTGCCTCCCGGCGTACCGCCGCCGTAGCCGCTCGCGGGGCCGCCACCGCCGTGACCGCTGGTGACACCGCTGCCACTGCCGCCGCCGTAACCGCCCGGGGTCCCGGCGCCGCCGTAACCACCCCCGCCGCTGTTGCCCCCCGACGGCGGAGCCGCGCCGCCGCCCGAGGGGTCGACCACGGCCTCGATCTTCCAGTGGACGTTGAACTGCTCGGCCAGTGCCTGCCGCAGTACGTCCTCGCTGCCGCTGCTCGCGAAGTTGTCGCGGGCGCCGACGTTGACGAAGCCGAGTTGGAGGGTGGTGCCGTCGAAGCCGGTGACCTGGGCGTTCTGGCTGAGGAGGATCCAGGTGAAGCGGCGGCGGTTCTTCACCGCTTCCAGGATGTTCGGCCAGAGGGAGCGGGGGTCGAGGCCGCCGGTGGGGGCCGGTGAGGCGGGCGGGGCCGACGCGGGGGTGGGTGTGGGTGCGGGGGCGGGGACCGACGGGCTGGGTGCGGCTTGGGGGCGGCCGCCGCCTCCCGGGGGTGCGGCGGTGGGCCAGCCGCCGGGACGTCGGCCGGAGCTTCCGGAACCGGCGGGGGTCGCGGTGGGCCAGGCGCCCAGGGCGGCCGGAGTGGGGGCCGGTGCTGCCGGTGGCGTCGGAGTGGGGGGCGTGGGGGGCTGCTGGGCGGGTTCGCCCGTGCTGGGTGCCGTAGGCGCACCCGGGCCGCCAAGGCGTACGTCGCCCCGCTGATCCACGGGCGCGACGGGCGCACCCTGTCCAGCGGGCGCACCCGGCACGGCACCCCCTGTCGCCTCCGCGGGGCTCGCCTCCGCGGGGCCACCGCCCGCCCCGGACGTCCGCACAGCAGCCCGAGCTGCCGCAGCCCCGCCCCCCGGCGGAATGGCCGCGCCCGCGCCCGCATGCGCATCCCCAGGGGCTGCCCCATGCGCCTCGGGCCCAGGCACGTATCCCATGGCGGGCGTGCCAGTCCCCGTGGAGAAGTTCACGCCCCGCTCCAGCCGATCGAGCCGGGCCATCACGGACCGCTCGTCCCCGTACGCGGCCGGCAGCAGCACGCGCGCGCAGATCAGCTCCAGCTGCAGGCGCGGGGAGGTGGCGCCGCGCATCTCGGTCAGGCCCTCGTTGACGAGGTCGGCCGCGCGGCTCAGCTCGGCGGGGCCGAAGGTGCCGGCCTGGGCCTGCATCCGCTCCAGCACGTCGGCGGGGGCGTCGATGAGCCCCTTGTCCACGGCGTCCGGAACGGCGGCGAGGATCACCAGATCCCGCAACCGCTCCAGCAGATCGGCGACGAACCGCCGCGGATCGTTCCCGCCCTCGATCACGCGGTCCACGACCTCGAAGGCGGCGGCCCCGTCGCCGGTGGCGAAGGCCTCGACGACGGAATCGAGCAGCGACCCGTCCGTATAGCCCAGCAGGGACGTGGCCATGGCGTATGTCACACCGTCCGTCCCGGCGCCCGCGAGCAGCTGGTCCATGACGGACATGGAGTCACGCACGGACCCGGCGCCGGCCCGCACGACGAGCGGCAGGACGCCGTCCTCGACGGGGATGTTCTCCTTCTGGCACACCTCGGCGAGGTAGTCGCGCAGCGTCCCCGGGGGCACCAGGCGGAACGGGTAGTGGTGGGTACGCGACCGGATCGTCCCGATGACCTTCTCGGGCTCGGTGGTGGCGAAGATGAACTTCAGATGCTCCGGCGGCTCCTCGACGACCTTGAGGAGCGCGTTGAAACCGGCCGACGTGACCATGTGGGCCTCGTCGATGATGTAGATCTTGTACCGGCTGGCGGCAGGCCCGAAGAAGGCCTTTTCCCGCAGCTCACGGGCGTCGTCCACACCACCGTGCGACGCGGCGTCGATCTCGATGACGTCGATCGAACCGGGTCCGTTGCGCGCGAGGTCACGGCAGGACTGGCACTCCCCGCACGGGGTGGGCGTAGGCCCCTGCTCGCAGTTCAGACACCTGGCGAGAATCCGCGCACTGGTGGTCTTGCCGCATCCGCGCGGACCGCTGAACAGGTACGCGTGATTGACCCGGTTGTTCCGCAGCGCCTGCTGCAGCGGGTCAGTGACATGCTCCTGCCCGATGACCTCGGCGAACGACTCCGGGCGATAGCGGCGGTACAGCGCGAGAGACGACACGCATACGAGGTTATAGGCGCCCACTGACAACGGGCCCCGCCCCAGAACCCGGGGTGAACCCGGGGCGACGCCGGGGCCCCAACGCAAGCGCCCCCCACGCACCCGCCAGAGCCGACCTACCCTTGCTGCCTTCCGGCCCTGGGGGAGTTCAGTCAGATAGCGCCGCGTGAGGGGCTCCGCACAGCCTACCTGATGCTGAGGTGCGGGAACGAGTTCGCGAGCACTGCTCTCGGTCATGTAATGTTTCCGGCGGAGGATTCGCCTAGAGGCCTAGGGCGCACGCTTGGAAAGCGTGTTGGGGGCAACCCCTCACGAGTTCGAATCTCGTATCCTCCGCCAGTGCCTCACCGGGCACGATGTCGAAGGGCCCCACCGTTCGCGGTGGGGCCCTTCGACGTTGTCCGTCTCAGTTTCCGTCTCAGTTGGTTTCCGGGAGCTCCCACAGAGCGTCGCCGACTTGCTGCGCCACCTTGCGGAGAATCGTCCCCGTCATGTGCATGTACCGGGCGCGCATCCGGGCCGCTCCCCCGGGCTCCCAACCCATGATCGAGTCGATCACGACGTCCGGGACGCCGAGGATCAGCAAGACGGTAGCTGCGGTGTGGCGAGCGTCATGGAGACGGCCGTCCCGTACGCCTGCCGCCCTCAGGAGCCGCTTCCAGATGTGGAAGTCGGTGTTGGGGCTCAGCGGCCCGCCGGTCGGCGAGGCGAACACGTAGCCCTTGCCCTCCCACTCGGCACCGGCCGCGATCCGTTCCCGTTCCTGCGTCTCCTGGTGCTGTCGGAGAATCTTGATCAGTGGGTCGGGCAGGCCGATGGTGCGCCGCCCAGCGCGTGACTTGGTGGACTTGTGCTCGCGCCGGGTCTGCTGCTTCTGAGGGCAGTAGCCAGCCTTCCGACCACAGGGGTCATCGCCACACCCGTGGGCGTACTTCGGGCGTAGACGGTTCTTGCGGATGCGGACGTATCCCGCGTCCAGGTCGACGTCTTCCCAGTGGAGCCCGAGCGCCTCCCCTTGCCGGAGGCCGAGCGCCAAGGCGACGACCCAGCGCGCGCTGTTGCGGAGTTTGGCGGCCTCGACCAGGACGCTCTGAACCTCTTCGATCGTGAACGGTTCGATGTCCTCTTCTTCGAGTCTCGGGGCCTTGGCGATCTCAGCCGCGTTGGTGGCGACATGCCCACGTCGCTTGGCCTCACCGAGGGCGACCCGGATCGTCCGGTGAGCGTGGTGGGCGGTGCCGGCGGAACTCCCGGCTTCCTGCATCCGCTGGTAGAAGCGCTCCAGATGTTCCGGCTCCAAGCGGTCGAGGTTGTGGGCGCCGAGGCCGGGGACCAGGTGCACGCGTACGTCGACCTCGTAGCCGTCGTACGTGTTCTCGGAGACGTACGGCTTGGCGATGTTCTCGACCCAGTGCTCAAGCCAGGCCTGGACCGTCCAGCTCTGCCCCGGCTTCCTAAGCTTCTTCTCGTCCCGCGCCCGCTCCATCTCGCGGACTGCCTTGGTCACGGCGGCCTTGGTCTTGCGCTCTATGTGACGGCGGTCCGGCTTGCCGTCATCACGGAGGCCGACCGTCACTCGTCCGTGCCATTTCCCGTCCTTGCCGAAGTAGATCGACGAGGCGCCGTTGGGCTGTCGTGTGCGCTTCTGCTCTGCCATGGCTTCCCCCCTCAGGCCGCTTCGGCGGGTCGGTGGCGCAGCTTGGCCACGTAGGCGGGTACGGCGTCGGCAGGGATGCGGCGAAGCCGCCCGACCGTCACCGATTCGATCTCTCCGGCCAGCACCAGCCGGAAGCACGTCGTACGGCCGATACGGAGCCGCCTAGCCGCCTCCTCGACGGTCAGGAGGACCAAGGCCGGGTCGTGGGAACTCAGCTCAGCGGCGGTTACCTGAGCCTCAGGCATGGGTCGGTTCTCCTTCCGTTCCGGGAGCGGGGGCGATGGTTTCGGCGAGCCAGGTTTCGGCGTCGGTGAGGCCGGTTCCGGCGTAAACCCAGTGGGCGAGGACGAGGGTCGTGTTCGGCGCTTCCGAAATTTCGGAGGTGGTTGCTTGAGCGCGACGCCATTCGGCGCGGGCATCGCGGAGGGCGCCGAGAGTGGTGGAGTAGCGCCGGGACTTGGTGGAGAAGTGGCCGCGGAATCCGAGCATGTGGGCCCAGGCGCGCAGGCGGAGGTGGTCGAGGTCCTTGCGGGCGCCGAGGAACCAGGCGGTTCGGATCAGGCGGCGGGCGTGCTCGCTGATGTCGAGCTGGGCAAGTTCGGCGGCGAACTTGAGTGGCCGGTCGAGAGCTCCTGTCGCCGTCTCAGCGCCCTTCGTGGCGTACTTGGCGATGTAGGCGGCGACGGCGCGTTCGGTGAGCTCCTGGCCGTCGTTGAAGTCGGCCGAGCGGATGGTGCGGACGTCGAGTTGGCGGCCGAAGGTGAAGGTGTGGGCGCGGCCGTCGATGGTTGGGCCGTCGACGCGGACCTTGGTCGTGGCGCTGCGAATGGCGTCAGTGAGCAGCTCGGCGGTCGCCCAGGTCGGGGGCGGGGTGTCGCCGCCGCTGGGACCGTCGATGCGGATGACCGCGTGGAAGTGGACGGCTCCGCGCTTCTGGTACTCGGCAACCTTGGCGAAGGACACGCGGGCGTGCTCGCGGAGCCTGCGCTGGGACAGGCCCGCGCGCTTGGCGACCTCCCGGCGCAGGTAGGTGGAGAAGCGCCGCCAGAGGGGACCGGCGTGGGCGTTCCAGAGGACAGCGGCTTCGTAGTCGTACGTGTCCGGGTCGAGCGGGGCGCCGAGTGCCTCGTCGTCCTGGTCGTGGTGGGTGCCGCAGCGGCAGGGGCACCCGCTGGAGGGGCGGTTGTGGACCGGGCCGAAGCTCGGGGCGGTGAAGGTGGCGAACACGCGCGGGTGGGAGGCGACGTGCTCCGGGATGCCCTTGCCGCCTCGCAGACCGGAGGTGATCAGGTGGAAGGTGTCTCGGCGGTAGACCTCGGCGCAAGCCGTGCAGCGGGTCGTGCGGCGGTTGTTGCAGCGGACGAGGAGTTGGCCGGCCGGGAGGGACGAGGAGTCGAGGTGCTGGAGGACGCGGCCGATCTCGCCTGTCCGCGTATCGACGTCGTACTCGGTGCGATGGCCGTCGAGGCGGATCGGGTGGGTACAGCCACCGAGGCCGGAGAGTTGCTGGATGACTCCCGGTAGGGTGCCGTGCTCGGCAAGCTTCGCGAGGTCCGGAAGCGGGGGCGGGGTGGTGCGGGTGAAGATGGCTTCTCTCCTTCTGGCTGGCTTGGTCAGGAGTGACAGGCCCCGGGGCGGCGGATGCTTGGCGGTGTCGTGCCGCCCCGGGGTGCAGTGCCGATCAGCGGCGGCGGTGGTCGCGGAGCAGCGAGCGCAGGACCACGGCGGCGATGGCAACGGAGATGGCCGAGACGACGACGGCCGTCACGAGAGCTGTGAGGACCACGCCGCCCGCGACGACGGCCGCTATCGCGCCGGGACTGATCGAGACACGGGGAAGCGAGCGCTGCACGAGCACCGGATCAACCGGTGCGTGGGTGTGAGCGGTCGGCGGCGTCGGGTTGTCGGGGTACTTGGGCAGGAACACAGCGAAGGTCTCCTTATCTACTCGTCTAGGTGTGTGAGCCGTTTATGACGGTCACGCCGGAGCGCGTGCCGGACTCGATGGCGGGTGCGAGGAAGGTGCGGGAGAGCCAGAAGCCGAAGAGGGCGATCAGGACGACGATCCAGACGCGGACGCCGAGGAACCTGACTGCTCCCCAGGCGAAGAAGCCGAGGATGACGACAAGCGGCAGGCTTACGGTCACGGGGCGAGGGTCCTTTCAGCGGACAGGGCAGCGGTGGGTGCGGGCGGCCAGCTCGGCGGCGGCGCGGCCGTCGTAGTCGGTGGAGAAGCCGCAGCGCGGGGCGGTGCAAGCGGCGGTGTGCTTCTCCTGGCCCCGGCCGTCGTAGTACGTGCCGACCCGGACGGGGCCGATGCGGACGACGTTGCGGAAGCGGCGGTTGGCGGTCACGCAGGTCTCCTTCAAAGGTGGGTGGCGATGGCTTCAGCCATGGGTGCGGGCACGCCGAGGCGGGCGCGGAGGGTCGGGGTGTCGATGGGTGCTCCGGTGCGGGTGTGGTGTTCGGCGGCGACCTTGCGGGCGTGGGCGACCAGGGCGGCGGGGACGGGCAGGGCGGGAGTCTCAGGCGGTTCCTGTTCCGTGGCCGGTCGCTGGTGCGGGGCTTGCTCGACGGGCAGGTGCGCTTGCTGCGTGGGAGGGAGTTCGGGTTCGTCCGCCTGGACCTCGTCTTCCTTGGCGGTGTCGGCGGCCACATCGAGCGGTGTCGGTGCGGAGTGCGCGAGCAGCGTGCCGCCGAGGAAGGCGACTGCGGGCCAGCCCGCCACGAGGATGCGCAGCCAGGCCGGGACGTGGTTCATGTCGAGAAGGCCGGCGGTGGCGACGTTGGCTCCGAGGGAGGCGGTGAGGGCGATGACGAACCAGCACCACCCGGCGGCTTTCGCTTCTCCGGACCGCAGTCGGCGCCAGGCGGCGACGAGCAGCAGGTCGACGCTGATCGGGTAGGCCCACGCTTTCCATCCGTCCTGTCCGGCTGCCGAGGCGATGTCGTGCAGGTGGGCGAAGGACAGCGCGGCGGCGATGACGGCTTGGATGAGCACCGCGTCAACGCGGGCCAGTTGGGCGCGCATGATGCGGCTCCTTCCGGGTTCAGGCATGCGAGGGGTAGGGACTTGGCGTGAGGCGGTCACACCTACCGGGGTTGGTGGAGGAGATCAGCCGGTAGCCGGGCGGGGCTCGACGACCGGGGCCGGAGAACCGACCGGCCGTACGGCCGCCTCCGGCAGGAATGGCTTGAGCACGGGCGCGTCCGGCACCAGGTGTGCGGACTCTCGGCAGGCCGCCGCCGCATCGCTGAGGGACAGATACGGCGTGCGGATGCGTGACCAGCCGCCGGAGGTGTCACCCGCCACGGCCAGGCCGGGGCGTTCGGGTGCGATGGCACAGGCAGCCGAGACCGCTTCGGGTGCGATGTCGCCGAGTGCCATCTTCGCGGAGGCTTCGTCGTTCACTCGGTGGCAGACGCGGCCGGTCAACTGGGCCCGCAGCATGGTGGCGCCCTTGCCCAACTCGGCGCCGAAGCGCTGGCCGCAGACCTCCAGGTAGATGCCGGCCGCGCGGCCGAGTTGGGCGAGGCGAATGAGCTGGGTGACCATCTCGTCCCGTCGTTCCTCGTCCTTCCTGGTGGAGACGAGGAAGAGTTCGGCCACCTCGTCCACGAACAGCACGAGGGGGACGGGGCGTTCGGACTCGGGCAGTCCCCAAATGTCGGAGGTGATCTCTTCGGCCGGGGTGTCCGGGGCGATGCGCTGCCGGACCTTGATCAGGTCGTAGCGGTCCTCCATTTCCTTCACGAGCACGGGCAGCAGCTCGGCGGCCTGCTCCGGATCGGTCGCCAGCGCGGAAAGCCGGGAAGCGAACGGCGCCAGCTCCACACCGCGCTTGCAGTCGATGCCGACCAAGGCGACCGGCTGGGGAGCGAGTCGGGCGATCAGGTGCCGCAGGTACATGGACTTGCCCGACAGTGTGGCCCCGAGGGTCAGTTGGTGGGGTACGGCCCGGTAGTCGCGCACGAACGGCATGGCGTCCTCCCGCAGGGCCACCGGCACCTGAAGGAACCCGGCGTCCACCTTGCGCGGCATCCGCACTCGCCGCAGCACGTCGAAGCCGACCAGTCGCAGCTCAACCACACCGGGCTTGACCGTGGTCACGTACACGGCGTGAACGCCCCAGGCGTGCCGCAGCCGTTCGGCCGAGGCGGTGACGTCGGCCGGTTCCTGCCCCGGAGCGAGCCGGAGACGGAGCCGCAGCCCCGTCGAGGTGGGCCGGATGATGCCGCGACGCGGCGGTACGGGACGGACCTCACGGCGAGTGGTGGCCTTGACGGCCAGCATCCGCAGCCGGGACGGAGCTACGGTCAGGCCGCAGGCCTCCATGACCGATCCGTAGGAGCTGAGGAGCCGGGCCGTGGATATCGGCAGTCCGACCGTGGACCAGTACACCCCGGGGTGGTTGGCCCGGGCGTAGGCGGCCCCGCCGCCGAGTGCGGCGACAGGACCACCCACTTCCAGGAGTGTTGTCAGGTCGGTCATCAGGCAGCGGCCCCGGTGGCGGCCGGGAACGCGGCCGGTGTCACGGCGGCGGCGCGGTAGGCGATGCCGTGGCGCTGCTGGCCGTTGAAGACGCTCTCCCACGGTCGGGCCACCAGACCCGGAAGCGAGACCGGAGCCCCGAGGGTCAGCCCCTCGGACACTCCGCTCTCGGGAACGGTGACCTTGATCAGCGACGACTCGCCGTCTTCCAGGTAGACGACGCCGATCGTCATCAGTGCCTCTCCGCTGGTGACGTCCTTGGCGATCTCGCCCGTCTGCCGGTCGCGGACCTTGGGCTCGGGCGCCTCGGTCAGCAGGATCGTTGCGGCGGAGGTTTCTACACGGATGGTGCGCAAGGCTTCTTCCTATCTACTCGTCTATACAAGATGCGGTGTTCGAACCCGATCTCCGGGAACGACGACCACCTTGCCACACAACTTGCCCACTCGTCTATACGAGTAAGCCTGTTGGGGTGTACGAGTTCGAGGAAGCCTCCCCGCGCACCACCGCCGATCAGGCGCTCATGTCGCCGGGAGCTGGTACGACAGGACGTACGCGTCCGCCGCCATGACCGTGTCGCAGACCTCCACCGCCCGCCCTTCCTGGTCGAACGCGGTACGGATCAGGTGAATGACCGGCACGCCGGAGGCCAGCCGCAGCGTCCGGACCTCATCGGGCGAGGGCATCCGGGCACGGATCTCTTCCTCGAAGTGGTCGAGGCGGTGCCCCAGCTCCTCAAGCCGTGCGTAGATGCCACCGGGCCCTGGGTTCGGCTCGGCGATCGGCGTACCGCGCGCGATGTCGAGCGGCAGGTACGAGGTAGCGAACTCCACGGGCCGCCCGTCCAGCAGATACCGGCGGCGCCGGGCCAGCACCCGCCGCACGGACCCGAGCCGGGTGGAGACGTCCGGACTGGCCTTCTCCTCCTTGACCTCCAGACTGTCCACCTGCGGGTGACTGCCGACGGCGTCAGCCTCCACGATGAACGCGGACTTCCCCTGCTCGCGATGGCGCCGGGCGAACCGGTCGGATGCGAGCCGTCGTACAGGCGGGCGTGGTCGCACGAAGACGCCCTTGCCGTGCTCGGCGTGCACGAGGCCCTCGCCCTGGAGGACGGAGAAGGAGTTTCGAACCGTCATACGGGAAACCCCGTAATGCTCGACTAGTTCGGCCTCGGAGGGCAGCTTTTCGCCCTCCTTGAATCGCCCACGGTCGATGGCCTCGCGCAGCTGGTCGGCGATCTGCCGGAAGACCGCACGATCGCTCGTGGGGTCGAGGTCGCCGAGGAGGCCGGAGGAAAGAGAGGGCACGTGTACTCCTTTAGGTATCTAGACGAGTGGGCGAGCTTTGTTGCTACGGTGGAGAGCCTAGCCATCCGAGAGGGCAGAGGAACGTGAGCACCGACCGTCCGCACTCCGTGAGCGTCGCCGGAGTCATCGTCGACGACCAGGACCGCGCCCTCTTGATCAAGCGCCGCGACAACGGCCACTGGGAACCCCCGGGCGGAATCCTCGAACGCGAGGAAACCATCCCCGAGGCCCTCCAGCGCGAAGTTCTCGAAGAAACCGGCATCAAGATCGCGCTTCCCGCGACCCTGACCGGGATCTACAAGAACATGAAGGGCCTGATCGTCTCCATGGTCTTCCGCTGCGAGGCCGCCGACGGCACACCAACCACCGGGGACGAGACCCGCGCACTGCGCTGGGCCACCCGCGAAGAGGTCATCGAACTCGCCGACGAGGCATACGCGATCCGCGTCCTGGACGCACTCGACGCGGTATCCCCGCCGGCCATCCGCGCCCACGACGGCGTGAAACTCGTCTAGCCCGAACCCGCTGCACATGGCGGCCTACCAGCACGAAGGAACTTGTATGCACGAGTATACGAGCACCGCCCGGGTCTGGGGACTCACTTGCCCAGGTTTTCCGGAAGAGGTCAGCCGGGCCCGACGCTGGACACGGGACATCCTGCGCGGATCCCCCCTGGCCGACGACGCCGAACTGATCGTGAGCGAGCTGAGCGCGAACGCGATCCTCCACACAGCGAGCGGCGGGGCAGGCAGCTTCCACCTGGCCCTCGCGGTCTCCCCCAAGGTGGTCGCCCTGTCGGTCACCGACGAGGGAGGCACGGGCACCGCCCCGAAGATCGAGCAGCCAAGCGAGGACGCGGTACACGGCCGCGGCTTGGGCATGGTCAGCGTCATCGCACACCGGGTCATCGTCCACGACAGCCACAGCGGCTACACCGTCACCGCCGAACTCTTCACGGACCCCCAGCCCGGAGGACACCCGTGCTGATGGACAAGCCCCGGCGGGGCTTCTGGTGCGAGTGCTGGACGCAGGACGTCAACGGCGAGACGGGATGGCCGGCACTACGGGCCTCCTTCGACGCCTACTCAGCACCACAGGCAGACAGATGGGTAGCAGTCGCCCTGCGCACCATCTCACCAGCACTCGACCCGGACGCCTCAGACGAGGCCTGGACCTGGCTCTACGACGGCCGCATCGACACGCGACGAGCCCTCTTACGCATGGAACCCTGCACCGTCTCTCTCACCCACGCCAACACCCACATCACATGGACGATCCGACCAGTGGTCTTCCTACCGATGGCCCACCGCCAAGGCATCGAACTCCCAGCCTGCGCATACGACTTCACGCCCCACACCACAGACTGAGTTACAACTTTCTCTACTGGTTCAAGGCGGCTCGCTCCGCTCGCCGCGCGCGGCCCGGCCCCCGGCCGGGCCTGCGCTCCTGTCTCCGCCCCGCTCCAGCCCGGCCGGCGCCCGTGCCGCGCTCAGAGAAATCAGCCACCTGATGCCAGAGAAGGGGTACGCCGTGGCTGGGCCCGGTCGGCTCCACGGCTTTAGGCAGCCACTTTGGCGCGAGCCTCGAAGATCATGGCCCCAACGTCGTGCTTTACCGGGCAGGTTCACAAACTGCCCGACGCGCCGGAAGCTTACGGGGCCATGATCACTCGCGCCAAAGCAGCTCCAGCCCAAAGCCGCTCCGCCGACCTCAGAGGTCCCGGAGCGGAGCGATCAACGAACAGGTTTGCTCAATCATCTCCGCGGAGCGATTCCATCATACTCGCGACCACTCGCACTTCCTCCAACAAATCCGCACGAGAATCAGAATCGGCCAGTTCCCGCCTATTAAACTCCGGCTCATCCCAATCAGAAGAAGGCATCTGAGCTACCGCCTCAGAATAACCGTGGAACACTTCATCAGGGTTGGCATACTCACCCGCATAGGCAAGAATATCTTCCATAACCGAATGATCAATCATGGAGTCAGGCCCCTCTTCAGCCCAGGCTCTAATTGAATCCTTTGCATCGACCTGCATCATCTCTTCGATCTCTTGCAACTCAGATTCTGGCACGATACCCGAGAGCTCCTCGAAGAAGCTTTTCGCGGACTCCAGCAAAGCCCAATTCGACAGATCGCCTTTGATCCACCCTATCGCCGCCTCCAGGGTACTGGGAAACACTCGCTGTGATGACTGACGGCTCGCTCCATGCAGAAGCTGCACGATCTCAACAACGTCATGCGGATCGTAGGCATTACCAATAGCATCACCCTCGTCGAGCATCATGTGAGCACACTCCAAAATCGCCTCAGAGTCGAGAATCTCTCCTAGATGCAAGTAGACCCTCACCCGGCGGGCGAGATCGATGCTCCTGTTCACGCCATCCTCGCGAAGTCCCGAAGAATCGCACGACCTGGTAGCCGCCTCCTCCAGGAGAGTCTTATTCTCTTTAAAGAGTTGAAGCGCCTCAGCCCGCACGTTTGCCGTGATCAGGATATTCTCAACCTGTTCGAAATGCGAGAACCGTCCGATGAGAGACAGCAAGCTACCTTGTTCGTCCAACAGGTAGTCTCGCATGAAATCCCGCACGGAAGGATTATGAAAACCGATGAATATCTTGTTTGGTTTCCGGTATGTCCTGACCATCGTCCCGTCGAGGACGGAAATAGAGTTGCGAAGTTCCCGCGAGTTACGGCCAAGACTGCCCCAGAGATCCTGCATGTCTTCAAGACTTACGTCACGAGAGAAGGAGAAGAGCAGTTCAAGCAGATAGACATCGGCATCCTTGAGCTGGTGGTTCACGATGTGAGACCAGACGCTCCGAGGGCTCTGCAGATTCTCCATTATTCGCCTGTCCACATCCTCGGGATCAGACGACAACAGTTCGGCTTCAGCGATCGTCGCGGCTACAATTCGCGGATTGAAGTTGGGGTGCCGGATTATAGGGCGGTACACCCGAGGATCCGCAAATCGCCCCTTTATTTCGCGGCTTAGCCCAGATGTGTAAATGTGATTGTAAAGAATTTCCCCTCTGGTGCGGTACGTATAATCAGCGATATCGATTACACACGTATGCAGGTCAAAGCGATGCCGGTCCAGCTTTTCGTATCGCTGTCGAGCCTGAGCAAGAATGTATTCGCGAGTAGTGAGGATGAATCTCTTGTTGCGTGCACTTCCCGCTCTCCTCATAAGAGACAAGAGTCGACTATCCTCATTCTTTCCGAGTTTATCCTCCAAGGCCGTCTGCCCAAGGAAATCGTCGTAGTAGAAGATCTGTGCGACCTCGTCATCCCAGAGAGAGTTAGCCTCTTCGAGATCTTCGGAAACTTCAATCAATTCATAGCCTGCGCTAACGTATTTTGCGCAGAGGACGTGGGCGAGTGTAGTTTTCCCGATTCCTGGAATTCCGGCAATCACGCAAGAATGACGAGCTTCAAGCAGATCTGCTGCCCGTGCGTAGCTTTCATTCGGCGCATAAGTGCGGAGCGTGTTATCCAGATCATCTGCGAGTTGGTGAGAGCGCGTAAGGATGCTCTTGTGCAGGAGTGACGAAAGTACCGATGCACTGGTCAGCCACAACCGCAAATGCCGCCTAACAATCTTTTCATGTTTACGCAGCAGGGCATCCAGCTCATGGCGCCCATGAATGTCACTCGGAGTCTTAACGTATGGCGTAAGCGCCTTGAAGATCTTATCTTTCGCGTCCTTCGTCAGCTCGGCGGAAGTCGCCAGAACATATCTACCTGGACGCAGATCTTTTACCTTGAGGGATTCAACATCTTTGATATAGGCAACCAGTTTCGATCGAGGCGATCGAACCCAATGCTTGCACTGAACAACAAGTTCAGAACCTCCCGCATGGAGGTATCTAAGGTCAATTCCGGCGTCAGGCCCGGGGGAGAAGATTTCTAGTGGCAATCCGTACTCGGATTCGAAAATGTCCTTACAGACAGCCTCAAAATCAAAGTCTGTAAGCCTGGAAAGATCAAAAGTTTCCATATTCCCCCCTGTTCGGCTCAGCCTCATTGTGCGGCACTCGGAGAGGCTCCCGCAGTCAGTTGAGTGATCTGAGGGCTACGCGTCCATCGCGATGCTGATCTGGCTGTGCCCGAGGATCTCCATGATGATGCGGGGGCGGCACCAGCTGCCGTGAGGAGATGCGGTGCCGTGGCGCGCATCTTCCAGCCGGCCCACCCGCAGCCGCACATCAGCAGCGATCCAGGTGACGTCCAGCGGTACCGCACCGGTTCGTGCCATCCCAGCAGCCCGCCCCGACCGGTTCGGCGGGCTGCTTCGTCACGACTGAGGATGCTGGTGTGGCATCAGACGCCTCAAATCAGATGTAGGTGGATGAAGCCGTGCGGCATCATGCGAAGTTGTCACGTTGCCGCAGGGAGGGGACCCATGGGGAGGGCCAGTCGTCGCAGGCGAGAGCTGCGCGAACCGCCAAGGTCACAGGCCGAACGCTTGCGGAGAACGGCCCGGTATGCGCGAAGGGCCCAGCGTCGTGCAAGCGCACGCGGCACCTCTATTGCCGAGTACGAGGCGATGGCCGCGATGGGCAGTAAATATGTGGTCGAAGCACTAATAGCCCGCCACAACGCGCGCATGATCGCCATCGAAAACATGCCTGCAGCCTCAATCGAGCCGATCATGTCCGCTTTGCTCTCTATCGGGTACACCGACGTCGCCTTCCGTCAGCTAGGCGTTACCCGAGACCGACCACCATCCTCTTACGGCGCTCACTGGATCGATCATCTTGCATGGGGGGTGGACAGCGTCTACGCGGCTGCCCGACTTCTTTTCTGCGGGCAATTCATGGGCGCTACCGCGATCCTTCGGTCACAATTTGAGCGATGGGCCGAAAACGCCGCGTATAACACCGGCATCACACACAGAGTCGGCGAGCCATCAGCCAGTTACTACGGACGGGCTTGGGCCAAGTGCCACGAGGACTATCCGTTTGCCCGGCGCGTGATAAGAAGTCCAGACGCCCCTGCTGCCCCAGCATGGGACGAGGAAACGGAGCAACATTCACCGGTCGGTGCGACAGTCAACATCGGACTGGACCACGAGGTTCATCCCGTGGACCTGATGGAATCAATGTCTGAGTTCCTTCATGGACGCGGTCCATGGAGCGAATTGGCACATTGGGACGCTGCACAACTATTTGACGCTGAACCGCCGAGCACTCTGAGGGACGCTTCAGAAAGCCTCGCAGACGTAATCACACTGATCTTTCGCCAAGTGAGACTTTGTCTTGCCACTGCAGCAGACGAACAGGGCAGGATGGATCTTCCGGCCAAGATCCTTTCGCGGTCGTTCGAAAGATCATACGCTGGCCCAATCGGCCCTAAGTTCTGGTCCTTGGCTCCCTTGCTACCGAAGGCTGGTTTGCGGCCAGAAGTAGTGGCCGGTCTGGAGGACGCCTCAAGAGCACACACAGAAGTGTTGTTGGGGCGCCGTCCAGCCGGAAGGCTCTATAGAGACGACGAGTTTGCCCACTTGCACTTCTATGAGCGTCGAGCCAGATCGGTTAAGTGGGCCCTAAAGGCGTTCCGCATGGAAAAGGATAAGACTGGGCAGCTGGATTTCGAATACCTCGAAACTAGAGACTTTCGATACATGATCGCAAGTGAAATGGCGGGCATCCTTGCCGTATGGCTAAAGGGAAGTCCCGCTGGGGACGCTGCGGCTTCCTGCTCTTCCGCTCTTCGCTCCGCATACTGGCTTTGGCTTGAGGACGACGACCGCGCCCTAGCAGCACTTCGAATCGTCTTGGAGCAGAGCGCCAGAATGAGGGCGTGGACTGAAAAGCCAGAAAAGGCAGAGAAGCTGGCGGCTTCGCCTTCCACGACGCCGAAAGACTGGGTTAAAGCTGCTGGTTGGAATCGTCTTCGCGCCCTGACCAAAGCCTTGGGGGAATTCTCCCATGGCCATGCGAACGTTCGCTTCGAAGGTGCACGAGAAATCCTTGAGAAAATACAAGCTGGCGACGTGGACCCTGACGACAGTATTCACATGGCCCGGGGGCATGCACTTGACGCTCTCACTATCCTGCTACTGGCCGAGTCAGTAAACACCGCGTCGAAGGTATCAACACTGATAGGCGATGCATTCTTGGAAATTGTCGACGATGTGGTGATAAGTAGAGAGCACCTTGTGACCCGCAGGGAAGAGCTGCTAAACCGGACGCTCGCCCAGAGGGATACCTCGTTAGGGGACTACTCGTTCCATGGTCCGGCAGACGCTTTGCGCGCAGATCCCAATCACTCGCCTGGAAGCGACGGAGGTGACGGCAGCCTCTGAAGGCAACGTCGCCATACATGAGCGCCCTTGGACGTACCAAGAGACACACGCTCCAACCAGCCATGGCGCTGGTACGGGGGACTCAGCCGGTGGGTTGGACTCCTAAAGCGAGTGCCGCAGGTTCGAATCTTGCCGGGAGGCCAGGACAGAGGGGCCTCACCCCCGGATCTCGTCGGTGAGGCGCCCTTCTGACATCTACGGCTGTTGTCCTGACGCAGCTTCCCAAGCTGACGGCCTCGGAGTGCGCCCGCGTGCATCCGATCTCCGCAGAGAAGCCATCAGGTGCCACACAAGAAGGACGTGTGATCTCGGCCACATCCGAAGATGCTGCCTGGCACCTTCCCAAGATGAATTTCCCATTTTACCCAAAGGGCTGATGGCCTGCGGCGATGAGAAAGCACGGCGACCAATCAATCGTCGTTTAGCTTCTTCTCTGGCGGCTTGATCAGGTGCTTCGCTGGTGCCCGAGCCTCCCTGACCTGCGATAGAACGGTGCCCCGACGCGGAAAGGAGCCGCCCCGGCCAGGGGGCAGCTCCTCGTACTCCGCCTAGACACCCAACGATCAAAGGCCACACCGGAGGTATCCATCGTGTCAGAGCGACCCAGCAGCGAGAAGCCGGCCGTATTGACGATTCACAAGCCGTCCCCCACCGTGGCGGGGTTCTGCTGCTTCGCCGTTGTGGAGACGGCTGAGTGGTCCGGCCTCATCCCTGAGGGTCCGGCCACGGTCGCACTCCTCGGGGTCGCAGTTAGCGTTCTCGCCAAGGAGTGCTTCCGCCGAGGCGCATGACCCTTAGCTCCCGGCAGGGAAGAGGACACATCCGTCAGGTCACCCTGCCAGGCACGATGGGCTGATTCAGGCACGTCGGCGGGTCGTTCCCGACCGGGCACCTAGCGAGGCCGGCTGAAGCTCCAGAGCAACGGTCCTGGTGTGCCCAATCGATCCCAACTGCATAGGACGCCAGCTCCGCGGGCCGTCTCAGTTTCCGTCTCATTCAGCCCCGTTCACGGTCGTTCAGACGAGACCAGGAGTCCGATGCAGCTCACGAGCGAGCCACCCATGAACCCAGGTGAACGCCTACGTACGACACACATCACCCCGCCAACACAGTTGGAAAGCGTGTTGGGGGCAACCCCTCACGAGTTCGAATCTCGTATCCTCCGCAGCCGCCCACCTGGGCAAACGAAGGCTCCGACCGGATCTCGGTCGGAGCCTTCGTCGTGCCGTGGTTGCAGTTTTGGTTACAGTTCCCGGCTACCGCCCGTTGAGGACGGCCCGGCACACGCGGCAGTATCGCCGCGTACCGCCCATACCTGCGCATCAGCTGGCCACACCCGGCACACGGCCCCAGCTCCCACGTCGGGCATCCCAGTACGGCGGAGGCGGCGGCCCGCTCGACTGGGGTGATCCGCATCGGATCACGAGAGCCCTGCACGGGCATGCGGGGAAGGGTGATGCCACCGGTCGGCTGGCCGAAGTCGCGGATGGGCCGGGCGTCGCTGCCGAACCGCCCTTCCTCTCCTGCCCGGCAGGTTCGGTCGATCTCCTGCTCGGTGAAAGTGATCACGTCGTCGTCCTCTTCGGCCGAGGCCGGGGGAAGAGACGTCCGTTCACCGACGATCTCCTCCCACAGCGTGCGGTCGTCCGCCGACACCCACATGTGCCCACCAGCCCGGCCGTTGCCGCAGCTGGGCACGTAGACCGGGACGCTCTCCCCCGTGGCGCTCTGCGCGAGATCGCTCCAGGGTTGAACGGGGTCACCTTGCACCGTGGGGCGCGGAAAGAGGACCGGGACCGAGTAGCGTTGATCCACCTCACCTGGCAGGGGGTACCGATGACGACAGCGCTTGATCCGCAGACGG
>NZ_JAHUXH010000025.1 GCF_019219825.1 Streptomyces sp. TRM70350 | reverse complement strand
ATGCTCCGCCCGGCCGGAGCCCTGGGAACCGGGCCCCGGCAGCCGGACAGATCAAAGCAAGGACAGCCCAGCAAGACGTCAGTCAGTGATTGGGTCACGATCACCGGGGACCCGCGTATCACTATGACTGTCAGTGGTGATCGATATGGTCGGCACACCTGATCAGATGAGGAGTGCGGACCATGAAATCTCCGGCCGAACTGGACGCGGTACCGTGGCACGCCCTGACCCATGCCTACGGCTCCGCAGAGGACGTGCCCGAGCTGATCAGAGCACTCCATCAGGGCGACGAGGAGACGGCCGACGAGGCGATCTACGAGCTCTACGGCAACATCCACCACCAGGGCACGGTCTACCCCGCTTCGGCACCCGCCGTCCCCTTCCTCGCCCACGCCGTCCGGCACGCCCCGGGCAAGCGCGGCGAGTTGCTGATGCTGCTCGCCGTCCTCGCCGACCACGACCCGGCGGACATCGAATCTCCGCACTGGCCCGGCAGCTCGGTCGGCGGCGTCTGCGCGGAGCTCTGCCAGGTGGTCCCGGAACTGCTGCCCTGTCTCGGGGACGATGAGCGGGTGGTGCGCCGGGCAGCGCTCCGGGTGGTCGCGGCGGTGGCCGAACTCCTCCCGGGTGAGCTGCGGACCTCCGTCGAACGTCAGATCGAGGAGCTGTACGCCACCGATCCCGTCCCAGCGGTGCGGGCGGACGCGATGGTCGTCCTCGCCCGGTTCGGCCGGGAGACGGCGGCAGCGGCACTCGACAGCCCCCTGCCCGAAGTCAGGCTGGCCGCGGCCATGCTCGGCGCCGAACGGTCCGGGCCACCGTACCCGGCTGAGCTTGTGGAGGTCATCGCCGAGGACGGTGCCGAACCCGACCCGGGGGACGACGACTTCCCGTGGTCGGGCACCACCACCTCGGACGAGCAGCTCACCCGCCTGCTCACTCGGGACGCGGACGCGGGCCTCGCCGTTGCCGCCCGCTGGATCGCGGCCGGAGACCTCGGCTCGCGCGGATCCTGGCTGGCCCAGGAGATCGCCGAGACCTGGCGCGACCGGGAGCCCGAGGTCCTGGACCTGCTGCTGTCCGCCCTTCCCCACCAGAAGGACACCCGTGGCCTCGTCGGACGCCTTCGCGCTATCGGCCACTGGATCGAGCATCTGCCCGCGCCGGGCGCCGGCCTCCGGGACGCCTTGTACCGGCACGCGAGCGCCGGCGACGCGGCCGTCGAGCCGGCGCTCCTCGCCCTGGTGCGCTCCCGTGACCCCCGCGCCCTGGAGCTGGTGCCGCGCCGACCCAGTGCCCAGTTGCTCGAAGCGGCGGCGCGGCACTTCCCCGAGGCACCCGACCAGCTGATACCCGTGATCCGCCGAGAGCTGGCATCAGGTGCCACCGGGAACGCGGGCATCGCCCTTGTCGGGGCCCTGGCGCCGTTCGGCGCCGCCGCGCGACAGGCCCAACCCGAACTGGTCGACTGCCTCAGCACCGGCCGCGCGGCCATCGTCGCCGCCCGCCAAATCGGGCTCAACGGCATACGAACGCGGGAGGTCACCGACCTTTTGCGCAACGCCGCGCAGAGCAACGACCCGTCGTTGAGAGCCGCGGCAGCCGTGGCCCACTACCAGCTGACCGGTGACGCCGGTCCGGCGCTGCACGTCTTCGAGGGGCTGCTGTCGTCCCGGGGCCAGACCCACTGGTACCTGAGCAGCCTGCAGCCGCTGGGCAGCGCCGCCGCTCCGCTGCTGCCGTTCATCGAGCCTCTGCTGGAAGCGGGGTACGAGTGGACTCGGATGGCGGCCGCCGAGGCCCACCACTGGATCACCGGGTCCACGGAGCACGCCGTCCCCGTGCTCGTCGAGTTGGTCGGCCCCACCCCGGTCGGCCTCCGCGCCCTCAAGGCTCTCGCCGCCACCAACCAGACCCCAGAGGAGCTCCGCCCCACCCTTCGCTCCTTCGCCTTCTCCCCGCTCCGCCTGCTCAGTGACTCGCCCCTCTCAGGGCAGGGCCATCCGGACGAAGAACTCCGCACCCTGGCCCGGGCGTTGCTCACTGCGGGCTGAGGCAGCGAGGACATACCGGCCATTGCGAGGCGAGGGGCGTCAGCCAACGGCTGACGCCCCTCCAGTCGTCACTGCTCAGCGAACGCGTCGGATGTCGTAGCCAACGCGCATCCGCTCAGTGTCAGCTGCAACCGCTCGTCGAGCCGCAGCCCTCGCAGATGTAGCAGGAGCCCGCGCGCTGCATCTTCGTACCGCAGGAGAAGCACAACGGGGCGTCGGCCTGGATGCCCAGCTGCATCTCCACCAGCTCGGCGCTGGTGTGAGCCTGCTTCGGGGCGGGCTTGGCCGCCTCGATGTCGGCCTTCGGCGTGGCGACGGCCTTGAGCTCCTGGGCGCGCGGCGCCGACTGGGCCAGGCCTTCGACGTCGACGTCCTCCTCCAGCGGCTCGTACGAACCGGTCTCCAGGTGACGCTGGCGCTCCTCGGCGGAGTGGATGCCGAGCGCCGAGCGCGTCTCGAAGGGCAGGAAGTCCAGCGCCAGGCGGCGGAAGATGTAGTCGACGATCGACTGGGCCATGCGGACGTCGGGGTCGTCGGTCATACCCGCCGGCTCGAAGCGCATGTTCGTGAACTTCGAGACGTAGGTCTCCAGCGGCACGCCGTACTGCAGACCGACCGAGACGGCGATCGAGAAGGCGTCCATCATGCCCGCCAGGGTCGAGCCCTGCTTGGACATCTTCAGGAAGACCTCGCCGAGACCGTCGTCCGGGTAGGAGTTGGCGGTCATGTAGCCCTCGGCGCCGCCGACGGTGAAGGACGTGGTGATGCCGGGACGTCCCTTCGGGAGGCGCTTGCGGACGGGGCGGTACTCGACGACCTTCTCGACCGTGGGCTCCGCGGCGGGCTGCTCCGCCTTGGCGTCCGTGGTGTCCTTCTTCTTGGCGGAGAGCGGCTGGCCGACCTTGCAGTTGTCGCGGTAGATGGCGAGCGCCTTGATGCCCATCTTCCAGGCCTCGAAGTAGATCTCCTCGACCTCCTCCACGGTCGCCGACTCCGGCATGTTGACCGTCTTGGACAGGGCGCCGGAGATCCAGGGCTGGATCGCGGCCATCATGCGAACGTGGCCCATCGGGGAGATGGCGCGCTCGCCCATGGCGCAGTCGAACACCTCGTAGTGCTCGTGCTTGAGGCCGGGGGCGTCGATCACATTGCCGTGCTCGGCGATGTGGGCGACGATCGCCTCGATCTGCTCCTCCTGGTAGCCCAGGCGGCGCAGGGCCTGCGGGACGGTGCCGTTGACGATCTGCATCGAGCCGCCGCCGACCAGCTTCTTGAACTTGACCAGGGCGAGGTCGGGCTCAAGGCCGGTGGTGTCGCAGGACATCGCCAGACCGATGGTGCCGGTCGGGGCGATGACGGACGCCTGGGAGTTACGGAAACCGTTCTTCTCACCGAGGCGCAGCACGTCCTGCCACGCCTCCGTGGCGGCGGCCCAGACCGGCGTGTCCAGGTCGTCCATGCGAACGGCCTTGGCGTTGGCGTCGGCGTGCTGCTTCATGACGCGGTTGTGGGCGTCGGCGTTACGGGCGTAGCCGTCGTACGGGCCGACGACCGCGGCGAGCTCGGCGGAGCGGCGGTAGGCCGTACCGGTCATCAGGGAGGTGACGGCACCGGCGAGGGCGCGGCCGCCGTCGGAGTCGTACGCGTGGCCGGTCGCCATCAGCAGGGCGCCGAGGTTGGCGTAGCCGATGCCGAGCTGGCGGAACGCGCGGGTGTTCTCGCCGATCTTCTGGGTCGGGAAGTCCGCGAAGCAGATGGAGATGTCCATCGCGGTGATGACGAGCTCGACGACCTTGGCAAAGCGCTCGACCTCGAAGGACTGGTTGCCCTTGCCATCGTCCTTGAGGAACTTCATCAGGTTCAGCGAGGCGAGGTTGCAGGACGTGTTGTCCAGGTGCATGTACTCGCTGCAGGGGTTCGAGCCGTTGATACGGCCGGACTCCGGGCACGTGTGCCAGTGGTTGATGGTGTCGTCGTACTGGATGCCCGGGTCGGCGCAGGCCCAGGCGGCCTCGGCCATCTTGCGGAACAGGGCCTTGGCGTCGACCTCTTCGATGACCTCACCGGTCATCCGCGCGCGCAGGCCGAACTTGCCGCCCTGCTCGACCGCCTTCATGAACTCGTCGTTGACACGGACCGAGTTGTTGGCGTTCTGGTACTGGACGGAGGTGATGTCCTCGCCGCCGAGGTCCATGTCGAAGCCCGCGTCGCGCAGGGCGCGGATCTTCTCCTCTTCCTTCACCTTGGTCTCGATGAAGTCCTCGATGTCGGGGTGGTCGACGTCGAGGATGACCATCTTGGCGGCGCGGCGGGTAGCGCCGCCCGACTTGATCGTTCCTGCGGAGGCGTCCGCGCCGCGCATGAAGGAGACCGGGCCGGAGGCGTTGCCGCCGGAGGACAGCAGCTCCTTGGAGGAGCGGATGCGGGAGAGGTTCAGGCCGGCGCCGGAGCCGCCCTTGAAGATCATGCCCTCTTCCTTGTACCAGTCGAGGATCGACTCCATGGAGTCGTCGACGGACAGGATGAAGCAGGCGGAGACCTGCTGGGGCTGCGGGGTTCCGACGTTGAACCAGACAGGGCTGTTGAAGCTGAAGATCTGGTGCAGGAGGGCGTACGCCAGCTCGTGCTCGAAGATCTCGGCGTCGGCGGGCGAGGCGAAGTACGTGTAGTCCTCGCCGGCCTTCCGGTACGTCTTCACGATGCGGTCGATCAGCTGCTTGAGGCTGGTCTCGCGCTGCGGGGTGCCGACGGCACCGCGGAAGTACTTGCTGGTGACGATGTTGACCGCGTTCACCGACCAGAAGTCGGGGAACTCGACGCCACGCTGCTCGAAATTGACCGAGCCGTCGCGCCAGTTGGTCATGACGACGTCACGGCGCTCCCAGGCCACCTCGTCGTACGGGTGTACGCCGGGGGTGGTGTGGATGCGCTCGATACGCAGTCCCTTGGTGGCCTTGGTGCCCTTTGCTCGGGAACCTCGTGCCGGACCGCTCGCCGTCTCTGTCATGCCGCCTCCCTGTACGGGCTAAAACGCCCTGAAGTGCCCCGATGTTCCCGTGGCACGGTGTTCTGTCTTGTGTTGCGGGTCCCTCTCGCTGCCGCCCGCAACAGGTCTTCGATCGCCGCCGATCCGGCCGGTCCGGATGCCGCCTCCGGTCCCGGCCCGCCGATCAGTCGGCGGCGCGCGCGGGCTCGGGGAGCTGACCAGCCCCTCCGGACCCGCGGTCGTCTTCCTGGCTCCCCGTGCCGCCGTCTTCGTCGTCCGCGGCGGGGCGTCCCGGCTGTTCCCTGAGTTCCGCGATCGCCGCCTCGAAGTCCTCCAGCGACTCGAAGGCCCGGTACACGGACGCGAATCGCAGATAGGCGACGAGGTCGAGCTCCTGCAGCGGGCCGAGTATGGCCAGCCCCACGTCATGGGTGGTCAGCTCGGCGCTCCCGGTGGCCCGCACCGCCTCCTCGACCCGCTGGCCGAGCTGGGCGAGTGCGTCCTCGGTGACAGGCCGTCCCTGGCATGCCTTGCGCACACCGTTGATGACCTTGGTACGGCTGAAAGGCTCGGTGACTCCGGACCGCTTGACCACCATGAGTGAGCACGTCTCCACGGTCGTGAAACGACGGGAGCAGTCGGGGCACTGGCGGCGCCTGCGGATCGACGTGCCGTCGTCGGTCGTACGACTGTCGACCACGCGGCTGTCGGGGTGCCTGCAGAAGGGGCAGTGCATGGATTCCCAACCCTCCTCACAGCAGACTCAATAGCCTCAACAGACCCGTGGGCCCCTCGAAGCGACCCCAAGCATAGGCGATGATCGCGCGGCCGAAGACCGGGGGGACCACAACTTCTGGGCTGCTGTAGCCATCCAACCACTAGATGTGGGGATTGGCTCGTACGTCCACCCGGCCTCGCGTGTCGGCGGGCGCATCAGCGCACGCCACGCGCGCGTGCGGCGCGCCGGACCCATCGCGCGCCACGCGCGCGGCACGTCGGACCCGTCGGCGCACAGCCGTATCGCGGCGACACGTGGGGAGATACCGTGAGCGACACAGGGAGAAGACGTAGGACTCCCGCGCAGACGGGGACCGGTGCCCGGTTGGCGGGGCGCCGGATGGCAGACTGGGCCGCACCCCACGAGGGCTCACCCCGGCGGTGAAGAGTACAACAAAGGGCGCTTTTGCCTGCGGGGCGCCGCGTCAGCCATACACCCAGACACATGATCACGTCCGGCGATTCGCACTTTTTCACTCGAACGTGTGTTTGGCGCAACCTTTCGAAAGCAACTACCGTTGTGCAGCAGGGAGACCATCGAGAGGGGCCGACGTGACCACCACCGCAGACAGTGCCACCATCACTGCCCAGGACCGCTCCCAGGGCCGACTCGAGCCGGTGCATGCGATGAACGAAGCCACGAATCCAGAGGGGCCCAAGCGCTCCCTGCCGGGCCGACCTCCAGGCATCCGGGCGGACAGCTCCGGGCTGACCGACCGGCAGCGCCGGGTGATCGAGGTCATCAGGGACTCGGTGCAGCGGCGCGGCTACCCGCCGTCGATGCGGGAGATCGGCCAGGCGGTCGGGCTGTCCAGCACGTCCTCCGTGGCGCACCAGCTGATGGCACTGGAGCGTAAGGGCTTCCTGCGCCGCGACCCGCACCGCCCTCGCGCGTACGAGGTGCGCGGCTCCGACCAGGCCGCATCCGTGCAGCCCACGGACACCGCGGGCAAGCCCGCCGCGTCGTACGTCCCGCTGGTCGGGCGCATCGCCGCCGGTGGCCCGATCCTCGCCGAGGAGTCGGTCGAGGACGTCTTCCCGCTCCCCCGGCAGCTCGTCGGTGACGGTGAGCTGTTCGTGCTGAAGGTCGTCGGCGACTCGATGATCGAGGCCGCGATCTGCGACGGCGACTGGGTCACCGTCCGCCGCCAGCCGGTCGCCGAGAACGGTGACATCGTGGCCGCGATGCTCGACGGCGAGGCCACCGTCAAGCGCTTCAAGCGCGAGGACGGCCACGTCTGGCTGCTGCCGCACAACTCGGCGTACGAGCCGATTCCGGGCGACGACGCGACGATCCTCGGCAAGGTGGTCGCCGTTCTGCGGCGGGTGTGATGCCCACCGCGGGCAGCCCTGTCGCCGCTGCCCTCCCCTGACCGGGCCCCGGGACCCCTGCGCCGGTTCCGGGGTCCTGTGCTGTGCGGACCCGCGCTGAGAGGTGGGATGACCTCACGCCGCGATGCGTCAGGCCAACCCACCTCTCACTGCGCTTACACCTCTGTGGCGGAGGGCTGTGCTTCCTGCTGCTTGGCCGCCGCGTCGATCGCGGCCAGTGACTTCCGAACCTGGTTGCGGTCCGTGGTGTACCAGAAGTCGGGCAGTGACGCCTTCAGATAGCTCCCGTAGCGGGCCGTGGCCAGCCGCTGGTCGAGTACGGCGACCACACCGCGGTCCCCCGAGGCCCGTACGAGGCGCCCGGCGCCCTGGGCCATGAGCAGGGCCGCGTGGGTGGCGGCGACCGCCATGAAGCCGTTGCCGCCGGCGTCCTCCACCGCCTTCTGGCGGGCGCTCATCAGCGGGTCGTCAGGCCGTGGGAACGGGATCTTGTCCATGACCACCAGCTGGCAGCTCGGGCCGGGCACGTCCACGCCCTGCCAGAGCGACAGCGTGCCGAAAAGGCACGTCTCCGGGTCGGCGGCGAAATTCTTGATCAGCTCGCCCAGGGTCTCCTCGCCCTGGAGGAGGATCGGGAACTCGGGGATGCGGGTGCGCAGTTCCTCGGCGGCCAGTTGGGCGGCCCGCATCGAGGAGAACAGGCCGAGAGTACGCCCGCCCGCCGCCTGGATCAGCTCCGTCAGCTCGTCGAGCATGTCCGCGCGATCGCCGTCCCGCGCGGGGCGGGACAGATGCTTGGCGACGTAGAGGATGCCCTGCTTCGGGTAGTCGAAGGGCGAGCCGACATCGACGCCCTTCCACTTGGGCAGGTCGTCTCCTTCGGTGCCTTCGGGGGCGAGTCCCAGGGAGGCGCCGACGCCGTTGAAATCGCCGCCCAGCTTCAGGGTCGCGGAGGTGAGAATCACGGAGCGGTCCGCGAAGAGCTTCTCCCGCAGCAGGCCCGAGACCGCCATGGGGGCGACGCGCAGCGAGGCACCGAAGCGGTCGTGGCGCTCGTACCAGACGACGTCCCACTCCGAGCCGTGCGTGATCCGCTCCGCCACGTCGTGCACGGTCTCCACGGAGGCCAGCGCCTGCTTGCGGACCGCGTCCTCGTCCTGGACGGACTTGTCGCGGGTCCCGCCGATCGCGGAGATGACCGTGCGGCAGGCGTCGCGCAGCGCCGTCAGCGCATAGCCGAGATCCTCCGGGATCTCTTCGAGCCGGCCGGGCAGGGCCAGCTCCATCAGCCGCTCGAAGCCCTCGGCGGCGGTCTGGAGCTGGTCGGCGGCCTTCTCGTTGACGAGCTTCGCGGCGCGGCGCACCGCGCGGTTGACCTGGCCGGGGGTCAGCTCGCCGGTGGCGACACCGGTGACCCGGGAGACCAGCTCGTGCGCCTCGTCCACGATCAGCACCTCGTGCTGCGGGAGGACGGGAGCGCCCTCGATGGCGTCGATGGCAAGCAGGGCGTGGTTGGTGACGACGACCTCGGAGAGCTTGGCGCGCTCCCGTGCCATCTCGGCGAAGCACTCGGCGCCGTACGCGCACTTCGAGGCGCCCAGGCACTCTCGCGACGAGACCGACACCTGGGCCCACGCGCGGTCGGAGACACCCGGGGTGAGGTCGTCCCGATCGCCGGTCTCGGTCTCCTCCGACCAGTCCCGCAACCGCAGCAGGTCCTGGCCCAGCTTGCTGGTGGGCGCGGCCGCCTCGAACTGGTCGAAGAGGCCCTCCTCCTCGTCCTGCGGGACGCCCTCGTGGAGGCGGTGCAGGCACAGGTAGTTGGACCGGCCCTTCAGCATCGCGAACTCCGGACGGCGGCGCAGCAGCGGGTGCAGCGCCTCGACCGTGCGCGGCAGGTCCCGCTCCACCAGCTGGCGCTGCAACGCCAGGGTGGCGGTCGCTACGACGACACGCTCGCCGTGCGCGAGCGCGGGCACCAGATAGCCCAGCGACTTGCCGGTACCGGTGCCGGCCTGGACCAGCAGATGGGAGCCGTCGTCGATCGCCTCCGCGACGGCTTCGGCCATGGTCACCTGGCCGGGGCGCTCCGTACCGCCGACGGCTGTGACGGCGGCATGCAGGAGTTCGGGGAGTGAGGGCTTCGTCATAGCTCGACCACCCTACGGCCCGGCACTGACAAACGGGTGATGACGGTGGGGGTGAGGGCTGGATCAGGGATAGGGGGTTCTGGGCTGAGGGAGGGAGGCGGGGTGTGCATCGGATCGGTTGGGTGCGGCATGAGATCGACGGGGATCGGGCTTGGACCGGAGCGGGACGGTTGAGGATCGGCTTGGGCGGCGATGGGGGGACGGTTGTTGATCGCCTTGAGCGGGGCCGGGTGGTTGTGGTTCGGACTGGGCGGGGTGGGCCAGTCGCGATCGGTCGGCCGGGTTGCCGTGCCCCCAGACGGAGTCGATGAAATTCGGTGGGAACCGGATCGCCATCGGCGGTGTACCAAAAGTGATGACGCTGTGGCACAGCGCTACAGCAGATGGCTCAGGGACCGGTCTCTCATCATGAGGGCGGCCCGTTTGGCAGGCAGGTCGACCTCGGCGGCGAACCGGAAACCGGCGTTGAGGAAGGCCGCCACGGAAGGAGTGTTGCGAATGTCTGGTTCCGCTACGACGCGTGCGCAGGCGGGCCGTTTGTCGAGGACGAGGTCCGCGACGGATCTGAGGAGGGTGCTGCCGAGTCCCTGGCCGCGCTTGGCGATATCGCCGATGAGGATGTGGATGCCGGTGTCGTGCGGCCGGGCGGGATAGTAACGGGCCAGTGCGTCGAGGTCGGCCCGGTAGATCTCCCAGTAGCTCATCGGGGTGCCGTCCAGCACGCCGAGACAGGGGACGCTGCGTCCGTCACCGGCCAGCTGCGCGTTCAGGTGCTGCTCGGTCACATCCGGGGTTCCGTCCAGCTCCCAGAACGCGGCCACGGCGGAGTCGTTCATCCAGCGGCCGATGAGCGGCAGGTCCCGCTCGATGCGTACGGGGACGAGTTGCAGAACGCCTGCGGGTGTGTCGATCGGGCCCCAGCCGCCGACGTGGTCGAGCAGGTCGTCGGGCACGGGCGGGACTGCTGTCAGCCGTGGCGCCATGGCATGCGGTGGCCGGTCCGCTTCGGGCTCCTCGCCGGCGAGCAACGCGATGAACTCACCGGGCAGACGCAGGTCCAGGGTGTCCTCGGCATCGGTGTCCTCGGGCGTTCCCTTGCGCTCGCCCGGGCCGGGACTCCTGTCCGTGACGGGTGCGGTTTCGGCGTCGGCGCTCGCGTCGGTCGGAGACACGTGGGGCTCCTCTCAGAAGGCGGTGTCGGGGCGTCTTTCTTATGGACGAAGGGAGTTGGCGTTGATCAGGAATAGGGGGTTGGCGATGGTGACGTAGACGGACTGGGTGTCCACCGGGCCGACGAGTTCGTCGAGGCCGTGCAACCGGGTCAGCAGGTTGGCCTTGCAGCGCAGGGCAGGTGAGTCGAGGAGCCGGGAGGGCAGCGTGGTGCGCAGCCGGACAGGGCCGGAGGCAGCGCTGTCGAGGAAGCGACGGAAGGCGGCGAGTAGGAGCCGTTCGTCGGCCAGATGCTGCGATCCGAACGCACCGATGAGGCCGAACACGTTATTGATCGCCAGGTAGTAGGCGAAGCGCTCGTCGGCTACCTCGTCGGAGACGAAGGTGTCGCTGCGCTCGCCGATGCCCGGCAGTCGGGCGGTGAGCTCCGCGCGTCGGGAGTCGCGGAAGTAGTAGCCCTGGTTGTCGCGGTAACGGCCGCCGGCCGGCCAGCCATCGCGGTCCAACAGGACCAGCGTGTTCTGGTGGTGGGCCTCCAGGGCGATCCCGGCTTCGCCGTCCAGCCACAGCACCGGACGGACGACCTGTTCGAGGTAGCGCAGGAACCACTCGGCCGCGACGGCTCGGCGCGGACGACCGGTCCGACCGGCGAGCCGAGTGACGACGTCGGCCAGCCGGGACCGTTGCGACGGCCGGTCGGGCTGCGGACCGCCGGCGGACGGGCCCGGCCAGGCGTGGGGACGCAGTGCCGTGAGCCCGGCGACGCAGGAGACATCGTCCGTGGGCGTGAACGGGTTGTGCCGGATCATCACGTCGAGTCCGGGCACGGGGCTGCCGTCCAGTCCGTCGACGGCGAGCCAGGCCGGGTCGCGGACGATGTCGAAGCCGGGGTGGGCGGACCGCCACTGCTGGGACAGCCCGGTGCGCAGCAGGCGGTGGACCTCGACGCCACGGTGCAGTTCCTTGCGGAGGTTCTCGCGACGGGAGTTGGTGATCTTCAGGCCCAGCGACAGCTTGAGCATGGCTGGGGCGTGGGGCTGGTAGACGGTTCGGACGGAGGAGGTGGGGTGCCAGGCGGAGCCGTGGGCCCCGAGGTCCCGAAGCAGTCCGGCGTCGAGCAGGGCGGCGACATCGCTGCGGTGCCGAAGCTCGCGCAGCTGCCAGGGGTGCACCGGAAGCGTGGTGTAGCCATCGGGCAGGGGCAGGTCGGCTCCGGCCAGGTGGGCGGTGAGCCGGGCCGCGGGGACGGCGCGGCCACGCTCGGTCCAGGACGAGTCGGTGGCGAGGACGGAAGGAGCGACAGCCATCCAGTGCAGGCGGAAGGAGCCGCGCAGTTCGGGTGAGTAGAGGCGCGCTTCGCCTTCGGTGAGGCCTTCGCGGCTCTTCGGGGTGGGGTGGAGTGGATGTCCGAGCAGGAGTGCCTGCTCGGCTGCCAGGAAGGGGTCGGGTTCGTCCGCGGGGTGCTGTCTGCGGTCGCTGATGAAGGTGGCGACACGGCGGACGGAGTCGGCGACACGCGCGACGACGTCGGTGCCTTCGCTGCGTCCGCGCATCGTCCCTCCCCCGGACGTCTCTCGGGCGAGCAGCGCTGCGAGGGTGACGGCGTCGAGCGGCTGGGACGGTTCCGGGGCGCCGGGCAGATACGGCAGGCCGAAGCGGTGGCAGCCCGTGCGGGACCAGTAGTGCACGGGGACGAGCAGAGCGGTGCCGCTGGCCGGGAGCGGGATGCGGAGCGTGCCGTGCTCGGAGGCGGGGAGGCCGGTCTCGCGCACCCAGCAGCGCAGCATGTTCTCCACGGCCGCCGCCTGGGCTGCTGTGTGGGCGTCGGGGTGGTCCAGGAGGTCTGCAGCGCTGCCGTACAGCTGCTCCGCCTGCTGCCAACCGCCCTGTTGTCCGGGGACCGTCGGGGTCGTCGGTACGGCTGTGGCCTGGGTGCGGCAGCAGCGTTGCGCGGGGGTGTGCAAACGGCCGTCGGGTGTGTGGGCGGTGGTCAAGACGCTTCCTCATGGGGTCGCTCTGGCTCGGGTGTTACGAGCCGGGTTTGCGCTCGTATGGACAGGTGGGTGGTGCTGGCGAGCAGGCTGCGCGAGGCGCGGGTTGTGGTGGGGCTGAGCAAGTGGGGCGTTCGACTGAGGGTGATGCGTGTGGTTCAGAAGGTGGGGCTTCGGTTCGGCAGAGGGTTTCGGGCAGGGGGCTTCGGCCCCTGCCCGGAAGTGGCATTCAGACGACGGCGGTCGTCGCGACGTGTGAGGGCGCATCTGCATCCGCACCTCCGCTATCGCGACCGCTCGGCGCGGTCGGCATGGTTGGCGTGGTCGTGGGGCTGGTGTTTCGAGCGGCGCGATGGGCGGTCGCCCTCGTCGGGGTGGGCGCGGGCCGCGGCCGTGAGTGCGTCGGCCAGGCGGTCGAGTACTGCGGAAGCCTGCTCGTCGTTGATGGTGAGCGGTGGGAGCAGCCGTACGACGCTCGGGTGCCGTCGGGCGAGTCCGACGATCAGGCCGCGTCGGAGGCACTCCCGCTGAACGGCGACGGCGAGTTCAACAGCGGCAGGGTGCGTACCCTGGGCGCGTCCTCCCGGGCTCGGCGGCGTCGGACCGATCGCACCGCTGATGCGCGGAGTCCCGGCCTCATCTCGGACGACACAAGAGTCCGCCGCTTCCGAAGCCACCCTCAGCTCCACGCCGATCATCAGTCCCCGCCCGCGCACATCGCCGATGAAGGGGAACTCCCGGGCGAGGCAGCGGAGTTGGGACAGCATGTGGGACCCGATGGCCGCCGCTCGTTCGGCGAGGCGGTGTTGGCGGACGTGGGCGAGGGTTGCCGTGCCTGCGGCGAGGGCGAGTTGGTTGCCGCGGAACGGGCTGGTCGGGGTGATGGGGTAGCGAGGTGCGAGGTCGTCGCGGTGGATCACCGCGGCCAGCGGGAGGCTGCCGCCGATGGTTTCGGAGAGGATCATCACGTCGGGCGTCACCCCGCTGTGCTCGACGGCCCAGAAGGCACCGGTCCTGCCGACCCCTGTCTGCGTCTCATCGACGATGAGGGGGATGGAACGGGCGGCTGTGATCTGCCGCGTCGCGCGCATCCATGCGTCGGGCGTGGGGATCACTCCGCACTCCCCATGGACGGGTTCGAGGAGCATTCCGGCGGGGCTGGTCGCCGGGGACGAGGACGAGAGGGTGGCCCCGGTCCGGCGGGCGGCCAGTTCGGCGGCGTCTGTGCCGGCGATGCCGAAGGGACAGTGACAGCCGCGCGGGGAGCGCAGGCGGGCGTCCGGCGCCTGGCCGGCCTCTCCGGAAGTTCCCGACAGGTCGGGCGTCATCCCGTGATCGGTGCTGGTGAGGGCAACGACCTGGGTGCGTCCGGTTGCGGCGCAGACGAGGGCGGTGGCGGTCTCGACGGCTTCCGTTGCCGACGGGCCGCAGAACTGCACGCGTGCGTTCTCGGCGAGTCCGGGCGGCAGGGTGCGCTTGAGTTCCGTGACGAAGGCGTCCTCGACGGGGGTGGCCAGGTCGGGGACGTTGAGTGGGGCGCCCGAGTCGAGGACCTTGCGGATCGCTTCGAGCACGACGGGGTGATTGTGGCCGAGGGCAAGGGTCCCGGCGCCCGAGAGGCAGTCCAGGTAGCGGCGTCCGTCCGCGTCCTCGACGGTGAGGCCGCGAGCACGCACCGGCACGATCGGCAGGGCGCCCGGGTAGGTCCGCGCCCCCGGCTCGCGCGCCGGCTGGCGGCGTGGGATCTGCTCGGTCACTGCCACGGTTACCTGTCCTCCCGCTCCGAGGCGGCCTGCCGCCGGTGTGAGGCGACGAGTTGGTCTCGCACTCTCCGCATCCGGCCGGCAATCGCCCGCTTCCGCTTCCCGCGCCCTCACTCGCCGACTGGCCGAAAGGGACGTGTCCGGCCGCCGTCCAACTGCCCGGCGCGTACGGCATCGCGGCCCGGTGCGTCACGACTCGACGGCCGGGCTGCCGGTCCCGGACGGGCTCGCAGTCCCGTACACCCGCTCAAGGGCCCGCGCCCGCGTCGCAGCTGTGGACAGCCACTCCCGACAGCACACCTCCCGAGGCAACGCAGGCAGAGCATGGGCACACAGGACCAGCCCCGCTCCCCACCCCCACCGCTACCAACCGCGGTCCGGCGACCGGGTTACGGGTTGCTCCAAGATCCTTGCCGTGACGGGCCCGTTGCCGGTCCGAACGGCCCAGGTGAGGCATCTGACATCCAATGGCGGCATCAGCCTGGTTCCGTGAAGGGCCGTCCAACTCCGATCGCCCCCACACTCACTGGCAGGGTGTCAGCGGACACGAACGTGCAGCTCTGTATGGATACCGAGTGGTCGGGGTGGCTGCTGCGCCCCCGCTGCGGGAGACCCAGGCGTACGCCCTTTGCCACGTGCCCCCTCTGCGCTGTGTGTCCCCACCGAAATGGGGTCTGCGCCCGATGGCCGTCTGCTGCCCGGGCGGTGAGGGTGGAGGGCGAAACGGGAGATTGCCGGTGAACGCGGCGGTCTCCCTGCGCGGCTGTGATGGGAAGGGACTGATGTCGCGATGTCGTTGGACTCCGCTGCCCGCGTCGGCGCTGCTGTCGAACGTCTCAGTGTGAACGAGGCACGCCAGCGTCTGGAGCATGAGCGCAGCGCCCGTGTCGCCCGGCTGCAGGCCCTCGGCGAAGCCGCCAGGGGCGCTCAGGAGGCCGATGATCTGAAAGAGATCTGAAAGTCGTGCAGAGGACGGCTGTGGAACAGGTACTGAGAGACATCGACGCCGCCTTTGCCCGGCTTCAGGCGGGCGCGTACGGCATGTGCCAGGGGTGCGGCAAGCCGATCCCGGTGGAGCGGCTGGAGATCCTCCCGCACGCGCGGTGCTGTGTGCCCTGCGAGCATCGCGCCGACTGACCCGCGTGGCCCTTCCCTGTGCCACAGGGCCGCGGGCCTGACTCTGTCCCGCTCCGGCCGCAGCCGGAGCCTTCTGTGTGCCCCCTGCTTCACTTCTGGAAAGGGGTGACGTCGTGAACCAGCAGGTCGTCGCCGACACCAACGCGGGCCTGAGCGCGGCCGAACTGGCCGGGCTGCGGGAGAACCTCAACGAGCAGCGTGTCTTTCGCCTGGAACAGCTCGCCCAGGTCTGGCAGGGCGCTCCCGCGCGGGCCCAGCGCGCCCGCGAGCAGGCCGCGGTCTCCCAGCTGGAGGTTCACATCAAGCTGTGTGCCTCTGCCCGCATGGTCCTCGCCGATGTCGAGGCCGCCCTGGAGCGCATGGATCAGGGCACCTACGGCGTCTGCCGGCAGTGCCGGAACCCCGTCGAGCTGGCGCGGCTGCGCATCGTGCCACAGGCCCGCTACTGCGGGCGCTGCCCCAGGTCAGGGAGGTCCGCTCGTGATCGCTGCTGTTCGCCGCCGGCCATGGCCGACCTGCCGACGCTGACCCGCGATCGCCATCGGCTCGGGCAGCGCTCGCACTCGCGCCTGGCCGGTCGGCCGCCACGGCATCCTCGACGTGCCCCGTCACCGGCCCGCCCACCTTCGCCGACCACCCCGTCCAGCGCGGCACCGTCGTCGATAGCGCGGGCGCCCTGTTTCCAGAGCGCGGGCGAGACGGCTTCGCTGCATCTCCGCCTCAGGGTCGCGCAGTGGAAGGGTGCCGGGCTGCGCCATGACTCATCCTTTCGGGGATCGGCACGTCGGGCGTCTATGCCACCGTCGCACGCAGCCACGTGACATTGTCGTCGGGTTCAGTGCCCATTGCCGCAGGTGACCGATGCCCATAACGGCCTTGCCGTGGTGGCGCGGGGCATGAGTGGCGGAGGCAGAGGTGCCGGGCGCCGATGGGCGCAAGCGCCAAGCGCCTTGCCCGTGGCGCTGTGATCGCGCCGCGCCCACCCGCGCCCACCCGGAGGGCGGTGCGACTCAGGCCTCGCCGCGTACCTTCATCACCATCTTGTTGAGCGCCCACAGCCCGATTCCGATGGCCAGCAGTACGCCCGCCCGGATGTAGACGTCCGCGGGCCGGTCGGACAGCGGGCTGGCCAGGATCAGGGCGGTGACCGCGCCCAGCACCGGCAGGGCCGTCGGTGTGCGGAAGTGCTGGTGCTCGACGCGGTCGCGGCGCAGGACGAGGACGGCGACGTTGACGACGGCGAAGACGCACAGGAGCAGGAAGGCCGTGGTGTCGCCGAGGCCCGCGATCTCCCCGGTGGACACGAGGCCGATGGCGAGGAGCGAGACGAAGACGATCCCGACGACCGGCGTGCGGCGCCGGGGGAGCACGCGGCCCAGGGCGCGCGGCAGGATGCGTTCGTTCGCCATGCCGTAGCAGAGGCGGGAGGCCATCATGATGTTGATCAGTGCCGAGTTGGTGACCGCGAACAGGGCGATCAGCGCGAACAGCTTGGGCGGGAAGTCGAGGCCGCCGGCCTTGACGACCTCCAGCAGCGGGCCGCTGGAGTCCTCCAGCACGCGGTAGTCGACGAGCAGCGAGGAGACCAGGGCGACCAGGACGTAGATGGTGCCGGTGACGGCGACGCCGGTGAAGATGGCGCGCGGGAACGTACGCACCGGGTCCTTGGTCTCCTCGGCCATGTTGACGGAGTCCTCGAAGCCCACGAAGGCGAAGAAGCCGAGAGCTGTCGCTCCCAGCACGCTGGTGATCAGCGCGTAACCGGTGCCCTCTGCCTGGAACTCGCCGAGCCGGGACGGTTCACCGTCGCCGGTCAGGACTGCCCAGGCGCCGATCGTGAGGATGACGAGCAGGCCGGTCAGTTCGACCATGGTGAGGACCACGTTGGTCTTCACGGACTCCGACACGCCCCGCAGGTTCAGGGCCGCCAGGGCGAGGATGAACAGGATCGCGATGAGGGTGGGCGGGAAGAAGTCCGTGAACTCGGCGAAGTAGTCGCCGCTGAAGGCGCGGGCCGCCGCACTCGCCGAGGACAGGCCCGAGCACATCACCATGAAGGCGATGATGAAGGTGAGGAACGGGACCTGGAACGCCTTCTGGGTGTAGAGCGCGGCGCCGGCCGCCTTCGGATACTTGCCGACAAGCTCGACGTACGAGGCGGCTGTCAGGATGGCTACGACGAATCCGATGACGAACGGCAGCCACAGGGCCCCGCCCACCTTGCCGGCGACCTGCCCGGTGGTGGCATAGATCCCGGTACCGAGGATGTCGCCGATCACGAACAGGACCAGCAGTCGGGGACCGATGGCCCGCCGCAGCGGGGTCTCGTCCCCATTCCCCGCCGAAGCGGCGGCATCCCTTGTGGTTGTGGACACGAAGGCTCCCCCTGAGGTGTTCCGCGCTGAACAACGTCTTGCCTGCCCGGCAGGCCAGGGAGTGATGCCTTGGCGTACTGCAATCGGAGACACGGACTCGCCCCAAGGCCCGAAGGCCCCGAAGACTCCACGGCCCCAAGGCCCCAAGGCCCCAAGGCCCCAGCTCCCGATACCCGCAGGCTTGACGAATCACATGGCTTTCCGCCGCCCCCCTGCACATGGGATCCCGGGCGCAGGCGGCTGACGGACCACGGTGACTGCAGCGCAGGGCGCAGCGAGCCGTGCCTACGTGCGGTTGTGGAGTTCGATGGCGAGGGGTGTGGCGGTGAACATGGAGGAGTAGGTACCCACGGCGAGGCCGATGAGCAGGGCGAGGGCGAAGTCGGTGAGGGAGTCGCCGCCGAGGACGGCCAGGGCGGTGAGGATGAAGGCGGCGCCCAGGCCGGTGTTGACGGTGCGGGGCAGGGTCTGCAGGAGTGCTCGGTTGGTGATGGATGCGAAGGGCGCCTTGCGGTCGCGTCGGCTCATGTCTCTGATGCGGTCGAAGACGACGACGGAGTCGTTGACCGAGTAGCCGATGACGGTCAGCAGCGCGGCGAGGAAGACGCCGTCGATGGGTTTGCCGAGCCAGGCGAAGACGCCGATGAGGATCACCACGTCGTGGGCGAGGGCGGCGACCGCGGAGGTGCCGAACAGCCACCGGAAGCGGGCGGCGAGGTAGAGCAGCTGGGCGCCGAGGGCGACGGCGAGGGCGATCAGGGCGTTGTGGCGTAGTTCCTTGCCGAGGCTGGGGCCGATGGTTTCGTCGCGGAGCTTGTCCGCGTGGCTGGTCAGACGACTGATGGTTTCGGTGACGGTGGCTGCTTGTGCATTCGTCAACTGGTCGGCGCGGACGGTGAGCCGGTTGTCGCCGGAGGTCTGGACGACGGCGCGGGGGAATCCGGCGTCGGCGAGGGCGGCGCGGGCCCGGTCGGGGTCGACGGGAGTGGCGGTGGCGTATTCGATGAGACGGCCCCCGGTGAATTCGATACCGAAGTCCAGGCCGCGCACGGCGATCCCGGAGGCGGCCAGGGCCAGGACGGTGGCGGAGGCGGCCAGCCACCGTCGGGAGCGACGCATCAGGTGGGGATTCTTGCGGGTGAGGTGGTCGCGGACGATGCCGGTGTGGGCGATGCCCGTCAGGCGCGGGCGGCTGCGCAGCCAGCGCCGGGAGGCGGCGTAGTCGGCGAGCGCGCGGGTGATGACCAGGGCGCTGAACATGGAGGCGAGGACGCCGATGCCCAGGGTGACGCCGAAGCCACGCACCGGTCCGGAGGCGAGGAGGAACAGCAGGCCGGCGGCGATGAGGGTGGTGATGTTGGAGTCGGCGATCGCGCTGAAGGCGCCACGGAATCCCGCGGTCAGGGCTGAGCGGGGGCTGGGTCGGTGGCGGGAGGCGTACTCTTCGCGGGCGCGTTCGAAGACGAGGACGTTGGCGTCGACGGCCATGCCGATGGCCAGCACGAAGCCGGCGAGTCCGGGCAGGGTGAGCGTAGCGCCGAGGGCGGCCAGGGCGGCGTAGGAGAGCAGGCCGTAGCAGGCCAGGGCCACGGTGGCCAGAGCGCCCGTGACCCGGTAGACGGTGATGATGAACAGCGCGGTCAGCGCGGTGCCCACGGCGGCGGCCCAGGCGCTGGCGGTGATGGCCTGCTCGCCCAGGGTGGGGCCGACGGTGCGCTGCTCGACGGTCTCGACGGGTACGGGCAGAGCGCCGCCGTTGATGAGCAGGGCCAGTTCCTTGGCTTCGTCGGCGTTGAAGGATCCGGTGATCTGCGTGGAGCCGCCGCTGATGCCCGAGCCGCAGGCGATCGAGGGGTCGACCTGGGGCGAGGAGATGATCTTGTCGTCCAGGACGATGGCGACCCTTCGGGACGGGTCCCCCGCCGGGTGGCAGGCGGCCTGGCCGGTCAAGTGGGCCCAGCTGTCGCGGCCGTCCCCCTTGAAGTCGACGGCGACCTGCCACCCGGCGCCGCTCTGCTGGTCGAACCGGGCGGCGGCCTCCTTGACGTCCTTGCCGGTCAGCGAGGCTGCCTCAAGGCGCAGGAGCTGGCCGGACTCGTCGGCCAGAACCTGCTCGCGGGGCCGTTCGGGCAGCGGTTCGGCAGTGTCTTCGGCATGGGTGGCTGTGCCGAGGACCTGATGGAAGGTGAGCTGGGCGGTGCGGCCGAGCACGTCCGCGGCCTTGGCCGGGTCCTGGACGCCGGGAAGTTCGACGACGACCCGGTTGCTGCCGGAGCGGGCGAGGGAGGGTTCGGCGACGCCGAGCGCGTCGATGCGCTCGCGCAGCACCTCCACGGTGCGGTCGACGGCTTCGCTGTCGGCGTCAGCGGTGGCGGTGGGGCGGGTTTCCAGCACGATCTGTGTGCCACCGCGCAGATCGAGTCCGAGTTGGACGGGCACGGTGAGGGCGATGTACAGCGACAGGGCAACAGCGGCGAGGGCGAGCAGCCCTCGGATGCGCAGGGCGCGGGTCACAGTGGGCCTCCGGCAGGCACACCGCGGCCAGGACAGTGGCCGCGGTCAACGGAAAGAAGGAAGAAGTTCAGGTGCCTGGGGCTGGAGGTGGTGCCCGCCCTTGGTGACGGTCCGCGGGCCGGAGGGAGGCGGGCGGGTTCGCCGCCAGTAGGGGCGTGCGTGCGCACGACGGCGGGCTATGGGCCCCGCAGTACGAGGTGAGGGTGGCGGTGGCCGACGGTGAAAGACGCTCGCCGGGGGTATCGCGTTGGCTTCGGACCAGGGTGTTACGGACGGCGGAGTGCCCGTCGTCCGCGTACGGTTCGCTGCCGGTCTGCGCGGCGCCGGAAGTCGGCGCCGCGCCATAGGTGAGGTAGGTGCTGCCGTGCGCGGGCGAGTTGAGCAGGGCGGTGAGGACGGCGAGCAGGACAGCGATCACCGCTGCCGGGCCGAGGCCGCCCGCGCGGGGGACGGTGTGCAAGGAGCGTGCCATGCGCCGTCCCCTTCTTGTGTCGGTGGTGGCTGGGCGCGAGCGGATCTGCCGGGGCCTCAAGGTCTTGTTGTGTCGGTGGTGGCGGGTGCGAGCGGTCTGCCGGGGCCTCACGGTCCCGGCTGGGGAGTGGGCGGCCTGCCTTGTTGAGGCAGCCGTAGGGGACAAGCGGGTCAGGGTTCGATGAGGCCGGCGCGGATGGCGTAGCGGGTCAGTTCCGGACGGTCGCGCAGGCCGAGTTTGTGGAGCAGGTTCGCCCGGTGCCGGTGGACGGTCTTGATACGGATGAAGAGTATCTCGGCGATCTCCTTGGAGGAGTAGCCCTCGGCGACGAGCTTGAGCACCTCCTCTTCTCGGGGGGTGAGGACCTGGTCGGGTGGTTCCTCGCCGTGGCGGACGCGGTCGAGGTAGTTGCGGATGAGGGCGGTGACCGCACCCGGGTAGAGGAAGGGCTCGTCGCGCATGGCGGCCCTGCAGGCGGCGACCAGGTCGCGGTCGGCCACGGACTTCAGCACGTATCCGCTGGCACCGGCCTTCAGCGCCTGGAAGAAGTACTGCTCGTTGTCATGCATGGTCAGCATCAGCACGCGCAGGTCCGGCTTCAGCGCGCTCAGTTCCCGTGCGGCCTGCAGGCCGGTCATCCGGGGCATGGCGATGTCCAGCACGGCCAGGTCGACCTCGTGATACGGGCCAGGGCGATGGCCTCCGCGCCGTCGCCGGCCTCGGCGACGACCTGAAGGTCCGGCTCCCGGTCGAGGACGGGCCGCACGCCGCGACGCACCAGCGCATGGTCGTCGGCGAGGAGGATACGGATCATGGACGACGAGTCGGTTGTGTTCATGACTGCTCCCTGGGAACGGGCACGGCCAGTCGGACCCGCGTACCGGCCCGCGGCTGGGAGATGACGTCCAGCGTGGCGCCGATGAGCAGGGCCCGCTCGCGCATCCCGCGGATCCCCGCGCCTTCCCGCGCGGGCCCTGTCCCTCGGCCGTCGTCCGCGACGGCCCGCACGACCGTGCCATCGGTGTGACGCAGGTTCACCTCCACCCGACTGGCCTCGGCGTGGCGGGCCTCCACCCGACTGGCCTCGGCGTGGCGGGCCGCGTTGGTCAGGGTCTCCTGGGCGACGCGGTACAGCACCAGTTCGGTCTGCTGATCCAGCTCGGGCGGGCCGGTATCGAAGTGGCGCACCACGCGCAGCCCGGTATGGGCGGCGAACTCGGTGGTCAGCGAGGTCAGGGCGCTGACCAGCCCGAGATCCTCCAGGACGCCCGGCCGCAGCCGACGGACCAGGCGGGGCACCTCGGCCAGGCTCTCCCGGGTGATCTCCTGCGCCTGATGCAGCTCTCCGCGCAACGGCTCGTCCGCCTCGTCCGCTGCCCGCTGCCCGCTGCCCGCTGCCCGCTGCCCGCTGCCCGCTGCAGGATCGCGGTCATGCTCTGGCCGACCTCGTCGTGGAGTTCCTGGGCGATGCGGCGCCGCTCGGCCTCCTGCGCGAGCAGGACACGGGCGCTGCTGGCGGCTCGCTCCTGCTCCAGCCTCTCCAGCATGGCGTTGAAGGTGCGGAGCAGCTCGGCGATCTCACCCCGGCCGTGCTCCGGCAGCCGCTGCCCGGGGCGCAAGAGGTCAGCGGTGGTCGTCAGCTTCGTGAGCCGGTCCAAAGGGGCCAGCCCGATCCGCAGCAGGGCCGCGTTGGCGATCAGCATGACCACCAGGCCGGTCACGAGGATGACCGCCTCGGTCAGCAGAACCGGCACGGAAACGGTCACCGGGGCCCACAGCGGCAGCGCGGTCGCGGCCCCCAGCACCACGGCGTTGAGGGCGAAGACCCGCCAGAACAGGGACACCGCGATGACGCCTTCCTCTTCGTACGGCTGTGTCTCTACTGTCGGTCACCGCGTCCGCCCGAGCATGAGCCTCGGCCACTGCTGGACCGGCCGACCGCCGGCCTGCCCGTACCGCCTGGATCCGTCGATGGGCGTCAATGCCCATTTCCGCCCCATGGCCTGCCCACGCCTCGGTGGGTCTTCGATGTGGCCCGGACGGGTAGCGCGCCCGCCGGGTTTCGCGCGGTGCCTGAAGCGGGCCCTCACGGCCTTGGCACCACTTGCTCTGGCGCAGGCCGCCATGCCTGCCCACCAACGCGCGACAACACCTCGTGACTGCCCAGGGGCGGGCCCGCGGTGCACCGACGCGAGGACGTCAAATCGGCAGCACTCTGGACGAATTGCCAGGTCAGACAGCCCGTAGCGAAACCGTTGCCGTTCCATCGGAAGTCCCCCACAGCGACCGCATAGTCTGGGGTGCCATTCCCGGAAAGCCGTGAGATCGGCCTGAACCGCAGGTGAGTTCGGTCGGGATCGCGGCCGTAGGCGCCGAGTCCGTTCACCACCAGGGGGAGTAACACCATGCGATCCACACGTCCGTCGTTCACCGCTCGCCGGGAGAGGGGCGCGCGTCGCAGAACCTTCCCCGTACCGGCCGCCGTTGCGCTGGCCTCCGCGCTGGCGCTCACCGTCACCGCGTGTGAGTCGGGTGACCCCGCGGCGGACGCCCAGGCGTCGGCCTCGGCGACTGCGGAGGGCGATGGAAAGATCCAGATCCCGGACGACATCAAGGACCGGCTGAAAGAGCACGGGATCGACCTGGACAAGTGGCGGGACGGCGCCTGGAAGAACTGGGACAGGGACGACTGGCTGCGCGAGGCCGAGGACTTCATCAACCCGATCATCCAGGACCTGTGGGACCCGGACCGGATGCGGGAGGCCCAGGAACCGGACCAGGCCGTCGACGAGGGTGACCTCGCCGGAGACCAGGGGGTGACCGACCCGACGCCGGAGCCGGTGGAGGCGCAGGGCGTGCCGGCGTCGTACCACACCAACGCGCCGGAGGCGGGCAAGCTGCTCTTCGACGCCCCCGGAGGCACGATGGTCTGCTCGGCGACGGTCGTGAAGGATCCGGCCAACCCGGGCAAGTCGAACCTGGTGTGGACGGCGGGGCACTGTGTGCACGCCGGAAAGAGCGGCGGCTGGTTCCGCAACATCGCGTTCGTGCCGTCGTACAACGATGCCGCCATGTCGGCCGTGGAGCTGCAGAGCGCCACCAAGGAGGAGGTCGCTCCGTACGGTGTCTGGTGGGCCGACTGGGTGCAGACCTCGGACCAGTGGATCGAGCAGGGCAGTTCGACGGGCGGGGACGGAGCGGCGTACGACTTCGCCGTGCTCCATGTGACGCCGGAGGACGGCAACGGGGGCAAGTCCCTGGAGGAGACGGTGGGTTCGGCGCTGCCGGTGGACTTCGCGGCTCCGGCCGTGCCGGAGATGGAGAGCCTGACGGCGACGGGCTACCCGGCGGGGGCCCCGTACGACGGTCAGCTGCTGTACCAGTGCGAGGACAAGCCGGGGCGCCTGTCGATCAACGCGTCGGACCCGACGATGTACCGGATCGGCTGCACGATGACCGGCGGTTCGTCCGGCGGTGGCTGGGTCGCGACGGGGTCGGACGGGAAGCCTGCGCTGGTGTCGAACACCTCGATCGGACCGGTGACTTCGGGCTGGTTGGCGGGGCCGCGGCTGGGCGATGAGGCCAAGGGCGTGTTCGAGGCGGTGAGCGGCAAGTTCGCGGGCCAGTGACACGTCCGCCACGGTTCTCGCTCCGCCCGGCGCTGCAGCTGGGGGCAAACGTGAGCAGGACGTGCGGCGGCCAGTGACCCGCCGATGACGAAGGCCCGCCCCTCACACCAGGGGCGGGCCCTCTCTACAGCTCTACAGCTCTACAGCTCTACAGCAGGTTCACGACGGCTCAGGCCGCCGGTGTCGGAGCGTACGGCGCGAGCTCGGCCGCCAGTTCCTCGTGCACCCGCACCTTGAGCAGGGTGCCCTCCGGGGTGTGCTCCTCGGAGATCACCTCGCCCTCGTCGTGGGCGCGGGCGACCAGCTTGCCGTGGGTGTACGGCACGAGCACCTCGATCTCGACGGACGGGCGGGGCAGCTCGTTGTCGATCAGCGCGAGCAGCCGGTCGATGCCCTGGCCGGTGCGGGCCGAGACGGCGATGGAGCGCTTCTCGATCCGCAGCAGCCGCTGGAGGACCAGCGGGTCGGCCGCGTCGGCCTTGTTGATCACGACGATCTCGGGTACGTCGGTGGCGCCGACGTCCCTGATCACCTCGCGTACGGCGGCGAGCTGCTCCTCCGGGTTCGGATGCGAACCGTCCACCACGTGCAGGACCAGGTCGGACTCGCCGACCTCCTCCATCGTGGAGCGGAACGCCTCGACCAGGTGGTGCGGCAGGTGCCGGACGAAGCCGACGGTGTCGGCCAGCGTGTACAGCCGGCCGCTCGGGGTCTCGGCCCGGCGGACGGTCGGGTCCAGGGTCGCGAACAGGGCGTTCTCGACCAGGACACCCGCGCCGGTCAGGCGGTTGAGCAGGGAGGACTTGCCCGCGTTGGTGTAGCCGGCGATGGCGACCGAGGGCACCTTGTGGCGCTTGCGCTCCTGGCGCTTGATGTCGCGGCCGGTCTTCATGTCCGCGATCTCCCGGCGCATCTTCGCCATCTTCTCGCGGATCCGGCGCCGGTCCGTCTCGATCTTGGTCTCACCGGGACCACGGGTGGCGAGGCCGCCGCCCTTGCCGCCGCCCATCTGACGGGACAGCGACTGACCCCAGCCGCGCAGCCGCGGCAGCATGTACTGCATCTGCGCGAGCGCGACCTGCGCCTTGCCCTCCCGGGACTTGGCGTGCTGGGCGAAGATGTCCAGGATCAGCGCCGTACGGTCGATGACCTTGACCTTGACGACGTCCTCAAGGTGGATCAGCTGGCCCGGGCTGAGCTCACCGTCGCAGATGACGGTGTCCGCGCCCGTTTCGAGCACGATGTCGCGCAGCTCGTCGGCCTTGCCGGAGCCGATGTAGGTCGCCGCGTCGGGCTTGTCGCGGCGCTGGATCACGCCGTCGAGCACGAGCGCGCCCGCGGTCTCCGCGAGGGCGGCGAGCTCCGCGAGGGAGTTCTCCGCGTCCTGCACGGTCCCCGAGGTCCAGACGCCGACGAGGACGACCCGCTCCAGGCGGAGCTGGCGGTACTCGACCTCGGTGACGTCCTCCAGCTCGGTGGACAGGCCCACGACACGGCGCAGAGCCGCGCGCTCGGAGCGGTCGAACTGGTCGCCGTCCCGCTCTTCGTCGATCTCGTGGCTCCAGGCGACGTCCTCTTCCATCAGGGCATCGGCCCGAAGACCTTCGGGAAAGTCGTGCGCGAGGCGCTTGGTGTCCTGGGAAGGGGAAGAAGAGGAGGTCATTGGGTCCTTACGTCGTTGGGGATTCCGTATGTGCGGCGACGGGGCGCACCGCAGGCGAAGGGTCTCGGAACTGGTCCTTCACGTTGCACAACGCACGAGTGTCCCGGGAGATTCCCGTCACCCGTGCCGCCGACCTGAAGATGGTCGCACGGCACGCCCCGTCTCGTCACCGTGTTATTCCGCCGCCGTTTTCCTGGGCTCCATGGCCTTGGGCCCAGCGGTGGGCTGCGCCGCCGTCGGCTTCCAGTCGGGGTGGCCCGGCATCGGCGGGGTCTTCTCGCCGTACAGCCATCCCTGGAAGAAGTCGCTCAGATCGCGTCCGGCCATCTGGGAGGCCAGGGACACGAAGTCGGCGGTGGTCGCCGTGTCGTCCTTGTGGCGGCTCACCCAGGCCCGTTGCAGGCGCTCGAAGGCCGGGCGTCCGATCTCCTGGCGGAGGGCGTAGAGGACCAGGGCGGCGCCGTCGTAGACGTTCGGCCGGAAGATCCCCAGGCGGCTGTCGGACTCGGGCGCCTTGGGCGCGGCGGGCGGGCCGCCGGCGGCGCGCCAGCGGTCGGATGCGCCGTACGCCGCGCGCATGCGCGCCTCCAGGGGGCGGTTCGACTTCTCCTCCGCGTACAGCGCCTCGTACCAGGTCGCGTGCCCCTCGTTGAGCCACAGGTCGGACCAGGTGCGGGGGCTGACGCTGTTGCCGAACCACTGGTGGGCCAGCTCATGGACCATGATCGAGTCGACGTACCACTGGGGGAAGGCAGGGTCGGTGAAGAGCTCTCTCTCGAAGAGAGAGAGGGTCTGCGTCTCCAGCTCGAAGCCGGTGGAGGTGTCCGCGACGAGCACGCCGTACGTCTCGAAGGGGTACGGCCCGACCTTGCCCTCCATCCAGGAGATCTGGTCGGGGGTCTTGGCGAGCCACGGTTCGAGCGCCGCCCTGTGCCGGGTCGGGACGACGTCCCTCAGGGGGAGCGCGTGGGGGCCTGTGCGGCGTACCACCGTGGAGCGGCCGATCGAGACCTGGGCGAGTTCGGTGGCCATGGGGTGCTGGGTGCGGTACGTCCATCTGGTCGCGGCGCCGACGCGCCGCACGCTGGTGGGCAGGCCGTTGGCGACGGCCGTGTAGCCCTCGGGGGCGGTGATCCGGATGGTGAAGTGGGCCTTGTCGGAGGGATGGTCGTTGCTGGGGAAGACCAGGTGGGCGGCGTCGACCTGGTTGGCCATGGCGAGGCCGTCGGCGGTGCGGAGCCAGCCGCCCTCCCGTCCGCCGGACGGCAGGGGGTCACTGGTGTGGCGCACGGTGATGCGCATCCGCTGCCCTTGGGGCACCTGTTCGTCCGGCGTGACCACCAGGTCCTCACCGGCCGCGGCGAACGACGCCGGCTCACCGTCGATCTCGACCGAGGCGACCTTGCCGCGGGCGAAGTCGAGGTTGACGCGTGACAGGGGTGCGGTCGTCAAGGCGTCGATCGTGGTGACCGCCTGGAGTGGCTTGTCGTTGGTGCCGGGATACGTGAAGGACAGGTCGTACGCCGTCACGTCGTATCCCGGGTTGCCGAGGTACGGGAAGAGGCGGTCGCCGACTCCCAGCGGGGTCGGTGAGGCGCTCGCGGCGACGAGACAGACGGACGCGGCGGAGGCGACCAGGGCCGCTTTCAGCCGACGGGTGACCGCTTTCAGCCGACGGGTGGTCTGCAGGGCGCCGATGCGGGCCTCGGGGGCGCTGCAGGCGTCGGTGGAAGGCGTTCTGGCGGTGTCGGTGGCGGGCCGGGGAGCCCTGTCGTGGGAGGTGAGCAGCATGGATTACGGCTATCAGCGCCCACGTACCACACGACGGCGACGCGCGCCGGGCGCACCCGAACGGGGTGCGGGCGGGGCCTGAGAGGCAGGCGCCAGAGGGTGGGCACGGACCAGGGCGCCGCACGCGCGCGTGGGCGCGTCTCACGACGGAGACGGGTCAGGCCACGCGCTCCTCCCTCACCACGCCGACACGTGATGCTGCGCCCGGCTCACGTCGTACACCCCGGCCACGTTCCGCATGGCGCGCATGAGGGCGGGCAGGTGGGCGGCGTCCGAGAGCTGGAGGGTGTAGGTGTGGCGTACGCGCTGCTGAGTCGGGGGTTCGACGGTGGCCGAGACGATTTCGGCGCCCTCCAGGGCGATGGCCTCGGTCAGGTCGGCCAGGAGGTGGGGGCGGCCGAACGATTCAGCGACCAGCGTGACCCGGCACTCCGTCGCCTCCCCCCAGCGCACGCTCACCTCCGCGCGCCCCGCGCTCTTCATCCGCGCCACCGCGGCGCATTCCACGCGGTGGACGGTCACCACTCCCCCGCGCACGGCGAAGCCGGTGACCTCGTCGGGCGGTACGGGCGTGCAGCAGCGGGCCAGCCGGACGCTCGCGCCGGGGCGGTCGACGACCACGGCGTCGGTGGAAGGGGAGGCTGCCGGGGCAGTAGGGGCCCAGATGGGACCTGGGGCGGGGCCGTCGGTGGCGCCTCCGGGGCTCGGCTCCACGCCCCTGGCGCTCCTCTGCTCCCCGGCGTCCCTCAAGCCCGTCTCCGCCGCCTGCGGCCCATCAGTCTCCGTAGGCGTGGGATGCGTCGCCAGCCACCGTTGGATGGCGATCCGGGCGGCCGGGGTGTGGGCGTGTTCCAGCCACTCCCTGGAGGGCTCCGAGGCGGGGTCCTGGCCCATGAGGAGCTGAACGGTGTCGCCGTCCTTCAGGACGGTGCTCAGCGTCGCCAGGCGGCCGTTGACGCGGGCACCGATGCACGCGTGCGCGTCCTCGCCGTACTGCGCGTACGCGGCGTCCACGCAGCTCGCGCCCTCGGGCAGGCCGAGGGTGCCGCCGTCGGGCCGGAAGACGGTGATCTCGCGGTCCTGGGCGAGGTCCTCCCGCAGGGTGGACCAGAAGGTGTCGGGATCGGGCGCGGCCCGCTGCCATTCGAGGAGCCGGGAGAGCCAGCCGGGGCGGGTGGGGTCGGCGCGCTCGCCGTCGGCCGGGTCGTCGGAGGCGGGCGGCGCATACGGGTTGCCGAGCGCGATGACACCGGCCTCCGCCACCTTGTGCATCTGGTGGGTGCGGATGAGGACCTCGGCGACCTGGCCGTCCTGGCGGGCGAGGGCGGTGTGCAGCGACTGGTACAGGTTGAACTTCGGTACGGCGATGAAGTCCTTGAACTCCGAGACGACGGGCGTCATACAGGTGTGCAGCTCACCCAGGACGCCGTAACAGTCCGCGTCCTCGTTCACCAGCACCAGCAGTCGGCCGAAGTCGCAGCCGCGCAGTCGGCCGCGCTTGCGGGAGACGCGGTGCAGGGAGACGAAGTGCCGGGGGCGGATGAGGACTTCGGAGGGGATGTCGGCCTCATTGAGTACGGCGCGCATCTCGTCGGCGATCTTGGCGAGCGGGTCGTCGGGGCGGGCCGCGTTCTCGGCGATCAACCGGCGGGTGTGTTCGTACTCCTCCGGGTGGAGGATCGCGAAGACCAGGTCCTCCAGTTCGGTCTTGAGGGCCTGGACGCCGAGCCGTTCGGCGAGCGGGATGAGGACGTCCCGGGTGACCTTGGCGATGCGGGCCTGTTTCTCGGGGCGCATCACGCCGAGGGTGCGCATGTTGTGCAACCGGTCGGCGAGTTTGATCGACATCACCCGGACGTCGTTGCCGGTGGCGACGAGCATCTTGCGAAAGGTCTCGGGCTCGGCGGCGGCGCCGTAGTCGACCTTCTCCAGCTTGGTGACGCCGTCGACGAGGTAGCGGACCTCCTCGCCGAACTGCTCGCGCACCTGATCGAGGGTCACGTCGGTGTCCTCGACGGTGTCGTGGAGGAGAGAGGCCGTCAGGGTGGTGGTCTCGGCGCCGAGTTCGGCGAGGATGAGGGTAACCGCGAGCGGGTGCGTGATGTACGGCTCGCCGCTCTTGCGCATCTGGCCGCGGTGCGAGGACTCGGCCAGGACGTAGGCGCGGCGCAGGGGTTCGAGGTCGGCGTCGGGGTGGTGGGCGCGATGCGCGTCGACCACGTGGCCGATGGCGTCGGGCAGCCGGTCGCGGGTGGCGGAACCGAGCAGCGCGGCGCGGCCCAGCCGGCGCAGGTCGATCCTGGGGAGCGACCTTCTGCGGGGCACTGTCGAGGGCGAGGGGCCTGTCATCGGGCCCGATACAGCACCTGGGGTCGCAGGGTTCGTGGCCTCCGCACTCATGGGCACCTCCGGCTGCGTGGACCGGCGAACGGGGTGCCCCATGGCGGACACGGCTCAGGGGTTGGCGACTTCTGCCCCGTCCGGGCCGGTGCTTGATGCTATCGAGCGGACCACGCGCACCTGACCGCCTCCCGCCCAGCGTGAAACGGATCACCCATTCGAGCGACGGTTTGGATGTTTATGGCCGGGCGCGGCATGAACTGGGGCGGCCGGGTATGGGCCTTGGCAGGCCGCGCCCGGAAATCTCATCACCCGTCAGCCGCGACACCGGGAAGCCGATCCACCGCCAGCCGACCACACCGGGCAGGACGATCCACCGCCAGCCGACCACACCTGGGCTCCCGCGTCAGCCGACCACACTGGGAAGGCAATCCCCCGTCAGCCGACCACACCCAGGAAGTCCATCCACCGTCAGCCGACCACACCGGGGAGGTCGATCCACCGTCAGCCGAACAGGCCTGGGCTCCCCCGTCAGCCGACCACACCCGCAAGCCACTCCGCGTCGATCTCGCCCTCGGCGACGATCACCGCCGGGCCGGTCATCTCGATCTCGCCGTCGGGGCGTTCGGTGATCACCAGGCGTCCTCCCGGGACGTCCACGGTGTACGTCGCCGGAGTGCCGGTGACCGCCGGGTCGGCGCCGTCGCGGCGGGCCGTGGCCACGGCGACGGCGCACGCGCCCGTGCCGCAGGAGCGGGTCTCGCCGGAGCCGCGCTCGTGCACGCGCATCGCCACATGCCGGGGACCGCGGTCGACCACGAACTCGACGTTCACGCCGTCCGGGTAGGCCGCGGCCGGGCTGAACGGCGGCGGGGAGAGCAGGTCACCGGCGTCCGCGAGGTCGTCCACGAACGCCACGGCGTGCGGGTTGCCCATGTTCACGTTCCGCGCGGGCCAGCTGCGCTCGCCGACGCTCACCGTGACGTCTCCCTCGGGGAGCCGCGCCCTGCCCATGCCGACGGTGACGTCACCGTCCTTGGCGAGGTGCACGGTCTTCACGCCCCCGCGCGTGGCGACGGCGATGTCCCCTTCGGCCACATGACCGGCGCGCTGGAGGTAGCGGGCGAAGACCCGCACGCCGTTGCCGCACATCTCGGCGATCGATCCGTCGCCGTTGCGGTAGTCCATGAACCACTCCGCCTCCGCCGCCATCTCCTTGGCCTCGGGGTGCGCGGCGGACCGCACGACGTGCAGCAGGCCGTCACCGCCGATCCCTGCGCGGCGGTCGCACAGGGCGGCGACGGCGGCCGGGGTCAGGTCGATGGCGTTCTCGGGGTCCGGGACGATCACGAAGTCGTTCTCGGTGCCGTGACCCTTGAGGAAGGCGATCCGCGTGCTCATTCCTCGATCGTACGGGGTGGCTACGACACGTCATCGCGCCGGGCGTCGGCGGACGCCCGCACCCCCGCACAGCGAACCCAGGCGTCAGCGGGCACGTGCCCCGCAAACCGGACCGGCCCTCACCAGGCACTTGCCCCACGGCGACCCCGGCGTCAGCGCAGCCGAGCCACCCGCCACACCGCCAGCACCACCACCGCGGCGACCACGACCACGTACGCGAGCACCACCCGCCAGTCCGGCCGTCGCCCCGACCCCCGCTGCGGCAGCCCCGGCCAGGTGTAGCCGACCTTGCGGGCGGCCATCATGCCCCAGCCCGCCGCGCAGGAGCAGATCAGCAGCCCCAGCATGGCGATCACGGCCCCACTGTCGCCGAAGTCGAAGGCCAGCGGGAACGCGAACATCAGGGAGCCCACCGCGGCCAGGCCCACGATCGGCGCGAGCTGCCACAGCCGCAGCCTGCGCTGCGGGCGCAGTTCGACCTCGACCTCGGGGCCGCTCACGAACATCTCGTCCGGCTCGGGACCGTCGTCGGTCACACCGTCCGGCGCCTCGTCGGGCCCGTCAGGGCTGAGACGAGCGTCCTCGTCGGAACTCGGACGGCTGTCCGGGCCAGGGCTGAGACGACCGTCCCCGTCCGGACTCAGACGGCCCTCCCCGCCGACGCTCGGACGACCTTCGTCGTCCCGCTCCCTTTCACCACTCCCGGTGGTGGCGTGCTCAGCGCCTTGTGCGGTGTCGCGAGGGCCGGCCTCCATCGCCACGCGCCCTCCCAACTAGGACTCCACTTGGTCGATCGAAGCTCGATGATGGCACGGCACCGCAGGCCCGGATGACGGCCGGAGCGTCCCGATGCCATGACGTGATCAGGCTGTAACCGGTCGTTCCACCAACGCCAGGGCATGCCGCGGAAGTTCCGTGAGGTCCGCCGCGGCCCCACTGAGCCAATGCACCCGCGGATCGCGCCTGAACCATGAATCCTGACGGCGCGCGAAGCGTTTGGTGGCCCGGACGGTCTCGGCCCGGGCCTCCTCCATCGTGCACTCACCGGCGAGCGCCGCGAGCACCTGCTGGTAGCCGAGCGCGCGCGATGCCGTACGCCCCTCACGCAACCCCTGCGCCTCCAGTGCGCGCACTTCCTCGACCAGCCCGGCCTCCCACATCCGGTCCACCCGGCGCGCGATGCGCTCGTCGAGCTCGGGACGCGCCACGTCGACGCCGATCTGCACGGTGTCGTAGACCGAGTCGTGGCCCGGGAGGTTGGCGGTGAAGGGCATGCCGGTGATCTCGATCACCTCCAGTGCCCGGACGATACGGCGGCCGTTGCTGGGCAGGATCGCCCGCGCGGCCTCGGGGTCGGCGGCGGCGAGGCGGGCGTGCAGCGCGCCGGGGCCGCGCAGTGTCAGCTCCTCCTCCAGCCGGGCCCTGACCTCGGGGTCGGTGCCGGGGAACTCCAGGTTGTCGACGGCCCCACGGACGTACAGTCCGGAGCCGCCGACCAGGATCGGCCAGCGCCCCTCGGCGAGCAGGGCGTCGATCCGCTCCCGGGCGAGCCTCTGGTACTCGGCTACGGAGGCCGTGACCGTCACGTCCCAGATGTCCAGCAGATGGTGCGGGACACCGGCGCGCTCCTCAGGCGTCAGCTTGGCGGTGCCTATGTCCATCCCCCGGTAGAGCTGCATGGAGTCGGCGTTGACGACCTCCCCACCGAGCTGCTGAGCCAGGTGAACACCCAGATCGGACTTTCCGGCCGCGGTCGGTCCGACGACGGCGATGACTCGGGGGGCGGGAAGTGCGCTGCTCACCGGACCAGTCTCGCAAACCTCCCACCCCGCCCTCGAACGAGTTACGTGACGGTGGCGACCCGGAGTCGTTGCCCGTTGCGTGGTTCACGCCGCCGGTTCTCCGAAGCGGCGACCCGGGCGAGGCAATCGGACGCTCTCCGAGCTCCTCGGCTTCGCCCGGAAAGGGGACCCCACAGCGACGCGGGATTTCGCCCGCACGAGTAACGTATGGAGTTGATATGGGCGTTTTTGCACGACTTCTCCGCAGGTCGAAGACCAAGGAGGAGGCGTCGACCGCTGAGGCCCAGGCCGACAAGCCGTCGGCCGCTTCCGAGGCGGACGGGGCTGCGGAAGCGAAGGGATCCGGCGAGACCGACGCCGGGGCCGGGACGGAGCCGGCCGCGGTGAAGGAGGGCGAGGAGGGCGACGCCCCGGAGGCCGTCGAGATTCCCCAGCAGCAGTCCCCCGGCAAGGCCGCCGACAGTGAGGCCGACGAAAGCGCCCGGACGTAGCAGTCCCGCGAGGGAAAGGTGAACCATGGGTCTTTTCAACAATCTGAAGGCCAAGCTCGCCCCTGCCAAGGGCAAGGTGTCCCACCTCGCGCAGCGGCACGAGGACAAGATCCAGCACGGCATCGACAAGGCCGCGAAGGTGGTGGACGAGCGGACCAAGGGCAAGTACAGCAACAAGATCCATTCGGGCACCGACAAGGCGAAGGGCGCCGTGGACCGGCTCGCGCACCAGGACGAAAGGGACACGGGAGGCGGCGCCACCACGCCGCCGAGCGGCCCGCCGCCCGCCTCCTGAACAGCCGACAGCAGCACTGACGGCAGAGCTGACGGCGAGCTGACACGGAGCCGACGGCAAGCGCAGACCAGGGCGGCGTACGGCACGAACGGGCGGCCGTGGAGCACAGCGCTCCCGGCCGTCCGCCGCTTCCGGGTTTCGGGGGGCCTCCCCTCCCCTCGCCTCCCCCCCTCCCCCACCCGTCCCCGCCCCTACGACCAGGCCGCCACCACGTACCCCACCCCGTACGGCGCGTCCTCGTACAGCAGCGCACCGCCGAGTCCGGCGCCCGCGGCCGCACCCGCGAGCACCTGCCAGGGCGCGCGCCCCGACACCATCAGTTGGCGCGCCAGTTCCACATCGAGCGCCTCCAGGGCCGTGAGGTCCGCCGCCCCCAGCGCACGCCCGACCGCCGCGTCGAACGGCTCCGCCCGCTCGTCGAGATAGCCCGGCGCCTTCAGCGTGCGGCACGCGCTGGCGTCGCCCATCACCAGCAGCGCCACCCGCTGGGGCCCGGCGGTGATGTCCCTACCGATCTGAATACACCGCTCGGGCGGGAGAGGTTCCCCTACGGCGAGTCCCTCGATCGGGGGATCCGACCAGCCGGTGCGGTCCAGCAGCCACGCGGCGACGGCGAGCGACGGCGGCAGCGCCCGCCGCACGTCCCGTTCGGCCGCCGTTTCGCGGCCCAGTCGCACGTCGACCTCGACGCCGAAGCCGCGGAACGAGCCGTGGGTGCCCTCCGGGTAGGTCTCGACCTCGCCCTGCCGTGTGGGCCCGACGACGACCAGCCGGTCGGGCCGGGCGGCGGCGAGCACACCCAGCGCGTCCGTGCACGCGGCACGGGCGGCGTCCATCTCGGGTGCGGCACCCGCGGCGACCGCGGGCACGAGAAGCGGCGGACAAGGGCAGACTGCGGCGGCGACAAGCATGATCGGGAGCGTAACCCCGCGGCCCTTTCGATCAGCGAGCCGAGCTCAGTCGCAGCCGCAACCGCTGCCCGAAGCCACCGGCAGCGGCTCCGGGACGCCCACCTTCGGCAGGCCGAGCAGCACGCCCGCCGGCTTGGCCGCCTCGGCGGCGTTGCGCTTCTCCCAGGCGTCGCCCGCGCGCGTGCGGCGCACGTCGAGGACGGGGCCCTCGGCGAGGAGGTGGTGCGGGGCGGCGTACGTCACCTCGACCGTGACCACGTCACCGGGGCGTACCTCCTGCTCCGGCCTGGTGAAGTGGACCAGGCGGTTGTCGGGGGCGCGGCCGGAGAGGCGGTGGGTGGTGCCGTCCTTGCGGCCCTCGCCCTCGGCGACCATCAGCTCCAGGGTGCGGCCGACCTGCTTCTTGTTCTCGTCCCAGGAGATCTCCTCCTGGAGGGCGACGAGACGCTCGTAGCGTGCCTGGACGACTTCCTTGGGGATCTGGTGGTCCATCTCGGCGGCCGGGGTGCCGGGCCGCTTGGAGTACTGGAACGTGAACGCCTGTGCGAAGCGGGCCTCGCGGACCACGTGGAGGGTCTGCTCGAAGTCCTCCTCGGTCTCGCCGGGGAAGCCCACGATGATGTCGGTGGTGATCGCCGCGTGCGGGATGGCGGCGCGGACCTTGTCGATGATCCCCAGGTAGCGCTCCTGGCGGTACGAGCGGCGCATCGCCTTCAGGACCGTGTCCGAGCCGGACTGCAGCGGCATGTGCAGCTGCGGCATCACGTTCGGCGTCTCGGCCATGGCGGCGATGACGTCGTCGGTGAAGTCGCGCGGGTGCGGCGAGGTGAAGCGGACCCGCTCCAGGCCGTCGATCCTGCCGCAGGCCCGCAGCAGCTTGCTGAAGGCCTCGCGGTCGCCGATGTCGCTGCCGTAGGCGTTGACGTTCTGGCCGAGCAGGGTGATCTCGGAGACGCCCTCGGCGACGAGGGCCTCGACCTCGGCGAGGATGTCGCCGGGGCGGCGGTCCTTCTCCTTGCCGCGCAGCGCCGGGACGATGCAGAAGGTGCAGGTGTTGTTGCAGCCGACGGAGATCGACACCCATGCCGCGTACGCGCTCTCGCGGCGCGTCGGCAGCGTCGACGGGAACGCCTCCAGCGACTCGGCGATCTCGACCTGCGCCTCCTCCTGCACGCGCGCGCGTTCCAGCAGGACGGGCAGCTTGCCGATGTTGTGCGTGCCGAAGACGACGTCCACCCAGGGCGCCCTCTTCACGATGGTGTCGCGGTCCTTCTGCGCCAGGCAGCCGCCGACCGCGATCTGCATGCCGGGCCGCCGGGCCTTCTTCGGGGCGAGGTGGCCGAGGTTGCCGTACAGCCGGTTGTCGGCGTTCTCCCGTACCGCGCAGGTGTTGAAGACGACGACGTCCGCCTCGCCGTCGGAGCCCTCGGGGGCGCGGACGTACCCCGCGCCCTCCAGCAGCCCGGCCAATCGCTCGGAGTCGTGGACGTTCATCTGGCACCCGTAGGTGCGAATTTCATAGGTCTTGGATGATCGAACGTCCACTGCCGGGCTCCGGTCGCTGCTGCTGGTCATGCGTCAAGGGTAGGCGGTCCCCGGAGACCGTTGCCCCAGCGTTTCTGCAGGGCACGCATTGCAGGTCAGCAGCTTTTTTCCCGGCTCACTCGTCGGCGGGCAGCAGCGCGGGCCGGCAGAGCACAGCCGCCGGCGCTTCCCGCAGCAGGCGGGTCGCCTCGGTGATGCCGGGGGCGCCGCCGGGCCTGCGCCAGGCCACGTACCCATCGGGGCGGACCAGCAGCACGCCCTCCTCGTCGATCTCCGCGCGGCGGCTCCACGCGCCGTACGCGTCGTGCGCGTCGCGGTCGACGACGACCCCGCGCAGGCCGAGACCGAATTCCTGGGCCAGGGTGTCGGCGGCGTCGGCCCATGCAGTGCCTGCCAGGCCGGTGACGACGCAGAAGCCGCCCTTGCCGACCAGGTCGAGCGTCGAGACGCGCCGGCCCTTGCGGTCGACGAGCCAGGCGTGCGGCAGCTTCGCACCGGGGCGCGAGGTCGGGCGTCCGAAGAGTTCGTCGTCGTGGGAGATCGTCTCGACGGTGCCGTCGGGGACGACAGCCGCCGACTCGTAGCGCTGGTTGTGTTCGACCCCGTGGGCGTTGAACTCGTAGTGCTTCAGCTCGATCGCCTCGCGGACGGCCCTCCGCTTCTTCGCCCCGTGGGCGTCCGGCTGCCGGGCCGCGTGCAGCGCCTTGGCGATGCCCTCCTCGTCCCCGTCCACGACGCCGAGGGCCTCGAAGAGGGGCAGGAACTGGTCCCGGGAGAGGTTCGCGCGTTCGACGCTCTGCCGGGCGACCGGGGCTCGTTCGTCGGAGTAGGTGTCCAGGAGTTGGGGCCCGGCCTGCCCCTCGAGTACGGCCGCCGGCTTCCAGGCCAGGTTGTAGGAGTCCTGGACCGAGGTGTTGGAGCCGAGGCCGTTGGACGGCGGGTGCCGGTGGACGGCGTCTCCGGCGCAGAAGACGTGGCCCTCGTGCAGCCGGGTCGCGTAGGCGTGGTTGACCGTCCACAGGGAGGCGCTGTCGATCCGCACGTCCAGCTCGTCGTCGCCGACCAGGTCGCGGACGATCGCTGCCGCCGCCTCGTCGGTGAGCTTCGGCGGGGGGTTGTCGATGTCGTATCCCCAGACGACGAGCCACTCGTTCCAGGGCCGGACCATGCGCAGCAGGCCCATGCCGATGCCGCCGACGTCGGCGCCCGGGCGCATGATCCAGTACAGGACGCTGGGGCGGTGCTCGACGTACTGGGTGAGGTCGGCCCTGAAGACGATGTTCATGCTTCCGGCCTTGCCCATCTGCCCCTCCATGGGCAGGCCGAGCTTGTCGGCGACGATGCTGCGGCCGCCGTCGGCGCCGATCATGTAGCGGGCGCGGACGGTGTGCTCGTTTCCGCCGGTCCGGTCGCGCAGGTGCGCGGTCACTCCGTCCGCGTCCTGCTCGAAGTCGATCAGCTCGGTGTTCAGTCTGACCACCGCGCCCCGCTTGGCGGCGTTGGACAGGAGGATGGGCTCCAGGTAGGTCTGCGGGAGGTCGATCATCCCGCACGGGCTCTGGGACACGTACTCGGTCAGGCTCTCGTCGCCGGTGCCCCAGGTACGGATGCGGCCGATCTCCTCGCCCAGGAGCGAGGTGGCGAACACCGTGTCGCCCATCAGGTGGCTCGGCGTTCCCTTCTCCAGCGCCTCCTTCTCGATCCCGAGGTCACGGAAGACCTCCATGGCCCGCTGGTTGGTGATGTGGGCGCGTGGCGTGTCCGCGAGCCATCCGTATGTGGTGACCAGGTGGGTGCGTATGCCATAGGTCGCCAGCAGCAGGGCCGCGGTGCCGCCGGCGGGTCCGCTGCCGATGACGAGGACGTCGGTGTCGTACTGCTCGGGCGTGCTCATGCTGTCTCCGAAAGCTCGGTGAAAACCCGTCAGGGGATTGCGCGTTCCGTGCCCGGGGCGTGCTCAGTGCGTGAGGGGCGCGATGCGGAAGGTGAACTCGAGCAGGCGCCACTCGCCGTCGACCGGCCGGCCGTCGGGCGTGGGGCCGGTGCGCCGGACGAAGTCCGTGATCAGGTCGTCCTTGACACCGAAGACAGCGTCGCGCTGCCCGGGGGCGCCGTCGAGGTGGGCCCCGCCGCGGACGAACAGCTGGGTGGTCAGCGGCTGATGCCCGGGAGCGTTGATCAGGAAGTGCACGTGCGGTGCGCGGTAGGGGTGGCGGCCCACGGCGGAGAGCATCCTGCCGACCGGACCGTCGTCCGGGATCGGGTACTCGGACGGAAGGATCGACCAGAACGTGAACCGTCCGTCCTCGCCGGTGGTGAACCGGGCACCCAGCACCGGCCCGTCCAGATCCGGGAGCTGGACGTCGTAGAAGCCGTCCTCGTTGGACTGCCACACGTCCACGACGGCGCCGGAGACCGGCTCGCCCTCCTGATCGGTCACCTGGATGTCCGCCCAGATCGGCGTGCCCGTGCAGTCTCCCGCGATGTCGCTGCCGTGTTCCGCGGCGGGCGGCCCGGCCACGTGGAACGGGCCGAGGATCGCGGACGTCGGGGCCGCGCTGCAGGCCGTGGGCGCGGCGGTGCGCCACCAGTCCTCGCTGAGCGACCGCGTCCGGGAGGTGGCCGTACTCCTCGTGGCCGCGCACTGGGGGGCGCGTTCGAGCGAGAGACGCACGAGGCCGTGGGGCGCGCCTGCGGTCTGACCGAGGAGGAACTCGGCTCCCTTCGCTCGGGTACTCTGCCGGACCTCGCCGACCCCGCCGAGACGATCGCGCTGCGCACCACGGCCTCCCTGCTGCGTTCGGGTGCACTGGGCGACGACGAGTGCGGCACGGCGGTGTCGGCGATCGGCGAGCGTGGCCTGTTCGAGCTGACGACCCTGGTGGGCCACTACTCCACCCTCGCCCTCCAGCTCCGCGTCTTCGCGGGCGAGGAAGGCGGGCCGAAGCACTCGTCGCGCTGACGACCACCCCGCCATCCCTCCAGCGGCTGCCGTGTCATCCGCGCCGCGACCCGTGCGATCGTCTCGCGGAGCGAGGAGGCCCGGGCGGAGATGGCGGCGGTCATGGACCGCCGGGCCGCCGAGGGCCTCCCCTACGTCTTCATCGGCCTGCCGACCACCATCGCCGGCCCGTACGACGATGTCGTGCTCCCTTCCTGGGCCGAGAAGCCGGACCGGGAGCTGGAGCCGGCGGCCGTGATCGAGCTGCGTTCCGCGCGACAAGCCGCCCCTCGTTCTCACGGATGAGTCCCGCCCCCGCTCGCCTGCCAAGCGCACACTGGAAGCAGAAAGCCATGCGTCACGAGCTGCACGTGGAGGTGGGCCGTGAGCACCCTCGAACTGCACGTCGACGTCGGAGTTCCGATCGACACGGCCTGGGAAACGCTGCACCGAGTGGAGGACTATCCACGCTTCGTGGAAGGAGTGCGGGACGCGCATACGGACGCGGGGGGCCGAGCGCATCTGAACGTGGAGGCAGGTGGCCGGGCCCGGGAGGTGGAGGCCGAGGTCTCCGACCGCGGCGAGCACGTGATGGAGTGGCTCACCACGGGCGCGCCCGAGCTGACGGGTTCCTTCTCGGTTCGGCCGGTCGACGAGAACACCACCCGCATCCAGGCACGGGTGGAGTACGACCCCGACACGGTCCGGGAGAACTTCGGCGGGCCGAAGGGGTTCGCCCAGACGAACGCCATCGAACGACTCGTCCGCAGCGATCTGGAGCACTTCAAGGAGTACCTGGAACGAGCGTGAACGGAAGAACCATGCGGACGCGCCGTTCCGCCCCGCTCGGCGGTCACCGAAAGGAGCGCGTTGGTGAAACAGCCTCTGCCCTCCGTCGCCGAGGAACCGGACGATCTCGTACGGGCCCTCAGAGCCGCCGGGATCATGGACGAGCGGCTGCTGGAGGCCGTGCGGGCGACACCCCGGGCGGGATTCGTCCCGGCCGGTCAGGTGGCTGCCGCCTACCGGGACGTGCCCGTCGCCATCGGGCAGGGACAGGTCACCACACAGCCCTCGCTGTCCGCCATGATGATCGAGGGCCTTGGTCTCGGTGGCCACGAGCACGTCCTGGAGATCGGTACAGGTCTGGGCTTTCAGACCGCTCTGCTCGCCCGACTGGCTGCGGACGTGGTCAGCATCGAGGTACGGCCGGGGATAGCCCGGCAGGCTCGCGTGAACCTGGCGCGTGAGGGCGTGCGGAACGTGGAGCTGCGCGTCGGCGACGGCAGCGCCGGCGTGCCGGACCGGGCTCCCTACGACGCTGTCCTCGTGTCGGCCGCTTTCCCCCAGGTGCCCGCACCGCTGGTCGCACAGGTACGGCGGCACGGCCGCCTGGTGCAGCCGATCGGGCCGGGCGGGCACGAGCAGGTGGTGTGCTTCGAGCGCACCGCATCGGGGTTGGATCGGCTGCGGGTGCTGACCCCGGCCTGCTTCGTCCGGTTGCAGGGGCGATACGGATTCCCCCTGGACGAGGCGGAGTAGCTGTGAGGAGTTCCTCGACCGGACCTCCCTCCCTACGCGTCCTCGGCGCGCACGATCGCCAGCGTGATGTTGTCAGGGCCGCCTGCCGCGATGGCGGCCTTCCACAGCTCGAAGGCCGCCCGGCCGTCGTCGTGCTCCCGCATCACCTCGTCGAGTACGTCCGTCGGCACAGGATCGGTCAGGCCGTCGGTGCGGATGAGATAGCGGTCGCCGGGAGACAGGGACCCGGCCGTCACGTGGGGGTGGATGGCGCGACAGGCCAGGCTGCCGCCCAGGCACTGGGTGACGAGGGAGGTGGTGCGCCGCCCGGGTTCGGGCGGGGGTCTGTCGTCGACGCTCACCTGGCGCAGCCCGTCGCGGGAAGCGGCGAAGACCCGGCTGTCGCCCACGTTGAACGTCAGCAGCGAGCCGGGCTGCACGACGGTGCCGGCGACCGTCGTCCCCATGGCGGCGAGCTCGCTTCCCTCGTCGCCGCCGACGGCCTCGTACACGGCGCGGTTGCAGGCGTTCAAGGCGTCTCGGACGGCGTCCTCGCTGCTCAGGGCGGGGCCGATGGCCGCGATCCGGCGAACGACCAGCGCGCTGGCCACGTCGCCGCCAGGATGCCCGCCGAGCCCGTCGGCGACGGCGACGACCAGCGGCGTCCCGAGCGGGAAGTACAGGCTCTGCGGACTCTCCGTCACCGTGGCGCACAGGGTCCACGGGCCGACCACCCGGCTGTCCTCGTTCTGTCGCGGAGCAGCCCGGGATGACTGAGCGAGCGATTCCTTCATGGGGAGCGGGGGCTTCAGCCGGGCAGCGGCCCGGCACCACCCGTCAGAGTTCATACAGAGTTCCTGCACAAACATGTTCGAGGTCGGCAGGTTCTGTTTAGGCTGTGGTTCATCGCATGGGCGGCCGCAGACTGACTACGGGTGACCACCGGGGCGGCCAACTGGGGCACAACCGCGGGGGGACCGCTTGGGAAGCAACGAGATGGCGGTGTTAGGCGTGTCCTCATCGGAAGAGGAGATGTACCGGCACTTCCTGAGGCATCCGGACACGTCCGTGGATGACATCCATCTGCGGCTGCACATGGACACGGATCTGGCGCGTGTCTGTCTGGACCGGCTGCAGGAGCTGGGGCTGCTCAGTCCCGCAGGCGCGGACGGATCGGTCTGCCCCACAGACCCGGAGGTGGCGCTGGCCAGGCTGGTGGACCTGCGGCTGCAGGCCCTCCATCTGGAGTTCCAGCGCCTCACCCGCTCCCGGCACATGGTGGACGGGCTGCGCGCGGAGCTGGGTTCGCGCAGTCCCTGCCCGCAGGGCATCGAGCAGTTGGAGGGCCTCGCCGAGATCCGCGACCGCATCGACTGCCTGGCCTTCTTCGCCCGCGACGAGATTCTCTCCGTGGAGCCGTACACAAGACTGTCACCGGAGAACATCGAGCGGTCACGGCCGTTGGACCTGCGCTGTCTGCGCCGCGGGGTACGGATCCGCAACGTCGTGCTGCGCAAGGCCTTGCAGGACAGGCCGACCGCCGACTACTTACGGGAACTGGCCTCCCACGGAGCCGTGATCCGAGTGGTCGAGGACACCAGTGAGCGCATCCTTGTCTACGATCGCTCGGCCGCCCTGGTGCCGCTGGATCCGCAGAACACCTCGCGCGGTGCGTTACTGGCGCACAAGAGCGGGATCGTCGTCAACATCATCGCCCTGTTCGAGAAGATCTGGGCGGAGGCCGAGGACCTGGCGTACTGGGAGGCGACGGACGGCACGGGCCCGGCTTCCGGTCTGTCGGAGACCGAACAGCAGGTGCTCGTTCTGATGTGCTCGGTCGGCAAGGACGAAGCCGGCGCCCGGGAGTTGGGGGTTTCGGTGCGCACCTACCGGCGTTATGTCGCCGATCTCATGGAGAGACTCGGCGCCGTCAACAGGGCGCATGCGGCACTGCTGGCACGCGAGCGCGGCTGGATCTGACGCCGCGTCCGGCAGGAAACCGTCGGCCGGTCAGCCGGTCAGTTCTCCTGGGACCAGCCGTACAGGGCCGTGTCGGCGAGCACCTCGGCCATCGCGCGCCGCACCGTGTTCCGATCGCCTCCGCGGCCCGGCTCGACCCACAGCCGGACCCGGTCGGGGCTGACATCGAAGGTGCAGGACCAGTCGGCCGGCAGGAGTCCCAGCAGCCGTACCACCGTGGTCTCCCCGGAGGGTGCCGAACGGTCCCGGCGGACGGTGACGACCTCCACCGCCCTCCGGATGTGACCGGGCGTCAGCATGTCCGCCGTCCCGTGTCCGGCAGGTCCGGCTCTCCTGTGTCTGCCCTGCGCAGGATGTGCCGGGCGGCAGCGGTCATCGCCGCTATTCCGGTCGGCAGCGCGGTGCGCAGGTCGGGGGCGAAGTCCGGCGCGTGGTTCGACGGCGGCGGTGCGCCGCCGTCCAGGGCGGTTCGCCACTGGCGGGCGCCGGTCACGCCCAGCATCCAGTAGGCCGTGCGCACACCGTCGGCCTCGGTGCCGAACCATGGGAAGTCCTCGGTGGCGGTCGCAGGTTGCCAGTCGACCACCCGATGCGCACCGAACAGATCCTCGTGCGCCCGGCGGACGGCCGCGGTGGTGGTGGCGTCGGGCAGCAGCACGGGAGAACGGGCGGTGACGACGAACTCGGGGTCCTTGGGGCAGCCGGAGGCCGCGCACTCGGCCCGTACGATCCGTTCGACGGCCGCCGTGACCCGGTCCAGTGCGGCGTCGGAGAAGGCCCGTACGCACAGGCTCAGCTCCGCCTCGTCCGGGATCACGTTGCCCCGCTGTCCCGCGTGCAGCGAGCCGACCGACAGGACGACCTGCTCCGCCGGTGCGGTCTCCCGCGACACGACCGTCTGCAGGCGCAGTACGACGGCGGCGGCGGCCGGCACCGGGTCGACGGTCAGCTGCGGGGCACCGGCGTGGCCGCCGCGTCCGTGGATGATCACGTCCATGGCCGTGCTGCCCGCCAGCAGCGGCCCCCGCCCGTGGGCCACCGTCCCCGCGGGCAGCGGGGCGCTGTGCTGGGCCAGGACGACCTCGGGGGTGCCGAAGCGTTCGTACAGGCCGTCCGCCCGCATCGCGCGTGCCCCGGTGAGCGTCTCCTCCGCGGGCTGGCCGACGACCAGCAGTGTGCCGCTCCAGGCCGCACGGTCACCGGCCAGTTGGGCGAGCGCTCCCGCCGCCGCGGCCATGTGCAGATCGTGACCGCAGGCGTGCATGACGCCCGGCACGGTACTCGCGTACGGCACGCCGGTCTGTTCGTCGACCGGCAGTGCGTCGAGTTCGGCGCGCAGCATCACCGTCGGCCCGGGACCGTTGCGCAGGACGCCGACGACGCCGTGGCCCCCGACCTCGCGCGTGACCGTGCAGCCGTACCGCTCCATCCAGCGGGCGAGGCGGGCCGCGGTGCGGCTCTCGGCGCCCGAGAGCTCCGGGTGGGCGTGCAGATCGAGGTAGAGCTCGATCGCCGACCGCAGCACGTCCCGCGGAACGCCTGCTGTTCCTGTTCCGTCCACCGTACTCACCTCCTCATTCCCCGCACGGGCTCGGGGCCCCATGCTCGCGAGCGTGCGGCCCGGGTGTTCCAGACCGCTGTCGGGTCGCTGTCAGGGGGTGTCAGTGAACTGACAGCGAGCGCCGGGCCGATCTGACAGCAGCCCCCTGTGCGATGGAGTCATCGCAAGGGGAACACCGCCGGAGAGGCCGGCGGGCCCCGCTGACGAAGGAGCACACCATGGCCCCGAAGACCGAGCTCGCCACCCTCGCCGACGAGATCCTGGAGCTGGAGGCCGAGACCTTCGAGATCTCCGACTACTCGGACGCGGCCGAGGTCGTCCTCGCCGGTTCGACGTCCTCCTCCTCGACGTCGACCTGCTCCAGCACCACCAGCACCACCTCCTGCAGCGCCTGATCACGCGCCTGACCTGATCGGCAGCCCCTTCCACGGCCGAACCCGCTGGAAGGGGCTGCCGGACGTTGGCGTGTGCTGGAAGCGCCCCCGAAGGCGGCCCCTCACGGGAAGGGATGCGGTACGACCTTGATGTCCGCGTCACCCAGATCGTCCGCACGCCGTCCCGCCGTCCGCAGCCCGGTCCGCAGCCGCGGCATCAGCAGGGCGCGCTGACGGCTCCAGCCGAAGTCGAGCGGCAGCAGGCCGGGAACGGTCGTACTGACCGTGTGGAGCCCCATCCGGTGCTGCTCGGGGGTGGTCTGGTCGACGGCGATCACATCGTGCCCGGTGCGTATCAGCTCGTCCCGCACCAGCCCCAGGTCGTCGAGGAGGTCTCCGGTGCGTGGCCGCCGTTCCTCCCAGTCCCGGTACAACTCCACGAGCGGCAAAAGGGCCGTGGGTTCCAGGTACTCCCGGGCGTGCTCCGTCATCACCGGCAGCCCGTAGAGCTGGGCGTGGTCCTTCAGGTGCAGCACCTTGGTGAAGTCCCCTGTCATCTCCTCCAGTTCGCTGTGCCGCTCGGCGACCTGGTAGGGCAGGTGCGGGATGTAGGTCAGCACCTCGGAGAGGGCGGAGTCGACGGTCCGCTCCGGGTCGAAACCGGCCGCCGCGCTGAACGAGAGGGTGCCGTAGCCGCCGTCGCGCCTCACCGCCAGGGCGGTGACGACCGGGACGGCGAGGTCCATCCGGGTGTCGAAGGCGTGCACGTCGTAGCCGTGCAGGGCGGCCCGGTCAAGCATCGACCGGATGGTGCCGCCGCGGCACGAGTCCAGGTCGATCTCGGTGAGGCGGGCCCGGCCGTACCAGGCGAGCAGGAACGCGTCGCGCTCGATGAGTTCCAGCAGGCCGTGGAGGATCGCCTCTTCCAGACTGCCGCCGGTGGCACAGCCGTTGGAGCACTCGAAGACGAAGTTGTCGGCGTCCACGCCGGCGCCGTAGTGCGCGAGCCTTGCCGGAACGAGGATCGGGCGGTCGTCGCGCAGGGAGTGGCCCCATACCCAGGGAATCTCCCGGTCCGGATCGAAGGGACTGACGAGATGGTCCCGCGCATAGGTCTCCGGAGCGTAGAAGCCGCACTCCGCGGGGTTCAGCGCGCGGTCCGCGAGCTGGTGGTACGAGCCGGTGACCGGGGTGGTGCCGCGCCGCCGGTGGGTGCCGGCGTACCGTTCCAGACCTTCCAGGTAGGCCAGGGTGCGGCTGGTGCGGTAGCTGTTGGCCTGTCCGCTCCAGGTGACGTCGTTGAGCCCGGCGTAGCCGCGGACGAAGTTCGTGCCGGCCACCGGGGCGGTCGTGGTGGAGGCGGGGTTGATCCAGGTGTCCGAACCGAGGGCGCCGCAGACCGGGTTGGCCAGGGCGGCGGTCGGCAGGGGGTAGGAGTCCAGGGACCGCAGCCGGTAGCCGTCGGGGTCCGGTTTGCGGGCCGGGCCCAGCCGCATCCGGGCGGCGTCGGCCGTGTCGGGGCGCGGTCGCACGCAGGCCGGGCACAGCGGCTCCGGCAGCAGCGGGAAGCCGGCGGTGGCGAGAGTGCCGAGGTCGACGCGGGTGACGCGCGGCAGTGCGCGGTCGGCCGCGGTGGCGTCCGACGCGGTGGCGTCCGACGCGGTGGCGTCCGACGCGGTGCGGTCGCCGGTGAACACGGCCCGGTACGCGGCCCAGACCGCCTCGACCGCGTAGTCGGTGAACACCGGCCAGCGCGCTGCGCCGCGCGGTTCGTAGCCGAGTTCCATGGCCTCTCGCTCGGAGCGGCTGCGCAGCCGCTGCCAGCGCATGGCGAGGCACTGCCCGCATGCCGCACTGCCCGCCTCCCCTCCCGAGGGGCCGATCAGCACGGCGCGGGCGGTCAGCTGGACGGTGGCCACGGGCCGGACCGCGGCGTACGGGTCGGGGTGCCCGAAGCCCAGCGTGTCGGCGGCACCGAGCGGTACGACCAGTGGGGCGGGAAGCCCACAGGCGCCCTCGTCCTGGGCAACACCCCTGCCCTGTGCGTCCCGCCCGCCCCGCGCCGGGCGCTCCGTCTCGTGACGTGCCGACAGCGCGCGCTGCAGCGCGGCACGGCCCGCTTCCAGCGGCGCGTCGGCGGGGACGTCGGCGACAAAGGCTCCGGTGGCGGAGCCTGCGGTGGGGGCCGATTCCGTCGCGGTCGCCGTCATGACTTGTCGCTCCAGCGGAACGTCCTCAGCGCGGCGGCGCAGAAGACGAGGGCGAAGGCGGCGAGCACGCCACAGGCCACGGCGATGTCTCCTGCCGCGTCGGTGCCGGTCAGCGCCGCGGAGATGCCGTCGTTGAGGTAGCGCAGCGGAAGTGCCCGGGACAGGGTCTGCATCCAGTCCGGCATGGCGTCGAGCGGGAAGAACGATCCCGACAGGAACGCCATGGGGATCATCAGGCAGTTCGCGACCGCGGCGACGGCCTCCGGGGTCCTGGCGTACGAGCCGACGAGGACGCCGACGGCCAGGAAGGCGGTGATGCCGAGCACCAGCACGGGCAGCGCCAGCGGCCAGCTCCCCGACAGGCTCAGCCCGAAGGACGGCAGCACGGCGACGGCCACGAACAGCACCGCCTGCACCGCTCCGACGCCGAGGGCGAGGACGTAGCGGGAGGCGAGGACGGCCGGCAGCCGGGTGGGCGTCATCCGGATGAGCCGCAGGATGTCGTCGCGGCGCCACTGCATGAGGGTGAAGCCGACGCCGAAGACGGCGGCGTTGGCAACGCCCCAGGACAGCACGCCGGGGGCGATGTAGTTGATGTACGGCTTCCCGCTCTGCTCGACCTCCTGACCGTGGAAGATCAGCCCGAAGACGACCAGGAAGAGGAGGGGGAAGGCGAAGGTGAAGAAGAGGGTGGTCCTGTCACGCGTGTAGGCCCGGTATCCGGCCTGGCTCAGCGCGGCGTATGCGCTCATGGTCCTGTGCTCCGTTTGCGGTGGATGGTGTCCGGCCGGTCGGGGCCGGGTGCGCTCCGAGGCCCCTGCCGGGCTACGACTGGGCCCTGCCGGTGAGTTCGAGGTAGACGTCTTCGAGGCTCGCGGTGCGGGTCTGGACGCCCTGGAGTCCGGCGATCTCGTCGATGGCCGCCAGCACCGGCCCGGAGTCGAGGGTCTCCAGCACGATCGCGTCGGCCTCCTGGACGACGCGGTCCACGCCCGGGATGGCCCGGGCCGCGGTGAGGGTCAGCCGTTCGGCGGGGACCAGGAGCCGGGTGGTGGGGCTGCCCGCCGCCACCAGCCGCCGCGGGGTGTCGAGCGCGGCGATCCGGCCGTGGATCATGATGGCCACCCGGTCGCAGAGCGCCTCGGCCTCGTCCAGGTGGTGGGTCGTGTAGACGATGGTCCGGCCGGCGCGCTTGAGGTCGCGCAGCACCTCCCACAGGGCGCGCCGGGCCTGCGGGTCGAGGGCGGCGGTGGGCTCGTCGAGGAAGATCAGCTCCGGGTCGTGGACCAGGGCGGAGGCGATGGCCAGGCGCTGGCGCTGCCCGCCGGACAGGTCGTCCACCCGGTGGTCGCCCTGCTCGGTCAGCCCGACCCGCGCAAGGGCACGCTCGGCCGCCTCCCGGTCGGTCCGGTAGAGGGCGGCCACGGTCCGCAGGTGCTCGCGGGCGGTGAGCCGTACGAAGAAGGCTGACGACTGGGTCTGCACGCCGAGCCTGGGCAGCAGGCCGACGTTGCGGGGCCAGGGCCGCTCGCCGAGGACCGACACCGTGCCGGAGTCGGCCTGCCGCTGTCCCTCCATGATCTCGACCAGGGTCGTCTTGCCCGCGCCGTTCGGCCCCAGCAGTCCGAAGAACTCGCCGCGTGCCACGGTCAGCGAGATGTCGTCGACGGCCTGGATGCCTCCGTAGCGCTTGTGTACGCCCTCCAGGACGACGGCCGGGTCATCCTGGGCGGTGGTGGGGGTCATGGGACTCTCCTCAGTCGTAGTGCTCTTGGTGCCCGCGGTGGTCACGGTGGTCATGGCGCGGTGAGCAGGAAGTGGGTGACGGCCGCCACGGCCGCGGCGAGCGCGCCGAGGACGAGCAGGCTGCCCAGGCCGTAGGCGGTGTACACGATGCGGGCGCGGCGCGGATAACCGGCCGCGGCCGGGTCGCGGCGGAGGGCCAGACGCAGATAGGTACTGCTGGACGCGGCCAGTTCGGTCGCGCCCAGCAGTTGGGCGGCGACCTTGTATCCGTCGAGCGGGGGAAGCGGGACCAGCATGGCGAACGCCTGGACGCTGCCGAGGAACAGCAGCGCCGCCAGGGCGTCGTGGGTGGCCTGGTCGAGCGGTGCCAGCAGCCAGAGCGCGAAGAAGGGCAGCAGGAACAGCAGGTTCGCCACCGCACCGGCCAGTGCCGTGGCCACCCGGTGCCAACGTGTTCGCAGGTAGAGGAAGTTGTCGACGACGCAGTACATGATCACCGAGGGCAGCCGCCAGCGCAGGCCGATCTCGGCGACCCGTCCTCCGTAGTGCTTGGCCACCACGCCGTGGGCCAGCTCGTGCAGGGCGGTGCTCAGCCACAGCAGGGCGCCCGTCGCGGTCAGCAGGACCGGGTTCGTGAACGTCTCCCGGGTGGCCAGGACGAGTTCGCCCGTGTGCAGGGCCGCGACGATCTCCATGACGGCCACCAGGGTCAGCAGCGGCACCATCGTCCAGGGGGACAGCAGGGAGCGGACCGCGCGGTGCAGCCGGGTGGCGGTCGCGTCGGCGTCGGCGACGAGCGGGAGCGTGCCCCGCAGCAGCCGCCGTTCGGACCTCGCCGCCTCGGCCGGCGCCCGGTCCGGTGCCGGTGCCGGTGCCGGTGCCCCGGCGAGCAGGCCGCGGGCGCCCAGCATCCGCAGCAGCTGCTGCCAGTTGGCGTCGGCCAGACGGCGTCCGTACTGGCGGGCGTACTCCGCGCCGATCTCCTCCAGGTTGCGGGTGCCGTCCATCCGGGAGATGAGGAAGTGTTCCCTGGCACCGACCTTGAAGGACTGGCCGCTGCCCGTGTCCTTGATCAGGTGCACGGTCCGGTCGCCGAGCAGCAGCGCGTCGGTGACCAGCACGTCCGGCTTCAGCTCGGGGCGGTACTGCGCCCGGGAGGCCGGGGCGCTCATGTGCCGGCCTCCGTGGGCTCCGCCTCCGCGATCGTCTCACGCAGGCTGCGGCCCAGGACGTGCGCGAGGTACGCCTCGTCCCGGATGGTGACGTGCAGCCGATTGTTGGTCATGTGCATGTAAGGGGAGAGGAGCAGGGGCAGCGCCACCGCCGGATCGGTGACCGTCTCCTCCCGCTCGCCGTCCCAGGACCGGAACACGAGGTCGCCGGCGACCGCCAGCGACCGGGCCCGGTCCCGCAGTTCGGCGCAGTGCTCGGCCCAGCCCGCCAGGAAGGCCGGCAGCCGTCCGGGCTCGCCCCGGCCCACGGCGGCGCGGACCCCGGCGAAGCGGTCGGCGAGGCGGGGGGCCATCGCCGCGTAGGTACGGTCGTACTCCTCGCTGCCGATGAAACCGGTGCCGGGGAACGCCTTGTGCCAGAACTCGTAGTAGCTGTCCAGGTAGTCGGCCAGCTCCCGCTCGTCGGGCAGGAAGCACCCGGACATCACCATCATCAGCTGGGCCGCGGTACCGAGCAGGACCGTGCGCAGATGCAGGTTCTTGGTGCGGAAGGCGTCGATGACCATGTCGCTGGAGTGCCGGAAGTGCCACTCGGCCAGCTCGACACCCGCCGGGCCGCCGTACTTGCCGTACTCCGGTTCGTACGGCTCCGCGCTGCGGGAGTTGTTGGGCCGCAGGTTCATCCGCCCCTGGTCGTCCAGGTACGGGGTGCGCTCGCTGCCCGGGAACTCGATCTCGAAGAGGGTGTTGTAGAAGTCGTTGAGGAAGCCCGAGTCCACCTCGTACAGCGCGGGGCGGGCGGCGAGGAAGGCGTCGAGCGCCTGTTCGGTGCGGCGCCGCACCTCCGCCTCGGCCTCGGGCGAGGCCGGCTTGACGCGCAGCCGCACATGCGGGCCCTCCAGCCAGTAGTTGATGAAGAAGTAGTTGGCGAGCAGCCCGTCCGCCTCCAGTTGGTCCACCAGCGGGCGGATGCAGTCGATCAGCAACGGGCGCGGGTTGGCGGCGTAGAAGACGTGCGTCGCCTGCCATGCGCCGGCGGCCGTGACAGTGGTGGTCATGAGGTGGTCCTCCGTCGGGTGGAGACGGCGGTCTCCACCGCCAGTTCGGCGACATGGCGGCCACGGCGGGAGACGGCGTGCAGACCGTTCTCGTCCGGGAGCATCTCCCGGAACACCACGCGGGCCTCGGGGCTCTTGAGCAGCGCTTCGAAGGCGGTCAGCGACAGCGGGCTGTCGAAGTCGAGGTACTGCGGCTTGGCGCCGGTCGCGCCCCGCGCTCCGCTGTCCGCGACGGTGGCGAAGACCCGGTCGGGCAGTCCGTGCGCCCGCCGGAAGCGGTGCCAGCCGAGGAACCACTCCGCCTCGGGCGTGCCGGGAGTGTGCAGCGGCAGCGCCGTGGCCGGTGCGCTCCAGCTGCGCCGGCTGAGCACGACGCTCGCGTGGCGCACCCGCGGACGCCGGGTCACTCCGTCCACCGGCTCGCTCTCCGGGACACCGCCCCAGACGTTGAGCGGCGCCATCGAGGTCGGGGAGAGCAACAGCAGGGTGCGGGGCAGCTCGGGCAGGGCGAGCGGCACGAGATAGCCGAAGTAGACGGGGACGACCTCCCGGTCCAGTCGTGCCGAGCGCAGCACCAGCCGGTCCTCCGCCTCGTCGTGCTCGACGGACAGGTCCGCCAGGCGCAGGCAGAACTCCTCGGGCAGGGTGCCCGTCTCGCCCGGGCAGACGATCTCGTAGTCGGTGAGCCGGTCGTGCAGATTGAGGTTGCTGGTGACCGGACCGCCGGTGACCTCGGCGAAGACCGCGTCGCCGGGCCGGACGCCCTCCGCGTCCCGGCGCAGCCGGTCGGCCAGGCCGTCGAAGCAGTGTGTGAACCGGCTGAACGGGAACGACAGTCCGCCGTAGGAGCGGTTGAGCACGACCAGCGGCTCCCCGGGGCCGTCGGCGAGCTGGAGGTGGTGGCTCATGGGCGCGAACCGCGGTGCCACACCGTTTAGTTCGTCCGCCACCGCGGCGAGGGCCTCCTCGTCGACGGTGATCTCCTCGGCCCCGTCCGCCGTGTCCCACAGGGCCCGCATCCGCGCCACGAAGGTCTGGCGTGCGGTGTCGAGCGCCTTCAGCTGGGGCAGGCCCAGCCAGTTCTCCTCCGGTACGTAGCGGCCCTCCTCGTCGAACGAGGTGCGGCCCGCCGTGAACGACATGTACTGGTCGAAGAAGTCCTCGTGGAAGTCGTGCACGAGCTTGAGCAGGTCGTCGCAGCGCCCGCCCTGCCCATGGCGGGCGAGGAAGAATCCCTTGAACGTGATGCGCTGCGGCAGGGTCAGGTCGAACGCGGGCAGGATCCGCTCCACCGCGTTCAGCGCGGCGGCCGGTTTCGCCCAGGCGTCCTCGCCGAGCACGACGTCCCGGCCCGCGGCTGCGTCCTCGTACAGCACGGTCTGCGGCACCCTGGCCCGCTGCGCACCCAGTTCCTCCTGCGCGGTGCGCAGCCCGTCGCGCAGCCGGGCCAGCAGTTCCCCGCGCTCGGCCGGGTCCGCGGTCGCGAAGCGGTCGACGCAGTCGGCCGGCTCGTCGAGGCGGTCCGCCAGCCGCGTGGCCCAGGGGCGTGCCAGAGCGCGCAGTGACTCCTGGAAGGACCGCAGCGGGTCGGTGTCGTGCACCTCGGTGCGCAGACAGGGCACCTGCACCAGGCCCAGGTCCAGCAGGACCTGAAGGTACTGCTCGACCTCCTCCTGCGGGGCGCCGCTGTCGGCGGCGAGCCAGGCGGACAGTTCGCCGTAGCGCAGGGTGCCGCGCTCCTCGAACAGGCCGAGCAGCCGTTCCAGCGTGCCGCTGCGGCGCAGGAAGAACAGCTGGTCCTTGACGGCGTCGAAGGTGACCGCGGTGTCGTCGTCCCCGGAGGTCACCCAGCGCCGCACGTAGCGCACCCGGTCGTCGTCCCGGCCCCAGCCGGTGGCCGGCGCCACCGGCAGATCGGCGCGGCGGGCGGGGTCGGCGATCACCGCCTCGGCGAGCCTGGCGACGGCGGCCACGCCGATCCGCGGGTGGCTGGTCCACTCGTCGTCGATGCGCACCTGCGGGCCGCCGGCGCCGAACTCGCCGAGGGCGACGCCGGTGAAGGTGCTGAAGGGGCTGGTCTTGCAGACCGTCCGGTACAGGTACGACAGCAGCGAGCGCTCGATCTTGCGCTGCTTCCTGCCGGGGCGGTCCGCCGGCGTCCGTGCGAAGGCGTCGAGTTGCGCGTCCAGCGTGGGCGAGGCCAGCAGCACCCCGGCGCGCAGCCGCTCCTCCCCCACCAGACGGCGCAGTTCGGCGCGGCTGCGCCCGGTCTCGGCGGCGAGCAGCATGGCGCCCTCGGCCTCCCGCGCCGCCAGCCGCCGCCGGCCGGCCAGCCACGCGGCGAGGCGTTCACCCGCGACCGGGTCCAGTCCCCGGACCAGGGCGAGGGCGGAGGCGCCGTCCTGGGGCAGCCGGTTGTTGAACACCTCGCGACGCAGCTTCAGCAGCCTGCGCCGCACCGCGTCGTCATCAGTGGAGCCGACCAGGGCGTACAGCAGATCGCCCACGGCCTCCCCCGAGGTGTGCGACTCCTGCGTCGCGGTGAGGACGTCGTCCGCCCATCGGCGGCTGTCAGGGCAGCGCAGGCCGTGCACGGTGTCGATGGGCAGTCCGGCGACCCGGAGCATGAACGGCATCGGATGGTCCCCCCTTCCGGTACTCGTCGGTTCAGGCGATCTCGTACCGGAAGTCGGCCGGGGCGGGCCGCTCGTTGCCGACCATCATGATCAGCAGCGGTGCCTCGCCGGTCTCCTCCAGGCCGAGTTCCTCGATGTACGAGATGTTGTCGAAGCCCAGCGCCACGCCGCAGCCGAGCTCCAGGGCGGACGCCGCGGTGTAGACGGCTTGCGAGACGGCGCCCACGGTGGCGTTGACCAGCCGGTAGCCGCGGTCGCCGACGGCGTCGAGGACGGCGCCCGTGCGGATCGTGGGCACCAGGACGGCACCGGCCTGTTCCAGGTTGTAGTTGGACAGGAAGTAGTTCTTCTGCAGGAACGCGCCCGGCCTGCCCTCCCGTACCAGCCGCAGCGCGTGCGCGTCCGAGTCGTATGCGTAGGCGCCCGGCGCCAGCCCGTCGACGTGGTTGACGAAGGCGTACAGCTTGGTCAGCCGGACATCCCCCGTGTCCCCGCCGAGCCGTGCCCCGGCCGTCGCCGCGGCCAGGCAGGCGGCCAGCCGGTCACCGGTCACCGGGCGGCTCGCGTCGAACCGGCCGAAGCTGCTGCGGCGCCGGCGCAGGGCCCGTCGTACGTCGGTGTCCAGCGGCCGGGCGGCGGGCAGCGGCACCCGGGTCCGGCCCGGGTCGGGCGGCGGCGCGGCGGCACGGGCGAGTGCGCCGGGAGCGGGCCGTGCGGTGGCGTCCCGGGAGGTGGCGTCCTGCATCCGGCGGACCGCGTCGAAGGTGAGGACGGTCCGGGAACGCTCCGCGTCCCGGTGCCGTACCGAGGCCGCCACGGGGGCCGAGGCAGCCGGTGTGCCCTGCCAGCGCAGCGGTACGACCGCGAAGATCCCCTCGTCCTCGCCGCGCACCCCGAGCAGCCGGGCCAGCCTCGCCTCGTCGAACCAGAGCGCCGGTTCGATCCCGAGCCCCCGCGCGCGGGCCCACATCCGCCAGGTCCCCACGACGGTGCCCACGTCCATGGTCACGGCGTGGAAGGAGAAGCTGTTGTACTTGAAGGCGTTCTGCCAGTACTTGATGCCGAGCACCAGGTACTGGTCGGTCGGCGCGCCGGGGGCGTCCTCGCCCAGGGCGGCGCGCACCTCGCCGGAGACGTCGCCGGTCAGCAGCCGCCGCATGGCGTGGTGCCGGGGCGAGTAGTGGTGCACCCCGGGAGGCAGCGGCCCGCTCGGCCCGGAGATCCAGTAGATGCTGACGGGGTAGAGGCCGCCGCCGGAGGCCGTGCCGCGCGACCAGTTGGCGTGCGGGTAGGAGGGCAGCGCGCTCAGGTCGGTGTTGGCCTGCACGCCGAGCCTGCGGCCGACCGGTCCATAGGAGTCGCGCAGCATGCCGGACAGCGCGTCCAGGTCGAACGGGCGGTCGCGGTCCGGGGTGTCGTACAGGCCGCGGTCCAGGGTGGCCTCAGCGGGACAGTCGCCGTCGGGCGGCAGCGGCACGTTGTCCACACCGGGGTAGAACTTGGTCTTGCGCGGGCTGTCGGTCCAGTTCGGCACGAAGTCGGCGGGTGCCATCGGAACCCGGCCGCGCTGCAGGATCGCAGCCGCGTAGTCATGGGCGTGTCCCATGGGGAAACTCCTCGTCGGTGTGCGGTCGGACGCGCGGTCACGGGAAGGGGTGGGGCGCGGGGTTGAGGTCGCCGGGCACCAGGTCGCGGTCGCGCAGTCCGGCCTCGCGCAGTGCGGTGCGCAGCCGGGGCATGCCCAGCGCGCGCTGCCGCGTCCAGCCGAAGTCGATGGGCAGCAGCCCGGGAACGATGACGCCGACCGTGGTCAGCCCCAGGTCCCGCTGCTCGGGCATGGTCTGGTCGACCACGATCACGTCGAATCCGGCATCCGTGACCGCCCTGACACAGCGCATCAGATCCTCGCGCAGGTCGTCGGAGACGGGCGGCACCGAACCGTTGCCGTAGAGCTCGGCCAGGGAGTGCAGGGGCGGGCGGGGGGCGCCCGGCGCGCCGATCAGGAAGTGGGCGTGGTCGCCCATCTCCGGGATGCCGTACGCCAGCGGGTGGTCGTGCAGTGCCTCGACCTTGCCGAAGTCCGTGGCCATGGCGCGCAGCCGGGCCTCGTCACGCTCGGTGCGGCCCTGGAGGTTGACGGCGTCGGTGCCGATCTCGCACAGCGCGCCGGCCAGCGCCGCCTCCGGGTCGAGTCCCGCGCCCGCGCCGAAGCACATCCGGCCGAGGCCGCCGTCGGGGCGTACGGCGACACCCGTGACGACAGGGATGGGGAAGGTGATCCGGGTGTCGAAGAAGCGGGCCTCGTAGCCGTACATCTCCAGCCGGTCGACCATCTGCCGGGTGGCGGGGCGGCGGCTGGTGCGCGGGTCGATCTCGGGCAGGGCCGCCCGCCCGTACCAGGTGAGCAGGAAGGCATCGCGCTCGACGACCTCCATCAGGCCCCAGTAGACGGCTTCCTCCAGACAGCCTCCGGTGGCGCAGCCGTTGGAGCTCTCCTGCACGAAGCGGTTCTCCAGGCCGGGCGCGTGGTAGTACGTCAGCACCTCGGGGACGAGGATCGGCTTGTGGTCGCGCAGGGAGTACCCCCACACCCAGGGGATCTCACGGTCCGGCGTGAAGGGCACGACCCGCGGGTTGGCGCGGTGGAACTCCGGCGAGTACAGACCGCACTCGCGGGCGTCGAGGGCGTGCTCGCCGCGCGCCCGCAGCGCGGTCAGGCTGTCGCGTACGCCGGGGATCCGGGCCCGCGCGCGCATGCCCGCGTACCGCTCCAGGCCCTCCAGTACGCCGATCCGCTCGCTGCGCGCGAAGGTGTCGGCGTGCCCGCCCCAGAAGGTCTCGCGCAGGTACTCCCCCGACCGCATGCTGAAACAGCCGATGGTGGCGGACGTGGACAGCGACGACACGTCGTGGACCACGGAGGGGCCGAGGGCTCCGCACACCGGGTTGGCGAACGGTTCGACGGGCAGCTCGTGGTCACCGATGTCGCGGACCCGGAAGGCTCCGGGCCGGTGCTTGGGTGCGGGGCGCAGGGTGAGCGTCGCCGCTTCGGCGGTGTCCGCCTCGCGCCGGCCGCAGCGCGGGCACTCCGGGTCGGGCACCAGCGGGTAGTGACGCACCATCAGGGACCCCAGGTCCACGAGGTGGACGGCGGGAAACGTCCCGGTGTCCGGCCCCGTGCCGTCGAGCCGGGCGGCGACCAGCCCGGCCAGCGCGGTCGCCGTGAAGGGCGTCGGATACGGCGGCTCACCCGCGGCCCGGGTGCCGGCGCCGAGTTCGAGTGCCTCCCGCAGCGCGACGGACCGTACGGCCTGCCAGCGGCGGGCGAGGCAGCGGGGGCAGGGCCGGTCGGATCCCCCCGCGGTGCCGGACCGGTTCCCGTCGCGGGCGGGAAAGGGGCCGACCACGGCGTGACGGCCGTAGAGCCGCACGGGTACCGAGCCGGGCGCGGCGTCCGGCTCCTCGTCGGCGAAGGCGTCCCGGACACCCAGCGTGCCGACGTCGAGTGGTGCCGCCAGGCCGTGTTCGGCGAGGCCACGGTGGAGCAGGTCCGCGAGGTTCCGGCAGGACCGCTCCCACGGGGTGGTGGTCTCAGTGGGCATCGGCGTCGCCCTCTGCTCCGGTGGTGAGCAGGATCCGGGCCGTGCTGATGCCGCCGGCGGGAAGGTCGGCCGGGGTGGTGGGCACGTGGAGGACGTCCCGCCCGGCGCCGCGCAGGCGGTCGAGCACCGCGTCGAACGTGGTGGCCTCGGCCTCCGCGACGACGCGCCCGCCCGTCACCGCGATCGTCGCCGGGGCCAGGTCCCGGACCAGGGGATCACCGGTGTCGACGGGGGCGCCGGTGTCCTCCGCCGCGAGCTGGGCCTGGCCGAGCAGGTCGCGCAGCGCCGCACAGGCCGCGGACCGGCGGGACAGGCCCGCGCCCACCGCCCAGCGGCCGCCCGGCTCGCGGGCGAGGACCACCTGGGCCGAGGATCGCGCTTGCTCGCCGAGGTCGACGAGCTCCGCCTCGATGTCCAGATTGCCGGCGGACTTCAGCAGGAAGACCAGCTCCGGGTCGGCGTCGGCGGTCACCGGGGCGGTGGTGGCGGTGCCGCGGACCGCGCGCAGCAGCGCGTCATGGGCCAGCGCCGAGAGCAGACCGCGCCCCGCCGCCTCCTGAGCCGTCCCACCGGCGCCGCTGCCCGCGCTCGTCGCCTGGTGCATCCGGTCCCGGTTGTACGCGCCGAAGGTGCGCACGGCGGCGGCAGGCACCCGGACCGGTTCCTTGGTGAGCAGGGAGGTCGCGGTGATCCAGGCGGTGACGTCCGCTTCCGTACGACCGGTTCCCGCGCCCGTCGTCAGTGCGTCGGGGCCGAGGGCCGTCGCCGCCGTCGGGGTCGCCGACGGCACCAGGGGCACCATGTGCTCGACGTACGTCTCGGCCGCCGCGTACAGCGCCCGCGTCCGCGCTCCCGCGAGGTGATGCACGTCGAAGGCGGCGATCCGGCGCGGTACGCCATGGCCGAGGGCGACCTCGACCCGGCTGATCTTCAGCGGGGTCTGGGTCAGCTCCTCGTCGTCGTAACGGCGGAAGACGCCGGTGTACGGGCGGACGAGCGCGGTGCTGACCCGGTTCAGCTCGTCCACCAGCGCCTGCGCCTCGCGGGCGGTGTCCACGGTCGGGGTGACCGGCAGCGCGAGTCCGCCGGGCAGCTCCGCAGCCGCTTCTCCGGCCTCGCAGGCGAGGGACGCGCAGCGGCGGCAACGCGGGTGGGGCTGGACGGGCTCGGCGATGACGTCCAGTGACTCCAGATCCTGGACGAGGACCTGACGGTCCGTCTCGGCGGGCAGCGCGCCCGTGACGACACGGAAGATCTCGTAGCCGAGCAGATTGCCCGACATCGCGGCGATGGGGCCGGTCAGCGGCCCGCCGGAGTCCGGCGCCGACGCGACGGTGCCGCCCGCGACCCCGCTCCAGAGGTCGGCCGCCGCGCCGGGGTCGACGTTCCCGCCGAGCCGCAGCACGGCGCAGCTCAGGCAGCCGGTGGAGGCGGCGGTGGACAGCGGGCCCGTGACGGCCCGGTCGCCGAAGGTCCAGGCGGGGATCAGGGTCTTGCCGCCGGGCACGCCGTCGGCCAGCAGCCGGTGGGCGCGGGCGGCGGCGTCCGCGCCGGTGACGACCACCACGTCGTACTCCGCGAGGTCCGCCCAGACCGCCCCCGCCGCGATCCGGTCGAGCCGCACCGCGCAACCGGCTCCGGTGGCCTCCTCCGCCTCCGACTCCACGTCGGGGAACCCGGCCGTGACACCGATCCGCGCGGAGCCGTTGCGGACCAGGCTCAGCGCGCACCAGCGGGCGACGGCGTCGTCGCCGAGCACCGCGACCGGGGTGTTCCTGAAGCGACGGAACCGCTGGGGCGCGCCGTCGACGTAGTGGTCGATGTAGGCGATCTGCGCGCCGAAGCGCCGCTCGACGTCGGTATGCCTGCCCTCGTCGTCACCGGCCTCGGCCTCGGGTATGTCGCGGGCGAAACCCCGCTCGTACAGCGTCCGGACCAGTTCGGCGGCCATGGCCCGCTGGGCCGGACCGAAACCCTGGCAGATCTCGCCCAGCCGGTGCCGCCCGGCGAGGTGCGGGACCATGAGGGCCGCGAAGCGGTAGGCGGTGCGGCCCGTGAGGTGGAAGCCGCCGTCTGCGTTGTGGAAGAGCACCCCGCCCGGGGTCTCGGTGAACAGCACGTCCCGGCGGATGCGGGGCCGGGTTCCGGCGAGCGCGTCGAACGCGTCGAACGCATCGGTCACTTCTTCGGCGAGGTCGGCCGCGTCAGCCGTCTCAGCGGCACCAGCAGTGCCAACCGTGTCAGCCACTTCAGCGGTGCCAGCAGTGCCAACCGTGTCAGCCACTTCAGCGATGTCAGCCGTGTCAGCCATGCAGGATCACACCTTCTCTTTCCGGTTCTGTCCGGTGTCGCGTCGGGTGTCGGGTCAGGTGTCGGTCTGGGCTCTCGGTCCGGCCGGTTTCGTTCGGGGCGAGTCGGCGTGCGTACACGCGCAGCAGGTCGTGCACCCGGTACGGGCCGGGCGGCCCTTCCTCCAGGAATCCGGCGTCGGCGAGCTGCTCCAGCAGGCTCTCGGCCTCGGCGGCGGCCACCCCGAGCACCGGCGCGCAGTCCTCGGCGCGGACCGTGCTCAGCGGCAGGCTCCCGATCCGCACGAAGGCCGCCGCGAGCCGGGGAGCCAACCGGTCGAGTGCCGCGTCGAGCACACGCTCGACGGACATCCGCGGGGAATCGGCCAGGGACAGCCGGGCCAGCGGATCGGCTGCCAGCCAGTCGACGCCGTCGGACAGGCCCAGCCCGGGGCGGGTCAGCAGCCGGGCCGCCATGATCCGCAGGGCCAGCGGATAGTGGCCGCAGGCCGCGGCGAGCCGCCGGACCGCCTCGGGCTCGGCCTCCACCCGCTCGGCGCCCAGCACGGCGAGCAGCAGACGGTACGCGTCCTCCGCGTCGAAGGTGGACAGCCGGTGCACCCAGCCGCCGTGGGTGGCGATCAGGCCCGCGAGCCCCATCCGGCTCGTGACGATGGCGGCGCTCCCCGGCCCGGCCGGCAGCAGCGGTCGCACCTGGTCGGCGTCCACCACGTCGTCGAGGACGAGGAGGGCCCGCTCACCGGGCCGACGGCCGTCCAGTGCCGCCGCCAGCTCCGCCGCGACCTCGTCCGCGCCGCGCGGAACGCCGTCCGGCCGGACCATCCGCACCAGCAGTCGGCCGGCCGGGAAACTGTCCCGCACGAGGTGGGCGACGTGGTGGGCGAGAGCCGACTTGCCGATGCCCGGCGCGCCGGACACCAGCACGGTCACGGGTTCGCCGTCGCCGCCCTCCGACGCGGTGAGCCGGGCCACCATGGCGGAGACCTCGGCCGCCCGGCCGGTGAACGACGGCACGCCGGGAACCGGGACCACCAGCGACGGTCCCGCGGACACCGGGGGCGGTGCGGTCGCCCGCTGTTCCGGTCGGCGTTGCCCGGCCGCTGCTGCCAGGTCCTCGCCCCGCAGGATGGCCAGCTCCAGTCGCTGCAGCGCCGGCGAGGGCTCCACGCCCAGTTCGTCGTCCAGGTATTCCTTGATGCGGCGGTACTCGGCCAGTGCCTCGGCCTGCCGACCCGTACGGTAGAGGGCCTCGATGAGTTGCTCCCGGAACCGCTCATGGCCGGGATGCTCCCTGGTCAGGCCCCACAGCTCCACGAGCGCCTCGCCGCAGTGCCCCAGCCGTAACCGCAGATCGCACAGGCGCTCCACGGTCCGCAGCCGTTCCTCCGCCAGCCGGGGCACCTCGTCCCGGTGCAGCACGTCCGAGCGGACGTTGGCCAGCAGCGGGCCCTGCCACAGCGCCAACGCGCCTTTGAGCAGCTGGAGTTCCGCCTCCGGATCGTGCCCCGCCTCTCCGGCCCGCGCCACCTGCTCGCGGAACGCGATCAGATCCAGGGCACGCGGCCCGGCAGTGATCCGGTAACCGCCGGGCACCGCCTCCACGGGCGTCTCGGTCACCCCATGCCGGGTGAAGAGCTGCCGCAGCCGCAGTACGCAGGTCTGGAGAGCGGCCTTGGCCGTGGCCGGCTGCTCCTCTCCCCAGATGCTCCGCTGCAGGTACTCGGCGGAGACCACGGTGTTGGCGTGGAGCAGCAGCACTGCCAGCAGAATGGTCGGCTTGGAGGGCGGCAACACGGCGGAGTCGGAACCGTCCGTGATGCTCAGCGGCCCAAGGATGCGAAACCGCATGACGTCTGCCTAGTCCCAGCCGTTGACCAGCGTGACGTTGACGCGCGTAGCGATGGACGACTTCTTACCGGACAGGCCCCTGTTACCGGTGTTTCCGGGCAGACTCCTGATCACCGTTTCCCCCATGAATGCGGCTCCTCACCGGATGACTTTCAGCCATTCAGACGATGCCAGCGCCGAAGCCGCACCAGGGGGCACATCAGTGTCAGGTTGCTGAAAAACGGGCTGCAGGATCGTGCCACGCCCGCCTTTCCGACGTCCGTCGCTTTCAGGGCCCGACCAGCCCCGCCCGGATCGCGTACCGCGTGAGCTCTGAGGGCCTCGAAGAAGTACTGCTCGTTGTCGTACATCGTCAGCATCAGGATGCGCAGGCCGGGCAGTCGCCGCGACAGTTCGCGGGCCGCCTGCAGCCCGGTCGTCCGGGGCATCGCCACATCCAGCACGGCCAGGTCCACCCCGCCCGCCCGGGCGAGCGCGACCGCCTCGGCGCCGTCCCCCGCCTCGGCGCCGTCCCCCGCCTCGGCGCCGTCCCCCGCCTCGGCGACGACCGTCAGATCCGGTTCGCCGTCGAGGACGAGCCGTACGCCACGCCGTACGAGCGTGTGGTCGTCCGCGAGCAGTACGCGTAGCGGTGCCGACATCAACGGGCCCCGCCCGTGAGGGGTGTGCGCAGCCGTACGTCCGTGCCCCGCTCCGGCGCCGGACTTCGCCTGAGCACCGCCCCGACCAGCAGTGCCCGCTCCCGCGTCCCGCCGATCCCGGCCCCTTCCGGCGCCGCACCGAGCCCCTTGCCGTGGTCGCGGACGAGCAGCTCGACGCCCGCCCGACCGGCCCGAACCGGAGTTCGGCACGGTCGGCACCGGAGTGCCGCGCGGTGTTGGTGAGCCCCCTGGGCTACCCGGTGCTCACCGTGCACGTCGTGCCGCACCGTCAGGCCGTGCGCGGTGAACTCGCCGACCAGCGCCCGCAGCGCACTGGCCGGCCCCACCTCCGCCAGCACTCCCGGCCGCAACCGGCGTGCGATGCGGCGGATCTCGTCGAGACCGGCCCGGGTCGCGTCCTGCGCCTGCCCGACCTCCTCCCGCAACTCCTCGGGCGCCCGGTCGGCGAGCCGCTTGAGCTGAAGCAGAACGGCGGTCAAGGTCTGCCCGACCTCGTCGTGGAGTTCGCGCGCGACGCGGTGACGTTCCCGCTCCTGGGCGGACAGAACACGGGCCGCACTGGTGGCGCGTTCGGTCTCCAGACGGTCCCGCATCGTGTCGTACGTCGTGATGAGCGCGCCGCCGTCTCCACGGGCCCGGCGACCTCGGCGCGGACGCCAGGGGACCGCAGCAGATCGGCGGTGGCCATGCCCGGCCCAGACGGCCCGGCGGGGCGAGACCGACGCGCGGGACGGCCGCGTCGACCGCGAGCAGCGCCGCGAGGCCGCCGACGACGACCATCGCCTCGCCCAGCGGCACCGGGGTCACAGCCCTGACGACCTCTCCGTTCTCCGCCCGCCGCGTCCATCCGTCATGACACACGTGCCGCCACCGTACGGACGGATGGCAGCATGGCGGGGCCACGGGCCGCCGGGGCGACCGGCCGGACGATCACCACAGCAATCAGCAAGCAGGACGATCAGCAAGGGGAGGAAACGTGTCTGCTCCACGCCTGAGGGCGACGCCGCTACCGGGCATCGGGGTCCAGTACGACCTGGTCACCCGGGAACACCGCCATCTGTCCGTGGTGGCGCACCGCGACGGCACCCGGACGGTCAACGTCTACCGGGCCGACGACCCGGACTCCTGTGCCCACTCCCTGCACCTGACCGCCCCGGAGGCCGGTGCGCTGATCGACGCGCTGCAGCCGTCGCACCACAGCCACAGCCTGCTCTCCACCACGGACCTCGGGCTGGTGGCCGAGCGGATCGAGGTCGGCGGGACCTCTCGCTGGAACGGCCGCGTCCTCGGCGACACCCGGATGCGCACCGAGACCGGCGCGTCCGTCGTGGCCGTGCTGCGGCGGGCCGACGCGATCCCGTCCCCGGCGCCGGACTTCCGGCTCGCGGGCGGTGACACGCTGATCGTCATCGGCACCCGCGAGGGCGTCGACGCCGCCGCGGCGATACTCGGGCGGGAGTGAGCCGGTGCATTCCGCGGTCCTGTTGATCGAGTTCGGTTCGATTCTGCTCGGTCTCGGCCTGCTCGGCCGGGTGGCCGGCCGGCTGGGTTTCTCCCCCATCCCCCTCTATCTGCTCGCCGGGCTGGCCTTCGGCGAGGGCGGTCTGCTGCCGCTCGGGGCGAGCGAGGAGTTCGTGGCGATCGGCGCCGAGATCGGCGTCATCCTGCTGCTGTTGATGCTCGGCCTGGAGTACACGGCCAGCGACCTCGTCACCAACCTCAAGGCCCACTACCCGGCGGGCCTGGTCGACTGCGCGCTCAACGCCCTGCCGGGCGCGGCGGTCGCGCTGCTGCTGGGCTGGGGTCCGGTGGCCGCCGTGGTCCTGGCGGGCGTCACCTGGATCTCGTCCTCCGGTGTCATCGCCAAGGTGCTCGGCGAACTGGGCCGGATCGGCAACCGCGAGACGCCGGTGATCCTCAGCGTGCTGGTCCTGGAGGACCTGGCGATGGCCGTGTACCTGCCCATCGTCACCGCGCTGGTCGCCGGGGTCGGTCTCGCGGCGGGGAGTGTGACGCTGGCGATCGCGCTGGGCGTGGCGGGGCTGGTCCTGTTCGCGGCCGTGCGCTACGGCCGGGTCATCTCGCGGTTCGTCTCCAGCGACGACCCGGAGAAGCTGCTGCTGGTCGTCCTCGGACTGACGATCCTGGTCGCGGGCATCGCCCAGCAGCTGCAGGTGTCGGCGGCGGTGGGCGCGTTCCTGGTCGGCATCGCGCTGTCCGGGGAGGTCGCGGAGGGCGCGCACACTCTGCTGAGCCCGTTGCGCGACCTGTTCGCCGCGGTCTTCTTCGTCTTCTTCGGCCTGCACACCGACCCCGCGAGCATCCCGCCGGTGCTGCTGCCCGCTCTCGCCCTGGCCGTCGTCACCGCCCTGACCAAGATCGCCACCGGCTACTGGGCGGCCCGGCGCGCCGGTATCTCCGTCAAGGGCCGCTGGCGCACGGGCGGCGCGCTGGTGGCCCGCGGCGAGTTCTCGATCGTGATCGCGGGCCTGGCGGTGACGGCCGGCATCGAACCGTCCCTGGGCCCGCTGGCCACCGCGTACGTCCTGATCCTGGTCATCCTCGGCCCCCTCACGGCCCGCTACACCGAGCCGCTCGCGATGCGCTGGCTGCGCCGCTCCAAGGGGGTGTCCGGGCCGGTACGCCGGGAGGAGGACGCCAGGGAGGAGGACGTCAAGACGGAGGCGCCGGTGGGGGACTGAGTCGTCCGTCGGGTGGGGGCGCCGCCGACGGTGGTCCAGGCGGCTGCCCCCAGACCCGGGTCAGTGGCCCACGTCACTCGGAGATGCGGCCGGAATGTGGAGCTCCGGTCGGCTGGCCGTGGCATGCTCATGCGCGGTTACCGACGGGTAGGAAATCTCCCCGCCGGATCCCTCATGTCACCCCCCACCCCCAGGACTCACCTTGCGCAGACGCAAGCGCCACACGCGTACCCTCCTGCCCGTCTTAGGGGTCCTTGCACTATGCCCGCCCGGGTCGCGCGGCCTGGCACCGCACCTCGCCGCGTCGCCGAAACGCCCAGGTAGCTCCGCTACCAGGGCGCTCCGGCGCCTTGCGATGCACGGCACCAGACCACGCGACCTGATCGGACGCTCATAGTGCAAGGACCCCTTATCCGCAGCCGCCCTGCTGCTCGCCGCGGGCTGCTCCGCGCCGCCGCAGGAGGACGGCCGCGCGGCCGTCGAGCAGACCCGCCAGGCCCGTGCCGACCAGGCCGAGCCCGCCGGGGACAGCGAGCCGCTCGCCGTGGCGGCCGCCCCCGCCGACGCCCCGACCGCCACCGCCACCCCGGGCCCGCCCGGTGAGCAGGCGGAGGCCCGTGAGACCGCCCTCACCGTCGACTCCTACGACAGCCGGACCCGACGCGCCGTCATCTCCCCGCCGGCGAAGCCTAGTTCCGGCCCGTCCCCGTCCCCCAGCCCCGCCGTCGGTGACGTGATCGCCAGCGCCCCCGCGCCCGGCGCCCCGGACGGACTCCTCGTCAAGGTCACCGAGGTCATCGGCGAGACCGACGAGGGCACCGAGGTGCGGACCGAGCCCGCCACGCTCAACGCCCTGCTCGGCGACGACACCGCCCGCGGCTCCGTCCCGGTCGACCCCGCCGCCTTCGACATCGACAAGCTCCTCCCCGATGTCGACGTCTCCTGGTCCGAGGCCGGTGACGTCCACATCGGCCCCGAGGGCGGCACGGTCCCGCTCGGCAGCCTGCGCCTCGACGTACGGGCCGAACTGCCCGCCGTCGAGGGCTCACCGGCGTCGGCCGCGGCGTCCGTCTCCGGTCACGTCCAGGTCGCCCCGCAGGTCGACTTCCGGTACGGCGGCCAGGGCACCGGCGCCACCCCGGCCTCCGCGTACCTCGGCGTGTCCGGCGACTGGCCCTCGGGCTGGGCCCTGCGGGGCCGCGCGGCCCTCTCCGACACGCCGCTGCGCATCCCGTTCGCGAAGCTGCACGCCGACCCGGTGCTCCAGGTCGGCCCCGTCCCCGTCGTGGTGAACCTCGACCTGACCTGCTATCTCCAGCTCAGCGGCGACGGCCGGATCACCGCCGACGTCGAGCAGAGCCTGAAGGGCGACTTCAGGGCGGGCGGCACCTTCGGCCTCGCCCAGGGGTGGACGCCGGTCAGCGAGTCCGAGATGACCAGCACGCCGGTCCGCACGGCCCTGACCACCGCCGGGAACGTGAAGGCGACCCTCGGCGCCCAGGCATCCGTCGGTCTCTACGGCACCGTGGGCGTCGCCGCCGACCTGGCGCCGTACCTCCGCGGCGAGGCCACGGCCACCGCCGGCACACCCGCCGTCTGGAGCCTGTACGGCGGTGTCGACCTCACCGGCACCCTGCGCATCCAGCTGTCGGTCTTCGACACACCCGTGTTCCGGCACAGCGTCCCGCTGGGCGCCCTGCACCGGGAATGGAAGCTCGCGGGCAGCGACATGGCGTAGCGGCGGCAGGTCCGGCGGTTCGGCTCGCACGGGGAGACGCGAGCCGGGCCGCCGTGCTGCGCCCCAGCCCGTCGTACGATCCGCGCCGGCGCCCTGCCCGCCGTACGACCGCCTCACCCCCCATCGGGCCGCCACCCCTGCTTGCGCAGCACCGCCGACACGTCCGGTGCCTCGTAGTGCTCGCCCTTGAGGACCTTGCCGTCGGCGCGGCGCCTCACCTGGCCGTCGGGGCCCAGCTTGGTCATGTTGGAGCGGTGGATCTCCGCTATGACCGCGTCCAGGTCGATGCCGTGCACCAGAGCCGTGCCGTACGCCACGTAGACGACGTCGGCCAGCTCGTGCGCCAGCTTGTCGAGGGGGCCGGTCACCGACACCTCGGCGACCTCCGCGGCCTCCTCGGCCAGCAGCTCGGCGCGGTGCGCGGCCAGCTCCGGCGAGACCCGAGTCGGAGTGCTGCGGGCGTCGAGGCCGAAGGCGAGGTGGAATTCACGGACGAGATCGGCGGGCGAAGAACTCATGCGTCGCACACTAACGGCCCCCACTGACAGTGCCCTGTGATTCCCGCCCTGGTCAGCAGCCGTACCGGCTGGCAGGATCGCGCGCATGTCCACAGCGTTCCCCCGTATCGGCACCCGCCGGGCCCTGCAGGGCGCGGCCGCCGGCGTCGTCGCCCTCGGCCTGCTGCTGTGGTGGCTGCTGCCGCTGGGCGAGGAGCCGCCGAGCGGAACGATCACGTTCAGCACCGGCACGCCGCGTGGTGTCTACCAGGAGTACGGCACCCTGCTGCGCACCGAGCTGTCCAAGGACATGCCGAACCTCAAGGTGCGGCTGCTGACCAGTGACGGCTCGCAGGAGAACGTCGCGCGCGTGGCGACCGGCGAGGCCGACTTCACCATCGCCGCGGCGGACGCGGTGGAGACGTACGAGGTGAACAAGGGCCCCGGCGCGGACCGGCTGCGCGGGGTCGCACGGCTGTACGACGACTATGTGCATCTCGTGGTCCCGCGCGACTCGGACATCGACTCGGTCGCGGACCTGCGCGGCAGGCGGGTCGCCATAGGGCTGCCGCACTCGGGCGTGCGGCTGATCGTCACCCGGGTGCTGAAGACGGCCGGGATCGACGCGCAGCAGGACATCACGCCGCTGTCCGACGGCATCGACACCGGCCCGGCCCGGCTCAGGCGGGGCGAGATCGAGGCCTTCTTCTGGTCCGGCGGGCTGCCCACGGACGGCCTGCTGCAGCTGGCCCGGACGTTCGAGTTCAAGTTCGTGCCGATCGACGAGGACTTCGTCGCCGAGCTGCACCGCCAGGGTGGGGCGGCCACCCACTACTACCGCGTGACCAACATGCCCGAGTCGGCGTACGGGGCCCCGGACGGCGCCACCGTGCCCACGATGGCGGTGTCCAACGTACTGATCACCCGCGAGGACATGGATCCCGAGCTCACCGAGTGGGTGACCCGTACGGTACTCAAGAGCCGCGATCGCATCGGCGCGCACGTCCACTCCGCCCAGCTGGTCGATCTGCGCACGGCGATCTACACCGACCCGCTGCCCCTGCACGAGGGCGCCCGGCGCTACTACCGCTCGGTCAAGCCGTAGGGCCGTTGTGGGGCGCCGTTGCGGGGCACGGTCAACGTCACCTTGAGCCCGTGCGGTTCATGATGCTCGTACGCGATCGAGCCACCGGCCGCCGCGAGCAACGCGCGCGTGATGGACAGCCCGAGCCCGGAGCCCTTCACGTTCTGGTGCCGTCCGCTGCGCCAGAAGCGGTCGCCCACACGGGTGAGCTCCTCGTCGGTCAGGCCGGGCCCTCGGTCGGCGACCACGATGGTCGAGGTGCCGCCGTTGGAGGCGACGGTGATCTCGACGCACTCGCCCTCGGGCGTGAACTTCACCGCGTTGTCGATCACCGCGTCCAGCGCGCTGGACAGGGTGACCGGGTCGGCCCAGGCGGTCGTCGGCGGGCAGTTCTCCACCAGCCGTACGCCCTTGGCCTCGGCGGTCGGCGCCCAGGCGGCGACCCGCTCGGCGGTCAGCGCGCCGATGTCGGCGAGTCGGAGGTCGGCCTCGGCGTGCTCGGCGAGCGCCAGGTCGAGCAGGTCGTCCAGGACCCGCGCCAGGCGCTTGCCCTCGGTCTGGACGGAGGCGATCTCCTTGTTGCCCTCGGGCAGTTCGAGGGCGAGCAGTTCGATGCGCAGCAGCAGCGCGGCGAGCGGGTTGCGCAACTGGTGCGAGGCGTCGGCGACGAAGGCACGCTGCTGCTCCAGGACCTCCTCGACGTTGTCCACCATTTCGTTGAACGATCGAGCGAGGCGACGCAGTTCCGGCGGCCCGCTCGCCACCGCGACCCGGGACTTCAGACGTCCGGTGGCGATCTCGTGCGTCGTGGCGTCCAGGACGCGTACGGGTCTGAGCACCCAGCCGGTCAGCCGCAGCGCGGCGCCGACGGCCAGCAGCATGGCGGCCGTCTCGCCGACGGCGATGACCAGCCAGCCGTACAGGGTCCGCGAACGCATCTGCCCGGTGGGCGAGTCGGTCACCACGGCCGCGACGACATCGCCGTCCCGTATGACCGGCGAGGCCACGACGAGCCGACGGTCCTGCCAGGGCCACACCTGCTCGGGGTCGTCGCTGCGGCGGCTGAGCAGCGCCTCGTCGAAGGCTTCGCGCACCTCACCCTCGCGGGGGAGGAACCACTCCGCGGGCGCGTGAGCCATGGAGGTGCCGTCGGCGTAGAAGACGCCGACGCGGATGCCGTAGACGTCGTAGTAGCTGTCGAGTTCGCGGCTCAGCGTCTCCAGGCGCCTTCCCGGAGGGGCGGGCGGGGCGTTGACGAACTGGGCGAGGGCCGCGAAGAAGGCGGTGTCGTCGATCCGGTCGACGACCACCTTCTGCTGCTGGGCCGCGGCCACGCTGATGGCGAGCGGGATGCCGAGCGCCAGCAGAACGGCCGCCATCAGGACGATCAGCAGCGGCAGGAGACGTGTGCGCACCCTGCCCCGCTACGCGGCCGGGGCGACGAGCCGGTAGCCGACGCCGCGCACGGTCTCGATCAGGGCGGGCATGCGCAGCTTGGCGCGCAGGGACGCGACATGCACCTCAAGGGTGCGTCCGGTGCCCTCCCAGCTGGTGCGCCACACCTCACTGATGATCTGCTCCCGCCGGAACACCACCCCGGGACGCTGCGCGAGCAGGGCGAGCAGGTCGAACTCCTTGCGGGTCAGTTGGACAACCGAACCGTCCACGGTGACCTGGCGGGTGGGCAGTTCGATGCGTACGGGTCCCAGGAGCAGCGCGGTCCCGCCGTCGGCGGCGGGGTCCTCGTGGGCGATGCGCCGGCTGACGGCGTGGATCCGGGCGAGCAGCTCCCCGGTGTCGTACGGCTTCACGACGTAGTCGTCGGCGCCGAGGTTCAGGCCGTGTATACGGGAGCGGACGTCGGAACGCGCGGTGACCATGATCACCGGGATGCCGGTGCGCTTGCGGATCTTGCTGCACACCTCGTAGCCGTCCTGGTCGGGCAGGCCGAGGTCGAGCAGGACGACACCGAAGCCGGCGCCCTCCGGGACGAGCGCCTGGAGGGCCTCCTCGCCGCTGCGCGCGTGCGTGACGTCGAAACCGTGCCGTGCCAGGACCGCGGACAGAGCGGTGGCGACGTGGTTGTCGTCCTCGACGAGCAGCAGTCTCATCCCGGCCCCCTTCGGTTCATCGGCAGTACGGACTCGGCGGGTACACAAACACATGCACGCGCGCGCGTGCACCAAGGCAGTCACGCTGATGGATGAGGACGGCGTCAAGAGGGTTCCGGTTGCGCGGCTCTTCCGTTATCCGGCCGATACGCGGGCCGGTCATCCGTGCTACCAGTCGTGTCCGGCTGCTATCGGATCGTGATACTCAAATTCGCCTCAGATGTAATGACGCAGGTCGCGTAGGGTAGCTACTGTCCTCCGAAACCGAGGAGGACGGAGCCTGAGAGCGATGACCGAAGTATCGGTGGCCAAGGAAGATGTGGCCGCAACCGGCGAACTGGTCGTCCTGAAGAGCGTCAACAAGCACTTCGGCGCGTTGCACGTACTCCAGGACATCGATCTGACAATCGCCCGCGGCGAGGTCGTCGTGGTCATCGGGCCCTCCGGGTCCGGAAAGTCCACCTTGTGCCGCACCATCAACCGGCTGGAGACGATCGACTCCGGCTCGATCACCATCGACGGCAAGCCGCTGCCCGCGGAGGGCAAGGCGCTGGCCCGGCTGCGCGCCGATGTCGGCATGGTGTTCCAGTCGTTCAACCTGTTCGCGCACAAGACCGTGCTCGAGAACGTGATGCTGGGCCAGATCAAGGTCCGCCGGGCGGAGAAGAAGCAGGCCGAGGCGAAGGCCCGAGCCCTGCTCGACCGGGTCGGTGTGGCCTCGCAGGCGGACAAGTACCCCGCGCAGCTCTCCGGTGGCCAGCAGCAGCGCGTCGCGATCGCGCGGGCGCTGGCCATGGACCCGAAGGTGATGCTCTTCGACGAGCCGACCTCGGCCCTCGACCCGGAAATGATCAACGAGGTGCTGGAGGTCATGCAGCAGCTCGCCCGCGACGGCATGACCATGATCGTCGTCACGCACGAGATGGGCTTCGCCCGGTCGGCTGCGAATCGTGTGGTGTTCATGGCAGACGGCCGCATCGTCGAAGAGGCCGTGCCGGACCAGTTCTTCAGCAACCCGCGCAGCGACCGCGCCAAGGACTTCCTGTCGAAGATCCTCCACCACTGACCGTCGCTCGCCGCCTTCGCGACGAGCCGCGCTCCCCGCACCCGACGGCCCTCCACTTCATCACGCAAAGGATGTTCACCATGAAGCTCCGCAAGGTCACCGCTGCGGCGACCACCGCACTTGTCCTGTCCCTGGCCGCGACTGCTTGTGGTGGGGGGGATGGCGACTCGGGGTCGGGCTCGGGCTCCGGCGACGGCAAGAAGATCACCATCGGCATCAAGTTCGACCAGCCGGGCCTCGGCCAGAAGACCGCGGACGGCGACTACACGGGCTTCGACGTCGATGTCGCGACGTACGTCGCCAAGGAGCTCGGCTACACCGAGGACCAGATCGAGTGGAAGGAGGCGAAGAGCGCCGACCGCGAGACGATGCTGGAACGCGGCGACGTCGACTTCATCGCCGCCTCGTACTCGATCACCGACGAGCGGGACAAGAAGGTCGACTTCGCCGGTCCCTACCTCCTCGCCCACCAGGACGTGCTGATCCGGGCCGACGACAACTCGATCACGAAGCCGGAGGATCTGAACAACAAGAACCTCTGCTCGGTGGCCGGTTCCACCTCGGCGCAGAACGTCAAGGACACCATCGCCCCGAAGGCCAACCTGCAGACGTACGGCGGCTACTCGGAGTGCCTGACCGGCCTGGAGAACAGCGCTGTCGACGCGCTGACCACCGACGACTCCATCCTCGCCGGCTACGCCGCGCAGGAGCAGTTCCAGGGCAAGTTCAAGCTCGCCGGCTTCAAGCTGAGCAACGAGAACTACGGCATCGGCGTCCAGGAGGGCAGCGACCTCAAGGACAAGATCAACACCGCGCTGGAGAAGATGGTGTCCGACGGTTCGTGGGACAAGGCCGTGGAGGCCAACTTCGGCCCCGCCAACTACAAGAACGAGCCCGCGCCGAAGATCGGCAACATCGTCAAGTGAAGCAGGGGCGCACAGGGGCACGCCGTCCGTGAGGGCGGCGTGCCGCGTCCTCCCCCAACGCGGAAGCGCGGGAGACAGTGTTCGACTTTCTTGCAGACTACGACAACCCCAGCCTGTTGGGCGCCTTCTGGGTGACGGTGCAGCTGACCGTCTTCTCGGCCATCGGCTCGCTGATCTGGGGAACCCTGCTCGCCGCCATGCGCGTCAGCCCCGTACCCCTGATGCGCGGCTTCGGCACCGCCTATGTGAACGTGGTGCGGAACATCCCTTTGACGATCATCATCCTCTTCACGTCGCTGGGCCTCTTCCAAACCCTGGGCGTCAAGTTCGGTGCCGAGGACTTCACGGTCATCAACTTCCGGCTCGCCGTGTTCGGCCTGATCGCCTACACCTCCGCCTTCGTGTGTGAGGCGCTGCGCTCCGGCATCAACACGGTGCCCGTCGGGCAGGCCGAGGCCGCCCGCGCCATCGGGCTGAACTTCCGGCAGGTCCTCATGCTGGTCGTGCTCCCGCAGGCGTTCCGCTCGGTGGTCGGGCCGCTGACCAACGTACTGATCGCGCTGACCAAGAACACCACGGTCGCCGCCGCCATCGGCGTGACCGAGGCCGCGTTCCTCATGAGGGAGATGATCGAGAACGAGGCCCAGGTCATCCTCATCGGTGCCCTCTTCGCGTTCGGGTTCGTCTGCCTCACCCTCCCGACCGGTCTGATCCTCGGCTGGGTGGGCAAGAAGGTGGCGGTGAAGCGATGAGCTCGGTCCTCTACGACGTCCCAGGCCCCCGGGCCAGGCGCCGCAACGCCATCCTCTCGGTCGCGTTCATCGCCGTCTTCGCCGCCGCGTTGTGGTGGGTGTACCGGAAGCTCGACGAGAAGAACCAGCTCGACTGGGTCAAGTGGGAGCCCTTCTTCACGGATTCCCGTGCGTGGACCACGTACATCTTGCCCGGTCTGGAAAACACCCTGATCGCGGCCGCTCTCGCCATGGTCATCGCGCTGCCGCTCGGCGCGTTCTTCGGCATCGCACGGCTCTCCGACCACTGGTGGGTCCGGTGGCCCTCGGGTGCCGTGGTGGAGTTCTTCCGGGCGATCCCGGTGCTGATCCTGATGCTCTTCGCCAACGCGGCGTACGCCCAGTTCACGGACATCAGCTCGGAGGACCGCCCGCTCTACGCGGTGGTCACCGGCCTCGTGCTCTACAACGCGTCGGTGCTCGCGGAGATCGTGCGGGCCGGCATCCTGGCCCTGCCGAAGGGTCAGTCGGAGGCCGCGATGGCCATCGGGCTGCGCAAGGGCCAGACGATGCGGTACGTGCTGCTGCCGCAGTCGGTCACCGCGATGCTCCCCGCGATCGTCAGCCAGCTGGTGGTGATCGTGAAGGACACCGCCCTCGGCGGCGCGCTGCTCAACTTCTCCGACCTGATGGCGGCGGTCCGCCCGATGAGCGCCTTCTACGGCGCGAACACCATCGCCAGCTTCACGGTCGTGGCCCTCATCTTCATCCTGGTCAACTTCGCGCTCACCTCGTTCGCGAGCTGGCTGGAGGCCAGGCTCAGGCGCAGCAAGAGGAGCACCGGCGCGGTCCTCGGCAAGGACGACGTGGACGACCTCAACGCCGCCGAGGTCGGGGGTACGCACGGCACCGGCGCCGGAGGCACCATCTGAGGGTGAGTCAACAGCCTTCAGTGACCCGAGGGGCAGTGGCATGATCGCCACTGCCCCTCGTCGCTTGACGCAAGCACCGGCAATGGGTTGCATACGTTCTGTGATCGTGCACCCTGCTCCAACCTCCTGTTCACATACGTCTCCAAAGGCACCACTGCGGACAGGGAGCGCCGCGTGGATCCGGTGATCATCGTCGGAGCGGGGCCCGTCGGGCTCACGCTCGCCCTGGCGCTCGCGCGTCAGGAAGTGCCCTCCGTCGTCCTCGACGAGGGCCCGGGCACGGAGGAACCACGGCTCGCCCGCACCGTCGTCCTGCGTGAGGACACCGCCGCGCTGATGGAGCGGCTGACCGGGGTGCCGCTCGCCGAGGCCGGGACCCGCTGGGCCGGATGGCGGTCGATGCGGCGCAGGCAGGTGGTGCGGGAGATCACGTTCGAGGGCGTGGATGACGCCTCCAGCGACTCCGGCGGCTTCGGTGACGTCGAGCACGTGCGCGAGGCCCGCTCGGAGTACGCCGTGACCACCGGCGCCGCCCCGGAGGAGCCGCCCCTGCACCTCGCCCAGCACGTCATGACCGGCGCCCTGCGCGCCGCCATCGACCGCGAGCCCCTCGTCGAAATCGCGTCAGACAGCAGGCTCGACACCATCGAGCAGGAGGCCTACGGCGTCACCGCGCGCACCCGAGGCCCCAAGGGCACCTGGTGGCGCGGCAGTTACCTGGTCGGCTGCGACGGCCCCCGCTCGACCGTGCGCAAACTCCAGGACATCCGCTTCCCCGGCCGCACGGCGGTGGAACGATACGCCGTCGCCGCGCTGCGTGCGGAACTGCCGTGGCCCGGCCGGGCGTTGCTCCACCGGATGCCGCCGTGGCGCACATCGGGCCCCTCGGCCGGGGAGATCACCGCACGTCCGCTGCCCGACGGCATCTGGCGGCTGGACTGGCTGCTGCCGCCCGGCAAGGACCTGGTCACGCCCGAGCTCCTGGTGACCCGCATCCGGGAGACCCTCGCGGGCTGGACCGGCGGCTCCACCCCGCCGTACGAACTCCTCGACACCGGCGTGCACACCGTCCACCACCGCCTGGCCCGCCGCTGGCGCGTCGGGCGTGTCTTCCTCGCCGGGGACGCGGCCCATCTGCTCGGCGCGCTCGGCACGCAGGGGCTGGAGGAGGGGCTCAAGGACGCCGACAACCTCGCTTGGAAGCTGGCGCCGGCCTGGCACGACGGGCCGCGCGAGACGCTCCTCGACAGTTACCAGGCGGAGCGCCGCGCCGTCGTCGCCGCCCGGCTGCGCGCCGCCGACCAGGTGCTGCCGCTGCTGCGCGGCGGCGGGACCCTGCGCTCCTACGTCCCCGGCGCGGGCCGCGGCCATGACGCGCTGCTCACCGACGGCCACCTGGGGCGCGGACCACTGGGCGCGCCGGGCACGTACGCCGACTCACCTCTCGCGCCCCGGCGCATCGAGGCAGAGGTCCCCGTCGACACGCTCCCGGGTGCGCCGGTGGCGGATGTGAGGGTCACGGCGGAGGACGGTTCCTTCGTACAGCTGCGCGACCGGCTCGGTCGCGGCGCGCTGCTCGTCGTACTGATCGCTCCGGGCACCGGCGTGTGGGAGCGCAAGCACTGGGTGACCGCCGGGATCATGCCCCGGCTGGCGGCCGCGGTCACCGCGCTGCCCCACAGGGCCGAACTGCTGGTCGCCGAGCGCTACCCGGGCGCGTCCGCCCACACCGTGCTCCTCATCCGGCCCGACGGCCACCTGGTCACGGCCCTCAACGGCGTCCGCCCGGCCGACCTGTACGCGGCGGCGGAGGCGACACTGGGCGGCCCGGCAAAGGCCACGGCCGAGGCCACGGCGGGCTCGCGCTGACCCCTCGTGGTGCTGGGTGTGCCTGCTCGCTCGCCGTCACTCTGTGTCTCCGTCCGCAGGGTGACGGCGAATTGACCGGCCAGGACCGGCATGGTGTACTCCGGAACGTGACCGGCACCTGCGTACGCCTGTGGCGGAGAGTCCATATGGACCTCCTCCGCTACGCGGGCTGCGTGTGTCGTCCCGCCTGCTGATCTCGCCTTTTCTCCCTCACCGCGCGCGCCGCTGACGCCTCGCCGCGCGCGCTCACGCGAACGCTCATCAGGACGGTGCACGTTGTCCGCCTCTCCCGCTGCCTCCTCTGCCCCTGTTTCTCCTTCCGCTTCCGGATCTGCCGTGGGCACCCCGACGCAGGCCGACCTTCTCGACTTCGCCCGGCGTACGGCCGCCGACGCCGCGCTGATCGACTCCCTTCCGCTCGACCCGGAGGCCCGCACCTGGGTACGGCTGGAAGGTCCCGGCGGCAGCGAGGCCTGGCTCATCGGCTGGCCGCCCGGCACGGGCACCGGCTGGCACGACCACGCCGACTCGGTGGGCGCCTTCCTCACCGCCCGCGGCGAACTCACGGAGCACTCCCTCGCCGCCCGGCTGCCCACCGACGGCTGGAAGACCCTGGAACTCACGGAGGGCGTCGACCGGGAACGCCGCCTGCGGGCGGGCCAGGGCCGTTCCTTCGGCCGCCACCACGTCCATGAGGTACTCAACGAGTCCCCCGACCGACACGCCATCTCCGTGCACGCCTACTACCCACCGTTGCCGCGGATTCGGCGTTACAGCCGCGCGGGGAATGTGCTGCGGTTGGAGCAGGTGGAGCGGCCGGAGGACTGGCAGTGAGGCAGGGTGTGGGGTGGGGGTGTGGGTGTGGGTGTGGGTGAGCGAGTAGGCGGTAGAGGGGCTTTGAGGAGCGGCGATGAGTGGTGAGCGTGGAATGCCGGTGGGTATAGACGAGTTGCTCGAACGGGTACGCGAGGGGTACGTGCGGATCGAACCGCAGGAGGCCTACGAGGCCGCCCGGGCCCGCGAGGCGCTCCTCGTGGACATCCGGTACCAGGCCCTGCGCGAGCGGGACGGCGTGATCCCCGGCGCCCTGATCGTGGAGCGCAACGAACTGGAGTGGCGCCTCGACCCCCACGGCAGCCACCGCCTTCCCGAGGCCACGAGCCACGACCTGCGCGTTGTGGTGATCTGCAACGAGGGTTACGCGTCGAGCCTCGCCGTGGAGTCGCTGCACCGAGTGGGGCTGCACCGGGCGACGGACCTGGAGGGTGGGTTCCAGGCTTGGCGGGGTGCGGGACTTCCGGTGACGGCGAGCCCATGAGGCGTAGGCGGCCGGGCGTGGGGGACGCCGAGCCCGTGAGGGCGCAGGCAGGGCGTGGGTGCGACGCGGGGCCGGAGAGAGCCACCGGCATCGTCCCCACCACCCGCGCCCGCAGAGCCGAAGCCCGCCGACCAGGACACCCTCAGAACCCCTCCTCTCCCAAGAACTCCGTATCCTCCCCCTCTTCCTCCAACGCCCGCCGCACCACCCGCAGGGCCATCCCCTCGGGATATCCCTTCCGCGCCAGCATCCCCGCCAGCCGCCGGAGTCGCTTCTCCCGGTCGAGGCCGCGTGTGGAGTGCAGCTTGCGGGCGACGAGTTCACGCGCGGTCGCCTCCTCCTGCTCAGTGTCGAGCTGGGCAACGGCCGCGTCGATCAGCGTGGAGTCGACCCCCTTGGTCCGCAGCTCCTGCGCCAGCGCCCGCCGGGCCAGCCCCCGGCCGTGATGCCGGGACTCCACCCAGGCGTCCGCGAAGGCACTGTCGTTGATCAGCCCGACCTCCTCGAACCGCGACAGCACCTCCTCGGCCACGTCGTCCGGGATGTCCCGCTTGCGCAGGGCGTCCGCGAGCTGCTTCCGCGTGCGCGGGGTCCCGGTGAGCAGGCGCAGGCAGATCGCCCGTGCCCGCTCAGCCGGGTCCCCTGGGGACTCCTCCTGCTCGGCCCTCGACAAGGAGGAGGTGTCCCCGTCCTCGGCGGACGGCTCTGCGAAGCCACGCCGACGGCGCCCACGCCCCCGTCGTGAGCCGGCCTCGCCGCGCCCCCCGCGGTCGCCACGAGGCCGACCGCCATCGCTCGCACCCGCACCGGCGTGCGAGCGACCGCCCGGCCACTCGTCACCGTGCCCAGCGCGCGAGCCACCGCCCGGCCACTCGTCACCGTGCCCGGCCCCGGCAAAGCCCCCCTCGTCCGCCCTCCCCGGATCCGGCTCCCGCGGGACACCGGGGTATGCGTACTCGGCCCAGTCGGTTCGCCGTGTCACGGGTCAGCTCTTGGCAGCCGCGGCCTTGGTCCTGGCCGTCTTGGCCGTCGCCGGTGCCGGCACCGCCTTGGGCGCTTCGTCCGCAGGGGTGGCGACCGCGGCGACCGCGCCCGGTTCGGCGGCGGGCTCCTCGGGCCGTACCCCGACGCCGAGCTTCTCCTTGATCTTCTTCTCGATCTCGTTGGCCAGGTCGGGGTTGTCCTTCAGGAAGTTGCGCGCGTTCTCCTTGCCCTGGCCGAGCTGGTCGCCCTCGTACGTGTACCAGGCGCCGGCCTTGCGGACGAAGCCGTGCTCCACGCCCATGTCGATCAGACCGCCCTCGCGGCTGATGCCCTGGCCGTAGAGGATGTCGAACTCGGCCTGCTTGAAGGGCGGTGCGACCTTGTTCTTGACGACCTTGCAGCGGGTGCGGTTGCCGACCGCCTCCGTGCCGTCCTTCAGGGTCTCGATGCGGCGGATGTCGATGCGCACCGAGGCGTAGAACTTCAGCGCCCGGCCACCGGTCGTGGTCTCCGGCGAGCCGAACATCACGCCGATCTTCTCGCGGAGCTGGTTGATGAAGATCGCGGTGGTCTTGGACTGGTTGAGCGCGCTGGTGATCTTCCGCAGGGCCTGGCTCATCAGGCGGGCCTGCAGACCCACGTGGCTGTCGCCCATCTCGCCCTCGATCTCCGCGCGCGGGACGAGCGCGGCGACGGAGTCGATGACGATGAGGTCGAGCGCGCCGGAGCGGACCAACATGTCCACGATCTCCAGCGCCTGTTCGCCGTTGTCCGGCTGGGACAGGATCAGATTGTCGATGTCGACGCCGAGCTTCTTCGCGTACTCGGGGTCGAGGGCGTGCTCCGCGTCCACGAAGGCGACCTGTCCGCCGGCCTTCTGAGCATTCGCCACCGCGTGCAGGGTCAGGGTCGTCTTACCGGAGGACTCCGGTCCGTAGATCTCCACGACACGGCCGCGCGGCAGGCCGCCGACGCCGAGGGCCACGTCGAGCGCGGTCGACCCGGTCGGGATGACCTCGATGGGCTCCTTCGCCCGCTCGCCCATGCGCATGACCGCGCCCTTGCCGAATTGCCGTTCAATCTGCGCGAGGGCGGCGTCGAGTGCCTTCTCGCGGTCGGTACCTGCCATGGGTTCCACCCGGTTTGCTTGAGTCGATCGCTTCACGTCAAAGACGCTAACGCCTGCCACTGACAATGCGCCCCGACGCCGGTCCGGCCTGTGGATAACTCGGGCACTTCTCCATCAATCCCTGTGGAAATCCCCGTCGAGAGCCTCACCGGAGCCCCCATGAGAATGGATGTTCGATTTTTGTGTCAAGCTCACCACGCAGCACTTCCGAGACTACGACCGCGCACCGACACCGGCCCCCGATTCCGCCTCACCGCCCCGAACCCCGCCCTGCTTCCCCGGCGTACGACAGGTGTCTCCGGCCGTACGACGACGGCACCGGACCTCCTGCGCCAGGCTCTGGCCATGGAATCCCCCGCGCCGCCCGCGCAGGGCCCCCCACACAGCCGACCCCACCCCGTCTCCGGGAGCCGCCGTCTCTCGCCTCTGCCACGCGACCGCCCTCCTCCTGATCGTCTCCGGCCCGGCGCACCTGGTGGTGTTCGCGGTCGACGGCGGCCCCTGGCACGGGCCCGTCTCCTGGCGCAAGCCGGTGGCCTGAGGCTGCGTGCGGTGCTGCTCGCCGTGTTCGCCGCCGACTGTGCGATGGAGGTCACCGGCCTCACCCTCCAGGCGTGGCGCCGGGTGCCCGGCATGGCCCTCGCCGTGCGGTTCGGGTTCGCGATGCTGCTCGTCGCGCCGACCTCGGGCGCGGCGATGATCGCGCGCGATGTCGTGCTCGTCCGGACCGGCGACCAGGAGGCGGCGTACGACTCCACGGCCCCGCTGAAGCCGTCGCACGGGGTCAGTCTGCACGCCGTACGGGTCCTGCCCGCGCTGGCCTGGCTGCTCTCGCGCACCCCAGGGAGCGAGCCGGTCCGCAGCGGATCGTGGCTGCGGCGGTCGGCTGTTGCGCGGCAGCGGTCGCCGGAGCCATGGGCCGTTCTCACGTACTGAGCTGACGCCTGCGAGCAAGCTCCCTTACGAACGCTCCTCTGCGAAGCCTCCCCCCGGTTCCCCCGGCTGCCCCACCAAGTCTTCCCCCGACTCACTCAAGTCTTCCCCCGACTCACTCGACTCCCCCGACTCCGCCACCCGTAGCCGCCCCCACGCCCGCCGCGCGCGCGTGACGAGCCCCGTCCCCGGTGCTCGTCTCCGATGCCCGTGCACCCGGGGGTCGTCCGTGACGTCGTACCGCTTCACATACGCCCCGAGGAACGCCTGGAGCGTGGCGACCGCCGGGATGGCGATCAACGCGCCGACCGCGCCGAGGAGCGCGGTGCCCGCGATGACCGACCCGAAGGCGACCGCGGGATGGATGTCGACGGTCTTGGCGGTCAGCTTGGGCTGCAGCACGTAGTTCTCGAACTGCTGGTAGATCACGACGAAGATCAGCACCCACAGCGCGTACCAGGGATCGACCGTGAAGGCGATCAGCATCGGCAGGGCACCGGCGAGATAGGTGCCGATGGTGGGGATGAACTGCGACACGAGCCCCACCCAGACCGCCAGCACGGGTGCGTACGGCACGCCCAGGAACTCCAGCAATATGTAGTGCGCCACACCCGAGACGAGCGCCATCAGACCGCGCGAGTACAGGTAGCCGCCGGTCTTGTTGACGGCGATCTCCCACGCGCGCAGCACCTCGGCCTGCCGGGCGGGCGGCAGCACGGAGCAGAGCGCGCGGCGCAGCCTCGGGCCGTCGGCGGCGAAGTAGAACGCGAACAGGGTGATCGTCAGCAGTTGGAACAGGCCCCCGAGGACCTGCGTGGACACGTCCAGGACGCCGGTGGCGCTGTTCTGCACGTAATTGCGCAGCCAGTCGGAGCGGAGCAGGCCCTCCTGGATGTCCACGCGCCTCAGTTCGGTCTTGAAGTGCGTGTTGATCCAGTTGATGACGGAGTCGAGGTAGTCCGGGAAACCCTCGACCATCGTGATGATCTGCCCCGCGAGCATCGAGCCGAGCAGTGTGACGAAGCCCGCGGAGACGATTATCACGGCGAGGAAGACCAGGCCGGTGCCCAGTCCCCGGCGCATTCCGCGCGAGGCCATCCAGCTCACCGCGGGCTCGATGGCGAGGGCCAGGAAGAACGCGATGAGGATGTTGATCAGCAGGCCGGTGAGCTGGTGGAAGGCCCAACTGCCCAGCTGGAACACGGCGACCAGGGTGAGCGCCAGCACCATGGCTCGTGGCAGCCAGCGCGGCATGCGCCCACCGGGCGCGACGGCGCCGTCGGCGAGAGGCCGGGTGGGCGGCGTCGTGCCGGAGGGGGATGCGTGCGGGGGTGCCTGCCCGGTCTCGTCTGCCACGGTGCAAGTTTCACCCACGGCACCGACAATCGGGTGACGTCCTGCGATCTTCGTGAACGGTCAGCGCTTCTCCTGTGGCACGTTCATGACCGTACAGACCACGCGCCACACGTCCTTGGCCTCCCAGCCGGCGTCGAGCGCCTGGTACACGGTGCGTCCGCCGAGCTCCGACATCACGTGATCGCGCGCGAAGGTGTCGGCGTATCCCGGACCGAAGTGCTCCGCCATCCGCTCCCAGAAGACCGTCAACCTCATGACACCAGTATCCCGCCCCTGAGAGTGGGCCCGAGCCGGGAGCCCATGCCGAGACCGCTTTCCGTCCTACGGTCTGAGCCATGGCCGAAACCGGAGCTTCACCACTCCCCCCGACGCCCCCGGCGCACTCCCCACTGTTCCGCGCCGAGCAGTTCGTCTGGCTCACCGCGCGCGTGCTGGAGCAGCGTCTCTTCGCGTACCACTTTCTCCACGGCACCGCCGACCCGGTGGAGACGGCGCTGGACGCGTACCGCAACCAGGACGGCGGATACGGCCACGCCCTGGAGCCCGATCTGCGCGGTCCGGTCAGCCAACCGCTGCACACCGTGCAGGCCCTGCGCGTCCTGGATTCCATCGGGCGCTGCGGCGGCCAGCGCGTGGAGCGCGTGTGCCGCTATCTGACGTCCGTCTCCACGCCGGACGGTGCGCTGCCGGCGGTCCATCCCAGCCAACGCGGCTATCCGACCGCGCCCTTCGTACCGATCGTCGACGACCCGCCCAGCGCACTCCTCGCCACCGGACCGGTGGTGGGCGTCCTGCACCGCAACGAGGTCTGGCACGCCTGGCTGTTCCGGGCCACGGACTTCTGCTGGCAGGCGGTCGAGTCCCTTGAGAAGTCCCACCCCTACGAGATCCAGGCGGCCGTGGCCTTCCTGGACTCCGCACCCGACCGCCCGCGCGCGGAGGCGGCCGCCGACCGCCTGGGCCGCCTGGTCCGCGAACACCGCCTCGCCGCCCTCGACCCCGACCGCCTGGACGACTACCCCGTGGCCCCCGGGTACGCCCCCGGCGAGTACCACTTCCCGCACGACTACGCCGGGACACCGCACTCCCTCGCACGCGTGTGGTTCACCGACGACGAGATGACACGCTCCCTGGACTTCCTGGCGAGCGAGCAGCAGGAGGACGGCGGCTGGCCGATCCGCTGGCGCCAGTGGGAACCCGCCCCCGCTCTTGAGGCACGCCCCCTGGTGACGATCGGGGCCCTGCGCACCCTCAGGTCCTACGGCCGCCCCATCGGCTGACCCCGCACCTCACCCGCCCACCGCCCGCACCCCCGCCGTCACCACCACGGCCGCCGCGACGACCAGCAGAAAGGGAGCACGCAGAAACAGCGCCACGGCGGCCGCGGCAACCCCGGCGGCCCGCGCGTCCAACACCAGTGCCCGCCCGTCGGCGAACGTCTGCTGGGCCGTGAGAGCGGCGAGCAGGGCGACGGGCAGCAGCGCGGCCAGCCGCTTGACGAGGGGCCGCTCCAGCACACCGGCGGGCACCAGCAACCCGGCAAGCTTGACGGCATAACAGCCGACAGCGGTGACACCGATCGCGATCCAAATGTTCAACGATCCCCCTCGGGTCCCTCGCGGCGCCCGCGCGCCCACAGCACGACCGGCGCCGCGAGCGCGGCCACCAGCACCGGCAGGCCGGCAGGCAACACCGGCAACAACGCCAGCCCCAGAATCACCGCGAGCCCGGCGACAGCCCGCTCGGTCCCACTCCGCAGCATCGGCGCCAGCAACGCCAGAAAGACCGCGGGCCCGGCCGCATCAAGCCCCCAAGCAGCCGTATCGCCGATGGCCTCCGCGCCCAGCGCCCCGAGCAGCGTGGTCAGATTCCACAGCGCGTACAGACTGAGCCCGGTCACCACGAACCCGATGCGGGCACTGCGCCGCGTGGGCTGCGCCAACGCGACCGCCGCCGTCTCGTCGATCATCCACTGTGCGGCGAACGGACGCACCGCGCGCGGGAGGGCAAGCAACTGCGACAGCCGCAGCCCGTAGAAGGCGTTGCGCATGCCGAGGAAAAAGGCGCCCGCGGCCGCCGTGAAAGGATTCCCGCCCGCGGCGAGCGCACCCACCAGCGCGAACTGGGACGCCCCGGTGAACACCAACAAACTGAGCGCGCACGTCTGCCACAAGCTGAGCCCACTGCCCGCCGAGGTCACCCCGAAGGCGAACCCCGACAGTCCTACGGCGACTCCGACGCCGAGGGCGTCCCGTACGACGGCGGCATCCGGCCTTCCGTCGGCCCGTATGTCTGCGAGAGCTGTCTGTTCTGTCACGCGTCGGACGGTAGGCGCAGCCGCCGAGCCACGTCTTGTACGTTCTTGCGCTCCCGCTGGTACGCCCCCGGCGGCACCCCCACGATCCGGCTGAAATGCCGGTTCAGATGCGGCTGGTCGGTGAACCCCACCAGCGTGGCGGCCTCGGCAGGCGCCGTCCCCGCATCCAGCAGCCGCCGCGCCCGCCGCACCCGGGCATCGGTCAGCCAGGCATGGGGCGGCATCCCGTACGACTCCCGGAAAGCACGCAGCAACGCAAACGGGCTGGTCCCCAGCTCACCCGCGAGCTTCTCCAGACTCGGCGGCTCGGCCATCCGCGCCTCCAGCACCTCACGGGCCCGTGCGGCGACCCGGGCCCCAGCGGTCCGCACCTCACGCTGCGGCATCGCCCCACCGTTCAACCGCAGCAACCGCGTCACCACGACCCGCAACAGCGTGTCCGCGGCCAGGGCGTTCCCCTCGTCCGCGGCACGCAGCACCCGATGCACCAATGCAACGGCGTACGGATCTTCGAAAACCGGCCGCACAAACCCCGGCGTCCCACGAATCACCGTCGTCTCAGCGGCGATCTCCGCCACCACGTCCGGCGAGGGATAAACAGCCCCATACCGCCACCCTTCCGGCACCCCCGCCCGCCCGGTATGCGGCGTATCGGGATTGACCAACGCCAGCGCCCCGGCTCCCGCATACTGATCGCCCCCGCCGTGATGAAAGACCTCGGCCCCGTCCGCGATAGCGGCGATCACAAAGTTCTCGTGCGTATGCCGCACGAACTCCTTCCGGATATACCGGGCCCGCAGCAGATCCACACCGGGCAGCTCCGAGTACTGCCAATGCCGCGCGCGCTCACCCGACCCCATGACCTCATTCTCCGCGACCGCCGCAGGACCACGGCGGGGCCAGCCGCCCACGGCGGGAAGGGGTCGTGTCGGGGGGTGTCCGCCCGCAGCGGTTGGCGCGTCAACACGGGCGAGTCGGTAAGAGACCGATTCCGCGCCGTTCCGAGGACGGACACCCCCGGCGCGGCCCCGACCACAACCCGCACGGCAGGCGCTACAGCAACCACGCACCCACCCGCGCAGGCCGCCGCAGGCACCCGCCAGGATCCCCCACAAGCCGCAGAGATCCGGCAGGAACCACCACATCCGCCACCACCGCCAGGCACCCCCACCAGCCTCCGCCACCGCCACGCACCCCCCAACCAGCCCCCGCCACCCACACCCCCACCACCCCCGGCACAGACAAACCCGCAGGTCAGCCCCATTGTCAGTGCCGAGGTGCAGGATGGACCCATGGCGAGCTCCACACACCGAGCCCTGGACGGCTTCTCCCCCGCGACCCGCGGCTGGTTCACGGGGGCCTTCTCCGCGCCCACCGCAGCCCAGGCGGGCGCGTGGCAGGCCATCCGTGAGGGCTCGGACGTCCTGGTCGTCGCCCCCACCGGCTCCGGCAAGACCCTGGCCGCCTTCCTCGCCGCCCTCGACCAGCTCACCTCCACCCCCCACCCCGCCGACCCCAAGAAGCGGTGCCGAGTCCTCTATGTCTCCCCCCTCAAAGCCCTCGCCGTGGACGTGGAGCGCAACCTCCGCAGCCCCCTCACCGGCATCCGCCACGAATCCGTCCGCCTGGGCCTGCCCGAGCCCGACGTCAAGGTGGGCATCCGCTCCGGCGACACCCCTGCCACAGAGCGCCGAGCCCTGTCCACCCGCCCCCCGGACATCCTGATCACCACCCCCGAGTCCCTGTTCCTGATGCTCACGTCGGCTACCCGCGAGGCCCTGACCGGCGTGGAGACCGTCATCCTCGACGAGGTGCACGCCGTCGCCGGCACCAAGCGCGGCGCCCACCTCGCCCTCTCCCTGGAGCGCCTCGACGAGCTCCTGACGAAGCCGGCCCGCCGCATCGGGCTCTCCGCCACCGTCCGCCCGGTCGACGAGGTCGCCCGCTTCCTCTCCCCCCGCCGCAAGGTGGAGATCGTCCAGCCGAAGTCCGGCAAGGAGTTCGACCTCTCGGTCGTGGTCCCGGTCGAGGACATGGGCGAACTGGGCGGCTCCCCGGCCACCGACAGCGGCCCCGAGGGCGGGGACCGCCCGTCCATCTGGCCGCACGTCGAGGAGCGCATCGCCGACCTCGTCCAGTCCCACCGCTCCACCATCGTCTTCGCCAACTCCCGCCGCCTCGCCGAGCGCCTCTGCAACCGCCTCAACGAGATCGCGTACGAGCGAGCGACCGGCGAGACCCTGGACGAACATCACGCCCCCGCCGAACTCATGGGCGGCTCCGGCGCCGCCCAGGGCGCCCCGCCCGTCATCGCCCGCGCCCACCACGGCTCGGTCTCCAAGGAGCAGCGCGCCCTCGTGGAGGAGGACCTCAAGGCGGGCCGCCTCCCGGCCGTCGTCGCCACCTCCAGTCTCGAACTCGGCATCGACATGGGAGCGGTCGACCTCGTCGTCCAGGTGGAATCCCCGCCCTCCGTCGCCTCCGGCCTGCAGCGCGTCGGTCGCGCGGGCCACCAGGTCGGCGCGGTCTCCACCGGCGTGGTCTTCCCGAAGTACCGCGGCGACCTGGTCCAGGCGGCCGTGGTCACCGAGCGGATGCGCACCGGCGCGATCGAGTCCCTGAGGGTCCCCGCCAACCCCCTCGACGTCCTGGCCCAGCAGCTCGTCGCGATGACGGCGATGGACACCTGGCAGGTCGACGACCTGCTCGCCATGGTCCGCCGCGCCGCCCCCTTCGCCTCGCTTCCCGAGTCGGCGTTCACGGCGGTCCTCGACATGCTGGCCGGCCGCTATCCGTCCGACGCGTTCGCGGAGCTGCGCCCGCGCGTGGTGTGGGACCGCGTCACGGGCACGGTTACCGGCCGCCCCGGCGCGCAGCGCCTCGCCGTCACCTCCGGCGGCACGATCCCCGACCGCGGCCTCTTCGGCGTCTTCCTGGCCGGTGCCGACCCCAAGAAGGGCGGCGGCCGGGTCGGCGAGCTCGACGAGGAGATGGTCTACGAGTCCCGCGTCGGGGATGTCTTCACGCTCGGCACCAGCTCCTGGCGCATCGAGGACATCACCCGCGACCGGGTCCTGGTCTCTCCCGCCCCGGGCGTCCCGGGCCGCCTCCCCTTCTGGAAGGGCGACCAGCTCGGCCGCCCGCTGGAACTGGGGCGCGCGGTGGGCGCGTTCCTGCGCGAGATCGGCTCCCTCGGCAAGGAGGACGCCCGCCTCCGCCTGCTCGCCGCGGGCCTCGACGCCTGGGCCGCCGACAACGTGCTGTCCTACCTCGACGAACAGCGCGAGGCCTGCGGCCACGTCCCCGACGACCGCACCATCGTCGTCGAACGCTTCCGTGACGAACTCGGCGACTGGCGCGTCGTCGTCCACTCCCCCTTCGGCGCCCAGGTGCACGCCCCGTGGGCACTCGCGCTCGGCGCCCGTCTCTCCGAGCGGTACGGCATGGACGCCCAGGTCATGCACGCCGACGACGGCATCGTGCTGCGCCTGCCCGACGCCGACCTCATGGGCCTGGACCTGCTGGACCAGGAGCCGACGAAGCTGGGCACGGAGTACGACGCCGAGCAAGCCCCTGTCGGTGCCGCGGACGTCGTCTTCGACAAGGGCGAGGTCGATCAGATCGTCACCGACCAGGTCGGCGGCTCGGCCCTGTTCGCCTCCCGCTTCCGTGAATGCGCCGCCCGCGCGCTGCTGCTGCCCCGCCGCAACCCGGGCAAGCGCACCCCTCTGTGGCAGCAGCGCCAGCGCGCTTCCCAACTGCTCCAGGTGGCGGGTGAGTTCGGCTCGTTCCCGATCATCCTGGAGGCCGTCCGCGAATGCCTCCAGGACGTCTTCGACGTCCCCGGCCTCGTCGAGCTGATGGGTGACCTTGAGTCCCGCAAGGTCCGCCTGGTCGAGGTCACCACCCCCGAGCCGTCCCCCTTCGCACGCTCCCTCCTCTTCGGGTACGTCGCCCAGTTCCTGTACGAGGGGGACTCGCCGCTCGCCGAGCGCCGCGCCGCCGCCCTGTCGCTGGACTCGCGCCTGCTCGCCGAGCTGCTCGGCCAGGCGGAGCTGCGCGAGTTGCTCGACGCGGAGGTGCTGACCGAGCTGGAGCGGGAGCTGCAGTGGCTCACCGAGGACCGCCGCGTCAAGGACGCCGAAGGCGTCGCCGACCTGCTCCGGCTCCTCGGCCCGCTCACCGCCGACGAGCTGGCCGAGCGCGGCGCCGAGCCGCAGTGGGCCCAGGAGCTGGCCGGGGCCCGCCGCGCGATCCGGGTCCGTATCGCCGGCGCCGACCACTGGGCGGCGATCGAGGACGCGGGCCGCCTGCGCGACGCGCTGGGCACAGCCCTGCCGGTCGGCGTCCCGGAAGCCTTCATGGAACCGGTGAAGGACCCGCTGGGCGACCTGCTCGCGCGTTATGCCCGCACCCACGGCCCCTTCACCTCGGCCACGGCCGCCGCCCGCTTCGGCCTGGGCGTGGCGGTCACCGAGGGCGCCCTGCAACGGCTAGCGGCGTCGGGGAGGGTCGTACAGGGCGAGTTCCATCCGGCCGGCATCGGCCAGGAGTGGTGCGACGCGGCAGTCCTGCGCAGGCTGCGCCGCCGTTCCCTGGCCGCCCTGCGGCACGAACTGGAGCCGGTGCCGCCGGCCGCGCTGGCCCAGTTCCTCCCGCAGTGGCAGCACATCGGCCGGGGCCACGCACTGCGCGGCATCGACGGACTGGTGCGCGCCATCGAGCAGTTGCAAGGCGCCTCCGTGCCCGCCTCCGCCCTGGAGAAGCTCGTCCTGCCGTCCCGCGTCACCCACTACACCCCGGCGATGCTCGACGAACTCACGGCCGCCGGCGAGGTGGTCTGGGCCGGGGCGGGCGTACTCCCCGGCAAGGACGGCTGGGTGTCCCTGTACATGGCGGACGCGGCCCCCCTGCTGCTGCCGCGCCCGCACCCCCTGGAGCTGACGGCCCTCCACGAGTCCGTCCTCAATGCCCTCTCCGGGGGCTACGGACTGTTCTTCCGCCAGATCGCCGACCAGGTCCGTGCCACCACGCACCCCGAAGTCACCGATCCCCAACTGGCCGACGCGATCTGGGATCTGGCCTGGTCCGGCCGACTGACCAACGACACCCTCGCCCCGCTGCGCTCCCTGCTCGGCTCGGGCCGGACCGCGGGCTCCACGGCCCACCGCGCCAAGCGAACGATCCCGCGTGGCCGCTACGGCTCGCTGACCGCCGCCGCCCGTACGGCGTCCCGCAGCGGCCCGCCCACCGTCGCCGGCCGCTGGTCCCTGCTCCCGTCCCACGAACCCGACCCCACCGTCCGCGCCCATGCCCTGGCCCGCACACTCCTCGACCGGCACGGCGTGGTGACCCGCGGAGCGGTCGCCGCGGAGGGCGTCGAGGGCGGGTTCTCGGCGACGTACCGCATCCTGTCCGCCTTCGAGGAGAGCGGACAGGCCCGGCGCGGCTACGTCGTGGAGGGCCTCGGCGCGGCCCAGTTCGCGATGGACGGCGCCGTCGACCGCCTCCGAGCCGTGGCCAACGCCCGCGACCGCGGAGACGGCCTGCCCGACCCGACCTTCGGAAACGGCACCGGCTCCCCCTTCGGAAACGACACCTTCGGAGATGGCACCGGCTCCCCCGCCGACAGCAGCACCTTCGGAGACGGCACCACCGGCTCACCCGACGGCTATTTCACCCCCGCAGACGCCCTCGGCCCCTTCGACGACCACGCCTACCAGGACGACGAGGCGTACAGCGACCCCGACGGCGACGCCCCGCTCGCCCACCCGGCACCGGGTGAGTACGTGTCCCCAAAGGACTACGCCGCCACCACTCCCGGGACACCCACCTGGCAGAACGGCGGCCGCACCCCGTACGACACCGGCGCACCCACCCGCCGCAACCGTCCCACCCCCGCCTCGCGCGCCGTCGTCCTCGCCGCCGCCGACCCGGCGAACGCGTACGGCGCCGCCCTGCCCTGGCCCGAACCCCCGACCGGTGCGGGCCACAAGCCGGGCCGCAAGGCGGGCTCCCTGGTCGTCCTGGTCGACGGCGAACCGACCCTCTACATGGAACGCGGCGGCAAGACCCTGCTGGCCTGGCCCGCCACCCCGGACGCCACCCCCACCGACGACCCACGCCTGGGCGTCGCCGCCGAGGCACTCGCCGCAGCCGCCCGCGCGGGCTCCCTGGGCACGGTCACCGTGGAACGCATCAACGGCACCCCCGCCCTGACGTCCCCCATAGGCACCCTCCTTGAATCAGCGGGCTTCATCGCAACCCCCAGAGGCCTGCGCCTACGGGCGTGAGCCCACAACAGACGGCCGGAGGGAGCGAGGTCCCCGAGGCCCCCCACCCCCGAGAAACCCCCAGACACCCCCGCCCCCATAGCCCCATAGCCCCATAGCCCCCAGAGACGACTCCTGAGAATCCACTCGAACATGCCACCCTGAACCCATGCCCGAAGGAGACACGGTCTGGCAATCCGCGAGGCGCCTGCACACCGCCCTCGCCGGTAAGGTCCTGACCCGCTCCGACCTCCGCGTCCCGAAATACGCGACGGCCGACCTCACCGGCCGGGCCGTCCTCGACGTCACCCCTCGCGGCAAACACATCCTCACCCGCATCGAAGGCGGCCTGACCCTCCACTCGCACCTCAAGATGGACGGCTCCTGGAAGGTGTACCCGACCGGCGCACGCTGGACCGGCGGCCCCGCGCACCAGATCCGCGTCATCCTCGGCAACCCCGACCACACCGCCGTGGGCTATCGCCTCCCCGTCCTCGACCTCCTCCGCACCACCGACGAGGACCGAGTCGTCGGCCACCTCGGCCCCGACCTCCTGGGCCCGGACTGGGACCCGGACCAGGCCCTGGCCAACCTGCTCGGCGATCCCACCCGCCCCCTCGGTGAGGCCCTCCTGGACCAGCGCAATCTCGCCGGTATCGGCAACGTCTACAAGAGCGAACTCTGCTTCCTGCTCGGCGCCACCCCTTGGCTCCCGATCGGCGCCCTCCCCGCCGACCGCGCCGCCAAGCTCCCGGCCCTCGCGAAGAAGCTCCTGGAGGCCAACCGCGACCGCCCGGTCCGCAGTACGACGGGCCGCCGCGGCCAGGACCTGTTCGTGTACGGCCGCGCACCCCGCCCCTGCCTGCGCTGCCGCACCTCCATCCGCGTCGCCGACCAGGGCGACGGCTCTCGCGAGCGCCCCACCTACTGGTGCCCGCACTGCCAGACCGGCCCGTCCCCGACGCCCGGCACCCCACGCAGCCGCGAAACCCCGAGCCGTACGCCCCGCGCAGCCCAACACCGCCCACCTAATTGACGCACCGTCAGAAACCGCCGTACCGTCCCCACATGGCCGTACAGGCATACGACCTCACGGGACGCACCGCGCTCATCACCGGCGCCGCCAACGGCATTGGCCGCGCCTCCGCACTCCTGCTCGCCCAGGCAGGCGCCACCGTGCACTGCGCCGACCGCGACGCCCGCGGCCTGCACGAGACGGCCACGCTCATCAAGGACCAGGGCGGTACAGCCCGTACGCACCACCTGGACGTCACCGACCGCGCCCAGGTCAGACAGGCCGTGGAGTCCTGCGAACGCCTGGACGTGCTGGCCGCGATCGCCGGAATCATGCACAGCAGCCCGGTCCTGGAGACCAGCGACGACGACCTCGACCGCGTACTGAACGTCAACTTCAAGGGCGTCCTCCACGCCTGCCAGGAGGCCGCCCGCCGGATGCTCACCCACGACGTGAAGGGCAGCATCATCACCATGGCGTCCGGCGCCGTCGACACCGGCGGCCCCGGTCTGCTGTGCTACGGCGCGGCGAAAGCGGCCGTCGTACAGCTGACGAAGACGCTGGCGACCGAGGTGGGCCGGTACGGCATCCGTGTGAACGCGGTCGCGCCGGGCTGGATCCGTACGCCCATGACCGACCGCCACGACAGTGCGGCCCAGGCGCACACGGAGGCGCTGATGGCGCGGATGTCCCCGCTGGGCCGCGTCGGCGAACCGGAGGATGTCGCCCACACGGTCCTGTATCTGGCCTCGGATGCGTCGGCGTTCACGACAGGCCAGATCCTCCGTCCGAACGGGGGCGTGGCGATGCCCTGGTAGCGGCACCCCGGGCCGCCCGCCACGCCGCCCTCCCGAGCGAGCCCGCCGCACGCCCCCTGGGCACACAGTGCACCGGCAACAGGCTCAGCCCCCACCCCCCGGCCGCGACCGCCCCCTCCAGCGCCCCCGCATCAGGCGCCGTCGCCAGCCGCAGCACGGCCCACCACCACACCGCGCCGAGCCCCAGTACGGCCCCCCAGCGCACTATCCGCCCCGCCATGGCCGTCACCTCCAGCTCGACGCCAGAAAGCCCGTCCTCACGTCCGGGACGACGCTAGTCGCGGGCCCTCCCGCCACGGGAGGGCGCACCAGCGGCACAGGGGCGCACCCCGCACCGACGCCGACGGAAACCGAGGCACCGGGGACAGCCGGGGGCAACCTCGCGCCCTGAGCACCCGGCGCCAACCGAGGCCGACTTCACGACCGAGCACCCCATCACCCAAGGCGACGCCCCCGCCCAAGCACCCAGGTCACCGACCGCGCCGTCACCCAGGCCGCCAGCGGCCCACAACCACCGGCGGCAACCTGGCCGGCCAGACCCCGAGGCACTCCCGGATCCACCGAAGGCAGCCTCTCCACCCAAACACCAGGCACCCAGGGGGATCGACAGACCGGCACCAACAGGCACCACCGGCGCCCCGCCACCAACGCCGCCCTGCCACCCCAGCCACCAGGCCACCGGCGCCACCCCGCCACCCGCGGCGTCGCCCCGGCCTCCACCCCGCCACCCAAGCCACCCAAGCCACCGGCGCCACCAGACACCGAACACCCAGAAACACGCCCAGACACCCAGCACCCGGAAACCCCACGCACCCCCAAAGCCCAGCTAACCGCCCGACCACCCGACCCCACAGCCCTCAGCCGTTCTCAGCCTGAAACATCCAGTGATGCTTCTCCAGATCCGCCGTAATCCCGATCAGAATGTCCTGCGACACCGGATCCGCCTCCGCAGTCGCCGCCACCCGCCCACGCATCCGCCCGATCACCGCCCTCAGCGCGTCCACGAGCGCCTCGACCGCCTCCGCGTCCCTGATCCAGCCACCGGCCGTCGCCCCGATACCGCTGCCCACGGCCACTGTCGAGGCCCGCCCGTCGGGCGGGACGCCCAGCGCCGAGGCGCGCTCGGCGACCGTGTCGGAGTGTGCGCGTGCGCTGGTCACGACCTCGTCGAGCTGAAGGTGCACGGTACGGAAGCGGGGCCCGACCACGTTCCAGTGGATCTGCTTGGCCACGAGGGAGAGATCGATCAGATCGACGAGCGCGCCCTGGAGCGCCTCGGCGACAGTCTTCAGATCGGCGTCGGACAGCGGGCTCTTCACGACGTACATCGCACCTCCGTTGGCTCGCCCGTCATGTCCCTCCACGATGACCGCGCCACCCGGGACCGGCAAACGCACCCAAAACGGAATGAAAACGAGCCCGAAGCGAGACCCCGGAAACGCGCAAACCCCGACCACGCTTCTCCGGGTCTCCCCGGAGAAGCCCCGGCCGGGGCCTCACACGTTTCCTCAGGCGCTCGCTCGCAGGTGACTCGGCACGCGACGCGGCACATGCCTCACACGCGAGACTCAGCTCACGCGGCGACCACGTCCACCGCCTCGGAGGGCGCCTTGATGGTCACCCGTTCCGGTGGCACACCGGTCACCGATACGGAACCCAGCATCGGACGAACCGGCGTGGGCACAGGCTCACTGGGGGTGGCCGCTGCAGACTGGGCCAGCTCGGCGAGGGCGAGCTCGTCGCTCACTTCCCGCATGAGCTCGGACATCCGTACGTCCAGCGCGTCGCAGATGGCGGAGAGCAGTTCGGAGGAAGCCTCCTTCTGCCCCCGCTCCACCTCGGAGAGATAGCCGAGTGAGACTCGGGCGGACGAGGAGACTTCGCGCAGAGTACGGCCCTGGCGCTGGCGCTGCCGACGCAGCACGTCACCCAGCAGGCGACGGAGCAGAATCATCGGTGGCTCCCTCCTCGGACCGCGTAGCCGCATCCTTCACGCCCCACCGTACCGCCTCGCGCTGCGGCCGTGCGGGGAGCGATGTCGTGTTCACTCAGGGCTGCAAACATCAAAACCCCCCGTTCCGTTCCGTATCCTGTGCCCGCTCATTCCCAGTCTGTTCGCTCGCAAGCTCCCTCAGAAGCAGTGCGAGTACGCTCCGTACACTCTCCATACGAATTTCCGCCCGGTGGCCGTTCAACCTCAGGGTCTCCACTTTTCCGCCACCGGCAGAACCGGAACCCGGTCCCAGCGGCCCGTCCAGGGCCACGAAAACCGTCCCGACGGGCTGTCCGTCCTGCGGTTCCGGCCCGGCGACACCGGTCGTCGCGATGCCCCAGTCGGCCCCCAGCGCCTTCCGCACGCCAGCCGCCATCTGGGCCGCGACCTGCGGATCCACCGCTCCACGCTGCGCCAGCAGGGTGGCATCGACGCCGAGCAGTTCGTGCTTGAGCGCGGTCGCGTACGCCGTCACGGACCCCCGGAAAGCCTTGGACGCCCCGGGAACCGCGGTCAGCTCCGCCGCGACCAGGCCACCCGTCAGCGACTCGGCCACGGCGACGGTCTCGCCCCTCACCGTGAGTAGTCGCACCACCTCGGCGGCCGCGGAACTCACTCTTCCGTCTCCTCCAACGCAGCCTTGCGCTCGGCAATTCCCCGCCTGCGCAGCACAATGGCCTGTCTCACATAGTCGAGTCCGGTCGCCACGGTCAGCACGACCGCCGCGGCCATCACCCAGAACCGCAGGGTGGCCAGCCATCCCGTGAGCGCCAGCACATACATCCCGACGGCCACGCCCTGGGTAAGGGTCTTCAGCTTTCCGCCACGGCTGGCGGGAATGACGCCGTAGCGAATGACCAGAAAACGCAGCAGTGTGATCCCGAGTTCCCGCCCGAGGATCACCGCGGTCACCCACCACGGCAGATCGCCCAGCGCCGACAGACAGATCAGCGCCGCTCCCATGATCGCCTTGTCGGCGATGGGGTCGGCGATCTTCCCGAAGTCGGTGACGAGGTTGTATCTGCGCGCCAGATGGCCGTCGAACAGGTCGGTGATCATGGCGATGGCGAAGGCCGCCCAGGCGAGGGAGCGCCAGGCGGGGTCGTATCCGCCGTCGGCCAGCATCAGCGCGACGAAGCCGGGGACGAGGAGCAGCCGGAGCATGGTCAGGAGGTTGGCGATGTTCCAGACGCTGGCCTGGTTCACCGCCGCGGCCGCGATCTTCCCGCCGCGCGCCGGTTTCGCACCCACCTGCGCCCCGGAGACACCGGCACCGACGGCACCGGCCCCGGAGACACCCACGCCCGCGGCGCCCGCCGCGGAAGCACCCACGCCCGTGGCACCCGCCCCGGAGACACCTGCCCCCGCAGTGCCCGCGCCGGAAGCACCGGGCGCCCCCGCGCCTTTCGAGGAGCCCTTCTTCAGGGAAGCCCTGTTCGAGGAGGCCCCTTTCGAGGCCGCGGCCGAGCCGCTCGCCTGGGCGGAGCCACCCGCGGCGGACGCCGGTACTCCGGTCATGTGCCCGCCTCCTCACTGCCGGCCCGGCCATCGCCACCGGCGCTCACGAACGCGGCCAGCGGCTCGGCCACCAGGTCGACACCTTCCGTACCGACCACCTTTGCCTCGACCATACGACCGACGCTCAGCGCCTCGCCGCCCGCGAAGCCGGTGAGCAGCACCTGACCGTCGGTCTCCGGCGCCTGGTGCGCCGCACGGCCGTGCACGCCCTCCTCGCCGCCGGCCGACTCCACCAGCACGCGCACGGTCTCCCCGAGGCGCTCCTCGGCCCGCTGCGAGACGAGTTCCTCGGCGAGCTGCGAGATGTGGGCGAGCCGCTCGGCGACGACGTCCTCGTCGAGCTTGCTGTCGTACGTCGCCGCTTCCGTGCCCTCCTCGTCGGAGTAGCCGAAGACGCCGATCGCGTCCAGCCTGGCCCCGTTCAGGAACCGCTCCAGCTCGGCCAGGTCGGCCTCGGTCTCCCCGGGGAAGCCGACGATGAAGTTGGACCGCACGCCCGCTTCGGGCGCCTTGCTGCGGATGGTGTCGAGCAGCTCCAGGAACCGGTCGGTGTCACCGAAGCGCCGCATCGCGCGCAGCACGTCGGGCGCGGAGTGCTGGAAGGACAGGTCGAAGTAGGGCGCCACCTTCGGCGTCGAGGTCAGTACGTCGATCAGGCCGGGCCGCATCTCGGCGGGCTGCAGGTAGCTCACCCGCACCCGCTCGATGCCGTCGACCTCCGCAAGCTCCGGCAGCAGCGACTCCAGCAGCCGGATGTCACCCAGGTCCTTGCCGTAGGAGGTGTTGTTCTCGGAGACCAGCATGACCTCCTTGACGCCCTGCTCGGCCAGCCACCGCGTCTCGTTCAGCACATCGCTCGGGCGGCGTGAGATGAAGGAGCCGCGGAAAGACGGGATGGCGCAGAAGGAGCAGCGCCGGTCGCAGCCGGAGGCCAGCTTCACCGAGGCGACCGGGGCGCCGTCGAGGCGGCGCCGCAGCGGCGCACGCGGGCCGGAGGCCGGGGCGACGCCCTCCGGCAGGTCCGCGGGCGCACCGTGGCCCGGCAGTGCCACATCGGACACCGACTGCCGCTCGGCGGGGCTGATCGGCAGCAGCTTGCGCCGGTCGCGGGGGGTGTGGGCGGCGTGGATGCCGCCGCTCAGGATGGTCTGCAGCCGGTCGGAGATGTTCCCGTAGTCGTCGAAGCCGAGCACGCCGTCGGCCTCGGGGAGGGCCTCGGCGAGTTCCTTGCCGTACCGCTCGGCCATGCAGCCCACCGCCACGACGGCCTGCGTCCTGCCGTGCCCCTTGAGGTCATTGGCCTCCAGCAGGGCATCGACGGAGTCCTTCTTGGCGGCGTCGACGAAGCCGCACGTGTTCACGACGGCGACGTCCGCGTCCGCGGCTTCCTCGACGAGCTCCCAGCCGTCCGCCTCCAAGCGGCCTGCGAGCTCCTCCGAGTCCACCTCGTTACGGGCGCAGCCAAGGGTGACGAGTGCGACGGTACGGCGTTCAGGCATGGGCTCAAGACTACTTCGTCCCACTGACACCCCACGTCGACGGGGCCAGGGCCTCCAGCGGACCGCGCCGGGGAGGCCCTGCCGATCTCGGCAAACCCCGTACGAACCTCGCCCCTCGGAAAGGGGCCGCTCAGCCGACCTGCGGATCGCCCTTCGTGTACGTCAGCCGCTCCACGGCGCCGGGCTGGAAGTCGTCCTCGATCTTCTTGCCGTTCACGTACAGCTGGATGGCCCCCGCGTCACCCAGCACGAGGTTGATCTTGGAGCTGTCCTGGAAGGTCTTGGACTGGCCCTGCTTGAGGAGCCCGTCGAACAGGAGCCGGCCGTTGTGGTCCTTGGCGGAGATCCAGCTGCGGCCGTCGACGGCGCTGACCTGGACGGTCACCTTGTCGCGGGGCGCGGCGGCGATGGCGCTCTCGGTGGGGTCGGGCTTGGGGTCGGTGGGTTTGGGCGTGTCGGCGGACGGCGAGGCGGTCTTGCCGGTCGAGGGGTTGGCGCCCTCGGCGACGGACACCTTGGAGGCGTCCTCGGAGTCGCCCTTGAACAGGGTGAAGCCGACGAATCCGATCACGGCGACGATCGCGGCGACCATGGCCGCGGTCCAGTTGGGGCCCCGCCGCTCCGGGCGAATGCGCTCCGCCTCGAACAGCGGCGCCGCCGGCGTCGGCGCCGGACGCCCGCCGCGCTCGGCGTCGTACTGCGCGAGGAGCGGGGCCGGATCCAGGTGGACGTGCTTGGCCAGGGTCCTGATGTGCCCGCGCGCGTAGACGTCACCGCCGCAGGGCGCGAAGTCGTCCGCCTCGATGGCGTGCACGATGGCGATACGGACCCGGGTGGCGGTACTGACGTCATCGACGGTCAGCCCGGCGGCAATACGCGCCTGCTGCAGGGCACGGCCGATGGAGGGGCGGGCTTCCTCGGAAACGTCTTCGAACGGACGCTCGTCTTCAGGGGAGTTGCCGATGGACACGGGGGCGCCTTTCGAGCGTGTAGCCACCTGTGCTGGAGGTTCAGTCTATTGGGGGTGCAAAAGGGTGGGGCAACCCGACGGAGGGACTTTGTACGCCATCGGAATGGCCTGACGCCCCGTTGCCGGGTGTGGTGCTTGACGAAGGGTGGGGTAGGTGTTTGTCGCTTCCCTCAACTTGACGTACGTCACAGGGAAACGGTTGCTCAATGATCCCTTACGGGTGAGTCACGATCGAACAACCGGTCCGGCGAGCCGACGATCGTACCCGCTTGCCTACCCTTCAGACTCCCCACGGATGACGGCGAGCACGCCATCCAGCTCATCGGGTTTCACCAGAACATCACGCGCCTTGGAGCCTTCGCTCGGCCCGACGATGTTCCGCGACTCCATCAGGTCCATCAGCCGCCCGGCCTTGGCGAAGCCGACGCGCAGCTTGCGCTGGAGCATGGAGGTCGACCCGAACTGCGTGGAGACGACCAGCTCGGCCGCCTGGCACAGCAGTTCGAGGTCGTCACCGATGTCCTCGTCGATCTCCTTCTTCTGCTTGCTGCCGACGGTGACGTCGTCCCGGAAGACCGGCGCCATCTGGTCCTTGCAGTGCCGGACGACGGCCGCGACCTCCTCCTCGGTCACGAACGCGCCCTGCATGCGCGTCGGTTTGTTCGCCCCCATCGGCAGGAACAGCCCGTCGCCCTTGCCGATCAGCTTCTCGGCACCGGGCTGGTCGAGGATGACCCGCGAGTCCGCCAGCGACGACGTGGCGAACGCCAGCCGCGAGGGCACGTTCGCCTTGATCAGACCGGTGACGACGTCGACCGACGGCCGCTGCGTGGCGAGCACCAGATGGATACCGGCAGCGCGCGCGAGCTGCGTGATGCGCACGATCGCGTCCTCGACGTCCCGCGGCGCCACCATCATCAGGTCGGCGAGCTCGTCGACGATCACCAGCAGGTAGGGGTACGGCTGCAGCTCCCGCTCGCTGCCCTCGGGCGGCTTGACCTTGCCCTCGCGCACGGCACGGTTGAAGTCGTCGATGTGCCGGTAGCCGTACGCCGCCAGGTCGTCGTAGCGAAGGTCCATTTCCCGTACGACCCACTGGAGCGCCTCGGCGGCCCGCTTCGGGTTGGTGATGATCGGCGTGATCAGGTGCGGGACGCCCTCGTAGGCGGTCAGCTCGACGCGCTTGGGGTCGACCAGGATCATCCGGACGTCCTCCGGGGTCGCCCGCATCATGACGGAGGTGATCAGGCAGTTGATGCACGACGACTTACCGGAACCGGTGGCTCCGGCGACCAGCATGTGCGGCATCTTCGCCAACGAGTGCATCACGTACCCGCCCTCGACGTCCTTGCCGAACGCCACCAGCATCGGGTCGTCGTCCTCGGCGGACTCGGCCAGCCGCAGCACATCACCGAGGTTGACCATCTCGCGGTCGGTGTTCGGGATCTCGATGCCGACCGCGGACTTGCCGGGGATGGGGCTGATGATCCGCACGTCGGGGCTGGCCACGGCGTACGCGATGTTCTTGGTGAGCGCGGTGATCCGCTCGACCTTCACGGCGGGCCCGAGCTCGACCTCGTAGCGCGTCACCGTCGGCCCGCGCGTGAAGCCGGTCACCGCGGCGTCGACCTTGAACTCGGTGAAGACGTTCGTCAGCGAGGCCACCACGGCGTCGTTGGCGGCGCTGCGCGCCTTGCCCGGGCCCCCGCGCGTGAGCAGGTCCAGGGACGGCAGGGCGTAGGTGATGTCGCCGGACAGCTGGAGCTGCTCGGCACGCGGCGGCAGGTCGCGCGGCTGTGCGGGCGGCGCCTTGGTGAGGTCGCGGACCTCGGTCCCGAGCTTCTCCTGCTGCGGGCGCGCGGCCGGCACCGGCGTCGGGGTCGGGGTGGTCTCCGCCCGGTCGGCCACGCTGACGCCCTGGGTGAGGTCGGCGACGATCGGCGAGGGCGGCATGCCGTGCAGGACGGCGCCGTCGAGCGCGGCGGCGGCGGCCGCGGCGACGTCCACGGCGTCCTTCTGCCGCTCCCTTCCGGGCTGCGGCACGGACGAGCGCTTGGGGCGGCCGCGACGCCGGGAGAGGGCGTCCTGCTCGGCACTGTCGGGGTCGTACGCCTGCGGGGCCTGCCCGCGCCTGCGGGGCCGCGCGGGCAGCGCCTCGCGCCACTGCTGGTCGTAGCGCTCGTCGTCCTCGGTGAGCTCGTCCGCGTACTCCTCGTGCTCCTCGGATGCGCGGACGAGGCCGAGCTTCGTGCCGAGCAGCCGCAGCCGTTGCGGAATGGCGTTGACCGGGGTGGCCGTGACGACCAGCAACCCGAAGATCGTGAGCAGCACCAGCAGCGGTACGGCGAGCATCTCGCCGAGGGCGTACGTCAGCGGGGTCGCCGCTCCCCAGCCGATGAGGCCGCCGGCGTCCCGTATGGCCTGCATGCCGGCGCCACGGGCGGGCGAGCCGCAGGCGATGTGGACCTGGCCGAGCACACCGATGAGGAGCGCGGACAGGCCGATGACGATCCGGCCGTTGGCCTCGGGCTGCTCGGGGTGCCGGATGAAGCGCACGGCTATCACCGCGAGCAGGATCGGCACGAGCAGGTCCAGTCGGCCGAAGGCGCCGGTCACCAGAATTTCGACGAGGTCGCCGACGGGACCGCGCAGGTTGGACCAGGTGCCCGCGGCGACGATCAGCGCGAGGGCGAGCAGCAGCAGCGCGATGCCGTCCTTGCGGTGGGCCGGGTCAAGGTTCTTGGCGCCCTGCCCTATGCCGCGGAAGACGGCGCCGACGGCGTGCGCCAGACCGAGCCAGATGGCGCGGACGAGTCGGTAGATGCCCCCGGTCGGGCTCGGCGCCGGCTTGGGCGGGGCCTTCTTCGCCGGGGCCTTCTTCGCCGGGGCCTTCTTGGCGGGTGCCTTCTTCGCGGGGGCCTTTTTCGCAGCGGCCTTCTTCGCCGGAGCCTTCGCGGAAGCGGCAGCCTTCTTGGCGGGCTGCTTCTTGGCTGCGGAGGGACGTGAGGCCATAGGTGTGAGGTTACCGGTGGAGACGACGGCGGACACGTGTGCCTACTGCTTCACCCGTTCGTGTCGCCCTTGTGTGGGCACGGAGCTGACGCGGGCTCATGAGCAGGTGGCCTGCGCAAGCCCGCCGACCGGCGGCTCCGTGAACGCGCCGGGAACTCCGCGCGGGCAACTCGGTCCGGCTCGCCGTCAGTTCTGCGACGGCACCGAGGGAGCCCCGCCGGTGCCCGGCTCCAGCGCGTCCAGCGCCCGCCGCAACCCCGTGAGCTTGCGCTCCAGATGGGCCGCCGTGGCCACCGCCGCCGCGTCCGCGGACTCGTCGTCGAGCTGCTTGGAGAGCGCCTCGGCCTGCTCCTCGACGGCCGCGAGGCGCGCCGACAGCTCGGCGAGCAGCCCGGCGGACTCCTTGCCGCCGACCGCGCCCTTGCCGCCGCCCTCCAACTGGAGCCGCAGCAGCGCCGCCTGCTCGCGCAGCTGGCAGTTCTTCATGTACAGCTCGACGAACACCGAGACCTTCGCGCGCAGCACCCACGGGTCGAACGGCTTGGAGATGTAGTCCACCGCGCCCGCCGCATAGCCGCGGAACGTGTGGTGCGGGCCGTGGTTGATCGCGGTGAGGAAGATGATCGGGATGTCCCGGGTGCGCTCCCGCCGCTTGATGTGCGCCGCGGTTTCGAAACCGTCCATTCCCGGCATCTGGACGTCCAGCAGAATGACCGCGAAATCGTCCGTGAGCAGTGCTTTGAGCGCTTCCTCCCCGGACGATGCCCGCACCAGCGTCTGATCGAGCGCAGAGAGGATCGCCTCCAGCGCCAGCAGATTCTCCGGCCGGTCATCGACCAGGAGGATCTTGGCCTTCTGCACCATGGCCCGCCCTCCTCGCCCCGGCAGTGCACCGGGCGCCGCCCCGTGGGACGACTCCGTTACGCCGCCCATCCTCGTGCCGGTCATCGTAGCCGCACCCCGCCTGTCGCCACACCCTGTCACCGCGATGTCACTGTGCACGTAGCAGAAACGCGGCAGCGGACCAGAAGGTTCCCCGAATCCCGCACTTCTACACGGCTACGCACACGGTGAGTCAACAACTTCCCATGGACATCTACTGTTCGTTCGCCTGCATCCACTGCTCCATCACCGCCAGCAGGTGATCGGGGTCGACCGGCTTCGTCACATAGTCGGACGCACCCGACTCGATCGCCTTCTCCCGGTCACCCTTCATCGCCTTGGCCGTCAGCGCGATGATCGGCAGCCCCGCGAACTGCGGCATCCGGCGAATCGCAGTGGTCGTCGCATATCCGTCCATCTCGGGCATCATGATGTCCATCAGGACGACCGCCACGTCGTCGTGCTGCTCCAGCACCTCGATGCCCTCACGGCCGTTCTCGGCGTACAGCACCGACAGCCCGTGCTGCTCCAGGACGCTGGTGAGCGCGAAGACGTTGCGGATGTCGTCGTCGACGATCAGTACCTTCTCACCCCCGAACCGGACGCCCGCGCGCGGGTGTGTCTCCGCCTCCCTCTCCCCGGCCTGCCACGCCTCCTGCGGCAGGGACCGCTGCTCGGCCCCGGGCGTGCTCCTGCGGCGACGCCGGAAGAGCGCGGCGGCGCCGTTCTGGGTCTCGTGGTACGACCTCACCTCGGCCGGCGTCTCGACCGCCACCTCGGGCGGCTCCGGCCACTCGGCCGGATCCCCGGCCACCGGGGCCGAGGGTGCGGGCGGCTGATAGCCGTGCGGGGGAAGTTCGCTCGGGTGCAGCGGCAGGTACAGCGTGAAGGTGGAGCCGCGGCCCGGCTCGCTCTGCGCGTGGATCTCACCGCCGAGCAGCTGGGCGATCTCCCGCGAGATGGACAGGCCGAGGCCCGTACCGCCGTACTTGCGACTGGTCGTGCCGTCCGCCTGCTTGAACGCCTCGAAGATCACCCGCATCTTGCTGGCCGCGATCCCGATGCCGGTGTCGGTCACCGAGAACGCGATCAGATCGGCGTCCGGCTCGGTCAGCGAACCGGCCTCCAGCAGCTGCTCCCGGATCCCCTGCGGCACGTCGTCGCGCGCGGGACGGATGACCAGCTCCACCGAGCCCGAGTCGGTGAACTTCACCGCGTTCGACAGCAGGTTGCGCAACACCTGCAGGAGGCGCTGCTCGTCGGTGTGCAGCGTGGCGGGCAGCTCCGGGGACACCCGTACGGACAGGTCCAGGCCCTTCTCGGCGGTCAGCGGCCGGAAGGTGGCCTCCACGTAGTCCACGAGCTGGACGAGCGCGATACGCGTCGGTGAGACGTCCATCTTGCCCGCCTCGACCTTCGACAGGTCCAGGATGTCGTTGATCAGCTGAAGCAGGTCGGAGCCCGCCCCGTGGATGGTCTCGGCGAACTCGACCTGCTTCGGGGTGAGATTGCCGTCGGCGTTGTCGGCGAGCAGCTTGGCCAGGATGAGCAGCGAGTTCAGCGGCGTACGCAGTTCGTGCGACATGTTGGCCAGGAACTCGCTCTTGTAGCGCATCGAGACCGCGAGTTGCTCGGCGCGCTCCTCCAGGACCTGCCGCGCCTCCTCGATCTCGGTGTTCTTCACCTCGATGTCGCGGTTCTGCCGGGCCAGCAGCTCGGCCTTCTCCTCCAGTTCGGCGTTGGACGCCTGGAGGGCCTTCTGCCGGTTCTCCAACTCGGCGGAGCGCTCACGCAGTTGCTCGGTCAGCTCCTGCGACTGCTTCAGCAGCACCTCCGTCTTGGTGTTGACGGAGATGGTGTTGACGCTGGTCGCGATCATCTCGGCGATCTGGTTGAGGAAGTCCTTCTGGATCTGTGTGAACGGCGTGAACGAGGCCAGTTCGATCACGCCGAGCACCTTGCCCTCGAACAGCACCGGCAGCACGATCACCTGCGCGGGCGGCGCCTCGCCGAGCCCGGAGGAGATCTTCAGGTAGCCGCTCGGCGCGTCCTCCACCAGGATGGTGCGCTTCTCCTTGGCGGCGGTGCCGACGAGCGCCTCACCGGGCCGGAACGACGTCGGCATGGAGCCCATCGAGTAGCCGTACGACCCCAGCATGCGCAGCTCGTACGGGTCGTCCTTGCCCGCGCTGTCGGCAGGTTGCATCGCCAGGAAGAACGCCCCGTGCTGGGCGGAGACCACCGGCGTCAGCTCGCTCATGATCAGCGAGGCCACGTCCTCCAGGTCCCGCCGGCCCTGCATCAGCGCGGAGATCCGGGCGAGGTTGCCCTTGAGCCAGTCCTGCTCCTTGTTGGCGATCGTGGTGTCGCGCAGGTTGGCGATCATCTTGTTGATGTAGTCCTGAAGTTCCTGGATCTCACCGGAGGCGTCCACGTCGATCTTCAGGTTCAGGTCGCCGCGGGTCACCGCGGTCGCCACGCGCGCGATGGCACGCACCTGCCGGGTCAGGTTCCCGGCCATCTCGTTCACGGACTCCGTCAGGTCCCGCCAGGTGCCGTCGACGTCCCGCACGCGCGCCTGGCCGCCCAGCTGGCCCTCCGTGCCCACCTCGCGGGCCACGCGCGTGACCTCCTCGGCGAACGAGGACAGCTGGTCGACCATCGTGTTGATGGTCGTCTTGAGTTCGAGGATCTCCCCGCGCGCGTCGATGTCGATCTTCTTCGTCAGGTCACCCTTGGCGATCGCCGTCGTCACCATGGCGATGTTGCGCACCTGACCGGTCAGGTTGGACGCCATCTGGTTCACCGACTCGGTGAGGTCCTTCCACGTACCGGCCACGCCCGGCACATGCGCCTGACCACCGAGGATGCCGTCCGTACCCACCTCACGGGCCACCTTGGTGACCTGTTCGGCGAACGAACTCAGCGTCTTCACCATGGTGTTGAACGTGTCGGCGAGCTGCGCCACCTCACCGCGCGCCTCGATCGTCACCGTGCGTGTCAGGTCACCATTGGCGACCGCCGCGGCGACCTGGGAGATGTTCCTCACCTGAACGGTGAGGTTCTTGGCCATCAGGTTGACGTTGTCGCTGAGGTCCTTCCAGATGCCGGTGACGCCCGGCACATGCGCCTGGCCGCCCAGGATGCCCTCGGTGCCCACCTCGCGCGCGACCCGGGTCACCTGGTCGGCGAAGGACGACAGCTGGTCGACCATGGTGTTGACGGTGGTGACGAGCTCCAGGATCTCGCCCTTGGCGTCGACCGTGATCTTCTTCGAGAGGTCGCCCTTGGCGACGGCGGTGGTGACGTGGGCGATGCTGCGCACCTGGACGGTGAGGTTGTTCGCCATGAAGTTGACGGACTGGGTGAGGTCCTTCCAGGTGCCGGAGACGCCCTGCACCTCGGCCTGGCCGCCCAGCTTGCCCTCGGTGCCCACCTCTCGGGCCACCCTGGTGACCTCCTCGGCGAACGAGGACAGCTGGTCCACCATCGTGTTGAGGGTGTTCTTCAGCTCCAGGATCTCCCCGCGCGCGTCCACGGTGATCTTCTGCGACAGATCACCCCGCGCCACCGCCGTCGCGACCTGGGCGATCTGCCGCACCTGAGCGGTCAGGTTGCCGGCCATGCCGTTCACGGAGTCGGTCAGGTCGCGCCACACACCGGCGACACCGGGCACCTGCGCCTGACCGCCCAGCCGGCCCTCCGTACCCACCTCACGGGCCACCCGGGTCACCTGGTCGGCGAAGGCGGAGAGCTGGTCGACCATCGTATTGACGGTGTTCTTCAGCTCCAGGATCTCCCCGCGCGCGTCCACGGTGATCTTCTGCGACAGATCACCCCGCGCCACCGCCGTCGTCACCTGCGCGATCTGCCGCACCTGAGCGGTCAGGTTGCCGGTGATGGAGTTGACGGAGTCGGTCAGCTCCTTCCACGTACCCGACACGCCGTCCACGCGCGCCTGGCCGCCGAGCCGTCCCTCGGTGCCGACCTCCCGGGCCATCGTCGTGACCTGGTCGGCGAACGACGACAGCTGGTCCACCATCCGGTTCACGGTGTTCTTCAGCTGGAGCATCTCGCCGGAGACATCCACGGTGACCTTCTGCGAGAGGTCACCATTGGCGACCGCCGTCGTCACCTGGGCGATGTTCCTCACCTGTCCGGTGAGATTCCGGAACGCCGTGTTGACGGAGTCCGTCAGATCCTTCCAGGTCCCCGCGGCACCCGGCACCTGCGCCTGGCCGCCCAGCTCACCCTCGTCGCCGATCTCCCGCGCCACACGCGTGACCTCGGAACCGAAGGCGGACAGCTGGTCCACCATGCCGTTGACGGTGTTCTTCAGCTCCAGCATCTCGCCGGCCACGTCCACGGTGACCTTCTGCGAGAGGTCACCATTGGCGACCGCCGTCGTCACGGCGGCGATGTCCCGCACCTGAGTGGTCAGGTTCCGGAACACGGTGTTGACGGAGTCGGTCAGGTCCTTCCAGGTGCCCGCGGCACCCGGCACGTTCGCCTGCCCGCCGAGCCGCCCCTCCGCGCCGACCTCGTTGGCCACACGCGTGACCTCGTCCGCGAAGATCCGCAGCGTCTCGGTCATCTGGTTGATGGTCTCGGCGAGCTGGGCGACCTCACCGCGCGCCTGCACGGTCACCTTGCGCGACAGATCACCGTTGGCGACCGCGGTCGTCACCTCGGCGATCCCGCGCACCTGGGCGGTGAGGTTGCCGGCCATGGTGTTGACGGAGTCCGTGAGCTCCTTCCACACACCGGCCACCCCGGGCACCTGCGCCTGCCCGCCGAGTTCGCCCTCGGTACCCACCTCACGCGCGACCCGGGTCACCTCGGAGGAGAACGCGGAGAGCTGGTCCACCATCGTGTTGACGGTTTCCTTCAGCTCCAGCATCTCGCCGGCCACATGAACCGTGACCTTCCGGGACAGATCGCCCTTCGCGACCGCCGTCGTCACCAGCGCGATGTCCCGCACCTGGGCGGTCAGCCGGTCCGCCATCGTGTTGACGGACTCCGTCAGGTCCTTCCACGAACCGGACATACCGCGCACCTGGGCCTGCCCGCCCAGCTTGCCCTCGGTGCCCACCTCGCCCGCCACCCGCGTGACCTCGTCGGTGAACGTCGACAACTGGTCGACCAGGTTGTTGACGGTCCGCCCGACTTTCAGGAACTCCCCGCGGAGCGGATGCCCGGTCCCGTCGGGCGCGTTCGTCCGCAGCTCCATCCGCGGCGACAGATCGCCCTCGGCCACCGCGAACAGCACCCGGCTGACCTCGGACACCGGCCACACCAGATCGTCGACCAGGGCGTTCGAGGCGTCGATCGCGGCCGCCCAGGACCCCTCACAGGCCCCCGTCTCCAGCCGTTCGGTGAGTTTTCCCTCACGTCCCACGACACGCCGCACCCGAGACAACTCACCCGTAAGGTGCAGATTTCGGTCGGCGACCTCGTTGAAGACGGCGGCGATCTCCGCCATCACGCCGTCCCCGGACACCGTCAGCCGCTTGCGGAAGTTGCCGTCCCGCATGGAGACCAGAGCCGCCTTCAGCCGGTTCAGGGCAGCCGTGTCCACCTCTGTGGTCCCGTTCCGGCTGCTCGGGGACTGTCCGCCCTTCGCGCGCGGCTTCGTGCCCCGCGTCGCTGCGCCAGACTCCACTGTGTCCCTCCCGCAGGGGTCGACCATTACTGCTGTGCTCGGCTGCTACTGCTCGGCGTACCGATTACTACTGCGTATCTGCGCCCGGTGGTACCAGCCGTCAATCTCACCAGGAGGTACCGGACCGCACCAGGGGCTGCTGCCCGCCGTACGGGCATCACATTCGCCCTGTCCGGACCTCCACCGGAAAGCCTGCCCAGTGTTTCACCCCGGCCGAACCAGGCCATAACAGTTCGGCAGCTTCGCACATCGTCCGCACACCCTCCGGACGGAAACACTGCAGACCGGCATCCGCATGAACCGCGAAGGTAAGTAACCTTGCATGCGGCTGTCCAGCCGCACCGGTTCCGTCCGGCCTGGGCGGTGGCACGAGAACGAGCGGGCATCGGAGGGGCGGCCGCACACATGACCACCGGACTGATCCCGGGGGAACAGCCCCCGGACCCCCGGCCGACGAGCGGCCTGCCGTCGCAGACGCGAGGCGAGCCGGTCGGCCCCGCAGCCCAGGACGTCGAGAGCAGGTCGAGGAGTTCTGTGATCACCGCGCGCGCGGCCGCCAGTTTCGAGCCCGTCGGGCGCTCGGTCGCCTCCGCGCGATCCTTCGTCCGCGACACGCTCCAGGGCTGGGGGTACGCCGACATCGTCGACGACGCCGTGGTGCTCACCAGCGAACTCGTCACCAACGCCGTGGTGCACGCCGGCACCACGGCCGACGTCCTGTGCCTGCGCCTCGACGACGGCGTACGCATCGAGGTCGCCGACCACTATCCGGAGCGCGAAGTCCCGCTCCAGGGCTCCGCCGTCAACATGGGCAGCCCCGACCGCGAGGGTGGCCGCGGCCTTCAGCTGTGCGCGGCCCTGGCCGGCCGCTGGGGCGTGGAGTACACACCCACGCACAAGCAGGTCTGGTTCCAACTCGACCTCCCCGAACGCCCCGTGGGTACCCGTACCGCCGGCCCGTCCCTCCCGGCCGACCTGCTCCCGCTGGCCGACGGCCGCGTCCGCGTCGCCGTCATCCAGATCGACCGCAACGGCTCCATCACGGCCTGGAACGACGACGCCGAGGAACTCTTCGGCTACCAGGGCGAGCAGGTCACCGGCAAACCCCTCACCGACCTCGCCGCCTGGCCGCAGACCCCGGGCACCAGCACCGGCATCGCCGAGGCGCTGCGACTCTCGCGCTGGGAAGGCACTTACGGCATCCGCGACGCCGCCGGCCGGGTCGTACCGGTGTACGCCTCCCACCTCCGCGTCCGCGACACCGCCGGTGAGCCCTCCACGGTCTGCCTCCTTGTCCGCGACCACGAACGAGCCGTCCTGCAGACGCCGCTGCGCATCCCGGCGTCCGACACGACCACCTCCCCCGAGGGCCACGGCACCGACCCCTTCGAGGTGTTCATCGGCTCCCCCGCCCCGGACGACCTCGACGGCCTCCTCCAGCGCACGGTCGAACGCGCTCGCGACATGCTCGACGGCGACTCCGCGTTCCTGCTCCTCGCCACCGACGACGAAACGGAGTTGGAGGTCCGCGCCTCCACGGGCCTGCCCTCCGCCCGCCAGCGCTTCGCCCGCGTCCCCGTCGAGGCGGGCCCCGGCCGCTACGGCTCGGCCCGCATGCCGGCCGTCCACGACGACCTCACCGCCGTCCCCGGCGCCGTACCGCTGCTCAACGGCACGGGCATGCGCTCGGTCGTCACGGTCCCGCTCAAGGTCGAGGGCCGTCTCACCGGCTCCCTCGGCGTCGCCGCGGAGGCGCCCGGCAGATACTCCAACGAGGAGGCGCTGCGCCTGCAGTTCGCCGCCGACCGCATCGCCCTCGCCGTCGAGTCGGCCCGCCTCGGCGAACTCGAACGGCTCCGCCGCGGCTCCCTGAGCTTCCTCGTCGAGGCCTCGGATCTGCTCGCCGGCACCCTGGACCGCGACCAGACGCTCGCCCTGATGGCCCAGATGACGGTCCCGACGCTGGCCACCTGGTGCGCGGTCTACACGATCGCCGACCAGGCCTCGGAGCCGTACCTCTCGTACGTGCTGCACGAGGACGAGGAACTCATCGACGGCATCAAGTCGTTGCTGTCGAAGATCCCCCCGCCCGACCCGGTCCCCACCCCCGGCGCCCGCGTCTGGTCGGCCCCGGCGGAAGCCGCCCACCAGGCGGCCCTCCGCACGTCCATGCGCAGCCTGGGCCTCGGCGAACCCGCCACGCTCAGCGGCGGCATCGGTACGACCCTGGCGACGGCCTCCGCGGTAGGCGGCGAGACGGTCGTCCTCCCCCTGGTCGCCCGCAACCGCGTCATCGGCATGCTCACCCTCGGCAAGCCCACCGACGAACACTTCCGCCAGGAGATCCTGGAACTGGCCGAGGACTTGAGCCGCCGGGCCGCCCTCGCGCTGGACAACGCCCGCCTCTACTCGGAGCGCACGGCCATCAGCCAGTCCCTCCAGCGCAGCCTCCTGCCGCCCGAACTCCCCGAGATCGAGGGCGTCGAGGTCGAGGTCATCTACCGCGCGGCCGGCGAAGGAAACGAAGTCGGCGGCGACTTCTACGACCTCTTCCCCATCCGCGACGGCGCCTACGGCTTCGCCATCGGCGACGTCTGCGGTACGGGGCCGAACGCTGCCGCCGTCACGGGCCTCGCCCGGCACGCCCTGCGCCTGCTCGCCCGCGAGGGCCTCAGCGGCCCCGCGGTCCTGCAGCGCCTCAACTCCGCGATCCTCGACGAGGGCGCCCGCAGCCGCTTCCTGACCCTCTTGTACGGCGAGATGCGCCCCCAGGAGGACGGCAGCGCGGAGCTGAAGGTGGTCTGCGCCGGCCACCCGCTCCCCCTGCGTCTGCGCCAGGACGGCACGGTGGAGACCGCCGCCGAACCCCAGCCGCTGCTCGGAGTCCTGGAGGACCTGGACCTCTACGAGCAGACGGTCACCCTCGACCCGGGCGATGTCCTTCTCTGCGTCACGGACGGCGTCACCGAACGCCGTGAGGGCAGCCGCATGCTCGGCGACGACGGTCTCGCCGACGTCCTCACCACCTGCACCGGCCTCACGGCGGGCGCGGTCGCGGCCCGCATCATGCGCGCCGTGGAACGCTTCGCCTCGGACGCCCCCTCCGACGACATGGCGATCCTGGCGATGCGCGTCCCGGGCCTGCACAACTCCTGAACGACGCAAAAGGCCCCCGCCCAAATGGGCGGGGGCCTTTTGCGTCGGAGCCCCCAAACGGAATCGAACCGTTGACCTTCTCCTTACCATGGAGACGCTCTGCCGACTGAGCTATAGGGGCCGGTCGCCTTACCGAGATTTCCCTCGCGGCAACGGAATAGATCATACCCCGAACAGACCCGTGCTCCCAACCACGGTCGCCCGGCACCGGAAACGATCAGAGGGCGGGCTGCAACAGTCCGCCCAGCGCGTTGCACGCGGACGCGATCCGCTGCATGTCCCGCTTCGTCAAACCTCCGTCCACCGGCAGCGCCAGTGTCTCCGCGGCGGCCCGCTCGGTCTCGGGCAGCGATACACACTGCCGAAATGCCGGCAGCCGATGCACCGGCGTCTTCACCGGCACTCGACACTCAACTCCCCTGGCTCGCAGGGCCTGTGCGAACGCATCCCGGTCCGGCCGCCCGTTCCCGGGCACCCGCACCACGTACTGCTGATAGGTGTGCCCGACCCCGCCGTCCGGCGTGTGGACACCCTTCAACTTCGCATCCAGATAGGCGGCCCGCTGCCGACGCTGCGCGACCTCGTCGTACGGCGCCTCGGACTCCCCCTGCTCCAGGACCAAGATCCCGTGCCGCTGCCCCACAGCATGCAGTCGTACGACATCCGCCGGCCGACCGAATCGGTGTACGACAACGACGGCCACGGTGCGCGGAGTCACGACCGCTTCGACCGCGGACGCGTCGAGGCAGTACGACACCGGGTCTATATCGGCGAACACCGGGCGAGCCCCTGCCAGGGTCACCGCTTCGGAGACCTCGACGTTCCCGAAGGCCGGCACGATGACCTCGTCACCGACTCCGACACCGGCAGCCCTGAGCATTGCAGCAGTACCCATGCTGCGGATCGTGGTTCCGCAACGTGAACTTCAAGTGACGCAGAACAAAAAAGGGTTGGACCCGGAACCGAAGTTCCGGGTCCAACCCGTCAATAATT
>NZ_JAHUXH010000024.1 GCF_019219825.1 Streptomyces sp. TRM70350 | reverse complement strand
TTAGGGAAGCTTTAAGGACGAGTGAGTTCGGCGAAAAAGTCTTTCCCAATAGCTTTCTTTCCACAGCAAAGTTCCAAGGAGATGGCAATGGGCTCTCGATCCGTAGGTTTGTCTGGCTTTTCGCGTCGTGTGGCGCTGGGTGTCGCGTGTGTGTTGGGGGTGACGGCCCCATGGGTGGTGGTGGCGCCTGCGGTGGCTGCTGAGGCCGCTGGCTCCGGGTCATTGGCGGGTGCACTGGCATCGGTGGGGGGTTCGGTGGATGAGCGCACGGGGCAGGTGCGGTTCGGTGTGGATGTGGGGGGCGTGTCGGGACCCGCGGGGTCGGGGGTGGCATTGAAGGCGTCGTACAACCAGTTGCAGTCGGGGGCGGACCGGTTCGGCCTTGGACGGGGTTGGAGTTTGGGGTTGGCCTACGTAGACGGGGCGCAGGTGGTGCTTGCCGACGGGCGAACGATTCGTGTGGCGGCGAAGCCGGGGGGCAATGGCTTTGCTGACTACAAGTTGAGGGACGTGTCGTTCGCCGTTGGTCTGGGGACGACGCCGAAGGGTCGCGAGTACGAGAAGGGGCGTCAGTATGCGTATGTGCTGAAGTCAGAGGTGGATGGTTCACGTCAGTTCTTCGATGTGAACGGTGATCTACTGGCCATCGAGGACCGATTCGGGCATATGACGGAGTTCACATTTCAGGTGGTCGGCTCGGGGTCCGACAAGGTACATCAGCTGCATCATGTGACAGGTCCATGGGGCAATCGGCTCGATGTGGAGTGGTCTCCTGGTCGGGTGACGGTTCGTCAGCCGCAGCGCGCTGATCAGCGGCAGTCGAATCCTGATCAGAAGGAGCAGACGCGGTCGGAGTCGGTGATCGAGCGTAGTGGCGGCCTGGTGTCGTCGGTGACCGATCCGGCGGGAAACAAGACCTCTATCGAGTGGACGACGGCGCAGGAAGGAGGCGGGGTGCCGCTGCCGAGCGCGGTGGTCTCACCGAGTGATGCGCGTACGCAGTTCGTGTACACAGTTTATCCGGAGGGGGGTCAGGTGCGTGCGGTGTCGGAAGTTACCCAGGTGGACAACAAGGATCGCACCAAGAACCTGATCGAGCCGATCACGGTCAGTCTGGACCCGGACAAGGACAACAAGCATCACAATTTCACGGGCTGTCCAGAGTGGTGTGCCAACGGCACGGACCGTCTGGCGGCTTCGGGAGATAGCACTTACACCTACACGGTGAAGTTCTCCCAGCCGGACGGTCAGGAGGTCTGGCGGACCTTCAACAACCTTCATCTTCTGAAGGAGGAGAAGGTCAAGGCCCGACCAGGTGGGCCGAATGGCCAGACGAAGGACGCCGCCGTCACGCAATACGAGTACGACGGCGAGAAGGACGGTAAGGCACCCCGCCTGGCCGACGCACCGCCGACCTACCAGATGCCGGTACGGACCAAGGTCACCACCATCGACCCGAAGAACTCTTCGCGGAAGAAGACTGTCGAGGTACGCCATGCATACAACGAGGCGGGCCAAGTCACCGAGGAAAAGCGGTACACCGCCGAGGGCCTTGCCCAAGAACAGGCCGAGCTGATCACGAGCACGGTCTACGGTCCGAACTCGATCCCGACCCGCTCAGAGACGACCGACCCCAAGACCGGACAGAAGACCATCACGGTCAACACTCCCACCGATGACGGAAAGAGCATCGCCGTCAGCGAGACCATCGCCGTGGCCAAGACTGGAGCCCCGGAAGTAAAGGTCTCGAAGACCGTTCTTGCCTATCAGACGGGTCAGCTGGCCGGCGAGATGAAGAAGACCGAAACCACCGGTGACCCCAAGGCCAAGGGCGGCAACCCAGGAGCAGCCGTCACCACCACCGACATCACCGTTGACGAGGCAAAGGGTACCCGTACCGATGTGACCACGGACTCCGCAGGCGTCAAGACCGAGACCGTCACGGACCTGGCTTCCGGCCTGACGCTCTCCACTAAGAGCGGGGACCAGGATCCCACCGCCTTCGGCTACGACTCAGCCGGCCAGCTCACCTCCACCACCACTCCCGATGGCCAGACGACGAAGATCGTCTACAAGAACGCCCGGAAGGACGGTGAGAACTCCATTACGACCACACGGACCGGCGACGGTTACAGCACCTTCAAGCATTTCGATGCGCTGGGACGCGTGATGGAGGAGGGCGACAACTATGATTCGGCGAGCCGGAAGATCGGCGACTTGCAGACCCTGTCAACCCAGCACTACAACAAGTACGGACAGCTGGATTTGGTGACGGACGCCGGCGGCCGGGAGACGAAGAAGTCCTACAACGCCCTCGGTCAACTGGAAAGCAATACCGCGAGCAATGGAGTTGTCACACGCTTCGATTACGATCCGGTCAATGCCGCCACGATAACAAGCGTGACGGCCAAAGGCGCCGACAAACCGTCCAGCGTCGTCACGGAAACCCGCAACGACGAAGGCCTTTTGACGAAGAGTGAGAGTGCGTACGCCGATGGCACTCCCGGCGAGATCGCCGCAACGGAATACAACCCCTTTGGTCAAGCTACGGAAACTGACAGCAGTGACGACGTCAGCGTGACCCATGACTATTCCCCTTCAGGGATACTTGTCGGTGATTCCGTAACCTCCGGAAAGAATTCGACAGAAGTTGAGTATGAAACGAACGCCTTCGGTGATCAAACCTCGAAGAAACTGAGTCATGGAACAGAACACGTCTCGTCCGGTGTCACTGAGTTTGACGCAGCGAGGCGCGTGAAGGTCGATACCGATGCGGCAGGCGGTCGCCGGGTTATGACGTACGACAGCAATGGTCGAGTGGAGACCATCACACTGGCCAATGGCAATGTGCTGCATTATGTCTATGACACCGTGGGACGGCTGAGCGACACGTGGCTCACCAAACCCGGCAAACCTGATGAGAAAATTCACCAGACTCACTACGACTATGATTCAGCCACGGGAAAGGTCTCCCGTGTGTACGATCCGGAGAATCGTGAAGCGACGCAGGTGACCACAGAATACAATGCCGATGGAACCACTCATTCGGTTACATACCCGGGTAACAAAACAACCTCCTACACCTACAACCGCGATCGCTCCGTAAATAAGGTGGTCGACCCTACCGGGGCGGAGACCACGTACGAATACACCGATGATGGAGCCCTGCACAAAGCACGGCAGGAGCGCGCCGGTACGGTATTGTCCGAAGTTACATACACGTACGACAAACTCGGCCGACTCCATGAGGTCGCGCGTGCTCATGACGCATCTGCAGGGAAATCGACTTACGAACACGACGACGCGGGCCGGGTCACGAGCGAGAAGCACACTTCTCCCGGTGGAGAAACCCTGGAAGAGCACTCGTACACCTACTATCCGAATGGAAAACTACACACGAATGTAGCTGCTGTCGGCGGCAAGAAGACGGCTACTGAGTACAAGTACGACGCGGACGGTCGTCTGACGTCATCCCTTCTCACCGAGGGTGACAAGCCCGGCGCGGGGGATCTCATCCGGCGTGCGGAGTACAAGCCGGATCTCGCAGCAAACGTCACCGAAGAGAAGGTGACCACCCGGACGTCCGACGGTCAGCAAACCACGACCACCACCCAGTACGAGCATGACGAAGTGGGCCGGACGAAACAGGTGACCCGCTCGTCGACGAAGTGCGGTGAGTCTTCGTGCACGTCTCCTGGACCCGTCTCCGTGAAGCCGGAATATGACAAGGCCGGAAACCTCACCAAGGACGCAGATGGAACCACCCACGCGTACGATGAGGTAGGGAATCTGATTTCAACGGTCCGAGGCGGTAAGGAAACCAAGTACACCTACTACGCCAGCGGTCAGCGAGCCACACGTACCGATCCCGATGGGACCACGATTGCGTTCACCTATGACGCCGCTGGAGTGCTCAACACGGAATCGGATCAGCACGGGGACAGCGCTGCCTATCTCATAGCCAGCACGCGTGAGGCACGTACGTTGAAGGGGAGCCACGAAAGTGGCACGGCCTACTATCTGACCAATCGACACGGCGACAAGGTCGCTACGCTCGACACAGACGGAACAATCAAGGGTCGGGCCACCTACACCGACTACGGAGTCCCCACTTGGTCCCCCGCACAGGGCACTGGTATTGCGCGAAACCCCTACGGATATGCCGGCGAATACACAGATCCCATGGGGCTTCAGCTCCTGGGGACGCGCTACTACGACCCCGCTTCCCATGCTTTCCTGACTTCGGATACACCCGAGGCAGGGATGCTCAACATGTACGCCTACGCAACTGCGGATCCAATTAACTTTGTGGACCCGAGCGGCATGCTTCCCGAACGGGCATGGGAGGCTGGCATCAACATCCTGGCGTTCGGGATCACGATAGCTGCCACAATTATGGCACCGCCAGTCGGTGGATCGCTGGTGGGATCGGCATTGATTCTGGCCCGGCTGGGTTCGGCGGTGGGCGCAATCGGACTCATTGCCGACGGCATCGGTGTCGCCGATGACGTTCAATACTTGAAGACCGGAGAGGGTTTCCTCAGTGAGGGGTGGCGGACTGGCTTGGCAATCGGAGGGTTGGCTGCGGGCCTCACCCACTTCGGTCTCGCGCATGCCGCGAAGAACATTTCTCATGCAGCCGAGCTGTCGAGCAAGAATCGGCTGATCGAATCCCTTAACGGCAGGATTGGTGAATTGTCGGATAGGGCGACCAGCCTTGAGGCGAATGTAACACGCCTGGAAGCCGACCTCACGGCCAAGCGCGGCCACATCAATACACTCGAGATTCAGATTCAGAATCTCCAGGACCAAATCGGCGATGGTGGAGCGGCCCTCAAGAAGGAAGTACAATTCTACAAGGAGGCAGCTGAGGCCGGGCAGAAACTGCTCGCGGATTCGAAGGCGGCGGTAAAGAGCCTGGGCGATGAAGTGGTGTCGCTGGGGAAGCAGCTGAGCGATGCGCAGAACGAGATCTCACTCCTGAGGACTCCCGATGGGTTTACTGGGCTCGCTGGAAGGCTGAAGTCCCAGGAAGAGATTGGCATCCTCACACCAAAGCAAGTCAACAACTTCATGAAGGAGTACAACAAGCTGAACAACAAAATGATAGATCTGGACCAGAGGGTTTCAAGCGCGATCACGAAGAGCCTTACTAGCAAGTAGATCAACGCTCCACCTGCCGAAGCGCTCCGCGAAGACCTGCGGAGCGCTTCGCGCTTGATGATCGGCGGCGACCTCGGAGCCCCACTCGACGGCGCGGCACGCGGTACCCGGCAGTACCAGCCGTCATGGACCAGTAGGTTCCCTGAGACCTTTCCAAGCTGCCTTGCGGACCGGTCAGTTGGCTGAAGGACGAAGCCCCTGGTAGATGGGTTTTCGAGCTGGCCCACCTGCGCTGCGGACAGATCTACGCCCAGCTCGCCGCCGGGTTCGGTGTCGGCGCTACGACCGTCTACCGCTACATCACCGAAGCCGTCGACGTCTTGGCCGACCTCGCGCCCAGCCTCGCTGAGGCGCCGCGGCGCACGACGTTGAGGGCGTATCTGATCCTGGACGGGACGCAGCTGCAGATCGACTGGATCGCCGGCGACCGCTACTCGGGCAAGCGCCGCAAACACGGCATGAACGTGCAGATCATCGCTGATCCCGGAGGTCGCCTGCTTGGGGCGTCGCCAGCCCTGCCCGGAGTCGTCCACGACATCGGGGCTGCCCGCGAGCACGGCATCTCGGCGCTCTCGTCGAGTCCGGTACCGATTGCTGGGCCGACAAGGGATACCAGGGCGCCGGTGGTACCGTCCACACGCCTTACCGCAGCCGGTGGGACCACCTCTCCACAGGTCAGCAAGCCGTCACTGCGGTGCTCCACAACCCGCATCACCAGCCTCGTCCAGTCGACGCCCACCCTCCACCTGACCAGCTCAAACTAGGGTTGGAAGAGGCTCAATGATCGCGGTGTGGCTCGTGGGGATCTGACGGAAGGGTGGCCGCCCGAGGCCGTCGCGGAGCTTCCCCCCTCCCAGGCCGGACGTTGTCACGCCCGCCCCAATCCCCCCTCCACCTCCCCCGGCCCCCCAAAGCCGACCTCGATGCGCGCACCCCCGCCCACACCCCCACCCACCCTCATGCCCCCGCCCGACCGCTGGGCGAGCTGGCGGACGATGTCCAGGCCCAGGCCGCTGGAGCCGCGGGTGCTGATGCCGCGGGCGACGACGTTCACGTCGGCGAAGCCGGGGCCGTCGTCCTCGACGACGAGTTCCGCGCCGGTCGGCTCGGCGGAGTGGACGGCGATGCGCATCGCGGTGCCCTCCGGGGTGTGGGCGAAGATGTTCTCCAGGAGCACGTCGATCGCGGCCGTGAGTTCGATCGGGCACGCCTGCACCTGATGGTCCCGGCCGGTCACGTGCAAGGTGCAGTTTCTGTTCTGTTCCTCGGCCAACGGCGACCAGAAGTCGAGGCGTTCGGCCACCGCCGCGGCGAGGTCGGCGACCGGTGCGCGCTGGCGCTGGTCGGCCGGCTTGCGGGCCTGCTCGATGAGGAAGCTGATCTGTTGCTGGAGCCGACGCGTGGTCTCCAGCACGCGGCTGGATTCCGCGGCGTCCTTCAGGCTCTCGGCCTGGAGCATCAGCGCCGTCACGGGAGTCCGCAGACGGTGGGACATGTCGGCCACCGCTTCCCGCTCCGCGACGATCAGGTCCTCGATGCGTTCCGCGAGGGCGTTGAACGCCTCCCCCAGCCGTTGGGTCTCCGCCGGGCCGCTCGGTTCCACGCGCGTGCTGAGGTGTCCCGACGTCAGGAGTCCGGAGGCCGCCACCAGGTGGTCGATCGGCTTGATGATGGTCCGTCCGAGCCGGTCCATCAGGGCTGCGGCAACCAGGGGCAGCAGCACCACCACTGCCGTGATGGATGCCCAGAGGCAGTGGATGCTGCGCCACTGCGGGGTGGTGTCCACCATGACGGCCACCACCGCCTTCTGCCCGTCGGCCGTCGTTGCGGGGGTGAACACCGCTTCGTTGCGGCCGATGGCCTCGACGCTCGTCTTCCCCTCGAATGCCTGGTCCACGGCAGCCGTCCACGGCAGTTTCGCTCCGACGACCTTTCTGGACCGCAGGAAGGCCGCGGCCTGCGTGCCGTCCGCCTCGTCCTGCCGCAGTCTTTCGAAGACCCCGAACTCGTCGTGGCTGTCGCACTCGGACAGCACCGAACGCAGCAGGTGGGCCCGGCTCATCGCCGCCTGGTCGGCCTCGTCCAGGTACGCGTGCCGACCGTACAGGGCCAGTGGCACGGCCAGAAGTACCGTACTGACGAACGTGGTTATCGCTGCGAGCAGCATGAGACGCCGCCTCATGCCGGCGGCTCCACCAGCTTGACACCGACGCCACGTACGCTCTGCAGATAGCGCGGCTCGGCCGCGGTCTCGCCCAGTCTGCGCCGGAGCCAGGACAGGTGTACGTCGACGGTCTTCTCCGTCGCGCCGAAGGCCCGGTCCCAGATCTCCGCGAGCAGCTCCTCCTTGCTCACCACACGGCCCGCGTGCTCGGCGAGATAGGCGAGCAGCCGGAACTCCTTGGGCCGGACCTCGACGGGACGGCCTTCGAGCGTGACGTGGTGGGCGTTGAGGTCGATGACGAGTTCCCCGACGCGTATGACCCGCGTCTGCTTCCTGCTGTCGCTGCCGCGCCGCAGGACCGCGGTGATGCGTGCGTGCATGTGCTCGGCGGAGAAGGGCTTGACCATGTAGTCGTCGGCGCCGAGTTCGAGGGCCCGTACGATCTGCTGCTCACCGTCCCTCGCCGTGGCGACGATGATGGGAACGTCCACCGCGGCCCGGAGCATCTTCAGCACCTGCATGCCGTCCATGTCGGGAAGACCCAGGTCGAGGGTCACGACGTCGGGAGAGTTCTCCATGGCCGCGATCAGGCCGTCACTGCCGCGACCGACCGTGGTGACGGCATGCTGCAGACGCTGCAGGGAGTGCGAGAGCGCCCGGCGGATCGCATCGTCGTCTTCGATGATCAGCACATGAGGCATGAGAAGGGCTCCGGTGAATGGTGTTCAGACCGGACGGCTTCTGACCGAGCACGAAAGTCACACCAGAGGGCGCGTAAAGCGGTGCCTGCGTGGTGTGTCCGTGGCCGATGCCGTCGGGCGATTTAGCCTTGCGACAACCATCATGAGAGCCAGGGCTGTTGAGGATGACCCGCTGACCAGGCCATGCAGCGTATGAGGCGGCTGTCCGATCGGGGGACGGACGACCGGGCGATCGAACGACTGGACGACTGTGCGCGTCCGCCTTGCAAGATCCGAGCGGCAGGCGCTACTTCAGGAGCCCACGGCGTATGGCCTCCGCCACCGCGGCCGCGCGGTCCCCCACGCCCAGCTTTCCGTAGAGGCGGCGTGTGTGGGTCTTCGCGGTGCTCTTGGTGATGCACAGTTCCCGTGCCACGAGCGGGATGCTGAGGCCTCGCGCGAAGGCCTCCACGATCTGCAACTCCCGGTCGGAAAGGGCACCGCGTGGGGGCACAGCGGTCGGTCCGTCGGCCGGGCGCACTCCCGCCGGGAAGACCGTGTCGCCGCGGTGGACGGCTTCGACAGCGGCGACGATGCCCGCCCTGGGCACGTCCTTGGTCAGGAACCCGGCCGCCCCCTCGCGGCTTGCCGCACCGGCTGCCTCGCCGGTGACCGAAGCGGAGATCAGGAGCACGCGGGTCGGCAGCCGTTCGCGTGTCACCGCCCGCACGATGTCCATTCCGTCCAGCAGCGGCATCCTGTGATCGACGAGAGCGACGTCAGGTCGCCTTTCCCGCACGGCCTCCAGCGCCTGGGCTCCGTCCGCACATTCATCAAGGAGCTCGATACAACCACTCAGCGAAAGAGCTCGTGCGAGACCTTCCCGGTAAACGGGGTGGTCATCGGCCACTACCACCGGAATACGCCTGCCGGCTGCCATTTCGACCCTTCATCGTCCGTCGGATTGCGTCACCATTGACGACTCCGCCACACATGCGCGCGGGCGCACCGGCAGGAGTGGTTATTCCATCATTATGCCGGGCAAGTGAATCCGTGCTGTCGCCTGATCGGACCCCGGGGAGGATGAAATACGGGAAGGAATCAGGCCATCGCTTCACGAGGCGTTTTTATGGCCGTACTCTGACTGCGCCATAAGTCAGCACGAGGAAGGAATGGCGATGCTGAGGAATGCGCTGGAGCCCTGGCACCTGGTGCTGGTGATACTGGTTTTTGCCGTTCTGTTCGGCCACAAAAGGCTGCCCGATGCCGCTCGGGGGGTCGGGCGGTCACTGCGCATCCTCAAGGCGGAGACACGGGCGCTGAACGACAGGGAGCATGAGCCGGACAGGCGTCAGGAGCCGGACAGCGACCCGTCCCGTCGCCCGCAGCAGCGTTGAGTCGGGGTCTCAGCAGGCGCGTCGGGAGCGGCGCGTCATTCGAGGAGCCCTCGCCGCATGGCTTCGGCCACGGCAGCCGCCCGGTCGGAGACGCCGAGCTTCTCGTACAGACGCTGGGTGTGCGTCTTGACGGTGCTCACGGCCAGGAAGAGCTCGGCGGCGATCTGCGGGATCGACCGGCCTGCCGAGAACGCCTCCAGTACCTGCCGCTCCCGCTCCGACAGGTACACCGCCTCACTGTCGGCCCGCATGCGGATCTCGCCGACGAGGCCACCCGCGAGTTCGGGCGGGATGACGGTGCCGCCCTTGGCCACCTTGAGCACGGCCGAGACGATCTCGGCGCGCGGCGAGTCCTTCGCGAGGTAGCCGGCGGCGCCCACCTCGATGGCCTGGTACACCACCGAGCTCTGAGTGACCGCGGAGAGGACGATGGCCCGTGTGGGCAGGCCGTCCCTCGTGATCGCGCGCACTACGGCGATGCCGTCCAGCTTGGGCAGCCGGTAGTCCACGACGGCCACGTCCGGCGACTCGCTGCGGATGGCCTGCAACGCCTCCGCGCCGTCCCCGGCCTCGGCGACGACCTCGACCTGACCGCTCAGTGACAGGCCACGCGCGATGCCCTCGCGGTAGATGGGATGGTCATCGGCGACGACGACGCGTACACGGCTGCCGAGGGTGGACATGGCTGTCGCCTTCCTGTTGCTTTGCTACTACATAGGGCAGTTTGCGGCGTTCTGCGTGAATTAAGCGTAAACCTGCCCTTTGCTCGCACCACACCGCTCGCGCCTGCCCCGCCGCACCTCTGGTCGCGCCCCGGTTCGCAGCGCGAGAGGTGGCACAACGCAGTTGGCGCCTGAAGCCATCCCGCGGGGGTTGCAGGGATTGACTTCAGGCGCCGCTGTGCGCCGGGCGGCCCCTCGCACGGGTTCCCCAACCACTCCTGACGAGCCGCCCGGCCGGGGACGCCGACCCGGCCGCCTCGGGGGATGGGCGATCGGGCCGACACGTCAAGCATGCGGTTCCCGCGCGCGGACATCGGTCATCCGACCGGATGACGAGGCGGACGATATCCCCTCCGGCCGATCGTGCTCGCGGCAGCCCCGCGCGCCCGTGGGGGGTGAACGCCTTCTGACCCGACCGGGGCGCAGTGGATTTCCCGGGTGTCATCCGACCGTCGCTCGTGGCAGTTGCTCGACGCAGTTGATCGACCGAATTGGCGGCCCTTGTCCGGAAAGGAGCGACCAGTAGAGGCCTGCAAGAAAGAAAACGCCTTGTACGACGTCCTCCGCCGTGTGGTCCGATCGGATGACATTTCCTCCGGCGCGTGATTGCAACACTCGTGGCTGCGACATCGGCGGTGCGCCGTTGCCCCCGCGAGCGAGGAGGTGATCGGGATAAGTCCCGAGGGAAGTAGTCCTTGCCGCCGTGCGAGGAACACGCACTCATCAGTGCCGGAGGCGGCTCTTCTGCCGCCGACACGTCTTTTCAGAGCTCCGCGACTTTTCAGAGTTCCGCGACCACGACCGCCGCTGTCGCCCGTCGTCCCTCCATGACCGTCGTCCCTCCATGACGTGCATGACGTGGCCACAGGGCAGCCGGTCGTGCGCGGAGGGAGGTACCACCGTGATCACACTCACCCCCGAGACCCTCGCCCCTCCCGGCCGCAGCCGCCGCAGGCGCAAGGCCGCCGAGCTGGAAGTGCGGACCCGCGCCGTCGGTGATCGCCTCGCGGCCATCAGCAGCCGGCCCGCCGGGACCGCGCTGGAGGAACTGGGCGTCACCCACAAGGGTCTGACTCAGCAGGAGGCAGCCCGCCGACTGCACCGGCTCGGCCCCAACGTGGTGGCCCAGCAACGCGTACCGCACTGGACCCTCCAGCTGGTCACGTCCTTCCGGAACCCTTTCATCGTCGTCCTGGCGTGCCTCGCCGTGGTGATGTACATCAGTGACCCGGACGACCCCGGCGTCCTCATTCTCACCACCATGGTGCTGGTCAGCGGGCTGCTGCGGTTCTGGCAGGAGTACCGGTCCGGCAGGTCCGCCCGTGCGCTGACGGCGCTCGTCAGCACCACGACGGCCGTACGTCGTCGGCCATCCCGTCACGCCGTCCCCGTCACGGCGGAGGTGCCGCTCGACGACGTCGTCCCCGGTGACATCGTGCACCTGGCCGCGGGGGATCTGGTCCCCGCCGATCTGCGTCTGCTCACCGCCAAGGACCTCATGGTGAGTCAGGCCGCGCTCTCCGGCGAGTCACTGCCGGTCGCCAAGGCCGACACCCGCGAGGGCGCAGACGGACAGTCCGAGACGACCGACCCCGTGGAGGCGAACAACCTGTGCCTGATGGGCACTTCGGTGACGTCCGGGACCGGTGCCGGTGTGGTGGTCGCCACGGGCTCCGACACCTACTTCGGTTCCATGGCCGGATCGCTGTCGGGAGAACGGCCCGAGACGAGCTTCGACGTCGGTGTGCGCAAGGTCAGTTTCCTGCTGATCCGGTTCATGCTCGTCATGGTCCCCGTGGTGTTCGCGATCAACGGCCTGACCAAGCACAACTGGACCGAGGCCTTCATGTTCGCGGTGGCGGTCGCGGTCGGCCTCACCCCGGAGATGCTTCCGATGGTGGTGACCACCAACCTGGCGCGCGGTGCCGTGGCCATGGCCCGTCACAAGGTCGTGGTCAAGAAGCTGAACGCCATCCAGAACCTCGGGGCGATGGACGTGCTGTGCACCGACAAGACCGGCACGCTCACCGAGGACCGCATCGTCCTGGACCGCTGCCTCGATGTGCACGGCCGTGAGGACGACGAGGTGCTGCAGTACGCGTACCTCAACAGTCACTTCCAGACAGGTCTGCGCAATCTGCTCGACAAGGCCGTCATCGACCACGTGCACGAAGCCGAAGAGATCGTCGTGGACGCCGCCTTCACCAAGGTCGACGAGGTTCCCTTCGACTTCGAGCGGCGCCGGATGTCCGTGGTGCTCGCCAGGACCGCTCTGACGGACCGCCCAGGAGATGGACAGCACATCCTGATCAGCAAGGGCGCGGCGGAGGAGATCCTCGCCCGGTGCATCGGGATGAGGGACGGGTCCCGTACGGTCGCGCTCACCGACGAGCTGCGGCGGCAGGTGACGCGCATCTGCGAGGAGAACAACAAGCAGGGGCTGCGCGTCCTCGCCGTGGCGACGCGTACCTTCCCCGGGGGCCGCGACACCTACGGAGTCGAGGACGAGTCCGAGCTGACCCTGGTCGGATTCCTGGCCTTCCTCGACCCGCCGAAGCGCGACGCCGCCGCCGCGCTGCGCGGTCTCGCGGACAAGGGAATCGCGGTCAAGGTCGTCACGGGCGACAACGAGCTGGTCGCCGCACGGGTGTGCGCGGATGTGGGGATCGACGTCGGAGAGGTCGTGACGGGCTCGCAGATCGATGCCCTGGACGATGCGCGTCTGCGCGAGTGCGTCGCCCGGCACACCGTCTTCGCCAAGGTCAACCCTCTGCAGAAGGCGCGCATCGTGCGGGCCGTCCAGGCCGACGGGCACACCGTCGGATTCCTCGGCGACGGCATCAATGACGCGGCCGCCCTGCGCGAGTCGGACGTCGGCATCTCCGTCGACACCGCGGTCGACATAGCCAAGGAGTCCGCGGACATCATCCTGCTCGAAAAGGACATGACGGTCCTGGAGCGAGGTGTACTGCAGGGCAGGACGACGTTCGGCAACACCATCAAGTACATCAAGATGACGGCCAGCTCGAACTTCGGCAATGTCTTCTCGGTGCTGGTGGCCAGCGCGTTCATCCCGTTCCAGCCGATGCTGGCGATCCAGCTGCTGGTGCAGAACCTGGCGTACGACATCTCGCAGCTCGCGACGCCCTGGGACCGGATGGACCCGGAGTACCTGCGGAAGCCGCGCACATGGGATCCGAGGGGCATCGGACGCTTCATGCTGCTGATCGGTCCCACCAGCTCGATCTTCGACATGACGACCTTCCTGCTGATGTGGCACGTGTTCGGCGCCGACAGCACGGCCCACCAGACGCTCTTCCAGTCGGGGTGGTTCGTCGAGGGACTGCTGTCCCAGACGCTGATCGTGCACATGATCCGTACGAGGAAGATCCCCTTCATCCAGTCCCGGGCCTCCCTGCCGGTCCTGTTCATGACGGCGGCCGTCATGGCGTTCGGCGTCTTCCTGCCGTTCTCGCCGCTGGCTTCGTCTGTCGGCATGCAGGCGCTGCCGCTGGGCTACTTCCCGTGGCTGATCGCCACTCTGCTCGCCTACTGCGCGCTCACTCAGTTGGTGAAGACGTGGTACGTCCGCCGCTTCGACGCCTGGTTGTAGGCGTGGAAGGGCACGTCACGGTGATGACAACAGACCGTTAGCGTCAATTTAGCGACGTACGGGCGAAATTGGACGAGTAGGGACATCTACCTCGACCTGATGGGCAACTTCTCATGAACCACATGACTCGATCCCGGATCTATCGCACGGCAATCTGCGGAGTCGTGCTCGGTGCTGCCAGCCTGGGGCTGGTCGGTGTCACACCCGCGATGGCCGCAGAGTGGGACAACAAGAATCCGGCGGCGACCGAGATCACCGACGACCACCGTGCCGACACTCCCGACACGGCTTGGAAGATGCGCGGCGTCAAGGGTGGCAAGGGTGCCGAGGACGGCGCCTCGCGGCATGCCCACGCAGCGGATGACTCTTCCCGCACCGCGAAGGACGTCGTGATCAGCGTGGGTGACGCGCCGAGCTCCGTGGCGGTCGCCCCTGACGGCAGCCACGCTTACGTGCTGCTCCCCGGATCGGTGTCGGTGATCGACGCCGCGGCCGACAAGGTGGCCCATCGCATCAACCTCCCCACCCCCAGGGAGGAGCGTGGGCCCCGGTCGATGGCCATGAGTCCCGACGGAAGCCGCCTCTACGTCGTCGGCGAGTCGGGCACGCACGTGATCGACACCGCGACCAACACCCTGCTGCCCGACGTGTGGGGACCCGCGAAGGCCCGGAGCGTCGCCGTCTCGCCCGATGGCCAGTACATCGCACTGGCGGACGGAGACGGCGCGGCATGGCTGGTGGACGTCGCCCAGCACAAGAAGCACGAGATCCGCCTGCCGGAAGGCGGTCCGGCGCTCCGCGGCGGACCGGCCTTCGCGTCCGGCGACCGGCTCTACCTCGCCACCGACCATGGAGCGGTCGCCATCGAGGTGAAGCAGCCGGACCGGGTCGCAGGCGAGTTCGTGACCCGTGACGGCGGGGCGGAAGACGTCGCCCTCTCCCCCGACGGACGTCTCTACACCGTCGGAACCAAGGGTGGAATCACGGTATTCGACGTTTCCACGAAGCGGATTGTGGCCCATATGCCCGAGGCCGACGCCAGGACCGTGGCGTTCTCCCCGGACGGCAAGCGCGTCTACAGCGCCGGAAGCCCGCACACCGAGAGCGGCCTGGCCAAGCTGGGTGTGGGCGTCTTCGATGCCACGAAGGACCAGATCGTCCCCAGCGCTCCGGAGAAGGCCGACCTCAGCAAGGCGATCGCCGTGTCTCCTGATGGCAGCCGGGCGTACGTCACCGACCCGGGGGCCGGCACGGTCACCATCGTGGACCTCACGCGGGATGCGGCCACGGGAACGGAGCCGGGAGTGGAGTCGGGAGCGGGCGTCGGCAGTGAACAGCCCGCGCCGGCACAGTCCGAGCCGCACACTGCCCCGTCCCCCACGGCGGAGCCGAAGGCGGAGGACGCCCAGCCGACGGCCGAAACGCAGGCCGACGACAAGCGGCCCACGGCCGAACCGCGAGCAGCAGAGCCTGCGCCGTCTCCGTCAGCGGACACGGCCGAGGCCGAGGCCGATCAGACGACCGCAGCGCACTGAAGCCGCGGGATCTGACGCCGCTATCTCGCCCCGGAGGACCGGACCGTCCTTCGGGGCGGTCGGCATTCACCATGCGCGGCCGCGCAGACCTGGCTCGACACCGGCCGTCCCGGCGAACCCCATGAGCGGCTGGTGCCGGATGAGGTGACCGGGAGTGTCGGCCGCGATCGTCTTCGTGGCCACGTCAGGGTGCACAGGCGGCAGTTGCCGTCAGCTGGAGCGGTCGCCGACCGCTGGGCCGTCAGCGGCGAAGTACTGGTCGATCAGCTCGTTGCGGAACTTACCGGCCGGGTCGAAGTGGTGCATGAGCGCCTGGAAGTCCGCCCACCTGGGACAGGAGGCGGCGAGTCGGCGCGGGCTTGTCATGAAGAGCTTGCCCCAGTGCGGACGCGCCCCGAAGGGGGCGAGGGCCTTCTCAAGGTGTGGCAGTGCCTGCGTCACGGCCGGTTGGTCCGGCTTCCAGGTGAAGTGGATCGCGACGCAGGCGCGGCGATGGCTGGGGCTCAGCCAGTTCGCCTCCGGTGCGGTGGTACGGAGCTCGGACAGGTGCAGGAGCGGCTTGATCCGCGATCCGAGCCGCCGCACTGCCTGGAGTGCGGGGACGGCGTGGTGTGCGTCCACGAAGTACTCCGACTGCAGTTCGTCGCCCGTACTGGGTGTGAACTCGCGACGGAAGTGCGGGAGTCGTTCATACCAGGGACCGGGTGCGCCCAGCTGCGGAGTGCAGTGCTCCGGAGGGAATCCGGCGAGAGGGTGGCGGGGACCGTCCGCGGCGCGTGCGCCGATACCGGACAGGTCCGGGACGGAGTCGTTGGCGCGGCGCTTGATCCACACCTGGCACTGATCGCCCCAGTCGGTGAAGACACTGACGCTGTATGCGGCGCCCAGCACCTCGTCGACGTGGGTGAGGAGCGCGTCCCAGGGCAGCCCTTCCCACACGTCCTGTTGGACGGTGAACTCCGGGACCAGATCAAGGGTCAGGTTCGTCACCACTCCGAGGGCACCGAGGGAGAGCACAGCACCGTCGAAGAGGGGCGACCTCCGGTCAAGGGTGCGCAGGGCGCCATCCGCCGCCACGAACTCGACCTCCCGGACACCTGCGGCGATCGACACGTTGCTGTTCCCTGAGCCGTGGGTCCCCGTGGCGCAGGCGCCGGCGACGGAGATGTGCGGCAGCGAGCCGAGGTTCGGCAGGGCGAGCCCGTGGCGGTGCAGCGTCGGGCACAGTGCGGCGAAGGTCGTTCTCCCGCTGACCCGCACGCATCGTGCGGCGCGGTCCACCTCGATCGAGGTGGGCAAGGCGTCCAGAGCGATCAGGGTGCCGTCGGTATCGGCGATCCGGTTGAAGGAGTGACCAGTACCCAGAGCTCGGACACGGTCGCTGCCCGCAACAGCGTCCTGCAGTTCGCCGACTGATGCCGGGCGGCGCACGCTGCGTGCCGAGAAGGTCACGTTCCCGGCCCAGTTTTTCATGGTCGCTGGCATGGAGGGTCTACTCCCGGGCTGCTGAGGTGCGTCTCGGTCGCTGCTGGTCGGCTTCCGCTCGACTCTGACGCAGGCGGCCGGTCCCGTGCCTCCCCCGATCGGCCGACGGGCCGGTGGAGGTCAGGACGGAAGGACGAGAAGGGCGGACAGTGGCGGGGCGCACAGAGCGGCGGCCGATCGCCGTCAGAGCGAGTGGTGCGCGGCCCTGGCACGCGAAAGCGCATGCCGACCCCAGTGAGCGCGGCTCGTCGGCCGATCGGGGGAACTGATTTCGTCCGGTCCAGCCGACCGGATGGCCGATCCGAGCGGCGCGGCCGCACCTTAACGTGAGCCTAAAGGTCCAAAAAGCAACAAAACGGAAAGATGAGTATGTACGCGACACATCAGCGTTGGACGATGAGGGCGGCCAAGGAGGTCACCTACGAGATCGTGGTGACGTCCGAGATCTTCGATCCGGGCAATCCCGAACTGGGAATGCTTCCCTGCGGTCAGGAAAGTGGCGGCACCCGGCTCGTCGTGATGGATGAGACGGTCGATGCGTTGTTCGGTGACCGGATCCGGAAGTACTTCACGCAGAACGACATCGACGTGGAGTATCTGACGCTGCCCGGCGGCGATGAGAACAAGACCGTCGAAGCGTTCCTGAAGGTCGCCAGCAAGCTCACCGAGGTCGGCACCAGCCGGGTGGGGACCCCGCCCATCGCCATCGGCGGAGGCGTGCTGCAGGACGTCGTGGGCATGGCGGCGAGCCTCTATCGCAGGGGCATTCCCTACGTGCGGGTGCCCACGACGCTGCTCGGCCAGATCGACGGCTCGGTCTCCGCCAAGAACGGCGTGAACTACGAGGGCTGCCGCAATCGTCTGGGCACGTTCGCCCCGCCGCCGCGGACCCTGATCGACCGTGGTCTGATCGCCACGCTTCCCGAGCGGCAGATCCGCAGCGGTCTCGGCGAGGCCCTGAAAATGGCGCTGATCAAGGATGCTCGCCTGTTCCAGCTGCTTGAGGAATACGGCCCGCGTCTCGTCACCGACCGGCTGCAGGATTCGGGGGCTGAGCCGGGCGACCCGCAGCCGGGCCTGGAGGTCATCCACCGTGCCATCTCGGGCATGGCGGAGGAACTGCAGAAGAACCTCTGGGAGACCGATCTCAAGCGCATCGTCGACTACGGGCACACCTTCTCGCCGATCGTCGAAATGCGCGCACTGCCCGAACTCCATCACGGCGAGGCCGTCGCCATGGACTGCGTCTTCAGCGCGGTGCTGGCCGTGAACCGGGGCCTGCTGGCCCCTCGACAGCTCGCCCGCATCGTCGACACCACGCGCCGGATCGGGCTGGCCGCCTCGCATCCCCTGTTCACCGACGCCACCGTCATGAAGCAGGCGCTCGCCGACACCATGCGGCACCGGGACAACCACCAGTACCTCACGCTGCTGACCGACATCGGCGAGACCGTCTTCGTCGACGATCTCACCGAGGCCGAGATCGACAGCGCCGTAGAGGTCATGGCCGATCTGCTGCGTGAGCAGGAGGCAGGCCCGCGGGGTGCTGTGGTCGGCGTGCCGGATCGGCTGCAGACCCGGCGGGGTCATGGCGCCCCCGAAACCAGCGCTCCCCTGGCGGCCTGACATGAGTGACACCACCGCGCCCCTGGTCCGCCTCAACTCCGGCACGGCGATGCCGAAGATCGGCCTTGGGACCTATCAGATCGCCGACGCGGAAGTGGCGGACGTCATCCGTCAAGCTGCGCGGCTCGGCTACCGGCTCATCGACACGGCCGCCAGCTACGGCAACGAGCGTGGGGTGGGACGGGGCGTCCGGTCCAGCTGCGCACCGCGCGAGGACTTCTTCGTCGTGTCCAAGGTGCGCGGTGCCGATCACGGATACGACCGGACCCTGCGCGCCCTGGAGGCCGGCCTCGACCGGATGCGGCTGGACTATCTGGACCTCCTCCTCATCCACTGGCCGCTGCCGGGCCAGGACCTCTACGTCGACACCTGGCGGGCCATGGCAAGGCTCCGCGCGGACGGCCGGGTGAGGGCCATCGGCGTCTCCAACTTCACGCCGGCCCACCTGGACCGGCTGGAGGCGGAGACCGGGATCGTGCCCGCCGTCAACCAGATCCAGTTGAATCCGCGCGTCACCCAGGACCAGGGGCGCACATACGCCGCCAAGAAGGGGATCGTTGTGCAGTCCTGGGGCCCGTTGAGCCATGGCGCCTCCCTCCTCGCCGAACCAGTCCTCAGGAAGCTTGCCGAACGGCACGGCAAGACCCCCGGACAGATAGTGCTGCGCTGGCACCTCGATTTGGACCTGGTGCCCCTGCCCAAGACCGTGCGCACCCAGCGCCTGGCGACGAACATCGACGTCTTCGACTTCCGGCTCTCCAGTGCCGAGCATGCGCAGATCGCGCAACTCGCCGGGACGCAGGTCCCCATGGACCCGGACATCCACCACGAATACTGAAGGAACATTCCGTGAGCTCTGCACCTCTGATCCACCACGTCGCACTGCTTGTCCCCAACCTGGAGGCAGCGATCTCCGAATGGTCCGCGGCGACGGGATACACATTCAGTGAGATCGCCCGGTACCGGACCGACCGTTACTGCGACAAGTCCAACCCTGAACCGCATCACCACGATGCCCGGATCTCCTTCTCCAAGGAGGGTCCGCCGTTCATCGAACTCATGGAATTCCATGGGTCGGGAACGCATTCGATTGCCCAAGGAGAGGGCTTTCACCATCTGGGCTTCCTCGATCACCCAGACCCCGAGGGCCGCCTCGCCGATCTCGCAGCCCTGGGGATAGAGGACGACGGTATGGCTCTCGCACCGGACAACAGCATCCTGCTGTGGTTCACGTCCAAGAAGCACCTGAACGGCATGCGCCTCGAATACGTGAGCACGGCACCGCAGCCCATCGTCAAAGACGATGGTTCCGAGCCGTACCGGAACATCCGCGGGTGCCCCGTCCTCTGGCCGCCGGAGCAGACCTGACCTCCACGGTCACCTCTCCGTGGCGCCAACGCCACGCCCGCACCCAAGCAACGCAAGGAATCAAAAGCAGCGTCATGGAAACCACCAGCGCCTACACATGGACCGGCAAGAACCGCATCGAGCGGCTCGAACTGCCGATGCCTCAAACCCCGCCCGGCGGCCTGCTGCTGGAGGTCACGGCCAACGGCATCTGCGGCACCGACCAGCACCTGATCTCCCGTGAGCCGCGGAGGCCGACCGTGCTGGGACACGAAATCGTGGGACGCGTCGTCTCCTTCGGCACCGGACACCCCCGGCGGGACGCCGACGACCGGCCTCTGCGCGAGGGGGACACCGTGGCGCTGTTTCCCTGGGTGCCGTGCCACACCTGCTGGGCGTGCCGACGCTTCGGCCCTGGCGCGGCGACCTGCACGGAAGCCTTCGTCTACGGAATCCCCCTGGACGACATCGGACTGGAAGGCGGCGTCACCGGCGTGTCCGGCGACGGCCCCGCCCTCACCGGTGGGCTGGGCCGCCACATCGCCGTGCAGGCGGGAACCTATCTGTGGCGCGTGCCCGAGCATGTGCCCACTGCGGTGGCGTCGTTGCTGGATCCCCTCGGGGTGGCCGTGCGTGCGGTGGATCTGGCCAGGACGAACTCAGGCTCTTGGGACGAGACCCTCACGAGCGACGCCACGGCCGTGGTCCTCGGAGCCGGCGCGGTCGGACTTCTGACGGCGCTGGTCCTGCGCCAGGTGGGCGTCGGCACGGTGGTCGTCTCCGGGTCTCGTCCGGGCCGTGTCCAGGCGGCCAGGGACATCGGCGCGGACGTCGTCCTGGACACTGCCGGAAGCGACGCGGCGGCACGCCGGAAGGCCGTCCTCGACCTGACGCAGGGACGCGGAGCGGATCTGGTGATCGACGCGGCCAGCCGACCCGCCGCCCTGGGCGAGGCGCTCGGGATGGTCCGCCGTCTGGGAACCGTGATCGAAGTGGGCAATATCGTCCCGGGCGACCACGGCATCACGATCGATCCGGCGCTGGACGTCTGCCAGCGCAATATCCGCCTCATCGGTATGAGCTTCAATCCGCCCCGCTCCTATACGGAGGGCATGGCGCTGCTCACCCAGCACGACAAGATCCCGTTCGAGCGTCTGATCACTCACGCGCATCCATTCACCGCGATCGACCGCGCGCTGGAGGATCTGACCGGCGACGACACGGTCAAGGTAACGCTGACCGTCTAGCAGTTTGGGAATTCGGTATATGCCACGACATCGGAATACGAGTGTGATGGGCGGCGCACTCCTGCTCGTCGGTCTGACGGCCGGCGGCTTGTTCGGATATTCGATCGCTGCTGTCAACGAAGCTCTGCGGCCGTTGAACGACACGTTCACGCTGACAGGTCTGGCCCATGGAGCGCTGGTCAGCAGCCTGCTGATGGGAGCGCTGCTGGGCTGTGTCACGGCAGGGCGGCTCGCCGCCAGGTACGGCCGACGAAGCCTCCTGGTGTGGTCGGGTCTGCTGGCCACGGCCGGCGCCGCCGTTGCCGCGGCGGCACCGACACTCCAGACCCTGGTCGCGGGGCGGCTCATTCTCGGGTTCGCCGTGGGAGTCACCACGTCGGTCGCCCCTGTGCTGATCGCCGAGTTCTCTCCCGCCGACCGCCGAGGATCCCTGATCGCGTGCTACCAACTGGCGGTCACCGTTGCCGTGTTGGCGGCCTTCGCCATCGGCTCGGCCCTTGCGGTGGGAGGACATTGGCGGCTGATGCTCGCCGTCAACGGACTGCCGGGTCTCTTGCAAGCCGGTGTCGTTCGTGTCGTCGTACCGCCCTGGATGGGCGCGCGGCATCCGCGGACCGAGACCTCAACCGCACCGGGCAGAGCACCGGCCGAGACGGCAGGCCTCGTGCGATGTCTGCGGGATCCCTCCTTGCGGCGACCGGTCGTCGTGGCTTGCGGCGCGGCCCTGATGAGCGCATGCGTGGGGGTCGGAGCCGTTACCTACTACTCCACCTTCGTCTTCGGCATAGCCGGATTCCACGGCCGGGGCAGCGCAGAGGTGGCCTCGCTGACCGTCGGCGCCGTCAACACGGTTGCCACGGTGGTGGGCATGTGGCTGATCAGGCGCTTTCGCCGCAAGGCAGTGCTCAGCGCCGGACTGACGGGCATCGCGGTGTCCTTGGCCGTCGCCGGGTGGAGCCTGTGGGCGTCCGTCCGGGCGTCCACAGGTCCGGTCACCGTCGCGGCCCTGCTTGCCTTCATGGCCTGTTACGCATTTTCCGTGGGGCCCATCGGCTGGCTGCTGGTGGCCGAAGTGCTGCCACGGCGGATCAGGGACCGGATGGCGGCGACCGCGACCAGCATGAACTGGAGCGCCAACCTCCTGATAGCCCTGCTGTTTCCGCTGGCAGTCGGCACACCGGGGGATCCGGCACGCGTAGGCGCGGCGTTCCTCTTCTTCTCCATCGTGAGTCTCGGGTTCCTGGCCTTCACGCGCGGTTGCGTCCCGGAGACGAGGAACCGGTCGCTCACCTCCCTCGAAGCTGAGCTGACAGAAGGGGTAGGAGGGCCATCCGGTCGGCGCCGTCCGACGCTTGCTCCTCATGATTGCCCTGTGGACGATCCCCGCGTCACCGGTCAACCGAGGGCGGACAGGTGCTGCCAGGCCGGCCACGCCAGGTTCCAGTCGCCGAAGCCATTGCCCACGGCGACTGTCTCCTTGCCTCCGGTGACCTGGAACACGTCGCCGACCCGGGCCTGGTGGTAGAGCCAGGCGGCATCTGCGGGGTTCATCCCGATGCAGCCGTGGCTGGCGTTCGTCCTGCCGATGGCGGCGGCGGCCCACTCGGCCTGGTGGGCATAGGTGCCTGAGCCGGTCAGACGCAGGGAGTTGTGGACCAGCAGGTTGTAGGAGCTGCCCAGGCCCACGGTTTCGGAGTTCATCCGGACCGTCCCCTCCTTGGCCATGACCAGCATCGTTCCACTCCAGGTCCGGTGCTGGGGATCGCCGCCGGAGACGGGGATCGTCCTGACGGGCTTGCCGTCACGGTAGAAGGTGAGCCTGTGGGTGGTGAGGTCCACCTTTGCCAGCTGGCTGCGGCCGATGGTGAAGGAGGTGGCGTAGTCCCGCACCAGGTATCGGCCGTCACCGCTGTCGACGCCGTTGAGGTCGGCCTTGAGCGTGACGGTCGTGCCGGGCTTCCAGTACGTGTGAGGGCGCCAGTCGATACGGTCCCGGCCGCTGGAATCCTTCACCCAACCCCAGGATCCCTGGGTGTTGTTGCTGGTGGTGACCTTCACATGCCGCTCGACGGCGGCCTTGTCGGTGACCGGATCGTCGAACAGCACCGACACGGGTTGTCCGACTCCCACGACGGAGTCCTTCGACGGCAACAGCGTGATCTTGTTGACCTTGTCCGGTGTGAGCGTGGTGAAGTGACTGGTCCGGGTGTGCTGGTGGCCCTGGGCGTCGACGACGGTCGCCGCGACGCTGTACGTGGTGCCGGTGGCGAGCAGCCGAGCGGGGACGAAGGTGCCGCCCTTCAGCGCGCCCGGCCGCGGGGTGCCGTCCGGGCCCGTGAGCGTCACGGAGCTGGGCATCGCCCCTTTGGCGCTCACGGATATCGGCTCGGCGGGTTTCACGTCTTTCGCCCCGTCGGCGGGTGTGACGGTGATCCGTGGAGGCGGTGGTGCGGCAGAGGCGGCGGCGTGGACGGGACCACAGGCGGACAGGGCCGGCATCCCGGCCGCGAACAGCAGGACGGCCAGGGACCGCATCCTCCCCGGCTTCCCGAGCGTGCGGATGATGGAAGACGTCATGGCGGGAACCTCAGGGCTTGCGAGTTCGGATACGGTGCGAAGACGCTGGAAACTGCGCGACGACGCTATGGCTCGCCCGTGAGTGACCTGTATCCCCCAATCGGCCCCTTCATCGGGGGGTCTTCGCTGCGAAGACAACACCTACTTGTCGCACGGAATTCAGTCCGTCTACTTTTCAACTCCCGCCGGCAGGAGCGGCAACTCGCCCCGCAGGCATCGGAGAGGAAAACCCATGGCTCCACGCAGCCGTCACCGTCGCCCCAAGTACACCCGAAAGTCCCGCGCCTTGCTCGCGATCGGAGCCGCAGGCGCCGGCATCGTCCTGCCCCTCATCGCTGCGACAGGGGCCGACGCCGCTCCCGTCAACACCTCCGCCACGGTGTCCCGGTGCGAAACCGGCGGCGACTGGAACCCCGACGATCAGAGCACCGATCCCGGCAACGGGCCGGACGGGAGCGACGGTTCGGGCGACTGCTGGGACGGCCCCGGCGGCTACAGCGCCCCCGTCAAGGCCGCCCAGGGCACGCCCTACCGAGCGGCGGGCCCGATGTGGGCGAGCGGCTATCACACGGGCGTCGACTTCCCCGTTCCCACGGGTACGCCCATCAAGGCAGTCGCCGACGGCTGCGTCGTGTCCGCGGGCTGGGCCGGCTCCTACGGCAACCAGGTCGTCATCCAGCACGACGACGGTGAATACAGCGAGTACGCCCACCTTTCCCGTCTCACCGTTCAGGCCGGGGACAAAGTCAAGGCCGGTCAGGAGATCGGTCTTTCCGGCGCCACCGGAAACGTCTCCGGCCCCCACCTTCACTTCGAGGTGCGTACCACTCCTGACTACGGCTCGGACATCGACCCCGTGGAGTATATGCGCCGCCACGGAATCCACGTCTGATGCCCCGCAGCCCGGACACGGTCCGGGCACCGACTCGGGCGTCCGGCGGACAGGAACTTCCCCCCATCGGCCGACCTCACCGGCAGCAGCGTCATGCTCCACCCGGAGGGCCACCCCGGCTCGATTCCGGTTGCTAAACACGAGGTATGGCACGCACAACCGTACTGAGTGACACCTATCCCCGGCGGCAACTGCCCGCCTATTTCGTCGGTCTGGAGAGCCTTCCCACCTGGAACAGCCGAGCGGCATGCATCGGTGCTGAGCCAAGGCTGTTCTTTCCCAAGGGAAAGAACCAGGACGAGCAGGCAAGCCGGGCTCGTGAAATCTGCGCCACTTGCCCGGTGACCGCCGAATGCCTCCAGCACGCCGAATCGATGCCCGAACCGTTCGGAGTCTGGGGCGGTACGACACCGCAGGAGCGTGGCTGGGACACGTACGGGCGGCGCAAAAAACGGTCCCTGCGTGGAGCAGCACCACCCGCGTCGTGAGCCGTTGCACGGCCAGTCGGCCTCCCCCGTCCGTCGACGGTCGGAGGATCGCTGCGTGGCCCCGGGCAGGGTCCGGCCGATCGATGGGGCGCTCACCACGCAGCCCTGATTCTGGAATGGCACGCGACAGGCGACGGGGCCCACCGGGCCCCCGCCGAGCTGCCGCGCCTTCACCTCTTCCCGATCCGGAGCTCGATCCCCGCCGATCGGCCCGGTCCAGAAAGGCCCCTCATGCGTCTGTCCAAGATCACGGCCGCAGCGGCCGTCATCGCTGCATCCGTCGCCATTCCCGCCGGTACCGCCTCCGCCAGTGATCTCAGCACCGGTCCCGACACGACGAGCGTCGCGTCCCAGCAGCATCACTGGTACGAGCCGGCCGTCATGAACGCCACGCCGTCGAAGGTGGCGCCGGGGGCGAAGATCACCTTCGACGGTGCGGTGGCCACCCACAACGGCAAGCCGCTCGGGCACGTCACCAAGATCGTTTCCTATGGGTTCGCGGGGCGCTCCCACCAGGCGCTCGTCACTCACAACCGCTCGCTCGACTTCACCGCAACCGCCACGGCCACCCAGACCCCTGGCACCTACACGGCATACCTCTACACGAGCGACCACCCGGACAACGCCGCGGCCACGGCGAGCTTCAAGGTCGTCTCCCCCGCCCCCGCCCCGACCGCCACGATCAACGTCAACCCCACGGGGGCGGCCAACGGCCAGAAGGTCACGATCACCGGCAGCCTCCCCGCGGCCTCCCGGAGCGCGATCTGCGCCGTGACCTCGCCTGCCTTCGCGGGCAAGGGCGCCACGTCGATGAAGGTGAACACCGACGGCACCTACAAGGCCACCGCCACGGTGAGCAACACCCCGAGGCAGTACACGGTCTCGCTCCTCTGCAACGGCAAGCAGCTCGCGTCCACCCCGTTCACGATCCTTCTGCTCGGCGGCTCCAGCGCCAACTAGCCGACGTCTCCGCAGTCGGGCCCGACCCCTGTGCAGGGACCGGGCCCGACTGCACTTCCCCGCGAGGGGACAAACCACTCAAAGCGGGGCGATAGCATATTCTCCTAGACGGGATGATCATGTTCATCATTGATGCCGATCGGACACATGCGGGGTGTCTGATGATGTCTCCTTCGCTCGCTCGGGACCGTGGCCGCCTCGGGGACGTGGTCCCCGGCCGTCGGGCCGACGTGCCGTGAGCCGCTGGTACGGCCACTGGCCGTCCACCGCGGCGGGCGTGGCCGGGAAGTACGCCGTGGCCCTGAACCACCCCCAAGGCGTCGCGCGCGTCCAGTCACTCCTGCGATGCGGGCTGGTGTTGCTGCTGGTGGTCGAGGCGTCCGCCTTCCCCGACAGACAGAACGTCGCCGCCGGAAACGTCCTGATCATGGCCTACGGCGTGTGGTCGGTCGTGCGACTGCGGGCCGTATGGCAGGGGCGGGCCCGCCCGCAGCTCATCTGGGCCGTACTGATCGTCGACCTGGCCGTGCTCATGGGGCTCGTCGTACTCACCCGCGGTTTCCCCATCCCCGAGACATCGCTGCCGCTGATCGACGACGCGTTCTTCGTGGTGGCCATGATGGCCTCGTTCCAGCTGCAGCCGAGAACCACCGTCGCCCTGATGACGCTCACCGCCTCGGTGTACATGGCGGCGGCCACCGGCGTCGGGGAGGGCCCTCGGGGGCCACTGGCCGCGGTGATGCACACCATCTTCCTCGTCACCGTGGGCATGGCCTGCGCCCTCACGTCCTGGGTCCATCGGGCACGGGTCCAGACCATCGCGGGCCTCGTCCAGGACCGCTCCCGGCTCCTTGTCGAAGTCCTCAACGTCGAGGAACGCGAGCGCACCGCACTGGCCGAAGCCCTCCACGACAACGCCCTGCAGAGCGTCCTCGCGGCCCGCCAGGACGTCGAGGACGCCCGCATGGTGGAGCAGCCGGCGGAATCCCTGGACCGGGCCGAGCGCACCCTCACGGACGCGGCCCGTCAGATGCGCTCCGTCGTCTCGGAGCTGCACCCCTCGGTGCTGGAGCACATCGGACTGGCCGGAGCGGTGCGGGCAGCCGCCCAGGCTGCCGGCGAGCGCGGCGGGTTCAGCGTCGACGTCCAGTGCGAGGAGGGCGTCCGCCATCCCCAGGAGCAGCTGGTCTTCGCCGCCGCCCGGGAGCTGCTGACCAACGTGGTCAAACACGCCGACGCGCGGCGCGTGGCCGTGCGGCTGACCGGGCACGCGGGAGGGGTACGTCTGGAGATCACCGACGACGGACGCGGCATCCCGCCCGGCGCCGCCGAAGCGGCCCGCGCCGCCGGTCACATCGGCCTCGCCTCACACCGCATCCGGCTCGAAAGCGCCGGAGGAAGCCTCACCCTGCACCCTCGTGCCCCGGCCGGCACGCGCGCCGTCGTCCATCTCCCCCGGCAGCCCCTGGACGACCACCCGTAACGGGGCCACCTGCCCGGCGCCTCTACCGCTTCAGTCGGATGGATGGGGAATGACACGCAGCCTCCCGTCGTTCCCTGGTGCGCGAACATCCGGCCCACAGGAGGAGCAGCGTGCGCAGCGAGACCGAGACAATCCGCAGGATCCTCAATGAACTGGGGGACACATGGGCGATCGTTGGTCTCTCCAGCAACGAACGGCGCGCGGCGTACGGCGTCGCTCAGGTGCTCCAGCGGTTCGGCAAGCGGATCGTGCCGGTGCATCCCAAGGCGGAGACGGTGCACGGCGAGCAGGGCTACGCCTCCCTCGCCGACATCCCCTTCGACGTGGACGTGGTCGACGTCTTCGTCAACAGTGACCTCGCCGGAGCGGTGGCCGACGAGGCGGTCGCCAAGGGCGCCAAGGCGGTCTGGTTCCAGCTCGGCGTCATCGACGAGGCCGCCTACGAACGCACCCGCGCCGCCGGACTCGACATGGTGATGGACCGCTGCCCCGCCATCGAGATACCGCGCCTCGGCTAGCTCACCGCGCGCCTTCCCCACCTGCCCGGCCACCGTCATAATGCTCGCGTGGCCACCCTTCCCCCCACCCCAACTCCCCTGCCCCCCACCGTTCTCCGGTCGTCGTCGTGGGCGCCGGGCCCGCCGGTCTGACGCTCGGGAACATCCTGCGGGCCGCGTCCGTCGACTGTGTCGTGCTCGAGGTGGAGAGCAGGGAGTTCATAGAGCAGCGGCCGCGGGCCGGGGTCCTGGAGGAGTGGGCCGTGCGCGGGCTCGAACGGCGGGGCCTGACCGGGAACCTGCTGGCGCGGGCCCAGCGGCACACCCAGTGCGAGTTCCGCTTCGCCGGAGGGCGCTACCGGCTGCCGTACACCGAACTGACGGGGCAGCACCACTGGGTCTACCCGCAGCCGTTGCTGGTCACGGACCTGGTGCGGGAGTACGCCGACGTCCGCGGCGGCGACATACGGTTCGGCGTGCGGGACGTCCGGCTCCACGACCTGGACACCGACCGGCCCGCGGTGTCGTACACCTGCCCGGAGACCGGCGAACGTCAGGTGATCCGCTGCCAGTTCGTCGCCGGTTGTGACGGCGCGCGGGGAGTGACGCGGGCCGCGCTGCCGCCGGAACGGGTCCGCATCGCCCGGCACGACTACGGCATCGGCTGGCCGGCGCTGCTCGCCGAGGCACCGCCGTCCTCGGACTGCGTGGTCTTCGGCATCCACCCCCGCGGCTTCGCCGGGCACATGGCCCGCAGCCCCGAAGTGACCCGGTACTACCTCCAGTGCCCGCCCGGCGACGACCCGGAGAACTGGTCGCGCGAACGAGTGTGGGCCGAGCTCCAGGAGCGGCTGGGCGCGCGGGACACCCCGCCGCTCACCGAGGGCCCGCTGATCGAGAAGCGGGTGCTCGACATGCACAACCACGTCGTCGAGCCGATGGCCTTCGGGCGGCTGTTCCTGGCCGGTGACGCGGCCCACCTCACCGCGCCGATCGCCGCGAAGGGCATGAACCTCGCCCTGCACGACGCGTTCCTGCTCGGCGACGCGCTCGCCGCGTACCTCACGGAGGGCGACGCGAGCGGGCTGCACGGCTACTCGGCCGACTGCCTGGGGCGGGTCTGGGACTACCAGGAGTTCTCGCGGTGGCTGTCCGACGTGTACCACGGGACCGCGTCGGGCGACCCGTACCACGCGGGCACCACCCTCGCCCGGCTGCGCCGCCTGTTCACCTCACCCGCCGCCGCGTCCGCGTTCGCGGAGCAGTATCTCGGCACGGACCCCGCGCTCTGACCCGGCACCGGCGTCAGTCGTGCTCCGGCCGCCCGGTGAGCCGGTGGTCGGCGAGGTTCAGCGCCTCGTCCACGACCCTGCGCAGATGGCCGTCGCGCAGGGAGTAGATCACCCGGCGGCCTTCCTTGCGCGTGGTCACCAGCCCCGCGAGCCGCAGCCGCGCCAGATGCTGGCTCACCGCGGGCCGGGCGGCGCCGCACGCCTCGGTGAGGGTGGAGACGTCCGCCTCGCCCTTGCTCAGCGCGTGCAGCAGCGCGAGGCGGGTGCGGTCGCCGAGCAGGGCGAGGAGTTCGGCGGCGAGCGCGAACTGTTCCTCACCGGGGGTGCGCGGATGCGCATCGTGCGCAGGTGACAGGTGCATGCGTGCGCTCATACGCACATAATGGTGCCCGAGGACGGCGTACGTCCAGCGACGCGCACCGGAAGGGGACAACCGTGAGCGACCGGCACGAGCACCAGCACGGCCACGCGCATCACCACCAGGACCGGCGACATCACCGCCACTCCCGCCTCCCCCACCGCCTGGCCCACCTCCTCACCCCCCACTCCCACGACACCGCCGACAAGGTCGACTCGGCCCTGGAGTCCTCCGCCCGCGGCATGCGCGCCCTGTGGGTGTCGCTGGCGGTGCTCGGCGTGACCGCGCTCGCGCAGGCCGTCGTGGTCGTGGCGTCCGGGTCGGTGGCGCTGCTCGGCGACACGGTGCACAACACCGCGGACGCGCTGACGGCCGTACCGCTCGGGATCGCCTTCGTGCTGGGCCGCCGCGCGGCGACCCGCCGCTTCACCTACGGCTACGGCCGCGCGGAGGACCTGGCGGGCATCGTGATCGTGCTGACGATCGCCGCGTCGGCCGCCTTCGCGGGGTGGACGGCGATCGAGCGGCTGCTCGACCCGCGTCCGGTGCAGCACATCCCGGCGGTCGCGGTGGCCGCGCTGGTCGGTTTCGCGGGCAACGAGTGGGTGGCTCGCTACCGGATCCGCGTCGGCCGCTCGATCGGCTCGGCGGCGCTGGTCGCCGACGGGCTGCACGCGCGTACGGACGGGTTCACCTCGCTGGCGGTGCTGCTGGGCGCGGGCGGCGCGGCGCTGGGCTGGCAACTGGCCGACCCGATCGTGGGGTTGGCGATCACCGCGGCGATCACGCTGGTGCTGCGGGACGCGGCGCGCGAGGTGTTCCGGCGGGTGCTGGACGCCGTCGACCCGGCCCTGGTGGACCGGGCCGAGCGGGCGCTGCGCGCGGTGCCGGGCGTGCAGGAGGTGGGCGAGCTGCGGCTGCGCTGGATCGGGCACCGGCTGCGGGCCGAGGTGGCGGTGGTCGTGGACGGGGAGGTGACGGTGCGTCAGGCCCACGCGATCGCCGTCGAGGCCGAACACGCCCTGCTGCACGCCGTACCGCGCCTCACCGCCGCCCTGGTGCACGCCGACCCGGCGCACGCGCCCGGCGAGGCGGACCCGCATCTGCCGCTGGCCCACCACGCCCCGGCGTGAGGCCCGGCCTCAGGCGATCCCCAGCCCCTCCAGGACCACGGCGCCGGGCAGTTCCGCGAAGGCCTTGCCCGGCACCAGCAGCTTGCCGCGCCGCCGGCCGCTGCCGACCAGGACGTACGGCAGGTCGACCACGGCCGAGTCGACCAGCACGGGCCAGCCCTCGGGCAGTCCGATCGGGGTGATGCCGCCGTACTCCATGCCGGTCTCGCCGGTGGCGGTGTCCATCGCGGCGAACGAGGCCTTGCGGGCGCCGAGTCGGCGGCGGACGACGCCGTTGACGTCGACGCGGGTGGTGGAGAGCACGACGCAGGCGGCCAGTGTGGTCTCGCCGCCGCGCTTGCCCGCGACGACCACGCAGTTCGCCGACTGCTCCAGCAGCTCCCGGCCGTAGTGCCCGACGAAGACGTTGGTGTCGGCCCACCGCGGGTCGGTGTCGACGTAGACGATCTGGTCGGCGGGGACGCTGCCGCGCCAGTGCCGTACGGCGTCGGCGACCGGGCCGGTCAGCTCGTCGAGGCAGTCGGGGGCGGGCGTCGCCCGGTCGAAGTGTCCGATGGGTGCGCGCATGTCGGCACGCTAACAGCCGTCCGGCGGCTCTTCGTACGTGTCTCAGTGCACGGGCGGCACCGACACGGCCAGCACCATCTCCATCGGTACGTCGCCGTCGTTTCCGTACATGTGGGGCACCCCGGCGTCGAAGGAGGCGCTGGCGCCCGCCGGGACGCCGTACGGCACGCCGTCGACGGTGAGCGTCAGCTCGCCGGCCGTGACATGGACGAGCTCGACCGTGCCGGCCGGGTGCGGGTCGGAGGAGCTGCTCTCGCCCGGCATCAGCCGCCAGTCCCACAGCTCCAGCGGGCCGGGGGCCTCGGTGCCGGCGAGCAGCCGGTTGTAGCTGCCCGCGTCGGTGTGCCACATCCGTACGGCCTGGTCGGCGGGGACGATACGGACCTTGGGGCCCTGCTCGTAGTCGAGCAGGGTGGTGATGCTGACGCCCAGCGCGTCGCCGATCTTGACGACCGTGCCGAGGCTGGGGTTGGTCCGGGCCTGCTCGATCTGGATCAGCATGCCGCGGCTGACCCCGGCGCGGGCGGCGAGCGTGTCCAGGGTGAAGCCGCGCTCGGTGCGCCAGCGTTTGACGTTCCGCGCCAGGGACTGGGTCAGCAGGTCGAGGTCCGACACATTCCGTCCAATATTCTAGATAGCGGAGTTCAGTCTATTGAACTATGGTGTGGTGCACCCAATCGTTCACTGAACTGTACTGCGAGGCGCCTCGATGACAGCACTCTTCGCCCTGGCCACCAGCCTCCTGTGGGGTCTGGCCGACTTCGGCGGCGGGCTGCTGACCCGGCGTACGCCGGCGCTGACCGTGGTCGTCGTCTCGCAGTCGATCGCCGTGGTCGTCCTCGGCGCGATCGTGGTCGCGACCGGCGGCTGGAGCGAGGCGGGACCGCAGCTCTGGTTCGCCGTGGGCGCCGGTCTGGTGGGCCCGGTGGCCATGCTCGCCTTCTACAAGGCGCTCGCCCTGGGCCCGATGGGGGTCGTCTCGCCGCTGGGGTCGCTGGGCGTGGCGGTGCCGGTGGGCGTGGGTCTGGTGCTGGGCGAGCGTCCGGGGCTGTTGCAGGTCGCCGGGATCGTGGTGGCCGTGGTGGGGGTGATGCTCGCGGGCGGGCCGCAGTTCAGGGGTGCGCCGGTGCAGCGGCAGGCCGTACTGCTCACGCTGCTCGCCGCGTTCGGCTTCGGAGCGGTGATGGCGCTGATCGCGGAGGCCTCGACGACGCTCACCGGGCTGTTCCTGGCCCTGTTCGTGCAGCGCGTCACCAACGTCGTCGCGGGCGGCACCGCCCTGTACATCTCCGTGCGGCGCGGCTCCCCCGCGCTCCCCGCCGACGGCTTCCCCTGGGCTTCGCTCCCGGCGCTCGGCTTCGTCGGCCTGGCGGACGTGGCGGCCAACGGCACGTACTCGATCGCCGCCCAGCACGGCCCGGTCACCGTCGCCGCCGTACTCGCCTCGCTCTACCCGGTGGTGACGGCCCTGGCCGCCCGCGGCTTCCTCAGCGAACGGCTGCGTGCCGTGCAGGCGGCGGGCGCGGGCCTGGCCCTCGCCGGGACCCTGCTGCTGGCGACCGGCTAACAGCGCTTGGTCAGGCCTCCGGCTCGAGCTCGGCCAGCCGCGCGGCCGCCTCCTCGTCCAGATCCGCGAGCGCCGTCAACTGCTCGGGGGTGACGCCCTCGGGTATCGGCACCGGCGCCGGTGTCCTGAGCGGCGGCTGCCAGCCGTCGACGGGCGTCCAGCGCCGTACGACCCGGGCGGGCGCCCCCGCCACCACCGCGTGGTCGGGCACCACCCCGCGGACCACCGCCCCTGCGGCCACGACCACGTTCCGCCCGATCCGCGCGCCCGGCAGGATCACCGCGCCGGTGCCGATCCAGCAGCCCGGCCCGATCTCCACCGGCTCCATCCGGGGCCACTGCTTGCCGATGGGCTGGTGCGGGTCGTCGTACGAGTGGTTGGTGGACGTGACGTAGACATACGGCCCGAAGTAGCAGTCGCTGCCGATGGTGACCGTCGTGTCGGCGATGACGTGGCTGCCGCGGCCGAGGACGACACCGTCGCCGATGCGCAGGATGGGCTCGGGGCCGAGGTCGAGGTCGGGCATCAGACCGGCCGTCAGTGTGACCTGTTCGCCGACGATGCAGTGGGCGCCGAGGTGGATCCAGGGCTCGCCGAAGATCGTGCCGAGTGGGAAGGCCAGCCGGGTGGCTTCGCCGATCGAGCCGAAGTGGAAGCGGCCGGGGTTCTCGGCCGTCACCGAACCCGTGCGCTGCACCCAGGCCCAGCCCGCGTGGACGGCGCGCTGCACCAGTCGGTGACGCCAGGATGAGAACGTGTTCTTGCGCTTCGGCACCCGCTCACGTTACTCAGCGCGGGGTGCTGCCATGAGGGCATGGGCCTGTGATCTTCGCCCTACGGGGTGGCGTACCGTTCCCTCGTACTCGACGACGAGGACGACGAGGGCGACGAGGAGATGAGGATGACGCAGCAGGCGCTGATCACCGGCATCGGCGGCAAGGAGCCGAGGGTCGATCAGGAGGCGTTTGTCGCACCCACGGCGGCGGTGATCGGCGACGTGACGCTGGGGGCCGGGGCGAGTGTCTGGTACGGGGCCGTGCTGCGGGGGGACGTCGAGCGGATCTCCGTCGGCGCCGGCAGCAATGTGCAGGACAACTGCACGCTGCACGCGGATCCCGGGTTTCCGGTGAGCGTCGGGGAGCGGGTGTCCATCGGGCACAACGCAGTGGTGCACGGGGCGACCGTCGAGGACGACTGCCTGATCGGGATGGGGGCGACCGTGCTGAACGGGGCGGTGATCGGGGCGGGGTCGCTTGTCGCCGCGCAGGCGTTGGTGCCGCAGGGGATGGTGGTGCCGGCCGGGTCGCTGGTGGCGGGGGTGCCTGCGAAGGTGCGGCGGGAGCTGACGGATGAGGAGCGGGAGGGGATCACGCTCAACGGGACGATGTACGCGGAGCTGGGGAAGGCGCATCGGGAAGAGCACGGGGACTGAAGGTCGTACGAAAAGTCTGCGGGTTGGTGGTGGCTTCTCGCGCAGTTCCCCGCGCCCCTGGTGGGGCGCTTCAGTCACCGACGGGAACCGGCTCCGCCTCCCGCTGCACAGGGCCCGTCTTCGTCGCCTTGCGCTTCAGGACCAGCATGGACGTGAGGCCGATCAGCACCGCCACCACCAGTCCCAACCACGAAAAGCGCTTCAGCCACGCCTCGGCCATGACACCCACGTAGTAGATGACCGCCGTCGTGCCGCCCGCCCACAAGATGCCGCCGAAGACGTTGGCGATCAGGAACTTCCAGTACGGCATCCGCAGCACGCCCGCGAGCGGGCCCGCGAAGATGCGGAGCAGGGCAACGAAGCGGCCGAAGAAGACGGCCCACATGCCCCACTTCTCGAAGGAGCGCTCGGCGGTGGCGATGTGCGCCTCACTGAAGTGCTTCGGGAACTTCTTGCCGAGCCAGGCGAGCAGCGGCCGCCCGCCCTTGCGGCCGATCGCGTAACCGATGGAGTCGCCGATGATCGCGCCCGCGCTGGCGCACGCGCCGAGGACGACCGGGTCGATGTCGCCGTGCTGGGAGGCGAGCAGCGCGGAGGAGACCAGGATGATCTCGCCCGGCAGCGGAATGCCCAGGCTCTCCAGGCCGATGACCACTCCCACCAGCGCGTAGACGGCGACCGCGGGTACGGTCTCGAGCCACTCCTGGACGTGCACCGCCGGTTCCTCCAGAATCGCGTCCCTGCCCACACAGGGCGTGCGCCCGTGGCCGGGCGCACGCCGTGCAGCCTACCGGGTCACGATGACACTCCCGGGTCCCACGGATCGCAGTGCTCAGCGCGTTGCCGCCGTCGGAGCACGTGCAGCGCGGAGCGCCGGAACAGGCCCTTTGGGAGGTTCAGCCCAGCAGGGACTGCGCCACCTCCGTCCCACGCGACGTGACCGCGCCCCGGATGCCGCCGGTCAGATGGTGCACACCGGCTTCCAGCGCCGCCACGGCGACCGGCTCGGCGGGCTCGGCGGGCTCGGCCTGCTCGTCGCAGCAGCCGACCTGGGCGAACCGTTTCTCGTACGCGTCCGGCGCGTCCTCGGGCTCCTGGCCGTCACGGTCCTGCTCACCACCGTCGGAGTCGCCGCCGCGCCGGTCACCGCCCTCCTCGCGCCGGTCGGAGTCGCCGCGCCGCTCCTCCGCCTGACCGCCGCGGGAGTCGCGCTCCTGGCCGTCGTCGCTCTTCGGCGACGTCTCCCCCGACTCGCCCGTGTCCCCCATCTCTGCGCCCCCCGCCTCCATCCGCCACCGCTGCTCCGTCGAGCCGTCCCGTCCGGCGACGACCAGCTCCTCGCCCGTACCGGGAGCGACGAGTCTGTCCTTGCTCCAGCGCAGGAGCAGCTCGCCGCGCACGGTCAGGTCGTACTGCACCTGGCCGGACGGCGCCCCGCAGTCGGCCAGCTGGACCGTTCCGGCATCGACGTCGGCGCCGAGGCAGAGCGAGGGGTCGGCGACGCTGCGCAGTCGGCCGTCGTCCTGGTACGACCACTGCTGCGAGTCGGTGGTCGTGCAGGCCGCCAGCAGCACCTCGGTGCCACGGCCGTCGAGGCAGCGGCCGACGGCGAGGTTGCGCAGGCGTCCCCGGGCGACCTCGCCGGGGCGTTCCACGGAGGCGGCTGACGGGGTTCCGGCGGACGGGTTCTCGGACGCAGGGCCGGGGCGGGCGGTCCGGCCGCTGGGGGCTCCCCAGGTGGCACCGGGGCCGGGAACACCGTCGTCATCGGACCAGCCCCCGGCCGCCAGCACGGTCGCGACCAGCGCGAGGGAGGTCAGACCGACGCCGAAAGCCACAGTCCGGGCGTGGCGTCGGGGCATGGTGAGCAATCCGGTCCGCGTCCGCGTCGTGGGCCGGTGGCGGCCGCCGACTCTCGTGCGGGCGGCGGCGAGTGGGCGCGGCGGGGGCGGTGGCGCCGCGGTGCGGCCGGGGCGGGACTCAAGGTAGCGGTGGGCGCCCCAGCCGAGCACGGTCTCGGCGAGCAGGACGTCCAGGCCGCCGTCGAAGCGGCTGAGTTGTTCAGCGGCGTGACGGCAGTACCGGCACTGCATCAGATGGCGCTGCACATCGGGCAGGAGGGTGCCGCCGCGCCGCATGGGGACGTCCAGGAGGCGGTTGTAGAAACGGCATTCCCTGGTGGGCGCGAGTTCCCGGTGGGCGCGTACGCAGCCGGCCCGGAATTCCTCGCGCGCCCGCTCCAGGGCGGAGGACGCGGTGAGGGCGTCAATGCCCAGCAGACCGGCCGGTATGGTTATCGTTTCCGATTCGACCTCGGTGTGCCAGAGGAGGCATTGGGAGGCCGTCGGAAGGGCATGGAAAGCACGCTCCGCCAGGCGCCGCTTTTCGGGTGTCGCAGACCTCGCCACGCGCAGTCCGCGGGCTCCGGTGGGTTTGGCGAGTTCCGGCAGCAGCGCCGTCACCTCGTCCTCGGCGGCCCATTCCCGGACCGTGTTCCGGACGGTCATCAACAGCTGCGGGCGCAGTGCGCCGACCGGCGCCCGGCGGCCGAGCACCTGCTGGAACGCGGCACCGGCCGCCATCGACGCCGAAACCGAGGATGCGGCCAGGCAGATGACGGCGTATGCGTGCACCGCGCGCCAGTGCCGGGCCATGAGCAGCGCGACGGCCCTGACGTCCGGCTCGGGGTCGGCCAGCCGGGCGAGGAGATCGCGGTCGGACTCCCCCGGGCGCGATCCGGGCCGGGGCGGGTAGGGCGGACGTGGGGGGTAGGGGGGCTGCACTGAACCATTTCCTTCCCTGCCGAAGACAGCGCACGGAATGCGCCTCCTTCGGAAAGCAGGTGTTGATTGGTGCGTACTTATAGGCCTTGACGTGCCTTTACCTTCCCGCGGGGGGCATACCTTCGCACATGCGCCGCACAGGAAACAAGGAGTTCGAGTGCCCCATGTTCAACGAGCCGAAAATGCCCGGGTGTTACCTCGGGTATCCGCACCCGCATTCGAAAGAGGTGGGGATGCGATCCTCAACTTGTGCAGGCGCAAAGCCCGTTGACGCACACAATCTCCAACTTCCGGGCAGGGCATACGACCGCCCCCGACCGGCGCACCAGCTCACCCGCCGCCAGGGTCACGGCGGCCACCGGCGCACCCGGCGCGGGCCGCCTCGCGACGCCCGCAGGACGCACGCGCACCCGCCGCCGACGAGCAGGGGAACGACGGACAGGGCGAGTGCGGCCATGCCTCTCGCCCTCTTTCTGTGGGGTGGGCGCCACCCTGTCAGGCGGCCCAACGGGCGGTCAGCTGTTGGGACGCAGCGTCCACACCACGGTCATCTCCGTGGTCACGGCCCCGTCCTCGCGCTGGATGGCGACGGCCACCGGGAACTCCGGGCGCTTGCCCTCGTCGAGCTCGGCGACGACCTCGGCGGCCGGGCGCCCGAGCGTCGCGGTGGCCGTGACGGGACCCAGGGCGATCTTCTTGAACGCGATCTCGGCATGCACCGGCAGCGGCACGGCACGCGAGAGCTGGTCACCGAACGCGGCCAGCACGATCGCGCCACTGGCCGACTCACCCAGGGTGAACATGGCCCCCGCGTGCGGCCCGCCGACGTGATTGCGGTACTCGCTCTGGTCCGGCAGCGCCAGCACGGCCTTCTCCGGAGTGGTCTCCAGGTACTCCAGGTTCAGCGTCCGAACCATCGGCACCGTGGCGGCGAGCAACTCGCCGATCGACATCTGATCTGCGCTCATGACCGCATGTTACCCACGAGTAGCCTCAGCTGGCCAGATCGGCGTGGCGATCGTCGTATCGTCGCGTCCCGCGTGGCCGGGAGAGCAGCCTCCGCCGGGCGGGACGGACCCCGGCACGGCCATCCCAACTCGCCGCCCGCGCAGCGGGGTTCACCGGCCCGCACGCTCCCACGGTCAGGGCGTCGCCCCCGGCCGGTACAGGTCGCCGTACGAAAACAGCCGGTCGTCGCCGGGTGGAAGGTGGTCGTCAACCCCGGTCCCGGGATCGCGTACGACGTACCGGCCGACCGGGCCCCGCAGCTCCGCGACTGGGTCGCCATGTCGCCGACAACGACGACCCCGTTCGTCGCCCTGCCGGGGAGTCCGCCCCTCGGCCCCTGATTTGCTACGTCCCTGACAAAGCCCGGTGACCGAATCGTGTCCCCGGCCCTACTAGGGTTACCGCTCATGTGGCCAGGACAGCAGCCGCCCGGGGGCGAGCAGAACCCGCAAGGGCAGAACAACCCGTACCAGCAGCCGGGGTACCAGCAGCCGAATCCGTACCAGCAGCCCGGCTATCAGCAGCAGCCCAACCCCTATGCGCAGCAGCCGCAGTGGGGCACCCCGGCGCCGGTGGGTGCGCCGCAGCCGCAGCCCGGCGGGAGCGGTGACGGCAACCGGACGAAGCTGGTCGCGATCATCGCGGCCACCGCCGTGGTCGTGACCGCCGGTGTCACGGGCTTCCTGGTCCTCGGCGGCGACAAGGACGACCAGGCCGACGGCGGCGGGCAGACGAAGACGAGCCAGTCGCCGTCGAACTCCGCCGAACCCACCGAGTCGGGGTCCGGGTCGGACGACAACCCGCGGAGCAACGAGGCCGAGAAGCCGACGATCGCGGGCTGGAAGGTCGTCGTAAATCCCAAGCGCGGCGTCGCCTTCGACGTGCCGCCGGACTGGGAGGTCGACTCGCCCGGGACGAGCATCGGCTTCGAGGACGAGAAGTCGGACGACGCCAAACCGCTGATCGTGATGTCGGCACCGGCGTACTACAAGTCGAAGTGGTGCACGACCGACGAGAACAAGGACGGCCGGACCGAGGACACCCACCTGGCCGCCGTGGGCACCAAGGGGGCCGACGGCGCCAAGGACACCGACGAGGTGGCCATCAACACGGTCCCCTGGTGGGTCTACGGCGGCTACACCCAGCCCGACAAGAAGAGCCTCAAGTTCGAGGAGAAGGCCGAGCCCTACACCACCAAGTCGGGCATCGAGGGCAGCATCGCCTGGGCCGAGTCGACGAACACGCCCCAGAAGGGCAAGTGCGACAGCGACGGCAAGGCGGTCACGTTCGGCTTCAAGAACTCCGCCGGCGACTTCGTGTCGTGGAACTTCTACGGGGCCAAGGGCGTCGAGGGCGAGGTCCCCAAGGCGACCATCATGCAGATCCTGAGCACGGTACGGCTGCACGGGGAGCCCACCGGAGGCTGACCGGCGAACCGTTCGGCGAGTCGGGGGTCGGGCGGTGATAGTCGGCCGGTGAACACCGTCGCCGACGCCTTCCGCCCCCGCAGGCCCGCCTGGGCGGGCCGCAACTACAGCCTGCTGACCGCCGCCGCGGTCGTCACGCACCTCGGCAGCAACGGCGCGCTCGTCGCCGCGTTCGGGTGCTTCAGGCGGGCGGCGACGGCGGCGACGTGGGCCTCGTGGCCGCCGCCCGCACCCTGCCGCTGGTGCTGTTCCTGCTGATCGGCGGCGCGATCGCGGACCGGCTGCCCCGGCACCGCGTGGTGGTCGCCGCCAACGCCCTCAACTGTGTCTCGCAGGGCCTGTTCGCCCTGATCGTGCTCGCCGGTGAGCCGCAGTTGTGGCAGATGATGCTGCTGAGCGGGCTGGGCGGCACCGGCCAGGCGTTCTTCGGTCCGGCCGCCGAGGGCATGCTGATGTCGTCGGTGCGGGGCGAGCAGGTGAGCCGCGCGTTCGCGGTGTTCCGGATGGCGATGCAGGGCGCGGCCCTGGGCGGTGCCGCGCTCGGCGGGGCGATGGTCGCCGCGATCGGCCCGGGCTGGGTGCTCGCCGCGGACGCGGCCGCGTTCGCCGTCGCCGGGGCGCTGCGCGCCTTTCTCGACGTGAGCCACATCCCGCCGCGCGAGCCGGGCGGCGGGCTGCTCGGGGATCTCCGCGAGGGCCGGCGGGAGTTCGCCGGCCGGCCGTGGCTGTGGGGCATCGTCGTCCAGTTCTCGATCGCCAACGCGGTGGTGGCGGCCGCCGAGTCGGTCTAAGGGCTCCTTGCACTATGAGCGTCCGATCAGGTCGCGTGGTCTGGTGCCGTGCATCGCGAGGCGCCGGAGCGCCCTGGTAGCGGAGCTACCTGGGCGTTTCGGCAACGCGGCGAGGTGCGGTGCCAGACCGCGCGACCCGGGCGGGCATAGTGCAAGGAGCCCTAATACTCCAGCAGCGGTTCGTGTCCTGAGCTGCGTTTTCGGTAGTGGCAGTGACGGGCAATGGCTTGGTGGCGTCTTCTCCAGGCCGACCACTTCAGTGTGTGGGTGACGGGGTCGCGGTGGGCTCGTGGGTGGGGCAGGAGAGCGTCCAAGAGCCGCCGGATCTCTGCCACGGTGAGTGGGGCGAGGGCTGATCCGTTTCTGCTGCCCCCTTTGTGGCATCACTGGTGGCTTGGGCGGCGAGTGCGGCCAGGACTGCGTGGGCGAGCATGGCCAGGGTGATGTGCCGATACCAGCCGATGTAGCGGCGGACCTCGTACTGATCGAGGCCGCATTCGTTCTTCGCTGCCTGGAAGCACTCCTCGATCGCCCAGCGGGAGCCGGCGATCCGGACCAGTTCGGCGATCTCGACGCCCACGGGCGCGTAGGCGAGGTAGTAGGCCAGTTCGCCGGGGTCGGACAGGCTGCGGCGGGCCATCACCCAGCGGTGGTGGGTGGGCGGATCGGGGTCGAGGATCATGTTGGCGGGCAGTTTGGCGGCGGCCCAGTCGTAGATCCGCGGTCCCTTCGCTCCGTTGCCGCAGGACAGCTGCTGCCAGGCATCGCCAGGGGCATCCTCGATGATCTGGTCGATGCGCCAGATGCCGGCCAGCGACTTGATCTGTTGGGACTTGGGCACAGCGACGACGTAGCTGAGGTCGAGTTGTTCGAGCAGGCGGCGGAAGTGCCAATCCTGCCCGTACGCCTCGTCCGCAGTGACCCATGCGGCGGGTAGTCCGGCGGTGATGCAGCGGCGCACAATGTCCCGGGCCAGCTCGCCCTTGGTAGCAAAGCCTCGATCGTCAGGAATCTTCGCCGCCTGGCACCGCTGCCGGTCGGATGTCCAGGACTTCGGCAGGTAGAGCTCCCGGTCCACCAGGGCGCGGCCCGAGCGGGTGGCGTAGGCGGCGAACACTCCGATCTGACAGTTGTCGATCTTTCCCGAGGTTCCCGTGTACTGCCGGCCCACCCCGGCCGACGTGCTGCCCTTCTTGATGAAGCCGGTGTCGTCGATGATCAGCACACCGTCCGGTCCGAGTCGTTCGGCGACGTAGGCACGGACATCGTCGCGCAGGGCGTCCGCGTCCCAGACACTGCTGTTCAACAGCCGCTGGAAGCCGTCAGGAGTGCGGTGCCCCGCCCATTCCGCGAGTTGCCAGCCGTTCTTGCGTGCCGCCTGTCCCAGCAGGCCCCGGACATAGTCCCGCATCCGCCACCGCAGATCCGCCCGGCCGAACCGGCCCGCCACCCTCCCGAACGCCGACTCCAACTCGGCAGCCCAGCAACCGACTTCAGCCATCCCCTCCATGCCAGGACAACGACAAACACCAGCTCAGGACACGAACCGCTGCTGGAGTACTAAGGCCCCCTGGTCGCCCGGGACCACCTGGGCGGAGCGGCGCCCTGGGGTCTGGCGCTGGGCTCCTTCGGCGCGGGCACGGTCGTCGGCGCACTGCTGATGACCCGCTGGAAGCCCCGTCGGCTGCTCCTCGCGGGCACCCTGGGGGTCTTCCCGCTGGCCCTGCCGTCCGCGGCACTGGCGGTGCCGTTGCCGGCCGGGGGCCTGTGGGCGGTGATGTTCGTGACCGGCGTGACGCTGGAGGTCTTCGGCGTCTCCTGGATGACCGCCCTCCATCAGGAGATCCCCGAGGACAAGCTCTCGCGTGTCACGGCGTACGACTGGTTCGGCTCGGTCGCCCTGGTCCCGCTGGCGACGGCGCTGGCGGGACCGGCCGAGGTGGCGTTCGGGCGGACGGCGGCGCTGTGGGGCTGCGCGACGCTCGTCGTGGTGGTCACGGCGGCGGTGCTGTGCGTCCCGGAGGTGCGGAATCTGCGGCGCCGTACCCACCAGGTGGCCAAGGGCGCACCGGCCGACTCAGCCGATGCCGAACGCCCCGTCCGGGGGCTCGGGTGAGGGCACGGCGTCCTCGTCCCGCACCGGCCGGGCATCGCCGATGAACTCCCGCACCGCGGGCCCCTGCCGGACGCGGGCCGGGAACACGTCGGCCGCGGTGCGCCGGGCCAGGGCGGCCGTGTCGAGCGGACGGTGCGCGGCGACCAGCACCGCGTTGCCGAACCGGCGCCCGCGCAGCACGGCCGGTTCGGCGATCAGCGCCAGTTCCTGGAACACCGTGGCGAAGGTGGCCAGTTGGGAACGGAGGAAGGCGAAGGGCGCGGCGTCGGCCAGATTGGCCACGTACACGCCGTCGGCACGCAACACCCGCTCGACCTCACCGGCGTAGCCGACGGACGTGAATCCGGCCGGAGTCCGCGAGCCGCCGAAGACGTCACCGACGACGACGTCCGCCGAGTCCGCCGGGGCATCCGCCAGCCAGCCACGCGCGTCCGCGACGTGCAACGCGATCCCGGAACCCTCCTCGACCGGCAGATGCTCGCCGACCAGCTCCACCAGCCCCCGGTCGGCCTCGACGACGTCCTGCCGCGAACCGGGCCGCGTCGCCGCCACATACCGGGGCAGGGTGAGCGCACCCCCACCGAGATGCACCACGTCCAGCGGCCGCCCCGCCTCCTCGACGGTGTCCAGCACATGCCCGAGCCGCCGCGCGTACTCGAACTCAAGATGCGTCGGCTCGTCGAGGTCGACGTAGGACTGCGGCGCCCCGTCGACCGTGAGCAGCCAGGCCCGCTCCCGATCGACGTCAGGCATCAGCTTGGCGAACCCGTGATCGACGGCACGACTGACGGGAAGGGGCTCGTTCACCATCCCATTGTGCCTTTGTGCAGCAGACCTGAAGGGGCGCGGGGAACTGCGCGACCAGCCACGACGGACCCGCAGTCCCCCACGCACCCGCACCACCCTCACTGAACGGCTGTCACGGTCCCCGCTCCGACGGTCCGACCGCCCTCACGGATGGCGAAACCGAGCCCGGGCTCCAGGGGCACCTCACGCCCCAGCTCCACGTTCACCGTCACCGTCTCGCCGGGCCGGGCAACCCCCGCCTCGCCGAGGTCGATGTCACCGACCACATCCGCCGTACGGATATAGAACTGCGGCCGATACCCGGTGGAGACCGACGTCGTACGACCGCCCTCACGCGCGGACAGCACATACACCTGCGCGGAGAACCGCCGCCGCGGCACCACACTCCCCGGCGCGGCGACGACATGCCCACGACGGACCGCGTCCCGCGCGACGCCCCGCAGCAGCAGCGCCACGTTGTCCCCGGCCTGCGCCTCCTCCATCGGCTTGCCGAAGGTCTCCAGGCCGGTGACGACGGACTCCAGGTCCGCCCCGAGCACCTCGACCCGGTCGCCGATCCGAACGGTCCCCCGCTCCACCGCACCGGTGACGACCGTCCCGCGCCCGGTGATGGTGAGCACGTTCTCCACCGGCAGCAGGAAAGGCGCGTCCAGATACCGCTCCGGCATCGGCACATACGTGTCCACCGCGTCGAGCAGCGCCTCGATGGACGCCGTCCAGCGCGGGTCGCCCTCCAGCGCCCGCAACCCGGACACCCGTACGACCGGCACGGAGTCACCCGCGTACCCGTGCTGGGTGAGCAGGTCACGCACCTCCAGTTCGACGAGGTCGATGAGCTCCTCGTCGCCCGTGCCGTCCGCCTTGTTGAGGGCGACGACGATGTGGTCGACACCCACCTGCCGGGCGAGCAGGACGTGCTCGGCGGTCTGCGGCATGATCCCGTCGAGCGCGGAGACGACGAGGATCGCCCCGTCGAGCTGGGCCGCACCGGTGACCATGTTCTTGACGTAGTCGGCGTGGCCCGGCATGTCGACGTGCGCGTAGTGCCGGGTGTCGGTCTCGTACTCGACGTGCGCGATGTTGATGGTGATGCCGCGCGCCGCCTCCTCGGGGGCTCGGTCGATGCGGTCGAACGGCACGAAGGTGCCGGTGCCGCGCTCGGCGAGGACCTTGGTGATGGCGGCCGTCAGGGTGGTCTTGCCGTGGTCGACGTGACCCATCGTGCCGATGTTCAGGTGCGGTTTGGTGCGCACGTATGCCGTCTTGGGCATGGCGATACCTCGAAGCGTCTCGATGGTGGCTGGGACCCCGGTGACTGGCCGACCCTCCCCCTGCGGGGTCCGCCGGACGTTCCGGGGAGGGTCAGCTTCGGGCGCCGTCGACAGCGGCCAGGAGGATCACGACGGCAGCCTTCGGGGCATCCGCGACCGCGGATGCTGCGAGGAGGAAGGCGTGCCGGAACATGACGTCGATCATCGCCGACGCCGGGTCGCACGTCGAATGGTTTTCCCGGCAGGGGAGTTCAAGCTGCCCCGCCCGTGCCGATGGTCACGGCCCGATGTTCTTCAGCGCCTCCCGCACCGACAGCGGCGCGAACCGCCCCCGCTCCCGCGCGAGGAAGCCGCGTACGGCGTCGGGATCGGTCTTGGCGTACTCCCGAAGACACCAGCCGATCGCCTTGCGGATGAAGAAGTCCGGGTGTCCGGACTGCCGCAGGCAGTAGCTGAACAGGCGTTCGGTGTCGGTGTGGTCCTTGTAGCGCAGTTGGTGGAGCAGGGCCGCGCGGGCGACCCAGAGGTCGTCGTCCACGATCCAGGCGTCCATCTCGGCCTTCAGCGCGGGGTCGGCGGCCACCAGTGGGCCCGCCACGTGGGCGGCGATCAGGTCGACGGTGTCCCACCAGGAGACGGTGGTGACGAGCTGCCGGGCCACCGGCAGGAAGCGGGACGAGCAGCGGCTCACATGGCGGCGCAGATAGTCGACGGCGAAGTAGTGGTACTCGCGCTCCGGCAGCCGCCAGCAGCGCAGGGCGACGGCGGTGCAGTCGTTCTCGTCCGGTCGGGGCGTGCCCTCGACGACCGTGCGGGACAGGGCGCGGCGCACGGGTGTGGTCAGGCCGAGGAAGGGCGCGACGTCCTTCATGTACGCCCGCATGGGCGCCGCGCGCGCAGGGTCGGCCGCGGCGCTGTAGGTGGCGGTGAGCCGATCCAGCAGCGTGTCGGCGAGGGCGCTGTGCGGGACACCCGCCGTTCCCGCACGTGTGACGCTCATGAGACGAACCATACGGCGATCACACATATTCGTCGGTTAGTGTCACCGAATGCTCGATGCCCACACCCGCTCTGGGGGCACCGCACCGGCCCCTCCCCGGGCCACTGCCACCGAACTCGCGGCCGCCGTCCCCGTCGGCGCCGCGGCCGTCCGCCTCGGTTTCGCCGCCCGCTGCGCGAGACTCCTGTTCTCGCCCTGGGCCCGCTTCTCCCTGCTGGTCGCCCTGCTGGCCGGGGCCGTGGCGGCGGTGCTGCTCTTCGAGCCGCAGCGGCTGCTCGCGCACGGCTGGCCGCCGCAGCTCGGCGGAGTCGCGGCCGCGCTCATCTTCGCGGTGGCGTACGGCGTCATCACCGTCGCGTTCGTGCCGCGGCCGCTGCTCAACCTGGCGGCGGGTGCCCTGTTCGGCTCCGAGCTGGGCATCGCCGCGGCGATCGGGGGCTCGGTGATCGGTGCCGGGCTCGCCTTCGGGCTCGGCCGGTTCCTGGGCCAGGACGCGCTGCGCCCGCTGCTGCGCGGCAAGTTCCTGAAGACCGTCGACGGGCAGTTCAGCCGGCACGGCTTCCGCTCCATGCTGGCGGTGCGGCTGTTCCCGGGCGTGCCGTTCTGGGCCGCGAACTACTGCGCCTCCGTCTCCAGGATGGGCTGGCTGCCGTTCCTGCTCGCGACGGCGCTCGGCTCGCTGCCGAACACCGCCGCGTACGTCGTCGCGGGCGCCCGCGCCTCCACACCGACGTCGCCGGTGTTCCTGATCGCGATGGCCGCCATCGCCGTTCCGGGTCTGGCGGGCGCGGTGGTGGCCTGGCGCAAGCGCCACCACCTGCGCGGCTGACCCCAGGTCAGAGGACTTACGCGGCTTCCAGGATCATCGCGTTGGCCAGACCGCCCGCCTCGCACATCGTCTGCAGGGCGTAGCGGGCACCGCGCTCGCGCAGGGCGTGCACGAGCGTGGTCGTCAGCCGGGTGCCGCTCGCGCCGAGCGGGTGGCCGAGGGCGATGGCGCCGCCGTGCACGTTGACCTTGGCCAGGTCGGCGCCGGTCTCCTGCTGCCAGGCCAGTACGACACTGGAGAAGGCCTCGTTGACCTCGAACAGGTCGATGTCGTCCAGGGTCAGGGAGGCCCTGCGCAGCACCTTCTCGGTCGCCGGGACGACGCCGCTGAGCATCAGCAGCGGGTCGGAGCCGGTGACGGCGAAGCTGTGCAGCCGGGCGAGCGGGCGCAGGCCGAGGCGGGCCGCGGTCTCGCTCGACGTGATGAGCACGGCGGAGGCGCCGTCGTTGATGGGGCTGGCGTTGCCCGCGGTGACGTTCCACTCGATCTGCGGGAAGCGCTCGGCGAAGGCCGGGTCGTAGTAGGCGGGCTTGAGCCCGGCCAGGATCTCGGTGGTGCTGCCCGGCCGTACGCACTCGTCGCGCGCGACCCCGTCCAGGGGCGCGACCTCGGCGTCGAACAGGCCGCCGTCCCAGGCCGCGGCCGCCTTCCGGTGCGAGGAGACGGCGAAGGCGTCCATCTGCGCGCGCGTGATGGACCACTTGGCGGCGATCAGCTCGGCGCTGATGCCCTGCGGGACCAGGCCCTCCGGGTAGCGCTCGGCGACACCGGGGCCGAACGGGTCCTTGCCGGGCGGGACGTTCGACCACATCGGCACGCGGCTCATGGACTCGACGCCGCAGGCCACCACGAGGTCGTACGCGCCCGAGAGGACGCCCTGCGCGGCGAAGTGCACGGCCTGCTGGGAGGAGCCGCACTGCCGGTCCACGGTGGTCGCGGGGACGGTCTCCGGGAAGCCCGCCGCCAGTACCGCGTACCGGGTGGTGTTCATGGCCTGCTCGCCGACCTGGTCGACGGTGCCGCCGATGACGTCGTCGATCAGCGTCGGGTCGACGCCGGAGCGCTCGACGAGGGTGCGCAGGGTGTGGGCGAGGAGTTCGACGGGGTGGACGTGCGCGAGCGAGCCGTTCGGCTTGCCCTTGCCCATGGGGGTGCGTACGGCTTCGACGATGACTGCGTCACGCATGCTGCGGGCCTCCTTGGCCGCCGGAGCGACTACCGATGAGTAGGAAATCCAAACTCACCATAGCTCGGCAGGTTGGAAAAACAAACCCATCAACATGATCAGTCGGTTGGAGATCCAAACCCTCACTTAGACTGGGCTGCATGGCCGCCACCAAAGAACCGCGTCCCTGCTCGATCGCCGACGCCCTGGCGCTCGTCGGCGAGAAGTACTCCCTGCTCGTCCTGCGGGAGGTCTGCCTCGGCAACGGCCGTTTCGACCAGCTGGTGCGCAACATCGGCGCCCCGCGCGACATCCTGGCCACCCGCCTGCGCCGCCTCGTCGACGCCGGGATCCTCACCAAGCGGGCCTACAGCGAGCGCCCGCAGCGCTTCGAGTACCGGCCCACCCAGGCGGGCCTCGAACTGGAGCCGGTCCTGCTCACGCTCATGGAGTGGGGCAACCGCCACCTCCGCAAGGACGACCGTCCCATGGTCGTCGAGCACATCTGCGGCCACGAGCTGGTCCCGCTCGTCACCTGCCAGGCCTGCGGCGACCCGGTCCAGCACGAGGACCTGACCCCCCACCCCCAGTCCCCGGGCTGGACCGTCACCGGCCCGACGGCGGCGTGATCGCAACCTAGTGGCCGGGATACACGTCCAGCCGCCCGCACATCCCGAACCTGCCGCGCGCCGACGGCTGTTCACTCCGTACGACGGCCCCCGTGAGATGGGACACATCGCCCCGCTCCAGCCGGTCCAGCTGCTCCCCCGTCGCCGCGGCCGCCGCCTCGGCGCCCCGCCGCCAGCGCTCACGCCACTCGGCGAGCCGGGGCCGTACCAGCGCGGCCGCGGCCCGGTGGAACTCGGCCAGCGCCTCCGGGCCGGACGCGCGCAGCGCGCGGTAGCCCTCCAGGGCGAGGTCGCGCCGGGCGCGGGCCACGCGCTCCTGCTCGGCGACGGGCGCGTCCGCCGGGATCGTGGTGGCGGCGGCGTACGTCTCCGGGTCGGTCAGGTACTCCGGGGGCAGGGTGAGCACCGCGTCCCCCGCCTCGGGCAGCCCGCTGTTCTGCATCAGGACCGTGATGCGCAGGTCGTCGTCGTTGACCAGCCGGTGGATCGTGCCGGGCGTGAACCAGGCGACGGTACCGGCCGCGAGCGGCGTCACCTCGTACCCCGACGTCGTGAGCGTCTGCACCGCCCCGCGTCCGCCGGTCACGACGTACGCCTCCGAACAGGTCAGGTGCAGGTGCGGAGTTCCGCCGCACACCCCGTCCGCGGCCGGCCAGTCGTAGACGGACAGGTGCGACACGGCCACCCCGCCCGGCAGGCCGGTGAAGACGCCCGTCAGCTCCTCGGCGTTCACCACGGGTGCGCCTCCAGGTACTTGGCGATCTCGTCGCGTTCCCAGGCCCCGTCGGCGACGACGAGCCGGTAGCGGCGGGTGAGGGTGTCGCCCGGGGCGAGCTCCAGCTCGTCGTAGAAGGCCCAGGAGGGGGCCACGGCGGCGAACGGCTCGTTGCGGACGAACCAGTGGGCGGGGTGGGCGCCCCCGGCACCGGTGTGGTCGTTCTCCGGGGCGTGCGCGAAGACGAGGGTGGCGTGGCCGTCGACGCCGTCGTGCTCGCCGGAGTACGCCAGCCAGGGCGCCTGCCTGCCCATCAGGCCGGGGCCCTCGCTGTCGGGCCCGAGGATCCGGCCGTCGCGGAAGGCGCGCGGTCCGCGCCAGAACAGGCCCGTGTAGCCCGCCATTTCGCGCCCCGCGGTGGTCGGGCTGCCGAACAGCAGCGGTTCGTCCCGCCGGTTGGTGATGGCGCTGGTCCAGGTCAGCGCCCACGAGCCCGCCGCCGGGTCCACGTCGTGCACCTCGATCCGGCGCCGCTCGTCGGCCCACAACTCCCCGCTGTACGGGTGCCAGGTGAGCCGCTCGGCGATCACGGCCCGGGAGCTGTCGGAGGCGACCTCGTCGAAGCCGGCGTGCGCCATGGAGCCGACGCGGTCGGGGAGGGCGACATAGCCCTCTCCGTGCACGTACGAGTTGCCGCCCCACAGGTTCTGGCCCGACAGGTGGGAGGCCGTCAGCTGCAGGCCCTTGTGCCAGCGGTGGTCGTTGGGCCGGTAGTCGGTGACGACCGCGTTCCCCAGGGTCCGGATCGGGTGCAGATACGGCTTCGGCGCCTCCCAGGCCGCCTCCGGCCGGTAGACGTAGGAGAACAGCTCGACGCCGGTGGTGGGTTCGGTGACCGTGATCCGGTCGCCGTGCGCGTGGACGATGTGCGGACCGGTCATGCGGGCACCTCCTGGTTCGCGGCGGCCTCGGGGACGACGGGAGCCCAGCCGGGCGCACCGCCGTGCAGGGCCGTGTAGTACGGGTCGCCGGGGCCGATCTCGTCCCGGCGGACGGTCGTGTCGGTGAACGCGGACTTGTACAGCGCGGTGATCAGCTCCAGGCTCTTGCGTCCGTCCGGCCCGCTGCTGCGCGGCCGTTCACCCGCGCGCATGCTGGCGACCAGCTCCCGCAGCTGCGCCAGATGCGAACTGGGCACGTCGGGGCCGAAGTCCCGCCAGAGCGCGGCCTCCTCCGTCGGCACGTCCGGCGCCGGGGTGATCCGCCAGTCGGCGTTGGCGTGCCCGTACAGGTGGGTGAGTTCGACGGTGGCGCGTTCGCAGTCGACGCGGATGCGGCTCACCTCGTCGGGGCTGAGGACGCTGTTCACGACCGTCGCCATGGTGCCGTTCTCGAAGCGGACCAGCGCGGTGGAGACGTCCTCGGTCTCCACGTCGTGCACCAACCGGCCGGCCATCGCGCGCACCTCGCTCCACGGCCCGAGCAGATCGAGCAGCAGGTCCATCTGGTGGATGCCGTGCCCCATGGCGGGCCCGCCGCCCTCGGTCTGCCAGCGGCCGCGCCAGGGCACCGCGTAGTAGGCGGCGTTGCGGTACCAGGTGGTCTGACAGTGCGCCACGAGCGGTCGGCCCATGGCCTGTTCGGCCAGCAGCCGGCGCACATGGGCGGCGCCCGAGCCGAACCGGTGCTGGAAGACGATCGAGGCGTACGGCCCACCTGCCCGGCCCTCCGCCGCCTCGACGGCGTCGAAGTCGGCGAGCGTGGGCACGGGCGGCTTCTCGCACCACACCCAGGCGCCGGCCCGCAGGGCGGCGATGGTCTGCTCGCGGTGCAGCCTGGGCGGTGTGCAGATCGTCACCAGGTCGGGCCGCTGCTCCCGCAGCATCCGCTCCATGTCGGTGTACGCGTGCGGAATCCCGCCCTCCGCGCAGAACGCCTCGACGGCGGCCCGGTCGATGTCGACGGCCGCGACGACCTCCGCCTCGCCCTCCTCGGCGAGCCGGGTGAGGGCGGGGAGGTGACATCCGCGGGCGATGCCTCCGGTGCCGATGACAGCGGCTCTGATCGGGCGGTCGGAGAGAGAGGCGGAGGGGGATCGAGGGTCGGCTTCCGTGGCTGCTCCGGAAATGTCGGATGTCTTGTCAGCCGCCGATGTCACCGATGTCACCGATGTCGCGGATGTGGCCATGAACCTGATCAGCACTCCTCCGGGGTCCCTGGACGCATGACAAGCGCCATAGCAAGCGCTTTCCCCGGACTGCAACGTAGGCCCGCCTCCGCAGCCGGTCAACACCCCGGACCGATCACCGTCGATCGCCCGGGAAGCCCCCGTGTCGGGCGCGTCGGCGCGGGACGCTACGCTGCCCCTCAACACACCCGATCACCGCGCGCGGGGGCTCGGTGTGTCCTTCGTCCGTTCCACGATCGGCACTTGGACTCCGTAACTGATGTCTTGGTTCGAATCACTCATCCTAGGACTCGTCCAGGGGCTGACCGAGTTCCTCCCCGTGTCCTCCAGCGCGCACCTGCGCCTGACCGCGGCCTTCTCCGGCTGGGAGGACCCCGGCGCCGCCTTCACGGCGATCACCCAGATCGGCACGGAGGCCGCCGTGCTGATCTACTTCCGCAAGGACATCGGGCGCATCCTGTCGGCGTGGACCCGCTCGCTCTACGACAAGACGTGGCGCAAGGACCAGGACGCGCGGATGGGCTGGCTGGTGATCGTCGGCTCGATCCCGATCGGCGTGCTCGGCGTGACGCTGAAGGACCAGATCGTCGGGCCGTTCCGTGATCTGCGCATCACCGCCACCATGCTGATCGTGGTCGGCCTGATCATGGGCATCGCCGACCGGATCGCGGCGCGCGACGAGAACGGCGGACGCCACCGGGCGGCCAAGGAGCGCAAGACGCTGAAGGAACTGGGCGTGCGGGACGGCCTGATCTTCGGCTTCTGCCAGGCCATGGCGCTCGTCCCGGGAGTCTCCCGCTCCGGCGCCACCATCACCGGCGGCCTCTTCATGGGCTACACCCGCGAGGCCGCGGCCCGCTACTCCTTCCTGCTCGCCATTCCGGCGGTGCTCGCCTCGGGCCTGTTCGAACTCAACGACGCCATGGAGACCGGCCATGTGTCGTGGGGGCCGACGATCTTCGCCACGGTGATCGCCTTCGTCACCGGCTATGTGGTGATCTCCTGGTTCATGAAGTTCATCTCGACCAAGAGCTTCATGCCGTTCGTCTGGTACCGCGTCGCGCTCGGCATCGTGATCGTCGCCCTGGTGACGTTCGGCGTCCTGAGTCCCCACGCGGCGGAATCGGCGGGCTGACCGTGGCTTCACGACTGGTCGTGCAGTCAGTACGCGCGACCGGATCCGGTCGGCCGTGACCAAGCCCATACGGGATGCGTAGCCGCCCGGTAGCGCAGTGTCAGTGCTTGCCCCTAGGCTTGCCCGCATGTCCCCCGATTCCGTGACCCCTGGTTCCGTGCGGTCTGCTGCCGAGGTGAACGAGCAGATCCGCGCGCTGTGGATGCGCGCGGGCGGCTCACTGTCGGCACAGGAGCGGGCGGAGTACGAGCTGTTGGTGGTCGAGTGGGCCGCGGCGATCCGCGGTGAGGTCATCGAGGCGGCCTGAGGGCGGGACCTGGGCGCCGGGACCGACGTACATGAGACATCTCACCGATGTGCCACCGCGCCGTGGCCTGATCGTCTTCCTCAACGGCACGTCCAGTTCGGGGAAGTCGAGCATCGCGACCGAGCTGCTGCGGATCCTCGACCAGCCGTACTTCCACATGCCGGTCGACACCTTCCACGCGATGCGGTCTCCCACCCCCGTCCCGCCCGATGAGCTTGACACCGTCCTGCACCGCACCTGGCAGGGCTACCACCGCGCGGTCGCCGGGATGGCCGCCGCCGGCAACAACGTCGTCATGGACCACATCCTCAGCGCCGAATGGCGGCTGAAGGACTGCCTCTCCCTCTTCGTACCGCAGGACGTGCTCCTCGTCGGCGTGCACTGCCCCCTGGACGAGCTTCAGCGTCGGGAGCGCGAGCGCGCGGACCGGCCGCCCGGTCTCGCCGCCCGCCAGCTCCAGCAGGTCCACGCCCACGGCGTCTACGACATCGAGTGCGACACCGGTGTCTCCGACCCCCTCCATGCGCCCGCCGGATCCGGGACTTCCTGTCCGCCCGCCCCACCCCGACGGCCTTCCAGCGGCTGCACGGAGACGGCTGAGGGCAGTTGACGGGTCCTCACCGGCCGCCCGGCGCATCCGCGGGAAGCACGGTACGGCAGGACACGTGCCGACCAGGTCCTCTGCGGCGGGCCCCGGAACTCGATCAGCAGCGCGCCCGGTCCTGCCAGTAGAGGAACGCTCCCCCGGGGTCGCGGACGAGGTCCCAGGGGTGGCTGGTCATATGGCGACCGATACGCCGGAAGACGGGAGCGGCCTCGGCCGTGCGGTGGGCGCGCGTCAGAGCGAAGGCGAGGAGGTTGAGGTCGGCGAGCACCTCGGCGTGCGGCGGGGCTTCGACGTGGAACCACTTGGTCAGGGCGGTGTCGATCTCCGCGGCGGCTTCCGGCTGGTTCCAGTGGGCCGCGGCCCCCACGGCCGTCGGGGAACGCGAGCCCTCCCGGTGAGCGACGAGTTCGGCGCGGGCGGCGATGGGCAGCACGGCGATCGGTGATCCGTGGGGTGCCCGTGCCGCGCTGTGCCGGGCGAAGTCGAGCATCTCGGCCAGTGTCCCGTGCCCTCGCGGAGAAAGGTGCCGCAGCAGCCGGTGGTAGGCGGTCCGATTCCACGGATGGCGGTTGACGGCCTCGGTCCACACCGGGACGACGGCTCGGGACGGGGAGCCGCAGGCGTACATCAGATCCAGCATGGCCAGCCACGGCGTGGGGTCCTCGGGGCCGGCCTCCGCCGCCCGCACGCAGTCGTCGTACACGTCCCGGGCCGCAGAACGGTGGGCGCCGTCCGCCCGTGCCACCTTCGCATACGCCTTGACGACCAAGGCGTCGGGGTCCTTCGGGCGGTCGGTGATCCATCGGTCCACGACCATCGTCGGCAGTGCGGGTGCCAGCACGGAGATCCGGTGCACGCGCCGGTCCCAGTCCCGGCCGGTGGCGTGCAGCAGTTCGGCCACGGGCTCCCACGGCGGACGGCCGGCGCTCGCCCCGAGTCCGTGCAGTTGATGCGACGGACGCATCTGGGTCAGGACCCGGCGCAGGTGGCGGTCGTCGAGCTCGGGGCCGGCGACCACGAATCTTCGGCGTCGCAGCATCTGTTCCCTTCCCATGAGGGTGCGGCTGACGAGGGGGCGGGTGCGTGCACTGCTGGGAGGTAACCGGACGGTGGGCGGTGGCCCCACCCGGACCTGAGCGGTTGCTTCTGCCTGTCCGGGATCGGGTTCGTGCCGGGCCGGACGAGGCGTTCCCCGGACGTCACTCCGGGGAACGCCTGGGTCCACGAGGGAGCAGGGATCGTTCAGCAGCAGCGGCTGGGGGTTTCCCGCTCGTGGCGTGCCGTGCGCATCCACTCGTACTCGCGACGGGTGGGCACAGCTGCGTGCGGGTGGTGGCGACGGCGCCGCTCGCAGTAGCGGTCGTACTCCGCCTCGCCGGTCACCTCCCGCGCGTACCAGCGGATGGCCCCCAGCACCTTCCGCACGGTCCTCATGACCCCGCCTCGACCAGCGGTTCGGTGCGCTGCCGCTCCGGCACGTCGATACGCGACGCGACGTAGGGTGCCTCGGTCGTGGGCAGCGGCTCGGTGGCGCGGACGGCGCGCAAGCACACCACGGCGCAGTTGACCAGGACGATGAGGACCAGCAGGAGGAAGACGGCCATGAGCACACCGTCGACGGTGTTGTTGAGCACGATCTTGTGCATGTCGTCCATGCTCGTGGCGCCGGGCAGGAGCTTGCCGTCCTCGATGGCCTGCGCGTACTTGTCCCGCAGGGCGAAGAACCCGATCGTCGGGTTGTCGGAGAAGATCTTCTGCCAGCCGGCGGTGAAGGTGACCGCCACATCCCAGGCCAGCGGGATACCGGTGACCCATGCCCAGCGCAGCTTGCCGTGCTTGATCAGCAGGGTGGTCGTGACGGCCAGGGCGACCGCGGCCAGCAGCTGGTTGGCGATGCCGAACAGCGGGAACAGCTGCCGGATGCCGCCGAGCGGGTCGGTGACACCGGCGTAGAGGAAGTAGCCCCAGGCGCCCACGACCAGGGCGCTGGTGATCCAGATGCCCGGCTTCCAGGTGACCCGGCCGATCGGCCGCCAGACGTTGCCCAGCATGTCCTGGAGCATGAAGCGGCCCACGCGGGTGCCGGCGTCCACCGTGGTGAGGATGAACAGCGCCTCGAACATGATGGCGAAGTGGTACCAGAAGGCCTTCATCCCGGCGCCGCCGAACACCGCGGCGAAGATCTCCGCCATGCCCACGGCCAGGGTGGGCGCGCCACCGGAGCGGGCGACCAGCGTCTCCTCCTCGACGGCCTTCGCCGCTGCGGCGAGCTGGTCCGGGGTGATGCTGAAGCCGAGGTTCCGCACCGCCTCGGAGGCGCTCTCCACGGTCGGTCCCAGGAGGGCCGCCGGGGAGTTCATGGCGTAGTACAGGCCGGGTTCGAGGACGCACGCGGCGATCAGTGCCATGACGGCGACGAACGACTCCGTGAGCATGGAGCCGTAACCGATCATCCGGACCTGGGACTCCTTCTGGATCAGCTTCGGCGTGGTGCCGGAGGAGACCAGCGCGTGGAAGCCGGACAGGGCACCGCAGGCGATGGTGATGAACAGGAACGGGAACAGCGAACCGGCGAAGACCGGTCCGGCGCCGGTGGAGGCGAACTCGGTGACCGGCTCCGCCTTGAGGGTCGGGGCGGCGACCACCACGCCGACGGCCATCAGGGCGATGGTGCCGACCTTCATGAACGTCGACAGGTAGTCACGGGGGGCCAGCAGCATCCATACCGGGAGCACGGAGGCGACGAAGCCGTAGCCGACCAGGCAGAAGACCAGGGTCTCGGGGCTCCAGACGAAGTACTCGGCCAGGGAGGAGTCCTGGATCCAGCCGCCGCCGAGGATGGCGAGCAGCAGCAGCGCGACACCGAGGAGGCTGGTCTCCACGACCCGGCCCGGCCGCAGGTAGCGCAGGTAGAAGCCCATGAAGAGGGCAATGGGGATGGTCATGGAGACCGAGAAGGTGCCCCAGGCGGACTCCGCGAGCGCGTTGACGACGACCATGGCCAGCACCGCGAGCAGGATGATCATGATGGCGAAGACGCCGATCAGCGCCGCGGCACCGCCCACCTTGCCGATCTCGTCCCGGGCCATCTGGCCGAGGCTCTTGCCGTCCCGGCGCAGGGAGAAGAACAGGACGATCATGTCCTGGACGGCGCCGGCGAAGATCACGCCCACGATGATCCAGATGGTGCCCGGCAGATAGCCCATCTGAGCGGCCAGCACCGGGCCCACCAGCGGACCGGCACCGGCGATGGCCGCGAAGTGGTGGCCGAACAGCACCCGGCGGTCGGTGGGGTGGTAGTCCACACCGTCTTCCAGCCGCTCGGCGGGAGTGGCGCGGGTGTCGTCCACCGCCAGGACCCGGCGGGCGATGAACCGCGAGTAGAAGCGGTAGGCGATGGCGTACGAGCCGAGGGCGGCCACGACCAGCCAGACCGCCGAGATCTCCTCGCCCCGGGACAGGGCGAGCATCCCCCAGCCGATGGCGCCGACCATGGCGACCGCGGTCCAGATCAGGACGGACCGCGGCGTCATTCGGCCACGTCGGGACGGCGGCTGGGGCCCGGACGGGGCTGGCAGGCCGGTTCCGGGCAGGGCGGATTCGGGCATGGCTTGCTCCTCACACGGCAGCGGGTGAACGATGACGGGGTGGTTCTTGCGTCTGTCCCGGGCGGACCGGCGGACCGGGCGGACCGGCGGACCGGGCGGACCGGGATCAGGAATCGCCCGGACCAGCAATCACCAGGGCCAGGGACAGCCGGGGATCAGCGGCAACGGCGCGCATCGCGCGGCCGGTCCCGCCCCCTGCGCAGCAGATGGGCGGCCAGCAGGGCAAGGCCGCAGCCGGGCACCCAGGCCAGCTGGTACCAGTAGAAGAAGGGAACGCCGGCCAGTCGCGGGTGGTCACCGGCGTACAGAGGCACCCACAGCAGGCCGGCCGCGGGTGCGAGGAGCAGTCCGGCGACCGTGACACGGCGGAGCCGGGGGTGACCGGTGCGTGCCATGGCGGCCTCTTCTCTCGCGTTCCCTGTTCGTTCTGTGCAAGAGTTGCCCGACTCCTCGACATGGTTGACAGCGGATTTCCAGGAAATTAATCCGCGGTTTTCTGTCATCGGATTCGGCGGCCCGCGCAACTCTTGGGCGGGGACTCCCGCGCAAGGCTCAGGCACACCAAGGACGGTGACCGATGACGAACGCTGCGATGGCCGTGGCATTCCTCGCCGTCATCGGCGGTACCTCGCTCCTGACCATCACCGCCCGTCGCCTCCACCCCAGCGACCGGCTGCCCTCCCTGGAGGGCTGGGCGCTCGCCGACCGGTCCCTCGGACCCTGGTGGAGCTGGCTGCTGCTGGGCAGCACCATCTTCACGGCGTACACCTTCACCGCCATTCCGGGACTGGCGTACGGCAACGGCGCACCCGCGTTCTTCGCCGTGCCGTACACCGTGATGGTCTGCCCGCTCGCGTTCGTGCTGCTCCCGCGGCTGTGGGACGTCGCCCGCCGCCACGGTTATGTCACGGCCGCCGACTTCGTGCGCGGGCGTTACGGTTCACCGCTGCTGGCCCTGGTCGTCGCCCTCACCGGGATCCTCGCCACCATGCCGTACCTCGCGCTGCAGCTGCTCGGCATCCGCGCCGTGCTCACCGCCGGCGGCGTCTACGCGCGCGGCGCCACCGGCGACTTGGTGATGGTGGCCCTCTTCGCGGGCCTGGCGGTGGCCACCTACCGGCATGGACTGCGTGCCCCCACTGTCATATCGGCCCTCAAGGGGCTCGCCATACTGACCTCCCTCACCGCGGTGTGCTGGCTGGTCCTCGACCGGCTCGGCGGCCCCGGTGCGGTGTTCGACCTCGCCGCCCGGCGGCTCGCGGAGGCGGACACCGCCGATGCGTCCCTGTTCCTCAGCCCCGAACAGCAGTCCGCGTACGCCACCCTGGCCCTGGGCTCCGCTCTGGCCCTGCTGATGTATCCCCACGTCCTGACCGCGGGTTTCGCCGCCTCGGGACCCGACAGCCTGCGCAAGGCCTCCGTCGCGCTGCCCGCCTGGACGGCGGTGCTCGCCCTCTTCGGGTTCCTCGGCATCGCCGCCGTCGCCTGGGGAGTACGCGCCCCCGGAGGCTCCGCCGAGTCGGCCGTCCCCATGCTGGTCGACCGGCTGATGCCCGCACCACTGGCCGGACTGGTGTTCGGCGCGATCACCGTGGGAGCCATGGTGCCGGCGGCGGTGATGTCGATCGCCGCCGCCACGTCCTTCGTACGCAATGTGTACGTCGAGTACGTCCATCCGACAGCCACACCCAAACGGCAGGTACGGGTGGCCAAAGCCGTGTCACTCACCGCGAAAGTGGGGGCCGTCGCCTTCGTCTTCGGCCTGCGCGGCCAGGACGCCATCAACCTCCAGCTGCTCGGCGGCGTATGGATCCTCCAGATCTTCCCCGCCGTGGCCATCGGGCTGTTCACCCGGTGGCTGCACCCGCGGGCGCTGCTCGCCGGATGGGCGGCGGGCATGGCCGCCGGCACGTTCATGGTGGTCCGCGAGGGGTTCTCGTCCGTCGTGCCGTTCGGATCCGGCGAACAGCCACTGGAGATCTACGCGGGCCTGGTCGCCCTGCTGCTCAACCTGGCCGTCGCCGTGGTGACCACCATCGTGCTGGAGCGCACCGGTGCCTCTGGAGGCGCCGACAGCACCCAACTACCGTCCCGTCTGATGGTCAGGCGGCACCCCGAGACGGGAGCGACGAACCCGTGAGACGCAGACAGGAACACTCCGCCACCCTGCCGCCGACCGCCGCACTGCCGTCGGCACCGCCGGTACCCGGCGCGCGCCCGTCGGCGGCCGAGACGGTCGCTCTCCCGCCCGGGCCCCAGGCGGGTGCCCTGCACGCGGTGACCGACCCGGAGCAACTGGAGCGCGAGGCCACTGTCGCCCGGCTGTTCGATCTGCACTACTCCTCGATGCTGCGCCTCGCCGTACTGCTCGGCGCCGACGACCCCGAGGACATCGTGGCCGAGGCGTACTACCAGATCTACCGGAAGTGGAACAGGTTGCGGGACAACCAGACGGCCGAGGCCTATCTGCGCTCCACCGTCTGCAACCTGACCCGCATGCGCCTGCGCCACCTCCAGGTCGTCCGGAAGCACGCCACGCGCCCGCCCGAGGAGGTCGTCGCCTCCGCCGAGAACTCGGCCCTGCTCCGCGACGACCAGCGCGAGCTGATCAACGCCCTGCAGCAACTTCCCGCCCGGCAGCGCGAGGCCCTCGTCCTGCGGCACTGGCTGGGCCTGAAAGAGAGTGAGATCGCAGCCGCCATGGGGATATCGGCCGGTTCGGTCAAGACGCACACCGCTCGCGGTATCGTCGCCCTGACCCAGGTGATGGAGGCCCGCCGATGAACGACCGCATCCACACCTCCCGCCCCGGTGACACCGTGGGCAAGACCGAACAGGAGCTGCGCGAGGCGCTGGCGGCCCTGGCGAGCGGAGTCCACGCCGCCCCTGACGCGTACCGCACGGCGTGCGGCGACTGGGTGCGCCGGGAACGCCGCCGCCGCCTCGTCCTCGCCGTCCTCATCGCCGTCGTCTTCACTCTCGCCACCGTGATCGGCCTGTGGGTTCTCAACCAGGCCCCGGCCGAGCCCGGTGTGATCTTCCACGGCGCCCAGGGAACGGTGAGCGCCGGGCCGACGGCTGTCCCCTGAGAACAACACGGCACGCCCTCTTGGCGCGGCCCGCCCCGTGCCCAACACTGAGCCGATGACGCAGCGCGTGGAACTCGCGACCGTGATGGACCGGCTGGCCGTCGACAGTCTGGTCACCGACTACGCCGTGGCGGTGGACGACGGCGACTGGGAGGCGTACCGGAAGCTGTTCACCCCGGACGGGCGGGCGGACTACCGCTCGGCCGGCGGCATCGAGGGGGACGCCGTGGAGGTCGCCGCGTGGCTGGCCGAGAGCATGCGGGCGTTCACCATGCGCCAGCACCTGATCGTCAACCGCCGGGTCCGCTTCGGGATCCTGGAGCGGGACACCGGGGACACCGCCCAGGTCCAGGCCGACTACGTCAATCCGATGCGCCTCGCCGGTAACGGCTCGGCGCCCGACTTCGTCTGCGGCGGCCGGTACGCGTTCGAGCTGCGGCGCACGGACGACGGCTGGCGGCTGCGCGAGGTGGTCGTACGGGAGAAGTGGCGGAGTGTGCCCCAGGGGTCCGGGGTACCGGTGATCGACTGAGCGGGCGCCTTCTGTACCGAGATCGCCGGGCCCGCGCACACTGGAGCCCACAGGGAGGCGCCGTATGAAGACGCTGGACCGCTGGCTCGGCTCCCCGTGGCCGCGCTCCGCGGTCGCCGCGGTGGCGGGCGCCCTGCCCACGCTCGCCTTCCCGGCCCCGTCCCTGTGGTGGTTCGCGTACGTCGGCCTCGTCCCGTGGATCCTGCTGGCCCGCACCGCGCCGACCGGGCGGCGGGCGCTGTACGACGGCTGGTGCGGCGGCTTCGGCTTCATACTGGCCGGGCACCACTGGCTGCTGCCGAACCTGCACGTGTTCACTTTCGTGCTCGCCGCCCTGCTCGGCGCGCTGTGGGGGCCGTGGGGCCGGCTGGTGCGCCGGTTCCTCGCCGGGACACCCTCGGCGGGCCGGATCGCGGCCGCGCTGCTGGTGCTGCCGTCGGGCTGGCTGGCGGTGGAGCTGGTGCGGTCCTGGCAGGGGCTGGGCGGGCCCTGGGGCATGCTGGGTGCCAGTCAGTGGCAGGTGGAACCGGCGCTGCGGCTGGCCTCCGTGGGCGGGGTGTGGCTGCTGAGCTTCCTGCTGGTGGGCGTCAATGTCGCCGTCGCCGTCCTGATCGCGGTACGGCGGTCCCGGGTGCCGGCCGTCGCCCTGCTGGCCACGGCGACGGTCACCGCGGCGGCCTGGATGTGGTCGCCGCGGCCCGAGGTCGAGAGCCGGGTCCGGGTGGCGGTCGTACAGCCGGGGGTGATCGCCGGAGCCGAACGCCGGTTCGATCGCGAGGAACAGCTCACCCGGCGGCTCGTCGGCCAGGACGTGGACCTGATCGTCTGGGGCGAGAGCAGCGTCGGCTACGACCTCGGCCGCCGTCCCGACCTGGCGCGGCGCATCGCGGCGCTGTCCCGGGAGACCGGGGCCCCGGTCCTGGTCAACGTGGATGCCCGCCGCTCGGACCGGCCGGGCATCTACAAGAGCTCGGTGCTGATCGGCCCGGACGGCCCGACCGGTGACCGCTACGACAAGATGCGGCTGGTCCCGTTCGGCGAGTACGTCCCGTTGCGCTCGCTGCTCGGCTGGGTGACCTCCGTCGGCGAGGCCGCGGCCGAGGACCGCAGGCGCGGCACCGAGCAGGTCGTGATGGACGTCGGGGGCGGGCTGCGCGTCGGCCCGATGGTCTGCTTCGAGTCGGCGTTCCCCGACATGAGCCGCAGCCTCGCCCGCAACGGCGCCGACGTACTGGTCGCCCAGTCGGCGACCTCGACGTTCCAGCAGAGCTGGGCGCCCGCGCAGCACGCCTCGCTGGCCGCGCTGCGCGCCGCGGAGAGCGGCCGCCCCATGGTGCACGCCACCCTGACCGGCATCTCCGCCGTGTACGGGCCCGAGGGACAGCGGACCGGCCCACCGCTCGGGACGGACGCGAGCACCACACAGGTGTACGAGGTGCCGCTGGCCGACGGGGTCACACCGTACGTGCGCCTGGGCGCCTGGCCGGTGTACGTCGCCGTGCTGGTGCTGCTCGCCCTGGTCCTGATCGAGGGCGGACGGGCGGTCAGGCGACCGCGCCGGAGCGCTCCAGAACCGCCAGTACCACCCGCTCGCACAGTTCGTGGGTCGCCAGCGCGTCCCGGGCGCTGAGGGGCTTGCCCGCGCGGACGGCGTCGAGGAAGGCCAGCACCGCCTGCTCGATGCCCCGCTGGCGGGCCACCGGCACCCAGTCGCCGCGGCGCCGCAGCGTCGGCTGACCCTTGTGGTCGATCACCTCGGCGAGGTTGATCACCTGCCGCTTGGTGTCCTGCCCGGAGACCTCCAGGATCTCCTCGGCCGACCCGCTGAGCCGGTTCATCACCCCCAGCGCGGTGAACCCGTCCCCGGCGAGCTGGAGCACAACGTGGTGCAGCAGCCCGTCCACGGTGCGGGCGCGCACGGTCACGTCGTCGATCTGGCCCGGCACCAGGAAGCGCAGTGTGTCCACGACGTGGATGAAGTCGTCCAGGATCATCGTGCGCGGCTCTTCGGGCAGCCCGACCCGGTTCTTCTGCATGAGGATCAGCTCGCGCGGATGCTCGGCGCACTGCGCGTACGCGGGCGCGTACCGTCGGTTGAAGCCGACGGCCAGACTCACGCCCCGGTCCTCGGCGAGCGCCACCAGCCGCTGGGAGTCGGCGAGTTCGTACGCCAGTGGCTTGTCGACGTACGTCGGGACGTCCGCCTGAAGCAGCCGGGTGACGATCTCGGGGTGCACGGCGGTGGGGGCGTGCACGAAGGCGGCGTCGAGGTCCTGGGCGAGGAGCGCGTCCAAGGTGCTGTGGCGCTGGGTGCGGGGCAGGTGAAGGCTGTCGGCGACACGGTTCAGCGTGGCGGGCGTGCGGGTCTGCAGGTGCAGCTCGACCCCGGGCTGGACGCCGAGCACCGGCAGATACGCCTTCTGCGCGATGTCACCGAGTCCGATGCAGCCGACCTTCACGGGGGCTCCCTCACTGCTTGCCTGCTGGGGTCTGCTCGGAAGCATACGGCTGCCCCGGCGGCCGCCAGTCGGCGATGCCGTCGAAGCCGCGCAGGAACAGCGCCGGTCCGGCCTTGGACAGGGCGGCGATCGCGGCGTCGCGCACGGCCGTGCCGACGCGGCTGCTCATCATGTTCAGCCGCGCCACCTTCACGGCCTGGCGGGCGATGGCCGTCGTACGGGGCAGCCGGGCGGCGGTGTACGCGGCCAGGTCGGGTGCGTGGAAGGCGAGGACGATCGCGTCCTCGATGGCCTGGTTGCCGCCCTGGCCGAGAGTCGGCGGCATCGCGTGGGCGGCGTCGCCGAGGAGGGCCACCCGGCCGCGGTGGTGGGCGGGCAGCGGCTCGGCGACGTGGTGCACGTCGTGGCGCAGCACATCCTCGGGGCGGGCGGCGGCGAGCACGGCGGGGATCGGGTCGTGCCAGTCGCCGAACAGCCGTAGCAGCTCGGCCTTCTCGTCGTCGGGCGCGCGCTGCCCGGCGGGCGTGACGACGGCGGCGTACGCGTAGACACGGCCGTCCTTGAGCGGATGCGTGCCCCAGATACGGCCCCGCCCCCACGTCTCGTGCGAGGCGAACTCCACGCCGGGCACCGGGATGACGACCCGCCAGGTGGTGAATCCGGCGTATGCGAGCCCTGGGTGCTGCGGGAAAAGGGCCCGGCGTGCGGCGGAGTGGATGCCGTCGGCGGCCACCACCAGGTCGGCCTCCCACTCGCCGTCGGGGCTGGTCACGCGGGCCGGGCGGTCCGCGTCGCCGGGGTCGACGAGGGTCGCGGGGGCGGACGTGCGGATGCGGTCCTCGGGGAGGCGTGCGGTCAGGGCGTCGACGAGAGTGGCGCGGTGCAGGAGGACGAGGGGGCCGCCGAAGCGCTCGGCCACAGCGGCGGCGCTGGACCGGGACAGCCAGCGTCCGCTCGGGGTGCGCAGGCCTCCCCCACCGCCCTGCCAGGCGGTCAGGGCTCGGATCTCGTCGCCGAGGCCGATGACGTCCAGGGCGCGCAGGGAGTTGGGGGCGAGGGAGATGGCCGCGCCGACGGGGGCCAGGGAACGGGCGCGTTCCAGGACGGTGACCTGCCAGCCGCGCCGGTGCAGGGCGACGGCGGCGGTCAGACCGCCGACGCCGCCGCCGATGACGACGGCTCGGGGTGGGGTGGATGTCGGTGCCATGAGTTCCCCCTCGCATTCATCGCGTTCTTCATCGTATGCGCCTCTCTTCACTACGCCCGTAGTGGCGGCCGCGTTCCGACCGTACTACACATGTAGTGAGAGCGGTAGGTTGAGCAGCATGTCCGTACGCACCACGGGCGCGTCCCGCGCCGATCTCGTCGCCGACACCGCCCTCGCCCTGCTCGCCGAGCGCGGGATGCGCGGGCTGACGCATCGGGCGGTGGACGAAGCGGCCGGGCTCCCCCAGGGCTCCACCTCGAACGTGGCGCGCACCCGCCAGGCGCTGCTGGAGCTGGCGGTGCGTCGGCACGCCGAGCGGGAGGCGCGGGTGCTCGCGCTGCACGAGATGCCGGACCCGCGCGGCGGACTCGACCCACTGGTGGACGGCCTCGCCCTCGCGGTCCACCGGTCCCTCACCCGCAACCGTGACCTGGTCGTCGCCCGCTACGAACTCGCCCTGGAGGCCACCCGACGCCCCGGACTGCGCGCGTACTACGACGCCACGGGCGCCCGCTTCCGCGAGCAGCTCACCGGCCTGGTGACGGCGATGGGGTCGACCGACCCGGACCGGCATGTGCTGATGCTGGTCGCGTGGGCGGACGGGCTGATGTTCAGCTGCGTGGCCGGGTCCTTCAACGCGGAGGTGCCGAGCCTGGACGAGGTGCGGGCGGGGCTGCGGGAGCTGCTCGGCGGGATGTTCGGCGGGGCACCGGGGCGGTCGTAAAACTGCTGGTGGCTTCCGTGGTGGTGAGCGAGGATGCGCTCATGACAACGCAGCGCCGCGAGCCCGCCCAGAACGCCGACGAACGGACCATGCTGGAGGGCTGGTTGGAGTATCACCGGCAGACCTTGGCGTGGAAGTGCGAGGGACTGAGCGACGCGCAGTTGCGGATGGCGGCCGTGGAGCCGTCCGAGCTGTCCCTGATGGGGCTGGTACGGCACATGGCGGAGGTTGAGCGGGGCTGGTTCCGCAGGGTGCTGGTCGGCGACGACCCGGGGCCCATCTACTACACCGAGGAGGACCCCGACGGCGAGTTCCACCTCACCGAGGCGGACACCTGGGCGGAGGCGTACGCCACCTGGCAGGCCGAGATCGCGGTCGCCCGGCGCAACGCGTCAGGCTTCGGACTGGACGACCTGTCCAAGGGCCGCGGCCGCCACAGCGACGAGCCGTTCAGCCTGCGCTGGATCTACACCCACATGATCGAGGAGTACGCCCGCCACAACGGCCACGCGGACCTGATCCGCGAGCGCGTCGACGGCGCGACGGGCGACTAGGTGTTATTGATCCGCGCGTTGTTCGTACGGGTGATGGGTGGCTGGCCGACGGATCAGGTCGCGGGGAACGGCGCCTGATCAGCGCCCGGCGAGAGGGGTCCGGGGTGCGAAGACCCGCGTCGGCTGCGTGATCCGCCGAACAGAGGCTCAGACCGCGCGTCCGCGCGGGCCCCCAGACAGACGGCAGACGCGCGCCGACGCCGGACCCACCGGACAGATCCCAGACCGCGCCACCACGCCGGACCCCGCACAGACCCCAAACCCCGCGACCACATCTGGCCCCAGACGCACCCCAGACCCGCTCCCACACCGCATCCGTAGCCCCCGCCCCACCCGGGGGCCGCCAGACAGACCGCAGACCCCGCCACCACGCCGGACCCCGCACCGACCCCAAACCCCGCCACCGCGCCAGACCCACACCGGACGACCACACACAGCGCGCCCCCACCGCACCCAAGACCCCACCCCACCCAGGGCCGCCCAACAGACCCCAGACCCGCCTCTGCTCCGACCCGCCAGACAGACCGCAGACCCCGCCGCCGCGCCCGACCCGCCGGGCAGGGTTCCGGGCGTCAGCCCGGGTGGGTGTGCGCCCTCCCTGCGGGGGCGTAGTTCACCCGTCCGGAGCAACCTGTGCTGGTCCGTCGGGTTCTGCTGGGCCGGAGCCAGCAGAGTTGCGCGGGTGCATCGAACGACGACCACCGCGACGCTGCTCGTCACCGTGGCCCTCTCCGCTGTCTCCGGCTGTGTGACCGTCCAGCGGGGCCCCGCCGCCGTGCCGCCGGCGTCGGCCCAGCCGTCGGGACCGCGCCCGGACGGCCGCGCCGAACCGCAGATCGTGCAGGCGCCGGCCCGCGAGGCCCTGGAGATGATCGGCCCGTCCCGGCCCGGCCCGGCCACGCCGGAGCCACGCCGCCCCACCACGAAGGCCCCGTCACCGACCCAGCAGCCCCCAGCCCCGCGCCCGGAGTCCCGCCCGCACTCCGACCCGCCCCGCCCCGAGTCCCGCCGCCCGCACCAGCAACCGCCCGCCGAGATCCCGGACATCTCCCCCACGCTCGGCGCGAACACCGACGTGTGCGCCCTGGGCAGGAAGTACGGCGGCTGGCGCCCGGACAGCCCGGAGGCGGTGATCTGCGAGCAGACGTACGGGCGGTGAGGGCGCCACCGTGAGCGGCGCGGCGCTCACGGCCGCTGCCGAGGCGGACCCCACACCCCGCCCGGTGAACCGCCCTCCCCCAGCCGTAGCTCCAGGCGCCCGATGGCCGCCCGCACGCCCTCCCCGTACGTGTCGTCGCCCAGGGCGTCCGACGCCCCACGTGCCCGGCGCAGATGGGTGCGGGCGGCGTCCGAGTGGCCGAGTTTGACGTAGTCGGCGGCGAGGTTCAGATGCAGGGAGGGATACAGGGCGCGTACCGCCAGGGCGCCCTCGTGGGCCGCGAGCCGGTCGTCGGTCAGCTCTTCCGCCGCGCCCAACGCCCGCAGGTCCCAGGCCAGTTCGTCGGAAGGGTCGTCCTGGGTGTCGGCCATGTAGTGGGCCAGCGTGCAGCGGTGCAGGGGGTCGCCGTCCTCGCCGATCTCCGCCCACAGCTGGAGGAAGCGGTGTCGGGCCTCCTCTCGGTCCCCCGCGTGATGCAGCATGACGACCTGCCCGATCCGCGTCATCACGGCATCCGGTGCCGCCTGCTCCTGTCGCTCCGCCACCGCACCCTCCGCACTCTCGCCGACGTCCCGTCCGTCCCGACGCTAACGGCCGCCACCGGCAATCCCGGCGAGGCGGGGCCGACCCGCGACGCGGGCCGGCCCCGAGCAGCGCCGGTCAGGCCAGGTCGGCCAGGTTCGGGATGCGCCAGTCCACCGGCTCGTGCCCCTGCCGCGCGATCGCTTCGTTGATCTGCGTGAACGGCCGGGAGCCGAAGAACTTCTTCGCCGACAGCGGCGAGGGGTGCGCGCCCTTCACCACCACGTGCCGGGTCTCGTCGATCAGCGGCAGCTTCTTCTGCGCGTAGTTCCCCCACAGCACGAACACCGCCGGGTCGGGCCGCTCGGCCACCGCGCGGATCACCGCGTCGGTGAACTTCTCCCAGCCCTTGCCCTTGTGCGAGTTGGCCTCGCCGCCCCGGACCGTCAGCACCGCGTTGAGCAGCAGCACGCCCTGCCGGGCCCACGGCATCAGACAGCCGTTGTCCGGGATCGGCAGGCCGAGCTCCTCCTGCATCTCCTTGTAGATGTTGCGCAGCGAGGGCGGGGTCTTCACCCCGGGGCGGACCGAGAAGCACAGGCCGTGGCCCTGGCCCTCGCCGTGGTACGGGTCCTGGCCGAGGATCAGGACCTTCACCTGCTCGTACGGCGTGGCGTCGAGCGCCGCGAAGACCTCCTCGCGCGGTGGGTAGACGGGACCCTTCGCCCGCTCCTCCTCCACGAACTCCGTCAGCTCCTTGAAGTAGGGCTTGTGCAGTTCGTCGCCCAGGACCCCGCGCCAGGACTCGGGCAGCATGGCGATGTCCGTCACGTCAACTTCCTTACGGTGTGGTCGGTTCCAGACCACAGAACCTACCGGCGACCACTGACAACGGACGCCACGGGCGGCCTCACCAGCTGGTCTTCCGGTACAGCTCCCACACCATCATGATCGTCGACGGGTCCAGGGCGCGCTCGGCGCCGGAGATCTCCTCGCTGGCGGCGACGTACTGCTTGCCCTGCCACAGCGGCAGCAGCCGTACGTCCCGGACCAGGATCTGCTGGGCCTCCTCGAAGTCGGCCTCCACCTGGGCGCGGTCGCTCTCACGCCGGGAGCGGGGCAGCAGCTCCTCGGTGATCTTGGGCGCGGGGTAGGGCGTACCGAGGGCGTTCTGTTCGCCGACGAAGGGCGCGATGTAGTTGTCGGCGTCGGGGAAGTCGGGGAACCAGCCGCGCCCGAACACCGGGTACTCGCCCTTCTGGTAGCCCTCGACGTACGTCTTCCAGGGCCGGCTCTTCAGGGTGATCTCGAACAGGCCGGAGGCCTCCAGTTGCCGCTTGAGTTCCTTGAACAGCACGGCGGTCTCGGAGCCGTAGCGGTCGGTGGTGTACCAGAGGGTGAGCGGGACCGGCTCGGTGATGCCGGCCTCGGTGAGGATCGTGCGGGCCTTGTCCGGGTCGGGGTCGCCGAAGTTGTCGAAGAAGCCGGTGGTGTGGCCGGTCAGGCCCTTGGGGACCATCGAGTACAGCGGGTCGACGGTGTCCTTGTAGATCTCGTGCGCGATCCTCGCCCGGTCGACGACCTGGGCGACGGCCCGGCGCACGGGTGTCTTCCCGGCCCACTCGTCCTTGGGGTTGAACACCAGGTAGCTGATGTCGGCGCCCGCGCCCTCGACGAGATGCAGGGTGTCGTCGGCGTCCCTGCTCTGGAGCGCGACGATGTCGTCGGCGGCGAGGCCGCGGTAGGTCAGGTCGATGTCCTGGTCACGCAGGGCCTGGACCATGGCGCCGGAGTCCTGGAAGTAACGGATGGTGACAGCGTCGTTTCTTCGCTCGGCGAAGCCCTTGTAGCGGCCGTTGCGGACGAGTTCGGCCCGCGCGCCCTCGTCGTAGGAGTCCAGGACGTACGGCCCGGAGCCGGTGACGCCGCCGTCCTCGCGGAGGGCGTCGGCCGGGTAGTCGTCGGGGTCGACGACGGACGTGGCGGGGGTGGCGAGCACGAACGGGAAGGTGGCGTCGGACGTCTTGAGGTGGAAGACGACCTCGCGGTCGCCGAGTGCCTGCACCCGTTCCAGGCTGCCCAGCAGCCCGGCGGGGCCGCTCGGCGCGTTGATGGCCAGGATCCGGTCGATGGAGTGCTTGACGGCCTGGGCGTCGAGCGAGTCGCCGTCGGAGAAGGTCAGCCCCTCGCGCAGCTCGCAGCGGTACACGCGGTTGGAGGAGTCGGTGAACTCGCAGCTCTCGGCGGCGTCGGGCTGGGGCGTGGTGGCGCCGTTGGGGTAGCTCAGCAGCGTCTGGTAGATGTTGCGGAACAGCTCCCAGGAGCCGTCCCAGGAAGCGGCCGGATCCAGTGTGCTGGGGGCGCTGGTGGTCCCCACGACGATGGGTCCCCCCTCGGCGGGGTCGCCGTCCGAAAACAGGCTGCACCCGGCCAAGAGGGATATGGAAGCGATCGCCGCCACTTGCCGCAGGCCTCGGTTCCGGTTGAACACGCGCACGCTCCTCGATCTGCCATACCAAGGGTCGGCAGACCCTATCGCAGGCGCTGACGGCCTGAACCGTGCTTGCGCTAGGTCGTTGATCACCTTCCGCATGACGACGTTGTCATCGGCCGGTACGACGCCGATGTCGACAGGGGCACCGTTTCCGTCAACGACATCGCGTCATGCGATCATCCGTCGACGGAGTCGGCGCCCCTGTCCGAAAACACCCGACGCGCGATGGTCCGATCCGGTCAGCCCACCCCGGCGTTGAGGAAGATCCCGCCGTCGACGACGAGCGTCTGACCGGTGATCCAGTCGGCCTGCGCCGAGGTGAGGAACGCGGTCGCGCCGCCGATGTCGGAGGGCACGCCGAGCCGGCCCAGCGGGTAGGCCGCGGCGGCCTCCGCCTCCCGGCCCTCGTACAGGGCCTGCGCGAACCTGGTCTTCACCACCGCCGGGGCGATCGCGTTGACCCGTACCTTGGGCGCGAACTCGTGCGCCAGCTGCAGGGTCAGGTTGATCATCGCGGCCTTGCTGATGCCGTACGCGCCGATGAAGGGCGAGGCGGAGACCCCCGCCACGGACGCGATGTTGACGATGGCGCCGCCGTTGTCCTTCTGCCAGGCGTGCCAGGTCTTCTGGGCAAACCCGAGCGCCGAGACGACGTTGGTCTCGAAGACCTTGCGGGCGACGTCGAGGTCGAGGTCGGCGATCGGCCCGAACACCGGGTTGGTACCGGCGTTGTTGACCAGGTAGTCGACCCGGCCGAAGGCCTCCATGGTGCGTTCGACGGCGACGGCCTGGTGGTCGAGGTCGTGCGCCTTGCCGGCGACGCCGATGACCCGGTCGGCGCCGAGCTGCTCGACGGCCTCCTTCAGGGCGTCCTCGCCCCGGCCGGTGATGCAGACCCGGTCACCGCGTGCGACCAGGGCCTCGGCGATGCCGTAGCCGATGCCGCGGCTGCCGCCCGTGATGAGGGCGACCTTGCCGGAGAGCTCAGGCAGTTCAGTCATGTCCGTGCTCCCTAGTCGAGCGGTCCGCCGGCGACGTACAGCACCTGGCCGGAGACGAAGCCGGCCGCGTCACCCGTGAAGAAGGCGATGGCGTTGGCGATGTCCTCCGGCTCACCGACGCGCTGCACCGGGATCATGGAGGCGGCCGCGGCCTTGAAGTCCTCGAAGCCCATGCCGACCCGCTCGGCGGTCGCGGCCGTCATGTCCGTGGCGATGAAGCCGGGGGCCACGGCGTTGGCGGTGACGCCGAACTTGCCGAGCTCCTTGGCGAGGGTCTTGGTGAAGCCCTGCAGACCGGCCTTGGCGGCCGAGTAGTTGGCCTGGCCGCGGTTGCCGAGCGCGGAGGACGAGGAGAGGTTGACGATCCGGCCGAACCCGGCGTCGACCATGTACTTCTGGCAGGCCCGGGACATCAGGAAGGCGCCGCGCAGGTGCACGTTCATGACGGTGTCCCATTCGGCGACGCTCATCTTGAACAGCAGGTTGTCGCGGAGCACGCCCGCGTTGTTGACGAGGATCGTCGGCGCGCCGAGCTCCTCGGCGACCCGTGCGACGGCCGCTTCGACCTGCCCCTCGTCGGAGACGTCGCAGCCGACCGCGATGGCCTTGCCGCCGGCCGCGGTGATCTTCTCCACGGTGTCCTTGCAGGCGGCCTCGTCGAGGTCGAGCACGGCGACCGCGCGGCCTTCGGCCGCCAGGCGTACGGCGGTGGCGGCGCCGATGCCGCGCGCGGCACCGGTGACGACTGCGACCCGCTGCTCAGTGGTGGACATTGCTGCTTCTCCTCGCCCTTGGGATGCGGCTCAGCGGCACGCTCCCCGATGAGCGACCGCTTAGTACCTTCAGCAGACGTGACGCTAGAAGCACTGGCACGCGGTGTCAACGGCCCATCGGGGTGCAGGTGATCCATCACCTCATCACCCGGTCCGCCATCACCTCACCAGCAGGTCGAGCAGCCGTTCGGTCTCGGCCACCGGGTCGGTGGTGAGCCCCGTGTGCACGGGCCCGGGCTGGACGACCGTGGAGCGGGGCGCGATCAGCCAGCGGAAACGCCGCCCGGCGTCGTCGCCCGCCGCCTGCCCGGCCGCCTGTCCGCCCCCGCACACAGCCTCCACCGCGCGCAGCGCGGCACGCACACCGGCCACGTCCGCGTCCGGGTCGAGGGCCAGCAGCCGCGCTTCGTCGAGGTGGGTGCGGGCGCCGACGTACGCCTTGGCACGGCAGTACACGAGCACCCCCGCGTTGATGCACTCACCGCGCTCGATGCGGGGTACGACGCGCAGCACGGCGTACTCGAAGACGTCCCGGCCGCCGCCCTGACCGGCCCTGGTGATGTGGCGCTCGCTCAGCTCGCTCACTTGACCCCCTCGATGCGGTCGTGGATGACGGCGGCGCGCGCGAGCAGCGCCTGCGCGTAGGCCCGGCGCAGGTCGTCCGGCGTGTCGAAGCCGGGCTCGCCGGTCAGCCAGGCGTCGGGGATCTCGGCGGTGACCTCGGCCAGCAGTTCCTCGGTGACCAGCGGCGCGAGCGCGGCGGCGGCCGCGGTGACGTCCGGCGCGAAGGACCGCAGGGCGTGGTCGGAGGCGTCGTACGGGCGGGCGGCGGAGGCCGCGGCGCCGGGCCAGTTGTGGTGCCAGATCATGGTGGCGCCGTGGTCGATGAGCCACAGCTCGCCGCGCCACATCAGCAGGTTGGGGTTGCGCCAGGAGCGGTCGACGTTGTTGACCAGCGCGTCGAACCAGACGATCCGCCCGGCCTCCTCGGGGTTCACCGGGAAGGCGAGGGGGTCGAAGCCGAGCGCGCCGGAGAGGAAGTCCATGCCGAGGTTGGTGCCGCCGCTGGATCTGAGCAGCTCCTGGACCTGCTGGTCGGGTTCGCCGAGCCCGAGGACGGGGTCCAGGTCGACGGTCACCAGACGGGGCACGCGGAAGCCGAGCCGACGGGCGAGTTCGCCGCAGACGACCTCCGCGACGAGCGTCTTGCGGCCCTGCCCGGCGCCGGTGAACTTCATCACGTACGTCCCGAAATCGTCGGCCTCGACGAGTCCCGGCAGCGAGCCACCCTCACGCAGGGGCGTAATGTAGCGGGTCGCGGTGACCTCTTTCAACATTTTCCTAGGCCACCCGTCTCTTCAGCCTTGCAATCCACGACAAGCTTCGGAGAGGCGGCAGCAGCGGGAATCGCCCGTCAACGGCCCTGGGGAGAATCTGGGGAGTTTCGAATCGCATGCGGTTCTCCCTGCTTCCCCAGCAGTCCGTCGATGGCAGTGCGCCCCTTGCTTCCGGCCTCCGGCATGAAGTGAGCATAGTAACCGAGGGTGATCGCGGGCGAGGAGTGCCCGAGCCACCGCGCCAAGGTCACGACGGACTCTCCGGCCTCCAGCATGATCGAGGCATAGGTGTGCCGCAGCACGTGGAAGCCGTCCTTCGGGGCCGCCGCCCACTGCCACGGTTTCGCTCCCTTGGCGCGCGGCGGGATGATGCCGGCCTCGGCCAACGCGGGCTTCCACGTATAGGTGTTCCACGTGTTCACCGCGACAGCGTTGCCGAGTCGTGTGGTGAGCAGCAGGGAGAACTTCCTCCCCTGCCCCTCCGGCTTCCCCCACGGAAGCTCCACCTCCACTGGCGGGAACGCGTCGACATGGCGCTTCAACTCCTCGGCCACCGAGGAGGGCATGTCGACAGTACGGGTCTTAGCTCCCTTCGGCAGGGTGAAGTACAGCCTTCCTCTGATCGCCTGGATTTGGCGGCGGACGTGGAGGACGCCTCGCACGTAGTCGATGTCCTCCGGGCTCAGCCCGAACACCTCGCCCTGGCGGAGTCCGCACCCCAGACCGACTACGACGGCTATCCGGTTTCGCGGGCTGATCACGTCGCGGACTCGCAGCGCCCTCTCCAACGGCCAAGCCTCGCGTCGCTCTTGTGGCGCTTTGGCCACCGCACGGACTTCGCGTGCATGGGGTTCCTGGCAAGCCGCTTGTCATCGACGGCCGCCTCCAGAATGGAGGACAGCTCGGACAGGATGCCGCGCCGATAGTCGACCGAGGAGACAGTGGCCTCCAACTTCGCTATGTACGTGCGCAGCTCCGCTGCCGTGATGTTCCTGAGCGGGAGTTCGCCGAGATGCGGAACGATGTGAAGGCGTACTCTGCGCTCCTGGTTGTCCTGAGTCTTCGGAACACCGCCTCGGCCCGGCGCCCAGTGCATCGCGATGTATTCGGCCAACGTGATGGATCCATCACGCGGGTCCACGAACTCGCCCCGCTCCTCGTCGGTGGCTGCCCGACGAAGCCACGCCTTGGCGTCCTCGAGGGTATCGAAGGAGCGATCCCGGACGCCGGGTATGCCGGCGACCTTGTACCGCTTTCCCTTGCCGTAGCGGGCGGTTCGCTCTCGTTTCCCAGTGACCGGGTCCTTCTTCTTCTTGATCCAGCGGTCTTCTATGTAGCCGGCCAGGTGAGTCTCCTTTTCGATGGATGAAGACGGCGCTCAAGGACGTCGCACGTCAGGGGCTGAGGTGGCTCAGCCGATGCTGCGGAGCGGTACTCAGCGGGTTCAGGTCCGGGTTGGAGCGGGAGTCGGCCTGCTCCTGTTCACGGATCCAGGCATCGAGGGCTCCGCGCCGGTACATGACGCGGCCGCGGGGGCCCATGCGGAAGCTCGGCGGCCCCTGCCGTCGGTGTCGCCAGACGTAGAGGGTGTGCGGTGAGAGGCCGAGGTACGCGGCGGCGCCCTTGACGTTGAGGAATGCGGCCCGGGTGGCGCTCGCAGGAGCGGATGCAGCCGGAGAGGCAAGAAGCGGTCGTGCAGGCATGGAGGGTTTTCTGCGAGGTGAGGAAGGTGATCGGGAGCGGGTGGGCGGAGAACCGGTTCTCCGCCCACCCATCGGCTGTGGTGAAGCAGGGTGTTTCGCGGACAGGCCGCAGTTCGGAGCCGCGCTATGGGCAGCGCGCAGCCGCCATCGGCTCGCTCGGCACGTCAGGAAGGCGGAGGGCGGCTGCGAGACGACCCCAAGGGATCTCAGCCGGTGTCGGCTTCCGAAGGCAATGCGCGAAGCGTTCGACGAGCCGAGGAGCGCTCACGCCAGCGCACCCGGCCACCGCGAGAATGTGCGCTGCGGTCTGGTCGCCTGAGAGCTACCTCGCCGGACTCCATCTCCGCGCAGCGACCATTTGGATCCGCAGCCTCCTGAAACCCCATTGATCACAACCGCAGACAGTCCCTAGCCGCGTGCCCCGGCGCGGTGCAGACCGAGTTCTACGACGTCGCCGGCAGCCAGTCGGCCGACTACGGGTCGAAACGGGCCACCGTCGACCACGTCGTGAGGACAGCCCTCGACACCCTCGACCGCCGCTCCGCACCGCCATCAGTCATCACCAACGCCCGCCCCCTCGCCCTCGCCCTCGCCCTCGCCCTCGCCCTCGCCCTCGCCAGCAAGTTCCTGCCACGGCGCCTGGTCGTCCGCACGATGGGCTGCATGGCACGACGCGCCATGCAGGCGTAGCTTCGCTCACCGCCGGACCGCAACCCACAACCGCCTTCTCGCCACTGGGCGAATCCGGCAGCCGGTCTCGCAACGGTGTCCCTGTTCTTCCGCCGCACGCCATCACGCCGAAAGGCCACCCGCACCGGCACAGCCCACGGCTGAGACTTGGCAAAGACCCGCTGGACCGCCGATCACCCGGCTGCCCGCATGGTGTGGACCGGTCCGTCGCGGTCGGACAGGCGCACTCCGCGGCCACCGTGCCGGGTGGCGATGATCTCGGCAGCGATGGATACGGCGGTCTCCGCGGCGGAGCGCCCGCCGAGGTCGAGCCCTACCGGGGAGGACAGCCGCGCCAGAGCGGGCGCGGTGACGCCGGCCTCGCGCAGGGCCGCGGTGCGGCGTTGATGAGTGCGGCGCGAACCCAGCGCGCCCACATACTCGACATCCAGTCCCAGTGCGGTCTCCAGCAGGGGGATGTCGAACTTCGGGTCATGGCTGAAGGACACGATCACTGACCGCGCGTCCACCCTCCCGGCCGCCGCCTCTTTGGCCAGGTACGCGTCGGGGCGGGCCACGACGACTTCGTCGGCGTCCGGGAAGCGATCGGCTGTGGTGAACACCTGGCGGGCATCGCACACGGTGACCTGGTAGCCCAGCGTCCGTCCGATCGAGGTGAGGGCTGTGGCGAAGTCTCCGGCGCCGAACAGCAGCATCCGCGGTGGCGGCGTCAGCGAGCGTACGAAGATGCGGATGCCCTCCGTGTCGTAGCTCAGCAGCGCGCTGTCACCGTTGCGCAGCAGTGCCCGTGCGTCGTCCATCAGGTCCGGTGGGGTGTGCGGCGGGCGCAGGCTGCCGTAGTGGTCGTAGGCGCGCAGGGCCACATGTGTGCCGACGGCCTCCGGACGCGGATGGTCGAGCACGGTGGCGACGGCTATGGGGGTGCCGGCCCGCACGGATACCATCACCTTGGCCAGTTCGGGGAAGGTGCGGATGTCGACGGGCTCGACGAAGATCTCCAGAGTGCCGCCACAGGTGAGGCCGACGGCGAAAGCGTCGTCATCACTGATTCCGTAGGACACCTGCTGGGGGGTTCCGTTCTCGATGGCCTCACGGGCCCGTTCGAGGACGTCGCTCTCGACGCAGCCGCCGGACACGGAGCCCACGACGCGCCTCTGGGGGGTGAGGGCCATGGCCGAGCCTGCCGGGCGCGGAGCGGAGCCGAAGGTGCGCACCACCGTCGCCAGACCGGAGCGCTCGCCGGACGACCACGCCTCGTACAGTGCGTCCCAGACGCCGTCGTGGCCGGTCACAGCAGCTTGTCCTGGGTGAGGGGCAGGTCGCGCACGCGCTTGCCGGTGGCGTGGAAGACGGCGTTGGCGATGGCGGCGGTGACCCCGGTCATGGGGGTCTCGCCGAAGCCGCGGGCGCCCAGGGCGTCGCTGGCCGGGTCGGGTTCGTCGATGAACTGCACCTGGATGTCGGGGACGTCGGCGTTGACCGGCATCAGGTAGCCGGAGAGGTTCGGGTTGACGATCCTCGCCGTCGCGGGGTCGACGAGGGTGTGCTCGAAGAGCGTGAAACCGATGCCCCAGATCACACCGCCGAGGACCTGGCTGCGAGCGGTCTTGCGGTTGAGGACGGTGCCCGGGTCGTAGCAGCCGGCCACGCGGGTCACCCGGACCCGGCCGAGCAGCGGGTCGACGCGGACTTCGACGAAGACGGCGCCGGTCGAGTAGCCGAGTGGGGTGTTGACGGGTGCGACCTGGAAGGTCAAGGGCTTGCCGCCGTGCCCGACCACCGAGCGATAGCTCACCCGGCGGCGGGGGTTGGCGGTGTCGAAGAGATTGCCGTCGGCGGTGTCCACGCGCTCGGCGGGGACGCCGCGCAGCGGGGAGCCGGGCTGGGCCACGGCCATGTCGATGACGGCCTTGCGGGCGGCGGTGCACACCCGGTTGACCGCGCTGCCGACGCCGGGTGCGGTGGTGGAGGCGCCGGAGGCGAAGCTGAAGGGGAAGGCGCTGTCGCCGAGTTCGAAGGTCACGTCGGAGACCGGCACGCCGAGCACTTCGCCGGCGATCTGCGTCATGATCGTGTACGTACCTGTGCCGTTGTCCTGGGTGCCGACCTGGATGAGTACCTTGCCGTCGGTGCCGAGAGTCATATGGGCACCCGCGCCGGGCCTGCCGCCCGCGGTGTGCGCGGAGGTGGCCATGCCCCAGCCGACGAGTTCGGCGCCGTCGCGCATCGAGCGGGGGCGCGGGTCGCGCCGGGACCAGCCGAACATCGTCGCCGCGCGGTCGTAGCACTCACGGAGGTGATTGCTGCCCCACTCCTCGCCGTTCTCCATGTTCCGCGCGCTCCAGTTGCGCTTGCGCAGTTCGACCGGGTCCATGCCCAGGGCGTAGGCGAGTTCGTCGAGGGCCGCCTCCTGGGCGTGGCTGGTGCACGTTTCCGGAGAGCGCATGAAGCTCTGGGTGGGCAGATCCAGGCGTACGGCGCGCTGCTCGTTGGACAGGTTGGGGATGTCGTACAGCATGCGGATCGGTTCGCTGCTGTTGAACAGTGCGACGTCGTTGCGCGTGATCTGCTGGGTGATGACGTGGTTCAGCGCGGTGACACGACCGTCGTCACGGGCACCGAGCTCGATCGTCTGGTGTGTCTGGGCGCGGTGGCCGTTGGAGGTGAACATGTGCGCGCGGGACAGGACGAGCTTGACCGGGCGGCCGAGCGCACGGGCGGCGGCGCAGGTCAGTACGGTGTGCGGCCAGACGGGACCCTTGGTACCGAAGCCGCCTCCGAGGTAACGGGAGATGATCCGGACGTCGGCGAGCGGGACCTCCAGGGCCTGGCTGACGGTCTGCCGGGTGCCGTCCAATCCCTGTGTGGTCTCGTACACCGTCACCTTCGGGCCTTCCCATGCGGCCGTGGTGGCATGGGGCTCGATCGGGTTGTGGTGGTGCATGGGGATCGTGTACTCGGCCTTGACCCGGACGTCCGCCTGGGCCATGCCGGCCGCCGCGTCGCCGCGCTGGAAGGTGTTGAGACCGTCCGGCCCGGTGGGCGGCAGGAACACCTCGCCCTTGGCCAACTCGCCCTCGGGTGCGCCCGATTCCTCGTAGTCGACCTCGATCAGTTCCGCCGCCCGCTGTGCCTGTTCCAGGGTCTGCGCGACCACGAAGGCGACGGGCTGGCCCGCGTGGTGGATCTCCGGAGTCTGGATGGGGATGAACGACTTGAAGAACGTACGGTAAGTGGGCTGCGTCAGACGCGGCATGGTCTCGTGGGTGTAGACGGCGATCACGCCGCGCACCGCTTCGGCGGCCCGGGTGTCGATCCGGGTGATCCGGCCGCGGGCGATGGTGCTCATCGCCATGAACGCGTGGGCCAGACGGGGTAGCTTCACATCGGCGGTGTACTCGGCTCCGCCTGTCACTTTGAGCCGGGACTCGACACGGGACAGCGGGCGGCCGACGACGTCGGTGCTCATCGGGAACCTCCGGTGAAACGGCCGAGCACGTCCTGGAGCGCGCGCTGCACCAGCTCGACCTTGAACGCGTTGTCCTGTCGCGGCTGGGCGCCCCGGACCAGAACGCGTCCGGCCGCCGCGATGCTCTGCTCGGTCAGCGCCCGGCCCCGCAGGGCGGCTTCAGCCTCGGCGGAGCGCCAGGGGCGGCTAGCGACACCGCCGAACGCGAGGCGGGCCTCGTCGACGACGAGGCCGTTCATCCGCAGCACGGCGGCGACGGACACGACCGCGAACTCGAAGCTGGCGCGGTCGCGCACCTTCACGTAGCGCTGGCGGCTTCCCGGGGCCGGCAACGGCACCTCGACCGCGGTGATCAGCTCACCGTGCCGCAGGGTGTTCTCGATGTGCGGAGTGTCCTCGGGCGCCCGGTAGAAGTCGGCCAGGGCGACGGTCCGCGCGCCGTCCGGGCCGAGCGTGTGAATCGTGGCGTCCAGGACACGCAAGGCGACCGCGAGATCGGAAGGGTGAACGGCGATGCAGTGGTCGCTGCCGCCGAGGATCGCGTGCCAGCGGTTGCGGCCCTCCAGCGCGGCGCAGCCGGATCCCGGCTCGCGCTTGTTGCAGGCGAAGTCCTCTCCGCGGAAGTACCAGCAGCGGGTGCGCTGGAGCAGGTTGCCGCCGATCGAGGCCCGGTTGCGGACCTGCGGGGAGGCTCCGGCGAGCAGCGCCTGGGAGAGCACGGGCAGTCGCTTGCGGACCACCGGGTGCAGGGCCACGTCCGCCATTCTGGCCAGTGCGCCGATGCGCAACCTGCCCCCTGACTCCTCGATGCCGTGGAGCGGCAGGCGGTTGATGTCGACCACCAGGTCGTGATCCTCGGCGCCGTCCTTCATCAGGTTCAGCAGGTCCGTGCCGCCGGCGACGAACGTGGCATCGGCGCTGCGAGCGACGAGCTGTACGGCCTCAGCCGCCCGGTCCGCTCGCGCATAGGCGAAGTCCCTCATCGGCGCACCGCCTTCGCCGCGTCGGCCACAGCGTCGACGATGTTCGGGTAGCAGCTGCATCGGCACAGGTTGCCGCTCATCCACTCCCGGATCTCGTCCTCGGAGTCGGCGTGACCTTCCTCGATGCACGCCACCGCGGACATGATCTGTCCGGGTGTGCAGATGCCGCACTGGAAGGCGTCCCGGCGGACGAACGCTTCCTGCACCGGGTGCAGTTGCTCCCCCTGGGCAAGTCCCTCGATGGTGGTGATGGAGCGGCCTTCCTCCATCATGGCCAGAGTCAGGCACGACTTGACGCGCCGACCGTCGACGAGCACCGTGCAGGCCCCGCACTCCCCTCGGTCGCAGCCCTTCTTGGTCCCGGTCAGGCCGGCGTGCTCACGCAGCGCGTCGAGCAGGGTGACGCGGGCCTCGACTGCCGGGAGCCGGTGCTGGGCGCCGTTGATGTCCAGCGTGAGGTTGCCGACCGTTCGGGGCTGTTCCGCTGGTGCGACCGCGGGCTGCGCTGTGGCCGGGTCGGCCCCCGGGAGGGGACCCATGACCGCGGCCGCCGCGACGCCCCCGGATTTCAGTACGCTGCGCCTGCTGTGTTGGGACATGGATGAGTTACTCCTCGTGTACCCGGAGTGGGCGAGACAGAAGCGAGCCTGACGCGGTGGGAAGCCAGTCGTCCAACGCAAAGAGTGCATGCTCGCGATGCGTTGGGTGCATGACGAGGTCCGGAAACAGGGCTCTTTATGCGCAGCCTGCATGGATGTGGCATACGCTCTGTGCCATGTCGCACCTGCGGAACGCGGACTTGAATCTTCTCCAAGCGCTCGCGGTGCTACTCGAGGAGAGGCACGTCACGCGGGCCGCCGATCGTTTCCACCTGAGCCAGTCGGCGATGAGTCGCGTCCTGCTCCGGCTCAGGGAGACGTTCGGCGACGAACTCATGGTGCGCACGCGGGGCGGGTACGAACCGACCCCCCGGGGACTGCAGATTCAGTCGGAGCTTGCAGAACTCCTTCCTCGCCTGGAAGCGCTGCTGCGCGGGGATGCCTTCGACCCCTCGACGGCGAACAGCCACTTCCGCGTTCACTGCACCGACTTCGCCACCTCGCTGTTCGGTCCGGTCCTCTTCCCGCGCTTCTACCGCGAGGCTCCGGGTATCTCACTGACCGTCGTACCCGTGAGTGACCACTCCTTCGCCGACGTCGAGCAGGGCCGCGCGGACCTGGTCTTCTCCGGAGTCGTGGCACCGCCTGCGCTGCGCTGGGAGACGTTGTTCGAGGAGGAGTTCGCGTGCCTGATGTCCTGCGACCATCCTGTGGCCGGGGACCGGTTGACCATGGACGACTTCATCACGTACCCGCACGTCGTCGTCAAGTTCTTGACCGAGGGCCAGGCCATGGTCGAGCGCCGACTCGACGAATACGGACTGCGCCGTCCCGTGGGCCTGCGCGTGCCCTACTTCTCCGCGGCGGCGACCGCAGTGCCGGGCACTGAACTCATCGCCACCCTCCCGCGCCGCGCAGTTCTCGCATACGCCGACAACTCGGCCTACCGCGTCGCCGCTCCCCCAGAAGAACTCCCGCCCTTCCCCTACGGCATCGCCTGGCATCCCCGTGTCGACGGCGACCCCGCTCACCAGTGGCTGCGGCGAGTTGTGCGGGAGACTGCCACGCAGGTGATCGGGCGTGGGTCGGCGGACGATGGCACGGCGGCGCCCGCCTGACCGAGGTCACACGGACGCCCCCTCCGCTGAAACGGCTTGCCCTTGCGGTTCTCCTGAAGGGTTCCCAACGCACGCCAAGAAGCCCTGTTCATGTGCCAGGGTCTTCGCGAAGACGTGCGAGCCGCGGCGTCGGGTGCTTTCACGGGCGCGCTCTGGGTATGTCGTCGTTGAAGGTGAACGTGTCCTTGCAGTCTTTCCAGGGGCCGCCGGGCGTCAGCTTGCACACCCGGAACCGCACGTACTCGCCGTATGCGGGGCGTGGGCTGTTGTCGATAAGCCCGTTGGACTTGCTCGAACCGCATCCCCGTACGCTCACCAGCCCGCTGCGCGCCCACTCACCGTTCCGGACGACGTAGAGGCCGGCAATGATGCCGTTGTCGCCGTCGCAGTAGGTGTCGTAGACCGTGATGCTCCCAGAGCCGAGGTAGCCTCGTGCTCCGGGTCGAAGCAGCCTCGCCCCAGTAGGAGTCCTGAGTCGTTCCTGACCAGGATGTTGAGTTCCTCCGCCGAGGCGGAGGTGGCCGTCGTCACTGTGAGCCCCACCGCTGCGGTGGCGCATGCGGCCAAGTAGCGAAGTTGTCTGCCCCTCCCGCACAGCGGGGGATCCTCAGATCGGCATCCCCGGCATCGAGCGGGTCCTCACCGACAACGCCTGGGCCTACCGCAAAGGCCTGGCCTGGAAACAGGCCCTCGCCGAGAACGGCGCCACAGGAAAGCTGACCCGCGCCTACCGACCCCAGACGAATGGCAAGGTCGAACGCTTCAACCGCACCCTGTTCGACGAGTGGGCCTACCTACAGCCCTACACCAGCAACGACGAGCGGACCGCAGCCCTCGACACCTCCCTGCACACCTACAACTACCATCGCTGCCACACCACACTCGGAGACCACCCCCCGATCAGCCGCGTCAACAACCCTGCGGGTCAATACACCTAGCGAGCGAACTTATCGATGGCGGCCGGCGTGACGGGGGTGAAAAAGTTGACGAGGTTGCCGTCGGGGTCGCGGAACAGGAGCGCGCGGTTGCCCCAGGGCATCGTGGTGGGTTCGTTGACGAAGTCCTCTACGAAGCCGGTCAGGTTCTTGTGCACGCTGTCCACGTCGTCGACGAGGAATTCGAGGATGACGCTGTGATTGTCGGCAGGCCGGGCGGAGCCGGGCGCGAACAGAGGGACCGTGCGGGTGCTGCCGAGCGCGAGGATGGCCGAGGTGGTCCTGAGCTCAGCGAAGTCCTGGTTGAACCAGGTGGCAGGGACTCCGGTGGCGCGCTCGTAGAAGTCGACGAGGCGACCCACGTCGCCGGTGATGATACGGACTGAGACAAAGTCCATGGGTTTTCTCCAGGTCGTTCGGTGCTCTGAGCTACTGATCGCACGCTACGACGAATACCGGGCGGAACCTGCCCGGTATATGCGGGAGACTTCTGTACATGCCTCGCCCCATCGCCCGCGTGCTCACTCTGCTGGAACTCTTGCAGTCGGGCGGCATCCGCACCGTGGCCGAACTCGCCGGTCGGCTCGACGTCGACGAGCGCACCGTCCGGCGCTACGTCGGCCACCTCTACGACCTCGACGTGCCAGTCGAGTCGGTGCGCGGCCGCTACGGCGGCTATCGGCTCGCCCCCGGTTACCGCATGCCTCCGCTCATGCTGAGCGACGACGAAGCGCTCGCTGTGCTACTCGGCCTGGTCGCGGGGCGGCGAACCGGCTTGACCACGGCAACGGGCACGGCGAGTGAGACAGCGGCGGCCAAGATCCGGCGGGTGCTACCCGAGCGGCTGGGCCGCAGGCTCGACGCCGTGCTCGGCTCCCTTGCGTTCACAGCTGCCATCACGGCTCCGCCCGGCGAAGCGGTCGCTCCGGAGTCCACGGTCCTGCTCTCGATCACCGACGCGGTGAGCCACCACCGGCCGATCTCGATCCGCTACACCGCGGCAGACGGCCGGAGCAGTGAACGCACTCTGCACCCGTACGGGGTCGTCGCCCACTCGGGCAGGTGGTATGTAACGGCTGCGGATCTCACGACCGGCGAGGACCGGACGTTCCGACTGGATCGCATCAAGGGCGTGAAGACCCTGCCCGGCTCGTTCGAACTCCCCGCCGGACTCGACCCGGCGAACCGCGTTCTAACGGGGCTCGCCACAGCTCCGTACCAGCACGAGGTAACCCTGCGGGTCCAGGGGACAGCCGAGCAGATTCACACCCGACTCCCCGCCGGCGTCGCGATCGTGGAGGAACTCCCTGCCCCGAGCAGCGCAGATCCGGAGACCGAGCGCTGGTCCCGCGTCGAACTGCGTGTGGACCGGCTCGACTGGCTGCCTGCTGTACTCGCCTCGCTGGATCGGCCCTTCATCATCGAACGCCCAGAAGAGCTCCGCGGCCTCGTCGAGTCTCTCGCCGAACGGCTCACGAACTCTGCACGGCGAAGCCCACCTCACGAATGACGGGTCGGTCAGCCGTCCGAACCGGTCAGCCCTGAACCCCTCGGACTTGAGACGTGGACTGTTCGGTGCCGTCGAAGCCGCACCGCCGGGCGGATTCGCGGTCCGACTTGGTTGGCAAACGGTCCAGGTTCGCTGTCACCCGAGTGCGCCACGAGGCGCCATGCAATCGAGTGGTGGTGAAGGCCTTCTCCGCCGGGCCGTCGCAGCGGCCTGGTGAGGCTGGCGGCAGCCTGATCCGGGCAGGCCTCCCCCTGAGTGGTGGACACGCTGGTACTGGACCTGCTTGATCAGGAGGAAGCGAGAAGACCGCCGATGACAATGAAGGACTACTCGGACGAGTTCAAGGCCGATGCCCTGGCCCTGTAACTAGTCCACAGCCGGGGCGACCTACAAGAACGCCGCTGACCTGGGCGTCAATCGGGCGAGCCTGCGCGAGTGGGGGCTGCGGGACCACGAACGCCGTGGTGTCAGCGCCGCGGCTGCAAAGCCGGCCGCCCAACGTCGGGAGGCGGTACCGTCCGCTGATCCGGACGAGCGGGTCCGGCAGCTGGCGGCTCGGGTGGCCGAACTCGAGGCGAGTGAGCGCAAGCTCGCCACCGAGCGGGACATCCTGCGCAAGGCGGCCAAGTATTTCGCCGGGGAGACAAACTGGTGATGAGCCGGTTTCGGTTCGTTGACGACCACCGGGACACCTACGAGGTGAAGCGGCTCTGCCAAGTCCTGGACGTGAACCGGTCCAGCTACTACAAGTGGCTCGCCGATGCCGGGCCCGGGCGGCCCGGCAGCACAAGGACCGGGTCCTGGCCGAGGAGATCCGCGAGGTCTACGGTGAGTCCGGCGGCGCCTACGGCTCCCCGCGAGTGACCGCCGAGCTCCGCGAGAAAGAGCGGCGGGTCAACGAAAAGCGGATCGCCCGGATCATGCGGACGTTCTCCATCACCGGAATCCGCCTGCGCAGACGCGTGCGCACCACCGTTCCGGACCCGGCAGCCTCACCGGTTCCAGACCTGTTCCAGCGGGACTTCACCGCCACCGAGCCGGAGCGGAAGTACATGGGCGACATCACGTCCACTGGCACGGCGGTGTGTTCAGCGCGCGCTCACGAGGCGATCCAGCGACGGCGCCAGAACCGGGGTGAGCGCCTCGGCGTACGCCTCCGAGATGTGGCTGTCGTCGCGGTAGACGGCGGTGTTGGCGACGACCACGGGGCAGATGCCGGTGCGGGGGGCGCAGAGCCAGGGGGTGGGGTCGATGACTGTGGTGGCGGTTGCCGATGCGGCGGTGCGTATGGCTGCACCGCGGGTCGCGTCGCGGATCGCGTCCGGCAAGTGGTGTGCGCAGGCGCGCAGTTGCAGGGAGTTCCTGGCGGCGCAGTCGATCGGGTCGCCCTTGGGCCATGGCGTGTCGAGTAGGGCGGCGACCCGGGCGCCGGAGCTGCCAAGGTCGCGGAAGGTGTTCTCGAAGCCGGTGGTCCACTGGTGAAGAGGGTTGGCGGTGGGGCGGGCCGGGTCGCCGGCGTCCGAGGAGGAGACGACGACCAGGGCGGGGCGAAGGGTCTTGATCCTTGCAATGGCGTTGGAGCGCCAGGTGTCGCATGCGGTGTACGGCTTGTGGCCGCTGACGATGGTCACGTCGGCGACCTTGCAGGAGGCCTTCGTCAAAGAGACCAGCTTCCAGCCGCCTGCGGTCGCGAGCCGTTGCAGGGCCGGGAACCACTGGGCCGCGTGGGAGTCGCCGAAGAGGACGATCGTGCGGGAGGCTGACCGGTCGCCGTAGAAGCAGGACCGGGTACGGGTGGTGGCGTAGTCGACATGGCAGCCGTCCCGGTAGACCGCGGAGCGGGAGGACTTCACCTTCGGCAGGGGCGGGGCGAGGTTGCTCGGCAGGGCGGTGGGGGACGCCGTCAGGAGTTCGGTGAGACGGGCCTGCGGGGCCGGTGCTTCGGAGAGAGCCCGCGCCAGCGCGGGCGCGGGATCGCCCACCTCGATCGTCGGCGGGACCGCCGTCGCCGTCAGGGACAGCGCCGAGGCGCCCGCGGACAGCGCGGCCCCGAGCGCCAGGGCTCGGCGGGGACGCCTGCGGAAGACCCGGTGGAAGCGGACCGGGTTCTCCACGAGGCGCAGGGTCAGCCACGCCAGGCCCAGCGCCGCCGCGGACAGCCCGAGCGCCAGCGGCACGTCGGCCGTGCCGGCGGCGCGGCCCAGCGCCGCCGGGGCTATGACCAGCAGCGGCCAGTGCCACAGGTACCAGCCGTACGAGAGTCCGCCGAGCCACACCAGCGGTCGCCGCCGCAGCAGCCATCCCGCGCCGTGCAGGGTGGGAGCGCAGCCGCCGGCCAGAACGAGCGCGGTGCCGGCGACCGGCAGGAGGGCGTGGTAGCCGGGAAAGGGCGTCTCGTCGTCGTACCAGAGCGCTGCCAGCGTGACGCAGGCCAAGCCGAGCCAGGTCAGCGGGGCCGCGAGGGCGGCGGGTAAACGTTCCAGCCAGCCGGTGGCCAGCGCCAGGAGCGTACCAGCGCCCAGTTCCCATGCCCGGGTGAGGGAGCCGAAGTACGCCCAGGGCGCCGAGGAGTTCGTCACGAGAACGCCCGCCGCGAACGACCCGAGGCACAGCATTCCGAGCGGCACCGCGACCAGTCGGCGACGACCGCGGGCGATCCGCCAGGTGAGCAACAGGAGCAGAGGCCACACCAGGTAGAACTGCTCCTCCACGGCAAGCGACCAAAAGTGCTGGAACGGCGACGGCGGGCTGTTCTGGTCGAGATAGTCCGTACCGGCCGCAGCCAGCCGGAAGTTGACCGCGTAGAGCGCGCTGGCGAGGGCGTCGCCCGCGTACTCGGCGAGCCGCGCTTTCGACAGGAACAGCCAGGCAGCGCCCAGCGTGACGGCGATGACGAGGGACGACGCGGGAAGCAGCCGCAGTGCCCGGCGGGCGTAGAAGGAACGGACCGATACCCGGCCGGTGGTGGTGAGTTCGCGCAGCAGCAGCGACGTGATGAGGAAGCCGGAGATCACGAAGAAGACGTCGACACCGATGTAACCGCCGCTGACCTGGGACACGCCGGCGTGGGACAGCACCACCAGCCCGACAGCCACCGCGCGCAGCCCTTGGATGTCGAGCCGCAGGGCGTGGCCTTGGGGCGGTGCGGATCTGCCGCTCGTCGGGACGGTATGTATCTCGGCCGACGTGATGCTGGGCATCAGGGGGGTGACTCCTCTCGGGGCGACTGACATGCTGTAGCCAAGAAGACTTGTCCGGCCCCCATACGGGGATCCGCTGTTGCGCCCCGACTTCGCCTCACGCACGAAGGTTCAACCGCGGGAAATCAGGTGTTCACCCCGATTCGGCCCGGTGACAACAAGCGTTGAGCCCTTTGAGGAGTGCCGCTCCAGGGTGAGGACCGCAGCAGCGATGGACGCCATTCGATTCGGCCTGCACCGGGGCTTTGCGGAAGACCGCCAGGACTTCAGCCAGAGGGCGTCTTAAGGGGGCGCGAGGCACTTGAAGTTTAGCGAGGCGATCACAAGGGGATCACGCGCATACCGGCTTGATTGCTCCCCACAAGGCACGGTCATGCAACCGGTCGAGCCCGTATTGGCGGTTGGCTTTCTCCTTGGCAAGGATCAGCGAGGCCTTGCAGCGCAGAGTGGAGTTGCGCAGATCCTCCGTGCCGGCCAGTTGATCGATGAACTCGACGGTGATCCGGTCTAGCGCGGGACGCACCTCAGTGGCCAGATCGGGCCGCTGAGTTGGTGCCAGTTCCGGGTGTTCAGTCCAAAGGTTGTGGAGTCTCTGCTGTACTACCTTGCTCATTTCTATCTGCGCTCGAAAGAAGTCCACAGTTTTTTCGGGGTCGATACCGGCATCGGCGGCGAGTGCTGCGGCCTGGTCTAGTACCTGCTGTTCCCGTACTGGATCTTCAATTGGCGCGGCCGTCCCGAACTTGGCGGCGGCAACCTTGTCAGCGAGCAGGATCCGCTCGGCAGCGAGACCGACCAATGAGGTAAGCCCACCCCTCGGTATTACGCGTGTAGGGGCTGCTGTTGCTGGCATCGCGCCGACGGACAACAGCCCGGTCAACATCAAAGCTGAGAGCCCGGCACGCAGGGACTGGGAGGCAGAAGCTTTTGTGGACACTCGAATTTTCCTTTCTCGCACAGTAGTCGGTGGCGATGGAGATTTCACAATTCCGATCCGCCGAGTGCGCGCTTAACGCTGGGCGGGCGGCCGGGGTGGCGGCCTCGGCCGAACTCACTGCATCGCGTATGCCTGGGCACGGAGGTGACGCGGCATCATTTAGGGTCGCAGAGCGCCACGCCACGCAAGGTCCCTACTTTGGCTGAATGTATACGCGCTAAGCGATGCGTGTGACGCTGCGAACTGCGCGCGGTGACGTCGTTGGATCATCGACGTATCGAGTTGCAGCTCCTCGCCCGAACTCGCAGCAGTGCTGGCCGCGGCTGAGAAACGAAAGGTGTGCCTCTCGCCAGCTACTTCCCTCACCGGGCGGCGGGCCCCTCTCCGTCAGCGCGGCCCGTCCACGGGTCTGCCAGCGGTGAGCAGGGCCCGCCCTCGGCTCTCAGCTGTCCTGGCCGACGGGGATGAAGTTGGCGTACTCCTCGATGCGGGTGATCGCTCCGGCGTCGTTGAAGCCGAAGAAGACGGCGGCGTGCACCTCGCCGCGCATCCCGTTTTTTGTGGCGACGTGCACCAAGTGCTGCTGAAGAACTTCGCCGTGCTGAGAGAGCTGGCGGAGGATCTCATAGCGCATCGACTCGATGGACTCGATCTGGCCCTCCATTCCCGCGACGTTCTCCTCGATGGACTGCTCGCCCTTGCCATCGTTGTGCCACACGGTGGCGGTTTCGGCGCAGAGCGCACGGGCGGCCTTCCAGTCGCGCGACTCGAGTGCGCGGAGGTAGGCGACGGCCTTGTCCTTGAGGGCCTGACTCATGCTGGTCTTCTTCCTGTGCGGGCTACGGTAACGGTGCAAAAGGGGGTTGGGGCAGGTCAGTTCTAGCCGGTGGCGGAGTGGATCAGGGCGCGCTCGCCGACCTCGATGCGCATGGGCAGGTGGTTGCCGGGTGGCGAGAGGGGGCAGACAAAGACGTCCGGGTTCAGGTGGTGGTGTGAGAGCGTGGCCTGGTTGAAGTCCACGGTCACGGCGCTGCCGGGCTCCAGCAGCGGCAGCACCAGCCAGCGGCCGATCTGCGGGGTGGAGTCCCCGTTGGTCTCGTCGGTGAAGATCACCAGGCGCTGCCCGGGAGACTCCTCAAGAACGGCGAGGACGTATTCGGTGCCGTGCACGGTCACGACCAGGTCGAGGGGAGCGAGGATGGCCTCCGTGCTCCGCGGGGCGGTCAGCCGTTCCACCTCGATACGCCGCCCTTCCGGCGCAGCCCGGTAGTGGCCCTCGAAAACCCAATCCGGGTTATACGGGAAGCGGTCGATGCCGCTGAGGCCGGAGCGTTCGACACGGCTTTGATCCATGACAATGACGCCATAGAAGCCATCGGCGCCGCCCGCGAAGCCGTTCAGGTTGCCGGGGAATTCCAGAACGCTGCCGGAGGGCACTTCCGTGGTTCCGTCGACGGCCTCGCCGTTGGCGCGCACGCCGTCCTCGGCCTTGGCGGTCACTGTCAGCGCACCCGTTTCGGTGGTGGTCCACTGGCCGGGCAGGCCGGGCAGGGTGTGCGGATCGCGGCCGTTGATCTTGGCCTTGGCGATGACCGTGCCCTTCCCGTTCGTTCCGGCGATCTCTTCCCACCGGCCCTGGCGCCAGGCTTCGTGGTCGGCGGGAATCTGAGGTGCAGTCATGGAGGTACTCCCTTCGTCTCCACCGCGCCGTGGGTGCGCGGCGGTAGCGCCGCGCGAGGCGTGCGCGGGCATGGTTGCTCAGCCGACGACACGCACGCGGGTGCGCGGCAGTGGTCGCGTATGAAGCAAGTAACTGGCTGTCGGCGCTGCCCGACAGACAACGGGGCGGCCCGGGATCAGGCGCGGCGGGCTGCCCAGACGGTGCGCTCGGTGCGGACCGCGAGGTCGCTTCGGCGCAGGATGCTGTGTGGGCTGTCGACATCCAGGAGTTCGTCGAGTGCGACGAGGTCTTCGGGGCTGAGTGCAGGTGCGGCGGCGCCGCGGATGCGCTGCAGGCTGCCGTGGGCGTAGCGGCCGATGGCCTGACTGCGGTTGCCTTCGATGTTCACGGTGATGGTGCGCTCGTCCTCGACGGTGAACCCTGCGGCGGTCAGCATCGGCCCCCAGTCGGCACCGCGGTGGGGTACGTGTTCGGCGTGATAGCTGTCGGTTGCGGCATGGGCGCGCTCTTCGAGCCCAGGCTGGCCCTCGGGCGCGTGGGCGGGCAGGAAGCGGGGGAAACCGTCCAGTTCCACGACGGCGAACAGGCCGCCCGGCGCGAGCAGTTCGTGGACGTCGGCCAGTGCGCGGTCGGGGCGGGCCATGTGATGCATGGAAGCGGAGGCCCACACCAGGCCTGGTGTGCCGAGGTCGGGCCAGTGGTCGGTGTCGAGGTCGGCCTGCACGGTGCGCACACGGTCCTGCATGCCGCGGGCGCATGCCTTCTCGCGCAGGAGCTGCAGGTGGCCGGCGGAGACGTCGACGGCGATGACGTGCGCGTCGGGGAAGCGTTCAAGGAGGGCAAAAGTGCCCGCACCGGTGCCGCAGCCCAGGTCCACGATCTGGCGCGGCTCGGACTTCAGCGGGAGCCAGGCGGTGATGGACGCAATGTGCTCGGCGAGCACCTCGGCGTCCAGGTCAAGGATCTCCGCCTGGCCGCTGTCGTCGTGCTCTGAGTGGTGGCCGTGCGAGCCGCGATGGTGAGGGGTGTGGTCGTGAGCTGGGGTCATGGCACGACCGTAGGCACCTCATGCGTGAATTGCGCGACTGCTTGCGCACTACGCAAAGAGGTCGCTCTGTGTGCTGCCTGCCACGCAAAATCCCTCTCTTCTGGCGGCACACCACCGTTCTCGCACGGGCGCTACCCACAGGGGCCCCGTGCGCTGTCGCAGTCGCCGGACTCGTCGGTGTCGCGTTGGTGGCCGCGGCGGGCGTCGCGGTCGAAGATGCCCATGATCTCGCACGGCCCGCCCTCGGCGCCGATCGCGTGCGGCATCATGGTGGGGAACTCGGCGGCCTGATTGGTCTCGATGCGGAACCGGCGGTGGCCGAGCATCAGGATTGCCGTACCGGACAGGACCACCAGCCATTCGCGGCCGGGGTGGGCGCGCATGCGGGCGGGATTGTCGGGCGGCGGTTCGGTCATCCGCTGACGCATGACGCTCATGCCGGGGACGCCCTTTATGGGCCAGCGCATCAGGCCGTGGGTGCCGTCGATCATCGGGCTGATGACGACGTCGTCGGCGGCGTTCTCCACGAGCTGGTCCAGGGTGGTGTCCAGAGCGCGGGCGAGGGTGACGAGCTGGTCGAGGGCGAGGCGGCGCTGACCGTTCTCGATGCGGCTGAGCGAGGACTGACTGAGGTTGGCGCGGGTGGCCAGTTCCTCCAGGGACCAGCCCTGTGCGACCCGCAGGGCGCGGATCCGTTTGCGTACCAGGCTGTCCAGCTGCCCATCTCCTTGCGTCATAGGCAACATGTTATGCCTTCACTGCAATGCGGGCTTAACGTCGAATACAGATGGTCCAGCACGGGGGGCCACGTACGACGAAAGGGCGCGACATGTCTGCGCAGACTTCCCGCTACGAGAGCGACACCCTGCCCGCCGAGAGCGTGGACGTGGTGGTGATCGGCGGCAGCGCCGCGGGCCTGAACGGCGCGCTCACGCTCGCCCGCTCGCGCCGCTCGGTCGTCGTGATCGACAACGGCACCCCGCGCAACGCGCCCGCCGCAGCGATGCACGGCTTCATCGTCCTGGACGGCACCCCGCCGCCCGAGATCCTCAAGCGCGGACGCCAGCAGGTACGCCAGTACGGCGGCCAGATCGTCTTCGGCGAAGTGGCCGCCACCGAGCCCGCCGCCCCCACGGCCGACGGTGATCTGCGGTTCACCGTCACCCTGGCCGACGGCCGCACGCTCTCCGCGCGCCGCGTCCTGGTGGCAACCGGCCTGCGCGACGTCCTGCCCGAGGTTCCGGGCCTGGCCGAGCACTGGGGCCGCAGCGTTGTGCACTGCCCCTACTGCCACGGCTGGGAGGTCCGTGACAAGCCCATAGGCATCCTCGCAACCAGCCCCGCCTCCCTCCACCACGCACTGCTGTTCCGTCAGCTCACCGACGACCTGGTCTACTTCACCAGCGGCACCGTCCTGGACGAGGACGCGCGCGCCCGGTTCGCCGCCCGCAACATCCGCAACATCGAGACCGAGGTGCAGGAAGTCGTCAACGACGAGGGCGGCGCTCTGGCCGGCCTGCGCCTGGTCGACGGCACATTCGTGGAACGGCGGGTCATCGCGGTGGCCACGCAGATGCAGGCCCGCACCGAGGGCCTGGACGGACTGAAGCTGCCGATGGAAGACCTGCCCGACAACACGGGCCGCCGCTTCGCCTCCGCCATGGCCGGCACCACCGACGTTCCGGGCGTGTGGGTGGCCGGAAACGCCACCGACCTCACCGCGCAGGTCGGCGCGTCCGCCGCGGCCGGCGCCCTGGCCGGATCCCACATCAACGCCCTCCTGGCCACCGCAGACACCGACGCGGCCCTCGCCGCAGCACAGGCCGAGAACGCCCCCGCCTGACACCCCAGCCGCCGTAGCTGAACCGCGCGACCGCACACCTGCAGTCCGCGCGGTGAACAGACCTCCTGCTTCACCACCTTTGGCGACCGGCCCTGCTCCGGCGCTGATTCCGCATGCCCCTCTTGAGAGGAACCAATGAGTAGCAACCTGCCTCCCCAGGCGGCGGCCGCACCAGTAAGCGGCGGGGGTACGCCGGATGCGCGTCAGCTCCGCGCGATCCTGATCACCGTCTCGATCGCGCTGATGGCCGTCATCGCCTCGGTGTCCGGCCTGAACGTCGCCCAGACTCATATGGCCGTCGAGTTCAGTGCCTCGCAGACCACCGTCCTGTGGATCATCAATATCTACACCCTGGCCCTGGCCGCTCTGCTGCTGCCGCTCGGCGCGATCGGTGACCGGCTGGGCCGAAAGCCCATGCTGATCACCGGACTGATCATCTTCGGCGCGGCCAGCGTCGTCGCGGGCCTCGCCCCGTCGGCCGCGATGATGATCGGTGCCCGCGTTGCCGCGGGCATCAGCGCCGCGATGATCATGCCGATCACGCTGGCCGTCATCACCTCCACGTTCCCCGAGGAGGAACGAGGCAGAGCGATCGGCGTATGGACCGGCGTCGCCGGAGGCGGCGGCATCCTGGGCATGTTCCTCTCCGCCCTGCTGGTCGACGTCGCGGACTGGCGCTGGCTGTTCGTGCTGCCCGTGGTCCTGGTCGTCGTCGCGCTGGCGATGACGCTGAAGTCGGTGCCCAACTCCCGCGAACGCTCCAGCCATTCCTTCGACACAATCGGTGCACTGGTGTCCACCATCGCCGTGATCGGCGTCATCTTCGTCCTGCAGGAAGGCCCCGAGCGCGGCTGGACCGACCCCGTCACCCTGATCAGCCTGGCCGTCGGCGTCGTCGCCGCCATCGTCTTCGTGGCCTGGGAACTGCACCGCCGCGACGCATCCCTGCTGGACGTACGCCTCTTCCGTGAGCGCGGCCTGGCCAGCGGCTCGATCACCCTGCTCGTCGTCTTCGGCGTCCAGGCCGGCATCGCCGTCGTGCTCTTCCCGTTCTTCCAGGCCGTGCTGGGCTGGTCGGGTCTGCTGTCCACCGTGGCGATGATGCCGATGGCCGTCATGATGATGATGGCCTCCGGCCTGGCCCCCAAGATGGCCGCCCAGATCGGCGCCCGCTCGACCATGACCGTGGGCGTCGCCCTGTCCACCCTCGGCCTGGCACTGATGGCCCTGTTCGTCTCCGTCGACGGCGGCTACCTGTCCATCCTCGCCGGCATGTTCGCCATGGGCATCGGAATGGGCCTGTCCATGACGCCCTCCACCGAGGCCATCACCAGCTCCCTGCCACGCGCCAAGCAGGGCGTGGCCTCCGCCCTCAACGACGTCACCCGCGAATTCGGCACCGCCCTGGGCGTCGCGATGCTCGGCGCGCTCCTGGCCAACGGATACCGCAGCGCCATCGACGACAAGCTCGACAGCATCCCTCAGGGAGCTGCGGGCACCGCACGCGAAGGCATCGCCAACGCCATCGAGGTAGCCCCGAGCACTGGCAGCCACGCGCAGGACCTGATCCACACCGCGCAGCAGTCCTTCGTCGACGGCTGGCAGCAGGCCATGTGGGCAGGCGTCGCCGTCATGGCCGGCCTGTTCCTCTACATCCTCGCCCGTGGCCCGAAGAACACCACCCCGACACCGAATCACGACGCAGGAGCCCCAGAAGCTGTGTCCGCGCGGTAACTGTGCTATTCAGACCCCTTTAACGCAAAACACGCCCCTGCTGACCGGCACCCAGGCCCTGAGGACCCCGCCCTGCACACCGCGAAGAGCGGCTGGGCCACCGGCACGGCTCTTGCCGCAAATTTGCGCCCGGCGCCCGCGCAGTCCGTGCGCGGCTACCCGGAGTGGAAGGACAAGGTCGCCACGCCCGCCTTCCAGGAGTACTACAGCGGCGCGATCGGGCTCGGCGAACTCCGCGAACGACTGGAGGAGGACGGGAACCTGGTGCTGGCCCGGTCCCAGCGCTGAGCCCTCCGCTCAGGGAACGGCGGGGCCGGTGACGTACCGTCCCTCGTCGTCGTACGGCCAGACGTTGGGCACGCAGCCGTGCATGCCCTTGATCTGCTGCATCATCGCGGGAGCAGGTTTGCCCGGGCCGGGGCAGGTGACATGACCGTGCCCGAGGAAATGGCCGACCTCGTGGTTGATGATCAGGGCCCGGTAGGACGTCACGTCCTTGGCGTAGACGGGCGTTGCCAGTTCCCACCGCTTGAGGTTGACCATCACGTTCTTGTCCACGCTGCAGTTGACCTCGCCGCCGGTGTCCAGCCCGTACTGACCGCAGATCTTGTCCACGGTCCCGGGTGTCGCGACGCGTACGACGAAGTCGGTGCTGCCGCCCGACACCCGCTGGAACGCCGAGCGGCCGTCCGCCGTCCAGCCGCGCCGGTCGGCCAGGATGTCCTCCACCTGTTCGGCGACCGCCGCGGCGGACAGCTTCAGGCCGTCCTCGACCTCGACCCGGTAGCGCAGGACCGTCCCTTTCCCCACCTTGGCACTCCCGCCGGAAGCGGTCGTGAAGGTGCCCGGTCCGGTGGCCGGGATGACCGGCTCGGAAGGGCGGGCGGAGGGACTCGACGGGCTGACGGACGGGCTCGCGGAAGGACTGCGCGGGGCGGGGCTGGACGCCGCGCGCCCGGTGGGCTCGTCCCGCGCGGCGGAGTCGCCCCCGGCTCCGGCCCCGATTCCCGCCCCTCCCCGGTCCGCGGACGTCCATCCCACGGCCGCGAAACCGGTGGCCCCGAGCAGGGTCAGCGCGGCCAGTCCTCCCCACAGCGGTGCCTTGCGCCCGCGCGCGGCGGCGTGCGCGCGGCCGCTCCTGCGGCGGCGGGTGCGGGGCGGAGTTGCTCGGTGCGCGGTCATGGTGGTTCAGGCTGTGACCGCGATGTGATGGGATCTGGCCCGGACGGTAACGAAATGATAACGGGCTCCTGTTGGGGCCTCATGTGATCATCCGGTAACAGAGTCCCGGGCGTGTGGAGGTTCTGCGGATACTGAGCGCATGCCACGCGTTCTGCTGATCGAAGACGACCCCGCCGTACGGGAGGGCGTCGCGCTCGCCCTGCGCCGCCAAAGCCACGAGGTCGCCGCCGCCGAGACGGGCGAGGAGGGGCTGGAGCGGCTGCGGTCCTTCCGGCCGGACGTCGTGGTGCTGGACCTGATGCTGCCCGGCATGCCCGGCCTGGACGTGTGCCGGGGGATGCGGGCCCTGGACCAGACGCTGCCGATCATCATGGCGACCGCGCGCGGCGACGACGAGGACATCGTCGTAGGCCTGGAAGCAGGTGCCGACGACTACGTGGTCAAGCCCGTGCAGGCGCGGGTGTTGGCGGCGCGTATCCGTGCCGTGCTGCGCCGGGCGGCCGGGGCGCCCGCCGACGGTGGGATACCGAAGATCGACACGTACGGGGACCTGGCCGTCGACCGGGCCGGCCTCTCGGTCACCTGGCAGGGCGCGCCGGTCTCGCTCGCCCCGTCCGAACTGCGGCTGCTGCTCACCCTGTCCGCCTCGCCCGGCCAGGTGTTCAGCCGGCAGCAACTCCTGGAGGCGGTCTGGGAACACAGCTACCACGGCGACGCGCGCCTGGTGGACGCCTGCGTCAAGCGGCTGCGCGCCAAGATGGGCGAACCCTCGCGCGAGCCCCGCTACATCCAGACCGTGCGCGGCTTCGGCTACCGGTTCGCGTCGTCCCGGTGAGGCGGCTGCTGAGAACTCGTGTCAGGGTTCCTCAACTGCGCGGTCTGCGCATGCGGTTGGTGGTGGCGTTCGCGCTGGTCGCCGTGCTCACCGCCGCGACCACCGGTGCCCTGACCTTCCGGGAGGCGCGTACGGGGGTGCTCCAGCAGAGCCAGGACACCGTGATCAAGCTGCTGCGGACGCAGATCGACCGGCTCGCCCCGGAACTCCCCGTCCCACCGGGCGAGTTCGAGCTGCAGCGGTTCGCGGCCGACGTGGCCGGCGTCGAACCCGCCGGGACCTGGCGGGTGCTGGTCGCCTACGGCGGGCTGAGCGCCACCTCCGCTCCCGACGATCCGTTCGAGGAGCTGACGCCGGCCCTGCGCGCGGCCGTGGACTCCAGCACGGCCACCGTCTTCCAGCGGGTGGACAGCGGCGACCACACCTCCCTGGTCGTCGGCATGTCGGTCGTCTTCACCGCCGGCACCGCCGCGACCGGGCCCGCGTCCGGCGTCCAGGTGTTCCTGACCGTGCCGCAGACCACGGAACAGGCGTACGTCGACGCCCTGGTCACCGCCGTCCAACGGGCCACCGTGCCCGCCCTCGGCCTCGCCGTGCTGCTCGCGCTGCTCGCCGCCCGCGGGGTGCTGCGGCCGGTGCGCGCACTGCGCCGCGCCACCCGCAGCATCGCCGAGGGCCGGCTGGACACCCGGCTCGACGTCAACGGCTCCGACGAACTCGCCGACCTGTCGCACACGTTCAACGAGACGGCCGCCGCCCTGGAGGAGTCGGTAGCCGAACTGCGCGGCATGGAGGCCCGGGCCCGCCGGTTCGCCGCGGACGTCTCGCACGAACTGCGCACCCCGCTGGCCGCCATGTCCGCGGTCACCGACGTCCTCGACGAGGACGCCGCCCACCTCGACCCCGACACCGCCACCGCGGTCCGGCTGATCAGCGAGGAGACCGTGAAACTGGCCCGGCTGGTGGACGACCTGATGGAGATCTCCCGCTTCGACGCGGGAGCGGCGGTGCTGCACCTGGACGAGATCGACCTCGCCGAGTCACTGCGGCGCACACTCGCCGCCCGCGCCTGGACGGACCTGGTGGACGTCCGCCTGCCTCCGCCCGACGCGCTGCGCGGACGGGTCGACCCGCGCCGCCTCGACGTCGTCGTCGCGAACCTGGTCGGCAACGCCCTGCGGCACGGTGCCCGTCCCGTCCACCTGCGCCTGTACGAGGGCGGGGAGCGGGTCGCGGTCGTCGAGGTGCTGGACAGCGGGCCCGGCATCCCCGACAGCGTGCTGCCCCACGTCTTCGAGCGTTTCTACAAGTCGGACGCCGCCCGCACCCGGACCGAGGGCAGCGGCCTGGGCCTCGCCATCACGGCGGAGAACGTCCGGATGCACGGCGGCACCGTCCGGGCGGCGAACCGTCCGGAGGGCGGCGCGGTCTTCACCGTGGAACTCCCGCTGCGGCGGGACGAGTCGACCCTGGGGAGCGGACAGTGAGGGCCCTGTGCCGAGCCGTACTGCTGGCCGTTCCCGCGCTGTGCGCGCTCGCCTCCTGCGGCATCCCCACGACCGGCGTGGTGGAGGCGGGCGGGCCCGCCGGTGGGGTGGTGCCCACGATCCGGGTGTACTTCGTGGCGGGGGACGGCACCCTGGTCGCGGTTCCCCGCAGGACCGTCGCGCCGGTCGACGTCGAGTCGGCGGTGGCGGTACTGCTCGAGGGCCCGACCGAGGCGGAGCGCGTCAAGCGCCTGACCACGCTGCTGCCGCTGCCGGGGCTCCTGGCGACGCCCGTCCCGGCCGCCACGGCCACGGACGGCCCCGTGGCGGTGCCGCAGGAGGAGGTGCGTACGGCCGACCTCGTGAAGGTGGTGGCGGAGGACGACCGGGTGTCCATTGAACTCACCGCCGCCTCACGTGAGTTGACGGGCCTCCCGGTGGACCAGCTGGTCTGTACGGCCCTGGGGGCGCAGCGCGTCGCCGAACCCGGGGCGGAACCCTTGCCGGTGACCGTCACGGGCCCGGGCGGTCGGCCCGTCGAAGGGACCGGCGCGAGCTGTTCCGACGGCTGACCGAGGTGCCGACTCCGCGTGGACCTGCTGGATCCCCGGCGGGCAGCCTCTTGCGCCTGCGCGGCCCTCTGGCCGGCTGCCTGCCCCGCAACCCCTAGTGAACACCCCATGACAGTGATGACGGACGCGCTCGTATCGGCATTGGAAGACGCCCGCGAGGCGCATGAGGCGGTCGTCGACCGGTTCAGGGCGGATGTGACCATCACGCGCCGGCCCCTACCGGCAGATGCTCGAGGGCCAGGTGAACGACGTTCAGGACAGCCTTCGGCGTATCGAGCACCGCGTGCGCAAGCTGCGGCCCCGCAGCGGGCTTGTCGGGGAGAGCGTGGATATGGCGAGGTTCGTCTCGTGCAGCGCCGTGCGCACCGCCATGCTGCCGCTGACCATCGGATCGGTGATCACGACTGAGATGCTGCGCGGCCGGTGGCCGAACGGCGAACGGCGGCTGCTGAGGAACGCCGAAGACGAGTACGTGTTCACCGCCCGGGCGCTGGCGGCCTGCCGGGCCGGCCAGAGCATCGCGGAAAAGCGGTCCATGACCAGGCAACCGCCGACCTGCTCGCCGCGCTGCGCCGCCAGGATGAGGAACTGCTCGAAAGGCTGGAGGACAGCGTCGCCGATCAGGTTCGGGCCGTGGCGGCCGCGGCCAACGGCTTTCGCCTGGAGAACGGCGGTGGCTGGGCCGACGCGGCCGCCCGCACGTTGCGGGCCGTCGCCAACCGGGTGCGGCGGTGACGGCAGGACCACACGGCGCGCGGGGGCCTGCTCACGCCGACCACCGCCACGGTGTGCAGTGGGCACGACGGACGGGAATGTGTGGTCGGTGAGACCGTCCGTCGGCGCGGCAGGCGCATCTTTGGCTGACGTGGCCGCGGTCGCCTGCCGTCGGCCAAGTGGCGGTCCCCGAGCACATCCTCGGATCGGCCGATGCGGTTCCGTTATCGTCCGAGCCAGGTCCGGTCACACAGCGGACCTAGCCTCAACGACCATGATCGCTCAGCACGCGAGGTCTTCGGCAACCCGGTCCCGCGGCCCGGGCGGTCTGCCTCCGGCGGTGGACCCACTGCCGGCCTGTCCTGGCCGGCGTGGGACGGCCTGACGTTCCAACCTCGGAGTCATCGCGGGGCGGGCCTGTGCGCTCCAGCCCTTCGTTCCTTCATCCCCCGACGAAAGAGATGACATGAACATGTCTTTATCTCCCGGCAGACGAATACGTGCGGCCGCCCCGCTGGGGGCTCTCGCCATGGCCGCCGTAGTCACCGCGACCGGGATGCCGGGGGTGAGCCAGGCCGCCGCCCTGACCCCTGACGCTCCGGCAGGCCCAGGGAGGGCCCTGTCCGTTCCGGGGGCGAAGAGCGCCAAAACGGTGACGCTGATCACCGGCGACAAAGTATCGATCGCCGCGGACGGCTCTGTCGCCGGGATCGAGAGGGCCAAGGGGCGCGAGGGCGCGTCGTTCTCGGTCCGGAAAGTCGACGGGCACAGCTTCGTCATACCGGGCGACGCGGCGCCGGCTGTCGCCCAGGGAAAGCTCGACCGGCGGCTGTTCGACGTGACGCAACTCGTCGCGTACGGGTACGACGACGCGAGCCGGTCCGACCTGCCGCTGATCGTCACCTACGCCGGGGACGAGACACCCCCCGCGAGCGCCTTCCGCGACGCAAGGGCCAAGGCGGGCCAGGAGCTGCCCATCGTCAACGGCGTGGCGCTGCGGGCCGACAAGCACGGCCACTCCGCGTTCTGGGACACCTTCACCGACGGCGGTGACGGTGGACAGGGCACGGCGCGGCTGTCCGGCTCACCGGCGGTGAAGAAGGTGGTGAAAGTCTGGCTGGACGGCAAGCGCCAGGCCAGCCTGGACAAGAGCGTGGCCCGGACGGGCGCGCCGACGGCCTGGGGCGCGGGGTTCGACGGCAGGGGCGTCAAGGTCGCCGTGCTGGACACCGGCGTCGACCAGACGCACCCCGACCTGGCGGGCCAGGAGATCGCCGAACGGAACTTCTCCGACGCCGAGGACAGCGTCGACCGGGTCGGCCACGGCACCCATGTGGCCTCGACGGTGGCCGGTACGGGTGCCAGGTCGCAGGGCAGGTACAAGGGCGTCGCGCCGGGCGCGCGCATCCTGGACGGCAAGGTCCTGGACGACAGCGGCGGCGGCTGGGAGTCCGGCATCATCGCGGGCATGGAGTGGGCGGTCGCCGAGGGCGCCCAGGTCGTCAACCTCAGTCTGGGCGGCACCGACACCCAGGGCATCGACCCGCTGGAGGAGACGGTCAACCGTCTCTCCGCCGAGACGGACACGCTGTTCGTCATCGCCGCGGGCAACGCGGGCGAGGACGGCGAGAGCACCGTCGGATCGCCCGGCAGCGCGGAGTCCGCGCTGACGGTCGGCGCGGTCGACAAGGCCGACAAGCTTGCCGACTTCTCCAGCCGCGGCCCGCGCGTCGGTGACGGAGGAGTCAAGCCGGACCTGACCGCGCCGGGCGTCGGCATCACGGCCGCCGCCTCCACCGCGAGCCCCATAGAGCAGGTGTTCCCCTCGGGGACGCCCGGTTACGCCACCCTGAGCGGCACGTCGATGGCCACTCCGCATGTCGCGGGCGCCGCCGCCATCCTGGCGCAGCAGCACCCGGACTGGACCGGCGAGCGGATCAGGGCGGCGCTCACGGCTTCCGCCAAGCCCGGCCCGTACAGCGCCTACCAGCAGGGCACCGGACGCACCGATGTGGCCCGGGCGATCGGGCAGACTGTCGTCGCCGAGCAGGGCCCGATCGGCTTCGGCCGCCCGAAGTGGCCGCACACCGATGACGAGCCGGTGACGAAGGAGATCACGTACCGCAATCTCGGCACCGAGCCGGTCGTCCTGGACCTGGCCATCGAGGCGCTCGGGATAGACGGCGGGCCCGCCCCCGAGGGCATGTTCGAGATGTCGTCGCGGCAGCTCACCGTTGCGGCGGGCGGCACGGCGAGCACCACGGTGACCGCCGACACCCGCGTCGGCGGCGAGGCCTACGGCTCGTACGGCGGCTCGGTGACCGCAGCCTCGGCCGACGGCCGGACCCGGGTGCGCACCGCCTTCGGCGTGGAGCGCGAGATCGAGTCGTACGACCTGACCATCAAGCACCTAGACGACGACGGCAAGCCGACCGGCAAGGGTTACACGGCGATCGATGGCCGGGACCGCGACTACTACCAGGAGTTCGCCGACGCGACGGACGGCGAGATCACGGTGCGCCTGCCCAAGGGCGGTTACGCGCTCACCGGGATCCTCAACGCCGTCGGCGAGTCCGCCGCCCCCGACTCCCTCTTCCTGGCCCCGGCCCTGCGGCTGACCAAGGACACCACGGTCGTCATGGACGCCCGGGAGGCCAAGGCCACGCGCATCACCGTCCCCGACGCGGGAGCCGAGAACCACCACGCCCAGCTCATCCCGGGCTACACCCGCTCCGACGGGCAGCCCCTCGGCTTCATGCCGTTCATCTTCGACTTCCCCGATTTCCAGAGCTTCAAGGTCGGTCACATCGGCCCGGAGGCGCCGAAGGACGCGGCATACGCCCAGTACAGCGGTTTCTGGACACGTCAGCCGGCCGACGGGCGCGCCGTGAACTACCGTCTCGCGTGGAACCGTACGGGTTCGCTCGGCGGCTTCACCGCCGACGTCCGGCGCGAGCAGCTGGCCGAGATCGACTTCGCGGCCGGCAGGCCCGGCCCTGAGTCGACCGCGCAGGTCGCGGTGATGCCGCTGACGCCCATCGGCGAGTTCGCGGCCGACTTCAGCACTCCCACCCGGCGCCAACTGCCGCTGCGGACCTCCGAATACGTCCTCGGCAACGGCGTCAAGTGGTCCTACTCCGTACACCAGTGGGAGTCGGGGAACGCGCAGGTGGGAGGGTTCACGGCGTACCAGCCGAAGAAGAGCTACACCGCGCGGTTCAACGTCGGTGTCTTCGGTCCGGTCCTGCCCCCGGGTGAGGGTGAACCGTGGTGGGGGCGTCCCGGGATCGCGCGGAGCGGGAACACGATCAAGGCGCATCTGCCCATGTTCGGCGACAGTGACGGGCATGAGAGCAGCAGCGGCTACACGGAGCTGGAGAGTTCGCTCCGCGTCGACGGCGAAGAGATCCCCGCCGAGGGCGATCCGCTGAACATCGCCGAGTACACCGTCCCCGCCGGGGACGGCCGGTACGAACTGAGTGTCGACGCCTTGCGGGACCCCGAGCTGTTAGCGGTCAGCACCCGTGTGCGGGCGCAGTGGACGTTCAGGTCGGCGAACGTGTCCGAGGACAGCTGGGCCCGGCTGCCGCTGTCCGTGGTCCGCTTCTCCCCCAGGCTGTCACTGACCAGTACCGCGAAGGCCGGCCAGAGGTTCCAGGTGCCCTTCACCGTGGAGGGCGCGGCCACCGCTCGGACGGCCAAGAAGCTGGAGTTCGAGGTGTCCTACGACGACGGCAGGACCTGGACCACGGCCAGAGCCGTCAACGGCACCCACCTGTCGCTGAACCACCCCGCGCAGCCGGGCACCGTCTCGCTGCGTGCCAAGCTGACCGACCGTGACGGCAACACCCTGGTCCAGACGATCGACCGCGCCTACCTCACGGTCCGGTAGGGCGAGGGCAGCAGAGCGAGGGCCGAAGGGCCCCTTCAAGGACAGGGCCCGGGTCGAAGACCCGGGCCCTGTCGGTATGGTCGCGCTCCGGTGGACGGCCTTGGGAGCACCGGAGCGGTCACCCGGTGAGGGAGGCCACGCGCGGCAGCCCCCCTCAGCGGCGAAGGCCGGCTCAGTTGGAAATGGGTCCACTCGATCTGGTGATCAGGATGATAGGAGCCCGGTGACGGGAGACTGTCACGCCACCTGGACGGTCGGCCGGTGGGCCCGCATCACCGGGTGGCGTGGTCGGCCTGCTTGATCAACCGCGCCACGGCCTGCGGCTGGGAAACGGTCACGGCATGTGAGGCCTTGACTTCCCGGGTGTGGGAGCCCGCGCGGTCGGCCATGAAGCGCTGTGCGGCGATGGGGATGTTGAGATCCTGCGTCGTGGTCAGAGCCCATGAGGGGATCGTCTTCCACGCGGCTTCGGTGGCGGTGTCGTTGAGCGCCGCGTCGGTGATGGGGCGTTGGGTGGCGGCCATCAGGTCGGTGGTCCTGCGGGGAACGTCCGCCGCGAACTGGCTGTGGAAGGCCTTCTGCTTGATGTAGAGGTCGGTGCCCGTGCTGCCGTCGGCCTGGCGGAAGGGAACAGGGTTGAGGTTCGGGCCCAGGGTGCTGCCGGGGAACTTGCCGGCCAGCTCCGCCGAACTCTCGCCCTTGTCGGGCTGGAACGCGGCGATGTACACCAAGGCCTTGACCTGGGGGTGGTCGGCGGCGGCCTCGCTGATGACGCTGCCACCGTAGGAGTGGCCGGCCAGGACGATGGGGCCGTCGATGCTGTCGAGGACACTGCGCACGGAGGCTGCGTCCTGGTGCAGCCCGCGCAGCGGGTTGGCGGCGGCGACGACCGGGTAGCCGGCCTGCTTCAGTGGGGCGACGACGTCGTTCCAACTGGAGGAGTCGGCGAAGGCGCCGTGCACCAGGACGATCGTGGGCCTGCCGCCACTCGAGTGCTGCGCGGTGGTCGTCCTGGAGTCGAGGCGCGGTGCTCCGCCGGCCGCACCGGCCGCTCCGCTGGAGGCGAATGTCAGAGCTGTTCCGCTCGCGGCGGCCGCCAGCAGGGCACCGCCAGTGAGGATCAAACGCCGAGTGCTCTTGTTCGTCATGTCCTTCTCGCTCTCGTGCTGAGCCGAAGCGCGGTAGTTGTCACCGCAGAGCCGGTTGAGCTGGTGAATGAGACCGGTCGAAGCAGTCTGGTTGTCACCGATGAGGCACGCGGCTTGTCACAAGCGCTCATTCGGCATCCTTTCTGTCACCAGCCGCCCAGGCGGCGACAACAAGCTGCCCTCGCGTCGGTCTGGTCTGGTCGGCGTGCAGGGGACTCGCGCCGGCCAGTAAGCGGTATCGCCGCTCCCTGGCGCTTTGCTCGATCGTCAGCGGCGGGCCTGGATCTTCAGGTCGCCGCGGGTCTGGATGCGGATGTGGTCGCTCGCGAGCATGGCGTGGGGGAATCCGAGGTCGATCGCGCTGACCTCGTCCAGACGCGCCATCTGGGACGGGGTGAGGTCGACTTCCAGAGCTCCGAGGTTTTCCCGCAGTTGCTCGGCGGTTCGAGCTCCGATGACCGGCGCAGTCACCCCCGGGTTGTGCAGGGTCCAGGCGAGCCCCACCTGGGCCGGTGTGCGGCCCAGCTCGTCAGCGATCTCCTTGACCACGTCCACGATGGCGAGGTTGCGCTCGGTCACCCCGCCGAGGGCCAGGTTGAAACTCTTGCGGGTGCTCTCGCTCTGGCCGGACGGCGACGTGGTCAGGTCCTGGCGGCTGTACTTGCCGGTGAGCACCCCTCCCGCCAGCGGTGACCACAGAACTGTTGCCAGCCCCAGCTCCTGCGCCATCGGGATGAGGTCACGCTCCCCGGTACGCTCCACCAGGTTGTACTCCAGCTGCAGTGCCACCAGCGGTGACCAGCCGCGCAGGTCGGCCATCGTCTGCATGCGTGAGATCTGCCAGGCGGGGGTGTTGGAGATGGCCACGTAGAGGACTTTGCCCTGCCGGACCAGGTCGTCCAGACCGCGAAGGATCTCCTCCACGGGTGTGGTGGGATCCCACACGTGCAGGTAGAGCAGGTCGATGTAATCGGTGTTCAACTGTCGCAGGCTGGTTTCGACCGCCCCGAAGAGGCTCTTCCGGCTCGCGCCACCGGAGTTGGGGTCGTCAGGCCGCCGCAGGGTCGTGTACTTCGTGGCCAGGACCAAGCTGTCTCGCCTGTCCCGGGCGAACTCACCGAGCATGCGCTCCGATGTGCCGTTGGTGTAGGTGACCGCCGTGTCGATGAAGTTTCCGCCGCGCTCGACGTAGAGGTCGAACAACCTACGCGCCTCGTCCTGCTCCGCGCCCCAGCCCCATTCGTTGCCGAAGGTGGCCGCCCCGAGCGCGAGCGGCGAGACCCGTAGGCCGGAGCGTCCCAGTTGCCGGTAGGCGTCGAGAGTGAGTGGCATCGTGTTCTCCTGTAGTGGTGGGTTTCTGAGGTTCGAGGGGTGCGGGCCGGTGGTCGGCGTGCCTGAGTTTTAGGCGCCGAGCCCGTAGCCGCCGGCCACGGTGACGTCCTGGCCGGTGACGTAGCCGGCGGCGTCCGAGGCGAGGAAGGCGACGACTTCCGCGACCTCCTGGCTGGTCCCGAAGCGCTCGAACGGGATCTTCGTGCGCATGGCGTCCCGGCCGCTCTGGGGTATCCCCAGCTTGTCGAGCAGCGGGGTCTCGGTCGCGCCGGGACTCACGGTGTTGACGCGGATCCTGCGCGGAGCCAGTTCGAGCGCGAGCGAGGGCAGCATCGCCAGCAGGGCACCGCGCGTGGCTGCCCCCACCGTGGCGCCAGGGCTGCCCCTATGGGTTGCGATGCCCACGGTGAGGACGATCGATCCGCCGTCGTTCATCAGTGGTAGGGCCTTCTGGAGGGTGAAGTACTGACCCTTGAAGTTGACGTCGACGTGCTTGTCGAACGACTCCTCTGTCACGTCGGCAACCGGTGCGGGGCGGAAGACCCCGGCGTTGAGGAACAGCAGGTCGAGAGACCCGAAACGTTCGGACACCCTTGTCATGAGGGCGTCGGTGTCGGACAGAACGCGTGCGTCGGATCGGACGACGAGTACGTCGTCGGGAAGCTCGAGTCGTGCTCGCGCGAGGGACTCGGGGTTCTGTCCGGTGACGGCGACCTGGTAGCCGCGGGCGTGCAGCAGTGCGGCGGTCGCTCTGCCGATTCCGGTCGTGCCGCCGGTGATGAGTGCTGTGGGCATGGCGGGCCTTTCGTCGGGCGGGCAGGGTCGGGCACCCCAGTAAGCGGAGGACTCCCCGCTTGCGTCCACTGTACACTTAACCGGAGACCTCCCCGAATCGCCCGGCACCTCGACCCGACACTCCTGATCGCGAAGGCCATGACACCTCCACGCAACACCCTGCGCGCCGATGCCCAGCGCAACCGCGAGCACCTGATCGCCACAGCCGCTGAGGCTTTCGCCTCCGGAAAGGCGATCTCCCTGGACTCGATCGCCAAACGCGCGGGCGTGGGAAGCGGCACCCTTTACCGGCACTTCCCCACCCGAGAGGACCTGGTCGAAGAGGTCTACCGCGACCAGATCCGCCCTCTGCGCGACGACGCCCGGGACCTTCTGGCCACCGAGAAGCCCGCACAGGCTCTCCACGCCTGGATGCGCCGCTTCGCCGAGTGGGCGGGTGAACGGCGCGGCATCTGCGAAGCCCTGGTCGCCATGAGCGCTTCCGGACGCTTCGGCACCGGACCCGTCTGCGATGAGATCCAGCAAATCCTGGGGATGGTGCTCCAGGCCGGCGCTGAAGCAGGAGAACTGCGCAGCGACATCGACCCGGTCGACGTCGGCGGCATCCTCACCGGCGTGCTCTCCGTGGCCGGCGCGCCCGAGCAGCGCGCCCAACTCGACCGCATGCTCACCGTCGTCGTCGACGGGCTGAAGCCGCGCCAGGAAGATCGAGGGCGTGCCTAGTACTCCAGTTGCAGTTCGCTATTTCTGCTGGTCAGGGGCGTGTTCGTGAGTGTACTTGGCTGATGCACCGTCCAGCGTATGGAAGAACTTCCACACCAGAACGCCGTGTTCGAACCCCGGGCTGTGCATGGAGGTGATGGCTGGGTCGGCATACGTGCTGTAGCCGAATCTGGTGACCGAGAAGTCCTCGGTGACGCGCTGCCCTACGGCCGCTGGCTTCGGCCTACTTCCGAAGGGCCGCGTTCCATCGGCGGCACGGTCCGGCCGCCCAGGGACTGCGACCCCGAGGCGGACTGCGAGCCGTGAAGGACCTACTCGCCTACGGCTGCTCGGCACAAAGGCCGTCGTCCGCGCAAGTACCCGGCCACTCGGGCTCCAAAGCCGCTCCCACCTTCGCCGAATGCGCGGCGCATGGTCAGGCCGCGCCCGCAGGCGGTCAGGAGGTCAGCTCGACGGTGCGCGGCCGGTCTGGAGATGCCAGCGACCTCTGCAGGTCGGGATCGGTCACCTTCTGGCCGGGAGGGGCCTGGAAGACGATCTGCGCGGACTGCACGTCCGGGGAGGGAAAGTGACGGTCCATCTTGGTCAGGGCCGTCTGCGCCGGTGACCCGGGAATGGAACTGCTGTCCTGGAAGGAGCCTGCGAGCGAGAACCCGAGGCCGATCACCGCTCCCAGAGCCAAGAGCCATGCGACCAACATCGTTCGCCACCGTCGAGCGCCGAGCGCGCCCAGCCGGTACAAGAGCGTAGCCATGCCTGCATCCCTCATCGGTAGTGGATTGAGGCTCTGATCCTTCTCGGCGAACTTGACGGGCGCCCGCCGATGAACCTGAGGGTTTCTTGACGGTCGACCGCAGCGTCGTCAACTTCGCCGTGGTTCACCCCGGGGCTGCCGCTCAGAAGATCCGACCTCGTCGCAGGTCGTCCGACCGAAGAATTTACTGCGTGCTGTAGAACAAGCCCACCGAGCAAGGGAGCTTGCGGCCTTTGGGGAAGCCTCACTGCACGAGAAGCATCGGCATGCCTGTGCAGAGCAGGCCGCAAGGGGCCTGCTCTCCCCAGCAGGAAGGCGTCCCGACCCCGTCGACGATCCCATATCTGTCAGGCCCCAACTGGTCGACAGTGGTGGGCGGGCTCCGCCGCGACGATGCCGTTCCGCGCGGCTTTGGGGGCAGAGCACCCCTGGTGTGCGTGGTGCCCCTCACCTACGCCTCCCCCGGCTGGGACAGGTGCGGGCCATGTGCTACGGCGTCGGCCTGTTCGTCATCGGCCTGCTGGTCGGCTTCGCCGCTGCCACGGTTCCCGGCACGGCCGTCTAGATGGTGGTCACCTCCGTCGGCTACGCGGCTTGCGCGTCAACGCCCTTGTCGCGTTGTGGGGTCTTGCTCCCAGCAGGCACGTTCTGGGCACCTACACCGGCCTGCCGATGACGTCGACATGGAACCGGCGCACCACGCCATCCACTTCGAGGCTCGGAAGCCCGACGGCAAGGGCTACACCCTGCTGCGCCTCGGCCATTCTGCACCCATCTCGTAATGCGAGTTCACGGTCGATGACGTGAGGAGGGTGGGTGCGCCATGTCGGCAGTCGGTCCGGGCAGCGCACGTGTATCACCGTCGACCTCGCGCCCGCGGGCTCCTCTGCACCCAGCCCATACCCCGGCCCCGACCCCGGCCTCAGTGACACAAATCACTGAATCAGGCCTGTCTCCGTCTCGCCCGACCCGCAACCCCGAGGGCCTTGGGACGTCTGTCGGGGTGGATGCGCCTCCAGCACAGAGCCGCCGCAAGGGAAGCCACCCATGACGGACGGTCACCCAACCGCCGAGACCGATGACTAAGAGGACCGAACATGTCAGTACGTCACGCCGCTGCCCGCAGCCCCCGTCCGAGCCGGCTTCGCGCCGCGCTGGGCGCCTCGGTTGTGGGCACCGCGCTGGCCCTGGGGGGAGCCTTCACCGCCCACGCCGCACCCGCCTCGTCGGATGCACCCACCGAGGCACAGAAGGCGCAGGCTGCCTCTCCGGTGACGTCCACTTCCACCGGGAAGCACGCCAAGCCCTACGTTTCCGGGTCGGAGACGCCCGCTCCGAGCTCGGAGACGGACGTCCCGGCTGACGCAAAGCCCATACAGCCCTACGTGCCAGGGTCGGAGACGGACGTCCCGGCTGACGCGAAGCCCGCACAGCCTGTGCAGCTCGCGGCTGCGGCCAGGTGAGGCTCAGCGTTTGGCCCGCTGATCGACGCTAGGTCGTTCGGCGACATCACGTGAAAGCACGCTGCAGGGCTCAGGCCCAGCAGCGGTCCGTCCGCCCGGGGTCCCGGGCGGACGGACCGTACTGTGACGTCCAGGAGACATGTGAGAACAGCGGCGATCCCAACCGCAGCACCGTCGCTCGCCTGGTGGCGGACGATGTTCAGGCCGGTGCGCCCCTTGTTCTGCGGCGGAGTGGCTCTGATGCGCCGAACGCAGAACACACTCGCGCTGCGTTCACTGGCCGGTCGGAAGGGTAGCGGGAGACGGCTGTTCGAAGCCGTGCCCCCCAGCACGGTGACAGCCGGGGACGAGCACGGCTTCAGTGAGCTTTACCACCATCGCCGGTTGGCGCTTGTGCGGCTGGCACTGCTTCTGGTGGACGATCTTCCGACGGCAGAGGACGTGGTACAGGACGCCTTCGTCGCACTCCTGCGCCGCCACGGCCGTCGGCTGGCGGAGCTGGACGACCCCGAGGCCTACTTGCGAACCAGTGTGGTCAACAGAGCTCGCTCGGCTCTGCGCCGGCGCCGTACAGCACGCGCCTACATTCCTGAGCGGGAACGCCATGCCCCGTCCGCCGACAGGAGCGTGCTCCTTGCCGAGACCCATCAAGAAGTGATCAACGCGTTGCAGCGTCTCACCCGCCGACAGCGCGAGGTCCTGGTCCTGCGCTACTGGTCGGACCTCACCGAGGCGCAGATCGCCGACATCCTCGGAGTCTCCCGTGGGACGGTCAAGTCAACCGCCAGCCGGGCCCTGGACGCTCTCGGCAGACACCTGGAGGTACCTCGATGACCGAGCACCCCTCTCCGCCGCGCTCCAGTTCTTCGCGCTGCCGGCGCCTTGCGGAGATCCAGCGATGAGGCGCAGCCAGCTCCACCACGCGGAGACCGAACAACGACTGCGCGAGGCCCTGGAAGCCCGGGCCAACAGCGCCGACTGGGCACACCTGCGGCCCGCCGCCCTTCCCACCAGGCCCAGACGGTCCTTCCTCCCCCCTCGCCGGATCGTCATCGTGTTGTTCGGCCTGGCTGCGGTTGCTGCCTGCGCACTGCTCGCCGTCACGGGCAGCAATTCAGACAGCCCGGTCCGTCCCGCCGACACCCCCTCGCATTCAGTGAGCCCCTCCACGTCTCAGGCCCCGGCTTCCCCCGCCATCCAGGTGCCGCCCTCCAGGGAGGCCGCTACTGCGGGAGCACCCGACCCAGCTTCCCCCGTCCCGCCACCGTGACGAGACAATGACCAGCCTGACGGTGCGGGCTTGCAGTGTCAGCCGTTGTGCGGGTCGTGTCTCGTTTGGTGACCCTCGACCATGGGCTTCCATCCAAAGTCGATCAGGACCGCGTCGTCGAGTTGGTGAAGCACGGCCTCGTGCAGACGGGCCCACACGCCGGCCCGGGACCAGATCAGGAACCGGCGGTGGGCGGTCGACTTGGAGATGCCCAAGCACGGCAGCAACGTACGCCAGGCGCAGCCGCTGGACCAGTACATAGCTGATGGCCGCGAACAGGGTCTCATCAGGCGTGTCCTGCCTCCCGCTGCCCTGCGGCCGCACCCTCGACGGCGGGATCAACGGCTTCGGGATCTCCCACAACCCGTCCGGAACAATCCAACTCCAGGTACCCCGCCCCACGGCCGACTCAACGAGTCACCGCCACATCACGGTGGTGGTAAGCAGATCAGAAGTCACCCGGGTTGACGACCTGAGTTAACGAAGATAAGTTATCGCCACTAACCAGGAGGGGAGTGGCCCGTGGTCACACTTGAAGCCGAAGACGTCTACGCGCTCGCGCCGTATGCCAAGACGCTCGGAGTCGAGTTCAAGGAGATTACGGAAGCCGGCGTTCAAGCCAGACTGGCGCACGATCTCTCCCTTTCCACGGTGGGCGGCGGCCTCCACGGAGGGGCGTTGATGGGGCTCGCTGATGTGTGTGCTGCCGTTTGCGCCGCCCTCAACGGTCCAGCCGGCGCCGCACCAGCCACCGTGGAGTCGAGCACGCATTTTCTTCGGCCCGCACGCACGAGCGTCGTTGCGACAGCTCGTCCCTTGCGTCTGGGGCGCAACACTGTCATCGAGGTCGACATTCAGGATGACGAAGGTGAACTGTGCGCTCGGGTAACCCAAGTGGTCACCACGATCAAACCGAAGGCGTCTTGATGCCTCGTCACGCACGTTCGGGGCATCGCGGTTTCGTCACCTGCGTATGGTCGCCCTCTCACGAAGGCTCGTATCTGTGACCGGTTCCCGGGTTCGCGCCGCCAAAGGCCAGGGCGGTCTGCTCCGAAACCAGCTTCTCGACATCGCCGATCAGCTACTGGAAGGCGGAGGCGTCGACGCTCTTACGATTCGTGCAGTAGCAACAAGTGCGGGAGTCAGCCCGCCAGCCGTCTACCTCCACTTCGCCTCGAAGAGGGAACTCGTCCATGCGACGTGCCTGCGTGTGTGGAGCTCACTGTTCATCGAGTTGGAAGCAGTGTCCCGGGAAATCCCGGATCCCGTGACGGCGCTCTACGAAACCTGCGTCGCCTACATCGCATTTGGACTTCGTCATCCTTCCCAGTACCGACTGGTGATGGCCGGTGAGGCCACCGAAGCCAGCCGCCGGAACGAAGATGAATGCTTCCGCTATTTCCGAGACAAGGTCGCAGCCTGTGTTGATGCCGGGGTACCTGTGACGAGTAAGACCGAAACCGCCAGAGTGCTGTGTGCCAGCGTGCACGGGGCGGTTTCTCTTCTGATCCACCAAGAGCGTGATGTATGGCCTCCAAATAGCGACCGCTACGTCAGGCGGGCGGCGTCCTCAGCCGTCCACGGCGCTCTTCTCACTGCATCTCACGCGTTCACACCCTCGATGGCTGGCGTGATTCAGTCGGGCTGAACCATGAGTGCCAAAGCCGCGCGGCTGGGATCACTGGCCAGTGAGGGAGGCGACGGACAGGGGCCGCGGAGCAGGGCGCAGAAGAAGCCGAAGTTCCGGCTTGAGCACGGTGAGCCCCGCTGCAGGCACTGGGTCCGCTGAACAGGACTCCGGGTGTACTGCGCACGCTTACGTCCCGGCCCTGGTGGGAGTTGGAGAACATGACATGGCTGACCTCCATGAGACGGGCAGGCCCTTGAGAGTCCGCTCCGGTATCCGCATCGTGGGCGGCGGCCTTTATGAGCGCTCCTTGCCCGGACCATGAGCAAACGATGACGGCGTGCGAGTGGGCGCTCGGGGGCTGTTGTGCTGGGGACATGAACAGCAACCACAGGTCCCGTTCCCGTTCTCCTCACCGCACAGCCCGCTACAGCCTGAGCGCCGTCGCCGCAGTCACTGCGCTCGGCCTCTCCTTGGTCGGATGCGGCGAGAAGGGCTCCGGCACCAGGGACGAGGGGAAGAGCACGACGACCAGCACCGGTACGAAGGTGCTGTGGCTGCGTGACTCCATCGCGGGCGCCGAGGCTTCCGCCCTGGGCTCGGCCCTGAAGGCCAGTGGCGTGGAGTTCAAGGACTCCTCTTCGGATGGTGGGGGCACGGTCGTCGACGGCGGCGAGAAGATCACGCAGATGATCTCCGGCGACACGTGGAAGCAACTGGCCAAGGACATCGTGAACTGACCCCGGATTCGTGGAGTCCCTGAAGCCAGGCTTATGATCCTGGCCCGAAGGAGAACCACGAGCAGTGACAGCACCAAGCCTGAGATGAACGGCTCGCCGACGTTCCTGCTGGACGGCGTGGACCGCTTCGTCCAGGCCGGAGCGGTGCCGAGTGTGTCGTGCCGTCTGTATCGGGAGGCCGACGGCACGGTTGTCGACGTCCCTTGCGTGGCCGCGCTGCGCGAGGCCTTCACCGATACGGATCAGGCGGAGGCCGTCGCCCCCGGGCTGCTGCGAGCCGGACGTTCTCGATGTAGTCGGGCGAGGCGGGGCGGGCACGCTACGCACCTCATGAGCGGGGTCTGCGTGCGGTGCACCAGGCGGTGTTGCGGCACTTCGCCGACATCGGAACAGCACACGGATCCGACGCACTGAAACCGGTCGCCGCACACGCGGGCCGGACGACCTGGGAGGTGCTGGCCCAGCGAAGCCCGCTTAAATGCCAGGGACGTCTCCATCCGGTGAGGCGGACTGTGCCTCCCTCGCCTCCAGCGTCGCCAAGAGTTCGTCCGACATCAGCGGTCGGCTGAAGTCCAACAGGTCCTGGGTCAGCGGAGCCGGCCGCAGCGTGCTGGCATCGAGGTTCACCATTCCTCGCGTTCCGCTGGCATGGACGGTCGCGCGGTCAGCAGACAGAATAACGAACTTGTACGTGAAACTCGTGCGCCCCACATGCTCGAGCCAGAACTGCACCTGGATCTCCCCGAGCCTGGTGATGGGGGCGTCATAGGTCAGTTGCATGGACCGGACGACCTGAATCATCTCGATGGGAGCTCCCGAAGCACGGCCAAAGGGGAAACCCTTTCGATTCAAGTAGCTATTGAAAGCCCGTTCGAAGAGGAAGGGATACTTGTTGTGATGGACCATGCCGTACGCATCAAGATCTTCGAAGTGCACGGAAACCGCTTCGTACGTACCCACGGGAGCCTTGCTGTTGGCCGAAGTCATCCTGCATCCGATTCTGACAAATCGTTCAGTGGATCTGGCGCTCATTACGCGCACTCTGTATGAGGGCCGCGATGCTGTCCGCGTCGGCTCGGTCTCGGCGGGGAGCGATGCAGTTGCCGACGGCACGCGACCACCCCGTCCCGTTGCAACGATACCAGCCGAGAAACGGTTCATTGAGACGCCATCCGCTTTTCGAACGTGATCGGTTGCTTCGGGGTGGGTGGGTATGAACTCCGCTTTGCAGCGGGAGAGATGAGCGTGGTTCGTCCGTTCGTCTCGCTTGCGGAGG
>NZ_JAHUXH010000023.1 GCF_019219825.1 Streptomyces sp. TRM70350 | reverse complement strand
CAAGAACCCCGCCCGCGCGGCCGGTGCGGTCACCTTCAACGTGCTGACGACCGTGTTCACGGGTGGTGCGGGTGCCGGTGTGGCGGGTGCGGGCAAGGCCGGTGCGGTGGCGCGGGTGCTGGGTACGACGGCGAGGGCCATCGACCCGATGACGTACACAGTGCAGACATGGTCGAGGAACGCGGCACGGGTACCGACCGGGTGCGGGCTGCGGAGGCGTTGCTGAACACGGCGGATCGAGTCCAATTCGACCGGCATATCAGCTCCCTATTGCGCCAGGACCTCGTCGCGCCATGCATGCCGGTCATCAAGGCGGCGGTGGAGCGCGGCGTCACGCGGCTGGCGGAACTGGCTTTGCTGATCAGTGCTGCCCATCGCGCGGACGCCGCCTGGGCGCTGGAAGCCGCCCGTCGTCTCATCGCCATCAAGCCGGGGCAGCGCGCGCTTGAGGAACTGCACGAGGTGGTACCGGAAGCCGAGGGAGCGTGACTGCTGAAGTACCAGCAGGCCGGCCGCCTCCTTTATTGACGAGATTTTGGTTCCCTGATGATTGAGGTTCGCCGGATCAATATCGATGACCCTGGGGTCGATATGGACATGGGTCGGCGGTTGCTGTACCACGGGGAGCTCTTCACGGGCGAGGCCGAGGAATATCTGGGTGGTGCTCGTGTCTGTCTGGAGACGTATGTTGACGGCCTGCCGGATGGTCCGAGTTGGGAATGGTGTACAAGGACGGCACGCTCAGAGCTGAAGTGATAGTTCGTAGAGGGCGTGCTGTTGGTGTCGCGCGGAGGTGGCACCAGAATGATGTGCTGGCTTCCGAACGAGTGTTTTCCGAAGAAAATGGAGCTGTTCTGTCAAGCCGGGAGTGGGATGAAAACGCCCCTGCAAGTCGCCGTCGTAATCTTCCCCCCGAACGAGTCGTTGTCCCATAGCAGTTGAGGACGGGGAGAAATCGATGACACGCAGGCAGCAGCCGACAGCACGTCAGGTGCGCCTGGGTGCCGAACTGCGTAAGCTCCGTGAGGCTGCGGGACTCAAGGCGACCGAGGCTGCTGCGCTGCTCGGATCCAGCTCAACACAGATGAGCCTGATCGAGTCCGGCATGGCTGGTGTCACCGAGGATCGAGTACGGCGGCTTGCCGCCCACTACTCCTGCACCGACAACGAGTTGATCGCAGCCTTGGCCGCAATGACCACTGAACGGACGCGCGGCTGGTGGGAGGAGTACCGAGGCCTACTGCCCACGTCGTTCCTGGACCTCGCCGAGCTGCAGTACCACTCGACGTACCGGCTGGATATGGAGTTCCTCCATATCCCCGGCCTCCTCCAGACAGAGGACTACGCCCGCGCCGTCTTCTCCTATCGCGTTCCAGAACTCCGCAAAGACGACCTGGAGCTGCGCGTCAGTCACCGAATGGAGCGGAAGGTCGTCATCGGTGGCCCCCGCCCCATCCCCTACAAAGCCGTCGTCCACGAGGCGGCGTTGCGCATCAGAGTCGGTGACCGCACTGAATGGCATCCCAATGGTGTGCTCGCGTCGAAGCGAGTGTTCGCCGCGAACGGGATGACGCTCCTGGAGGACTGCGAGTGGGACGAGCACGGGCGGCCGACTCGGACCTGGCGGAGGACCTGACCGCCTTTCCCCATCCCAGACGCCATCGCCGGCCTGGTCACCATGAGCTACACCACGACAGGGGACACGACCGAATCCGGTTCACAGGCGATCGGTACGCTCCCCACCATGGGTCTGGACATCACTGTGCTGATCGCAGACCGGTCGTGGTTGGAGGAGGTTCCGCCCGGGGAGCGGCTGCAGCGGCTCAGGGATGCCTGGTACGACGACGAGACGGGGTTCTGGGACTGGGACGGCGCGGCCGCGGTAGTGGGGGACTGGAAGTGGCCGCAGGGGCCCAACAGTTCCATCTTCGCGGTGTACGAGTTCCTGCACACCAGTGGCTCGTTCAAGGCGCACTTCTGGGCCGGGCAACGCTGGGAATCCACTCGCGACCATGTTGATCCTCAGCTCCGGTCCGAACTCGGCACCTTAGTTGCGCGGGTTGATCTGGAACGGGCTGAGTGGAGAGGCGGAGCACATTGATTCCGGCTTCTTCAGCGACGGCCCCGGTTTCTACGGCGTGCTGCTCGCACGGTCACCGGACAGCGTGCGGGAACTGGCCGAGACCTGGGGGCGAATACGGCCTGGCCTCGGCGGCATGGAACGGGCCTTCACCGAGCATGCCGCACTTACCCACGGGTGGGTATGCAACTTCCCCGAGTTCAGAGGCCTCCTGGAGGAGTGGGGCCACGTCCTGAGCGAAGCTGCCCGGCGGGGCTGGTGCGTTGTGGGGCTCAGCGAATAGGGCAGAGAGCAGCATGCGAGGTGCGCCGCGACGACCAACGCAGCACACCGGGTCTATGACAGTCGACCGGGATCACGCAGCCTACCGCTCACGCCACCCGCAACCCGACCCTCGCCAACTTCCCCTCCCGGGTGACCAGAAGCTCGGGCACCTCCTCTTCGTAGAACCTCACCTGCCCGATGACCCCCGGCCACCGCGCGTGGGCAGCCAACGCCTCCAGCAGTGGGTCGAGGTCCGGCAGGAACTCCGCGTGGATCTCCTGCCGCGTGGTGAGCGACCAGTGCCCGCCGGCCCGGAGCAGTTCGCCGGTCAGGACTCCGCCGATCTTCGCGGCGGGACCGCGGCCCGCGAGCAGCGGGAACAGGTCCGGCGAGGCGTCGACCGGTTCCGGCTCGCCGAGGCCGAGGTGCCACCGCAGCGTGTCGAGGACGGCCCCCGGCACGGTGGGTGAGAGATCGAGGGCCAGTTCCACGGCGAACATGTCAGCCATGCCGGGAGTCTAGGTCCGGCGGACCCCCGGCCCGCCCGTCCCCTTCCTCAGCCTCTCCCCCTTCCCTTCCCTCCCCCCACTGTCACACCTCACCGGTACCGTCGGATCATGCCCAACCAGTCCGCCCCGGCCCCCGGCGAACGCCGACTCGCCGTCCTCGAAGGCGTCCTCGAACGGATCACGTACGCCAACGAGGAGAACGGCTACACGGTCGCCCGCGTCGACACCGGCCGAGGCGCCGGAGACCTCCTCACGGTCGTCGGCGCGCTGCTCGGCGCGCAGGTGGGGGAGTCGCTGCGGATGGAGGGGAGATGGGGCTCCCACCCGCAGTACGGCAAGCAGTTCACCGTGGAGAACTACACCACCGTCCTCCCGGCCACCGTCCAGGGCATCCGCCGCTACCTCGGTTCGGGGCTGGTCAAGGGCATCGGCCCGGTCTTCGCCGACCGCATCACCCAGCACTTCGGCCTGGACACCCTGAAGATCATCGAGGAGGAGCCGAAGCGGCTGATCGAGGTCCCCGGCCTCGGACCCAAGCGGACCAAGAAGATCGCCGACGCCTGGGAGGAGCAGAAGGCCATCAAGGAGGTCATGCTCTTCCTCCAGACCGTCGAGGTGTCCACCTCCATCGCCGTGCGCATCTACAAGAAGTACGGCGACGCCTCCATCTCCGTCGTGAAGAACCAGCCGTACCGCCTCGCCGCCGACGTCTGGGGCATCGGCTTCCTCACCGCCGACAAGATCGCCCAGTCAGTCGGCATCCCGCACGACAGTCCGGAGCGCGTCAAGGCGGGCTTGCAGTACGCCCTTTCGCAGTCGGCGGACCAGGGGCACTGCTTCCTGCCCGAGGAGCGGCTGATCGCCGACGCCGTGAAGCTGCTCCAGGTCGACACCGGGCTCGTCATCGAGTGCCTCGCCGAGCTCGCGGCGCCCCCCGAGGACGGCGACGACCCCGGTGTCGTACGAGAGAAGGTCCCCGGACCGGAGGGGGACGGCGAACCCGTCACGGCCGTCTACCTCGTCCCCTTCCACCGCGCCGAGCTCTCCCTCTCCGCCCAGCTCCTGCGCCTCCTGCGCACCGACCAGGACCGCATGCCCGGCTTCCACGACGTCGCCTGGGACAAGGCACTGGCGTGGCTGAAAAGCCGTACCGGCGCCGACCTCGCCCCCGAGCAGGAGGCCGCCGTCAGGCTGGCGCTGACGCAGAAGGTCGCCGTCCTCACCGGCGGTCCCGGTTGCGGCAAGTCGTTCACGGTGCGGTCGATCGTGGAGCTGGCCCGCGCGAAGAAGGCCAAGGTCGTCCTCGCCGCCCCGACCGGCCGTGCCGCCAAGCGGCTCGCCGAGCTCACCGGCGCCGAGGCCTCCACCGTCCACCGGCTGCTGGAACTCAAACCCGGCGGAGACGCCGCCTACGACAAGGACCGCCCCCTCGACGCCGACCTCGTGGTCGTCGACGAGGCCTCCATGCTGGACCTGCTCCTGGCCAACAAGCTCGTCAAGGCCGTACCGCCGGGCGCCCACCTGCTCTTCGTCGGCGACGTTGACCAGCTCCCCAGCGTCGGTGCGGGTGAGGTCCTACGGGACCTCCTCGCCGAGGGCAGCCCCATCCCCGCCGTCCGCCTCACCCGCGTCTTCCGGCAGGCCCAGCAGTCGGGGGTCGTGACCAACGCCCACCGGATCAATTCCGGACAGCACCCCGTCACCGACGGCATGAAGGACTTCTTCCTCTTCGTCGAGGACGACACCGAGGCCGCCGGGCGGCTCACCGTGGACGTGGCGGCCCGTCGTATTCCGGCCAGATTCGGGCTCGACCCGCGCCGGGACATCCAGGTGCTCGCCCCCATGCACCGGGGGCCCGCCGGAGCCGGCACGCTCAACGGGCTCCTCCAGCAGGCCATCACCCCGGGCCGCCCCGACGTGCCGGAGAAGCGGTTCGGCGGGCGGGTGTTCCGCGTCGGGGACAAGGTCACCCAGATCCGCAACAATTATGAGAAAGGGAAGAACGGTGTCTTCAACGGCACCGTGGGCGTGGTCACCTCGCTCGACCCGGTCGACCAGCGCCTCACGGTGCTGACGGACGAGGACGAGGAGGTGCCGTACGAATTCGACGAGCTGGACGAACTGGCCCACGCCTACGCGGTGACGATCCATCGTTCGCAGGGGAGCGAATACCCGGCGGTGGTCATCCCGGTGACCACGGGCGCCTGGATGATGCTCCAACGCAACCTGCTCTACACGGCGGTCACCCGGGCCAAGCAGCTGGTCGTCCTCGTCGGTTCACGCAAGGCGATCGGCCAGGCGGTGCGCACGGTGTCGGCGGGACGCCGCTGCACCGCCCTTGACTTCAGGCTCGCCGCGCAAAAATGATCGATCAAACGAGTCGCAAAGGTCACAGAGCACTTCCGGATGCGGAATCCACCGGGCAGGATGACAGGTTGGCGGCACTGAGTGCCGCCGATAAGCCCAATGGTCGACCCCGAGTGCACTCTCCTGAGCCAAATGGGGGATGGTAGAGACAGTCAGGGCACCTCGAAGATGAGGCACTACGTCGGTGAGGGAAGACGTGAGCGACAACTCTGTAGTACTGCGGTACGACGGCAGCGAGTACACCTACCCGGTGATCGACAGCACCGTCGGGGACAAGGGCTTCGACATCGGAAAGCTCCGGACCCAGACCGGTCTCGTGACCCTGGACAGCGGTTACGGCAACACCGCCGCCTACAAATCCGCCATCACCTATCTGGACGGCGAGGCCGGCATCCTCCGCTACCGCGGTTACCCGATCGAGCAGCTGGCCGAGCGCTCCACCTTCCTTGAGGTGGCGTACCTGCTGATCAACGGTGAGCTGCCGACCGTCGACCAGCTCACCGGCTTCAAGGACGAGATCACGCGGCACACCCTGCTGCACGAGGACGTCAAGAACTTCTACAAGGGCTTCCCCCGCGACGCCCACCCGATGGCCATGCTGTCGTCGGTCGTCTCGGCGCTGTCCACCTTCTACCAGGACAGCCACAACCCGTTCGACGAGCGGCAGCGCAACCTCTCCACCATCCGCCTGCTCGCCAAGCTCCCGACGATCGCGGCGTACGCGTACAAGAAGTCGATCGGTCACCCGTTCGTCTACCCGCGCAACGACCTCGGCTACGTCGAGAACTTCCTGCGCATGACCTTCTCGGTCCCGGCCCAGGAGTACGAGCTCGACCCGATCGTGGTCGCCGCGCTGGACAAGCTGCTGATCCTGCACGCGGACCACGAGCAGAACTGCTCGACCTCCACGGTCCGCCTGGTCGGCTCCTCGCAGGCGAACATGTTCGCCTCGATCTCCGCCGGCATCAACGCCCTGTGGGGCCCGCTGCACGGCGGCGCCAACCAGTCCGTGCTGGAGATGCTGGAGGGCATCCGCGACTCCGGCGGTGACGTCGACTCCTTCATCCGCAAGGTGAAGAACAAGGAGGACGGCGTCCGTCTGATGGGCTTCGGCCACCGGGTCTACAAGAACTTCGACCCGCGCGCCAAGATCATCAAGGCCGCCGCGCACGATGTGCTGTCCGCGCTCGGCAAGTCCGACGAACTGCTGGACATCGCGCTGAAGCTGGAGGAGCACGCGCTCTCCGACAGCTACTTCACCGAGCGCAAGCTCTACCCGAACGTCGACTTCTACACCGGTCTGATCTACCGGGCCATGGGCTTCCCGACCGAGATGTTCACGGTCCTGTTCGCCCTCGGCCGGCTGCCGGGCTGGATCGCCCAGTGGCACGAGATGATCAAGGAGCCGGGCTCCCGTATCGGCCGCCCGCGGCAGATCTACACGGGCGTCGTCGAGCGCGACTTCGTCCCGGTCGAGGAGCGCTGAGCCGCTGACTCCCGCGGCCGCCCGACGCACAGCGGGCGGCCGCACCCAGCGGTGCACGGCACCCGCAGCGCACAGCAGAAGGCGCCCCGGTGCGCCGGTCCCCCCACGGGCCGACGACCAGGGCGCCTTCCCATGTCCCGGTGCGGATTCCCCCCACGGGATCCGGCCGGGCGTCTGTGAGGACCAGCGCCTGAATCGCTGTTACTGCGGTACTGCTGCCTTGCGCTGCGGTCTGCCGGGACAGCGCACGCTGGGAGGGCCGCTCAAAGCTTCCCGGTGTACGTGTCCCGGCAACGCATCTCTGGGGAAGTCCCCCAAGACATCCCCAGATGCCAGCCGGCGCCCCCCAAGACGCCCTCTGACATCGCCAACTTAGACCTTCGAACCCCTTCGATGGTTACGTTCACATCACTGTGATCTGCGTCTCTTGCATATGTCCCGTTAGATACGCAAGAGGCCCGATACGACGAACGGGGCTCAAGCGTAAGGATGATGCGCGAGCCTTGTGAAGAGCTTATGTGAGGCTCGCGTCGGACTGAAGGGGGACCTGCCTTTTCAACGTCCGGCCTCAGCGAAATGCCCGCAGCCGCAAACTGTTCGTCACCACGAACACCGACGACAGCGCCATCGCCGCCCCCGCGATCATCGGGTTCAGCAGGCCCGCCGCGGCCAGCGGCAGCGCGGCCACGTTGTAGCCGAAGGCCCACACGAGGTTGCCCTTGATCGTCGCGAGCGTCCGGCGGGACAGCCGGATCGCGTCCGCCGCCACCCGCAGGTCCCCGCGGACGAGGGTCAGGTCGCCCGCCTCGATCGCCGCGTCGGTGCCCGTGCCCATCGCGAGCCCCAGGTCGGCGGTGGCGAGCGCGGCCGCGTCGTTGACGCCGTCGCCCACCATGGCGACCGTCCGCCCCTCGGCCCGCAGCCGCCGTACGACCTCGACCTTGTCCTCGGGCAGCACCTCGGCGATCACCTGATCGATCCCGACGGTCTCCGCCACCGCCTCGGCCACCCGCTGGTTGTCCCCGGTCAGCAGCACCGGCGTGAGCCCCAGCGCGCGCAACTCGCGCACGGCCTGCGCGCTGGTCTCCTTCACGGCGTCCGCGACCGCGAGCACCCCGCGCGCGACCCCGTCCCAGCCGACCACGACGGCCGTACGGCCGCTGCTCTCCGCCTTGTCCCGGGCGCGGGCCAAGTCCTCCGGCAGCTCCTCGAACAGGCGCCCCACGGCCACCTCGCGACCCGCCACGCGCCCGCGTGCGCCCCGCCCGGGCACGTTCTCGAACCGCTCGACCGCCGGCAGCTCCCCGACCCGCTTCTCGGCGCCGGCGGCCACGGCCCGGGCGATCGGGTGTTCGGAGGCGTGTTCGAGGGCGCCCGCGAGCCGCAGCACCTCGCGCTCGTCGGCGCCTTCGGCGACGTACACCTCCTGGAGGGTCATCCGGCCGGTGGTCACCGTTCCGGTCTTGTCCAGGACGACCGTGTCGACGCGGCGGGTGGACTCCAGTACCTCGGGACCCTTGATCAGGATGCCGAGCTGCGCGCCGCGGCCCGTGCCGACCATCAGGGCGGTCGGGGTGGCCAGGCCCAGCGCGCACGGGCAGGCGATGATCAGTACGGCGACGGCGGCCGTGAAGGCGGCGGCCGTGTCGCCGGTCGCGCCGAGCCACCCGCCGAAGGTGGCGGTCGCGAGCACCAGGACCACGGGTACGAAGATGCCCGCGACCCGGTCCGCGAGCCGCTGCACCTCGGCCTTGCCGTTCTGCGCCTCCTCGACCATCCGGGCCATCCGCGCGAGCTGGGTGTCGGCGCCGACCCGGGTGGCCTCGACGACCAGCCGGCCCCCGGCGTTGACGGTCGCCCCGGCCACCGCGTCCCCGGCCGTCACGTCCACCGGCACGGACTCGCCGGTCAGCATCGACACGTCGAGTGCGGAGGCGCCCTCCACGACCGTGCCGTCGGTGGCGATTTTCTCGCCGGGGCGTACGACGAACCGGTCGCCGACGGCCAGCTCGGTGACCGGCACGCGGACCTCGCGCCCGTCGCGCAGTACCGCCACGTCCTTCGCGCCGAGCTCCATCAGAGCCCGTAGCGCGGCACCCGCACGGCGCTTGGAGCGGGCCTCCAGATAGCGGCCGAGGAGGATGAACGCGATGACTCCGGCGGCCACTTCGAGGTAGATCATCGAGGCGCCGTCCGTGCGGGAGACGGTGAGTTCGAAGGGGTGCCGCATGCCGGGCATGCCCGCGTGCCCGAAGAACAGCGCCCACAGCGACCAGCCGAACGCGGCCAGCGTGCCCACCGAGACGAGGGTGTCCATGGTGGCCGCGGCGTGCCGGGCGTTGGTCCAGGCGGCCTTGTGGAAGGGCAGGCCGCCCCAGACGACGACGGGCGCGGCGAGGGTGAGGGACAGCCACTGCCAGTTGTCGAACTGGAGGGCGGGGATCATCGCGAGGAGGACGACGGGGGCGGCGAGGAGCGCGGAAACGATCAGGCGCTGCCGCAGGGTGGCCAGCTCGGGATCCCGGGGTGCCTGTTCCGGTTCCGGCTGCGGTGGTGCGGGCCGCTCGGCCGTGTAGCCGGTCTTCACGACGGTGTCGATCAGGTCGGCGACCCCGATCCCGGCCGGGTAGGTGATCCGCGCCTTCTCCGTCGCGTAGTTCACCGTGGCGCTGACGCCGTCCATCCGGTTGAGCTTCTTCTCGACGCGGGCCGCGCAGGAGGCGCAGGTCATCCCGCCGATCAGCAGTTCGACCTCGGAGAGCGGCGTGTCCGGCGTGTCTATGGAGGTCCGTGCTGTGGTGCTGGTCGTGGTGGTGCTGCTCATGTCCGACTCCGACTCCGACTCCGACTTCAGACGGCGGACCGGACCGTACGGGGCCGATCTGGGCGTCGGTCCTCCGGTACGGCCCGGTGCGGGGAAACGTGCTTCAGGCCCGGCCGACCAGCTCGAAGCCGGCCTCGTCGACGGCCGCGCGCACGGCCTGCTCGTCCAGGGCGGTCGCGGAGACGACCGTGACCTCGCCGCTGGTCGCGACGGCCTTCACCGAGCTGACGCCGGGCAGCTGGGAGATCTCGCCGGAGACGGCGCCTTCACAGTGTCCGCAGCTCATCCCGCTCACCTTGTAGACGGCGGTGACGGAACCCTGGGTGTCGGTCTGCGCGGTCATGTCGTTCTCCTCGTCGAGGCAGGTGGGACTGACGGGGTCCAGGAGGGTCCCCGTACATGTCCACACTATACCCCCTGGGGGTACTTATCCAGGAGGGGCCACGGCGGGGCGGCGACCGCACGTGGGCGACGCCGTCCGGCACGGCCTGCAGCACACCGGCGGGCTGATCACCGCGGCGGCGGTCGTCCCGGCGGTCGTCATGGCCGCGATCGGCGCCCCGCGTCACCAACGCCGACATGCTCGGCCCGGGGACAGCCCCGGCGGCCCTGATGGACGCGATGGTGGTCTGCGGCCTGCTGGTCCCGGCGGGGATGCGTCTGACGGGCCGCGCCCCGCGCCCGCTTCCTGTGTGCTTCCGGCTCGGCGAGGGGGAGTCGTGGTGGCGGCAGGGGACAGAACTGCGGTCGCGCGACAAGGTCGCGGCCGGAGGCTAGCGTTCCGGCAGGGCCGGGGCGGTGTGCCCCAGGGGCCGGACGAGACGAAGGCGAGGGGCGAGGGATGCGGGCTGTGGTGTTCGAGCGGTTCGGGGAGCCCGCCGACGTGCGGGAGGTGGCCGACCCGCGGCCCGCGGAGCACGGGGTGGTGGTGCGGGTCGAGGCCACGGGGCTGTGCCGCAGCGACTGGCACGGCTGGCAGGGCCATGACCCGGACATCACGCTGCCCCATGTCCCCGGTCATGAACTCGCCGGTGTCGTCGAGGCGGTGGGCGCCCGGGTGACCGGCCGGCGGCCCGGGGACTGGGTCACCGTGCCGTTCGTGTGCGCCTGCGGCACCTGCCCCTCCTGCGCCGCCGGCGACCAGCAGGTGTGCGAGCGGCAGACGCAGCCCGGGTTCACGCACTGGGGCTCGTTCGCCCAGTACGTGGCGCTGGACCACGCCGATGTGAATCTCGTCGCCGTGCCGGACGACATGAGCTTCGCGACGGCGGCCTCGCTGGGGTGCCGGTTCGCCACGGCGTTCCGGGCGGTCGTGCAGCAGGGCCGGGTGGCGGCGGGCGAGTGGGTCGCGGTGCACGGGTGCGGGGGAGTGGGCCTGTCGGCGGTGATGATCGCGGCGGCGTCGGGGGCCAGGGTCGTCGCCGTCGACGTCTCGGCGCGGGCACTGGAGCTGGCACGGAAGTTCGGGGCGGCGCAGTGCGTGGACGCCGCCCGCACCGAGGACACGGCGGCCGCCATCCGGGACCTCACCGGCGGTGGCGCCCACCTCTCCCTCGACGCCCTCGGGTCCCCCGCCACCTGCGCCGCCTCCGTCAACGGCCTGCGCCGTCGCGGCCGGCACGTCCAGGTGGGCCTGCTCCCCTCATCCACGGGCACCACGCCCGTCCCCATGGCCCGCGCGGTCGCCCTGGAGCTGGAACTGCTCGGCAGCCACGGCATGGCGGCCCACGCCTACCCGCCGATGCTGGAGGCGGTCCGGGCGGGCACCCTGCGCCCCGACCTGCTGGTGACCGCGACCATCCCGCTGGACGCGGCCCCGGCCGCACTCGCGGCGCTCGGCAGCGCGCCGGGGGCGGGGGTGACGGTCATCGAGCCGTGGAGCTGATGCCGAGTCCGGGAGATCCTCAGCCGGTCCTGGGTGGACGGGCCCGGTCCCGGGGGACCTCGACGTGGCCGCGGTGGGCGGCCCACTCCCGGTCGAGGACGGCCATCACCACCTCGTCCACCCACTGCCCCTCCCGCCAGGCGGACTCCCGCCGTACGCCTTCGACCACGAAACCGACCTTCTGGTAGACGCGCAGGGCGCGGTGGTTGTCGCCGTAGGCCTCCAACTGGACGCGGTGCAGCCCGAGTTGCTCGAAGCCGTGGCCGACGATCAGCCGGGTGGCCTCCGTGCCGAGGCCCCGGCCGCGGCCGCGCGGGCCGATGAGGGTGCGGAAGTTGCAGCTGCGGGCGTGGGGGTCCCACTCGTTGAGGACGACCTCACCGACGACTTCACCGGTGTCACGGTCGGTGACGGCGAGGTCGAGCCGGTCGGGCTGCTCGGACCGGGAGCCGTACCAGGAGCGCAGGCCCGGCAGGGTGAGTTCGGTGGACGGGTCGAAGGTGAAGCGGATGACCTCGGGATCGCCCAGGATCTCCCAGATCGCCTCCGCGTCGGCCTCCGTGAACGGCCGCAGTACGGTCCTGACGCCGGTGAGCACCGGCTTGTCCGAGAAACTCATGCGCACGACTGTGCCCCACGCGCACGTGGGGCACCAACGGAAATTTCACCGACGGGCGGGTCAGTCCTCTTCTCGGCCGCGTCGGCCGCGATTGCCGGGCCGGGAGGCGACCCAGGCGCGGACGGTGTCCGCGTACCAGTAGGGCTTGCCGCCCTCCACATGGTCGGGCGGGGGCAGCAGCCCGTGCTTGCGGTACGACCGCACGGTGTCCGGCTGCACCCTGATGTGCGCCGCGATCTCCTTGTACGACCAGAGCCTTCGGTCGGTCATGAGTGCACCTCCCTGCGCGTGCCGCGGCGGCGGCCGGGGGCGGCCGTCCGGGGGAGCCGGGCGCTGCGCTGGCGATCAATCACCAAGCCTGTGCCCGCTCAACGACGGAGAGTGACGACAGGGAAGTGCCTGTGGAACTGATGTGACGTGGGTCGCGCACCTGGGACATGCGTGACAGAGCGGTGGCTTTTGTGACTGAGGTGAAGCAAAGCCGCCCGTCGGCGGATCGGGCGGGTGCGTTGACATAGGCGCGTCGGCGCGTCACCCCGCGCCACTTCCCGCCACTTACCTCCCCTGGTCCGAATGTCTGGACAAACTATTGACAGGCCTCACGCCCGGAGACTAGAAACCCTCAGAGAGCCGCCGACGAAGGCGCGCCGGGAACGCGAAGGGATCTCGATGGCGTACGACCTGATCACCATGGGGCGGATCGGCGTGGACCTCTACCCGCTGCAGACCGGCGTCCCGCTCCCACAGGTGACGTCCTTCGGCAAGTTCCTCGGCGGATCCGCGACCAACGTCGCCGTCGCCGCCGCCCGCCTGGGCCGCCGTACCGCGGTGATCACCCGCACCGGCGACGATCCGTTCGGCACCTATCTCCACGAGGCGCTGCGCGGCTTCGGTGTCGACGACCGCTGGGTCACGCCCGTGCCCGGACTGCCGACCCCGGTCACCTTCTGCGAGGTCTTCCCGCCGGACGACTTCCCGCTGTACTTCTACCGGCAGCCCAAGGCCCCCGACCTGGAGATCGACGCCCACGAGCTGGACCTCGACGCCATCCGCGCGGCCAGCATCTTCTGGGTCACCGGCACCGGCCTGAGCGAGGAGCCCAGCCGTACGGCGACCCTCGCGGCCCTCGCCCACCGCAACAAGTCCGGCACCACGGTGTTCGACCTCGACTGGCGCCCCATGTTCTGGACCGACCCGGACGCGGCCCGCCCCTTCTACGCCGAGGCCCTGAGGCACACCACCGTCGCCGTCGGCAACCTCGACGAGGTGGAGGTCGCCACCGGCGTCCGCGAACCGCACGCCGCGGCGGCCGCGCTCCTCGACGCCGGAGTGTCCGTCGCCGTCGTCAAGCAGGGCCCCAAGGGTGTCCTCGCCGTCAGCAGCGCGGGCGAGTCCGTCGAGGTCCCGCCGCTGCCGGTCGACGTCCTCAACGGCCTCGGCGCCGGTGACGCCTTCGGCGGCTCCCTCTGCCACGGCCTGCTGGCCGGCTGGGACCTGGAGAAGACCATGCGGCACGCCAACGCCGCCGGCGCCATCGTCGCCTCCCGCCTGGAGTGCTCCTCCGCGATGCCCACCCAGACCGAGGTGGAGGCGGCCCTCAGCGCAGGCGCCGTACGCCCACCACAAGCCGCCGACCCGGCCCCCACCTCACCGGACACCGCAGCCTCCGCAGACCCGTCGGCCCCCGCCCACACCCCGGGAGCCCCCCAGTGACCGTCGACATCGCCGACCTCGTCCGCACCCGCACCCACCGTCCCGAGGCGATCGCCGAGGCCGCCGTCCATCGGGTCCGGCGGCCGCTGCTGGGCGCGAACGGTCGCCTCATGATCGTCGCCGCCGACCACCCGGCCCGCGGCGCGCTCGGTGTGGGCGAACGCAAGATGGCCATGGCCAACCGCGCCGACCTGCTCGAACGCCTCTGCCTGGCGCTCAGCCGCCCCGGCGTCGACGGCGTCCTCGCCACCGCCGACATACTCGACGACCTGCTGCTGCTCGGCGCCCTCGACGACAAGGTCGTCATGGGCTCGATGAACCGCGGCGGCCTCCAGGGCGCCCGCTTCGAACTCGACGACCGCTTCACCGGCCACCGCCCGGAGGACATCGAGCGCCTTGGTTTCGACGCCGGAAAGCTGCTGCTGCGCATCGACTACGACGACCCGGGCTCCCTGACCACCCTGGAGTCCACCGCCCGGGCCATCGACGACATGGCGGCGCGCCGGCTGCCCGTCTTCGTCGAGCCGTTCATCAGCCGCCGGGACGCCGACGGGCGGCTGCGCAACGACCTGTCCGCCGACGCCGTCACCCGGTCCATCGCCATCGCCTCGGGGCTGGGCGGCAGTTCGGCGTACACCTGGCTGAAGGTCCCCGTCACCGAGAACCCCGACGACATGGCCCGGGTCATGGAGACCACGACCCTGCCCGCCGTGCTGCTCGGCGGCGATGTCGGAGGGGATCAGGACAGCGCGTACGAGAAGTGGCGCGGCGCCCTCCAGCTCCCCACCGTGCGGGGCCTGGTGGTCGGCCGGTCGCTGCTGTACCCGGTGGACGGCGATGTGGCCGCCGCCGTGGACACCGCCGTAGGACTGCTGTGAGGGCCGCATGAGCAACGAGTTGTACGTCCCGAAGGGCACCACCGCCGACGCGTACCACGCGCTCGACATCGACCCCGAACGGGCCGGCTGGACCCACAGCAGCCTGCGGATCGTCGAGCTGGAGGCGGGCGGCACGCACACCTTCACCGCCGGGGACAGCGAGTGGATCGTGCTGCCCCTGCAAGGTGGCTGCACCGTGCGAGTGGTCGACGTGGAGTTCGAACTGCTGGGCCGGGAAAGCGTCTTCGCCGGAGTCTCCGACTTCGCGTACGTGCCCCGTGACGCCCAGGCACAGATCACCTCCGGCGCGGGAGGCCGCTTCGCCCTGGCAGGAGCGAAGTGCGAGCGACGACTCCCCGCCCGCTACGGCCCCGCGCCGGAGGTGTCCGTCGAGCGGCGCGGCAGCGGCACCTGCACCCGCCACGTCCGCAACTTCGCCTCCGCCGACGCCTTCGAGTGCGACAGGCTCATCGCCGTCGAGGTGATCACCCCCGGCGGCAACTGGTCCTCGTATCCGCCGCACAAGCACGACGAGCACCGGCCGGGCGAGGAGTCGGAGCTGGAGGAGATCTACTACTTCGAGATCGACGGCCCGAACGGCTTCGGCTACCAGCGTGTGTTCCCCTCACGCGAGGGCGGCGCCGACGTGCTCGCCGAGGTCCGCACCGGCGACGCCGTCCTCGTCCCCGACGGCTGGCACGGGCCGTCCATCGCCCAGCCCGGCCACGACATGTACTACCTGAACGTCATGGCGGGACCGGGCCGGACCCGGGAGTGGCGGATCTGCTTCCACCCCGACCACGTAGAAAGCACAGGGGGTTACCGATGACCACCAGGCTCACGGTCGCACAGGCGCTCGTACGCTTCCTCTCCGCCCAGTACACCGAGCGGGACGGCATCCGGCAGCGGCTCATCGGCGCCACCTGGGGCATCTTCGGCCACGGCAACGTCGCCGGAATCGGCCAGGCGCTGGTCGAGTACGCGGACGTCATGCCGTACCTCCAGGGCCGCAACGAACAGGCCATGGTGCACGCGGCGGTCGGCTACGCCCGCCAGTCCAACCGCCTTTCCACGCACGCCGTGACCACCTCCATCGGCCCCGGCGCGACGAACCTGGTCACCGGCGCCGCCCTCGCGACCATCAACCACCTGCCGGTCCTGCTGCTGCCCGGCGACATCTTCGCCACCCGCCCCGCCGACCCGGTCCTGCAGCAGCTCGAAGTGCCGTACGCGGGCGATGTGTCGGTCAACGACAGCCTGCGCCCGGTCTCCCGGTACTTCGACCGCGTCACCCGCCCGGAGGCCCTGATCCCGGCGGCGCTGCAGGCCATGCGCGTGCTCACCGACCCGGTGGAGACGGGCGCGGTCACGCTCGCGCTGCCGCAGGACGTGCAGGCCGAGGCGTACGACTGGCCGGAGGACTTCTTCGCCGAACGCACCTGGGTGGTACGCCGCCCGGGCGCCGATCCGACCGAACTCGCCGAGGCCGTGACCACGATCAGGGCCGCCCGGCGGCCACTGCTGATCGCCGGCGGCGGCGTCCACCACAGCCGCGCCGAGGGCGCCCTCGCCGAGTTCGCCGAGGCCACCGGCATCCCGGTCGCCTCCACCCAGGCGGGCAAGGGCTCGCTGCCGTACGACCACCCCCAGGACGTCGGCGGCATCGGCCACACCGGCACCGCGACCGCCGACGAACTGGCCCGCACGGCCGACCTGGTGATCGGCGTGGGCACGCGCTACACCGACTTCACCACCGCCTCCGGCACGCTCTTCGCGAACCCGGACGTCCGTTTCCTCAACCTCAACATCGCCGCCTACGACGGCCACAAGCTCGCCGGATCCCCCCTGATCGCGGACGCGCGCAGCGGCCTGGAGGAGCTGACCGAGGCCCTGGAACTGCACGACCACCGGGTGCCGGACGCGTACCGGACGGAGTACACCGAGGACAAGGAGCGCTGGGAGCAGCGCGTCGACGCCGCCTACGCGGCCACCGAGCCGGACGTACGCCCGACGCAGCCGCAGGTGCTGGGCGCCCTGGACGCGCTGGCCGACGAGTCGGACATCATCATCAACGCGGCCGGGTCGCTCCCCGGTGACCTGCACAAGATGTGGCGGGCCCGGTCGTTCGACCAGTACCACCTGGAGTACGGCTACTCCTGCATGGGCTACGAGATCCCGGCCGCGATCGGTGTGAAGATTGCCGCCCCGGACCGGCCGGTGTGGGCGCTGGTCGGCGACGGCACGTATCTGATGATGCCGACGGAGATCGTGACCGCCGTGCAGGAGGGCATCGCGATCAAGGTGCTGCTGGTGCAGAACCACGGATACGCGTCCATCGGCGGCCTCTCCGAGGAAACCGGCGCGGAGCGTTTCGGCACCGCCTACCGCTACCGCGCGGGCGACGGCACGTTCTCCGGCGCCCCGCTCCCGGTGGACCTGGCCGCCAACGCCGAGAGCCTCGGTATGCGGGTGCTGCGCGCCCGCACCGTGGGCGAGCTGCGCTCGGCGCTCGCCGAGGCGCGGGCCTCCGACCTTCCCACATGTGTCTACATCGAGACCGAAACGGCAGACACAGTGTCGGGCGCGCCCGAAGCGCAGGCCTGGTGGGATGTTCCTGTGGCCGAGACCGCGACGCGACCGTCCGCGGTGAAGGCCCGTGAGCTGTACGAACGGCACGTCTCGACCCGACGCCGCCATCTGTGAAGGAGTAACTGGTCATGACGAAGATCGTCAACCACTGGATCGGCGGTAAGACCGTCGAAGGCGCGTCGGGCACGTTCGGTCCGGTCACGGACCCGGCGACCGGCGCGGTCACCACGAAGGTCGCGTTCGCCTCGGTCGACGAGGTGGACGCGGCAGTAGCGGCGGCGAAGGAAGCCTTTACGAGCTGGGGCCAGTCCTCGCTGGCCCAGCGCACCTCGATCCTGTTCCGCTTCCGCGCCCTGCTGGACGCGCACCGCGACGAGATCGCCGAGTTGATCACCGCCGAGCACGGCAAGGTGCACTCCGACGCCCTCGGCGAGGTGGCGCGCGGCCTGGAGATCGTCGACCTGGCCTGCGGCATCAACGTCCAGCTGAAGGGCGAGCTGTCGACGCAGGTGGCGAACCGGGTCGACGTGGCCGCGCTCCGCCAGCCGCTCGGCGTCGTCGCGGGCATCACGCCGTTCAACTTCCCGGCGATGGTGCCGATGTGGATGTTCCCGCTGGCCATCGCCTGCGGCAACACCTTCGTGCTGAAGCCGTCCGAGAAGGACCCCTCGGCCTCCGTCCGGCTGGCCGAGCTGCTGGCCGAGGCGGGCCTGCCGGACGGCGTCTTCAACGTCGTGCACGGCGACAAGGTGGCCGTCGACCGGCTCCTGGAGCACCCCGACGTCAAGGCGGTGTCCTTCGTCGGCTCCACCCCGATCGCCCGCTACATCCACACCACCGCCTCCGCCAACGGCAAGCGCGTGCAGGCCCTCGGCGGCGCCAAGAACCACATGCTGGTACTGCCCGACGCCGACCTGGACGCGGCGGCCGACGCGGCGGTCTCGGCGGCGTACGGCTCGGCGGGCGAGCGCTGCATGGCCATCTCGGCCGTGGTGGCGGTCGGTGCGGTCGGCGACGAGCTGGTGGAGAAGATCCGCGAGCGCGCCGAGAAGATCAAGATCGGCCCCGGCAGCGACCCGGCGTCCGAGATGGGCCCGCTGATCACCAAGGCGCACCGCGACAAGGTGGCCTCCTACGTCGAGGGCGCGGCGGCCGAGGGCTGCGAGGTCGTGCTCGACGGCACCGGTTACACCGTCGACGGCTTCGAGGACGGCCACTGGATCGGCATCTCCCTGCTCGACAAGGTGCCGACCAGCGCGAAGGCCTACCAGGACGAGATCTTCGGCCCGGTGCTGTGCGTGCTGCGCGCGGAGACGTACGAGGAGGGCCTCGCGCTGATCAACGCCTCCCCGTTCGGCAACGGCACCGCGATCTTCACACGGGATGGCGGCGCCGCCCGCCGCTTCCAGCTGGAGGTCGAGGCCGGCATGGTCGGCGTGAACGTCCCGATCCCGGTCCCCGTCGGCTACCACTCGTTCGGCGGCTGGAAGGACTCCCTCTTCGGCGACCACCACATCTACGGCAACGACGGCACGCACTTCTACACCCGCGGCAAGGTCGTCACCACCCGCTGGCCCGACCCGGCCGACGCCCCGGCGGGCGTGGACCTGGGCTTCCCGCGCAACCACTGACCCAGCGGCCCCCGCGTACCGCGGGCGCGGTACGCGGGGGCGGCGCGGTACTCCCGTGGGAGGGCCCGGGGTTCCGACCATGAGCTGTCCATGGCCGACAGGTTCGCCGCGTACGGTTGACGCATGGATCTTCGACTGCCCGGACCGCGAGGGCTGCTTCGGCGGCCGCGACGGCTGATCGCCGCCGCGGCCGCCGTCGTCGTGCTCGCCGGTGCCGGTACGTGGACGGCCGTCGCCGACGACGACGCGCCCGCGGTGCGCCGCGCCGACCGGGCGCTGACCGTGGGCGACGGGGTGCGCCTCGACACCTCGTACTTCACCTCCGCGACCACCGGCCGCCGCCCCGCCGTGCTGCTGGCGCACGGCTTCGGCGGCAGCAAGGACGACGTACGGCAGCAGGCGGAGGAGCTGGCCCGCGACGGGTACGCGGTGCTCACCTGGTCGGCGCGCGGCTTCGGCGAGTCCACCGGCAAGATCGGGCTGAACGACCCGAAGGGCGAGGTCGCCGATGTGGCGCGGCTGATCGACTGGCTGGCCCGGCAGCCGCAGGTCGAGCTGGACAGGTCCGGCGACCCCCGCGTGGGCATGGCGGGCGGCTCGTACGGCGGCGCGATCTCGCTGCTGGCGGCCGGGTACGACGACCGCGTGGACGCCATCGCCCCGTCGATCACCTACTGGAACCTGGCCGACGCCCTCTTCCCCAACGGCGTGTTCAAGAAGCTGTGGGCGGGCATCTTCGTCAACTCCGGCGGCGGCTGCGCCAACTTCGAGCCGCGGCTGTGCGAGATGTACGAGCGGGTCGCCGAGTCCGGCACCCCCGACACCGAGGCACGCGAACTGCTCGAAGCGCGCTCGCCGTCGGCCGTCGGCGACCGCATCGACGTACCGACGCTGCTGGTGCAGGGCCAGTCGGACTCCCTGTTCCCGCTGGACCAGGCCGACGCGGCCGCGCGGGCCATCCGCGCGGGCGGCGCCCCCGTGGACGTCGACTGGATCGCCGGCGGCCATGACGGGGGCGATCTGGAGACCAGCCGGATCCAGCAGCGCGTGACGGCGTGGTTCGACCGGTACCTCAAGGGCGACAAGGGCGCCGACACCGGCCCCGCCTTCCGCGTCACCCGCACCGGAGGTGTCGACTCCACCGACGGCGAGGCCCTGCTGCGGGGCGCGAGCGCGGACACGTACCCGGGCCTGGAGAGCGGAGTCCGCTCCATCGGCATGAGCGGACCCGAGCAGACCTTCGACAACCCGCCCGGTGCCGGGCCGCCCGCCGTCTCCGCCCTGCCCGGCCTCGGCGCCGGCGGCGGCCTCGCCCAGCTCTCCGCGCTCGGGGTCGGCATCTCGCTGGACTTCCCCGGGCAGTCCGCGCGGTTCGAGTCGGCGCCGCTGAGCCAGGACCTGCGCATCACCGGTTCCCCGACGGCCACCGTCCACGTGCGGTCCAGCAGCGAGGACGCCGTCCTGTTCGCGAAGGTGTACGACGTCGGCCCCGACGGCCGCCAGCAGGTGCTGCCCTCCCAGCTGGTGACACCGGTCCGCGTCGAGGGCGCCAAGTCCGGCAAGGACGTGACGCTCACCCTGCCCGCCATCGACTACGAGGTCGGCAAGGGCCACCGGCTGCGCCTCGTCCTCGCCTCCACCGACCTGGCGTACGCCTCCCCGCTCGCCCCGGCGACCTACACCGTCTCCCTCAAGGGCGACCTGAAGGTGCCGACGGCTCCCGGGGTGACGGCGGCGGCCGCGCCGCTGCCCGCCTGGGTGTGGTGGCTGCCACTGACCAGTGCCGTGATCGCGCTGGCGCTGCTGCTCTCGGCCCGCCGCCGGACCGCCACGCCGGCCCCGGACCCCGCCCTGTCCGACGTCCCGCTCCAGATCACCGGCCTGAGCAAGCGGTACGCCAAGTCGGCGGACCGGTACGCCGTCCAGGACCTGTCGTTCCGCGTGGAGAAGGGCCAGGTCCTGGGCCTGCTCGGCCCCAACGGCGCGGGCAAGACCACGACCCTGCGCATGCTGATGGGCCTGATCAAGCCGGACGGCGGCGAGATCCGCGTCTTCGGCCACGCCATCCGCCCCGGCGCGCCCGTGCTGTCCCGGGTCGGCGCCTTCGTGGAGGGCGCGGGCTTCCTGCCGCATCTGTCCGGCCGGGAGAACCTGGAGCTGTACTGGCGGGCGACCGGCCGCCCCGCCGAGGACTCCCACCTGGACGAGGCGTTGGAGATCGCCGGGCTCGGCGACGCGCTGGCCCGCGCGGTGCGCACGTACTCGCAGGGCATGCGCCAGCGCCTCGCCATCGCCCAGGCCATGCTCGGCCTGCCGGACCTGCTCATCCTGGACGAGCCGACCAACGGCCTCGACCCGCCCCAGATCCGCGAGATGCGCGAGGTGATGATCCGGTACGCGGCCGCGGGTCGCACAGTGATCGTCTCCAGCCACCTCCTGTCGGAGGTCGAGCAGTCCTGCACGCATCTCGTGGTGATGGACCGGGGCAGGCTCGTGCAGGCGGGCCCGGTGGGCGAGATCGTCGGCTCCGGCGACACCCTCCTCGTCGGCACCGGTACGCCCGTGGAGGAGCCGGTCGTCGAGAAGGTCGCCGCCCTGCCGGGCGTCGCCTCGGCCGTCCTCACCGGCGACGGGCTGCTGGTCCGGCTGGACGCCGACGGCAGCGCCTCCCGCCTGGTCGCCGAACTGGTCCGGCTGGAGGTGCCGGTCGCCTCGGTCGGCCCGCACCGCCGCCTGGAGGACGCCTTCCTCACCCTGATCGGAGGTGCCGCATGAGCGGCAGCACGCTCACCGAGCGCACGGACTCCAAAGAAACCGCCTCCGGCTACCGGGCGGGCCGCACGCTGCCCCTGAGGGTCGAGCTGGTCCGCCAGCTCAAGCGGCGCCGCACACTGGTCATGTTCGGCATCCTCGCCGTCCTGCCCTTCGTCCTGGTCGCCGCCTTCGCGATCGGCGGCGAGCCGGACGGCGGCGGCGACCGGATCACGCTGATGGACACGGCCACCGCGTCGGCGGCCAACTTCGCCGCGGTGAACCTGTTCGTGTCGGCGGGCTTCCTGCTGGTCATCCCGGTCGCCCTGTTCTGCGGGGACACCGTCGCCTCCGAGGCCGGCTGGTCCTCCCTGCGCTATCTGCTCGCCGCTCCCGTGCCCCGGGCGAGGCTGCTGTGGTCCAAGCTCGTCGTCGGACTCGGCCTCAGCCTGGCCGCCATGGTGCTGCTGCCGATCGTCGCGCTGGCCGTCGGCATCGCCGCCTACGGCTGGGGCCCGCTGCAGATCCCCACCGGCGGCGTGCTCGACGCGGGCACGGCGGCGCAGCGGCTGGTGGTGGTCGTGGCGTACATCTTCGTGTCCCAACTGGTCACCGCGGGGCTGGCGTTCTGGCTGTCCACCAGGACGGACGCGCCGCTCGGCGCGGTCGGCGGCGCGGTCGGCCTGACCATCGTCGGCAACGTCCTCGACGCGGTCACCGCCCTCGGCGACTGGCGTCACTTCCTGCCCGCGCACTGGCAGTTCGCCTGGGCGGACGCCGTACAGCCCGAACCACAGTGGTCCGGCATGATCCAGGGCACCGCGATTTCCCTGACGTACGCGCTGGTGCTGTTCGCCCTGGCCTTCCGCGGGTTCGCCCGCAAGGACGTGGTGTCGTAGCGGACGCAATTTTATGATCAATGGATTCGCCGACCAGATGTGTATCCCATATCCCTCTGAAGAATTCCGAGAAATGCGCTCCTTCACTCCCGCGGCATTCATGCGTATGGAGTAGTGCATTGCTTCGGGCGGATCCCGGACTGCTATGTTCTCCGTCTGTCGGATCAGGGATGACTTACACGTGAGGTGAATCATGAAGAAGGCAGTTTTCACAACTGCGGCGCTGGCTGTCGGCGCGGGGCTTGTGGGTGGCTCCGCCGTCGCGGCGTCGGCGGCCGACAAGGCACCTGTCCGCGAAACCGGTCCGCTCGGCCTCATGTCCCAGACCGAGGTGACTCCGGCGCTCGTGCCCGCGGCCGACACCGTGACGCGGCTGGCCCGCAACGGCAACATCACGAAGGGCAGCGCGTTCGACGAGAAGAAGACCGGGAAGATCTCCGGTGTGTACCTGGACGGTGTCAGCCGTGGTGGCGCCAAGAAGCCCGCGATTCCGGTGAACAACCCGGTCGGAACCGGGGAATTTCAGATCCGCCCGCTGAATGCGCCGACCAGCGCCGGGGTCGGTAGCCTGTTCAATCGGGGATGACGCGAAAAACGCTCGGAATTCTGACCCTCTGATCCGGTTCTCGGCAGCCGGAGACTGACACCGCAGTGTCGCGGGACGGATCGGCCCCATGACGGCCCTGGTCCGGCCCCCGTCCGGCGCCTCGAAGGCACAGGCCCCGAGGCTGATCCGGCCCCGCAGCTTCGCACCCACTCGGCGGTCCGACGCCGCGCGGGGCCTGCCTCAAAACCTGTCCGGCCCACTGGATTCCTCCTTGCCAGTGGGCCGGACGCATGTCGGCGTGCACTCCGGCCTCTGATGCGCCGTACCGATTCCTTGCCGTTCTCGGTGCACGAATCATTCCGCCATCCGATGGAATCTGCCCCGTATGGGCGGTTTCCGCGTGACCTTTAGTCACAAATTTCGGTTTCCTGTTATGTAAGCGGGCTCTACCGTGGATCCAGAAAGGAACCGAGTTGACCAGGAAGTTCGCGGTTGTCACCGCCCTCACCCTTGGCGCTGTCTGCGGCAGCGCCGGCGTAGCCACCGCCCACTCGGACAACACCAACGTCACCGGCGGTAAAGGATTTTCGTCGTCCCCGGTCGTCGTGAATGCCCCTCAGCAAGGCGTTCTCGTCGTCAACGGCACGCTCGTCGATGGGCGCTGCATCGCGCCGTGGTCGAACGGTTCCGTCCTCGGCGGCGTCGCTGCGCCGAACTCGCACTACGCCGCCTGCAACACGGCAACGGTCGACCAGTCGCAGAACTCCCCGTACGCGGGCGGCCTGCTGTTCTGACCCCCGGCTCCGAGTTGTTCGGAGCAGGTGAACATCCTTACAACGCAGCCCGGAAAGGCCATCTCATGCGCAAGAAGGTTACGGCTGTATCCGCCTTCGCCGCGGGCATCGTCCTGGCGGCCGGTGGCGTCGCCGCAGCATGCAACTGCACGGACGTCACCGGAGGCGACGGCTTCTCGTCGTCCCCGGTCGTCGTGAACGAACCTCAGCAGGGCGCTCTCGTCTCCAACGGCACGCTCGTCGACCTCCGCTGCGTCGCGCCGTGGTCCAACGGTGCCGTCCTGGGCGGCATCTATGCGCCGAACTCGCACTACGCCGCCTGCAACACGGCGCCCATCGACCAGTCGCAGAACGCCCCGTACCTCGGCGGCCTGCTCTTCTGACCCTCCTTGCGCTCCGATCGATTCGGAGCGGGGGAGACGTCCCAATCGCCCTCTTCCGAAAGGCGCATTCTCATGCGTAACAAGGTTACGGCCCTCTCCACCCTGGCTGCGGGCATCGTCCTCGCGGCTGCCGGCACCGCTGCGGCCGACGGCAACAACACCACCGCCACCGGTGGCGACGGCTTTTCGCAGTCCCCGATCGTCGTCAACGCCCCTCAGCAGGGGCTCGCCGTCGTCAACGGTTCCCTGATCGACGGCCGCTGCATCGCGCCGTGGTCCAACGGTGCCGTGCTCGGCGGCGTCGTTGCGCCGAACTCGCACTACGCCGCGTGCAACACCGCGACCGTCGACCAGTCGCAGAACGCCCCGTACGCGGGCGGCCTGCTGTTCTGAGCATTGCCTCACCCTGGCGGTCCGCCGAGTGTCGGCGGGCCGCCACCGGCCTTTCCGCCCTTTCCGCCCTTTCCGCGACGCATACTGAACCTGAATACGCCGAAGCCTGAATACGCCAAAGGTCGGCTCCGATCACTACGGAGCCGACCTGAAACGCTGTGCCGGTGTGGTCCGCTACTCGGCGACGTGAAGCCGGGCAGGCAGCTTGCCAGGCATCTTGCCGTTGATGGGGTTCTTGCCGTTGAGGGGGTTCGGCAGGGCGCCGCCGAAGACGGGGGTCTTCACGACACCCGACCGCTTCACGCCCTCCGCCGCGTGCTTGACGTCGTTGGCCACCTGACCCGTCGGGACCTCGGCTGCCTGGGGGAGCGCGCGGGCCACCGTCTTCCCCTCCTCGATGAGGCCCTGCGCCGGCAGGTCCGCCGCAAGAGCGGGCGCCGCGGTGCCTGCGATGGCAAGAGTGCCGACAACGAGGACGGCAGCCTTCAGACTCTTCATGCTGTTCCTTTCTTCGCGGGTGTCTGGGATCTCAGTTCCCCCGGCTAACGAGACAGGAGCGCCACGGGAAACCCCGCCGCCGACAAGTTCCCGGAACTCATACGAAAAGACCTGCTCCCGTCGGATTATCTGCCGTTTCCTCCATCGGTGTACCGCAGACCTCCCGACACAGCCGACGGTTCCTCAGACAAGTGCGGATAAGCGACTAGTGTGGTCGTCCGAATCCGGCGGATTTTATGAAGGGAAGCCTCGGTCATGCGCATTTCCCTGGGACCCGTCCCGGACCGTGCGGCGCCGTCCGCAGCACATGAGCCGCACGTCCTGCACGTCACCCAGCCGGTCGAGGGCGGTGTCGCCCGGCTCGTGGCGGACCTGGCGGCACGGCAGCGCGCCGCGGGGCTGCGGGTCACCGTGGCCTGCCCGTCGGGGGGCACGCTGACGGACGCACTACGTGCGACGGGTTGCACGGTGATCCCCTGGGAGGCGACCCGCGCACCGGGGCGCCGGCTCCCGGGCGAGGTACGGCGGCTGGCGCGACTCGTGCGTGCCGTGCGGCCCGACGTGGTGCACGCGCACAGCGCGAAGGCGGGCCTCGCTGCCCGGCTTGCGGTGCGCGGCCGGCTCCCGACCGTCTTTCAGCCACACGCATGGTCGTTCGAGGCCGTGGACGGAAATCTGGCCGACGCGGCTGTGTGGTGGGAGCGGTTCGGGGCGCGATGGACGGCGCGCGTCCTGTGCGTGAGCGAGGCGGAACGGCGTACCGGCGAGCAGCATGGCATCACCGCCCACTGGCAGGTGATCCCCAACGGCGTCGACACACGCAGGTTCCGGCCGGAGGGGATCAGCGCTCGGACCGCGGCGGGCCCCCTCGTCGTGTGCGTGGGACGGCTGTGCCGCCAGAAGGGCCAGGACGTGCTCCTTCAGGCCTGGCCCGCCGTCGTGCGGCAACTGCCCGCCGCCCGGCTGGTGCTGGTCGGCGACGGCCCGGACGCGGACCGCCTGCACGCTGCTGCGCCCGCGTCGGTGGAGTTCGCCGGCACGGCACCCGACCCCGCCCCCTGGTACCGGGCCGCCGACGTCGTGGTCCTGCCGTCCCGCTGGGAGGGCATGGCGCTCGTCCCCCTGGAGGCCATGGCGTGCGCCCGGCCCGTCCTCGTCACGGACGTGGACGGAGCGCGTGAGAGCCTGCCGTTCGGTCATCTGCCGCATTGCCTGGTGCCGCCCGAGCACCCCGACGCGCTGGCGCGGGCGCTGACGGCGTTGTTGCGCCGGGCCCCGCTGCGCGCGGCGCTGGGCGCACAGGGCCGCGCCCATGTGCTCGCCGAGCACGACGTACAGCGGGCCACGGACGCGGTGATCGATGTGTACCGCGAACTGCTCGGCATCGTCACCACGCCGGTCGTCGTACCCAGCCAGAGCAGGGAGTCCATCACCACGTGACGGAGCGCGAACGACGGGCCCTGTGCCGCAGCCGGCACAGGGCCCGAACCGACTCCGTCACTGGCCGTACGCGTACCGCAACATCATGCGCTGACGCTCCCGGGTGTGCTCCGCGAACAGTTCGGCCAGCCGCACGTCGTTCTTCTCGCCGGGACCGTGCGTGAGCACAGCGATGGCCGCTGCCGCCAGATGTCGCGGTGTGTCGACCAGGCCGGTCAGGCCCAGGGACTCCAGGGCCGGGATGCGCCGCGCCACCACCGGCCGCCCCAGCCCCACCGCCTCCAGGAGCGTCATCGGCGCTCCCTCCCACAGGGCGGTGTGCGCGTACACGTCCACCTGACCGAGCAGTCGCTGCAGGGAGCGGTGGTCCAGCCACCCGGTGACCGTGACACCGGCCCGCTCCAGTCGCTCCCGGTGGGCGGGGTCGCCGCCGCCGAGCCAGAACCAATGGCTCGACGGCATCAGCCGCCGCCCTTCGGCAGCCGCTTCCGCGAAGAAGGCGGGGTCCTTCTGCGGGCACAGCCTGCCGACGGCGGCAACCGTCCGAGGCGGCAGGCTGCCGAAGTCGCCGGTGCGTACCGCGGCTTCTGCCCGCGGCCGCAGCGGGACGGCCGTGGCGTCCTGACGGGGCACCAGGTTGGGTACGTGGACGGCCCGCTGGCGCTTGCGCAGGGAGCGGGCGAGTTCGACCTCACGGGGGCTGACACCCGCCACGGTGCCGGTACGCCGGGACAGCACACGCTCGACCGCCTGCACCGCCGCCACGGCGTGCCGCGCGAGGTCGCCGCGCTCCATCGCGTAGCAGTGCGGGGTGTAGACGATGCGCTCCGTCGGCACGGAGGGGGCGAGGCGCACATAAGCCCCCGCCAGGGAGGAGTGGGCGTGGACCACGTCCGGCCGGAGCCTGCGGAACAGCCGCCCCACGTCGCGGACGCGTGCGAAGTGGCCGGACGGCATCCGCCACACCCCGTCGAAGAGCGCGTCCGTGTCAGTGATCTGGCAGTCGGCGCGCTCGGACATCAGCAGCAGGTGCCGTACCTCCGGAACGGATCGCACGTAGTCGCGGACCGCCGTCTGCACCCCGCCGCCCCACGCCTCCGCGACATGCAGGACAGTGGGCCGCCTTCCGCCCTCCGCCGTCCTGCCCGGGTCACCGCGCATTGCGCGTTCTGAGGACGGCGGGCAGCGTGCGCAGGAGGATGAGCAAATCCAACTGCAGGCTCCACTGGTCGACGTACCGCAGGTCGAGCCGGATCGCCTCGTCGGCCGTGGTGCTGGAGCGGCCCGAGACCTGCCACAGCCCCGTCATGCCCGGCTTGACGGACAGCCGCTTCGCCCGGTCCTCCGAGGGCAGCGTCTGGTTCTCGGGGCGCAGGTTGGGGCGCGGCCCCACCAGCGACATCTCGCCCCGGAGCACGTTGATCAGCTGAGGAAGTTCGTCCAGTGAGGTCTTGCGCAGCAGACGGCCGACCGGCGTGATGCGCGGATCGTGCCGTGGTTTGGCGCAGATGGACATCGCCCTGCCGTCCGCCAGCAGCAACTCCGCCAGGTCCACGGTCGAATTGGCGTACATGGTGCGGAACTTCAGGACGGTGAACGGCCGTTCGCCCAAGCCGTCCCGGCTCTGCCGGTAGATGACGGGTCCCGCACTGCTGACGGCCACCACGAGAGAGATGAGCACCATCAGAGGCAGAAAGGCGACCAGCAAAAGCGCGGAGAGCACGAGGTCCAGCATGCGCTTGACGCGGGAGTCGGCGCAGTGAGCACGTGGCTCGCCGGTGAGCGAAGGCTGTGGCGTCACCTCCAAGCTCTCGGCCTCGCTCAGCGTATGAACTACTCCTCCCACAGCACTACTCCTCCCGAAATGGAAGAAAACTAATCTGACATCCGGAATGTAGGAGGGTCGCCATCGCAGGTTGTCCGCGACATACCGCGGCCCATTCGGTCGCCGAGGCAAGACACCCGTTCGACGCATCGGGGGTCGGCTGGTGACGCCGACGGAGTGACTGGCGGTTCCGGGACACGACACGTCCGACCCCACGGTTCCGACACAGTTGACGACTTCTCAGGTAAATACAGATGCCGATAGAGGTGCTCGCCCCCGAAAACCAGCGAACTCCGCCGAGTCACAGTTCTCGATCCCCACGCCCGAAGAATTCACGTCGACAGCGCAGTCTCACCTCTTGCCGCTGGTTTCAAAAACGCAGGGAGACCACCCCCACATGAGCACGACGTCCGCAGCCGCGTCACCGTGGGCACCACCCCTGCCGTCGCTGCGCCGGGCCGCTCCCGTCCTGCCCGTCGTGGCGTTGATCGCCCTGATCGGACTGCCGTACATGTCGGACGGCCTCGTCACGCCCGCCGACGCCGCCTCCGGGCTGGTGGTGCTCTGGGCCGTCGTACGCACCGTGCGCCGGGCCCGGCGTCCGCTGACGCGAACGGCCGTCGTCGTGCTCGGGCTGCCCGTGATCGGCGTCGCGGTCGCCGCGACCGGCGCGTCCAGCGCGGGCGCGGGCCTCGTGGGATTCGCCCGCTACCTGCAGGTCTGCGTACTCGTCCCGGTCGCCGTGCTGGTGCTGCTGCGCGACCGCCGCGATGTGCGGCTGGTGGCCTGGTCGATGATCGGGCTCGCGGTGTGGGAGGGCGCGGTCGGGGTGCACCAGTACATGACGGGTACGGGCGCCCTGTACGACGGGGTGTACGTCCGGGCCGTGGGCACCTTCGGGCCGACCGAAGTGATGGCGATGGCGATGGTCGTCGCGTCCGGTGTGGTCGCCGCCACGGGTCTCGCCCTCGGGGCGCCCACACGGCGGGAACGGATCGTGGCGACGGTGCTCGCGCTGGCGCTGCTCCTTCCGCTGACGGTGTCCTTCAGCCGGGGTTCCTGGATCGCCACGGTCGCGGCCTGCGGAGCACAGCTGCTGCTGGCCGGGGTGCGGCGGGCGATGAAGGTGTTCGCGGCGGCGGCCGCGGCCGCCGTGGTGCTGGTCGGCGGGTTCGGGGTGGGGACGTCGATGCTGCAGGAGCGCCTGGCGAGCATTTCGCACGTCACCGACGCTCCGGACCAGTCGGTCGTCGACCGCTATTCACTGTGGTCGGCCGCGGTCGGCATGTGGCGGGAGAAACCGTTGACGGGCGTGGGGCTGAGAGATTTTCCCGAATACCGGGACGGTCATGCCCCGCTCGCGATGAATTCCGCCTCCGACACCGACGGAGCGGGCCACGGCTATTACCGCGAGCCCTTTCTCTCACCGCACAACATGTACCTGGAGATCCTCAGCGAGCAGGGGCTGCTCGGCGTGGTGACGGTGGGCGGAAGCTGGCTGGCCCTGCTGGTGTGCGCACTGATGCGCACCCGCCGGGCCCGGCCCCGCCCGGACTGCGCGATCATCGCCTGCGGTCTGCTGCTGTGGCACCTCGTGGACTTCCTGTACGGCGACATCGGAGGCTCCGCCACCGTTCTCATCGGCGTCAAGTTCGGCCTGGTGGCCTGGTGGGCACTGGGCCACGACGCGCCGGACGGCAGGGCCCCGCTGCCGGAAGCGAGCCCGCGATGAGGCCCACGCCGACGACGCTTCCCGACGACGTACCGGATCAGGCCTCGACGACGACCGAGGCCACGGCTCGTCGCGCGGACACGGAGCCCACCTCGGCACCCTCGGGCCGCTTCCTCGCGAAGGCGACCTTGCTCACGACCGGGCTGTCCATGGCCGGGATGCTGCTCGGACTCGTCCGGGATCAGTTCCTGGCCCGCTTCTTCGGGGCGAGCGGCGAGACCGACGCCCTGCTGGTGGCCTGGATCCTGCCCGAGCTGGTCGCGGCGGTGCTGGTCGACGGCGGGATGGTGATCGTGCTGATCCCCGTGTTCAGCGTGGCGCTGGCCCGGCGGGCGCGCGGCGCGCTCGCGCCCGACCCGGTGCGGGAGCTGATCGCCTCCACGCTGCCCTGGCTGGGCCTCGCCTTCGCCGCCGTGGCCGCGGTGTTCATCGCCGGGGCGCCGCTGCTGGTCTCCGTCCTCGCACCAGGCCTGCCCGATCCCTCCCTCGCGGTGGACTGCACCCGCATCACCGCGACCTGCGTGCTGACCTTCGGGCTGCTCGGGTACTGCAGCGCGGCCCTGCAGGCACACCGCTCGTACCTCGCCCCCGCGACGATCTCCCTCGTCTCCAACAGCGCCATCGTCGCGACGATGGTGGCCCTCGCCGGCCACTGGGGTGTGCGGTCCGCCGCACTCGGGGTCGCGCTCGGGGGATGCCTCGCGCTCACCGTGCTGGCCCTCACCTTGCGCCGCAGGATCGCCGTCGGACCCCGGCAGCCCGCCTCCGCGGATGCCGGTGAGGGCGGCCGGTCGCTGACGCTCACCCTGGTCGCCACGGTGCTGCTGTTCGCGCTGTGCCGCCACTCACAGGTTTTCGTGGAGCGCCATTTCGGGTCGGCGCTGCCCGCCGGCGCCGTCTCGCACCTGAACTACGCCCAGAAGGTCGGGCAGTACCCCATGGTGCTGGCGCTGACGCTGGCCGTCGTGACCTATCCCCTGTTGACCCAGGCCGTCGCCCAGGGCGACATGCGGCGGGCCCGGGACCGTATCGAGCGGGATCTGGTCCTGGTGTCCTGCATCGCGCTGCTGGGCGCCGCCGCGATCGTGGCCTGTGCGCCGCAGATGGTCCATCTTCTCTTTCAGCGCGGCGCGTTCACGGCCGAGGACACCGAGGCGACCGCCGCCATCCTGCGGGCGTACACGCTCGGAATGCTCGGCCACACGTTGGTGGGCGCGCTGGTGCGGTCGTACTTCTCGGCGGGGCGCGCCACCTGGTACCCGGTGGGGGCGATGGCCGCGGGCATGGTCGCCACCGCCGTCATCGCCGCCTGGGCCGTGGGGCCCTGGGGCGCGTGCGGCATCGCGGCGGCCAACGCGGTCGGCATCACCCTCTCCGCACTGCTCCTGCTGAGCGGGCTGGGCAGGCGCAGCGTCGCCGTACGCGTCCGTCGCGTCGTCACCGAACTGGCCAAGCCGGTGGGCGCTGCGGTGGGCGCCGCCGGAGCCGGGTTCGTCTGCGCACAGTCGTTCAGCTCGCCGCCGGCCGCCCTCGCCGCGGGCTGCCTGGGCGTCACCGCCGTCTACCTGCTGTTGGTCTGGGCCCTCGACGCGGCAGGCGCCCGGTCGCTGGCCCGCAGCGCCTTCCTCACCATCCGACGCTCCCTCACACGAAAGCAGAAACATGGTCATTGACGCCTCAGAAGCCCACCCAACGGCTGGGCAGGATACCGGGCCGGTCGTACGGAGACGGCCCCGGCGGGGCCCGGCCGCCTGGGTGGCCATGTACCACTCCGTCGCGGACTGCACGGACGACCCGTTCAATGTCACCGTCTCCGCCGACCGCCTCGACCGCCAGCTCGCCTGGCTGCGTGGCCGCGGCCTGCGCGGGGTGAGCATGCGGGAACTGCTCGACGCCCGCGCCCGAGGAGAGGAACGGGGGCTCGTCGGGCTCACCTTCGACGACGGCTACGCCGACTTCCTCACCGCCGCGCTGCCCGTGCTGCGCCGTTGGCAGTGCGGCGCCACCGTGTTCCCGGTGGTCGGGCGACTCGGCGGGGAGAACGACTGGGAGCCGTCCGGCCCGTGCAAGCGGCTGCTCGACGCGGACGACATCCGCCTCATCACGGCCGCGGGCGTCGAGGTCGGCTCGCACGGACTCACACACGCCCACCTCACCGGAGTCCCGGACGACACGCTGCACGCCGAAGTCCACCACAGCCGCGTCCTGCTCGCCGAGATCACCGGTCAGGAGATCCAGGGCTTCTGCTACCCGTACGGCTCGGTCGACGCACGTGTCAGGGCCGCCGTGCACGCTGCGGGCTACCGCTACGCCTGCGCCACCGCCCCCGACCCCGAGGACGCCGGCGACCTGGCGCTGCCCCGCATCCACATCGGGCAGGCCGACACCGGGCTGCGTCTGGAGATGAAGCGACGGCTGGCTCGTGCCTGGAGACGTGCCGTGGAGGCCTCATGAGAGTGCTGCACGTCATCACCGGTCTCGGCGTGGGGGGAGCCGAGCAGCAACTGCGCCTGCTGGTGCGCCATCTGCCCGCGACATGCGACGTGATCACACTGGCCAACCCCGGTCCGGTCGCCGACGGGCTGGTTGCCGACGGCGTCCGCGTCACCGACCTCGGCATGCGCGGCAACCGCGACCTCCGCGCGCTCTTCCGTCTCGTCCGGCGGATCCGCGCCGGCCGCTACGACGTGGTGCACACGCACCTGTACCGGGCGTGCGTGTACGGCCGGATCGCCGCTCGCCTCGCGGGTGTCCGGGCCGTGGTGGCCACCGAGCACTCGCTGTGCGCGACGCGGTTGGAGGGCAGGACCCTGAACGCGGGCATCCGGGCCCTGTACCTGGCCACCGAGCGCCTTGGCCGTGCCACGGTCGCCGTCTCCCCGACGGGCGCCGGGCTGCTGCGCGACTGGGGCGTACCCGATGAGCGCATCCGCGTCGTCCCCAACGGCATCGACGCCTGCCGCTTCCGCTTCGACGAGGTGCGCCGCAAGGAGGCCCGCGCCTTCTACGGACTGCCCGAGGACGCCTACGTGGTGGGCGGCATCGGCCGCCTCGTCCCCGCCAAGCGCTTCGACGTGGTCGTGCGCGCGGTAGCCGAGCTGCCCGGCGACGTACGGCTGGTGCTGGCCGGTTCCGGGCCCGGGGAGGAGACACTGCGGCGCATCGCGCGAGAACTGGGGATCGCGGACCGGGTGGTACTCACCGGCGAGCTTCCCTACCTGCCGGATGCCCGCATTGACGCGCCGGAGCTCCCGGCGCTGCTGTCCGCGCTGGACGTGGTCGCCGCGCCCGGCACGGACGAGACGTTCGGCCTGGCCGTGCTGGAGGCCCTCGCGGCCGGGCTCCCCGTGCTGTACACGAGCGCTCCCGCCCTCGCCGACCTGCCGCCGGACGCGGCACCGGGCGCCCAGTGCCTGACGGGCGGTGCCGAGGAGTTCGCGCAGGAACTCCAGCGGCTGCGTGCGGCAGGACCCGGCGAACGAGCCGTACCGGACGCCGTGCGGCACTACGACATCGAGCGCACCGCCCGGCAGTTGATGGACGTGTACACGGCAGCCCTGGCGGCTGGTGGATCAACTAGGAAGTGAGTCCCCTGATGACCGACAACCCCAGCCGGCCCGTGCGACTGCCGCGCCGGATTCTCGCGCGCGTGTGGCGGCAACTTCCGCGGTGGCTGATCCCGGCGGGCGTACTGCTCGGTGCCGCGGCCGGAGGCGTGTACGGGGTGGTGAAGCCACCGCAGTACACGGCCACGAGCTACGTCATCGCCGTACCGACCGGCGAAACGAGCTCCGACGCCACGGCGGCACTCGGATTCGCTCAGGCCTACGGCCGTGTCGCGACACAGCTCGCCGTGCTGGCGGACGCGCAGATGTGGGCGGGCGTGCCGGTGAAGGAACTGCGCAGAAGCGTGCGCGCCGCCACCTCTCCCGACGCGCCGATGGTCGCGATCACGGCGGACTCCGAACACCGCGACCAGGCCGCCGACATCGCCAACGCCGTCTCTCACGCACTGACCGTGCAGGCCGACCGTGCCAAGAACGAGACCGGCATCCAGCTCGTGCTCCTGTCCCGAGCCCTCAAACCCACCGAGCCGTCGTCCGCGTCCCCGGCGCTGACCTCGCTCGTGGGCGCGAGCGCCGGAGGCCTGCTGGGCGGCCTCGCGCTGCTGGCCCGGCCCCGGCGGGCGGCGCCCACGAACCCGGACGGCCACACCGGGCGGGCCCAGCTGCCCGCCCCGGCCCCCGCCGCCGACACCGAGGGGGCGCTGTGACCACCGCAACCGGCCGTGCGGTGTCGGTGGAGGTATGCACCGACGAGCACGCGTTCGCGGAGCTGGCAGGGGAGTGGGGACGGCTGCACCGCGCCTGCGGGGCCGCGACGCCGTTCCAGAGCCACGCCTGGCTGCACTCGTGGTGGCGGTCGTACGGAACGCCGGGCGGGCTTCGGCTCGTCCTGGTGCGGGGCGACGGTGAACTGGTGGCTGCCGCACCGCTGATGCGGGTACGCCGCCCGTTTCCCACTCTGGTGCCGATCGGCGGCGCCATCACGGACTTCTGCGATGTGCTCCTCGACGAGAGAGCGGCTGCTCAGGGCGCCCCGGCGCTGGCGGACGCCCTGGCCGACCTGGCCCGCACCGCTCTGATCGACTTCCGTGAGGTGCGGCCGGGCGGCGTGGTGGAGCGGATCTACGACTGCTGGCGCGGTCCGCGTCACCTTGTGCCCGACTCGCTGTGCCTGGAGTTGCCCGCCGTCCCCATGGATCAGCTGATCGGGCGGCTGCCGTCGACGCGCGCTCGGCGGATCCGTAACAAGATCAGCAAGCTCGGACGGCTCGGCGTCGAGTGGCGTGTCGTGGGGCACGACGAAACAGAGGGTGCGCTGCGCCGACTTCTCGTGCTGCACCGGCTGCAGTGGCAGGGCAGGAAGGTGACGCCCGAGCACCTGCGGCCGAGGTTCCTGGAGCACCTGGTCCGCTCGGTGCCCGCGATGGTCCGGTCCGGCGATGCGGCCGTGAGGGAGTTCGTGCTCGACGGTGCCGTGGTGGCGGTAGCTCTGACAGTGCTGTCGAGGAGGTGGGAGGGCCTGTATTTGTACGGCGTCGACCCTCAACTGCTGGAGCGCAAGGCGGACGTGGCGACGATGCTGCTGCGTGCCTTCACCGAGGATCTCGTGGCCGGGGGCGAGCGTCAGGTCCTGAGCCTGCTGCGCGGCGACGAGCCCTACAAGCGCCGCTGGCACCCGGAGACCGTCGTCAACCAGCGTCTGCTGCTGGCCCGTCGCCGCACCGCGCCGCTGCTGGCGGCCGCGGCCGGCGAAGCCGCCGCGCGAGCCCGGGCCAAGAAGATCCTGCGCCGGAACGCCACCGCAGGATCCCCGGAGTCCGGGTAGGCGCTCGCGCCACCACCGTTGGGTCATTCTCCCGGCGTGCACGGGCAACCCGAAGGGCCGAAGCGTTCACCCGGCCTGCACGGGCAGCCCGTGGGGCGGGGGTGGGCAGGCGTCGGATTCGGAGTCGGATGCGGCGGCTCGACGGAAGCCGTGGGCGGCCGCGTGGAGGGGACCGACGGCTCCGGTTCCGGATCCGGCGCGTACTGACCGGACACCACCGCCCGGTAGACGGCGGACGCCCGGGAATTGGCGGAGCACTCCCAGACACCGTGCGGGCAGTAGTCGGTGACCGTGTGGTACAGCGGCTTGTGCTCGTCCAGCCACGCGAGCATGCGCAGCATGTACGTCACGTTGTCACCGTTACGGAACAGACCCCACTCGGGGTACGCGATCGGCTTGCCGTGCGCCTTCGCGAAGTCGACGTGGAACTGCAGGCCGTAGGGCTCGGACACCTGCTCGTCGAATGTGATCCCGTTCGGCTGGTCGTACGAGTCCATGCCGATGATGTCGACGACGTCGTCACCCGGATAGCACTTCGGCCACGGAATGTCGTCCACGCCCCGGTTCGGTGCGAACTCGAACATGAACCTCTGGCCGGGCACCGAGCGCATGGCGGTGACGATGCGCCGCCAGTACGCCTTCCAGTGCTTCGGGTTGGGGCCGCAGCGGTGGGTGTACGTGATGCCGTTCATCTCCCAGCCGAGCACCAGGATCGTGTCCGGCACCCCCAGGGCGACGAGGTTCTTTGCCAGCGTCCGGAAGTGCCGGTCGAACGCGCCGCCCGCGGCCTGCCGCAGCAGGTCTCTGACCTTGCTGTCGGGAAGATCCGCCTCGTTCTGTTCCATCAGCGGGACGTTGAGCACGAAGACCCGGTCGTCCTCGGCCCGCCGCCACTCGGCCCAGACGTCGAGGAAGTCCCGCCTGCCCTCGATGTTGCTCCACAGGTCTCCGGGCAGGTACGTGTGCCCCACGCGCACCTTGGCGCCGCCCAGCCATGTGCTGAACTCCTTGATCCGCTTCACGCCGCGGATGTCGTAGCCGACGTACGCGCCGAGGGCGGGGGCGTCCGATCCCGAGATGCCGTGGGGAGAGCACACGGAAGGGGTGGGACCCGTTGGCCGTGCGGAACCCGCAACCGGCAGGCAGTGTGGCGAATCAGGCTTGCCTGAAGTGTCGGCCTCAAGGCCCGGGTCCGGAACGACAACTGCCGACGCGAGCACTGCGACGAGCACCGCGACGAGTACCGCCGCGGCGAGTAGCGCCAGTCGCTTGTGGGTGGACCGGCGAGGCTCGGACGTCATTCCTACTCCTTCGGTGTGGCTGCCCCCTTATATCAAGACACAGCCATATATACGCTGAATGCACCAAATGAGTCGGGCGGCTCGGCGCTGATCGCCCGCAAAGAGGAACGGACGGACGGACGAGAAGTCTCGCCGGACGGAACGGAGCGGCGGGTGCCGGGCGCGAGGCGTCCGGCACCCGGTGTGCTACCGACGGGACTTGGCCCGGCCTCGCCGGTACAGCAGGGTTCCAGTGGCCAGCAGTGTCCCGCCGGCGGCCGTCGCGGCGAGGATGCTCTCAGCGCCGGTCTCGGGCATCTGGGGACGCGGCTTCGTGGGCGGTGCCTTCGGCGCGGGAGGCGTCGGCTTCGGCGACGGGGGGGCCGGAGGGGTGGTCTTCTCGGGAGGCGGGGGCGTGGTCGGCTTGCTGGGGGTGGGCGTCGGCTTGGGCGAGTCGTCCTCGCCGTAGCCGTATCCGTAGCAATCGCAGGAGGACTCGTCGCTCGGTTCCTCGGACCCGTATCCGGACGTGCCGTATCCCGATGTGCCGTATCCGGAGGTGCCGTATCCGGAGGTGCCGTATCCGGACGTGCCGTATCCGGACGTGGTGTCTTCGGACGTGCCGTAATCCGACGAGCTGTTCGTGGACGCGCCGTATTCCGACGAGCTGGCTTCGGATGTGCTGTCTTCGGTCGCGCCGTACCCGGACGTGCCGTATTCCGATGTGCCGTCCGTGGACGTGCCGTATCCGAAAGCGTCCTCCGGCTCATCCGGCTCATCAACGTCCAGCTCATCCAGGTCGACCCACCGAACCGTGTTGCCCGACAGCACAGCGGGTGAGTCCGTCGCGGCCCCATGCATGCGGGAGTCCGCGTACGCCCATGTGCCGTACAGAGACAGGGCGCTTGTCGCGGCGGCGGCCACGATCAATCCCTTGCTCAGGGTCTGTCGCACTCTCGTTGTCCTTTTCTCAGGCGGAAATGGGAAACCGGCGTCGGTCGTTGACGCGATCTTGTCGATCGCCGGGTTCCGCAGGGTCATCGCAGGGAGCGTGCTGCCGCACGTTCACACTCGCCACGACCTGCGGACTGTGAACGAGATATGGAGGCCCCAAGAAACCGGAACGCCTCGATCGCCGGGGAATTCACCCAATCGCTCTGCTACGAGCCGTGTTCGAGGGACGTGGGCACGGCGTCCCCCGAACGTGTGGCGTGCCGTTCGCTTTCGCCCCGGTCGGGTGAGCGGGCACCGGCCCGCCCGGCCGGGCGCCGATAGGGTCGCGCGGTGACCTCAACCCCCATCGAAACGCGACCCTTCCGCTCCGCGGAGCTGGGCACACTCGTGCTTCTCGCCTGGACCGGCGAGACCCCCGACGGTGACGTGCCCTACCTCCTCGCCTACTGCCTCGGCGACGCGGAGGACGGCCCCGAGGCCTCCTCCGCTGCCGTCCGCAAGCTGCTGGAGGACAACGGCCTGACCGTGGGCGGCGACATCGTCGACGGCAACGACGAGCCCGGCCTGACGGTTGAGCTGCGGGTGGAAGCGGGCGATGCGGTCGTCTCCCTGCCCTCCCTCGTCGCCCGGTGCGCCGCCCCGCCGAACTGGCTGGCCGCTGTCGCCGAACGCGGATACGCCCACCTTGTGTTCACCACCCGCCCGTGGCCGGAGGCCGTGCCCGGCAAGCCCGTCCGGGCTGAGGCGCTGGCCGCCTTCGTCGGCGCCGAGGAGACCCTGAAGGCCGCGGCCCATCTCGTCCTGCCGACCCCCAGCCCGGACGCCTGAAATGGGCGGGCGCCGGCGCCCCGGACGGCGGGGCGGTGGCCGCGGCCTCGTGATCGGCGTCGGCACGAGCCTGCGACCGGCGCCGCCTTCCCCCATCCGGTAGTGGCCCGACGTTCGACGCCGACTGTCTGTTCGGGAGCAGGTCGGTGGCGCGTTGGCGCCGACGCGCCTGCCCGGCTTCTTCTGCGCGCCCTCTCGCCGCCCCGCTCACCCGGACCGCATCACTCCATCGCCGCCCCAGTCACCGGTCCGGCCGCACCGCGGTGACCGGACGGGCCGTCCGGTGGTTACCGCTACGGACAACCGAACCGACGAGGAGTGAACGATGGGCGTAGGCGTCGGCGGAGCGTCGGCGGGCGGGCAGCACGGCACATCGGTCGCGGGGGCGCGGTCCCAGGGCAGAACGCGGCGGGAGGCAACGCGCAGGCTGGTCGTCTCGGCCGTCGCCGTGGCGCTCGCCCCGGTGGCCGCGGCCTGCCGACCCCCGCGCGTCCCGGACGACGGCCGGCAGGTCACCTCCTTCGAGGAGACCTACCGCGGCCGCCACATCCGGGGCGTCGAGGTCCACACGGAGCGGCGGGCCGCAGGCGGCCGGTGGGAGGTCACGATCGACGGCCGCCCGCTGCACCTGATGCGCCGCGCCGACGGCAGCTGGCTGAGCATGGTCGACCACTACTGCTCGTACCCGACCCCGCTCGCCGCGGCCCGCGGGGCGGTCGACGAACTGGGTCCCGGAGAGCAGCTGCGCGACCTGGCACCGGGCCCGATGGGCGGGGGATCGATGCACACAGGTGGTGAGCATGGCGTACACGCGTAAGGACGTCAGCAAGCTGACCCGCACCGAGCGGCGACGGTTCGTCGGAGCCCTGCTGGAGCTCAAACGGCGTGGTGAGTACGACGAGTTCGTACGGATGCACGTCGCGTACTACACCCCCGACGGCGAGCGCGGGCTGCGCTCCGCCCACATGACGCCCTCCTTTCTGCCCTGGCACCGCAAGTTGCTGCTGGACCTGGAGCGGGCGCTGCGCCGGGTCGACGCGTCGGTGACGGTGCCGTACTGGGACTGGACCCGCGACCGCACGGCCACCTCCGTGCCGTGGACCGACGACCTGCTCGGCGGCAACGGGCGGCCATCGGACCGGCAGGTGATGACAGGCCCGTTCGCCTACAGAGAGGGCCGCTGGACCATCAAAGAGGGCGTGACTGACGGGAGGTACCTCACCCGCGACCTCGGCCGCGCCCGCAACCCGATCGAGCTGCCGACCAAGAACGAACTGGAGTGGGCGCTCAAGGATGGCGTGTACGACACGTATCCGTACGACTCGACGGTCACCAAAGGGTTCCGCAACAAACTGGAGGGGTGGGGGACGGGCCGGGGCAGCGTCTCCTGGCGCAACCACAACCGGGTGCACCGCTGGATCGGCGGGACGATGCTCGGCGGCGCCTCCCCCAACGACCCCGTCTTCTGGCTGCATCACGCCTACGTCGACCTGCAGTGGACCCGCTGGCAGCAGCGGCACCGCGCCCACCGCTACCTCCCGGCCGAGCCGCCCGGCGTGGGCAACGCCCAGCACGGCCGGATCGTGGCCCGGCACCAGAGGCTGCCGCCGTGGGACGTGACGCCGGACGAGCTGGATGACATGGGCGCCATCTACCGGTACGAGTGAGGCCCGTTCACGAAAGGCGCACTCAACGTGCATGGGCATCCGCGGGGGATGCCTGATTCGGTCAACACCGAATGATCGCTTCGCTGTTCGGGTCGTCGCACGTTCCGTTGAAAAATCGGCGACACGGCGGCCACTGCTCGCGTGCACGGCTTTCCCTTGATCGTCTTTGTGTCTTCTGCGAACGGAGACGCCCTGTGCGAATTTCTGACATTCAGCGCTGCGAGGTCCGGCCCGGACGGCTCGTCGAGTGGACGTTCAGCCCGGCGACCGTCGCAGCGGCGGCGGCGCTGCCGCCGGATCCGCGGCCGCCGGCGTACATCCAGGAGTCGCACATCAGGACGGCGCGATCGGTGCGCGAGGACGGTCTGTTCGTACCGACCTGGCTGGGCACGGCGTTCGACCTGCCGGGCCGGGCCGACCTCGACGCACTGGAGGAGGCGCTACGCGGCTGGATGCTGCGGCACGAGACGCTGCGCAGCGGCTTCCGGTGGGCCGGTGACGAGATGCAGCGGTTCACGCTCGACGGCAACGACGTGTCGCTGAGTCGCGAGGTGATCGGCGACTTCACCGACGCGGGCACGCTGGTACGGCACCTGCAGGACCGTTTCGACGTGGCGGCGGACGCGCTCGGCTGGCCGAACCACATCTACGCGGCGGTCGTCCGCGACGACTCCACCAGCGTGTACATGGCCTTCGACCACACCAACGTCGACGCCTACTCCCTCCAGCGCATCCCGGAGGAGATCCACGAGCTCTACGCGGCGCGTCTGGCGGGCCGTGCCGTGCCCGGGGCTCCGGCCGGCAGCTACGTCGACTTCTGCGAGTTGGAGCGGGCGAGCGCGGACGGGATCGACGACTCACACGCGATCGTCGCCCGCTGGCGCGAGTTCATCGGCCGGTGCGACGGACGGCTGCCCAGCTTTCCCGTCGACCTCGGCCTGGAACCCGGGGTCGGGCTGCCCGCGCAGAAGCTCATGCGTGAGCCACTCGTTGACGCGGACGCCGCCGCCGCGTTCGAGGCGTACTGCCGGCCCTTCGGCGGCAGCCTGGTGGGCTTCCTCGCCGCAACGAGCCTGATCGTCCACGAACTTGGCGGGCAGCCGGTCTACCGCACGGTCGTGCCGTTCCACACCCGGCTGAAGTCCGTGTGGTCGGACTCCGTGGGCTGGTACGTCGGCGGCGCGCCGATCGAGGTGGTCGCGGCGCGGGACTTCGACGAGGCGCTTACGGCGGTCCGCGCCGAACTGCACGCCAACCGGTCGCTGGCGCGTATGCCGCTGGCCCGGGTGCTGCGCCTGCTCGGCGCGGACTTCCGCCCGACCTCGCCCGACCTGTACTCGATCGTGTCGTACGTCGACGCCCGCGTCGTCCCCGGCTCCGCCCGCTGGGCCGAGCGGAAGGCGTACGGACTGATCCGGGTGTCGTACGGCGACCAGGTGTGCGCCTGGGTCAACCGGCTGCACGAGGGCCTGTGGTTCGCCTGTCGCTATCCGGACACCGACGCGGCTTACAAGAACATGCGGCGGTATGTCGAGGGGTTGCGGAACCTGGTCGTTTCCGTGGCCACGCGGACATCACGCACGGACTGAGTCAGAACAACTCTCCCGTCCTTTACCAGCGTTGGCGCCATTTCGGCACGGATGCGGATCCGCCCCGCTCTCGCCGAGAACACCGTGACAATGTGACCGCCTTCGCCAAGTGAACCGTGGGCACGCCGGGTTGACTCGTCGCCGCCGCGGACCGAGCGGTGTGCCGCGGCGTGTCCGACGGTGATTACTGCTAGTGTTCATTCAGTCACGGTAGGCAACCAGCCTCGATGTAACAGGCAATGAAGAACCGAGGGTTCCATGCGTAAGCTTCAGCAGGTCGTGATCGCAGCAGTGGCGGCCGGCGGTCTGTCGGCTGTCGGTGCCGGCGCCGGTACCGCCTTCGCCCACGATGGCGGGCTGGAGGCGAACGACCTCTACCGCCCCTACCAGGAGTGCAGCCCGCAGACGGTGGCCGAGACCGACCTGCCGGTCGGCGTGCTCGGTCTCGCCCAGACCTTCGACACCACCTGCGGTCAGTTCAACAACGCCTTCACTCGCTGAGGGCGGCGGCGCATTCGTGCGCGACGCGGGCCCCATGGGGGTCAGCCCGAAAGGGCCCGCGTCTCGCCCGGCCGGAGCTCTGAAATCCGGCGCGCCAGTGAGCGGTTGCCGGTCATCGCGTTCCACCGCACCGGCACCGCTCAAGCCCACGAAGGCCCGTGCGGCGGCTACTTCACGCGCTGCGGCAACAGTGCCTGTCTCCCCGACATCATCAGGGCCCGGCGTGGCCGGTTCGCGGCGCACGGCGCCCGGGCACCCTCACAAAGGAAACGCACCCCATGTTCAGTACGAAGAAGATCGCGGCCGTTTCGGGGCTTCTGGGTGGCCTCGCCGTGACCTGCACCGGCGTCACCCAGGCGTACGCCGCGGCGGGCCCGGGCGCCTGCACTCGCGACGCTGAGGGCAACATCACCTGCATCCAGTGGGTCACCGGCCACCCGGCCGAAGGTGAGAGGGCCATCGCCAAGCAGTCACAAAACTGCGTGCCGGTGCAGCCTTTGACGTTGCCCGCCCCCTTCGCCCTGCTGAGCCGGGGGAGCACGAAGATCGGGCCCGAGGTGACGTGCGACAGTTCCACGCCGGACACCAGCGACAGTGGCGACACCCCGGTGCTGTCTCGTCTGCTGGGCTGAGCCCCGGCGGATCTTCCGACACTTCGTCACATTCAAGCCGTGGATGGCCGGACCGGGATGACCTGGGCCGGCCATCCGCTGCTTCCAGGACCGCGCATCCGCGCGTCGGCGGGTAAATGGGTGACCGCCGCCGACTGCCCGTGACTCGGCGCCGGGGGAACGTCGTTGCCTTCAAGAGATGAGGCGAGGCGGACGGAACGGCGCCTCGCCATGAGCCGACACGACGGAAGGACAGAGATCCCAAAATGCTACGGAGCGTGTGTATATGCTCACATTAAGTAGTCAACCCATGGCTTTATGCCAGGCAAGAAAGGGTCAACCATGCGCAAGTTTCAGCGCGCCGCCGTCGTAGCCGCAGCGGTCGCGGGGCTGTCCACCCTCGGCGTCGGCGTCAGCTTCGCCAACGGCGGGGACGTTCCGCAGATCACCGCGATCGCCAACTCGCAGGCCAACGCCGTGGCCACGTGGGGCGGCTTCCCCCACTCCCAGCCGAAGGCCGCGCCGGAGTCGGCTCCGTACGCCGCGCCGCAGGCCGCTCCGTACGCTGCCCCGCAGGCCGCTCCTCAGACGGCCCCCTACGCTGCCCCGCAGGCCGCTCCTCAGCCCGCTCCGTACGCCGTGCCCGAGGTGAACTACGGTCAGTACGCCTCCCCCGACGGCTACAGGTAAAGAAGCGCCCGGGCTCGACGCGCACATTTCAGCGTCGCCCGGCGGCTTCCTGGAGGCCAACGCTCTGGAGTCAGAAACACCGTGCTCAGCGGTGTGCTGAGTGACACCCTCAACGGCACAGGCGGCCCGGACGCGCAGCAGACCCACCAGGGTGCGCGTCCGGGCCGCAAAAATGCCGTCGCCGAAACGCATCTGAAAGCGCGTCAGGCGGCGGGTCCCGTCTTTCGACCTTCTCCAAGGCTCGGGCGCACGCCGGTCAACGGCACAGGCGCCCGGGCCTCGATTTGCAAAGGAAGCAGCACATGATCGGTCGCCGGAAGATCGCAATCGTCTCGGGACTCCTTGGAACTCTGGCTGTGCTCTACGGCGGTGCCACCCAGGCATACGCTGATGAACCCTCGGGCGTGTGCACGCTCAACAGCCAGGGTGACATCGTCTGCATCAAGAAGAGCGAGGTCGTCCATCAGGACAAGGACGGCACGCACGTCATCAAGCAGAAGCAGAACTGCCAGACGCTGGAGCGGCCGCGCCTCGTGTTTCCCGACAGTCACCTGCTGAACGGCGGGTCCACGAAGGTCGGACCGGTTGTGGAGTGCTCCAACAAGGCGGAGGTGCCCAAGGGTTACAAGCTGCCTGAGTTGAAGTTCTGACAGGCGCGATCGGCGAATGCCGGACCGGGTTCGCTCCCGATCCGGCATTCCGGCTTTCTGGCCCGCTTGGTGAGGCATTTCGGCTTTCTGGGCATCCTGGCAACACAAAAGCCCCGGTGCCCCGGCCAGAGGCCGGGGCACCGGGGAAGGGGTCTTGGCCTATCTCACTTGCCGACGCTGTTGCTGCAGCCCATGGTCGAGCCCAGACCGGTCTCCTGCGCGCCCGGGTTGCCCTCGCCGTTGAGCAGGTTGCCGCCCAGGCCGTTGGCGATGCCGACCTGGCCGAGGATGTCGACGTTGGTGTCGTGCGACCTGCAGGTGGTGCTCTGCAGGACGTTGAAGCTCGTGCCCTTGTGGCCCCAGCCGCCCGGGCCCTGGTCCGCGGTGGCAGTGCCGGCGCTCAGGAGTCCGACGCTCCCGAGGGCGGCGACCACGACGGCGGCCTTGCGGAGCTTGTGCATGTCATCTCCGGTGGAGTGAAGTGGGTTGCGATCTGCGACAGATCGACTTCGTACAGTTACGGAGGCTAATAGGAAATATCCCAAAGCAACCGGCGGCACGCCGAATTCGGAGAACTCTCACCACCTTGGCCGATGGCCGGTAAATGGTTCGCCTTGTGTGTGAATCTCGCAAGTGAATTGGACAAAAAGGGGTCCCGGCGCCGGGGTGATCCTCGGTGCCGGGACCTGTTTCCCGCTCTCGGCCGGTTGTGCGGCCGTCGTGCGCTTAGAAGGCGCTGTTGTTGCAGCCCATGGAGGAGCCGATGTGGGTGTCCTGCCCACCGGCGTTGCCCTCGCCGTTGAGCGCGTTGCCCAGCAGGCCGTTGAGCAGCCCGACCTGGCCGAGGACGTCGAGGTTCAGGTCGTGCGACTTGCAGTGGGAGCTCTGCAGGACGCTGAACTTGTCCCCGCCCTTGCGGCCGTGGCCGTCGTGCCCGTTGGCGCTGGCGGTCCCGGCGCTCAGAAGTCCGACGCTGCCGAGAGCGACGACCACGACGGCAGCCTTGCGAAGCTTGTGCATGTCATCTCCGGTGGAGTGAAGTGGGTGCGATCTGCGGAAGATCGACTGCTTACAGTCACGGAGATTATTAGGAAATATCCCAAAACGGGCAGCGACGCGCCGGTTTCGTGGTCTCGTGGCAGAAGCACCCTGACGTCGTACGGCATGCGGACAGGCCCTTCGGGGATGCCCGAAGGGCCTGGGTGGACGCCGATGTCCGGCCGCCCGACGCCTCTAGCGGGTGTGGAGGGCGCTGGCGAGCGCGTTCGACTGGCTATTGGCCTGGGTGCAGTTGACGCCCTGGGCCTCGGAGGCGGCGAGTACGGCGACCGGGAGATTCGCGTTGAGCAGGGACTGCGGGCTGCACTCCTGGTATGGACGGAAAAGGTTGGTCTGGCTCGGCGGGGCGGCCGGCGCCAAGGCGGTCTGCGGTGAACTCTGCGGGTTGAGCTGCGGGTTGAGCTGAGGGCTGAGCTGCGGATTGATCTGCGGGCTGACCTCGGCGGGCTGCTGCGGGGCCGCTTGATACATCGGGGCCGGCGAGCCGTTGGTGTGCGAGGCGGCCTGAGCGGCGGTCCACGCGCCGGCCTGGGCGTCCTGCTGTCCAATGGGGAGCGGAGCAGCACCGTTGTACGCGACGGGAGCGTCGGCGACGCTGGAGCCAGTGCCGATGGCGGACAGACCGCCGGCTGCTGCGACGACGAGCGCGACCTGTTGAAGTTTGCGCATGGAACCCTCGGCCCTTCATTGACCTGTGCATGGAACGTATGGGAATAGCTGATGAGCCAGCGCAGCCTGTGTCGTTCTTGCTGCCGGGCGGCTGCGGTGAGCCATCGCTCTGGCCCAGTGGGGAACGAGACAAGTGCTGGTCCAGGCACGGGTGCTGGGACGTGGTCACTCATTTGCCCCAATGCCGTACGGCAAGTCCTTGCGGCCGGGCCCCTTCGGTCGGAAGGGAACCGTACAGCAATCCGGTGGACGGCAAACGGGTGAGGGGCTTTTGGATCCCGTGACCGGGTCAGGAGAAATGTCGTTGCCAGCGGGGAGAGGACAGCGACCGTGCATCAGAGAGGGACAAGGAGACTCGCTGCCTGCTCCGGCATGAAGTCCACGCGGCAGCCCAGGAATACGCCTGCAGGGCGCAGTACGAACATCGGACTGGGCGCACGCAAGACTGCACTGAATACAACGAATTCCCCTGTACAGGTATTGAAGGGCCGAGGGTTCCATGCGAAAGCTCCACAAGGCCGCGCTCGTCGCAGCAGCGGCCGGCGGTCTGACCGCCATCGGCGCCGGCGTCAGCCATGCCGACTCTCCCGTCGGGTACAGCGGTGCTCCGGCTCCTGCACCCCACTACCCGGCACCCCACTACCCGGCTCCCCAGTACGCGGCTCCCCAGTACGCGGCTCCCCAGTACGCGGCTCCCCAGTACTCCGCACCGCAGTACGCGGCTCCCCAGTACGCGGCTCCCCAGTACTCCGCACCGCAGTACGCGGCTCCCCAGTACGCGGCACCCCAGTACGCCGCCCCCGCGCCTGCTCCCCACTACTCCGCACCCCAGCACAGCGGACCGCAGGCCAGGGCGGCATCCGGTTCGGCGGGCACCGCACAGGTCGCCGTTCCGCAGCCGGCCCACCAACCGGTCCAGCACGTTCTCCCGGCGTCGGCCCCGCAGCAGGGCGGTTACGCCTCCGCCTCGGCCTCGTCGGGGGGCTACGCGCAGGTCTCCAACGCGCCCCACGCCCCGCAGCAGGCCGCCCCCCAGCAGCCGGCGCAGGTCATGCCGCAGGTCACCCCGCAGACGGCGCCGCAGGTCATGCCGCAGGTCGCCCCGCAGGTCGCCGTACCCCAGGCCTTCACTCCGGCGCCCGGGCCGCGTGTCACCCCGCAGGTGAACCCGCAGGTGAACCCGCAGGTGAACCCGCTCATCAACCCGCTGCTCGCGCCGGCTGGGCCACCGCAGGTACCCGGGCTCGGCCTCGGACAGGTTGCGGCGCCTCCCGTGGGCCAGTTGGGTCTGCCCCGGCTCGGCTGACGGCCTTCCCGTAAGTGTCCACCGTCCCAACTCGATCCGCTGCACACCACATCCGCTCGACCAACGGAGAAGAAATGCGCAAGCTTCACAAGGCCGCTCTCGTGGGCGCCGTCCTCGGTAGTGTCGGCTCCCTCGGCGTCGGCACCGCCTTCGCACACGGTGAGGCGTGGGCCCACGACCTCGACGTCCACCAGGGCATCGAGTGTCGCTCGCACGACATGAACATCGACGTCCTCGGCAGCCTGGGCGCCCTCAACGGCGTGCTGGCCAACGCGCTCAACGGCGAAGGGTCGCCGGGCGCGCAGCCCACCCACCTCGGTTCGGACATGGGTTGTAACAGCCGGGCGTTCTGACCTGCCGCGCTGCACGCCCCTCCCACCGAGGAGTGGGTAGATCTGGCAGCGGACAGAAGGCGCGTCGAAGGCACCGCAGCGCGTCGCGGGGGCTCTTGCCCTCGCGGACGCGGCGCGGTGCAGCCGGGCGGCCGCGGCCGGGGGCGGAATCGGCCGTCCACTGTCGGCGACCGAGCTGATGGGGGAAACGAAGGTGGTGGAGGTGGGCCACCATGGCCGACGGGGCCGTCCACCCTCGGCCGGTACGGTGCGGCACATCCGGCTCACCGAGGGGTCCCTCGGCATCCACGTACACGACGGGGTCACGGCACGCCGTGTTCGCGTCACGCGCAAAGCCCACACGAGCTGGCGGGGGCGGGCGGACATCACCGAGCGCCCTGCCTGCGAGGGCAGGGTGTACGGCGCGATTGTCCCGGGCGCCTTCTCCCGCCGGTTGGTGGGGTGATCCGACGACGCTTCGCCCACCGCGGCGCCCACCACCAACGAGCTGATCGTGGCCATCGGCGGCCAGGACTCGCTGTCCGGCGGCACCACCACCCCCTCCGCTCACGAGCTGCAGTTGGGCTCCTGGGCGCTGAGGGGGTGATGTGTGCCTCGATGTGCTGCCTGGCGGAGCCGGCCTCGTGGGCCAGGGCGGGCAGGCGCTGGGCGTAGGCCTGTGCGTGTTCGTGTGCGGCGCGCCGCCGACGTTAGATGCGCAGCAGGGGCTCCGGCCGACGGGCGAGCCGTGGCAGCGGGGTGTCGTTCTCCTTCTGCGGTGGCGCACCTGCGGCAGGCGGCGATCAGCGGGGTGAGCTCCTTGGTGGGGCTGGTTCTTGAGGAAGTGCGCGAGTGCGCGTAGTGGGGGCGGTCGTTTTGCCGGGCCCGGCGGAGACCGGGCCCGGCGGAGACCGGCGGTTCGGGGCGGTCTGTTGTTCCTCTTCTCTCCCTCTTCGCCGTCGTCCTCCATCTCCCGGGCGGCGAGGCGGAGGGGGTGCGTGCGGCTCGCCGGGATCGTGTTCCGCCGAGTGGTGTAGCCGATCGAGGCTCGGGAACGCGGGGGTGCCTGCTCCCTGGGCAAGGGCTTGGCTACCGCGCAGGTCCCCCTGGTGAACGGCCAGGTTCAACCGGGGGATCGTGCGATGGTCCCATCGCTGGCGACGTCTTGGCGTTGATCGAGACGCGCGGGACGGGATCCCTAGTGGTGTGGATGGTGCTGCTTGGCGGACTTGTCCGGGTAGGCGGGCTTCGCCGGGTAGGCGGGCTTGTCCGGGTAGGCGGGCTTCGCGGGGTAGGCGGGCTTGTCCGGGTAGGCGGGCTTCGCGGGGTAGGCGGGCTTGTCCGGGTAGGCGGGCTTCACCGGGTGGGCAGGCTTGTCCGGGTAGGCGGGCTTGTCCGGGTAGGCGGGCTTGTCGGGGTAGGCGGGCTTCGCGGGGTGGGCGGGCTTGTCCGGGTAGGCGGGTTTGGCGGGGTAGGCGGGCTTCACCGGGTGGGCGGGTTTGGCGGGGTAGGCGGGCTTGTCGGGGTAGGCGGGCTTGTCGGGGTGGGCGGGCTTGTCCGGGTAGGCGGGTTTGGCGGGGTGGGCGGGCTTGTCCGGGTGGGCGGGTTTGGCGGGGTGGGCGGGCTTGTCCGGGTGGGCGGGTTTGGCGGGGTAGGCGGGCTTCACCGGGTGGGCGGGTTTGGCGGGGTAGGCGGGCTTCACCGGGTAGGCGGGCTTCACCGGGTAGGCGGGCTTCACCGGGTAGGCGGGTTTGGCGGGGTGGGCGGGTTTGGCGGGGTGGGCGGGCTTCGCTGGGTGGGCGGGCTTGTCGGGGTAGGCGGGCTTCGCGGGGTGGGCGGGCTTGTCGGGGTAGGCGGGCTTCGCGGGGTAGGCGGGCTTCGCCATGTAGGCAGGCTTCGCCGGGTACGCAGGCTTCATCGGGGACGGCGGGTGCGGGTTGGTGTGGTCGTGAGCGTAGGCGGCTCCCGCGTTCGCCAGAGGGGCTGCGACGAGCGCGGCAGCTACGGCGGCTGACGGCAGAACAGATCGCCATCGCGGCGGTGACGTCATTTTCTCCACTCTCCTCTACTTGGTTCAGCGCTTGGTGACAGCTGGTCAGTACCAAGAGCCGGACAGTGGAATGAATAGGAAATCGGAGAATATGAATAACGCTGTGACGGTCATAAGCCACCGGATGGTGTAACACAGCACGCCTGTTGGCCCGGCTGAAGGCCGCAGGTTGGGTCAGGAGGGGTTCATGGGCGAGAACTCCGACGGCTGACCACGGCCGGGCCCGGCACGACTCTCGCGGTGCTGCCGACCGGCGGGAACCGCAACGTCGTCACCCGTCTGCTGCCCCTGATCGACTGGCACTCCAGGCCCCGTGGGCCGTGCGCGACGCGCTCGTGATCCGGCCGCACACCGCACCACCATCCCGGCCCCGCGCGGCTGACGAGCTGACCGGGACCCCGCTACTCAGCTCCAGGCGTCGGACGTGTGCGCCCCCGGCAGGAGCCACAAAACAGCCGCCGAACCTCACGCACGGTGAAGAAGACGAATCGGCACCGGTGGGGGCAACGATGCCGCGACAAGGGCAAGGGGTGTCCATTGGGGCGTACGGTTTCGGCCAGTTGTGGATCATCATCTCCTGCCCCGGACAACGGGCCTTAGGCTGCCCGTAGTTGATGTCGCGGAGCAGGTGACGGTGAGATGAACGGGGGCGCGGGTGACGGTGTTCGTCGACCGGGAGGAGAGCCTGGCCAGGCTCCAGGACGCGGCGAGTGCTCTGGTGGAAAGGCGCTCTGGCGTGCTGGTCGTCGAAGGCGACTCGGGGATGGGCAAGTCGTACCTGCTGAGCGAGTTCGCCCGCCGCCTGGGCACTTCCTCGGGTTCCCAGGAGCAGCCCTGTCGGGTGGTGCTGGTGCGGGCCGCACCCGGCATCGGCTCCCGGCGGCCGTACGGGCCCGTCCTGGACGCCCTGCACGCCCTGGTCCGTCCCGCACAGGGCCGCAGGCGGCTGGCCGGCTTCAGGCGCACCGCGACCCGCGGCGCGCTGGCGGCCGCCCCCGACCTGCTGTCCGCCGCGGTGCCGGGGCTCGGCGCGGTGGTCGCGGCAGGGCGGGTGTTCGCGGAGGCCACCGTGGCCACCGGGTCCATCCCGGGGGACAGTCTCCTGCCCGTGGAAAGCACCGTGACCCGGCAGCTGATCGACGTACTGCTGCAGCAGGCGCGTGCGGGTCGGCCCCTGCTGCTGATGGTGGACGACCTCCAGCTGTGCGACGTGTCGACCCTGGAGTTCCTGCACCTGCTGCTGCCCAGGATCGAGGGTGAACCGCTCGGTCTTGTCCTCGGGCTCGGCCTGTATGCCGCAGCCGAGGGCAACGGCAGGGCGGTGGAGCAGCTGCTCGACGCCTGGCAGCGGGATCACGCGGAACTCGTGTCCCGGCACACACTGCCGCCGCTGCCTGCCTGGGCTGTCAGGCAACTGGTCGATGCCAGGCTTCGGGGCCACCCTGCTCCCGAGGACTTCGCCGTCCGGTTGACCGGGGCGACGGGCGGCCACCCGGTCTTCGTCGAGCAGTGCCTGAGGCTGTGGCGACCCGAGGACGGCGTCCGGGTGCCGCTGCCGGGGAGCCTCCCCGCGGCCGTACTGGACCGCTTCCGGCAGCTGGACCCGGCTGCGCGAGAACTCCTGGTCACCGGTGCCACGATGGGGGAGTTCTTCTTCTCGCACACACTCGCCGAGGTGTCCGGCTCGCCCCGGATCCAGGTCCAGGACCTGCTGCACCGTATCGAGCGCGAACACGGCCTGATCCACTGCCGGCACCGGGAGGAGGTCCCCGACTGGGCGGCCGGTCTGGGGACCGACTGGTACGACTTCGAGCACCGGGTCCTGCAGCGGGGGATCCGCGGCGAACAGTCGGAGGGCGCTCGCCGGCAGCGGCACGCGGACATCGCCGAGGCACTTCCACGCCTGCCGGGAGTCGACGGGGATGCCGCGCCGCTCGAATTGCGTGCGCTGATCGCCGATCACTTCCTTCAGGCCGGGCCCGCGTACGCCGCACAGACCGCCGCCGCCCACTACGGCCTGGCCCGGTCCGTGGCGGTGGAGGATCTCTCCTTCGCCCAGGCCGAGCAGCACTGCCGGACGGCGATCGAGTCGGCCCGGCTGATGCCCGACGGCCATCCGGAGCGCGACCGCCGTCTGGTGGAGGCCGTGGAGCTGTTGCTCAGCATGACCGAGGTGCGCTGGAAGGGAGGCGAGGGCGAGCAGGAGAGCATGGGAATCGACGCCCTGGCCGCCGAGGCGGAGCAGGCCGCGCACCGCCTCGGGGACCGGCTGCTCATCGCCCGCACCACCCTGCTGCGCGGCAAGACCCTGCTGGCCGTCCGTGGCGTCCGGCCCTCCCTCGAAAAGCTCGAAGAGGCGGTCGAGCGCGCTCGTGAGTGCGGCGAGGCAGGCCGTCAGGCGCTCTTCGTGGCGATGGTCGAATACGGACGCCAGCTGCCCAAACGCGATCTGCACGCAGGTCTGCAGGTGCTGCTGGACGCGGAGCGGCTGTATGCCTCCGACCCGGGCCTCGGCGAGGCCGGAAACCCCGTTCTGCAGCACGCCCGCAATCTCAACGAGATGCAGATCGGGGTCAACCTCTTCGACGCGGGCCGACTCGGCGAAGCCCGGCAGAGACTGCTGCGCTGCACCGAGCGGCTGAGCGGCGAGACCCTCCGCGCCGAGCTGCCCATAGCGCTGAACTACCTCGCCCAGCTCCACCTGGCCACCGGCTCGTGGGAGGAAGCGGGGGCGGTGCTGCGTGAGGCCCTGGACTTCGAGGAGCAGCGCGGTGGCGACAGCGGCTGGCACGCCTACAACAACGCCCTGCTCGCCACGTTGCTCGCCCAGGATCCCGCTCGCCACGACGAGGCGGTCGAGCGCGCACGGAACGCCTGGTTGGAGACCCAGCGCACCTGGCTGGTCAACCTGGTGCCGATCGTGCGCAACTTGTACGCGGAGGTCCTCCTCGAAACCGGCCACGACAGGAGCCTCGCTCGGCGGCTGTGCGAGGACACTCTCGTCGACACCCGCGACAGCGGCATGGTGCGTAGCGAGATCGCCGGATACGTGCTGCGCAGCCGGATCCATCTGCGTGACGGCGACACGGATCTGGCCGCCCGCGACGCCCGCCAGGCTCTCGCCCTGCTCGCCGAGCACGGGGACATGCCTGCCCTGCGTACGGAAGAGGTCCTGTATCACGCGGCCCGGGCGCTGCGGGCCGAGGGCGGCGGGAGCGAGGCTCGCCACCTGCTGGACAGAGCCAGAACCGACGTGTTGCGCAAGGCGGACAGCATCGACGACCCGGTCCTGCGGACGAGGTTTCTGACCGACGTACCCCTGAACCGAGCCGTGCTCCAGGACAGCGGCGCGGTCCAGGGAGAGGCCGGGACAGGCTGACCGATTACAGTGCGAGACCGGCGCGGGTCCCAGCCGGGGGAGCGGAGGAGACGGGAGTCGGCATGTTCACCATCAGCAAGGAGTTCCACTTCTCCGCGAGCCACGTACTCGACACGCTTCCCTCCTGGCACCCGTGCGCGCGCCTGCACGGCCACAACTACGTGGTGGTGCTCGAACTCTCGGCGGCCGACCACGCCCTTGCCCCGCCCGGCTTTGTCCGGGACTACCGTGACCTGGACGATTTCAAGAAATGGCTCGACGCGACGCTCGACCACCGGCACCTCAATGAGGCGATGGGGGGGGGGGGGATCCCCCCGACAGCCGAGAACCTCGCCAAGTGGATCTACGACACCTGGCACGACGACCTGCCCGAACTCAGCACCGTAAAGGTCTCGGAGACGCCCAAGACCTGGGCCGTCTACCGGCCTTAGGGGGTCGCTGACCTGCGCCTCGCAGGCCCATCGGGCAAGCCCGCCGACGGCGAGGGACACAAGAATGGCTCCCCAGTCGACGACGGACCGCGAGGCTGTGGATGTTGTGGTGGTGATGCCGTCCCACGTGCGGGCAGGTGGGGGTCACAGGCGGCACCAGCCGTGGAGGGCGGGGGCATGGCTGATCGCCCGGTCCGTGACCTGCCTGGCCGTGGCGATTGCCGACCGGTCGTCCCCGGCGCGGAGGAAATACGTGATCACCGCGCTGCCCACGTCGGGAGCGACGTGGATGTGCTCGATACCGTCCCCGGGACGGGCCAGCGCCCACAGGATGTCCGCGAGGGCATGCGGAGGACGTGCGGCACGGCGTTCGTCGGCGATGGTCACAACAGGTATGCGCATGCAGGCCAGCCTGTCTGCGCCGTGCTCCCCGCAGGAGTGATCTCGCATGGCAGGAACCGGCTGGGCAGCTAACTGCCGGGTATGAAAAGATCAACGCTGGGCGCGCCATGTTTCAGCAACGGGAGAAACTGTGCTGTCCGCGCTGGGGATCGACGCCACGTCCGAAGCCGTCTACCGCGCCATGCTCGAGCAGCCCGGATGGGCGGTCGCCGAGATCGGCGCACACCTGGCCAGGTCCGAGGCCGAGGTGCGCGCGGCCCTGGACCGGCTGACCGAGCTGAAACTGCTGCGGCCGAAGTTCTCCGACCCGTCGATCCTGCGACCCGTCAGTCTCGACGTCGGCGTACAGATCCTGCTGGCCCGCCGCGAGGAGGAGGTCCGCAGAGCGCAGGAGGAGTTCGCCGCCGGTCAAGCCGCTGCGCTGGAGATCCTGGAAGCCCAGGCCGCGGTGGGCGGGAGCGAACACCGCTACGAGGAACTGTCCTCGATCGAGCAGGTCCAGGACCGCCTGGAACGGCTGACCCACTCCTGCACCCGCCAACTGCTGTCCTTCCACCCCGGCGGCGCGCAGCCCGTCGCCCAACTGCAGGCATCCAAGCCCCTGGACGCCGCTCTGCTCCGGCGCGGGGTCGCGATGCGCACCCTGTACCAGGACTCCGTGCGCAACGACCAGGACACCTTCCGGTACGCGCAGTGGCTCACCGAGTCAGGAGGCCACGTACGCACCGTTCCGGTGTTGCCGGTCCGCATGGTGCTGTTCGACGACGTCGCCGCGCTGCTGCCCATGGACCCGGACAACACCGCGGTCGGTGCGGTGCAGTTCTCCGGTCCCGGAGTCATCACCGCGCTGACCGCCCTCCACGCGGCGGTTTGGGAGCAGGCGGCTCCGTTCGGCACGGACGCCGACCGGGAGCGTGACGCCGGAGGGGTGACGGCGCAGGAGCGGCACATGCTCAAGCTGCTCGGCGAGGGCATGACGGACGAGGTTGCCGCCCGGCACCTCGGCATCGGGGTACGCACGGCACGCCGGATGATGGCCTCGCTGATGGAACGCCTGGGTGCGCGTTCGCGGTTCGAGGCGGGGAGGCTCGCCGAACGGCGCGGCTGGCTGTCCTAGGGGGTCTCGCCGGCCATGCCCGGTTCCTGACGCCTGGCACCGTGCCTCGACACGTTGTCGCTGTACGGCACCGGACGCTGCTCGCCGATCCGGCCTGACGGACGAGACGCCACCAGGGCTCGGCCGGCCCGACTCCGGCCGGCGCGCGGACCGGCACCTGCCCGTGGCCGCTCCGACCGAGGCATGAGCCTGCCGGGGCACTTGCTGCCTGCGGTGATCCCTTCCGGACGCCCGCACCGCGCGGCAACGTAGGTGCTGCCCGCCGCCGAGCTCTCCGAGGAGGACGGCCGGGCAGCACCCCGACCGCATCGACTCGTGCAGGAGCATGCCCATGTTCTGCAAGTTTGTCGCACTTTCCGCTGCTTCCGTCGCGACGCTCGTCGCCGTGCTGACCGGTACCGCCGGAGCCGCACAGGACGGCCACACTGCGCTGACGGACGGGACGACCGTCACGGCCCAGGCCGCCGCCACCACGGACAGCGCGGGATGGAGCTGACGCCCGAAGCGGTCACCCGCAGCACCGGCCGTGTACCCGCCGCACGACACACCAGCCCAGCGATCGAAGGAGCAGCAACCCCCGTGACCACCACCCGCGTCACACCGACATCCCTCCCCACGACCGCCCCCGCCACCTCGGAGGCGAACCCGGTCAGGCGGGCCGCCGTGTGGCTCGGCCCGATCCTGGCGGGGGTGGCGACACTCATCTGGTCCGGGAACTTCGTCATCGCCCGCGCCCTCTCGGACGACATCCCCCCGGTCCAGACCGCGTTCTGGCGCTGGGCCATCGCCCTCGTGGCCCTGGCGCCCTTCGCCGCGAAGGGCCTGTGGCAACACCGCCGGGCGATACGCGCCCACGCCGGTTACATCACCGTGGTGGGCCTGTTGGGAATCACACTGTTCAACACGCTCATCTACATCGCCGGGCGTACCACCTCGGCCACCAACCTGGCCCTGATCGCCGCCGCCTCCCCGGTGCTGATCGCCGTGTTCGCCGCGATCGGCGGCGAGCGTCTCTCCCGCATCCGCGTCCTCGGCATGCTGCTCGCCCTGGTGGGCGTCGTGGCACTGGTGGCCAAGGGCAGCGTCGCGACACTGCTCAGCCTGGACTTCGCGGTCGGTGACCTGTGGATGGTCGCCGCCATGTGCACCTTCGCCGGGTACTCCGCGCTGCTCAAGCGCAAGCCGAAGGAGATCCCCGCGGTGGTGTTCCTGGCCGCGACGGTTCTGGTCGGCCTCGTCCTGCTCGTCCCCGCGCAAGCCGTGTCGCTGGCGGTGCAGGGCGGCTTCAGCCCCACGGGCGGCAACCTGTCCGCGCTCGCCTACATAGGCGTCGCCTCCTCCGCGCTGGCGTTCTTCGTGTGGAACAAGGCGGTGGAGACGATCGGGGCCACCCGCGCCGGAGTCGTCTACTACCTCCAGCCCGTCTGCGTCTCGGCCCTCGCCTTCCTGACCATCGCCGAAGCCCCGACCCCGGCGCAGTTCGCCTGCATGGGCCTGATCATCGCCGGTGTCGCCCTGTCGTCCGCACGGCACTGAACATCCACAGCCCGGCACACACCCGCACCGACCTGGTAACGACCTCACCTGGAGAACACTCGTGTCCACCACGTCCCCCCTGACCCAGATCAACAGCGAGCGCCTGCTGAAGGACATCAACCGCCTCGCGCAGATCGGAGCCGGAGCCGACGGTGCGATCTACCGGATCGCCGGGAACGACGCCGACATGGCAGCCCGGGACTGGATCGACAAGACCATGCGCGTCACGGGACTGCACTCCTACTACGACACCACCGGCAACGTGTTCTCCCGTCGCCTGAACACCTCCGGGCCGTGGCTGCTGATCGGCTCGCACTCCGACACCGTGCCCGCCGCGGGGCACCTGGACGGCGCCTACGGCGTCATCGCCGCCATGGAGGTGCTGCGCACCCTGCACGAGCACGACCACCCCATGGCCGACCACGTCGAAACGGTGGCCTGGTTCGACGAGGAAGGCGTCATGGAGGGCAGCAAGGGCGGGCTGACCGGGTCCACCGCACTCACCCGGGACCCGCACGTCGACGACCTGTTCGCCTACATCGAGCTGCACGTGGAGCAGGGCCCCCGGATGGAGCGGGCCGGACTGGACCTGTCCCCCGTCACCGGCATCGTCGGCGTACGCCGCTACACCGTCACGGTCACCGGCCAGGCCAACCACGCCGGAACCACCCCCTTCGAACTGCGCCAGGACGCGGGTCGCGTGGTGACCCGGGTCGCCGCTGAGCTGAAGCGGATCTGCCAGGAAGCCGACCCGGCGTCGATCGGCAACGCCGGGGTCATCTCGTTCGACCCGGCCGCCGCGAACGTCGTACCCGGCGCGGCCCGGGTGGAGCTGGAGATACGCGCCGGAACGGACGAGATACTGGACGCGATCGAGCGGTCCCTGACCGACTTCCTGTTCCTGGTGGCCACCGAGGAGGTGTGCGCCGCCGACCTGGAGCGCACCAGCGCCAAGCCCGCGGCCGTCTTCGACGAGCGCGTCCACGGCATCGTGGAGGAGGCGTGCCGCCGCCACACCGACCGGTGCCAGCCGTTGGTCTCCTACGCCGGCCATGACGCCTCCGTGATCTCCACCCGGCTGCCCACCGCGATGCTCTTCGTACCCTCCACCGGTGGTTTCTCGCACTCCAACCGCGAGCACACCGCCGACGAGCACCTGGTGCTCGGCACCCAGGCCCTCCTGGACGCCGTGGTCCGCACCGGCGAGGCGATGCTGCCGCAACTGCTGTCGCAGGACCTGGTCACGGCCTGACCCGAACGCGCGCGGCCCCCGTCGGAACACTTCCGCCGGGGGCCGCGCCCGTTGGACCGAGGCACCGGGAACGGCCCGGCTCCGGGCATCCGCGCCGTTCGTGACGGAGGCCGGTGACCCGGGCCCCAAGCCCGCGTAACCGCCTCCACCTGCAGGGGCAGCCGCACTTCATGCGTAGAAACGGGTCGGCCCATTCGGGAACTCGCTTTTTGCCGGGAGGGCTGGTCGAGGCAGAGGCGAAGAATCCGATTAATGTGGAAGACCAGGAAGATTCAGTCTGACCTGCGAGAACGTCGCCAGCCTGACCGGCGGTCAGTGGCGCCCCCGGCAGGACTCGAACCTGCGGCCAAGCGCTTAGAAGGCGCCTGCTCTATCCACTGAGCTACGGGGGCCAGGTGTGTGGCCTCTGTCTTGGGTGCCCGGGTGTGGGCTGATCCGTGACGTTGCCGGGGACAAGGATAGGGCTCCCGGATCCTTGACCCTGATGCTTCGCCTCCGTGGCTCGATGTGGAGGTTCGGTGAAGCGGTCCTGATAATCGCAGGCAGGTACGAATCGTGCATCGCTTTTGACGCCTCACGCGCCGGGTGTTGTGCACTCGTTATGCCTGGGCTGTGCCCGTGTCCCAGTCGTCCCTTCCGTCCCTTGTGTTCCGTCGGCGCGCAGACATGCCCATATGCTTCAGATATCCCATAAAATTGGGCATTCTTCGCATGTGGTGACCTTGGACGTACGGCCTCAGCTGCTCGACGCACTTTCCGCCCTGCGCGACCGCGTCGCCGCCGCACGCTTCCCGCTGCCCCTGGCGGGGGCCCCACGCGCGCGTGCCAACCGCGACGAACTTCTCGCCCAGCTCGACGACTACTTGGTGCCCCGCCTGAGAGAGCCTGAAGCGCCCTTGCTGGCCGTCGTGGGGGGCTCCACCGGCGCCGGCAAGTCAACCCTCGTCAACTCCCTCGTCGGCCGCAGAGTGAGCGAGGCCGGCGTCCTGCGGCCCACCACCCGGACGCCCGTACTGGTCTGCCACCCGGAGGATCATCACTGGTTCAGCGGCATGCGCGTCCTGCCCGACCTCACGCGCGTGTGGGTGCCCCACAACCAGCCCGACGACGACCTGCTGCCCCCGGGTGAGAACCCCGCGCGCGTGCTGCGGATCGAGACCGCCGAGACCCTGCCGCCCGGCCTTGCCCTCCTCGACGCACCCGACATCGACTCCCTGGTCGCCGACAACCGCACCCTCGCCGCCGAGCTCATGTGCGCCGCCGACATCTGGGTCATGGTCACCACGGCCGCCCGGTACGCCGACGCCGTCCCCTGGCACCTGCTGCGCACCGCCAAGGAGTACGACGTCACCCTGATCACCGTCCTCGACCGGGTCCCCCACCAGGTCGTCTCCGAGGTCTCCCGGCAGTACGCCGCCCTGCTCACCAAGGCGGGACTCGGCGACGTACCCCGCTTCACCGTGCCCGAGCTTCCCGAGTCGGCCTGGGGCGGCGGCCTGCTCCCGGCCACGGCCGTGGCGCCGCTGCGCACCTGGCTCGCCCAGCAGACCCAGGATCCCGCAGCCCGCCAGCACGCCATGGCCCGTACGGCGTACGGCATCCTCAACTCGCTCAAGTCCCGGATGCCCGAACTGGCCAGCGCCGCCGCCGCCCAGTACGCTGCCGCCCTCCGGCTCACCTCCGCCGTCGACCTCGCCTACGACAGTGAGCACGCGCGCGTGAGACAGCGCCTGCAGTCCGGTGCCGTGCTCGCCGGGGACGCCCTCAAGCGCTGGCGGGCCTTTCCCCTCGACTGCACCGCCGGCGAACTCCTCGACGCCCTCGTGGAGAGCCTCAGCGCGCTCCTGCTGTGCGCCGTCACGGCCGCCGACGAGCGCGTCGACGAGGCCTGGCGCCGCGAACCGGCGGCGCGTGCCCCGGAGTTCTCGGACCGAGACGCCTCCCTGGAGAACGCCGAGCACCGGATCGGAATGGCGGTACGGCGGTGGCGGCGCGAGGTCGAGGAGTACGCCGAGGACGAGGTCCGCGGCCTCGACCGGAGCGTCGCGCCCGATCCCGAGGTGGTCGCCGCTCTGGTCGCCACCGCGTTGCTGGGCGGCCGCCGGGCCCGCTCCGCGGGCGAGGGGCTCGCCGAGCGGATCGGCGCCCACGGGGCGCTGCGGCTGCGCGACCGGGGCGGGCGGCTGCTCACCGAGTACGTGAACCGGGTCATGCACAACGAACGCGAGCGCCGCCTCGCGCCCCTCGACGCCCTCGATGTCCATCCCGAACCGCAGGCCGAACTCATCGCCGCGTTGTCCGTACTGCAGAAGGAGAGGTGACCGGTGACTGCCGTCACTGACCAGGACCACACGGGACACGCCGATCCCGAGCAACCGGAAAAGCCGGAGGGGCCCGAGGGGCTCGAAGGGTCAGAAGGGGCCGATTGGGCCCCAGGGGCAGGCGTCGAAGAGTCGAATGGGCCTGGAGGGCCAGAAGGGGCAGAAGAGCCGAAGGGGCCTGGAGGGGTAGAAGGGGCTCAGCCGAAGGGGCCTGGAGGGTCAGAAGGGGCTCAGCCGAAGGGGCCTGAAGGACCTGAACGGGGAGAAGGGGGAGAAGGGGCAGAAGGGGACGACGGGCCGGAGGAGTCAGCCGCCGAGGACGCGCGCGAGGACCAGCGCGAGGACCAGCGCCCCGAGGGGCGTGACGCTGAAGGCGGTGACTTTGACGGGCGTACCACTGAGGGGCGTGCTGCTGAGGGGCGTACTTCTGAAGGGGATGACGCTGCGGATCGTGACCCTGTGGGGAGCGATTCCGAAAATATGCCCAATGGGGATGATTCCGGAAAGGACTTCCCTGAGGAGGACGATTCAGAAAAGGGCCCCTCTGAGGAGAGCGCCGATTCCGGAAACGGATCAAAGGGTTCCAGCGGGGACGGCGACTCGGAAAAGGACGCCTCCGCCACCAGAAAGGACTCCCCTCGGAGGGGGGATTGGGGAAGTGGCGCCTTTAGGCTTCCCTGGAAGGTGTTGCGCAAAGCGGGAGAGTCAGGGACGAGGGAGCCCGGGGCAGGGGCAGCCAGGGCGGGGGAGCGGCGGGGTGCCGGGTGGGGGCAGAACGAGGGGCACGCGCGCGTAGGAGACGGCTCGCGCCGTGACGGCGTCGCCCGTCGCGAGGACGGCCGCCGCCGCGACGGCCCCTCGCGTCGCGGTGCCGCCTCCCGCCGGGACGTCGTCCCCTCCCGTCGCAGGGAGTCCGAGGACACCTGGGACGACGGACTGATCGCGCGCCGGGTGACCGAGGCGACCGACGGCGAGCAGGCAGCCGTAGTGGAGACCAGGCCGAGTGGCCCGCACAGGGTCATGCCGCTGGCGTACGACGGCCCGTTGCGGTCGCGGCTGGACGCGCTGCGTGAGCTGGTGGGGCTGTCGCGCACCCGGCTCGACAGCAGGACGCTCGCCGAGGCGGGCCGGGTGCTCGACGAGGCGGCGGCGCGGCGCAAGCTCTCCGGGCAGCACACCGTCGTCGCCATCGCGGGCGCGACCGGCAGCGGCAAGTCGCAGCTGTTCAACGCGCTCGCCGGAGTGGCCATTTCGGAGACGGGCGTACGTCGGCCCACCACGGCCGCGCCCATCGCGTGCAGCTGGAGTGACGGCGCGGCCAGCCTCATCGACCGGCTCGGCATCCCGGGGCGGCTGCGGCGGCGCCCGTTGCAGAGCGCGGAGGCGGAGGCGCAGCTGCGTGGGCTGGTCCTGGTGGACCTGCCCGACCTCGACTCCGCCGCCGTACAGCATCGCGAACAGGCCGAGCGGGTGCTGGATCTCGTGGACGCGATCATCTGGGTGGTGGATCCGGAGAAGTACGCCGACGCCGTCCTCCATGAGCGCTATCTGCGACCCATGGCCGGGCACGCGGAGGTCATGTTCGTCGTCCTCAACCAGGTCGACCGGCTCCCCGGGGAGGCGGCCGACCAGGTGCTCGACGATCTGCGGCGGCTGCTCGACGAGGACGGGGTCGCCCTGGGGGAGTACGGCGAACCGGGCGCGACCGTGCTCGCGCTGTCCGCGCTCACCGGGGAGGGCATCGGGGAGCTGCGGGAGGCGCTCGGCCAGTTCGTGGCGGAGCGGGGTGCGGCGGCCCGCCGTATCTCCGCCGATCTCGATGCCGCCGCGACGCGGCTGTGGCCCGTCTACGCCACCCGGCGGCGCACAGGGCTCAGTGAGCAGGCACGCGACGAGTTCTCCGCGCGGCTCGCGGACGCCGTGGGCGCCACCGCCGCCGGTGAGGCGGCCGAACGGGCCTGGCTGCGCAACGCCAACCGCGCGTGCGGGACGCCTTGGCTGCGGCTGTGGCGGTGGTACCAGGACCGGAGTGAACCTCCAACGGGGCGGCTGGCGTTGCGCTCGCAGGCGGACGAACAGGCCACCGCGCGGCAGAAGGTCGAGCATGCGGTGCGTACGGTGGCCGACCGGGCGTCGGCCGGGCTGCCCGCGCCATGGGCGCAGGCAGTGCGGGAGGCGGCCGCACGCGGGTCCCAGGGGTTGCCCGAGGCGCTCGACGAACTGGCCTCGCGGGCCGGGTTGCCGCCGGGGCGGCCGCCGCGGCCGGGCTGGTGGCCGGTGGCCGTGCTGGTGCAGGCCTCCATGACGATCCTCCAGGTCGTGGGCGGGCTGTGGCTGGTCGGGCAGATCGTCGGGGTCATGTCGCCCAACCTCGGGGTGCCGGTGCTGCTGATGGTGTCCGGGATTGTCGGCGGCCCGCTCGTGGAGTGGAGCTGCAAGCTGGCGGCGCGGGGCCCGGCCCGGCGGTACGGGCTGGAGGCGGAGCGGCGACTGCGGGAGGCGGCGGCCGGGTGCGGGCGGGCGCGGGTGCTCGATCCGGTGGCGGCTGAGCTGCTGCGGTATCGGGAGGTCCGGGAGCAGTACGGGCGGGTGCTGGGGACGGGGGTGGCGGTGAGGTAGGGCATCGGCCTGTTGGACCACTGACCTGTTGGTCCACTGGGCTTGTCGGTCCACTGGGCTTGTCGGTCCACTGAGCTTGTCGGTCCGGTATCCGGTTGTCGGGTGGCCGGTGGTGCTTCGAAGGTGGGCCTTCGAAGGTGTCCCTCGAACGGGTGACGGAGTTTTCCACAGGCTCAGGGGTCGTCCACAGCGCTCAGCGGGCTCGGCTCGGCGGAGGCAGTCTGGCTTCGCGGCGATCGCGACGGACGCGGTCGTCACGGCGGTGGCGGTTCGCGGACGATCGCGGCCGCCGCCGGCAGACGCAGCCGTACGGGACGGGCCCGTACGCGTGCCCGCCCGGTGCGAGCGGCCGGGCGAGGGAGGGGTACGACGACATGAACGAGACGCTGGTGTGTGCCGTGGGCAATGTGGCGACGCAGCCGGTCTACCGGGAGTTGGCGGCGGGACCGTCGGCACGGTTCCGGCTGGCGGTGACCGCCCGCTACTGGGACCGGGAGAAGAACGCGTGGACGGACGGACACACCAACTTCTTCACGGTGTGGGCCAATCGGCAGCTCGCCACCAACGCGGCGGCCTCCTTGGGGGTGGGCGATCCCGTGATCGTGCAGGGCCGTTTGAAGGTGCGGACGGATGTGCGCGAGGGGCAGAGCTGGACGTCGGCCGACATCGACGCCGTGGCGATCGGTCACGATCTGGCGCGGGGCACCTCGGCGTTCCGGCGCGGCAACGCGAAGGGCGAGGCGGTGGGGGGTGGTTCACCGCAGCAGCCCGAGCCGGTGTGGGAGACGCCTGCCGGTGAGTCCGCTGACGACACGGCCGATACGGAGTCTCAACAGCAGCAGGAGGTAGCGGCGGTGACATGACCACATGCCCGGGGCTTTCGCCCCGTGGCCGAACGATGATGACCGAACTGCGGCTTATCGACGCATGCACTCCCGAACAACCTCGGTGGATTTGTCGATAAGCCCTGTTCGCAGGGGGTCTCGGCGATAACGATTCCGAGTCGGATCTTCGGTCCGACGGGATCACCGGGAAGCCTGGTACGCCCGCATCCCTAGGATGCCGAGCGTGGCTCTCGTGGCTTGAGATTCTGCTGGTGGGACCGTCCCCCCACGTCAACGGGTCCTGCTCGAAGGGGAATTCTGTGTTTTCTTCGTTCTCCGCACTGTCCGTGTGCGGGCGAGGGGCGGCCCGCCTCGCCGCTGTGACGCTGGTGTCCGGGCTCGCCGTCAGCGGTGCCCTGGTGACGGCCGGCCCAGCCGCCGCCGGCACCACACCGGTACACACCCAGGGCGGGGCGACCGCCACCATAGGGGGCCTGAAGACGTACGGTGCGGCGGTCGTGCGTTCCCCCGAGGGCGACCTGGAGATCTCGGCGGGCCTGTTCCAGATGTCCGTCGAGGGCGGCGGGATGCTGCAGACGTACTGCGTGGACATCCACAACCCCACGCAGAAGGACGCCAAGTACCACGAGACGCCCTGGAGCGGCACCTCCCTGGGCGCCAACAAGGACGCCGGCCGCATCCGCTGGATCCTGCAGAACTCCTACCCGCAGGTGAACGACCTGGCCTCGCTGGCGAAGAAGGCGGGCGTGCGGAGCGGTCTCAGCGAGCAGGACGCGGCGGCCGGTACGCAGGTGGCCATCTGGCGCTACTCGGACGAGGTGGATGTCGAAGCCGTCGACCCCGAGGCCGAGAAGCTCGCGGACTATCTGGAGAAGAGCGCCCGTGACGTGGCGGAACCCGCGGCGTCACTGACCCTCGACCCGCCCGCGCTCTCCGGCCACCCCGGCGGGCTGCTCGGCCCGGTGACCGTGCACACCAACGCGGACAGCGTCACGGTGACCCCGCCGGCCGACGCCGCGATGAGCGGGGTGCGGATCGTCGGCGAGGACGGCAAGGACATCACCACCGCGCAGGACGGCAGCCAGCTGTTCTTCGAGGTGCCGACGGACACCGCGGACGGCTCGGCCGAGCTGACGGTGCAGGCGTCGACCACCGTGCCGGTCGGCCGCGCCTTCGCCTCCGAGACCAGAAGCCAGACGCAGATCCTGGCCGGCTCCAGCGAGTCCACGGTCACGGCGACGGCGAGTGCCACCTGGGCGGAGACGGGCGCGATACCCGCGCTGTCCGCGGCGGAGAACTGCGCCGAGAGCGGCGTGGACATCACCGCGGTCAACCAGGGCGACGAGGCGTTCACCTTCGAGCTGATGGGCACCGAGCACACCATCGCGGCCGGTGGGACCCGCACGGTGACCATCCCGCTCCAGGAGGACCAGGCCTACGACTTCACGATCACCGGCCCCGGCGGCTACGAGAAGCGCTTCACCGGCGTCCTCGACTGCCGCACCCAGGCCGACGCCGCCTCCGAGGCCGGCGAGTCCACCCAGATCCTCACCCAGCCGAGCCCGGCCACGATCGGCAGCACCTCCGCCGACGTCAACCTCGCCGCCACCGGCAGCTCCGACGCGACCCCGGTGATCGCGGGCGTGGCAATCGGCCTGGTGGTGATCGGCGGCGCGGCACTGATCGTGGTCCGCAAGAGGAAGTCGTAGCGCCGGAAGAGGAGAGTCGTAGCGCCACGACGCCGCACCTGCACAGCGTCACGGGAGCCGCCGCGCGACCACCGGCGCAGGACCGGCGAGTCCTCGACCCTTGACATCTCAACAGCGTGTGCCCGCCGGGTGACTCGCTGTCCCCGACGACCCCACGCACGCAGCAGGCGGTTTCCTCCGGTGGCCGGCGATGCGGCAAGATGGGGTGTATCTGCCCACTGTCAGATTCAAGCTGCCGGACGGTTTCTCTTGGCTGAGTTCATTTACACCATGCGCAAGGCGCGCAAGGCGCACGGCGACAAGGTGATTCTCGACGACGTCACCCTGAACTTCCTTCCGGGTGCCAAGATCGGCGTCGTCGGTCCGAACGGCGCCGGTAAGTCCACCGTCCTCAAGATCATGGCCGGTCTTGAGCAGCCGTCGAACGGTGACGCGTTCCTGTCGCCCGGGTACAGCGTCGGCATCCTGCTCCAGGAGCCGCCGCTGACCGAGGACAAGACGGTCCTGGAGAACGTCCAGGAGGGCGTCGCCGAGATCAAGGGCAAGCTCGACCGGTTCAACGAGATCGCCGAGCTGATGGCCACCGACTACTCCGACGCGCTGCTCGACGAGATGGGCAAGCTCCAGGAGGAGCTCGACCATGCGAACGCGTGGGATCTCGACGCTCAGCTGGAGCAGGCCATGGACGCCCTCGGCTGCCCGCCCGGCGACTGGCCCGTCACCAACCTCTCCGGTGGTGAGCGCCGCCGCGTCGCGCTGTGCAAGCTGCTGCTGGAGCAGCCCGACCTGCTGCTCCTCGACGAGCCCACCAACCATCTCGACGCCGAGTCGGTGAACTGGCTGGAGCAGCACCTCGCCAAGTACGAGGGCACCGTGGTCGCGATTACGCACGACCGGTACTTCCTCGACAACGTCGCCGAGTGGATCCTGGAGCTCGACCGCGGCCGCGCCTACCCGTACCAGGGCAACTACTCCACGTACCTGGAGACCAAGGCCGCCCGCCTCAAGGTCGAGGGGCAGAAGGACGCCAAGCGGCAGAAGCGTCTGAAGGAAGAGCTTGAGTGGGTGCGGTCCAACGCCAAGGGGCGGCAGGCCAAGTCCAAGGCGCGTCTGGCTCGCTACGAGGAGATGGCCGCCGAGGCCGAGAAGATGCGGAAGCTGGACTTCGAGGAGATCCAGATCCCGCCGGGGCCGCGGCTCGGCAACGTCGTCGTGGAGATCAACAACCTCAGCAAGGCCTTCGGTGAGAAGGTTCTCATCGATGATCTCTCGTTCACGCTGCCGCGTAACGGCATCGTGGGTGTCATCGGTCCGAACGGCGCCGGTAAGACCACCCTGTTCAAGATGATCCAGGGTCTTGAGCAGCCCGACTCCGGCACGATCAAGGTCGGCGACACCGTCAAGATCTCGTACGTCGACCAGAGCCGCGAGAACATCGACCCGAAGAAGACGCTCTGGGCCGTCGTGAGCGACGAGCTCGACTACATCAACGTGGGGCAGGTGGAGATGCCCTCGCGGGCGTACGTCTCCGCCTTCGGGTTCAAGGGGCCGGACCAGCAGAAGCCGGCCGGGGTGCTCTCCGGCGGTGAGCGCAACCGCCTCAACCTGGCGCTCACCCTCAAGCAGGGCGGCAACCTGCTGCTCCTCGACGAGCCGACCAACGACCTGGATGTGGAGACGCTCTCCTCCCTGGAGAACGCGCTGCTGGAGTTCCCCGGCTGCGCCGTCGTCGTCTCCCACGACCGTTGGTTCCTCGACCGTGTCGCCACGCACATCCTCGCCTACGAGGGTGACTCCAAGTGGTTCTGGTTCGAGGGCAACTTCGAGTCGTACGAGAAGAACAAGATCGAGCGGCTGGGGCCGGACGCCGCCCGTCCGCACCGCGCGACCTACAAGAAGCTGACCCGGGGCTGATCTCTTGCGGCACATCTACCGCTGCCCACTGCGCTGGGCGGACATGGACGCGTACGGCCACGTCAACAACGTGGTGTTCCTCCGGTACCTGGAGGAAGCCCGTGTCAACTTCCTGTTCCGCCCGGACAAGAACTTCAAGCAGGGGTCCGTGGTGGCACGCCATGAGATCGACTACAAGCGGCAGCTCGTCCACCGGCACACGCCCGTGGACATCGAGCTGTGGGTCACGGAGATCAGGGCCGCCTCCTTCACCCTCGCCTACGAGGTGAAGGACGACGACCAGATCTACGTCCGGGCCTCGACGGTGATAGTGCCGTTCGACTTCGAGGCGGGGCGGCCACGTCGGCTCACTGAAGGGGAACGGGAGTTCCTCCAGGAGTACATGGACGACGACAAGGAGGAGGCCGTCGCCGCATGACGGTGCTCCACCTTGCCGACGAGGGGGAGGCGGCGGATCTCGCGGCCTTCCTCTCCCGGCTGCTCCACTACGACCGTTCAGCCGCGGTGCGCCTGCAGGCGGCGGGCACCGCGCTCGCCGTCTTCGGCCGGCCGCCGTCCTTCGAGGTGCTGGCGATCCGGGCGGTACGACTGGCCAAGCCGTACGAGAACGGGCTGCACGTCACCCTCGACGTGACCGTCTCCGCCGGTGAGCTGCTGGAGTCCGTGGACGAGAAGGCGGCCACGGCGGCCGTTCCGGAGGCGGTGACCGGGCCGCCGTGGGCGGGAGTGCTGCCGCCGCGTGGCGGCTGGCGGCCGGAGCGGGGACTGCCGGGGGCCGACACACTGCGGGCCATGGTCGCCGCCGCGGTGGCCGAATTCCGGTCCCGTACGGAGGAACTGCCGCCTCAGGGCCGTACGCGCGCCGAACTCGACCGGATCGGGCGCGAGATCTGGTCCCGGACCGTCGGGGACACCCACCTTCCGGTGCGGGCCGTGCACGCGGCGCAGTCCCTGGGATTCCTGCGGTCGGCCGCCGGGGCCGGGGCGGCGGAGGAGCTGGGGCTGTTCTCGTCGGGTGCCTGGCTGCGGCTGCGCACGCCGTACGGGTCGATCGCCGTGCGGCGCGGAGGACTTGGGACGCTGGGCGTCAGCGTGCGCTGACGCCCGTCACCGGTGTGCCGGGGCTCAGCCCGGCGTGTTCACCATCGAGGCCGCCGCGTACGTCAGGTAGTTCCACAGTGTGCGCTCGTGCTCCTCGGACAGGCCCAGTTCGTCGACGGCGTCCCGCATGTGCTTCAGCCAGGCGTCGTGCGCGGCCCGGTCGACGGTGAAGGGGGCGTGGCGCATGCGCAGGCGGGGGTGGCCGCGGTTCTCGCTGTACGTCGTCGGGCCGCCCCAGTACTGGATCAGGAACAGGGTGAGGCGCTCCTCGGCGGGGCCCAGGTCCTCCTCGGGGTACATCGGCCGCAGGATCGGATCCTGGGCGACTCCCTCGTAGAAACGGTGGACCAGGCGGCGGAAGGTCTCCTCCCCGCCGACCTGCTCGTAGAAGGTCTGCTCCTGAAGCGTGCCGCGCCGAATCTCATTCACGCATCCATGGTCTCAGATGCGGCGGACCAGGACTCAAGGCTTAGGGGTCCTTGCACTATGCCCGCCCGGGTCGCGCGGCCTGGCACCGCACCTCGCCGCGTTGCCGAAACGCCCAGGTAGCTCCGCTACCAGGGCGCTCCGGCGCCTTGCGATGCACGGCACCAGACCACGCGACCTGATCGGACGCTCATAGTGCAAGGACCCCTTAGGACTGGCTCAGGACCACGCGGCCGACGGGCCCGGGTACTCGCCTCGCACTGTGAAGCGCAGCACAGTGGACATATGGGCGCGCATGCACTCGACAAGGATCTGGAGGCCGTCGCCGCTTCGGCGCGGGCCGCGATGGTGCGGGAGATCGACGCGAGCGGGGCGTGGGCCCCGGACCCGGTGTGGCGGGAGGCGTTCGCGGCGGTCCCCAGGCACCTCTTCGTGCCGTACTACTACGTGGGCGTCGTGGGCGGCTACGAGCGGCGCTGGGGCGAGAGCCCCGACCCGGAGGCGCGCGAGCGCTGGGTGCGCGGAGCCTACGCCGACACCCCACTGGCCACCCGGCTGCGCGACGGCGAGCTGCTCTCCTCCAGCAGCCAGCCGTCGTTGATGGCCATGATGCTGACCGAGCTGCGGGTGGAGGACGGCAACCGGGTGCTGGAGATCGGCGCGGGCACCGGTTACAACGCGGCGCTGCTCGCGCACCGGCTCGGCGACGACGACCTCGTCACGACCGTCGATCTGGAGCCGGAGATCACCGAGGCGGCACGCCGGCATCTGGACGCCGCCGGGTACCACCCGGTCGTCGTCACCGGGGACGGGGCGCGCGGAGTGCCCGAGCGCGCGCCCTTCGATCGGATCATCGCGACCTGCACCCTGGGGTCGATCCCGCCCGCCTGGCTCGCCCAGTGCCGTCCCGGCGGCCGGATCCTGACGCCGTTCGCCACCGGGCTGGTCGCGCTGACCGTGCGGGACTCCGGATACGCCGAGGGGCAATTCCTGCCCACGCCCGCGTACTTCGTCCCGCTGCGCGGCACCGGGCGGCCGGAGTCGGAGCCGGTGGCGCTGGGCGCGGTGCCGCGCCGGGGGCGGGAGCACGAGCTGTTCCGGTTCCTGCTCGCCCTCAGCCGGGGCAGCCTCGATCCGCAGGAGGCGTACGCGCTGTGGGAGCGCGAGGGGCGGCCCGGGCGGGAGCGGTACGGCATCACCGTCGGCGGCGGACGCGAGTGGGCGTGGCTGGACGATCCGGAGGGGCCGTACGCCTGGCCCCTCCCCGCCTGATCCGCCGAGCGGCCCGGTCCGTCGGGTCAGCCCCGGCGGATCGTGATCGTCGTCCAGGCGCCCACGTGCACCCGGTCGCCGTCCTGCAACTGCACCGGCACGAAGGGCTGGATCGGGTCCTCCGAGCCGTTCACCGTGGTGCCGTTCGTCGAGTTCTGGTCGACGATCGCCCAGCTGCCGTCCGGCTGCTGCACCAGCACCGCGTGCTGGTGGGAGACGCCCGGGTCCTCCGGCGGCACCGACAGGTCGATGTCGGGGGTGTCGCCGGTGGAGTGCCGACGGCGGCCGATCGTGACCTGGTTGCCGGTGAGCGTGCGCTGCTGTTCCGGGGAGTACGCGGGCAGGTTCAGGCCCGCCGCCTCGGGGCCGGAGCGCTGCATCATCGCCATGAAGTACTCGCGGTCCGGACCGATGGTCGCCGTCCAGGTCGCCGGGCGCTGCGGGGCGGCGGGACCGGGCGGCGGCGCGGGCTGGGCACCGTGGTGCGGGTAGCCGTAGCCACCGGGCTGACCGGGACCGCCGGGCTGACCGGGGCCACCCGGGCCGCCGGGACCCGTGGACGACGGCGGGGAGATCATCCAGTCGTCGTCACCGCCACCGAAGGACGGGCCACCCGGCTGCGGCCGACCCGTCTCCTGCGGGAACGCGGGCGGGGCGCCCGGACCGGACGGCTGGAAGGCCTGCGGAGCGCCCGGGTGCGTACCGGGCCCCGAGGGGCCACCGGCCGTACCAGGGCCACCGGGTCCACCGGGACCGCCAGGGCCTCCGGGCCCACGACCGGCGTTCGGCGTCGGCCCGGGCGGTGGCGGAACCGGCCGCGACGGGTCACCACCGAACCCGGGAGGACCGGGCGGACCAGACCGCTCCCCACCGAACCCGGAGGGACCGGGAGCCCCGGGCCGCTCCCCGAACCCGGAGGGACCGGCGGGACCGGGAGCCCCCGGCCGCTCCCCGAAGCCCGACGGGCCACCAGCACCGGGCCGCTCCCCACCGAAACCGGAAGACCCGGGAGCCCCCGAAGCACCAGATGGCCCACCAGCACCGGGCCGCTCCCCACCGAAACCGGAAGGCCCGGAAGCCCCCGAAGGCCCCCCAGGAGCCTCGCCTCCGAACGGCGGACCCGGTGGGATCGGCTCGGCCGGACGGTTCATCTGGGACGGACGCGAGCTCTGGTACTCGTACGAGTCACCGCCCCCGAACGACGGCGGCGGCCCGGACGGCCGCTGGAACTGCGGGGCGGGTGGGCGCGGCGCGGCCGGGGTGTACGAGGTCGCGGTGTTGGTCAGGAAGTTCCACCGGCACTCCTCGCAGAACGGCGCGGCGCCCTCCCGGGGCGTGCGGCACTGCGGGCACAGTTCGGGCGCCGCGTCCGGTGCGGAGGACATGTGCGGGCGTCCGCCGGGCTGGCCGGTGTTCGGACCACCGGACGGGCCGGGGCCGCCGGGCGGAGGCGGGAAGCCGTAGCCGCCGCCCGCCGGGGGCGGAGGCGGAGGGGGTGGAGGTACGGCACCCGCCATGCGGTGACCGCAGACCTCGCACCAGTCGTCGGAACCCGACTGGTGTCCGTTCGGGCAGGTCGGCATGTCGGCGCTTCCCCCTCTCCTTTTCCGGCCGTTTCGACCGGATTTCTCCAACCCCAGGGGGTCGGGCTCGCTTTGTTTCAGATCACTTCTTTACACGAACAGTCTTTGTCGACCGAGTTTCGAGAGTCATCTCGTCGGCCTCCGCGACCTTCGCCTTCAGTCGCACAGTACCTGTCGCGGCATCGACCACGTCCACCACCTTCGCAAGGAGTTTCGCGGTATCCGCGTTTCCGGAGGCGCTGGCGAGCTGAACGGCCCGGCCCAGTTTGGCCGTTGCTCCATCGATGTCTCCCGATTTGCGCAGATCCAGGCCCTGTTGGATGACCTGTGCCAGTTCGGCCTGGCCGGTGTAGTGGGCGACCTGGGGGTTGATCGACGTCGAGGCGACCATGTCGTCGGTCCACACGGCCCGTACCAGGCCCTGGGCGCCGAGGTTCTGGGCGGTGCCGTCGGGTTGCGGGATCACCAGGGAGGCGCGGGCGGCGAGCATCTCCTGGCCGATGTGCGCGGCCGGGACCTCGACGCAGATGTGGTAGTCACGGGACTCGTCCCCCCAGGAGCCGGTGGGGTAGTCCCCGGCGCGCGGGCCCGCCTCGGTGCGCCTACCGGTCAAGTCCTCGACGGTGGGCGCGACTTGCTTGACGAACTTGATCGTGGTGTCGACCGGGGTCCACAGCCGCAGGGCGACGTCCGCGACCTCCTTGCCCATCGCCGTCTCCATCATCTGCGTGAAGTCGGCGGCGAGGCCCGCCGGGTCGGCGACGATGTCGGCGGTGCCGAGCAGCGCCGAGGCGATGCCTGTGACTTCTTTCACTTCCCAGTCGGTGCCCACGCCCCGGGCGTCACAGGTGAAGCGTCCGGCGCAGGCGTCCAGCGAGGCCTTGAGGTCCTCGGGCGACTCGTGCTCGTTGCGGCCGTCGGTGAGCAGGATGCCGTGCCGGATCGCCACGTCTGCCTCGGACAGCAGACGGTCGGCGAGCCGCAGCCAGGTCCCGATCGCCGTACCGCCGCCGGCGCTGAGCTTGCGCAGGGCCTGCTTGGCCTGGTCGCGGGTGGTGGCGTCGGCGACGGCGAGGCGGCCGCCGCCCGGGTAGACCTCCTTCGCGACATGCGTGCCGCCGATCACCGCGAAGTGCACACCGTCGCGCAGGGTGTCGATCGCGGCGGCCGTGGCGTCCCGGGCGTTGCGCATCTTGGTCGGCGGGTAGTCCATCGACCCCGAGCAGTCGACCATGATCGCCACGGCCGCGGACGGGCCCTGCCCCGGTGAGTAGAGGTGAGGCGCCGTGACCGCGCTTCCGATCGTGCCGCCGCCGGTCGCGGTCACCGTGACGATCGCGTTGACCTCCCGGCCGCCCTCCGGGAGGTACTCGTTCTGGTACACGTCCACCGAGAACTGCGGCACGTTCGACTTCGAGAAAATGGCCATACGTTCTCAAATCCCCCTTGAACGTCCCCACGAAAGGCGGGGCGATGAACGGAATGCGGACCGGTCCCCTCCGGTCCGCCCAGCCTTCCCGGGCCTCCCCGTGTGCGGCCTCAGGCCGATCCTGCCCCCTGCGGCGGGGCCGGGAACGGCAGGACGGCCACTGTTACGTTGTCGTGGCCCCCGCCGTCCAGGGCGTGACCGACCAGGACGCGGGCGCCGTGCAGCGGACGTACGGCGGCATCCGGCGGGAGGACGCCGGCCATCTCCTCGGCCGCCTCCGCGTAGTTCCACAGGCCGTCCGTGCACACCACCACTACACCCGGCCGGTCCGGTTTGAAGGAAGCGGTGTGCGGCTCCAGTTCGTAGGCGTCCGCGCCGAGCCAGCCGGTGATGGCGTGGGCGCGCTCGTCGGCGTACGCCTCGGCCTCGTTCATCAGGCCCGCGGCGACCATCTGCGCGGCCCAGGAGTCGTCCTCGGTCAGCCGGGCGGCCGGGGCGCTGCGGTCGACCGGGACCCAGTAGGCGCGGCTGTCGCCGACCCAGCCGACCACCAGCAGGCCCGCGGTGACGATGGCGCCGACCAGGGTGCAGGCGGGGGCGTTCTGGTGCGGCTGGTGCTCGCGGGCCGTCGCGGGTTCCTGGGCGAGGGCGTTGACCGCGTTCGAGGCGGCGACGATCGCGTCGTGCATCGCCTGCTGCGGGTGCGTGCCGAGGGGCAGGGCCGCCAGCAGCGACTCGCTGGCCGCGCGGGAGGCGGCGAGGGAGGCGTCGTCCGGGCGGGTCGCCGAGGACACGCCGTCGCAGACGATCGCGACCAGCGCGCCGGAGCCGTCGGGCAGGGCGGTGCGGCCGATGCCGAACGCGTCCTCGTTGCGGTGGTGGCGCAGGCCCCGGTCGCTGACGGCGGCCACGGGGCCGGACTCCTGCTCCATGTGGTCGCGTTCGCGTGGCTGGGCGTGCCCGCAGTTCTCGCAGTAGCCGTCGTGGTCGACCCGCCCCGCACGGCAGGCCACGCACACCGTGGCGGGGTCCGCCCGCGCGGCCAGGTCGGCGGCGATGCGCGGGTCCGGGGCCTGGAGGGGGTACTCCTCGGGCTCCGGGGGCCGGTCGAAGCGCACGCCGGTGGCCGGGGCGGCCGGGGGCAGGGGGGAGCCGCCCGAGTCGGTGCCCGGCAGATCCGTCGGCAGGTGCGTCGCGGGGGGCGTGCCGGAACCGCCCGGGTCGGCCGCGCCGGGCCAGCCGGCGGCCGGGGCGGCCTGCGGGGCCCCCGCGCCGTTCATGGTGAGGGTCGGGCTGTCGTCCGGCCGTGGCGGCACGGCGGACAGGTCGTATCCGCACGCACCGCAGAAACGGTCACCCGACTCAAGGGGCTCCTCGCAGCTCGGGCAGGCGGACAGCTGGGGCATCTGCGACATCAACTACACCCATGTCCGGGGGCGGTAACGGTTGGCACGTTCCACCAGGTCGATCCTCTCCTCGCCGCCCCGCGCCAGGCGGGCCAGCGTGCGGTACGAACGCTCCAGGCCGAAGCGCAGGCCCCGTTCGTCCAGGCCGCTGCCGAGCAGCGTCCGTCCCCCGGCGGCGGGAGCGACGGAACCCTGGCCACCGGAGAGTATCCAGTCCAGGGCGCTGCCGAGCACTTCCGTGGCCAACTGCTCCCGCCGGGTCGGGTCCAGACCGTACGCGTCCAGCGCCTCGACCTGCCCGGCGGCGGCGGTCAGATCCTCCAGGAAGGGTACGTCGCCGGCGGCGGCCGTGCGTTGCCTCAGCCGGGCCCGCACCGCGGCCACGCGGGCGGCCGTGTAGTGGATGGACGACTCCGGCACCGACTCCAGGGTGCCCACGGCGCCGCGCCGGTCGCCGGTGGCGAGCTGGACGCGGGCCAGGCCGAACGCGGCGCTCACACAACTGGGGTCGGTCGCCCACACCAGGCGGTAGTACTCGGCGGCGTTGTCGAGCTGGCCGAGCACCTCCGCGCACAGGCCGAGAGCCAGCTTGGGTGCGGTCTCGCCGGGGAAGGCGTCGTAGATCGCGTCGAAGGCGAGGGCGGCGCCCTCGTGGTCGCCGGTGACCAGCGCGGCCACGCCGCGGTACCAGACGACCCGCCAGTCGTCGGGCCGCTCCTCCTCCAGCCCGCGCAGGGCGTCCAGCGCGGCCGTGGAGTCGCCGTTCTCCAGCCACGCCCGGATCTGCCTCAGCCGCGTCTCCACCGAGGGCGCGGACGCGGCGGCGAGCGCGCTGAGCAGCTCGGCCGGGGCGGTGGCCATGAGGCCGGCCAGGAAACCGGCGTTGGGATCGGTGGGGTCGACGCGGGGGACGGGCAGGGCGAGGGCGGCGGCAGCGGTGCCGATGGGCTTGACGAGGCCGGTCCCATGGGCCCCGCCAGCCCCATCGGTCCCGCCGGTCAGGGCGTGCAGGGCGCCTCCGGCCGGGAGCGGCGCGGCTCCGGCAGCGGCTCCGGCAGCGGTCCCGGGAGGAGCCCCGGTAGCGGATCCGGCAGCGGTCCCGGGAGGAGCCCCGGGAGCGGCTCCGGCAGCGGTCCCGGGAGGAGCCCCGGTAGCGGATCCGGCAGCGGTCCCGGGAGGAGCCCCGGCAGCGGCTCCGGTAGCGGATCTGGCAGCGGTCCCGGGAGGAGCCCCGGGAGCGGATCCGTGAGCGGTCCCGGCAGCGAATCCGTGAGCGGTCCCGGCAAGAGCCCCGGCAGCGTTTCCGGCAAGAGCCCCAGCACTGAATCCGGTCGCGGTCCCCCCACCGGCCGCGCCCCGGCGCGGCCTCACCCCCCGCGCCCCCAGCCGCGACACGTCCCCCTCCAGCCGAGGGAACAACTCCGTGTCCGTCACCCGCAGTTCCGGCCCGAACAGCGTCGACAGCGCGGGCCGCGCCCGCCCCGTCTGCAGCGACACGACCTCCCGCAGCACGCCCGTCAGTTGCTCCGACATCTCCTGCGCGGAGGCGAACCGCCGGGCGGCGTCGGGGTCGGTGGCGCGCACCAGGAGCCGGTAGAACGACTCGTACTGCCGGAAGACCTCGATGGTGTCGGGGTCGGGCAGGGAGTCGGCGTAGACGTTGGTGTAGCCCTGGAAGTCGAAGGTCAGGACGGCGAGCGTGCGGGCCACCGTGTAGAGGTCCGACGCCACCGACGGGCCGACGTCCGCGACCTCCGGCGCCTGGTAGCCCACCGTGCCGTAGATCGCCGACTCGTCGTCGTCCATGCGGCGCACCGCGCCCATGTCGATCAGCTTGAGCTGGTCCTCCGTCTGGATGGCGTTGTCGACCTTGAAGTCGCAGTACAGGAGGTTGCGGCTGTGCAGGTGGTCGAGGGCCTCCAGCGCCTCGATGCCGTACGCGCACGCCTGTTCCACCGGCAGCGGGTCGCGCCGCCCCTCGGGGGTGCGGCGGGCGTTGGCGATCTCCTTGAGGGACTTGCCGCCGACGTACTCCATGACGATGTACCCATCGAGGGAACCCGTGCGCTGGTCGAGGTGTTCGACGAAGTTGTAGATCCGCACGATGTTGGCGTGCTCGATCTCCGCGAGGAACCGCCGCTCGGAGATCGCGGCGGCCATCGCGTCCTGGTCGCCGGTGTCCAGCAGGCCCTTGAGCACCACCCACCGGTCCGAGACCGCGCGGTCGACGGCGAGGTATATCCAGCCAAGCCCACCGTGCGCGAGGCAGCCCACCACCTCGTACTGGCCGTGCACGATGTCGCCGGCCTTCAGCTTCGGCACGAACGAGTACGGGTGACCGCACTTGGTGCAGAAGCCCTCGGTGCGCCCGGGACGGTCACCGCGGGCGCGGCCCACCGGCGCCCCGCAGTCCGAACGCGAGCAGAACCGCTTCCGCTCCGGCACCTGCGGGTTCTGCAGCACCACCGCGCGCGGGTCGGGCCGCGGCACCTGCGGCACCTGCACCAGGCCCGCGCCCAGCCGCCCCCGGGTCGAGGAACCGGCCGTGGAGCCGGAGCTGCGCACCGACACGGAGCGGTTCGAGGCCCGGCCCGACAGCGAGCGGGAGAGCCGTCCCGACACCGAGCGCCGGGACTTCGACGACTGCGACGACGTACGGGAGCTGGCGCGGGAGCCGGAGCGGGAACTGCCGCTGCCCGCCGAGCCCTTGCCGCCGCCGGTGACCCCGGTCGGCGGTGAGGAGACCATGCCGTTCGCGGACACCACCGGCGCCAGGCCGCAGGTGTCGCAGTAGAGCTCGCCGCCGCCGACGTCCTCGTAGCTGCCCGCGCAGCCGGGGCGTTGACAGGTCCGCTGTGGCTGACTCATGACGACGACTCCCCCCTACGATCCTGAAGCTCCGGCGGACCGTTCTGCTGCGGCACCCGCGGCGCGGCGCCGAGCAGTTCGGCCGCCGCCTGCTGGTAGCGCAGCACGGCCTGTTCGGCGACCCGCAGGTCGCAGGGCGCGCTCCACAGCATGCGGCGGGCCGCGTCGTACCGCTCGACCAGCAGCGGGTCCTCGGCCAGGCCGTGCCGGGCGATCTTCGCCTTGTACGCGTCGAGGCGGCCGCGCAGCTCGGCGCGGACCGCCAGCGGGGCGGTGACGGCGGTCAACGACTCGCGGGCGCGCAGCAGTTCGTCCTCCGCCTTCTGCTCCAGGGACTCCAGCAGCGGGGACAGGCGGTGCCACTGGGCCTGTCTGCGGTACTCGGCGGCCGTCGCCAGCTGCTCCTGCAGCGCGGTCGGCGGGCCGCTGACCACCGGCACCTCCGTGGCGGCGATCTTCGCGAGCACCTCCCCGCGCGCGGTGCGCGCCTCGGCGAGCGTGCGGTCCGCGCGCGAGAGCACGTCCCGCAGCTTGACCAGCCGCTGCTCGGCGTCCTTGCGGACGGCGAGCACGGCGTCGATCTCCCGGCGCACCTCCTCCAGGGCGCGCGCCTCCCGGTCGTAGACCGTGGTGTCCGGCTTGCCGCCGCCCGGGGCCGAACTGCCCTCGGCGGGCTGCCAGAACGCCAGCGGGTCGGACACCACCTGCTCGCGCAGCCGGGTCAGGGTGCGTGTGATCCGCTCCAGGTCGTCCCCCGCCGGGTGCTCGCCGGGGCGTACGCCGACGGAGTGCGCGAGCCTGCGGGTGCGCTGGAGTTCGGCGGCGAGTAAATCGATCCGGGCGGGCAGCGCCGACCAGACCGCGTCGGCGGCGACGACCATGTCGAGCGACTTGGCGTACAGCTCGTTCATCCGGTCCACGAGCGTGGCCAGGGTGAACCTTTCGCTGAGCTTGCCCGTGCCGTGCAGCGTCGGCGCGTTCGCCGTCGCCGCGGCGCCGCCGGCGACCGTGACGGACTCGCCGCGCAGCAGCTCGGTCAACTCCACCAGGTCCTCGCGGCTGGACCAGCGGCGCCGGGCGCGGATGTCCCGGGCGGTGCGCAGCGCGTCGGTGTACGCGTCGAAGTACGCCCACAGCAGGGAGATCGACGCCTCCGTGGCCGCCCAGCGCTCCTTGGTGATGCCGGTGAGCTCGGCGCCTTCGAGGAGTCGGCGGCCCGCGTGGTCCTGCAGGGCGAACAGCGAGGTCTCGATCGCCTCGTGCTCCGCGCCGAGCCGCGCCAGCGCACGGTCCACCTCGTCCCGGTCCATCACCGGACCGGAGGCTCCCGTGTCGCCCATCGATCACCTCTCGTCTGCTGGTCTGTGCTGTCGGTGCGCTGCCGGCCGGTCACCTGTAGCGCGGGGTCGGCGGGGTCGCCGACTCCGAGTCCCTACCCAGCGTCGGTGACAGCCACTTGTCGTACGAGGCCTTCCAGCCGCCGTCCGCGCGGTAGTCCGCCAGTATGCGGTTGACCCGGCGTACCAGATCGTCGGCGTCCTTCTTCATCGCCACGCCGTAGTACTCCGTGGTGAACCGGTCGCCCTTCAGTTCCACCGTCGGGTCCTGTGCGGCCTGGCTGGCCGCGAGCGCGCCGTCCGTCACCACCGCGTCCACCTCGCCGAGTTGGAGCCTGACCAGGCAGTCGAGCTGGTTGGGGACGGTGGTGGATATGTCGGTGGACGCGGGCAGCTTGCCGGACTTCTGGTCCGCCGCCAGGTTGTCGTACGCCGTCGAACCGGCCGCCGAGCAGATCCGCCTGCCCGCGAGCGTCTCGTCGTAGCCCTTGATCGTCGAGGTGTTGGGGGCGAGGACCTGCTGGCCGGTCAGAAAGTACGGTGCGGAGAACGCGACGTCCGCGAGCCGGGAGCAGGTGATGGTCATCGTGCGCACCACCATGTCGACCTGGCCGCTCTGGATCGCGGGGACGCGCTGATTGGTGGGGATGGCCTTGAACCGGATCCGGTCCGGGTCGCCGAGCAGCTCCTGGGCGATCCGGCGGGCCAGGTCGATGTCGAAGCCCTCCAACTCGACGTTCTTCTCGGTGGCGTTGGGGTTGCGGTAGCCCCAGCGGTAGCTGTTCTGGTCGACGCCGACCGAGACATAGCCGCGCTGCTTGATGGCGGCGATGGTGTCGCCCTCGGCGTTCGACGGGGGCAGGCTCTGGTCCTGGGGGTTCTCGCACGCCTCGGCCTTCGCCCACCGGCCGGCCGCCACGCCCGGGCCGCCGAGGCCGGTGCTGCCGTCGCCGCGTGGCTGGGTGTGCGGCAGCAGCAGCACGAAGGCCACGGCGAGGGCACAGACGACCGCCATGGCGCCCACGCCGCCCCAGCCCTTCAGGCTGGCCCGCAAGCGTCGTGCATGCATCGTCGCGCCCCCTTTCACCGGTACTCCGAAAGCCTGCGGCCGATGCCCAGCACCGCGCCCGTCGCGCCCAGCACCGCGAGCACGGCCGCACCGGCCGGCAGACCGGTCATCGCGTCCCGGCCGTCGCCCGCGGCCTGCTCGAACTCCAGCGTCTCGTGCTTCAGGGCGGTCTCCAGGCTGCGGTCGACGTTGTCGAAGCACTCGCCCGTCGGCTCGTCGTCCTTCGAGCCGATGATCTTGCTGAGCGCCGCCTGGTAGTCACCCGCGTCGTCGGCGTCGCGGGCCTGCTGGTGCCGCTCCTTCCACACGTCCATGCTGGCCGCGGCGGCCCGCACCGGCTGCTCGCCCGCCTGGTCGTCGGCGAGGTCCTCCGCGGCGGCGAGACCGGCGGCGAGGTCCTTCATCGACGCCTGGTAGGCCACGTCGAACTTGTCCTTGAACTCGCCGCCCACCTCGACCGTCTCCGCGCCCCGGCTGACCAGCGTGAGGTTCTCGTTGCCGCGGGCCTTCAGGGAGGCGATACGGGCGTCGTGCAGGACGTTCAGGGAGCGGACGCCGTGGTCGTAGGAGTCGTTCAGCCCGGCGCGGGCCACGCTGTGGCCGATGACCAGCCAGAGCAGGACCACCGTCGTGGTGGCGGTGGCGGCGACCAGGCCGTGGTTCAGGACCCGGTTCGTCCGCACGTACGTGCGGTGCTGGGCCCAGGCGAGGGCGGCCAGGGCGAGGACGCCGAGCGCGATCGCCGCCCAGGGGTAGGGGGTCGCGTGCGCGTAGTCGTCGCGCAGCCGTTCGTTCTCCGTCTTGTAGAGGTCCTCCGCCGCCGGGAGCATCTCGGTCTGCATCGTGGCGTTGGCGTACCGCAGGTAGGCGCCGCCGAGCGGGTAGCCCTGGCGGTTGTTGGCGCGGGCGCGCTCGATGAGGCCCTTGTACTCCGGCAGCAGCCGGTTGAGCTTGGAGATCGTCTCGGCGGAACGGGAGTTCGGTTCGGAGTTGTTGGCGGCCAGGACGAGCTTCTCGGCCGCCGTGCGGATGTCCTTCTCGTACCGCTCCCTGGAGGCCTTCGTCTCCTGGCCGCCGGCCAGGAAGCCGCTGGAGGCGGCCGTGTTGGCGTCGGCCAGGGAGCGGTAGATGTCGGCCGCGGCGGAGCTGAGGGGCTGGCTGTTGTTCAGCACGTCGTCGGCGGCGGCCGCCCGGTCGGTGGCCTGCCAGGCGGTCACGGCGCCGAAGGCCACGACCAGCAGGGCGAGGACCGCGCCGATGATGCGCAGTCGGCCCGGCTCGGTGGTCGCGACGGCACGCAGCTGGTCCACGCCCTCGGCGAACGCCGTACGGCGGGACGGGGCGACGGCGGTCGGCGCGGGGCCGGGTGCGACGGGGCCGGGTGCGGCGGGTGCGGGCGAGCCCTGCTGAGGAAGCGCGCCGGGCATGGTGGGCGCACCCGGTGGTGCCGTGCTGCTCTTCGGCGGTTGTGTCACTGCTGACCTCCCCCATGGTCATCCGTCGCCGCCAGTATCGCCGCCGGGACCGACATCCGCACCGGCCTTGGCTGGATCTTGATGGCTCGCGCGTCTCGCAGCACCCCTTGCCCATGAATACGCCCTGGGAATCGGTTCGGTTCCTCGGCCGAGAAGGTCAGCGTTCGAAGTGCGCCCGCGCCCGCTCCCACGCGCCCGCGTCCGCCTCCACCCGGTCCAGCCCCAGCAACGCCGCCCCCAGCACCGGAGGCGCCGTCACCACCCGAGGCACCGCCTTCGCGGCCCGCGCCGCCAGCAGGTCCCGTACGCCGTCGTCGAGTTGCGGATGCCGGGCCGCCAGCACACTGCCCCCCAGCAGCACCGGCGTCTCCTCGTCCAGCAGGTCCAGCCGGGCCAGGGCGACCGTCGCCATCGTCACGACCTCCTCGGCGAGCCGGTCGACGAGCGCGCGGGCCACCGGGTCGCCGTCGGCCGCCGTGGCGAAGAGAACCGGCGTCAACTCGTGCCGCCGGTGCGGCGGCACCCGCTCAAGATGCAGCGCCTCGATCAGCGCGTCCATGGAGTCGTACCCGAAGTGCGCGGGCAGGGTCCGCGCCAGCTCGGTCGGCCCGCCGCGCCCGTCCTCCGCGCGGGCCGCGTGGAACAGCGCCTCCTCGGCCAGTCCCCAACCCCCGCCCCAGTCCCCGGAGATCCGGCCGATCGCCGGGAACCGCGCGGTGCGCCCGTCGGGACGCATACCGACGCAGTTGATGCCCGCCCCGCAGACCACCGCGACCCCGCGCGGCTCGGTCACCCCGGCCCGCAGGATCGCGAAGGTGTCATTGCGCACTTCAACAGTGGCCCCCCACGCGCGCGCGTGCAGCGCGTCGGTCAACAGTGCCTCCTCCACGGGGAAGTCGGCGTTGGCCAGGCAGGCCGAGACATGCGTGACCGAGGTGACACCGGCCGCGGCGAAGGCCCGCGCCACCACCTCGGCGAGCACGTCCGTCGCCGCCTCGACCCCCACGGCCGGCGGCCGGAACCCGCCGCCCCGCGCGGCGGCGAGCACGCTCCCGTCGGCCGCCACCACCGCGACGTCCGTCTTGCTGTTGCCCGCGTCGATGGCGAGGACGCTTGCGGTCAGGCCCACGCGAGATGCTCCCGGTTGTGTGCGATCAGCTGGTCGGTGAGGGCGTCGGCGTGCTCGTACTGCCCGATGAGGGGATGCGCGAGCAGCGCCCGGAAGACCCGCTCCCGCCCGCCGCGCAGGGCCGCGTCCAGGGCCAGGTCCTCGTACGCCGTCACGCTCGCCATCAGACCCGCGTACAGCGGATCCACCGCGGCGACCGGCAGCGGCACCGGACCGCCCTGCGCGCCCACGGCCGCCTGCACCTCGATCACCGCGTCGTCCGGCAGGAACGGCAGCGTGCCCCGGTTGTACGCGTTCACCACCTGGTACGGGCTGCCCGCACCGCGCAGCAGCGCCGCCGCCAGGTCCACGGCCGCCTCCGAGTAGTACGCGCCGCCCCGCCCGGCCAGCAGCTCCGGCTTCTCGTCGAGCGCCGGATCGCCGTACATCCGCAGCAACTCCCGCTCCATGGCGGCCACTTCCGCGGCCCGCGAGGGCTTGGTGCGCAGCTCCCTGACGACCTCGTCGTGGGCGTAGTAGTAGCGCAGGTAGTACGACGGGACCACGCGGAGGCGGTCCAGCAGCTCGCGCGGCAGGCGCAGGTCGGCGGCGATCGTGTCGCCGTGCTCCCCGAGCAGCCCGGGCAGGACGTCCTCGCCCTCGGGACCGCCCACGCGGACGCCGGTCTCCCAGGTGAGGTGGTTCAGGCCCACGTGGTCGAGGTGGACGTCGGCCGGGGCGACCGCGAGCAGCGCGGCGAACTTCCGCTGCAGGCCGATCGCCACGTTGCACAGCCCGACCGCCTTGTGACCGGCCTTCAGCAGGGCGCGGGTCACGATGCCGACCGGGTTGGTGAAGTCGATGATCCAGGCGTCCGGGTTGGTGCGCCGTACCCGCTCGGCGATGTCGAGCACCACCGGCACCGTGCGCAGCGCCTTCGCCAGGCCGCCCGCGCCGGTCGTCTCCTGGCCCACGCAGCCGCACTCCAGGGGCCAGGTCTCGTCCTGCTGACGGGCCGCCTGCCCGCCGACGCGCAGCTGGAGCAGCACCGCGTCGGCGCCGTCGACACCGGCGTCCAGGTCGGAGGTCGTCACCACCCGTCCGCCGTGTCCCTGACGGGCGAAGATACGCCGGGCCAGGCCGCCCACCAGTTCCAGGCGGTCGGCCGCGGGGTCGACGAGCACCAGTTCCTGGACGGGCAGGGTGTCCCTCAGACGGGCGAAGCCGTCCACGAGTTCGGGGGTGTAGGTCGAACCGCCGCCGACCACGGTGAGTTTCATCGTCCAGTCAACCCTTCACCTGTTTGTTGCGAGGATGCCCCAGCGTTCACGCCGGGGTGGGGGTACGTCCCGCATACGGGGGAGAATCGCGTCCATACGGTTCTCTTGGACGGTCCGGGAGGCCACGGCATCATCCGGACTTCGCCGCAGCCGCCGACCCGCGCCGCGTTCGGGTGTTCGTGGCCGCTTCCGGGATGTGCCGGGCATGGCGAGGCCTCCCAGGGCGGGTGCTGGGGCGCTGCTCAGCGCGAGGTGTCGAAGACCTCGTCGCGGGTCGTGGCGAGGGCGCTCTCCAACGCGCCGCGCAGGACGGGGTGTTCGCGTACGTCACCGATGACGAGCCGGGGCCGGGCCGCCGCCAGCTCCGCCAACTCGGCCTGCACCAGGGCGCGCAGCGTCTCGCCGCCGGAGGTGAGGGAGGTGCCGCTCAGGACGACGAGTTCGGGGTCGAGGACGGAGACGAGGGAGGCGAGGCCGGTGGCGAGGCGCGTGGCGTAGGTGTGGAGGAGGTCGCGGTGGGGGTCGTCTTCGGCGGTTCGGGGGGTGGTGCGCCCGGAGTCGTCGTACGCCTCCGCCGCGCGGGCCAGCAGCGTGGCGGCGACCTCGGTGTACGGGCCCGGGGGGATGTCGGGGACGCCGAGGTCGCGGGCGAGCGCGGGGACGGCCTGGGAACCCGCCAGCTCCTGGTAGCCGCCGCTGTTGGCCTGGGTGACCTGGCGGACCAGGGGGGCGCCGGGGACGGGCAGGAAGCCGACCTCGCCCGCGCCGCCGGTCCACCCGCGGTGCAGCCGGCCGCCGAGGACCAGGGCGGCGCCGAGGCCGCCCTCGTTCCACAGCAGCACGAAGTCGCCGTGCCCGCGGGCCGCGCCCAGCCGCTGCTCGGCGACGGCGACGAGGTTGACGTCGTTCTCGTACTCCACCGGCATGGGCAGTGCGGCGGCGAGTTCGTCGAGGAGGGTGGGGGAGTGCCAGCCGGGCAGGTGCGAGGCGTAGCGCAGGCGGCCGGTGCTGGGGTCGAAGGCGCCGGGTGTGCCGATGACGAGGCGCCGGATGTCGTCCCTGGCCAGCCCGGCCGCCTTCACGGCGCCGTCGAGGGCGTCGGTGACCTGGCGTACGACGGGCGATGAGGGTCCCTCCTGCACGGGCGAAGCGGAGCGCTTGGGGAAGGGGCGTCTGCCCGGGGCGGGCACCTCGTACGTGCCGACCGTGCGCCCGGTGATGTCGGCGACGGCGGCGAGGACGCGTTCGGGGGTGACGTCGAGTCCGGCGGCGTGGGCGGCGGCCGGGTTGAGGGCGTAGAGCTGGGCGTTCGGCCCGGGGCGGCCCTCGCTGGTGCCGGTCACCAGTACGAGCCCGGCGGCCTCCAGGCGGGCCAGCAGTTGTGAGGCGGTCGGCTTGGAGAGGCCGGTGAGCTTGCCGATGCGGCTGCGGGAGAGGGGGCCGTGTTCCAGGAGCAGGTCGAGGGCGGCGCGGTCGTTCATGGCGCGCAGGACGCGGGGGGTGCCCGGGGTACCGGCGGTTCCTGCCATGCGTCGACACCTGCCTTTCGGCCGCTCGGCTTGGCAGCGGGGCGGGGCTGTGCGTCCATCCCGGCTATCTGTTGGGAAGGTTTCCTACCGGCTTCGACTGGCAGGAAGATAGGCCCGGCGGGAAGGGGGCGTCAAGAGCGAACGCCCCCGCGGGCAACGGAGTCGTTGCCCGCGGGGGCGGCTGCGGGGGCGGCTGCGGGGCGGCCGCGGGAGCGGACGTCAGTCGTCCAGAACCGTTCCGCTACTTCGTCGTGCTCGTCGGCGGCGCAATCGGCGAAGCCGCGACCGCCTGCGGAGAGGTCGTGCTCGCGAACGCCGACGGCGCCGCCATCCCCGCCGTCGGGTCGGCTGCGGACTCCTCGTCCTGCTGGAGCGGCAGGCCGCCCACGATGCGGATGCCCTCCTGGTCGAAGCGGCGCTTGATGCGCCAGCGCAGTTCGCGTTCGATCGTGAGGGACTTGCCCGGCATCGTCTTGGCCGAGACGCGCACGACCATCGAGTCGAGCAGGACGCTGTCCAGGCCGAGGATCTCGACCGGGCCCCAGAGCATCTCGTTCCAGGGCTCCTCCTTGCTCATCGCCTCGCCGACCTCGGTGAGCACGGCCTTGACGTGGTCCAGGTCCTCGGAGGGACGCACGGTGACGTCGACGCCGGCCGTGGCCCAGCCCTGGGAGAGGTTGCCGACGCGCTTGACCTCGCCGTTGCGGACGTACCAGATCGCCCCGTTGTCGCCGCGCAGCTTGGTGACGCGCAGGCCCACCTCGATGACCTCGCCGGACGCGACGCCGACGTCGATCGAGTCGCCGACGCCGTACTGGTCCTCGAGGATCATGAACACGCCGGACAGGAAGTCCGTGACGAGGTTGCGCGCGCCGAAACCGATCGCCACGCCCGCCACACCGGCGGAGGCCAGGAGCGGAGCCAGGTTGATCTTGAAGGTGGACAGGATCATCAGGGCGGCCGTGCCGAGGATGACGAAGCTCGCCACCGAGCGCAGCACCGAGCCGATCGCCTGCGAGCGCTGACGGCGGCGCTCCACGTTGACCAGCAGGCCGCCGATCGCCGTGCCGTCCACCGACTGCGCGGTGCGGTTCATCCGTTCGATCAGCTTGGTGATCGCCCGCCGCACCACCACCCGCAGCACGACCGCGACCACCACGATCAGCAGCACCTGCAGCCCGATCGCCAGCCACGTCGACCAGTTCTCCTCCACCCAGCCGGCGGCGTTCGTCGCGCTCTGCTGGGCGTCCTGCAGCGTGGGCACGGAGGGTGCCGTCTGGGACGGAGGCGGGGACGGTGACGGTCCGGCGGCCAGTGGGACGGGCAGGGGCGACACGGCGGGTACCTCCAGGTGCAACGGCCCGCCCCCGGTACGGCGGTCAGGTCCAAGGTCACGAAAAGGTCACCTGACGGGCGGAGGAACCACACTATCGGGGCATCGTGTGGGGATCGTTGCGATGTTCGAGGGAGAGACGGTTCCCGCCGGGGGATGAACAGATCAGACGAACAGCAGGTGAGGCGAACAGTTCGGAGAGAAGGGGGGAGGAAGTGGTCGGGAGCCTGGGGAGGAAGCGGATGTGGTCGAAAACACTCTCAGCCCGTTACCGGGACATGGTGGCGCTTTCACCAGGCATGAGGGGAGACTGACTGCAGATCGTCCCGGCGCGAGCCACGCGCCGCCGGCGTACAAGGAGGCATCCGTGCCGCATGTCCTGGTCCTCAACGCGTCGTACGAGCCGCTCGGCGTCGTACCGCTCCGCCGCGCGCTCATCCTCGTCCTCGAGAACAAGGCCGTATGCCTTGAGGAGTCCGGCGCCTATCTGCACAGCGCGACCGTCACAGTCCCCGCACCCAGCGTGGTCCGGCTCAAAAGATTCGTTCGGGTCCCGTACCGGGGACCCGTTCCTCTGACCCGTCGAGCGCTGTTCGCGCGCGACGGGGGCCGGTGCATGTACTGCGGTGGCGTCGCAACCAGCGTCGACCACGTCATCCCGCGCTCGCGCGGGGGCAAGCACGTCTGGGACAACGTGGTGGCCTCGTGCCGCCGCTGCAACCACGTCAAGGCCGACCGCCATCTCGTCGAGCTGGGCTGGCGGCTGCGACACAAACCCGCCCCGCCCACCGGCCTGGCCTGGCGCATCATCGGGACCGGCCATAGGGACCCGCGCTGGCTGCCGTACTTGCAGCCGTACGGCGCGGACGACGCCTTGGCCCGGATCGACGGCATTTCCGCCTGACGATCCGGGCTTTTGCATGTCCCGTACAGGGTGCTCGTACGGGACCGGGAAGACCCCCGTCCACCCCGGTCCCGTGAGCACGCCTGCCCTTACGCGTACCTCAGCTCCCCCGGCCGCACCGACCGGCGCAGCAGCGGCAGCGAGGTGGCCGACGCCAGCAGGCACGCGCCGTACACCCCCGCCGGGACCAGCAGCGCCGCCCACGGCAGTGTGCCGCTGCCGGTGAGCCCGGTGTACCCGGTGCCGATGACCATGCCGCCGAGGCCCGCCAGCAGCAGCGCCGGCGCCAGCGGCAGCGCGGTCTCCAGCAGCAGCGCCCGGCCCAGCACCACCCGCGGCACCCCGGCGGCGGTCTGCGCGGCCAGGCCCCGGCGCCGGGTGGCGAGGGACTCGGCGGTGCCGACGGCGAGCGCCGACAGAGTGATGAGCAGGGCGACCACGATCGCGGCGGCGGTCAGGTCGAGGCCGGTGGTGTAGAAGGAGCGGCTCGCGGCCGGCGGCTGCTCGGCGTCGAGCGCCGCCAGCAGCGCCTGCCTGACGCCCATGAATCCCGTACCGACGATCGTCACCAGCAGCACCGCGGCGTGCGTGCGGGCCGCGGCCCAGGGGTCGTCGCGCAGCCGCTCCGCCGCGATCAGCACCGCAGGCCGGTCGGTTCGGGCGGCGAGGAAGGCGCCGGTGAGCCGGGCCGAGGCACCGGACAGCCAGATCGCGCCCGCCCCGACGAGCAGCACGGCGAAGAACACCGTCAGCGGGCCGTGCGCCAACCCGAGAAGACCGCCCTCGTCCGAGGTCAGAGCGGTGACCAGCAGCACCGCGAGCGCCGCTGCCGCCGTCAGGAACGCCCGCCCCGGCCGCCACGCGATCGGCACCCGGCGCACCCAGCCCAGCGGCGAGGCGATCACCCGGCGCAACGCCAGCGCGCTCACCAGCGCCCCCAGCGCCGGTACGGCCACCGCGGCCAGGGCGAACCCGGCCCAGACGACGACCGGCGGCCGCTGCCACACCCCCAGCACGACCAGGACGGAGGCGACCGTCGCCGCCACCGACCCGGCCAGACAGGCGAGCCCCGCCTCCAGCGCCGCGATCCGCCGCACCTGCCCCGGTGCGGCGCCCGCGAGCCGCAGCCCGGCCAGCCTCCGGTCCCGGTGCACGGCACCGACCCGGGAGCACTGCCCGAGGAACCCGAGCACGGGGATCAGCAGCAGCACCAGCGCGATGACGACCCCCGCCCGTTCCCCGGGCTGGTTCAGCAGACCGTTGCCGAACCCGATGGCGTACTGCCCCTCGATCGACGCGACCGCGACCGCGCCCAGCGCGAACCCGGTGGCCAGCGCCGCGCCGACCACGGTGAGCCCCACCCGCCACCACTCCCGCCGGTCGGACCCACGGGTGAGCAGCCAGGAGAGCCGCAGATCGGACATCGTTCCACCAGCGCCCGTCCTCATCACGCCGTCACCCCCACCGGCACCACGACCCCGTCACTCAGCCGCACCTCCCGGTCCGCGTACGCCGCCACCTGGGCGTCATGCGTGATCAGCAGCACGGACGTGCCCGCCTCGCGGGCCGTGTGCACCAGCGCCGTCATCACCTGTTCGCTCGCCAGCGAGTCCAGCGCGCCCGTCGGCTCGTCCGCGAACACCACCTTCGGCCCGGTGACCAGCGCCCGCGCCAGCGAGGCCCGCTGGGCCTGCCCGCCGCTCATCTCACCCGGCCGCAGCTCCCCCTGCCCGCGCACCCCGAACCGCTCCAGCCACTCCCCGGCCCGCTCCCGTGCCTCCTTGCGCCCGGCCCCGCCCAGCATCAGCGGCAGCGCCACGTTGTCGAGCGCGGTCAGCTCGGGAATCAGCTGCCCGAACTGGAACACCACCCCGAACTCCGTCCGCCTCAGCTCGCTCAGCCGCCGCTCCGGCAGCCGGTCGACGCGTTCGCCGCCGTACGACACCGAACCCCCGTCGGGCCGGACGATGCCCGCGAGGCAGTGCAGCAGCGTCGACTTGCCACTGCCGCTCGCGCCGGTCACGGCGAGGATCTCGCCGGTGCGCAGCTCGACCGAGGCGCCGCGCAGGGCCTCGGTCCTGCCGTGCGCCTTGGTGAGGTCACGGGCCGCGAGCAGCGGCTCTGGGTTGCTCATGCTGAGTCGACCTCCGCGGTCAGGGTGGTGAGCCGGGCCGCCGTGGTGGTCATCCAGCGGAGGTCGGCGTCGAGATGGTTGAGGGCGTAGTCCGCCGAGAGCACGGTCGTCAGATCGGCTCCCGGGTCGGTCTTGACCGCCGTGAGCTCCCGCATGCGCTCCATGTGGGCGGTCCGCTGGGCGCGCAGATACGCCTCCGGATCGCCGCCGGACAGGATCGAGACGACGACCTTGGCGAAGATCTCGTTCGTCACGAAGGGCGCGGGCGGCGCGATCTCGCCCGCCCAGCGCGTCAGTTCCCGCGTCCCGTCCGCCGTGCGGCGGTACAGCGTGCGCTCGGGGCCGCCGTCCGCGTCGGTGCCGTCGACCTCGGCCAGTCCGTCGCGGACCAGCCGTTGCAGGGTCGTGTACACCTGCCCGTAGGCCAGCGGACGGGCCTGCGGAAAGCGTTCGTCGTGCCGTCGCTTGAGGTCGTAGCCATGGCTGGGACCGGCAGCGAGCAGCCCGAGCAGGATGTGGCGGGTGCTCATGGGGATCAGTATGTACTGAGTACATGTACCGAGTGAATAGTGGCTCGGGAAAAGTGACCAGTGGCTAACTCGGGGAAAATTCCCCGCGCGGGTGGACGGGGCTCAGTTGGCGACCGCGTACGCCGCCACCGACCACAGCGAGTACCCGTACGCCGTCGCCCGCTTCTCGCCCTGCACGCGCACGTACGTCACGTCCCGCTCGTCCATCCGCAGCTCCTCGCGGCCCCCGCGCCCGTCCCGCACCACCGCGGCCGTACGCCAGCGGCGGCCGTCCGCCGAGACCTGGATCCGGTACGCCGACGGATACGCGTCCTGCCAGTGCAGCACCACCCGCCCGAGCCGCACCGGCCGGGCCAGCTCCACCTGCCACCAGGCGCCGTCGTCCACCGGCGACGACCAGCGCGTCTGCGGATCCCCGTCGTTCGCCGCGGACGCCGGGAAGTCGGGCGTCTCGTCGGCGGAGGAACGGGCGGTGCCGGTGCGCGCCAGGTCGGGCCCGGCGGTCCGCGGGAAGGCGCGCAGGGTCAGGGTGCGGGACACCTCCCCGAACGCGAGCCGGATGTCGTACGACCGCACCGGCGCCCCCTCCGGCACGGTCACCTCGACCGGCACCTCGACCGACGACCCGCGCGGCAGCGTCAGCGCACCGTCCGGGACGCGCACCTCGATCCCCTTCGGCGCCTCGACGGTGAGACGGCCCCGCACATCGGCGGGCCTGAGCGCGCTCAACCGGGCCGTCAGCCGCCGGGTCCCGCCGATCTCCGCGTCCGCCGTGCCCGGCACCTGAAGCGCGGCGGCGGGCGAGTCGGCGAACCAGGGCACCAGATGCCGTACCCGGGCAGGCGCCGGGCCGGTGACACGGACGGCGTCGGCGCGCAGGCGCGCGGTCAGCTCGGTGGCGCCCGAGGCGTCCAGCGCGCCGACCCGCCGCCAGCCCTCGCCGGGCACCAGGGCCTCGACGGTGCCGCGCGTGCCGGGGTCGGTCAGGACGGTCACCGCGGCGAGCGCGCGGGCGTGCGGGAAGCGGACGGTCCGGCCGTCGCTCGCGCCGCCCCGGTCGGCGCCCGGCTCGGCATCGAGCCCCGCCCAGCTCTCGTACGCCCGCTGCGCCCGCGCCAGGAACGGGTCCAGCACGCCCTCGCCGACCGTCACCCGCGCCGCGCCCAGCCGCTCCCGCAGCTCGCCGAGCGTGCGGTACGCCGTCCAGGCCGCCGTCGGGTCGCCGGTGCGCTGGGCTTCGAGCATGTCGAGCGCGGCGAGGCCCGCCTCGCCGTAGCGGGACAACTGCTCGGTCCACGAGGTGACTTCGAGGGCGAGCGGGGTGCCGGAGAGGCGGGCCGGGGTTTCGCGCATGACGGTGAAGGCGGCACGGAGGCGGTCCTGGGTTGTCTCGCGTGTCCGCCCGTCCGCCGTGCCGTCCGTGGCCGCCTGCTCCCGCCAGAACGCCTCCAGCAGCGGTCGCAGATACGCCGACTCCTCCCCGCCCAGCACCGAGGACGCGTCATTGCCCACGAGCGCGGTCAGGGCCTCGGCGCGGCGTTCGTCGCCCGCCGCGAGGTCGTCGAGGGCGGCCCGCCAGGACTCCTGGGGGCGGTAGGAGCGCGGGTTCCAGGCGAAGTCGGCTGCGGTGAACAGCGGGATGCGGGAAGCCTCCGCCTGTGCCATCGCGTTGGCGAGGAGGGCGGCCGAACCGGCGGCGACGGCGGGCTCGCGGCCGGTGTAGGGGCCGAGGAAGAGGCGGTCCTGGGCGTAGTCGTTGACCGGGTAGTTGTCCATGGTGACCAGCGGGTGCCGGAACACCTCGCGGGCGGTGGCCAGCTCGCGCCCGGTGATGGTGCGCGGCACCACGCACACGCCCGTCCACGCCACCTGGACACCCGCGTCCAGCGCGCCCGCCAGCTCCCGCCGGTACTCGGTGGCGCCGTCCTGGTAGTACTCGGTCGGCATCAAGGTGAGTGCGGCGGCGTCCGGGTGGCGGTGTGCCAGGTACCGCGCCACGGCGTTCGCCACACGCGCGTGTGCCCGTGCCGCCGCCTCCGGACCCGACCCGAACCGCTCCGCGTCCGCCTCGCAGTGCCATTCGCTGTAGCTGACGTCCTGGAACTGGAGCTGGAACGCCCGGAACCCGAGCGCCCACATCGCCTCCATCTTCCGGGTCAGCGCCTCGACGTCCGCGTCCGAGGAGAGGCACATGGCCTGGCCCGGGGCCACCGCCCAGCCGAGCGTGACGTGGTTGCGCCGGGCCCGCTCCGCCAGCTCCCGGAACTGCGCCCGCTGCCCGGCCGGGTAGGGCTCACGCCAGCGCGCCTGCCGGTAGAGGTCGGCGCCGGGGGCGTACAGGTAACGGTTCTGCTTGGTGCGGCCCATGAAGTCCAGCTGGGCGAGCCGCTGTTCACGGGTCCACGGTTCGCCGTAGAAGCCCTCGGCGGTGCCGCGTACGGCGGTGCCGGGCCAGTCGCGGACGACCGCGCCCGCGATCGTGCCGTCCGGGCGGAGGAGATGGCGCAGGGTCTGAACGGCGTGGAAGAGGCCGTCCGGGCCGGTGCCGGAGAGGGTGACGGTGTCGCCGTCGACGGTGAGCTCGTAGCCGCCGGAGGGAAGGTCGCGGTCGGGGGTCCGCGTCCCGGCGCGGACGACGAGGGCGCCGGGCGGGACGGGATCGCCGGTGGTGGTGATCCGGCGGGCTCCGGCCTGGCGCAGCAGGGTGCGCAGCGCCTGGACGGCGTACGGGTCGGCCGTCGGGCCGGTCTGGAGCGCGACCTCGTCGGTGACGGTGGCCGGGGTGCCGGTGGGGCGCAGGGACTGGGGGCGGGGCCAGACGGAGGGGGGCTTGGCGTCGGCGGTGGGGGACTCCGGGGCCGTCCGCGGAGCCGGTGGGGCCAGCGGGGCTGCCCGGGGAGCCGGTGGGGCCAGTGGGGCTGCCTGGGCGGTGGGGACTGAGCCCAGGGTTCCGGCGGTGCCGGTCCCCGCCACCACGGCGAACGCCAGCGCGACCGTCCCCCGTCCGTGCCGCAGCCGCACAGGCCCTCCTCGCTGTCGTCCGTCTCTTCTCATGTCCGCGTCAGAGAGAGATCGAGCCCACCATCCGCGGCGGGGAGTGTCAACGGGAGTGGCCGCTGTGCGCTGTTTGTCAGAACTGTCAGAACCTGGAGAGAGCGGGCGCGTACGGAATGTGACGAGAAGGACGTTCTTCGTCGTGCGGGCGTCTGGCCTCGCGCTCACTGGGTAGGGCTGCGATGACCCACTCGACTCGACAAGGAGGCCCCCGTGGCCGCATCGGCACACCTTCTGCTGTCCGCCCTCTCCGACGACACGCCCCGCACCCAAGGCACCTCCGCCCCCGGGGACACGACCCGTTCCAAACGCACGCCGTTCCCGCGGCAGGCGGAGCCGTCGCCCGCCGACGGGGCGTCCGCCGATCCGGATCTCGCGCGCGTGTGCGTCTTCAGCGCGGAGGGCGCCTGCACCGAGGCCCCGCTGACCAGCGAACCCCCGCTGCCCGACGCCGAGCCCCTCACCAGCGAGCCGCCACTCGCCGTCCCGGACGCCGACTCCACGAGGCCGTAGATGACCGCACCCCGCCCGGCCGAAGCTCCCGGCGAAGACCTGTGCAGGCTCGCGGAGTCGTACGGCGTCGCCCCCTCCTACAGCCCCTCCCCGGAGCGCACGGTCACCGCCTCGGCCGCCGCGCTCACCCGGACCCTGGCCGCGCTCGGCGTCGACGCGAGCACGCCCGAGGCCACGCGCGCCGCACTCGCCGCCCGCCGCGCGGACGTGCGCGAGCGGCTGCTGCCGCCGACCGTCGTGTGCTGGGGCGGCGCCGCGCCGGACGCCCTCGCCGGGCTACCCGGCGGCACCCGGCTGCGGATCGAGACCGAGCAGGGCGAGACCCGCGACGCCGCCGAGCACCTCCCGCCCGGCGTCCACCGGCTCACCGCCACCGCACCCGACGGCCGGACCGCCGCCGCCCACCTGATCGCCGCCCCGCCCCGGCTGCCCACGCCGGGAGCACGCTCGTACGGCCTCCTCGTCCAGCTCTACTCCCTGCTCTCGCAGCGCTCCTGGGGCATGGGCGACCTCGGCGACCTCGACGAACTCACCGCCTGGGCCGGACGCTCCCTCGGCGCCGGATTCGTCCAGGTCAACCCGCTGCACGCGGCCGTGCCCGGCGCCCCCACCGACCCCTCGCCGTACCGCCCCTCCTCCCGCCGCTTCCCCGACCCGGTGCATCTGCGCATCGAGGCCATCCCCGAGTACGCCTACGTCGGCGACCGCGAGCGGGCGCGGGCACTGGCCGAACGGGCCGACCGGCTGCGGGAGTCGGTGCTGGAGAAGGGCGCGCTGATCGACCGGGACGCGGTGTGGGAACTGAAGCGGGAAGCGCTGGAACTCGTAGCACAAGTCCCCCTCGGACCCGGCAGACGCGCCGCCTACTGCGACTACCTGGCCCAGCAGGGCGAGGCCCTGGAGGACCACGCCACCTGGTGCGCGCTGGCCGAGGTGCACGGACCCGAGTGGCACACCTGGCCGGACGGTCTGCGGGACCCGCGGTCGGCCGAAACCGCCCGTGCCCGGCGGGAGTTGATGGACCGCGTCGACTTCCACTCCCGTCTCGCCTGGCTCACCGACGCCCAGCTCACCGCCGCGCAGCGCGCCGCGCGGGAGGCGGGGATGCCGGTCGGGATCGTGCACGACCTCGCGGTCGGCGTACATCCCGGGGGCGCCGACGCCTGGGCGCAGCAGCGGTACTTCGCCGCCGGGATGTCCGTGGGCGCCCCGCCGGACGCCTTCAACGCCCGCGGCCAGGACTGGGGCCTGCCGCCGTGGCGCCCGGACCGGCTGGCCGAGTCGGGGTACGCGCCGTTCCGGGGCTTGCTGCGCGGCCTGTTCCGCTACGCGGGCGCGCTCCGCATCGACCATGTGATGGGCCTGTTCCGGCTGTGGTGGGTGCCGGTGGGGCTGCCGCCCACGGAGGGGACGTACGTCCGTTACGACGCGGAGGCCATGCTCGCCGTACTGGTGCTGGAGGCCTCGCGGGCCGGAGCGATGGTGATCGGCGAGGACCTGGGGACCGTGGAACCGGGGGTGCGCGAAGCGCTGCGGCGGCGGGGGGTGTTCGGCACGTCGGTGCTGTGGTTCGAGCGGGACTGGGAGGGCGACGGCCGCCCGCTGCCGCCCGACCGCTGGCGCGCCGACTGCCTGGCCACCGCCACGACCCATGACCTGCCGCCCACCGCCGCCCGGCTGACCGGCGAACACGTCGACCTCCGCGACCGGCTCGGCCTGCTCACCCGCCCAGTGGACGTGGAGCGGGGGGAAGCGGCCGCCGACACGGGGGAATGGCTGGCGCTGCTCGCCCGGCTCGGTCTGCTGCGGGGCACGGGCGGCGGGCTCGGTGCGGGGGAGGAGGAGGCCGAGGTCCAGGCCGTCCATCGCTTCCTGCTGCGTACGCCGGCCCGGATGATCGGCGTGTGGCTGCCCGACGGGGTGGGGGATCGGCGGCCGCAGAATCTGCCGGGGACGTGGGACGAGTATCCGAACTGGCGGCTGCCGATCGCGGATGCGGCGGGGCGGGTGGTGACGTTGGAGGGGTTGGCGGCTTCTGTGCGGTTGCGGGGGTTGGTGGAGGTTTTGCGGGGGGACGGCGCTCAGGGCGGGACTGGAGCCGGTGGTGGGGGTGACCCCGGGTCGGCGTGACCCTTCTTTGACGGTCACCGCGCCTCTTGTGGCACCCCGGCCGCGCGGCCGCACCCGGTGTTCGGTACTTTTGGCACCGTGGACAAGAAGAACGCCCTGCGCGCCGGCGCCCTGGCCGCCGGTACGACGCTGATGATGCTGCTCATGTCGTCCCCCGCGCTCGCGCTGACGCGTGACGACGGCGACGACCCCGGCCCGGGCCTGAGCGTCATCGAGACGCTGGGCTGGTTCGTGGTCACCCCGATCGTGATCTTCGCGGTGATCGCGGGCCTGGTGATGGTGCTGGACAAGTCCCACAAGCAGAAGGACACGACCACGTCCAACATCACGACCAAGGCCGACGCGAAGGCCTGACGCGGGGCTCCGCCCGAGTCCGCCGCGCACCTCCCGACGGCGCCGTTCTCGTCGTACGTCTTGTACGCCCACGAGGTCGGCGCCCTTGGCATGTCCAGGGGCTCAGGGGCTGGGTGCGGTGAGGTAGCGCTGGATGGTGGGCGCCAGCCAGGCGACGATCTCCTGACGGACGAGCGCCGTCGCGGGCGGCATCCGCTCGGCCCCGGCCTGGTTGGTCGCGCCGACCCTTAGCAGGGCGGTGAGTACCTCGTTGTCCTCCCACATGTCGAGGAAGTGCGAGACGAGGGCGCGGCCGATGTCGGAGCGGGGGACCGTGGCGAGGTCGGGGAGCTTCAGATCGACGGCGACGGCGGCCGCGAAGCGGCCCTCCTTGTTGCCGTAGTAGCGCATGACATCGACGGGTCGATGTTCGCGTCCTTGGCGATGGCCCGGATGGTGGCGCGCTCGTATCCGTCGGCGGCGAAGCGTTCTGGGAGGCCACCCGCCGCGGCCGGCGGCCAGGGCATGAACACCGGCCTCCAGGACGCCGCCAACCTCGGCTGGAAGCTCGCGGCCGCCGTCCGGGGCTGGGCACCGGAGGGCCTGCTGGACACGTACCAGACCGAACGCCACCCGGTCGGCAAGGCGGTACTGCGCAGCAGCGGCGGCCTGGTCCGCCTGGTCGGAGCGCAGAGCCCCGCCCTACGCGCCACCCGCGCCCTGATCTCCGCCCTCGTCAACGTCGCTGGCCCCGCCCGCCGCAAGGTGGTCGCCCAGATCTCCGGCATCGGCTACCGCTACCCGGCCCCCCGAGGCCCCCCTCACCGGCACCGACGCCCCCCTCACGACCGGCCGCCTCTACGAGTCCCTCCGCACCGGCCACTTCCTCCTGATCACCCCGGCCCCCTACGAGCCACCGTCCACCCCCCGCACCGACCGCCTGACGGTCGCCCACTGGACGGACGCCCGCCGCACCCCCCTCCTGATCCCCCCCGACGCCTACATCACCTGGGCCACCGACTCCGCCACCCCCACCACGATCGAGGCGGCTCTGACGGCTCACCTGGGCTGAACGCCCCGCCCTACCGTCGATCCTCCGACGCCCCCGCCAGCAACTCCCTCAGCAGGTCGGCCAGTTGGTCGGCCTGCTCGTCTGTGAGGGCCGACAGGGCCTCCGCCTGGACGGAGAGGCCCGCGCCGACCGCCTCCTCGATGAGGTGGAGGCCCTTTTCGGTGAGGGTGACCCGGAGGGCGCGGCGGTCGTGGGGGTCGGGGGAGCGGCGGAGGAGGCCTGCGCGTTCCAGTTTGTCGAGGCGGCCGGTCATGCCGCCGGTGGTGAGCATGAGGGTGGCCGACAGCTGGCGGGGCGAGAGGGCGTAGGGCTCGCCGGAGCGGCGCAGGGTGGCCAGGACGTCGAACTCGCCGCGTGAGATGCCGAAGCGCGCGTATGCCTTCTCCAACCGGTCGCCCATCGTGCGGGAGAGGCGGTAGATGCGGCCGAAGACCTCCATCGCCTTGGTGTCCAGGTCGGGGCGTACGGCGGCCCACTGCTCGACGATCGCGTCGACGGGGTCCTGGGGGGCGGGGGCGGGGGCGGGGGCGGGGTTGGGGTTCGGGGGCATGGGTGCAGTATCCGCGCCTGGTTGGTCGGTGGCAAGAAAGTAGCTTGCGTGTAAGTTGCTTAGTAATCAGGCAAACTCGGCCGGAGGCGGTGTTCGAGCAACTGGAGCTCGCGGACGCCGAGTTGGCGGCACATGCGCGCGGGGAGGTCGGGGAGGCGTACGAGCTGCTCGCCGCTGGGGAAGTGGATCTCGCGCGTCGCTGGCGGCGCCGGCGCCTCCGCCAGGACGCGCCCGCCCCTGCTTCGGACGCCCGCCCCCGCTACGGAAGCCGACCCCCGCCCGGCACCCGCACCATGAACACATCCACCGCACCCTCCGACTCCACCGCGAACCCATGCCGTTCGTACAGCCGTCGAGCCGGACTGCCCTGGAGGACGTTCAGGCGGACCACGGTGCCGTCGCGGTCGCACTGCTCGAGCAGGGCGCGCAGTACGGCCCCGCCGATGCCGGTGCCCTGGAGGTGCGGGGTCAGGTAGAAGTGCTCCAGCCAGTGGGCGTCAGGTGCCGGACGCAGGGACACGCAGCCCGCGAACGCGCCGTCCGCCTCGATCACCCACGTGTGCTCCGGTACGAACCCGTCCCGCAGCCGCTGCCGCACCCGCCGCTCGTCGTACCGCCCGAGCCGCTCCAGATCCGCCCGCAGCACCACGGCCCGCAACTCGGCCACCGCCTCGACGTCCGCCCCCGACGCCGGCCGCAGCTCCCAGTCCCCCATGATCGGCACACTATCGCACACCCATGCGAAGGGGCGCCCGCGAGCCCAACTCGCCGGGCGCCCCCATCGACGTACAACCAGGCCAGGCAGCCCTACCCCTGCGCCCCCGCCGCCGCATCCGCCGCCTGCGCACGCAGCGCGCGCTCGATCCCGGCCCGCGACTCCGACACCAGCCGCCGCAGCGCCGCGCTCGGCTCCGCGGTCGACAGCCACTCGTCCGTCTTCGTCAGGGTGTGCGCGGTGACCTGGACCGTCGGGTACAGGCCGACCGCGATCTGCTGGGCCATCTCGTGGGAGCGGGAGTCCCACACACCCTTCACCGACTCGAAGTACTTGTCGGTGTACGGCGCGAGCAGCTCCCGCTGGTCCGTCTGGACGAAGCCGGAGATGACCGCCTCCTGGACGGCGTTCGGAAGCTTGTCGGACTCGACGACGGAGGCCCAGGCCTCCGCCTTGGCCTCCGGCGTGGGGCGGGCGGCGCGGGCGGTGGCGGCGTGCCGTTCGCCGGCCGCCGTCTTGTCGCGCTCGTACTCGCCCGCGATCTCCGCCTCGTCGAAGCGGCCCACGGCCGCGAGCCGCTGCACGAACGCCCAGCGCAGTTCCGTGTCCACGACCAGGCCCTCGATCGTCTGCGACCCGTCCAGCAGCGCCTCCAGCAGATCCAGCTGCTCCGGCGTCCGCGCGGTGGCCGCGAAGGCGCGCGCCCAGGCCAGCTGGTGGTCGCCGCCCGGCGCGGCGGCGCGCAGGTGTGCCAGCGTGGCATCCGTCCAGCGGGTCAGCAGCGCCTCCCGGGCGGCCGGGTCGGCGTACAGGTCGATCGCCAGCTTCACCTGCCGCTGCAGCGACTGCACCACACCGATGTCCGACTCCTTGCCGATGCCGGACAGGACCAGGGACAGGTAGTCGCGGGTGGCGAGTTCCGCGTCGCGCGTCATGTCCCACGCCGACGCCCAGCACAGCGCCCGCGGCAGCGACGACTCGAAGTCGCCGAGGTGGTCGGTGACGAAGGCCAGCGACTGCTCGTCGAGGCGGACCTTCGCGTACGACAGGTCGTCGTCGTTCAGCAGCACGACGTTCGGACGCGGGCGCCCCACCAGCTGCGGTACGGCCGTCAGCTCGCCGTCGACGTCCAGCTCGACGCGCTCCTCGCGCACCAGCTTCCCGGCGTCGTAGTCCATCTCGTACAGCCCGACCGCGATCCGGTGCGGCCGCAGCGTCGGCTCGCCCTTCGCGCCCGTGGGCAGCGCCGGTGCCTCCTGCCGGATCGCGAAGGACGTGATGACACCGTCCGCGTCCGTCTCGATCTCGGGGCGCAGGATGTTGATCCCGGCCGTCTCCAGCCACTTGCGCGACCAGGTCTTCAGGTCCCGCCCGGAGGTCTCCTCCAGCGCGGTCAGCAGGTCGGTCAGGCGGGTGTTGCCGTACGCGTGGCGCTTGAAGTAGGCCTGCACGCCCCGGAAGAACTCGTCCTCCCCGACGTAGGCGACGAGCTGCTTCAGTACGGAGGCGCCCTTGGCGTACGTGATGCCGTCGAAGTTGACCAGCACGTCGTCCAGGTCACGGATCTCGGCCATGATCGGGTGCGTGGACGGCAGCTGGTCCTGGCGGTACGCCCAGGTCTTCATGGAGTTGGCGAACGTCGTCCACGCGTGCGGCCAGCGCGACTCGGGCGCGGCGGCCTGGCAGGCGATGGACGTGTAGGTGGCGAACGACTCGTTCAGCCACAGGTCGTTCCACCACTCCATGGTGACCAGGTCGCCGAACCACATGTGGGCCAGCTCGTGCAGGATGGTCTCGGCTCGCATCTCGTACGCCGCGTCCGTCACCTTCGAACGGAAGACGTACTGGTCGCGGATGGTCACCGCGCCCGCGTTCTCCATCGCGCCCGCGTTGAACTCCGGCACGAACAGCTGGTCGTACTTCTGGAACGGGTACGCGTAGTCGAACTTCTCCTGGAACCACGCGAAGCCCTGCCGGGTCACCTCGAAGATGGCGTCCGAGTCGAGGTACTCGGCGAGGGACGGACGGCAGTAGATGCCGAGCGGGACGGACTGGCCGTCCTTCTCGTACACGCTGTGCACGCTGTGGTACGGGCCGACGATCAGCGCCGTGATGTACGTCGAGATGCGCGGTGTCGGCTCGAAGACCCAGACGTTGTCCTTGGGCTCGGGCGTGGGCGAGTTGGAGATGACGGTCCAGCCCTCGGGCGCCCGTACGGTGAACTGGAAGGTCGCCTTCAGGTCCGGCTGCTCGAAGGACGCGAACACGCGGCGGGCGTCCGGCACCTCGAACTGGGTGTAGAGATAGGCCTGGTCGTCGACCGGGTCGACGAACTTGTGCAGGCCCTCGCCGGTGTTGGTGTACGCGCAGTCGGCGACCACGCGCAGCACGTTCCGGCCCTCCAGCAGGCCGTGCAGGGCGATCCGGGAGTCCTTGAAGACCGCGCCGGGGTCGAGCGGGTCGCCGTTCAGGGTGATCTCGTGGACCGTCGGCGCCACCAGGTCGATGAAGGACTCGGTACCTCCCCCACTCTCGGCTACGCTCGAGCGGGAGGTGCCCCCACCGGCGACGTCGAAGCGTACGGTGGTCACGGACCGGAAGGTGTCGCCCTCCTGCGCCCCGGAGAGGTCGAGATCGACCTCGTACGAGTCAACGGTGAGCAGCTTCGCCCGCTGCTGCGCCTCTTCGCGAGTCAGGTTTGTGCCAGGCACGCGGTCATCTCCTCGTTATGTGTCAGTTGCGCCATCCTTCCACGGGACCAGCGCCGAACGCGATGTCCGTTGACCGCCGGTGGGCGGGGCGGGGCACGCGCGAGCCTGGGCCCATGACGACGTACCTCGCACGACCGATCGAGCCGCCGGTCCTGAAGGAGCTGCGTTCTGCTGACGACGCGGGACGCGAGATGGTTCCCGTGACGGACGAGGAAGGCGGGGCGCCGCTGCGCTGCTGCCTGCGCCGCAGTGCGCCGGGGGAGCGGATCGCCCTGGTCTCGTACGCCCCGCTGCGCCGCTGGGCCGCTCAGACGGGCGCCGATCCGGGGGCGTACGACGAACAGGGCCCCGCCTTCATTCACGCGGACGAGTGCGCGGGGCCGACGCTCGACGAGGAGCTTCCCTTCACGAACGCCCACCGCACGGTCCGGCGGTACTCGGCCGAGGGGCGCATCCTGGGCGGACGCCTGGTCGAGGACGGATTCCAGACCGCGTTCGCTGAAGCGTTCGACGACCCGGAGGTGGCGCTCGTCCACGTCCGGGCCGTCGAGTACGGCTGTTTCCTCTACGAGGTCCGCAGGGACCAGCAGGCGATCCGCAGGGACTAGCCGGCCGCCTTGGTGGTCAGCTCCGCCGCCACCAGCTCCGCGATCTGCACCGCGTTCAGTGCCGCGCCCTTGCGCAGGTTGTCGTTGGAGACGAACAGCGCGAGCCCGTTCTCCACCGTCTCGTCGCGGCGGATGCGGCCGACGTACGAGGGGTCCTGACCGGCCGCCTGGAGCGGGGTCGGGACGTCGGTCAGGGCCACGCCGGGGGCGCCGGCCAGCAGCTCCTTGGCGCGCTCGACGCTGATCGGGCGGGTGAAACGGGCGTTGACCTGGAGCGAGTGGCCGGTGAAGACGGGGACGCGCACGCAGGTGCCGGAGACCTTCAGCTCGGGGATCTCCAGGATCTTGCGGGACTCGTTGCGGAGCTTCTGCTCCTCGTCGGTCTCGCCCAGACCGTCGTCCACGATCGAACCGGCCAGCGGCAGCACGTTGTACGCGATCGGCGCGACGTACTTGTTCGGCGCCGGGTACTCGGCCGCCGAGCCGTCGTGGGTGAGCTTCGGCGCGTCCTCGCCGACCTTCTTCACCTGCTCGAACAGCTCGTCGACGCCCGCGAGGCCGGAGCCGGAAACGGCCTGGTAGGTGGCGACGACCAGGGCCTCCAGCCCCGCCTCCGCGTGCAGCGGCTTCAGCACCGGCATCGCGGCCATCGTCGTGCAGTTCGGGTTGGCGATGATGCCCTTGGGGCGGCTCGCGATCGCGTGCGGGTTCACCTCGGACACCACCAGGGGCACCTGAGGGTCCCGGCGCCAGGCGGAGGAGTTGTCGATCACGACCGCGCCCTGCCCGGCGACCTTCTCGGCCAGCGCCTTGGAGGTCGCGCCGCCCGCGGAGAACAGGACGATGTCCAGGCCGGTGTAGTCGGCCGTGGCCGCGTCCTCGACGGTCACGCCGTCCAGGACCGTCCCCGCCGAACGGGCCGAGGCGAACAGCCGCAGCTCCGTCACCGGGAAGTCGCGCTCCGTGAGGATCCTGCGCATGACCGTGCCGACCTGACCGGTGGCTCCGACGATTCCGACCCTCACGACGACTCCTTTGCGTGGTTTGCGGGGCGCCCCGTCCCTGACCGGGGCCTTTCCATCATGCGGGGCACCCGGGCCCCTGTGTCCAATCCTTTGGGCTTGTGCCCGCGTAGTGGGACGGCACCTCCGTGACATACGCCACTGATCACCGCCCCGGAACCGAACCGAACGTTTCCGCCCGTCCCGGCGTCATAGGGGAAACGCGGCGAGGAGAGGGGTGGCGGTGCTGCGCAGAAAGGCGCGCCGCGGCCAGGGGGGCGACGTACACAGCGATGTCGGGGATCCCCTGGACGCGGCCCAGGAGCGCCGGGTACGGGCGGTGCTCGCGCTCGGCGGAGTGCCGCAGGCGGACCTGCCGGACGGGGTGCAGCAGGTCCGCCTGCGGCTGCTGGAGCGGGCCGCCGACGGCCGCGAGGCGCCGCGCGACGTCTCCGCGTGGGCGGCGGTCGTCGCCTCCAACCTCGCCATGGACTGGCACCGCGCCAAACGCCGGCAGGAGCGGATCGGGGAACGCCTGGCGTCGCTGCGCCAGCTGGAGCACCCCTCCGGCGAGGACACCAGCCTGCTGTCCCTCGCGGTCGCCCAGGGGCTGGACGAGCTGCCCGACGCCCAGCGTCAGGTCCTCGTCCTGCGGTTCTACGCCGATCTGCCGGTGCGTTCCATCGCCGAGGAACTCGGCATCCCGGAGGGCACGGTCAAGAGCAGGCTGCACACGGCGGTACGGGCCCTGCGCGCCCGCCTGCACGAGGACGAGGTGGTGTGAGGTGACCGTCGAACACGACGGCGGGGGCACCGGCGTGGACCCGCTGATGGCCGTCCTCACGGACGAGCCGCTGCCCGACGCGGCCCGCGCCGACGCCGCCTTCATGGCCGAGCACCGGTCGGCGGCGGCGGACGTGGCGCTGCTGCGGCAGCAGTTGCGGCTGATCGGCGGGGCGCTGGCGGAGGAGGCCCCGGAGGAACCGTCGGAGGTCCCGGCGCCGCCGGTCCGGGTACGACCACACCGCCGCCGCCACTTCGCCCTCGCCCTCGGCGCGGTCGGGGTCGCGGCCGCCGGGGCGATGGTGGTGGGCCTGGGCTGGCTGCTCGGCCAGGCGGGCGGCGGCGTGACGGAGACCTCCGGGGCCGCGGCCGACAGTGCCCAGTCCGAGTCCTCCAAGGCCGTCGGCCCCCTGGGCTCCCCCGCCTACCTCGCCTGCGCCCGTCTGGTCGCCGAGGGCGAGGTGACGGACACGCGGCCCGTCCCCGGCACCGGCGAGGAACGCGTCACCCTGGAGGTGACCCGCTCCTACAAACCGGCGAAGACCGACACCGAGGCCACGTTCGTGATGCCCGCCGACGTCGGCCTCGACGAGGGCGATCAGCTGCTCGTCGCCATCCGCCACGACAGCGCGTCCCCCGACTTCTGGCTGGTCGGCGAGGCCGCGATCGCCGCGCAACGCCCGCTGCTCATCCGGACGTTGCGGCAGGCGGGTATGACACCCTGCGAATAGAGGAAGGGCGGGCGCCCAGCCGGACGCCCGACCCCTGCACGCCGCTCCGACGGTTATGACGTAACGAGCCGTCCCAGCGGCCGTCGAATGCCGCGAGCTGCAGGCGGCAGGCCGCCGAGCCTGCCAGGCGTGCCCCCACTCGGTTGGTGCGTATCACCCACCGGGCCGAGCCCGCTTGGCCGGCCCGGCGTGCATGCGAGACGCTGACGCGCCCGTCCACGCCGGGCGCCGAGGCAACCGGCCTGCTTCCGCAAGCATGCCTCGGCCACCCGCCTTTCCGGGCCGCTCGCCCGCTTCTTCCCCGTGCTGCAGCGAGTCGCGTCAAGGGTCGGCCGAAGGCCGATCGGCGAAGCCGACGCGAAGCGCCCTTTACTCACCCTTTACTCGGCTCGCGGAAGCACGACACTTCGAAGAAGCGGGCGGCCCCGACGGTCACCTCGCCATCGGCCCGCGCGGCAACGCCGCCACGCAGGCGCGGACCGTCTTGCCGACGTCCGGGCACAGGAACCAGTTTGCGGCTTCCCTGTAGGTGAATTCCTGCGAGACGGGCAGATGGTCGGGCGGTGGAAGTCCGAAAGTCACGAATTCGCCGGACGAACCACCTAAACTCTCGGAGTTACCGAGCGTTGGACCTCGCGCCCCCGTACTGCGCATTTGAAGGCGTTCCTCGCTGCAACGCTCGCCGATGAGGCTGGCGTCAGTGAAGCTCCCCTCGACCACCCGATCATCACCGCGCTCATCCGGCAGCGCCTTAGGCTCCCAGGGTGATTGAGACCATCGTGTTCGACGTCGGCGAGACGATCACCCGAGACGACCGGTACTGGGCTTCCTGGGCAGACTGGCTGAACGTCCCCCGTCATACCGTCTCCGCGCTCGTCGGAGCTGTTGTCGCCCAGGGACACGACAACGCCGAAGCCCTCCGGCTCGCGCGTCCAGGCATCGACGTCGCTGCCGAGTACCACGCCCGCGAAGCCGCCGGCCGCGGTGAACGCCTCGACGAGAGCGACCTCTATGACGACGTCCGCCCGGCCCTGTCCGCGCTCCGGCAGGCCGGCGTACGCGTCATCGTCGCGGGTAATCAGACAACTCGCGCAGCTGAGCTGCTACGCGACCTTGACCTCCCGGCGGATCTCATCGTGACCTCTGGGGAGTGGGGTGTGGCGAAGCCGCAGCAGGAGTTCTTCCGGCGGGTGCTGGAGGTGGCGCAGGCTGCTCCGAGCGCTACCTTGTACGTCGGCGACCACCCGGCCAATGACGTCTTCCCGGCGAAGGCTGCCGGGCTGCGCGTGGCGCACGTTCGCCGCGGACCATGGGGGCACCTCTGGGCGGACGACCCGGAGGTTGTGGCCGCGGCGGACTGGCGGATCGACACCCTGACCCAGCTCACGGAGATCGCGAAGGGCTGACCGCAACCACGCGGCGTCTCGGCGCGGGTACGGTTCGGAGTCGACGCACCGAACTGGAGCCAGTATGCCCGCACGCAGCAAGGGCGGAGTAGGCGCGCGGATCGCCTATTACCGCAGCGTCATGCGGCCGAAGCTGACGCAGCAGCAGCTCGCCGACGCGGCACATGTGTCTCTCGGCGCCATCCGCAAGATTGAGCGCGGCGAGCGCGGCGTCGGCGACTCCACCCTCGAAGCCATCGCGGAGGCACTGGGAGTCGACCCCGCGCGCCTACTGGCCGACCGCGGAGCGGCCCACACCCGTGTTGCACGAGGCGCTGCCCGCGCTCTCCGCCGCGCTCGCCACGTACGACCTCCCGGACGACGGCCCGGTCGGTCCCATCCATGAACTGCGGGCAGCCGTCACCGAGGCCGCCCGCTGGCGGCTGGCCGCCCAGTACACCCGTATCGCCCGCAAGCTGCCCGACCTGCTCACCGAACTCGCCCGCGCCTACCACGCGGCTCGCGGTCCAGAGCGGCCTGAGCTGGCCGGCCTTCTGGTGAAGGCCTACCGCTCCGCAGACGCTGTCGCCTACAAGTTCTGTGCTCACGACCTCTCCGCGCGCCTCGTCGAGCTCATGCGCTGGGCTGTACCCGAGGCCGGCGATCCGCTGCTGTCCGCGTCCGTGGCCTACGTGCGTACGGAGACGTTCTTCGCAGCCCGCGCCCATGCGGCCGGACTACGCGTCCTGGAACAGGCCCTGGATGCGGCCCCTGCTCCCGCCGCCCCGCCGGAGATCGCGGCGAAGGGCGCCCTGCACATGCGGGCCGCCGTCATCGCAGGCAGGGCAGGTGATGCATCAGCGGCCGTCACGCACCTCAATGAGGCGAGTGCGCTCGCCGACCGGGTAGCAGAGGACGTGTACTGCGGAACCGCGTTCGGCCCGGACTCTGTGAAGGCCCACGAGGTGTCCGTCGCGGTCAGCCTCGGAGACGAGCACGTCGGCCGTGCCCTCGATATCGCCAGCGAGTGGAAGCCACCCAAAGAGCTGCCTGCCGAACGGCGCTCCGGGTTCTATATCGAGCTGGCCCGCGCGCAGCTGTGGTCCGGCCTCGCGGACGATGCATTCGAGTCGCTGAAGGTCGCTCGGCACATCGCCCCGCAGCACACCCGAGAACACCCCTGGGTGCGTGAGGATGCCGCCACGCTGCGCCGTTTGAAGCGAGCCGACTCGGAGACTCTCACCAACTTCGCCGAGTGGTGCGCCGCCACCTGAGTGGGCCGCCCAACTACCCCTCGCTGGGGTACTTGTTGCTCCTTCCTCCCCTCACCATCTGTCGCAAGCGTAGGAACCAGCAGATGGGAACCGGGGATGCCCAACGCGGTCCCGCTCGCGCCCAGGGTCATCGACGGGCGCGTGAGGGCCGTCCGACTGCACGGTGAGGCCCGCTACGACTGCGGGCGGCCGTCAACAAGAGCCTACGCGCAGCTGGACACGTCAAGCTCCTTGGAGGCGACCGCGTCCGGCAGACCGTCAGTTGCGGGTCCAGAACACGGCGGAAGCGGCGTGAACTCCGCAGAGATCAACAGACCCCGGCGACCGCGCGCGACGGTCCCGAGCGCGGCCAACGCTGTAAGGAGCGTCGACATGCCATCTGTACCACGGGCCCTCACAGAGCTGAGAGGTCGCGTATTCCGGCGGCGTGCGGCACCGGCCGGGGAGGCGCAGTGACGATGACCGACGCCGAGCCGGAGAACCTGAAGCCGGTCGCGGTCTCTGACGGTCTCAGCGCTGCCGTCGCGGCCGCCAACGCCCGGTCCAGGGGTGAACTGCCATGACCGTGAACCCCTCCCTCCGGATCGACATCCAGACCATGCGCGCCACCGCGCACCGGCTGCTCGCGGACGACGCCGAACCGCCCAGCCACGAGGAGCTGGAGACGCTCACGCTCCAGCTGCGCGGGCACCTCATGCTCGCCGTCCCCGAGGTCGAGACCGCCACCCTGGCCGCCCCGGCGGACGCCGGGATCCGGGTCGCGGCGTCCGCCTGCATCGGTGAGGCGCGGCACCTCCTGGGCGTCGAGCCCGGCCGCAGCCTGCCCGCCGGAATCGCGCACGCCCAGCGGCTCGCCCGCTCGGTCAACGCCCTGTGCCGCCACTACGAGGCCTTCAACAGCGGACCGGTGACGGGCGACCACTGGAGCCCCGCCCAACTGGCCTTCCGCCGCTGGGCCATCCACGGGACGCGATGCTGGGTCTGCCGGACCGACGACAGCCACTGCGAGCGCGGCCGACGGCTCGGCGACCACTGGAACCAGCTTCGCCGAAACCCCACTGCTGCAAGCGCCCGGACCGACAGCCGGCCATCGCTTGACGGACATCAAGCACAGGAAGGACACGTATGACCATCGCTCCCGAGGCACCCGCAACGCCCGCACCGCTGACCTTCCTTGAGCTGGAGATCACCGGCCGGTGCCAGCTGACGTGCGCGTCACACTGCTACGCCCAGGCCGGGCCGACGAAGGGCCACGGCACCATGACCAGTGAGGACTGGCGGCGTGTCATCGACGAGGCCACCCAGCTCGGCGTGGAAACCGTGCAGTTCATCGGCGGCGAACCCACCCTGCACCCCGACTTCGCCGCTCTGGTCGAGTACGTCCTGGACTCGGGGCTCGGAGTCCAGGTGTTCAGCAATCTGTACCGAGTGCGGCGCGAGCACTGGGAACTCTTCGCCCACCCGAAGGTCAGCCTGGGAACGTCGTACTACTCCGACGACCCCGACGAGATCACCGGCCGCAAGGGGTCCCACGATTCGACCCGGGCGAACATCGCCGAGGCGGTGCGCCGCGGCATCCCCGTGAAGGTCGGCATCATCCAGGTGCGCGACGGGCAGCGCTCCGAAGAGGCCCGTGCCGAGATGGCAGCCCTCGGCGTCAAGCGGGTGCACGTCGACCGGGTGCGCGCCGTGGGCAACGCCGCCAGGACGGCGCTGATCCCGTCCATGTCGGAGTTGTGCGGGCGGTGCGCCGACGGGAAAGCCGCTGTTCTGCCGGACGGTACCGTGGCCCCCTGCGTGCTGGGGCGGTTCCTGCCCGCCGGCTCCGTGAAGACGGCCGGGCTGAAGGCGGTGTTCGCCGGGCAGCAGTGGGCGCACGTCGCGGCGTCGATCCCTCGCAACCGCGGTAACTGTGTGCCGGACACCTGCACCCCCAAAGAGGACTCGTGCCAGCCCTCCCCGGGAGTCGTGACGGCCTGCAACCCTGATCAGGACGGCTCCGACTGTTCCCCGGCCGAGACCCCGGCCTGCGAACCCGTGTACGACTAGGAGACGCCCGTGGACTGGGAGACGCACGCGCGGCGCCTGGCGGACGAAGTTGTCCGCCCTGGGTCGCGCTGGTACGAGCCGCTCGCCACCACCCCGCGGCACGTGTTCGTGCCTCGCTGGTGGGCGCGCGGATCGCAGGTGTGGGAGCTGCGCGACGGCCTCGCCGACCCTGAGGCGTGGATGCAGGCGGCCTACGCGGACCGCTCCCTCGTGACGCGCATCGGCCCGGCGCATGCCGACCACGCTGAGCCGGGCGCCACCATCGCCCGCGGTCTGCCCACGTCGTCGTCAACTCTGCCGGGCCTGGTCGTGACCATGTACCGGCACGCGATGATCGCCGACGGCTCTCGCGTGTTGGTGACGACCGGCTCCGGCTACGGCACCGCGTTGTTGTGCCGACGGGTCGGCGATGAACTGGTGACGAGCGTGGACGTCGACCCGCACCTCGTCAGGGTCGCGGGTGAACGACTCGACTCCATCGGCCTGCACCCGCACACGGCCGTCTGCGACGTCACCGGGCCCCTTCCCGGGGAGTACGACCGGATCGTGTCCACGGTGTCCGTACGGCCTGTGCCGGGCCTCGTGGCTGGCCGCGCTGCGTCCCGGTGGGCGGCTCGTGACCACCCTCGCCGGGACCGGGCTGATCGTCACCGCGGACAAGACCGACGACGGCGGCGCCGTCGGCCGCGTCGAGCCCGACCCCGCGGGATTCATGCGGACCCGCCACGCCGACGACTACGAGCGGCCCACGGATGAGCTGTGGGAGAAGCTGGAGCAGGCCGAGGGCGAGCACGTGAGCACCAGCCGGTATCCGCTGCTGTACGTGCCGGACTCGTGGGAGGTGATGTCGATGCTCGAAATCCTCGTGCCCGGCATCGACCACCGGAGTGCGGCCAGGGGCGACGAACGAACCGTGTGGATGCTGCACCCTGACGGCTCCTGGGCCCGCGCCACCGCGGCCGGGTTCCTCGACTCGCCGACAGTGCACCAGGGCGGCCCCCGCCGCCTGTGGGACGAACTGGAGCGGATCCGTCACCGGCTCAACCGCGAAGGCGGCTTGCCGGTCTCCGGGGCGCGGGCCCGGATCGACCCGGACGGCACCCTCACCCTCACGCGGGGAGGATGGTCGGCGACCGTGGAGTGACCGCCATGACCGGCCCGCTCGCGTGGCTCGCCGCAGGATCCCGCTCCGCGTCGGCAGCACAGAGCATGAGAAGGGGCGGACGCCCGTACGGACGCCCGCCCCCACCGCCGTACCGACGACTTACGGCACGACCTTCTCGATCTTCACGTTGCCCACGCCCGCGGCCGTCCCGCGGGCGTTGACCAGCCGCACCTGGCCGAAGAACTCACGTCCCTCGGGCGCGGCCGCGGCGGCGGTGACGGTGGCGGAGACCGTCGCCGAGTCGCCCGTGCCGAGCTGCACCGCCGCCGAGCCGTCGACGCTCACGCTGCCGAGGGCGGCGGAGTAGAAGACGTCCCGGTAGTCGTACGCGGTGGAGCCGGCCGGCACGCCGTAGCCGTAGACCTCGATGGTGTAGGTGCCGGCCTTCGGGGAGGCGATGGACACCCGCTCCTCGGAGTCGCCGTCGGCGTCCTGGCCGACGACCGCGCCGGTGCTGTCGTAGACCGTCAGGTCCAGGTCGGCCGCCGCGTCCGAGACGTTGCCGATGGCGACGTCGAGCGAGGTGGCGCCCGCGGGCACCTCGACCGTGCTGGTCTGGGTCTCGCCCTGCCCGATCGTCGGGCGGGTGGTCTTGGACGAGCCGAGCGGCCCGCCGACCAGCTTGCCGTCGATCGCGGCGTAGGCGTTGGTCACCTTCCAGGAGGCGGCGGCCGGGGTGCCGACCTTGGCCTCGGGCACGGTCACGGTCTCCGGGTCGAAGGCCGCGCCGAGCACGGTGACGTTCAGCTTGTACGGGTTGTTCAGCAGCGGCGACGTACGGCGCGACTCGACCTCGATCTCCCAGACGCCGGGCTGCGGGTCGGCGTACGAACGCACGTCGGGGCGGCAGGTGTTGGCCGGGTTGTCGTAGTTCGGGTAGCAGTTGATCGTCGACGTCGGGTCGGACGGGACGCCGTAGGGGTGGATGGCGATGAACCGGGTCTGGCTCTTGCCCTTCAGCCCGCCGATCGCGACCTCCAGCGACTTGGCGCCCTCGGGCACGGTCACGAAGTACGACTTGGTGCTGTTGCGCTGCACCGAACCGGACGCCGAGTAGGTGTACTTCAGCGGCTGCGAGACGACGACCGTGTTCAGGATCTGCTTGTCGATGCCCTCGGTGCGCGGGTCGTCGACCTCCAGGATCGCGCTCTTCAGCCCGGCGGACCTCGGCGCGGCCTGCACCTTGACGGTGACCGGCTCGTTCAGCGGGAGACGCACCTTGTCGGAGCCGACGATCCGGAAGGTGCGGCCCGCGTTGTTCTCGAAGTCCAGCTTGTGCCAGATGGCGCGGTCGGCACCGGACGTACGGGTGATCGTGATCTCGTACGTCTTCTTCTGGCCGGCCTTCAGACCGCCCTCACGGTCGTACAGGCCGGTGCCGTAGCCCGGGGTCTTCAGGAACTGGTCGATCGCGGTGTCGACCGGCGCCTTCACCGCGTACGTGTGCGCGCCGGCGCCGTCGCGGATCACGTCCCAGGCGTCCTCGATGTCGACCAGGCCCGCGCCCTCCTCGTACGCCTGCACACCCTTGATGTGGTCGGCGGTCGAGGTCAGCGCCGTGCGCAGGATCGCCGGGGTGAGCTCGATGCCCTTCTGCTTCGCGGCGGACAGCAGCAGCGCGGCCGCGCCGGTCGCCTGCGGGGAGGCCATCGAGGTGCCCTGGAGCATGGAGTAGCCGGGCGGCAGGCTGTAGCCGGCCTCGGCGACCGGGCCGCCGGGCGACCAGGTCTGGGTGGTGTTGATCGCGGCGCCGGGCGCGGACAGCGTCGGCGTGAAGCCGCCGTCCTCACGCGGGCCGCGCGAGGAGAACGGCAACATCGCGTACCGCTTCGTCACCTTCGAGCCGTAGTTGGCGGCCCAGGTCTGCTTGGAGATGGTCGCGCCGACCGAGATGACCTTGTCGGCGAGGGACGGGTCGCCGATGGTGTTGGCGCCGGGGCCGGAGTTGCCCGCGGAGATCACCAGCTGGACGCCGTACTCGTCGATCAGGCGCGTGTACAGCTCGGCGCGCGCGTTGTTGCCGTCGTTCAGCGCCGGGAGGCCGCCGATCGACATGTTGACGATGTCGACGCCCCGGTTGACGACCAGGTCGATCATGCCCTCGGTGAGGGCCACGTTGGTGCAGCCGCCGGACCAGGTGCAGGCCCGGGAGGAGACCAGCTTGGCGCCGGGCGCGGCACCGTTCATCTTGCCGCCGAACAGGCTGTTGGCGGCGGTGATGCCGGCCACGTGCGTGCCGTGCGAGCCCTCGATGACGCCGATGTTGACGTAGTCGGCCTTGGCGCCGGCCGCGTTGTAGACGACGTCCTTGCGGATCTCCACCACGAACGGGATCCGCTCGGCGATCTCGGTCGCCGGGTCGTCGGTGCCGAAGTAGCCGATCTGGAAGCCGTCCTTGTACGGCTTCATCGCGGTGTCGTCGGTGAAGTCGAGGTCGTCGTCCAGGTCGACGCGCGCGGTGCCCGACGCGGCGTCGTACAGCACGCCCCAGACGTCCGTCGTGTCGCCGTCGCGGTTCAGGTCACCGGCCATGTCGCCACCGGTGGTGGCGGACTCGGCGAAGTAGCTGAACTTGTACGAGCCCTCGGGCGCCTTGAACGTCTCGGTGCCGAGCGTGGGCGTGGTGATGGAGAAGGTCGGGCCGCTGACCGAGGTGGTCATCCGGCGCCAGGTGCCGTCACCGTCGACGACCGGGTCCGTCGCGGTCACCCAGTCGACGATCTTCCGCTCGCCGGTCGTCGTCTTCTGCAGCGCGGGGTGGCCGAGGTCCACACCCGAGTCGAGGATGCCGATGGTGATACCGCGGCCGTCCGCCTTGGGGTGGTCCTCGACGAAGTCGACGGCACCGGTCTCGAAGGAGGGGTTGTACGGATTCTTGGCCGGGGTGTTCTTGCCGGGGGCGGGGTAACTGCCGGTGGCCCCGGTCCCCTTCGTGCTGCCCGCGTTCGGCCGCGGGTCCTCCAGGGGTATCTCCTCCCGCAGGTCGATGCCGTGCACGGAGGACAGCTTGGTGGCGGCGGCGATGGCCGCGTCCGCCTTGCCGGTGGGCACGGTGGCCCGGACGTAGCCGAGCTTGTCGTACGTACGGCCGACCAGGCCGCCGTCGACCGAGTCGAGCTGCTCGGCGACCTGCTCCGTCTTGCCCGGCGCCGTGGCGACCATCATGGTCACGCTCTTGTCGCCGTCGGCCTTGGCCTCGGCGAGCAGCTCGGCGTCGTCGGAACCGAGCTTGTCGTGCGCGGACTTCACGCTCGGGTCGGCCGCAGGGGGCGCCTGGTCCGCGGCGAGGGCCACGGGTATCGGCCCGGCCGCGGCCAGCGCGGCGACGAGACCGGCGGCCACGGCGATCCGGGCCACACGTCTCGCGCCGGGTATCGGATCGCTCTGGGGGGTGTGGGTCATCGGCATCCCTTGTTGGTTAAGGAACATCCCTTATGGGTCAAGGACGAGACAGTCCGGAATCCGATCCCGGACGACCGCTCAGCCTTACGCAACCGGAGGACGTTTGGCGAGGGTTGACCGAATCGAAATGGATGGATGGGGAAAACCCGCGATGGGCATGAGGGTTGATTGAGGGCGTGCAGAACATTTCGGGCGCCGGACGCCCTTCCCGGTGCGAGGGGTTAACGTCGCCTCGTGCGAAAGAGGTTGAGGGTGGCGGCCTACGCCATATGCGTCCGCGACGGCCAGGTGCTGCTCGCCCGCTCCCCGGCACCCGACGGCACGCCCGAGTGGGTGCTGCCCGGCGGCGGCATGGAACACGGTGAGGATCCCTACGACACCGTCCGCCGGGAGGTGCGGGAGGAGACCGGCTACCGCATCGAGGTCACCGGCATCCTCGGCGTCCACTCCCTCCACCGCACCTTCCCGCGCCGCCGCTTCCGCCCGGTGACCGACCACCACGGCGTACGCCTGGTGTACGAGGGGACCGTGGTCGGCGGCGAACTCCGCTACGAGACCGGCGGCTCCACCGACATGGCCGCCTGGCACGAACTCGACGCCGTACCCGCCCTCAGACGCATCGGACTGGTCGACCTGGGCCTGCGGCTGTGGCGGGAACGCCCGGCGGCGGGGCGCGTCGAACTGGCGTAGGGAGAAGGGGCACCGAGCCGGTCCTGAAGAAAGGCTGAAACCCGCTCAACCGGTACGGGGCCCGGCAACCTTCACGGAGCCCTCATGGTTTCTCCCTCCGACCGTGTTGTGATCCGAAAAGGATCCGAGAGGATCAGTTGGGGGAAGACATGAGGAGCGTACGAGTGACCCTGGTGGCGGCGACGGCCGTGGCCCTGTCGGCCGCCCTGGCTGCCCCGGCCCTGGCGGCACCCACCGGCGGCGGCCACGACGCGACCCGCGAGGCGCTCCGCGCCGCCGTGAAGGACGGCGTGCCCGGCGTCACGGCCACGGCGAGGGACGCGCACGGCACCTGGCGGGCGACCGAGGGCGTGGGCAACCTGCGCACCGGCGAGCCGCGTTCGACGGCCGACCGGTACCGGGTGGGCAGCATCACCAAGACGTTCGTGGCGACGGTGCTGCTCCAGCTGGAGGCGGAGGGCAAGCTGTCGCTGGACGACACGGTGGACACGTGGCTGCCGGGCGCGGTGCGGGGCAACGGCCACGACGGCCGGAAGGTCACCCTCCGCCAGCTGCTCAACCACACCAGCGGCATCTACGACTACACCTCCGACGAGGAGTTCGGCCGCACGTACTTCCTGAAGGACGGCTTCTTCGAGCACCGCTACGACACGAAGAAGCCCGCCGAGCTGGTGGCGATCGCGATGGCCCACAAGCCGGACTTCGCGCCGGGCACGTCCTGGAGCTACTCCAACACCAACTACGTCGTCGCCGGGATGGTGATCGAGAAGGCGACGGGCCGCCCGTACGGCGCCGAGATCCGCGACCGCATCCTCAGGCCGCTGCACCTGAACGCCACGTCGGTGCCCGGCACGCGGGTCACCGTGCCGCAGCCCAGCAGCCGCGCGTACAGCAAGCTGGCCGAGACGGCGACCGGTCCGACGTACGACGTGACCAGGCTGAATCCGTCCCTGGCATACGCGGCCGGGGAGATGATCTCCGACTCGGCCGACCTCAACCGCTTCTACCGGGCGCTGCTGGGCGGCAAGCTGCTGCCGCAGAAGCAGCTGAAGGCGATGAAGACCACGGTCGCCATAGACGGCGCCCCGAACGTCGGCTACGGGCTGGGCCTGTTGGACCGCGAGCTGTCCTGCGGCGTGCACGTCTGGGGCCACGGCGGCGGCATCCACGGTTCCCTGTCGGAGGCGGTCACCACCCCGGACGCCCGCCATTCCCTCGCCTTCAACCTCAACGGCGACTGGGCGGGCGACAGCGAGGCGGTGATCGAGGCGGAGTTCTGCGGCAAGCGCTGACGCAGACGAGGAGGGGCCGCCCGGTGTCCGCCCGGACGGCCCCTCCTCTCCCCTCCTGATGCCTGCCCCGGTCCGTCACTACCGGGGCAGCACCACCACATACGCCGCCGGATCCCGCTCCGCCGACGCCATCAAAGCCGTGCGCACCACCGTCGCCTGCTGCTCCATCGCGTCGCGCAGCTTCTTCGGCGTGATGTGTACGACCGTGATGCCCAGCCGCTCCAGGTGCTCACGCTTGCGGACGTACTCCGACCACAACGCGTCCTCGTCCTGGCGCGGCGCCCTGGTGTCCAGCTCCACCGCCACGGCGTGCTCCGGCCAGTAGGCGTCCAGGCCGCCGAGGTGCGGGCCGCCGGGCAGGCGCAGGTCGACGTTCCACACCGGGTCGGGCAGGCCGTACTCCCGGACCATGCGGTACAGGCGGTCCTCCGCGATCGCCCGCCCCTCCGCCAGCAGCGAGTCCACGGCGTCGACCACGTGCGGGCGGCTCAGCAGCCTGGCCTGGTTCAGCTCCCGGACGATCGCCGCCGGTTCGCAGTGACCGCCGCGCACCGCCTCGGTGAGCAGCCGCCGCACCGCCGCCGCGTCCGCGAGGTCGGCCACCGCGTCCGCCAGGGCGCGCGGCACCGGCGCGACCGGCAGGCCCGTGCGCGCTTGCGGCGTGGGCAGCGCGGGGGTGCGCAGCACGCGGACGCAGCCCGTCGAGCGGAGCCGGCGCAGCCGGGGGACCAGGACGTCGATGCGGTCCAGGGAGAGCAGCGGGGGGACGGCGGCGAAGCCGTGCAGGTTCAGCGCGGCGAGGCCGGTGATCATCGCGTCCCGGTACGGCGGGCGCAGTTCCTCCTCGCCGCCGGGCTGGGCCGGGACGCCGGACGAGGTCTCCCGGGCGGCGTACATCAGCACCGCGTGCAGCCGCTCCTCGCTGGTGGGCGGGCCGGGGTGGAGCAGGTAGACGCCCGGGAGGATCTGCTGCCAGGGACCGCCGGGCTTGCAGTGCTCGTTCGCCTCGGCGGCCGAGACACCGTGCGCCCGCAGCTGGGCGGCCGTCATGACCCGACGCCGGCCGTCGGACAGGTGGTGCAGGGGGCGGGGGGAGAGCGGGGTGTCGTGGTTCATGACCCGGGGATTCCCGCGCCCGACGCGCCCCTTAACCGTTGTTACACGGCCGTCGACAAAACAGGACAACACCTCCCTAAAGGACGCGTGTTCGGATGCCGAATGGGCGGCGAAAACCCCTGGTCCGTTCAGGTGCGGACCAGGGGTTACGGCTCCTGTTGCCGGAATTTCGTAACGGTGACCAACGGCCCAAGCTCAGGCCAAAGCTGCTGGTCAGCCGCCCGCCACTGCCTCGTGGCTCACGCGCGCGCGTCGCACTCCTGCCCCCGCAGCGCCCGCGCCAGATCGTCCCGGGCCTCCAGCACCAGCCGGCGCAGGGCCGGGGCGGCACCCTCGTGCGCCGCCAGCCACGCGTCCGTCGCCGCCAGCGTCTCCGGCGAGTCCTGCAGCGCCGGGAACAGCCCGCGCACCACGTCCATGCCGATCTGGATCGACCGCTCGGTCCACACCCGCTCGATGGCGGCGAAGTACTTCTCGGTGTACGGCGCGAGCAGCTGTCGCTGCGAGGCCTGCGCGAAGCCCGCGATCGTCGCCTCGACCAGCGCGTTGGACAGCGCGTCGGACTCCACGACCTGCGCCCACGCCTGCGCCTTGACCGCCGGAGACGGGCGGGCGGCCAGGCAGCGCACCTGGTGGCGCCTGCCGGAGGCGGTGTCGTCCCGGGCCAGTTCCTCGGCCAGCACCTTCTCGTCCGCGACCCCGTGCGCGGCCAGCGGCTCCAGGAACGCCCACCGCAGCTCCTGGTCGACGTCCAGCCCCTCGATGACCGCCGTGCCGTCCAGCAGGTCCCGCAGCAGCTGCAGACCGGCCGGATCCTCGGTCACGCGCGCGTAGAAGCGGGCCCACGCCAGCTGGTGCTCGCTGCCCGGCTCGGCGTCGTACAGCTCGCGCTCGGCACCCTCGGCGAGCAAACGGCCTCCCGTCTCGCGCCAGTCGGGCGCCGCGTAGTGCACCAGCGCCGACTCGGCCCAGGCGTGCAGCATCTGCAGCACCCCGATGTCGGACTCCCGCCCACCGAACCGCAGCACCAGGTCCACGAAGTCCCGCGCCGGCAGCAGCGCGTCCCGGGTCATGTTCCACAGCGCCGACCAGCACAGGGCGCGCGCCAGCGGGTCGGTCAGCGCGCCCAGGTGCTCGCGCAGCGTGTCGAGGGACGTCTCGTCCAGGCGGATCTTGCAGTACGTCAGGTCGTCGTCGTTGACCAGCACCAGCTCGGGCTCCTGCGCGCCGGTCAGCTCCGCCACGACCGTCCGCGCACCGTGCACGTCCACCTCGGCGCGCGCGTACCGCTCCAGCGCCCCCGCGTCCGTACGCCGGTACAGCCCTACCGCGACCCGGTGCGGCCGCAGCTCGGGGTGCTCCGCCGGGGCGACAACAGCGGCCTCCTGCACCACCGCCAGCTCGTCGATCCGGCCCCGCGCGTCCAGCAGGACCTGCGGGGTGAGGGAGTTGACCCCGGCCGTCTGCAGCCAGGAACGCGCCCACGCCCCCATGTCCCGCCCACTGGTCTCCTCCAGCACCGACAGCAGGTCACCGAGGCGCGTGTTGCCGTACGCGTGCCGCTTGAAGTAACGCCGCGCGCCCTCCAGGAACGCGTCCTGACCGACGTACGCCACCAGCTGCTTGAGCACGGAGGCGCCCTTGGCGTAGGTGATGCCGTCGAAGTTGAGCTTGGCGTCCTGCAGGTCGCGGATGTCGGCGGTGACGGGGTGGGTGGAGGGGAGCTGGTCGGCGCGGTAGGCCCAGGACTTGCGGCGGTTGGCGAAGGTGATCCAGCCGTCCTTGAAGCGGGTGGCGCCGACCTGCGCGAACGAGCCCATGAAGTCCGCGAAGGACTCCTTCAGCCACAGGTCGTCCCACCACTCCATGGTGACCAGGTCGCCGAACCACATGTGCGCCATCTCGTGCAGGACGACGTTGGCCCGGTGCTCGTAGGACGCCTGCGTCACCTTCCCGCGGAAGATGAACTCCTCCCGGAAGGTCACCAGCCCCGGGTTCTCCATCGCGCCCAGGTTGTACTCGGGCACGAACGCCTGGTCGTACTTGCCGAACGGGTACGGGTAGTCGAAGTGGTCGTGGAAGAAGTCCAGGCCCTGCTTGGTGACCAGGAAGACGTCGTCGGCGTCGAAGTAGGGGGCGAGGCCCTTGCGGCACATCGCGCCGAGCGGGATCTCCAGCCGCGTACCGTCGTCGAACGTGCGGGTGTAGGAGTCCGTGACGTGGTGGTACGGGCCTGCCACCACGCAGGTGATGTACGTCGAGATCGGCTTCGTCTCCGCGAACCGCCACACCCCGTCGGCGCGCTGTCCGGCGCCGTTGCTCCACACCGTCCAGCCCTCGGGCGCCCGCACCTCGAAGCGGAAGGGCGCCTTCAGGTCCGGCTGCTCGAAGCCCGCGAAGACACGCCGGGAGTCGGCGGGCTCGTACTGCGTGTACAGGTACACCTCGCCGTCCTCCGGGTCGACGAAGCGGTGCAGGCCCTCGCCGGTGCGGGAGTAGGCGCACTCGGCGTCGACGATCAGCTCGTTGTCGGCGGCGAGGTCCTCGAGCCAGATCCGGGAGCCGTCGAAGACCTCGCTGGGGTCGAGGTCGCGGCCGTTGAGGGAGACGGCGGTGACGCTCGGCGCGATCAGGTCCGCGAAGCTCGCCGCGCCCGGCTCGGCACAGCGGAACCGGATCGTGGTGACCGAGCGGAAGGTGCGCGACTCACCGTCCCCGTCGCCGACGGCGGAACGCACGTCGAGGAACACGTCGTACCCGTCGACGGACAGCAGGGCGGCCCGCTCCCGGGCCTCGTCGCGGGACAGATTCTCACCGGGCACGGGCGGCACTCCCTCGGGTGGTGATCAGTATGCGGACAGCACCGATCCTGCCACGCGCTGCTGACCCGGGGCAGCCGGGAATGGTGGGACGAGCGGCGGTGTTGTGCGGACATTCCCCGGGAGAATCGCTTCCTCATGAGGAGAGAAATGTCGGACAAGACCCCCGTCGACTTCTGGTTCGACCCGCTGTGCCCCTGGGCCTGGATGACCTCCCGCTGGGTGCTGGAGGTGGAGAAGGTCCGTGACATCGAGGTCCGCTGGCATCTCATGAGCCTTGCCGTGCTGAACGAGGACAAGCTGGACGAACTCCCCGAGGAGTACCGCGAGATGCTCGCCACCAAGGCGTGGGGCCCGGTACGGGTCGTCATCGCGGCGCAGCAGGAGCACGGCGCCGAGGTGCTCGGCGACCTCTACACCGCGCTCGGCACCCGCATCCACAACCGGGAACAGGGCCCGGAGAAGGAGACGGTCGCCGCCGCCCTGAAGGACGTGGGCCTGCCCGAGTCCCTCCTGGACCACTGGGACTCCACCCCTTACGAGCCCGAGCTGCGCGCCTCCCACAAGGAGGGCATCGACAAGGTCGGCCAGGAGGTCGGCACGCCGGTCATCTCGGTCCCCGGCCCCGACGGCGAGGAGGTCGCCTTCTTCGGCCCGGTCGTCACCCCCGCCCCCAAGGGCGAGGAGGCCGCCCGGCTCTGGGACGGCACCCTCGCGGTGGCCTCGGTCCCCGGCTTCTACGAAATCAAGCGCACCCGCACCAAGGGCCCCGACTTCAGCAACCTGTGAGGCGCCCGGTCACCTGAAGGACTCGGGGAGACTGAAGCCCTTGGCCTGGTTGAAGTACGGCTGGACCCACAGGCACCCGCCGTTGGCGCAGCGCCAGTAGCCCGGGGCGTCCTTGATCCCGACGCGACCGGCGATGAAGGACTCCTCCGCCGCGGTGACCCTGCGGAAATCCTGCAGCGTACCGCCGCAGTTGGGGCAGTGCTTGGTATCCGGCATGGCCCGGGAGACTAGCGCCTGTCCGGCGGATCAGCAGAGGCCCCCCGCGAGTCACGTCCTCGCGGGGGCCTCCTCTCATCCGCCTGCCCGCGTGAAAGGTGAGAAGACGATCACGAGGCAGGACGATCAGGGACGGCGCGCTCAGGGCGCCAGCAGCAGCACGTCCGTGCGGGACTTGGCCGCCTCGTAACGCCTCGCCACGTCCTGCCAGTTGACGACCCGCCACATGGCCTCGACGAAGTCGACCTTCTGGTTCCTGTACTGCAGGTAGAAGGCGTGCTCCCAGGCGTCGAAGACCAGGATCGGCGTGGCACCCTGCCCGACATTGCCCTGGTGGTCGTACACCTGCTCGACGATGAGGCGGCCGCTGAGCGGCTCATACGCCAGTACGCCCCACCCGGAGCCCTGCGTGGTGGCCGCGGCCTTGGACAGCTGCGCCTTGAAGTTCGCGAACGACCCGAAGGACTCGGCGATCGCGTCCGCCAGCTCACCCACGCCGTCCTTCTCCAGGGGCTCGCCGCCGCCGTCGCCGGTCATGTTGTGCCAGTAGATGGAGTGCAGGATGTGCCCGGAGAGGTGGAAGGCCAGGTTCTTCTCCAGGCCGTTGATCGAACCCCACTGCTCCTTGTCCCGCGCCTCGGCGAGCTGCTCCAGCGTGTCGTTCGCCCCCTTCACATAGGCCGCGTGGTGCTTGTCGTGGTGCAGCTCGATGATCTCGGGGCTGATCACAGGGGCGAGTGCGGAGTAGTCGTACGGCAGGTCAGGCAGCGTGTAGACGGGCATGAAGGTCCCCTCCGAGGCTCTTATTGCAAGCGACTTGCAACTACAACCTAGCAAGAAGAAGGCCCCCACGCGTGCGCGTGGGGGCCTTTCGGACAGTCGTCCGGTGTCAGCGCCGGGCGCGTCCCCGCTGCCAGGCGTAGCCGACGGCCGCCAGGAACAGGGTCATCCCGCCCGTCGAGTACAACTGCACCCGCGTGTCCGGCTCCCGGGCCATCAGGACGAAGATCGCCGCCATGCCCGCCAGCGCCACCCAGGTCAGCACCGGGAACGCCCACATCCGCACGACCAGCTTCCCGGGCGCCTCCCGCTCCAGCCGGCGGCGCAGCCGCAGCTGCGAGACGGCGATGAAGATCCAGACGACCAGGATGACCGCGCCGATCATGTTCAGCAGCCAGGGGAAGACGTCGTCCGGCCGCCAGTAGCTGAGCGCCACGCACACGAAGCCGAAGAAGCACGACGCGAGCACCGCGATCCGCGGCACCCCGCCCGACACCCGGCCCAGCGCCTTCGGCCCCTGTCCGCGCCGCACCAGCGAGTAGGCGATGCGCGAGGCGCCGTAGATGTTGGCGTTCATCGCGCTCAGCAGCGCGACCAGCACCACCACGTTCATCAGTTGCCCGGCGCCCGGGATGCCGAGGTGGTCGAGGGTGGCGACGTACGGGCCGCTCTCGACGACGGCCTTCGAGTCCCACGGGACGAGGGTGACGACGACCGCCATCGAGCCGATGTAGAACAGCGCGATGCGCCACATCGCCGTACGGACCGCGCTCGCCACGCCCCGCACCGGGTCCTCCGACTCGGCCGCCGCGATGGTGACGGTCTCCAGGCCGCCGTACGCGAACACCGAGGCGAGCAGGCCGATCACCAGCCCCTCGCCGCCGCCCGGCATGAAGTCCGTCAGATTGCTCGTGCCGGGGGAGTCCGTACCGGGCAGGAGACCCGCGATCGCCAGCACGCCCAGCACCAGGAACAGTGAGATCGCGCCGACCTTCAGGGCGGCGAACCAGAACTCGAACTCCCCGAAGTTCTTCACGGCGGCGAGGTTCGCCCCGCAGAACACCAGCATGAACAGCGCCACCCAGGCCCACTCCGGTGTGCCCGGCAGCCAGCCGCTGACGATCTTCGCGGCGCCGATGCCCTCCAGCCCGACGGCCGTGCACAGCAGCACCCAGAACGCCCAGCCCGCGGTGAACCCGGCCCACGGCCCGATCGCCCGCTCGGCATGCGCGGAGAACGACCCCGACGACGGATACGCGGCCGACATCTCGCCCAGCATGCGCATCACCAGCATCACCAGGAGGCCGGAGAGGATGTAGGCGACGACGATCGACGGCCCGGCGGCGGCGATGCCCGCGCCGGAGCCGACGAACAGCCCGGCGCCGATCACGCCACCGAGGGCGATCATCGACAGGTGGCGCTGCTTGAGTCCGTGGGACAGGGAGGCGTCCGCCTCGGGCGGGGCCTCAACGGGGGTGGTGCGGGACATGGGCGCGGCTCGTCCAGTACGTGAGGGGGTAAGGGGGGACAACCGTACGGAGTGTAGAGGCCGGGGTGGCGTTCCCCGTGTCCGCCCATTTGGCGAGACCCTACAGACCCCGTCTCGCCCCTCCCGAGTGAGCCACACGTCGCCACCTCAGTGACCGGTATCACGCCCGTTCACGTGTAACCACCACTCTTTGTAAGGAGCCCACCACAGCCGCGCTCGCGCCTTTGTCGGGCGGTGACGGTGGTCGGCCCCGGTGCGCTGGGTTAGCGTCACGGTGTCCCGAACCGCCCTCACTACGCGGAGTCCCCATGAGCACCGCTGCCGCCGCCCCCCTTCGCCCGGGCCAGGTCCTCGCCGACCTGCTCCCCGCCTCCCGCGTCCGCGACGTCGCGCTCGTCCTGGGCGGCGCCGTGCTCACCGGCCTCGCGGCCCAGCTCGCCGTGCCGATCCCGGGCACCCCGGTGCCGGTGACCGGCCAGACCTTCGCCGCGCTGCTCGTCGGCACCGCCCTCGGCGCCGGGCGCGGCTTCCTCTCGCTCGCGCTGTACGCGCTCGCCGGTGTCGCCGGTGTGCCGTGGTTCGCGGACGGCGGCTCGGGCGCGGCCGCCCCGTCCTTCGGTTACGTCATCGGCCTGCTGCTGGCCGCCACCGCCGTCGGCGCACTCGCCCGGCGGGGCGCCGACCGCTCCCCGTGGCGGATGGCGGGCGCGATGCTCCTGGGCGAGGCGGTCATCTACGCCGTCGGCGTCCCGTATCTGGCCCTCGCCACCGGCATGTCCGCCTCCGCCGCGATCGCGGCCGGGCTCACGCCGTTCCTGATCGGGGACGCGGTGAAGGCGGCGCTGGCGATGGGGCTGCTGCCCGCGGCGTGGAAGCTCGTGGGCAAGCGCTGATTGCCTGGTGGGTGTCGCGGAGGGCCGGGGTGGCGCATCAGCCGCTTCCCGGCCCTCCGCGTTTTTCTTGTGCCGGTTGTTTCTTATGCCGGTTGCCGTCGGGACCACCACAGTCCCGCCGCCCCCGCCGCGACCAGCGCCGCGCCGGCCGCGCCCAGCGGCAGGACGTCACGGACGGGACCGGTCCTGGCCAGCTCGTCGCCACCCGGTGCCACCGGCTTGTTGTCGGTGCCGAGCAGCAGGGGGGTGGCCGGGGCGTTCGGTGACGGGTTCGTCGTGCCGAACGGGACCGGGCCCTGCTGCCAGAACGTCTTGCTTCCGTCGCCGTTCTGGACGGGCAGACAGATCTTTCCGGTCTTGCTCAGGTCGTAGGTCGCGTCGACGTCGTACGACTTCGACGCACCCGCCGCCAGACTGTCCAGCGGGCAGGCGAAACCGCTGTTCGAACCGTCCGGAAGATCACCTTCCGGTATCGCGGAACAACCCTCGACATTCGTGACCGTCAGCCCGTCGAAACCGACGACCAGAAGCCTGACCGGACCGCTGTCCTTGGTCCCCTCGTTCTTCACCGTGGCGGTAATCGCCGTTTCCTTCGAATCGTTGTCGACCGAGATCTTCTCGGGCAGCAGCGTGGTCAGCGCCACCCCCGCCGGTGCCTTGTCGACGGCCTTTCCCCCCTTGTCGCCGCCCGGTCCCGGGTCGTCCGCCCCGGCGGTGCCGGAAACGATCAGCACGGCCGAGAAAGTTGCCGCTACCAGCGATCCCGTGATGACGGTCGCTCGACGTGAACGCATGTTCGTCCCCCTTGTCTGCGCCTGAATTCGCAGTACTTGAAGAGGTACCACAAGATTTCTCCGCACTATGCTGGTACCGCCTGACGTGTGGCCATTGTGTTTCAATGCGTTCCAACGCGTTTCATTCGGGGCGTCGTTGAGGGGGTGCAGCGAATTGCCGGGGAATACGCGAAGTGCCGGTGTTCCAGGGTTACTGGTGGCAGGGCGCTATCGGTTGGCCGAAAGCATTGGGCAGGGGGGAATGGGGCGGGTGTGGCGAGCCGCCGACGAAATACTCGACCGGCAGGTCGCCGTCAAGGAAATGCGCATCGACGGCCTGGACGCCGAGGACGCCCGCACCCGCCGCGAACGCACCCTGCGCGAGGCCCGGGCCACCGCGCGGATCGACCATCCCCACGTCGTACGCGTCTACGACGTGGTGGACGAGGGCGAACGCCTGTGGATCGTCATGGAGTTGGTGGCCGGGCGTTCCCTGGAACGGATCATGGCCGAGGACGGGCCGCTCGGGCCGGGCGCGGCGGCCCGGATCGGGCTGGGGCTGGTGGAGGCGCTGCGCGAGGTGCATGCGCGCGGCGTGCTGCACCGGGACATCAAGCCGGGGAACGTGCTGGTCGAGGACGCCGGACGGCGGGTCGTGCTCACCGACTTCGGCATCGCGGCGATCCAGGACGCCAAGGCGCTGACCATGGCCGGGATGCTGGTGGGTTCGCCCGACTACATGGCCCCCGAGCGGATCTCCGGGCGGCCGCAGGGGCCGCCGTCGGACGTGTGGTCGCTCGGGGCGACGCTGTCGGCGGCGCTGGCCGGGCAGTCCCCGTTCTCGCGGGACACGACGCTGGCGACGCTGCACGCGGTTCTGTACGAGGAGCCCGAACTGCCCCCGTCGGCGGGTCCGTTGCGGGAGGTGCTCGGCGCGCTGCTGCGCAAGGACCCGGGGATTCGCCCGGGGTTGGAGGAGGTGGAGGCGGCGCTGCGGACGGTGGCGTTTCCGGGACCCACCCCCACCCTGCCGGTGGCTGAGCCGGTGCCGGTGAAGGAGCAGCCGACGCCGGTCCTCGTCAAGCCTCCGCCCGCCGGACGGGCCCGTCCGGGAGCCGGTGTCTCACTGGCGCGGGCGCAGGCGGTGACCGAGCGGCGTCCGACGCCAGGAGCCGGGGAGACACCGCCGGGGAGCGAACTGCCCGGCCCCGCGGTCCCGTCCGGGCCGTCGCCCGGATCCCACCGGACGGCGGTGGTCGCCGTGGCGGGCGTGCTGACGGCCGCCACGGTGGCCGGGATCGTCTGGGCGGCGACAGCGGGGCCGCCGGACGACACCCGGGCGGACGGCACACCACCGGCGTCGTCGACGAGTGCCTCCGGCTCACCCACGGTCGCGGGCACGTCCCGGCCGCCGAGCCTGCCGCCGGGTGCGCGCCAGGAGGCCGGCGGTTACGCGTGGGTGACGCCCCAGGGCTGGCGGCGGGATGTGAAGACGGGCTCGGAGGTGCACTACACCTCACCCGACGGCACCCAGGAACTGGCCGCCAAGTCCTCCCTGGCCCGGGGCGACCTGATGGACAGCTGGCGCACCTCGGAACGCAACGCCCACCAGGGGCGGGACTATCGCAAGATCCGCCTGGAGGAGACGACGTTCCGCGGCCATCCGGCGGTGGTCTGGGAGTACACCTTCACGCTGGACGGCGTCCCGTGGCACGCCCGGCTGCTGGGCTTCGACGCGAGGGGGAAGTCGTACCAGGTCAACACGTGGTACCAGCCGGCCGTGGCGGACACCGCACTGGCCATCTACGAGGACGTGAAGGAGAGCTTCACGCCGCTGTGAGGGCACAGTGGCGTGAAGCTCTCCTGGGGCGCGCTGCCTAGTCCCGCACCTCGGCGGTCTGCGGGTCGGCCTGGTCGGTCTGGTCGGCCTGGAGGGCGTTCCGCTTCCCGGTCCGCTGCCGGGCCACGGCGACGGCGAGCACCAGGGCCGCGACGAGCAGCGACAGCAGCACGGTCCTGCGTCCGTCGTGCTCGGTGTCGGTCAGCATGTAGCCGAGCACGAACACGATCAACGCGGCGGTGGCCCAGGTCAGATACGGGTACAGCCACATCCGCACGACCAGCTTCTCCGGCGCCTCCCGCTCGATGATCTTCCGCATCCGCAGCTGCGAGAAGCAGATGACGAGCCAGACGAACAGCGCCACGGCACCGCTGGAGTTCACCAGGAACAGGAAGACGGAGTCCGGGAACTTGTAGTTGAAGAAGACGGCGACGAAGCCGAAGACGACGGAGACGAGGATCGCCGTCCGCGGCACCCCCTGGCCGGTGGTCCGCGCGAAGGACTGCGGCGCGTCACCGCGCCGGCCGAGCGAGAAGGCCATGCGGGAGGCGGTGTAGAGGCCGGAGTTGAGACAGGACAGCACCGAGGTCAGCACGATGAAGTTCATGATCTGACCGGCGTGCGCGATACCGAGGGAGTCCAGGGCGGCGACGTACGAGCCCTTGTCGGTGATCGCCGTGCTGTCCCACGGCAGCAGGGACACCACGACGAGGATCGAGCCCAGGTAGAAGACGGCGACACGCCAGATGATGCTGTTGGTGGCCTTGGTGACCGCCCGCTGCGGGTCCTCGGACTCACCGGCGGCCAGGGTGGCGATCTCGCTGCCCATGAAGGAGAACACGACGAGCAGCACACCGGTCAGGATCGCTCCTGCCCCGTTGGGCAGGAAGCCGCCGTGTTCGGTGAGGTTGCTCAGCCCGGCCTGCTCGCTGTCGACGCCGGGCAGCAGCCCGAACACGGCCAGCCCGCCGATGACGATGAACGCGCCGATCGCCACGACCTTGATCCCGGCGAACCAGAACTCGAACTCGCCGTAGGAGCCGACGGAGACGAGGTTGGTCCCGGTCAGCACGACCATCACGATCAGCGCCCAGGCCCACTGCGGTACGGAGGGAATCCACCCTTCGAGGATCACGGCACCCGCGGTCGCCTCCACGGCCAGCACCACGACCCAGAAGAACCAGTACAGCCAGCCGATGGTGAACCCGGCCCAGGGCCCGAGCGCCCGGTCGGCGTGCGCCGAGAACGAACCCGAGGTCGGGTTGGCGGCGGACATCTCGCCGAGCATGCGCATCACCAGCACCACGAGCGTGCCGACGAGCGCGTAGGACAGGAGGATGCCGGGGCCGGCGGTGGCGATGCCGGAGGAGGACCCCACGAAGAGTCCGGCGCCGATGACACCACCGATGGCGATCATCGACAGGTGGCGGTTCTTGAGCCCTGCCTGGAGACCTGATCCGGAACCGGGATCGCCGGTTCCATCGTGGCCCCCGGGGCCGCTTCCGGCCTTCGTCAGGGTCGGCTGCGAAGTCATGGACGGATTTCCTTTGCGCCGGGTGAGCTGTTTCCCGTACGAGCGGTGTACGAGTCGGACCAGTGAATCTGAGGTGAATGGATTCTTGAACCTTTGATCCCAGATCGTTACTTGAGGTTTTCCTGAGGTTCGGTGGTGTTGCTTGCGCTTTTCGGTCACATTTCGGCGGCGGCCACCCGGCCCCACTGCCCCGCCCGGGGCATGTCACACTCGTCCCATGCGCGTGTACCTCGGCTCCGACCATGCCGGCTACGACCTGAAGAACCACCTCGTCGAGTGGCTCAAGGCGGCCGGTCACGACCCCGTCGACTGCGGCCCCCACATCTACGACGCCCAGGACGACTACCCGCCCTTCTGCCTCCGCGCCGCCCAGCGCACGGCGGCCGACCCGGAGTCCCTGGGCATCGTGATCGGCGGTTCCGGCAACGGCGAGCAGATCGCCGCGAACAAGGTCAAGGGCGTCCGCGCGGCGCTGGCCTGGAGCGAGGAGACGGCGTCGCTCGGCCGACAGCACAACAACGCCAACGTGATCGCGGTCGGCGCCCGCATGCACACGCTGGACGAGGCGACAAAGTTCGTCGAGACCTTCCTGAACACGCCGTTCACGAACGAGGAGCGCCACGTCCGGCGCATCGAGATGCTGTCGGCGTACGAGACGACGGGCGACCTGCCGCCGATCCCGGCGCACCACCCGCAGCAGGACTGAGACCGTCCCTGGGGGGCTGGGCAGCAGGAGTGAGACTGCCCCTGCGGGGCTGGGCAGCACGACTGAGACTGCCCCTGGGGCTGGAAGGAAGCAGGAACCGTGCCAGAAGGGCACACGATTCACCGGCTGGCGCACGACTACGCCGCCCGCTTCTCCGGCACGGCCCCCCGGGTCACCAGCCCCCAGGGCAAGTTCTCCGACGCCGCCGACCTGCTGGACAGGGCCGTCCTGACCGCGACCGAGGCCCACGGCAAGCACCTCTTCCTGCGCTTCCGCGACGCCGACTGGGTCCACATCCACCTGGGCCTGTTCGGCAAGGTCGCCTTCGGTGACGCCCCCGCCCCGCCGCCCACCGACACCGTCCGCCTGCGCCTCGCCCACGACACCGCGTACGTCGACCTGCGCGGGCCGACCACCTGCGCCCTGATCCCCGAGCAGGAGAAGCGGGCGATCCACGACCGTCTCGGCCCCGACCCGCTCCGCGACGACGCCGACTCCGCCGCCGCGTACCGGCGGATCTCCCGCAGCCGCACCACGATCGCCGCCCTCCTCATGGACCAGAAGGTCATCGCCGGAGTCGGAAACGTCTACCGCGCGGAAGTGCTCTTCCGCCACCAGATCGACCCGTACCGCCCGGGCAAGGACATCACCCCCACCGAGTGGGACGCGATCTGGACCGACCTCGTCGACCTCATGCGCCAGGGCGTGCGGCACAACCGCATCGACACCGTCCGCCCCGAGCACACCCCCGAGGCCATGGGCCGCCCACCCCGCGCCGACGACCACGGCGGCGAGGTCTACGTCTACCGCCGGGCCAACCAGCCCTGCCACATCTGCGGCGGCGACATCCGCACCGCCGACCTCGCCGCCCGCAACCTCTTCTGGTGCCCCACCTGCCAGCGCGACTGACCGCGCATCAGAAGCCGTGCGGCAGCCAGGGCGTCACCGCCGCCCCGAACCCCACCGCCGCCTCCGCCAACGCCCCGCGCCGCAGCTCCCGCACCCGCCCGGCCGCCGCCAGCGCCACCAGGCTCACCCCGCCCAGATACGACGCCGCCAACTCCCGTACCGACAGCGCGAGATCCGCCGCATCGGAGGTACGCGCACAGGACGCCCCCTTCGCGTCCCCGGTCAGCCGCCACCGCCCCGCGTTCCAGGGACAGAAGGCATCCTCCACCTCGAACACCACATCCACCGGCGCCTGGTAGGTCCGCGCCTCCAGCGCTGCCCCCACGTCAACCAGCCGTACGTACAAGGAGTCCCGCGTCCGCGGCTGACAGCGCCGGATGTCGGACACCAGGTACTGCCAGGCGTCGTCGACCGGCCGACCCCGCATGACCAGTGTCGACGTGAGGTCGATGTCGAACAGGAAACGCCACAGCGCCGCGTCCGCCGCCGGGTCGAGCGCGGCGAGGTCCTGCAGGATCACTTTGCCGTTGGGCCCGGTGACTTCCCAGTCCGCCTTGACGCGGTAGCGCGCGTAGCCGACCGTCTCCCCACCCCGCTCGGCGACCACGCACTGCAGCGGCGACGCCCCGTCCCGCTCGCTCTCCGGATCGAGCAGCCCCAGCCGCTCCCAGCCCGGCCGCCGGGACAGCATCCCGGGCCGCTCCGGCACCAGCCGTGCGTACACCGCCTCACACGCGTCGAGGACATCGGCGGGCGCCGCGTACCGCAGCCGTACGTCGTCGGTGCCGGTCGGGACGGACAGTCGTACACGGTTCGTGTCGATCTCGGCACCCAGATGGAAGGTCGCGGCGCCGTAGCCGAAGCGACCGTAGATCGGCGGCTCGGACGCCATCAGGACGGCCAGCGGCTCGCCCCAGGAACGTACGTCGTCCAACTGCCGCCGCATCATGGACGTCAGCACGCCGCGCCTGCGGTGCGTGGCGGCCACGCTCACCATGGTGATGCCCGCGGCCGGCACCGAGGCGCCGCCGGGCACAGTCAGCCGGAAGCTGAACGCCCCTGCCGTCCCCACGCACGCGTCCCCGTCCCACGCCCCCAGGGAACGGTCGAACTCGGTGAGCGCGTTCCACAGCTCCCGCTCCTCGGCGGACTCCGGCACCCCACCGAAGGCGCGGATCAGAGTGTCGTACCACGGGGCCCAGTCGTCCGGTCGCAGCACCCGCAGCTCGGTACCCGGGCCGGTCAGGAAGTCAGTTGCCATGGGCCCATGCCTATCAGGGCATTGCGGGACGAGCGACGGAATTTTCCCTGACTTCGCCAGGACGTCGGCGCGGCGGCTTTCCGTGAAGTTCACTGTGAAGTCGAGCCTCGGACGGGGGACAAGTGGGGCCTCCCGTGCCAAGCAGCTGGTCCGATGGATAGGGTCCCGAACTGATGGCAGCAGGACGAGAGCGGCGCGCGGCGGCCGATACGTTCACGGCCCGGTTGAAGATGAGGTGGCACCGGGTCCGCGTCGGCCTGCGCAAAAGCGCCGTCGACTACTTCCGCGGCGACGGCTCCGACTGGGTCGCGCTGGCGGGCCTGCTGCTCACCATCCCCCTGATCACCGCCGGGACGCTCGCCAACTCGGTGTGGTGTTCCCCGGCCGTCCTGGTCCTGCCGATCGTCGCGGGCGGCCTGCTGCTGCGCCCGGCCAGCCTGCTCGGCCTGTACGCGGCGGCCGCCACGGCCCTGATCGTGGAGTCGATACAGCTGGGCCCGTACACGGAGGGCCCGTCGCGCGTCACACCCGGGGTCGTCCTGGTCGTCGCCGCGTGCGGCTTCTTCGGTCTGCTGATCGCCCAGTTCCGCAGCCGGGTCGGCGTGCCCTGGCGGCGCGGCGGCACCATGCTGTTCGACCTGCGCGAACGGATCCGGGTGCAGAGCAAGCTACCGAAGCTGCCGCAGGGCTGGCACCGCGAGATGGCGCTGCGCCCGGCCGGCGGGCAGTCCTTCTCGGGCGACTTCGTGGTCGCGGCCCGTACGAACGGCGGCCGCACCCTGGAGGTCGTCCTCACGGACGTCTCCGGCAAGGGCATGGACGCGGGGTCGCGCGCCCTGCTCCTGTCGGGCGCCTTCGGCGGCCTGCTGGGCAGCCTGCCCCCGCACGCCTTCCTCCCCGCCGCGAACGGCTATCTGCTCCGCCAGGACTGGCAGGAGGGCTTCGCCACCTCCATCCACCTCGTCCTCGACCTGGACTCCGGCGACTACGAGCTGTACTCCGCGGGCCATCCGCCGGGGCTGCAGCTCAGCGCGGGCAGCGGCCGCTGGGAGGAGAAGGCGGCGGAAGGGCCGTTGCTGGGTGTGTACGACGGCGCCCAGTTCGACCCCGTCAAGGGCTCTTTGCGTCCTGGTGACGTGTTGATGCTCTTCACGGATGGCCTGGTGGAAACCTCCGACCGCGACATCGTCGAGGGCATCGACCGCCTCACCGGCGAGGCCGACCGCTATGTCGTCGGCGGCTTCCAGGGCGCCGCCTGGCACCTCATCGAGGCGGTCGCGAAGGACGTCAACGACGACCGAGCCCTCCTGCTGATCTGCCGCGAAGGCCCGGCGGCGCAGTCCGCTGCGCGCTGACCCATGTGCTGGTCATGTGTGTTGGTCAGGGCTTTGTGCTGCCTCTGTAACTGGTGGAGATGAGTTGGTAGAGATGACAGATGATTTACGTACGATGAGACGACCAGGACACGAGATGGGGGAGGCGGGTTCGGTATGAAGTTCGACATGGGTGCGCAGACGCTGTCGACGCTGATGCGTGATTCGCGGGGT